>NZ_JAAOEF010000001.1:670000-1392500 GCF_011393055.1 Desulfofundulus sp. TPOSR | reverse complement strand
GGAGCGTTCCCACCGGGTAGAAGTCACACTGGGAGGTGTGGTGGACTGGTGGGAAGTGAGAATGCCGGTATAAGTAAGCGAAAAGGCAGGTGAGAATCCTGCCCGCCGAAAGCCTAAGGGTTCCTGGGGAAGGCTCGTCCGCCCAGGGTAAGCCGGGGCCTAAGCCGAGGCCGAAAGGCGTAGGTGATGGGGAATCGGTTGACAATCCGATGCCACCGGTAGGCCGATTGAGGATGGGGTGACGCAGGAGGGTAGGCCAAGCGCGCGGCTGGAAAGGCGCGTCCAAGCCGGTAGGGTGTGGGACAGGCAAATCCGTCCCACTCAAAAGCCCGAGAGGTGATGGGGAGGGAAATAAAAGTACCGAAGTGGCTGAACCCAAACTGCCGAGAAAAACCTCTAACGAGGAATACCGGTGCCCGTACCGCAAACCGACACAGGTAGGCGAGGAGAGAATCCTCAGGCGCGCGAGAGAACCCTCGTTAAGGAACTCGGCAAACTGACCCCGTAACTTCGGGAGAAGGGGTGCCCCGGTAGCGTGAAGGTATAAACTGCTGGAGCGCGAGGGGGCCGCAGAGAAGAGGCCCAAGCGACTGTTTACCAAAAACACAGGTCCCTGCGAAATCGAAAGATGAAGTATAGGGGCTGACGCCTGCCCGGTGCTGGAAGGTTAAGGGGAAGGGTGCAAGCTCTGAACCGAAGCCCCAGTAAACGGCGGCCGTAACTATAACGGTCCTAAGGTAGCGAAATTCCTTGTCGGGTAAGTTCCGACCCGCACGAAAGGCGTAACGACTTGGGCGCTGTCTCAACGAGGGGCTCGGCGAACTTGTAGTACCCGTGAAGATGCGGGTTACCTGCGACGGGACAGAAAGACCCCGTGGAGCTTTACTGCAGCCTGACATTGGACTTCGGTATTGCATGTACAGGATAGGTGGGAGGCAGGGAAGCCGGGGCGCCAGCCCTGGTGGAGCCGACCTTGGGATACCACCCTTGTGGTATTGGAGTTCTAACAGGGTACCGTGGAGCCGGTACATGGACAGTGTCAGGTGGGCAGTTTGACTGGGGCGGTCGCCTCCTAAAAGGTAACGGAGGCGCCCAAAGGTTCCCTCAGCGCGGTTGGAAATCGCGCGTAAGAGTGCAAAGGCAGAAGGGAGCTTGACAGCGAGACTGACTGGTCGAGCTGGGACGAAAGTCGGGCTTAGTGATCCGGCGGTAGCGAGTGGAAGCGCCGTCGCTCAACGGATAAAAGCTACCCCGGGGATAACAGGCTTATCTCCCCCAAGAGTTCACATCGACGGGGAGGTTTGGCACCTCGATGTCGGCTCATCGCATCCTGGGGCTGGAGTAGGTCCCAAGGGTTGGGCTGTTCGCCCATTAAAGCGGTACGTGAGCTGGGTTCAGAACGTCGTGAGACAGTTCGGTCCCTATCCGTCGCAGGCGCAGGAAACTTGAGAGGAGCTGTCCCTAGTACGAGAGGACCGGGATGGACAGACCGCTGGCGTACCAGTTGTCCCGCCAGGGGCAGCGCTGGGTACCCAAGTCTGGTGGGGATAAGCGCTGAAAGCATCTAAGCGCGAAGCCCTCCTCAAGATAAGGTTTCCCATGGAGTCAATCCAGTAAGACCCCTGGAAGACTACCAGGTAGATAGGCCGGGCGTGTAAGCCGGGTAACCGGTTGAGCGGACCGGTACTAATAGGTCGAGGGCTTGACCAGAAAAGAAGTCGGAGGTCGGAAGTCAGAGGTCGGATTTAAGAAGGAAATCGCTTACGCGATTTCCGGGTAAATTCGAGTGAAGAGATCCGGTTTCCGGCTGAAAAGGCGAACTAAACTCCGCTGTGAAGTTTTGAGGGAATAAAAAATTTCCGGTGGCTATACCGGAGGGGAAACACCCGTTCCCATCCCGAACACGGAAGTTAAGCCCTCCAGGGCCGATGGTACTTGGGGGTCGACCCCTGGGAGAGTAGGTCGCTGCCGGAAAATTATTTAAAGTCCCTGGAATTGTATCCAGGGGCTTTATTTTTTGAGAAGCTAAGGGCTGGATTCATCCCTGTTCTTGGCCGTGCCATGGGACGAAGGAATGCGCAATTTTATAGTTATCCGGATATTCCTCCCGGGGGTTTTGTTTTTCCGCACCCCCGCTCCACTTGTCTTTAAAACAAAAGTCAGTTAAAATAATGGGGTATAAAAATGAAAAGTGGCGATTGGGGGAAGTGGAAGTGGCGGAGAAGGGAACCTGGACCGTAAAAAAAGGCCTGGCGGAAATGCTTAAAGGCGGCGTGATTATGGACGTTACCACACCGGAACAGGCTAAGATCGCCGAAGAAGCCGGTGCCTGTGCCGTAATGGCCCTGGAGCGGGTGCCTGCCGATATCCGGGCAGCAGGCGGTGTGGCCCGCATGGCCGACCCGACTGTGATTTTGCGCATCATGGATGCCGTAACCATTCCGGTAATGGCCAAGGTTCGCATTGGTCATTTTGTGGAGGCGCAGATTTTAGAGCAACTGGGTGTGGATTACATAGATGAAAGTGAAGTGCTTACCCCGGCGGACGAACAGCATCACATTGACAAGCACAAGTTCAAGGTGCCTTTTGTCTGCGGTGCCCGCAACCTGGGTGAAGCCCTGCGGCGCATTGCTGAAGGCGCCGCGATGATCCGGACCAAAGGGGAACCGGGCACCGGAAACGTGGTGGAGGCCGTGCGCCACATGCGCATGATGATGGCCGAAATTCGCCGGGTGCAGAATATGCCCCGGGAGGAACTGATGGCCCTGGCCAAGGAGATGGGCGCCCCATATGAGCTGTTGCTGCAGGTGGCCGAGCAGGGGCGCCTGCCGGTGGTGAACTTTGCTGCCGGCGGCATCGCCACCCCGGCAGACGCCGCCCTGATGATGCAGCTGGGTGCCGACGGCATTTTTGTGGGTTCGGGCATTTTCAAATCCAAGAACCCCTCGGCCCGGGCCCGGGCCATCGTGGCGGCCACCACCCACTACAACGACCCGCAGGTCCTGGCCGAGGTGTCCAAGGATCTGGGCGAAGCCATGCCCGGACTGGAGATCGCCACCATTGCTCCCGAACAGAGGATGCAGGATCGCGGCTGGTAATTAAGCAACAGGGGAAGGAAGTTTATCTACCATGTTAATCGGAGTACTAGCCCTGCAAGGAGCCTTCCGGGAACACCAGGAAATGCTTGCCGCTCTGGGGGTGGAGTCCCGCCAGGTGCGCAAACCGGAACAACTGGAAGGAATCAATGGCTTGATCATCCCGGGTGGCGAAAGCACCACCATGGGCAAACTGCTTCATGATTATCATTTGTTTGAACCAGTCCGCCAAAAAGCCCTGCAGGGAATGCCTGTTTTCGGCACCTGTGCCGGCCTTATTTTGCTGGCCCGGGAGATTGTGGGTTCCGCCCAGCCCCGGCTGGGGTTGGTGGATATGGTGGTGGAAAGAAATGCCTTTGGCCGGCAGGTGGAAAGCTTTGAGGTGGACCTGGATGTACCTGTCCTGGGGGAAAAGCCCCTGCGGGCGGTTTTTATCCGCGCCCCCTATATTGTATCCGTAGGCCCGGGCGTGGAAGTGCTGGCCAGATACGGCGACAAAATTGTACTGGCCCGGCAGGGCAACTTTCTGGCCTGTGCCTTTCACCCCGAACTGACCGACGATACCCGCCTGCACCGTTTGTTCCTGCAACAATGTTAATGTTTTGTAAAACGGCCAATTAAGGGTTGCCAAAAACCATGGCTTATAGTATTATGTAAAGCAGGTTCTAAAAGTAGCAAACCCGATGCAGGGGTAGAGTAGCCGGAAGGGCCTTTGCAGAGAGCCGGTGGTTGCTGCGAACCGGTAAGGTGTCCGGTGAAAGAGCTCCCCGAAGGGGACCTGCTGAAAACAGCAGTAGGCAGGTACGGGCGGTTCCCGTTATCACGTTCGAGAGGGCAGGCAAGTGGATCAATCTTGCCTGTCAAATAGGGTGGCACCGCGGGAGTAACCTCTCGTCCCTGTTGGTTATCAGCCAGCATGGGATGGGGGGTTTAATTTTTTAGGCTAAATTTTAAGTCAAGGGAGAGGTAGGCTATGCAGGAAAAACAATACTTGATGATTCCGGGACCGACACCGGTACCGCCGTCAGTGGTCGCGGCCATGTCCCGTCCCATGATCGGTCACCGCAGTGAAGACTTTGCCGCGCTGCACCGGCGCATCCAGGAGAAAATCCGGCAGGTATTTCAGACCTCCCAGGAAGTTTTCATCCTGACCAATTCCGGTACGGGTGGTCTGGAAGCGGCCGTTGCCAACGTAATATCCCCCGGGGACCGGGTTCTGGCTTTAGTTACCGGTAACTTTGGAGAAAGGTTCGCCAATATCGCCAGGGCCTACGGGGCCGAAGTGGACGAAGTGAACTTCGGCTGGGGCAATCCTGTGGACCTCTCGGTAGTTAGGGAAAAGCTGGCCCAGAACCCCGGCTATAAGGCCGTCCTGGCGACTCAAAACGAAACATCCACCGGGGTGCTCAATGACATTGCCGGCATCGGCGCCCTGGTGGCCGAGACACCGGCCCTGTTGCTGGTGGACGGGGTCAGCGGCGTGGGCGGCATCGAAATCAAGATGGACGAATGGCAGGTAGACATTCTGGTTACCGCGTCACAAAAGGCCATGATGCTGCCCCCCGGCCTGGCCATGATTGGAGCAAGCCCCAAGGCATGGGCAGTGATTGAAGAGAACCGTTCGCCGCGCTTTTACTTCAGTCTCCCGGCGGCCAAAAAAGCTCTGGCCAAGTGGAATACGGCCTACACACCCAACGTGGCCCTGTTCTTTGGGTTGGACGCGGCCCTGGACATGATGCTGGCCGAGGGGCTGGAAAATGTTTACCGCCGCCATCTCCTGCTGGCCAAAGCTACCCGGGCGGCTGTCAGGGCTCTGGGACTGTCGCTCCTGGCGGCGGATCACTGCGCATCCCCCACGGTGACCGCCGTGCAAAGCCCGGAGGGAATTGCAGCCGACGACCTGCGCAAAGTCCTGAAGGAGGAGTTTGGTATCACCTTTGCCGGGGGACAGGGGATTCTCAAAGGAAAGATATTCCGCATTGCCCATATGGGTTACGCCGGCAAGATGGACGTGCTTATTGCCATCAGCGGGCTGGAAATGGCCCTGGCCCGGCTGGGTTACCCGGTGGAACTGGGCAAGGGCGTGCGGGCGGCGCAGGAAGTCTTTCTGGGGAGGGATCTGTAGTGTACAAAGTACTGGTTATGGACGGCGTGGCAGAGGAAGGGCTGGCGCCGCTGCGCCGGGAAGAAGATATAGAAGTGGTTATAGGCCGGAAGATGACCGAAGACGAGCTGGTGGAGATCATTCCCGAATATGACGCCCTGATCGTGCGCAGCGCCACCAGGGTTACCCGCCGGGTCATCGAAGCCGGCGTAAATCTCCAGGTTATCGGCCGTGCGGGCGTAGGGGTGGATAATATTGACCTGGAGGCCGCCACCACCCAGGGTATCCTGGTGGTCAACGCTCCCGACGGCAATACTATTGCCGCCACGGAGCATACCATTGCCATGATGCTGGCCCTGGCCCGCAATATTCCCCAGGCCGTGGCCAAGCTGAAGGAAGGGGTCTGGGACAAAAAGGCCTTTTTGGGTGTAGAACTGCGGGATAAGACCCTGGGCATCATCGGCCTGGGAAGGATTGGCTCGGCAGTGGCCAAAAGGGCCCAGGCCCTGGAAATGAACGTCATAGCCTACGACCCTTATATCACCGAAGAAAAGGCTTCCACTTTGGCCGTGGAACTGGTGTCCCTGGAAGAGCTGTTCCGCCGCTCCGATTTTATTACCGTGCACCTGCCGAAGACCAAAGAATCTTACCACATGATTGATGAGCGGGCCTTTGCCATGATGAAAGACGGGGTGCGGATCATCAACTGCGCCCGGGGCGGGATCATCGATGAGAACGCCCTGTACCAGGCCATGCTTTCCGGTAAAGTGGCCGGGGCGGCCCTGGACGTTTTTGAAAAGGAACCCTGTACCGACAGCCCCCTGTTTTCCCTGCCAAACTTCATCGCCACCCCGCACCTGGGAGCATCCACCCGGGAGGCGCAGCTGCACGTGGCCCTGGATGTTGCCGAAGAGATTGTGGCGGCGCTGCGGGGGAAACTGGTGAAAAACACGGTCAACATTCCTTCCATCAACCCGCAGGTGCTTTCAGCCGTACGTCCCTACCTGGGGCTGGCGGAAAAACTTGGCAAACTGCAGGCCCAGCTGGTTACCGGGCGCATCCGCAAGATAGAGGTGATTTACAGCGGGGAGCTGGCCAAACAGGAAGTAAGCCCCATTACCACCGCCGTGGTCAAAGGGCTTCTTGATCCCATCCTGCAGCAAACCGTGAACTTTGTAAATGCCCCCGTCCTGGCCAAGAACCGCGGCATCCAGGTTTTCCAGGCGGTAGACGGGGAGGCGGAAGGCTATTCGAGCCTGATCACCGTGAAGGTTTACTCGGATAAAGTGGAAAAAAGCGTGGCCGGTACGCTCTTTGGCAAGGAAGATCCGCGTATTGTAATGGTAGACGGCTACCGGATTGACGTCATCCCCAACGGCTATATTCTTTATGTACCCCACATCGACAAGCCCCGCATCATCGGCCCCGTGGGGCTGCTTATCGGCGAGCATAACATCAACATTGCCGCCATGCAAGTGGGGCGTAAACAGATCGGCGGCCGGGCGGTGATGATGCTTTCGGTGGATGCGCCGGTGCCCGAAGAAACCCTGGCCGAGATTGCCAAAGTTGACGGGGTGCTGGATGTAAAAATGGTGCACCTGTAATCCCGCGTTTTAAGGCCCTTTGGCAAGGGGGGTAGGTGGTGGTTGAAGGAAACCTTTATTATCCTGGCCAGACATGGAGCGACCGAATGGAACCGCATTTCCCGCTACCAGGGTCAGCTGGACGCCCCTTTAAGCCGGGAAGGCCTGGAACAGTCCCGGGCCCTGGCCGGCGCCCTGGCGGCGCTGCCCCTCAAGGCGGTTTATACCAGCCCCCTTTCCCGGGCCCGGATCTGTGCCGAAATGGTGGCCGCGCAGCATGGCCTGGCGGTGACTCCTTTGCCCGGTCTCATTGAGATTTGCCATGGGGAATGGGAAGGAATGCTGCTTTCCGAGGTGGAGGTGCGCTACGCCGGTTTAATCAGGCAGTGGCGCACCTATCCCTATACGGTGCGGATGCCTAAAGGGGAATCCCTGGCCGAGGTGGAGGAGCGGTCCTGGGCGGCACTGGAGTTCATGGCCGCGGCGCATCCCGGGGAGATCAGCCTGGCCGTAACCCACGATACGCCCATCCGCACCATCCTGCGGCGTATTCTCAACCTGGACCAGGCGGTCTTCTGGCAGATTAAACTGGACAATACGGGCATCAATGTCCTTGGCTGCCGCCAGGGGCGCTGGCGGGTGATTGCCGTTAACGATACCTGCCACCTGGGAGGATGGTTGAAGGCCGGGGAGCAGTTGGCTTTATAATCTTCTTCAAAAATCCCTAAAAACTGAAATGAGATTAAAGGCAAAAAAGGGAAATACTATCAGTGTAGAGGTCGTTTGGGGGTAAAAGCTGATGCTTGATTTAAAATTTGTGCGGAGCAACCCGGAACTGGTCAAAGAGGCACTGGAAAAGCGCGGCGCCGGTGTGAGTCTGGAGCCTTTTCTGGAACTGGAGCGAAAGCGCCGGGAAAAGCTGGTGGTAGCGGAGCAGTTAAAAAACAAGCGCAATGTGGTTTCCGAGGAAATCGGACGGCGCAAAAAGGCCGGGGAAGATGCGGAGGAAATGGTGCAGGAAATGCGCCAGGTATCCGCGCGCATTAAAGAGCTGGACGAGGAAATCCGGGACCTGGAGGAACAGATTCAGGTTACGTTACTGAATATCCCCAATATCCCCCACGAGAGCGTGCCGGTGGGCAAGGATGCGGCAGACAACGTGGAAGTGCGCCGTTGGGGTGAACCCCGCCCGTTTGACTTTCCCCCCAGGGCCCACTGGGAACTGGGGGAGAACCTTGACGTCATTGATTTTGAACGGGGAGCGAAAGTGGCCGGCGCCCGCTTTTCCTTCTACAAAGGGACCGGCGCCCGGCTCGAGCGGGCGGTCATCAACTTCATGCTGGACCTGCATACCAGGGAGCACGGTTACATGGAGGTCTTCCCGCCCTTCATCGTAAACGGCGACAGCATGATTGGCACGGGCCAGCTGCCCAAATTTGCCGAGGACATGTTCAAGCTGGAGGGAAAAAACTTTTACCTGATCCCTACTGCCGAGGTACCGGTAACCAACCTTTACCGGGAAGAAATTCTCCCCGGCGAGCGCCTGCCCATTTATCACTGCGCCTACAGCGCCTGTTTCCGGGCCGAGGCCGGGGCGGCAGGCCGGGACACACGGGGTTTGATCCGGCAGCACCAGTTCAACAAGGTGGAGCTGGTGAAATTTACCCGCCCGGAAGATTCCTACGCGGAGCTGGAAAAACTAACCGCCGACGCTGAGCGGGTGCTGCAGCTTTTGGGCCTGCCCTACCGGGTGGTCTGCCTGTGCACCGGCGACCTGGGCTTTGCAGCGGCCAAGACCTATGACCTGGAGGTGTGGCTGCCCAGCTACCAGGATTACAAGGAGATTTCCTCCTGCAGCAACTTTGAAGACTTCCAGGCCCGGCGGGCCAATATCCGGTTCAAGGATGGGCGGGGTAAGCCCCGGTTCGTGCACACTTTAAACGGCTCGGGCCTGGCGGTGGGCCGGACGGTGGCCGCCATCCTGGAAAACTACCAGCAGGCCGACGGCAGTGTGGTTATCCCGGAAGTGCTGGTGCCCTACATGGGCGGAGTCACCAGGATTACGCCCCCATAAGGTGCGGAAAATAGAGCTGGGACGACTCGATTTTAGAGGAAGAATGCCTTTCCAGGCACGAATTTTCCAGACCGCCCCCCTGAATTGAAATTCGCTGAAATTGTGAGGAGGAAGAATTAATTGTCCAATCTTAGGGGGCAGTCCGCAGGTGGATGATGGGCTCCGGGATAACCCGGGGGCATTTTCTTTACAGATAATACCAGATGGAACCAGATTCCAATCTGCAGTTGCGGAGCTACAGTCCTGTAGTGGCTGTTTTTTCGGGAAGCACAGTTTCGACAGTGGGAAAATCTTTGACGTTTGAGGTGACCACCTTCAGGTTCCTCAACTCGGCCGTCGCCGCGATCAGGCAGTCGGCCATTCCCAGGGTCCTGCCTTTCGCGGCCTGATCCCGCCGGATTTCGGCGGCGCGCCCGGCAACTCTGCGGTCCACGGGAAGTATTTCCCACGCTTCCAACAGCTTTTCGACGGCGGCTCTTGCTTTTTCAGTACGAGCCCCGTACAGGAGTTCGTGGTAGACGATCACGCTGGTGGCCGCTGAACCGGACGCCACCACCTGTTCCAGCCAGGCGTCCGCATCGGGGGACAGCCTCCCGGTCAGATGGTCGATCAAAACGCAGGTATCTATCAGGTAGCCCATGCCGGCGGCTCACCATCCTCACCGCGCACTTTTCGGACCCAATCCGCCCCCGGAACTTCCGCCCACTCCGGTGCGTCCTCCGATCCGAGAATTCCCCGGGTTTCCCGCAATCCCCTGAGCCGTATTTCGCGGGCCACTTTTTCCGCGACCGCCTGGACGATGAATTCGTTGCGGCTCACGCCGAGAAGTTTCAAGAGTTGTTCCATTTGCGTGACGATGCTTTTTGGTAACCTGATGTGCACCATACGGGTGTTATCCATTTTGTAACACCTCCTGTTATATGATCATGTTATCATAACGTAAAGAAAAGGTCAATTCCAGAGCGAGGTGGCTTAATTGTTCCTGAAAATGTTCAAACAATGAAAAACTATAAACCCAGGGACAAAATCGAATTCGGCCAGCGGGATAGCCGACTGGATCGCCGGGCGTGCCGGGGGTCATGAGCGGAAGCGCACCAACCTGGCCTTCCAGAACCCGCTGCAAAACCAGCATCCGCTTCAGTTCCGTCTGTGACAGGGTAACCGTCTCCTTCATACTGACATTTTCACTGACGGATTTTACCCTGACAATATCACAGACGGATCACAGCCTCCCCTTTAATTTGGTTGACAGGCAAGAACTCCTGTGTTATACTTTTACTTGCATCGGGCATAATCTGGAGGGGTGTCCGAGTGGTTTAAGGAGGCGGTCTTGAAAACCGTTGGACCGTTTACCGGTCCCGTGGGTTCGAATCCCACTCCCTCCGCCAGTTTGATTGTGCTTGCGTGGAGAGCTGGCCGAGTAGGTCGAAGGCGCTCGCCTGCTAAGCGAGTAGACGGTTATAAAACTGTCTCGAGGGTTCGAATCCCTCGCTCTCCGCCAACAACACTAGGTGTGCCTTGGGGCACACCCTTTTCTTGTGTTTGGTCAAAGCAACGGTCTTGACTTTTGCCGCCTCCTTTGATAGAATTACATTTGCCAGTGTTCAGGGCGATGTTGTCTTGTGCCTGTAGCTCAATTGGATAGAGCATCTGACTACGGATCAGAAGGTTGGGGGTTCGAGTCCCTCCAGGCACGCCAGTTAAAAAATTAAAGACGCGCAAAGCATATAAAGCCCTGATATATTTTCCACTTACTGTATGCTAGACAAACAGTAAGTGCACAATTTTTTGCCGGGGTTTTCCCGGCAATAATAATTCTTGCATTTTACGACGGGCGCCCGTAGCTCAGGAGGATAGAGCAGCGGTTTCCTAAACCGCGTGTCGGGGGTTCGAGTCCCTCCGGGCGCACCAGAAAAACCGGGAGCCTCAATAATTTGAGGCTCCTTCACTTTTGATCAGGCAACCTTCCACTCCCCGCGGTGCGGCGGCCAGAACCTGCACCGGTACCAGGGAACCCTTCAATTCCGGGTTGCCGGCCCGGAACCGCACTTTTACGTAATGTTCCGAAAAACCTTCCCCCAGGTTCTCCTCTACCTTTTCCACCAGCACCTGCACCCGTTTACCCACCAGCTGCCGGTGAAAACGCAGGGACAGCTTTTCGTCAAGGGCGCGCAACTCCTGAACTCTTCTTTTTTTTACGTCGGGTGCGACCTGATCGGGAAAACCGGCGGCTTCCGTTCCCGGGCGGGGCGAGTAGGGGAACACGTGCAGGTGGCTTAAAGCCAGCTCCTCGACCAGTTTCATGGTCTGCTGGTGGTCGTCCTCCGTTTCCCCGGGAAAGCCCACGATCAGATCGGTCCAAATGGAAAGGCCGGGGATCAATTCCCTTGCCTTTTGTACCAGCCGGGCAAACTCTGCGCTTGTATACCGGCGCCCCATCCTTTGGAGAATGCGGTCCGAGCCGCTCTGGAGGGGGAGGTACAAAAAGGGGCAAACTTTTCGCGCCCGGGCCAGGGTTTGTAAAAACTCAAGGCATAGATCCATGGGCTCGATATAGCTTAAGCGCAGGCGGAAGGAATGGGGGAGGGCGTCCAGTTCTTTTATGAGGCGGGCCAGATTCCACCCGGGCAGATCTTTCCCATAAGCTCCCAGGTGGGTACCGGCCAGGACTATCTCCCGGCAGCCCATAGTTACGAAATGTTTGACCTGAGCGACCACCTTATCTGGAGCCAGGCTTCGGGGCAATCCCCGCGCCTTCCGGACAATGCAGTAGGTACAGGCTTCGTCGCAGCCTTCCTGGATCTTAATTACCGGCCGGGTGCGTCCGTAATTGCCGGTCAAGGGAAACTCCTCAAACTCTTCACCTGGTCCGTGCTCCACGATAATTGCCTTTTGCTCCCGGTGAGTTTCAGCCAGTTGCCGGGCTATGATGGCCGGCAGCCGGGATCTGCCGGTGGTGCCGATGATAATGTCTACCTGGGGCAGTTTTTCCTTTATTTCCTCCCAGTACACCTGGGGGTAGCAGCCGGCTAAAACCACCAGGGAGCGGGGATTTTCCTTTTTGGCCTGGCTGGCCAGGCGGCGGGCTTCCGCGGCCGCGGCCTGGGTTACCACGCAGCTGTTGATGATATAAATATCGGCAATGTCTCCAGTTGGGACAAAGCCGGCTTCTTCCATGGCCAGCTCCAATGCCCGGCCCTCGTACTGGTTGACCGGGCAACCAAGGGTTTTAACCTTGAAAGTGTAAGGCAAAAAGGCTCCCTCCAAATACTTTGTAGTGGTATTAAGAGTGCTGATTCCACCCAATTATACCACGGTGTTCACAAATCATCATAACCCGGCGGTGATTCCCTGTTATCTATCCCTGAAGTACAAAGTGGACCTTTGAGCCGTCTTCCCGAAATAGACAATACAGGGGCAAAAAAACATCTGAGGCATATCAGCTGTTGATTGACAGGCCTTTGGGGGCATGGGTTGCCAGAAACGGTTCTTCTATGTTAAAATAACACGTGTCGATAGATATCTCTGGTGGGGAGGGGGCATTTGACGGATCACCGCCGCTACATGCTGGAAGCCCTGGCCGAAGCACAAAAGGCCTACGAGATGGGTGAAGTACCCATCGGCGCGGTAGTGGTGCTGGGAGATCAAATTATCGGCCGGGGACACAACCTCCGGGAAACGCTTAAAGATAGTACGGCCCACGCGGAAATCCTGGCGATGCGGGAAGCAGCCCGCTACCTGGGGGACTGGCGCCTGGTGGATACCGTCCTTTACAGCACCATCGAGCCCTGTCCCATGTGTGCCGGTGCTCTGGTGCAGTTTCGGGTGCGGACGCTGGTTTACGGAGCCCGGGATCCAAAGGCGGGAGCTGTAGATTCCATTATGGATGTGGTGCGGGAACCCCGGTTTAACCACCAGGTGGAGGTTATCTCGGGCGTTCTGGCTGAGGAATGTGCGTCAATTATACAGCGTTTCTTCCGGGAGTTGAGGTACAAAGACAGGCATTAAGGAAGGTTAATTTGACGGAGAGATGGCCGAGTGGTTGAAGGCGCTCGACTCGAAATCGAGTAGGCGGGCCAAAACTCGCCTCGTGGGTTCGAATCCCACTCTCTCCGCCAGGTTTCTTGATAAGAAGGGGTTTTCACCGGGGAAGGTGAAAACCCCTCGCCTTTTTTGCGGGACAAAAGGCACCGTAACAGGCCGGTCTAGCCACCAAAACCGGCAGGATGATGAAATTTTTTTAATTCAACAAAAGGGGCGGATTCCCAAGCGAGCTTAATCTTTGGCAGGACTTGTAATTTTGTTATCGAAAAGATTATTAGCTTTCCAAAATATTGTTTGGTAACGGAATTTTTAAACTAAGTTTAAACCGTTGGGAGGTTTTTTTAGCGCAATGGCTGACGGGAGGTGGGAAAATGGATATTGTGGCGGTCATTGCTGAGAACAAGATCCGGGAGGCCATGGAGAAGGGAGAATTCGACAACCTGCCCGGTAAGGGCAAGCCCCTGCAACTGGAGGATCTTTCCGGCGTTCCCGAGGAACTCCGGGCCTCCTACCTGATCCTGAAAAATGCCGGGGTGCTGCCCCCGGAGCTCGAGCTGCACAGGGAGATCATGTCCCTGAAAAAGCTGATTGATTTTTGTTACCAAGAAGAAGAAAGGCAGGACCTGACCAGAAAACTAAACGAGAAGATATTGAGATTCAACCTGCTGATGGAAAGAAGGGGCATGAATGCCGCCGTGAACTTTTACAAGGAAAAGATATACCGCAAACTGGGGAGGGGGTACACTCCCTGAAACAGAGCGCGGCTGCCAGCAGGCTGGAAAAAACCTTAAAAAGAACTAGACCCCTTAGTTTTTTCTATGGCTCAGGTCAGTACCACTTGCAGCCTGTTTTCCTTCTGGGCGTCAACCAAGCCGTCCCATACCGGTTTGGCTCGCCCGGTGAGCGACTCTTAATTTTCCGAAATAAGAAAGGCTAAAATATGCTTAAAATGGCAATCACTGCAATAACTTAAAGAAAAGGAGGTGACAGGATGCCCGTAATTACGGTTCACGGCCCGAAAATGAGCAAGGAACAAAAGGCAGAACTGGTGAAATCTTTTACCGAGATCGCCGGCAAAATCATGAATATCCCCACCCAGGCTTTTACAATTCTCATTGAGGAAATGGAACGTGAAAACGTAGGTGTCGGGGGAGTTTTGCTGGCGGACAGGGAGAAATAGGGACCGCTGGATCAGCAAAAAATTCTTCCTTTGGCCGCCGCTGTGTCGTTGGTGGCTGGGGGGCGGGGTAGGCCCGGGCAAATGCCCGGGTCAACGTATCCGCCCGGCATGTCCGGCCGAAAGAAGCCCGAACGCTCAGCGGGCCAGCCGGCGGACTATGTAGGCCTGCAAATGTTCGTAAACCTTCTGGACCTCCTCCGTCTTTGGCAGCCGGGCGACAATCTTTTCCACGTAGCCGTTCCTGGCAATCTCCGAGAGGGAGCGGGGGAAATTGATGTCATATATCCATGAGAGCATGAGCAGTTTGCGGTCGTTAAAATTTTTCATGTCATCGTAGTAACAGAGTTGTTCTTGAAGCAGGTTTCGAACCAGGACCGGCGAATAGCCCGGCGTATCGGGGAGGCCGGAAATCTGCTGCGCTTCTGGCTTATCGTTCTTACGGTCCAGGGAAGCGGTGAACATCTCCAGGATGTCCAGTTTATCCGCATCCCGGATCAGGCGGGCCAATAAAGAGAGGCGGTCCGGTAAATCCGGGGGCAGTGTACACAGGTTGTGATACTCAATGGACCTGGTAATCAGTTTCCTTTCCTCTTCGGCCAGAGCCGCAAGCACCCCGGTCCGTTCCAGTTCGCGTATGCCCAGGAGGGCATGGTTTTCCGAACGGCGGTCGTTAAAAGTATGGTAGAGGGCAAACTGTTTGAAGCGCCCGATATCGTGTAAAAGGGCGATGGTTTCGGCCAGGTAAAGGTCTTCAGGCCCCAGGTTTAAAGAGCTTCCGATACGCAATATTTTCTCGCGGACCCTTTTGGTGTGTTCCTCCTTGAGCCTGATTCCTGCCTGAACGTCGGGGTCGTCATGGTAAAAACCCTTAACGTATTGGTTAAACCAGTCCTCTAAGGCCTGTAGCTGCTTCCGTTGCAAAATCCCGTCTCCTTTCAAAATATAAGTGACTTTCGCAATTTGCTGGCAGCTTGATGCTATTTATCATTTATGTTATAGTACCATAACGGGAAGACAACGGGAAAGTAACGCCTACCGGTTTTCTTCCCAGAGAATATGCGCTCTGTTGTCCGCAACGGGAAATGCTTGCAAAAACCCGGAGTTAGTTGTAAAATATAAAGACGGGGAGCCGGCGGCTGGCACCCTTAAACCCTTTGCCAGATACCCCCCCTCTTGAGTTTTTTGTGCGGCATGGATATAATAAATTATACAAAAGAATAGCGTACCAGCGGCAGTAGGCTACGGCCATAGCGTGGAGAGATGGCTGAGTGGTTGAAGGCGCTCGCCTGGAGAGCGAGTAGACGGGTACAAAGCCTGTCTCGTGGGTTCGAATCCCACTCTCTCCGCCAGTGACAAGTTTTTGGCCGCAGGTTTGGCATGGCCGGCCTACGGCCGGTGGAAGCATTGGCCGTGCTAGACGGGGAGGTAGCGGTGCCCTGTACCCGCAAGCCGCTGTAGCGGGGTCGAATTCCTGTCCGCGGGTGTGGCTTGTGGGGTCTGGCCCCTGTAAGGGGTGACGACGGTTGGGTCTTGCGCGACGGAGACTTCTGAACCGTGTCAGGTCCTGGCGGAAGCAGCACTAAGGAAGCCCCTCCGGGTGCCGCAAGGGTGCCTGACCCGAGCTACCTGCAGGGGTAACGCCCGGAAGTCACCATTCAACGACAGGTGCACGGCCAATAAAATTTCGCGAACTGCGTAAAAGCAGTTCTTTTTTTTCTATAAAGAGGAAATTAATTAAAAGGTGACGAATTTGTTGTAAGGCTTTTGTACCAAGCGTGTGCGCATCCAACAACTGCCGTGCCGTATGGCAATTTAAATGAGCTCCGTGGAGTGAATTACCATGTCCTACCAGGCCCTTTACCGCAAGTGGCGCCCCAGTCGTTTTAAAGAAATTGTCGGTCAGGAGCACGTTACCCTTACGTTGCAGAATGCCCTGCTGGCCGGGAGAGTTGCCCACGCCTACCTTTTTTGCGGTCCCCGGGGCACGGGCAAAACAACTACGGCCAAGGTACTGGCCAAGGCATTGAATTGCCTTGCCCGCCAGGGATCCGAGCCCTGCAATGAATGTGCCGTATGCCGGGAGATTAACGCGGGCACGTCCATGGATGTGGTGGAAATAGATGCCGCCTCCCACCGGGGCATTGATGAAATCCGGGAGCTGCGGGAAAAAGTGAGATTTTCGCCGGCCCTGGCCGGCTACCGGGTTTATATTATAGACGAAGTGCATATGCTGACCAGTGAAGCCTTTAATGCCCTGTTGAAAACTTTAGAGGAGCCGCCCGCCCATGTGGTTTTTGTTCTGGCCACCACCGAGCCCCATAAAGTTCCCCTGACCATCCTGTCCCGGTGCCAGCGTTTTGATTTTCATCCCATTGGTCTTGGGGATATGCTGGCCCGCTTGCGGGAGGTGGCCACCGGATCAGGTTTTCAAGTGGAAGAGGAGGCTTTATACCTGATTGCCCGGGCTGCCGATGGCGGCCTGCGGGACGCTCTGGGCATCCTGGATCAAGCGGCGGCCTATGGCAACATGGTTGTTACCGTAGACCATGTGCACCGGATTATGGGTACCGTCCGGGACGACCTGCTGGATGGGGCAGCCCGGGACCTGGCGGCCGGCCGGGTCGACCGCTTGCTGCACCTGGTGGCCGCCCTGGTGGCAGAAGGAAAGGACCTGCGCCTCTTTGTCCAGGGGCTGGCAGCTTATTTGCGCAACCTCATGCTGGTCCGTGTTTCACACCAGGAAGAGCTGGTCCTGGCTCCCGGGGAAAGGGAGCGTTTGCTGGAACGGGCCGGTGAATTCACCCGGGAACAATTGCTGTACATTTTACAGGTGCTGACCCGGGTGGAACAGGATATGAAATGGGCCAGCCAGCCCCGCATTTTGCTGGAGGTAGCCCTGGTGGAAGCTACCCGTCCCGAAGGTGGTGATTCCCTGGCCGCCCTTGCCCGGCGGCTGGAACAGCTGGAGTCTCGCCTGGAGCAGTTGGTGGCCGGCGGCTTGCAAGGTTCCGGGGGGGAAAAAGATATTATCGAAGAAGAGATCCACCCTCCAGAGGAAAGAATGGAAGCCAGACACAGGGGTGACACAAGCACAAAACGGTCCCAGGCAAGCAAAAACACCGCCGCAGGCGAGAGGGGGAAAAAACGAAACGTTACAAAAGAAGTTCAGTTAAATGAAGCCGAAAAAGTCGCCCCCGGAAACGGGAATGTTTGCGCCAACGGCGGGGTCACTCTGGACAAAATCAGGCAGCGCTGGCCGCAGGTGCTGGATCTGGTCCGCAGCAAGAGCGTTCCAGTATACAATTATCTTACCCACAGCTGGCCGGAACAGGTTGAGGAGGGTTGCTTAACCATAGCCTTCGGCCCCGATGACATGTTCAAGGAGTTGCTGGACACGGCGGTAAACCGCCGGGTGCTGGAAGAGGCGCTGGCCGTTTTATTCCCGGGAACCTGGCGGGTAAACATAGTGTACGGGAAAGCGCCCCCGGAGAAAAGGCAACCGGAGGATGCAAGTGAACAGCTTGACGCCGCAACGGCCATCCAGCTGTTCGGGGGAGAAGAGATAGAAGAAAAAAATTAATCAAGAGGAGAGATCAAATCATGATGGGCAATATGAACAAAATGCTGAAGCAGGTCCAGAAAATGCAGGCGGAAATGATGCGCCTGCAGGAGGAACTGGGCAACCGGACGGTGGAGGCCACCGCCGGGGGGGGAGCCGTAAAGGCCGTGGTGAACGGGAAGCAGGAACTGGTGGCCCTGGAAATAAAGCCCGAGGCAGTGGACCCGGAAGATGTGGAAATGTTGACGGAGCTTGTTCTCACTGCCGTAAACAGCGCACTCAATCAATCCCGGGAAATGGTGACCAGGGAAATGGGCAAGCTGACTGGCGGACTGAACCTGCCCGGCCTCTTTTAGGGGTGGAAACCGGTGAGGTATCTTTCCGGCCCTGCAAACCGCCTGATTGAGGAGCTGTCCAAGCTGCCCGGCATCGGTCCCAAAACGGCCCAGCGCCTGGCCTTCCACCTTTTGAACGCTCCGCCGGAAGTAGCCCACAACCTGGCCCGGGCGCTGGTTTTCGCCCGCGATAACGTCCGCTATTGTTCGGTCTGCGCCAACCTCACCGACCGGGAGGTCTGCCAGATTTGCTCCGACCCGGAGCGGGACCCCACCCTTGTCTGCGTGGTCCAGGAGCCGCGGGACGTGGTGGCTATGGAAAAAACCCGGGGCTACCGGGGGCTCTACCACGTCCTCCAGGGGGCCATCTCCCCCCTGGCCGGGGTTGGTCCGGACGACCTGACCATCAAGCAGCTTCTGGCCAGGTTGGGCGAAGGAAAGATTAAAGAGGTAATTCTGGCCACCAATCCGGACGTTGAAGGTGATGCCACCGCCCTTTACCTTGCCCAGCTAATCAAACCCCTGGGTTTGAAGGTTACCCGCATTGCCCACGGTTTGCCCGTGGGCGCCCACCTGGAATATGCCGATGAGATGACCCTGGCCAGGGCCCTGGAAGGTCGCCGGGAATTAACATAAGAAGAGAGCATATTTTTCCATTCCACCCCATATACATGCCGTGGGACAAGATTGCCGGCAAAAGGGGTGGGACTGATGGAATTAAAATTAGTTTTTTTAATAGGCCTCGGGCTTTTGGGATTATTTCTCATGGGCGGTGTTTTGTTTAAAGTTTTTAAATTTAGCTTGCAGTTGATCCTGCACGTCCTGCTGGGGGGAGTCCTGTTGCTTTTGTTCAATATTTTCCTCGGACAGTTGGGCTTAAGGATCGCTGTTAACCCGGTTACTCTCCTCACCGCTGGATTGCTCCAGGTACCCGGGGTACTCCTGTTAATCCTGCTGCACTACTTTTTTATTTAGATCAGTTTATTTAGATTAACGTAAATTCTGCAATTTTGGGCTTGTGTTGACGTGGAGTCCTTTTTGCAATATACTAAATACGGATTGAAAGGGCGTGATAAAATAAATAAAATTAGTAAAGATTAATAAAATTAGGGACAGTAGCCCCAACTGTCCCGGTTTTCATTCTTATTGTTGTTATAATCTTTTTAGAAAATATACAGGGATTTTAAAATTTTTATTTTCGCGTCGCCCTGGCGGAGGTGAGGTGTATTTCCGGCCGGATAGTAGAAGCCTATATTGGAGAGTATGCCAGTGGCAAGAGTGAAGTGGCAGTCAACCGGGCTATATTTCTAGCCTCCAGCGGCCGGCGGGTTAACCTGGTTGATCTGGACATCGTGGAGCCCTGCTATACCCTGCGGCCGATCAAGAAAAAATTAACTGCCATGGGGATGAATGTAGTAGCCTGGGAAACCAGGGAGATGATGGGTTTGGGAGAAACGGGAAGCATCCTTCACCCCGCCAATCGCTGGGCCCTAAGGCTTCCCGGGGACGTAATCCTTGATATCGGCTACGGCGTGGAAGGAGCCAAAACCTTAAACCTGGTGGAGGGTGCGGCCACCGACCCTGACTTAAAAATTTTCGCGGTGGTAAACGTAGGCCGGCCCATGACCGGTACCGTGGAAGAAATTGTGGAGTATGTCCGGTCCCTGGGGAGAGTGGATGGCCTGATTAACAACAGCCACCTGGGTGACGAAACCACCGTGGAATTTGTCCAGGAAGGGGCAAGGATTGTGGACGAGGCTGCCAGGCAACTGGGCATTCCCGTGGTGGCCACTACCGTCCTGGAAGAGCTGGCCCGGGTCATCGGCACCCATGATGCGGCAGGCCACCCGGTGTGGCCCATCAAGCGTTATATGCCCCAAACCCTGTGGTGAAAAAGAAAAGCTCTTTTTGCGCTTCTCTTAAGGGTAAGAGTGAATGTTCAGCAAAACCGTACTGACGAGGGTGCGGCACTGTCCGGAGCGAACGACTTGCGAAGCGCCGGTAACAGCACCCGGTGAAGCGAGGCCGCCGGCTCGGCTCTCGAGGACGCCAAATGAAAACAAATGGAAGAACACCTATTGGTGACACATCGGGCAGTAATTATGGTCGGGAGGTAACAGTGTCGATGGTAATCCGCAGAGAGCCAGAGCCGGCCCGAAGCGAACCGTGGTGCTGTCGGCGCGAAGCACTAGAGTGAGCAAGGACAGCGCCGCACCCGAGCGGGTTCACTGAACATTAACGGGATAAGATTTCAGGAGGTGTAGGTCTTTATGCCTGACAAACCAATTGAGGGTGAAAAGCGGGTCTTTATGACCGGTAATGAGGTGGTTGCCTGGGCTGCGCTGGTGGCCGGCGCCGAGATCATGTACGGTTACCCGATTACCCCTCAGAATGAAATCATGCACTACTGGACCCGCCTGGCACCCAAATATGGCCGCGAGTTCCTGCAAACGGAGGATGAGCTTTCCGCCGGTTTTACCACCATCGGCGGAGTGCTGGCGGGACGCAAAGCCTTCACCGCCACGGCAGGACCGGGTAACACCTTAATGCAGGAACCCATGTCCATGGCTGAGGCCATGCGCCTGCCCACCGTGGTGGTAATCCAGCAGCGGGGCGGCCCCTCCACGGCCACTGTAATTTACTCCCAGCAGGAAGTGACCATGACCACCCTGGGCGGCAACGGCGAGGGTCTGCGTATCGTCTATTCCACCGCCAACCACCAGGAGCTCTTTGATTATACCATCAAGGCCTTCAACACGGCCTGGAAATATCGTTTCCCCACCTTTATCCTGGGCGACGGCTACCAGGCGAAAATGAGGGAATCCCTGACCATCTACGACCCCGCCAGCCGGGGCATTGAGCTGGTAGAAGCCGAGCCTTACTTTGGTAAGCCCGGCGTTCCCGGGGTGGACAGGCCTCCCACGCAGCTGCGCAATACCTACAACGTGGAAGAAGAACTCTACGAGGTGCTGGAAGGATACTTCAAGGATTATGCGAAAATCGCTCCGGAAGTAGCGGAGCATGAGGCCTTTGGTCTTGAGGATTCCGACCTGGTGGTGATTTCCCACGGCGTTGTATCCCGGGCATGTAAGGCCGCCGTTAAAGAACTGCGGGAAGAAGGTATCAAGGTTGGTTACTTCCGTCCCATCACCCTGCGTCCCCTTCCGGTGGAGGCCATCCGGGAAACGGCCAACAAGGTCAGGCGGTTCCTGGTGGTGGAATCGGCCCAGGGGCAGCTGGCCAGGCTTTTGAAGGAAGCGGCTTTCGGATGCCCCGTGGAAATGCTGGATCTTTTCAAGCCCGGTGTAGGCATCACTGCCGAAGATGTGGTCAGCCGCGTGAAAGAGATCGCCGGTTAATGGCGAAACAAGGAAAGGAGGCCATTTTTGATGTCTGTGCAACCTGCCATGCCCAAGAGCTGGCGTGTAGATACCAAGCCCCACAAGTTTTGTCCCGGTTGCGGCCACGGCCTGGTGCTGAAGGCGCTGGGGCAGGCCATTGACGAATTGGGGATCCAGGACCGGGCCGTTTTTGGCTGTGATATTGGCTGTTCCCTGCTTGCCTGGGACTTCTTCAACGTGGATACCATTCAAACCCACCACGGCCGCACCACGCCCGTGATCACGGGTTTAAAGCGGGTCAATCCCAACCTCATCGGCATTGCCTACATGGGTGACGGCGGCGGCTATGCCATTGGTTCGCAGCACCTGGTAAATGCCGCGTCAAGAAATGAAAAGATCACCGTGATCCTGGTGAACAATACCCAGTACGGCATGACCGGCGGCCAGATGGCGCCAACCACCCTGCCCGGGCAGAAGACCGAAACCACACCCTACGGCCGGGATCCGGAAAAAACCGGTTATCCCACCCAGGGTCCGGAAATGGTGGCCGCCATTACCCGGGAGGGGGCGTACGTGGCCCGGGGTACGGTGGCTAACCTGCGGCAGTTAAAGAATTACCTGAAAAAGGCCCTGGAAAACCAGATGGCCGGCAACGGTTTTTCCTTTGTGGAGGTCCTCTCCACCTGCCCGACAAACTGGCGGACCAACGCCGAGGAGACCTGGAAAATGGTAGAACAGGAACTTCCCAAGTACTTCAAGGTGGGCGAAATTAAAGTGCCCGGCGGCCAGAAGGAGGGCGAGGCAAATGGCTAAGGCGGTGAAGATCCTTCTGGCCGGGGAAGGCGGTCAGGGGGTTCAATCGGTAGCGGAAATCATTGCCGAGGCGGCCAACGAGGAAGGCCGTGAGGCCCTGTACATCCCCAACTTCGGCGTGGAGCAGCGCGGCGGCGTTTCCATTGCCTATTTGCAAATCGGGGATGAACCTATTGGCGCACCTAAGTTCCAGACCGGGGATATTGTCATTGCCTTGAGCGACCGGGCCGTGCACCGGACCCGGCAGTATGTGGGCTCCCAAACCCTGTTTGTTTACGATTCCAGCATTGAAGGTGTAGAGGACGCTCTGCCCACCCAGGCGAAAAAGATTTTGCCCATTCCAGCCATTGAGGTTTCCAAGAAGGAACTGCACCCCCGGGTGTTCAACATTGTCATCATGGGAGCGGTAATCAAGGCCACCGGGGTAATTTCCGTAGAAGAGGCTAAGAATGCTATTGAGAAAAAACTCGGCTACAAGTTTGAAAAGAACCCCAAGTTGCGGGAACTGAACTTCCGTGCCCTGGAGCGGGGCATGGAGCTTGTGGCCCAAGCCATCTAAGGGGGGGTAAGCAATGACACAGCACTTTAAGGCCCGGACCATAGAAACCACCAAAAGCTTCTGGACGATCTTCCCCGGCCTGTGCAAAGGCTGCGGGTTGTGTATGCAAAAGTGCCCCAAGAAGTGCCTTTCCTGGTCGGATGTCCTGGGGGTATACGGCACCCCTTCGGTGGAACCCAACGATGAGTGCATCGCCTGCGGCATCTGCCAGATAGTTTGCCCTGACTGTGCCATTAACGTCACCAAGAAGAAAGAGGAAAAGAAAGCCGGTTAATAGTCAAGGGCCCTTTCCCCATGGGGAAAGGGCCTTTATCTTAACAGCACCGCCTTACGGCGGAGCTGGTCAAAAAATTTTTCAGGATACCCCGGACACCTGAACAAGTAAAAGTTGCTATACACTATGAAGGAATGCAGGCAATGGTTCTGGATGGGGTTTTGTGGATACGGTTAAAGATAAACCGGGCGGTTCAATTCCTTTTTCCGGGCCAGGCGCAGGCGCCGGTGGGCCATTTCGATATCGCCCCGGATCCTGTTCAAGGTAGCGGGGTCGATACCGGTGCTGGCGGCAATTTCCATATCCGAAAGGCCCCTTTTCCAGGCCCGGATCAGGCGGGAAACATTGGTTTTATACTTGCGGGAAAGGCTTTTTTCGTCAATTTTATCACCTCTCATCCGTTGCCTCTCCTTTCTCTTTGTCTTTAAACTTATTTTGACCGCCGCCTTGACCGGATATAAGATTAAAGTAATGGCAATGCTTTATGACACAGGGCACTCATGTTAAAATAAAGCTGTTGAACCAAAATTTTGACTTGTCAATAGGTGAAAACGGTTTATGAACCAGCAGGAAGCGCCCCTGTTGGCCGCACTCTATGCCCATTGTGCCCGGGATTACGCCCACCTGCACGTGCCCGCACACCGCCAGGGAGAAGCCGTTTTTCCCGAGTGGCAGGGGGTCAAAGAAATCCTCCAGCTGGATCTTACCGAATTGCCCGGTCTGGATGACCTGCACCGTCCCGAAGGGGTGATCGCCCGGGCCCAGGCCCTGGCGGCAGAGCTTTTTGGTGCCGGGCAAACCTTTTTTCTGGTTAACGGGAGCACGGTGGGTATAACGGCGCTGTTGCTGGCCCTGTGCCGCCCGGGGGAGGAAATCTTGCTTCCCCGCAACGCCCACCGGGCCGTGCTGGGGGGGTTGATTTTTTCCGGGGCCAAACCCGTCTTCCTTGAACCTGTGGTTCTGGAGGAGTTCGGTATAGCTGCCGGATTGACCCCCCGGGCAGTTGCCGGAGCCCTGGAAAAACACCCGCTGGCGAAGGGGCTTTTGGTTATCCACCCCACCTATTATGGAATTACGGGCGACCTGCCGCGGCTGGTGGGGCTGGCCCACAGGGTGAACAAGCCTGTAGTGGCCGATGAGGCCCACGGGGTGCACTTCCCTTTTCATGAGGGGCTGCCGCCGCCGGCATTGCAGTGCGGCGTGGACGCCGCAGTGCAGAGTATGCACAAGATGGGTGGTTCCCTTACCCAATCCTCGTTGCTGCATCTCAAAGGAAACCGGGTAGATGTCCAGAAAACAGCCCGTGCTTTGAGTCTTTTGCAGAGCAGCAGCCCTTCTTATCTTCTGCTGGCCTCCCTGGACGGTGCCCGCAGGCAGCTGGCTACCAAGGGCAGGGAAATGCTGGAACGGGCGGTGAGTTTGGCCCGGGAGGTGAGGCAGATCCTCTCCCGGTTGCCCGGCATTACCCTGCTGGGAGAAGAACACCTGGGCCGGCCGGGAGCACACGGCCTGGATCCCACCCGGCTGGTGGTTTCCGTACGGTCCCTGGGTTTGACGGGGTACCAGGCGGCCCGCATCCTGGCCCGGGAGTACCGGGTACAGGTGGAAATGGCCGATTACTATAACCTGGTGGTGGTTGTTGGCATAGGCACCACCCGCCGGGACTGCCATCTCCTCGTCCGCGGTCTGCAGGAGCTGGTTCGCCGGGAGGGAGGGAGACAACCACTTGGGGCCTGCCCCGAACTGCCGCCGCTTCCATTGGCGCGACTTACGCCCCGCCAGGCCTGGCTGGCTCCCAGCCGCCCCCTGCCGTTGCGGGAGTGCGCCGGCCATATCTGTGCCGAATGGGTGAACGTTTCCCCGCCGGGCATTCCCCTGCTCTATCCCGGGGAGGAGATTGGCCCGGAGATGGTCGAATATCTACAATGGGTGAGGAACCTGTCACTTTTCGTACAGGGCCCTGAAGATCCCGGGCTGGCGAGCCTGCGGGTGGTGGTCTGTTGAAAGGTTTGTTTATTGTTTTTGAAGGCATTGATGGTGCCGGCAAAACTACCCAGGCCCGGCTTTTGGCGGCGGCCCTGATCCGGCGGGGGCACCCCGTGGTGCTCACCCGGGAACCCGGGGGGACTCCGGTGGGGGAAAAGATTCGCAGCCTTTTACTCGATCCGGTACTGGCCGGTTTAAACCCCCTGGCCGAGGCCCTGCTTTACGCCGGTGCCCGGGCCGAGCTGGTGGCCCGCATCATCCGCCCCGCTTTAGCCCAGGGCCGGGTGGTAATCAGCGATCGCTTTGTGGATTCCAGCCTGGCCTATCAGGGCTACGGGCGCTGCCTCGACTTAAAAGAATTGGAACAACTTAACGCCCTGGCCACGGGAAAGCTTGTGGCGGACTTGACGGTGCTGCTGGACATGCCGGCTGCCGGGGCTCTGGCCCGGCTGGCGGGCAGGGCAGATCGCATCGAACGGGAACGGCAGGATTTTTTTGACCGTGTGCGCCGGGGATACCTCCAGCTCGTAAAAAGGGCCCCCGAGCGTTACCTGGTGCTGGACGGACGCCTGGACTGCCGGGAACTCCACCGGCAGATCTTAAAGGCTGTGGAGGAGAGGCTTTAGATGAAACTGGCGAACATTGTAGGACATGGCGAAATAATCCGCGCCCTGTGCCGGGCGGTGGAACAAGACAGGGTCAGCCATGCCTATTTATTTGCCGGGCCGGAAGGCGTGGGCAAGACCACCACGGCCCTGGCCTTTGGGGCCGCCCTGCTGTGCCGGCAGCCCGACTCCGGGGATGCCTGCGGTCAGTGCCGGGATTGCCGGCAGGCAGCCGCACAAAACCACCCCGACCTGCACCGGATTGCTCCCCAGGGGGCGTCTATCAAGATCGGGCAAATGCGGGAGATGCTGCGCCGCATTACCCTGTCCCCCTACCAGGGGCAGCGGCAGATTTTTCTCGTGGAACAGGCGGACCTGATGACCCATGAGGCGGCCAACTGCCTTTTAAAAACCCTGGAAGAACCACCGGCCGGTACGGTGCTTATTTTAATTTCCGACCGTCCCCAGGCTTTGCTGCCTACAATCCTTTCCCGCTGCCAGATCTTCACCTTTCACCCGCTGCCCCCGGAACAGGTGGCCGGTATCCTGAAAAGGGGAACGGACGCTTCCCGGGAAGAACTGGAGCTGCTGGCCCGGCTTACCGGGGGGTGCCCCGGGCGGGCCGTGCGGCTGGCCGGTATGAATGGCGGCTATTTTGGCTTGCGGCAAAAGGTGGTGGATCTGGCCACCGGGTTAGGCCGGGCTTCCGTTATGGAGGCCTTCCGGCTGGCAGCTATCGTGGCTGAAGATAAAGAGCTGGCTTTAGCCTACCTGGAGCTTTTCCTGCTGTGGTACCGGGATTTGCTGGTGTGGAAGGAAACCGGGGCACCCGGGTTGCTTTTCAACCAGGATCACCTTTCCCTGGTAGACCGGGAGGCCCGTTTGTACAACTGCACCCGGCTCCTGGAGATCATCAAAGAAATTGAAAGAACCAGGGATTCCCTTCTGGCAAATGTTAATACCAGACTGGCACTGGAAATGCTTTTTATGCGTCTGGCTGGCGCCGCCTGATTGAACGGTGGCGACCGGGCCAGGGAGGCTGAATGGAGGGAAAGACATGCCCTACCGGGTTGTAGGGGTCAGGTTCAGGCGGGCGGGTAAAATCTACTACTTTGACCCGGGGGAATACCAGCTTAAACCCGGCGATACGGTTATTGTAGAAACGGCCCGCGGTATAGAAAACGGGCAGGTGGTGATCGGGCCCACCGAAGTGCCGGACGAAGAGGTGGTCGCGCCTTTAAAAAAGGTCATCCGCCCGGCGACCGGGGAAGACCTGGAAAAAATTGCCGCCAACAAAAAAAAGGAAAGACGGGCTTTTCAAATCTGCCTGGAAAAGATTGCCGCCCACGGTTTACCCATGAAGCTGGTGGACGTGGAGCAGACCTATGACGGAAACAAGATCATTTTTTACTTTACCGCCGAGGGGCGGGTTGATTTCCGGGAACTGGTGAGGGATCTGGCTTCGGTTTTCCGCACCCGCATCGAGCTGCGGCAAATTGGGGTGCGGGATGAAGCCAAGATGATGGGCGGCCTGGGTTGCTGCGGGCGGGAATTATGCTGCAGCACCTGGTTGTGCGACTTTGCCTCCGTTTCCATCCGCATGGCCAAGGACCAGAATCTTTCCCTGAATCCTACCAAGATTTCCGGTATTTGCGGGAGGTTGATGTGCTGCCTCAAGTATGAAAACGAGATTTACGAACAGGCCAAGGAGGAACATCCCGAAATTGGCGCCCGGGTGTTGACGCCCCAGGGAGAGGGCAGGGTTACAGCCGTAAACATTTTTCGTAAAACCGTGACGGTGGAATTAAAGGAAACCAGGCTTAACAAGGAGTATTCTTTTAGCGAGGTAATCACCAAGACGAGAGGTGACCAGTGTGCAAGCTCTGACCGCAATGCTCAAGGAAATGGAAGCCAGGATCCAGGCACTCGGGAGCGACATGCAGAAAATCAAAAAGCAGATCCGCCTTTTGATGGAGGAAAATGACAAGTTGCGGGAGGAGTTAGCCAGGGCCTACGGGCAGGCCGGCGACAGCACCCCTGCCAGGGGAGGGCTAAAAAACCTGTGGGACCTCTACCAGCAGGGTTTTCATATTTGCAACGTACACTTCGGCCGCATCCGGACGACGGAATGCCTGTTTTGTGAAGCATTTTGGGACAGGGAACGGGAGGGGGGAAGGTGAGTCAACAGGGAATCCTCTTTCTCTGCGCCACCCCCATTGGCAACCTGGAGGATATTACCCTGCGGGTTCTGCGGATATTGCGGGAAGTGGACCTGATTGCGGCCGAGGATACCCGCCACACCAGAAAGCTCCTGGCCCATTACGACATACACACACCGGTGGTCAGCTACCGCGAACAAAACCGCCGGCAAATGGGCCGGTATCTTTTAAGCCTGCTGGCGGCCGGCCGGAGGATCGCCCTGGTTTCCGATGCCGGCATGCCGGGTATATCCGACCCCGGGGAGGAACTGGTTTCCCTGTCCATAAGCCAGGGTATTCCAGTGGTGCCCCTGCCCGGGCCCAGCGCGGCCCTGGCCGCCCTGGTGGCCTCTGGTCTGCCCACCTCTTCTTTTTGTTTTGAGGGCTTCCTTCCGGCGGCAGCCGGTGCCCGGCGCCGAAAGCTGCAGGAGTTAAAGGGAGAGAGGCGGACCATTATTTTTTACGAAGCCCCCCACCGTCTTTTGGAAAGCCTTTCTGATATGGTTGAAATCCTGGGAGAGCGGCAGATTGCCGTTGCCCGGGAGCTGACCAAAAAATATGAAGAAATCTGGCGGGGTACATTACCCCAGGCAGTGGAACACTTTCGCCTCCACTCTCCCCGGGGCGAGTTTACCCTGGTGGTGGCCGGCGCCCGGGAAGAAGAGGCCGCGGGTACACGGGATGAATCCTGGCGGGGGCTTTCACTGCAGGAGCACGTTGCTCTCCTCCAGGTGCAGGGTATGGATAAAAAGGCAGCTATCCGGGAGGTGGCCCGGCTGCGGGGAATGTCCCGGCGGGACGTTTACAACCAGGTGGTTCGGGACGGTGAAGGAAACTCTTAAGGGCCGGTTGGTGATCAAAATCCCCTCCCACCCGGCCCTTCGCCATGGTCATTTAAGGTTATGATAATTTTATGATTCCTTACATGGCCTTGGCATTTTCAAACATTTCCACGGCACAGTTCCGGCATACCAGCTTGCCGCGGTAAAGCTGTACCTCCGCCGCGTTGCCGCAGAAGACGCAGCCGGGCTCGTACTTCTTGAGGATAATTTTTTCGTTGTCTACGTAGATCTCCAGGGCGTCCTTTTCGTCAATCCCCAGAGTTCTCCGTAACTCGATTGGAATAACCACCCTCCCCAGCTCGTCCACCTTTCTAACAACACCCGTTGACTTCAAAGTCTTTCCCTCCCCTTAAAATTTACATAGATCGACAAGAAACTAGTTTATCATACAAGTAAATGGTACCAAGTTACCCAGTTAAAGTCAATATGTTTTTGGCTTTTTTTGTATAAATTTTTCGCCTGAAGGGAAAACTTGACAAGTCAAGGCTTTTTTCAATACAATCTAGATGTTGGGAACAGGTGATGAAGGGGAAGAGTAGAGCTGCCAGTACCCGTACAGAGAGCGGGGGTCAGGTGAAAACCCGCCGGGGAAGACAGTTTGAACATGGCCCCGGAGCTGCCCGCTGAACGCCCTCAAGGCCCAAAGGGGCACACTTTTTCAGTGAAGGGTCAGTAGGTGGGGCCGGGTTGAGCGCCCGTTATCCATGCTTGCAGTATCGCCGTAAAGGTTTTGCCCTTGCGGCCGTACTGGGCAAGGCCCCGGACCGTGAGGCCGGGGTGAATCTGGGTGGTACCACGGAAAGATCTCCGTCCCGGTAAACTGGGCGGAGTTTTTTTATGGCGGAGCGGGGCAACGGTGCACTGATCCCCGCTCGCTCCAGTGCTCCGGGCCAGGCGAAACATCGGCTTACCTATCCTTGCCTGCCGTTTGCACGCGCTCGCTCCGTTCGCCTCGCAGGCCAAACTAGCGCTCGACCTCGGGCTCCGGCGGGGTTCCCGGCCCATTCAGCATCCATGCTTCAGGGGCCGGCCTCGGGCATCCATGCCCTCGGCCCCGCCTCCGCCCTCGGCCTCGCTAAGTTTGGCATCTGCTCGGCTCAAAGTCGCTCGCTTCGTGCAAAACGGCGGCCATTTTCTGTTTTTTCCCTACGGTGACGGCCGTCCCTCGCCGCTCCAGTGCTCCGGGACGACTGCCGCTCTTACCAGTATTTCAGCCTGCAATGGAACTTAAATATCCGGCTGCTAGGAGGGATCTGTTTTTGCGCAAAACGTTTTATATCACCACACCCATTTACTATCCCAGCGACAACCTGCATATCGGCCATGCCTACACCACCGTGGCCGCCGATGCCATGGCCCGGTTCAAACGCCTCACCGGCTACGACGTCTGGTTTTTAACCGGCTCCGACGAGCACGGCCAGAAAATTGAACGCACCGCCCGGGCAAAAGGTATGACTCCCCGGGAATATGTGGACAGGATTGTGGCCGGGTTCAAACACCTGTGGAAAAAACTGGACATCAGCTATGACGACTTCATCCGCACCACCGAGGAAAGGCACAAGCGGGTAGTCCAGGCCATTTTCCAGAAGCTTTACGACCAGGGGGACATTTACAAGGCCAGCTACGAGGGCTGGTACTGCACTCCCTGCGAAACCTTCTGGACGGAAAGCCGGCTGGAGGAGGGCAACTGCCCGGACTGCGGCCGTCCGGTGGAGCTGGTGCGGGAGGAGAGTTACTTCTTCCGCCTGTCCAGATATGCCGACCGGTTGCTGCAGTACATCGAGGAAAATCCTCATTTCATCCAGCCCGTCTCCCGGCGTAACGAAATGATCAGCTTTATTAAAAGCGGTCTGGAAGATTTGTGTGTTTCCCGCACCACCTTCGACTGGGGCATCCCGGTGCCCTTCGACCCCAGACACGTGATCTACGTCTGGGTGGACGCCCTGACCAACTACATCTCGGCCCTGGGCTACGGCAGCGAGGACGACAGCCTTTTCCGCAAGTTCTGGCCGGCCGACGTCCACCTGGTGGGAAAGGACATCGTACGCTTCCACAGCATCATCTGGCCCATTATCCTTATGGCCGCCGGCATTGAGCTGCCCCGGCAGGTGGTGGGACACGGGTGGCTCCTGCTGGAGAGCGGGAAGATGAGCAAATCCAAGGGCAACGTGGTGGATCCCCTGGTCCTGATTGACAGGTACGGAGTGGATGCCATCCGCTACTACCTGCTCCGGGAGATGCCCTTTGGGGCCGACGCCTATTACTCCGAGGAATCCCTGGTGCAGCGCATTAACATCGACCTGGCCAACGACCTGGGCAACCTGGTCAGCCGCACCCTGGGTATGATTGAAAAGTATTCCGGCGGCGTGCTGCCACAGCCCGGGCCGGCGGAAGGCGTGGACCGGGAACTAATTGAACTGGCCGAACAAACCCCTGCGGCGGTGGAGGAGCTGATAGACCGCCGGGAGCTGTCCAGCGCCCTGGGCGCCATCTGGAAACTGGTCAACCGGGCCAATAAGTACGTCGACGAAACGGAGCCCTGGGTTTTGAACCGGGATCCCGCCCGCCGGGAGCGCCTGAACACCGTGCTCTACAACCTGGCGGAAAGCGTGCGCTTTATCGGCGTGTTGATCACCGCCTTTATGCCCAATACTCCCGGCCGGATCTGGTCCCAGCTGGGCATTGCCGACCAACCCGGGCTCCATACCTGGGAGTCCTTGAGCTGGGGGCGTCTGCCGGCGGGATTAAAGGTGCGGCGGGGCGAAGCCCTCTTCCCGCGCATTGATCTGAAGACCCTGGAAAAGGACAGGGGGTTAGCATGATTCACCTGATTGACAGCCACGCCCACCTGGACGACCGCAAATTTGAGGCCGACCGGGAAGAAATGCTGGACCGGGCCCAAAAGGCCGGCGTGGTGCAGATAATCAATGCCGGTTACGATCTGCCTTCCTCCGCCCGATCCATAAATCTGGCTGCAAAATATCCCTTTATATTTGCCGCCGTGGGCATCCATCCCCACGATGCCGGGGGGGTCCCAGAGGATTACCTGGGCCGGCTGCAGGAAATGTGCCGCCGGCGGGGTGTGGTGGCCATCGGGGAAATCGGCCTGGACTATTACCGGGACTTGAGTCCGCGGGACGTGCAGCAAAAGGTTTTCCGGGAGCAGCTGGCCCTGGCCCGGGAGCTGGGCCTCCCGGTGATCATCCACGACCGGGACGCCCACGGGGACATTTTGGACATCCTGCGCAGGGACGGCGTCGGGCCGGCCGGGGGAGTAATGCACTGTTTTGCCGGCAGCTGGGAAATGGCCAGGGAATGTATGGCCATGGGCCTTTACATCTCCTTTGCCGGGCCGGTGACCTATCCCAATGCCCGCCGGCCCAGAGAGGTGGCCGCCCGGGTGGATCTTTCGCGCCTGCTGGTGGAAACCGACGCTCCTTACCTCACCCCCCAGGCCCGGCGGGGAAATCGCAACGAGCCGGCCTATGTGCGCTATGTAGCGGAGGAAATAGCCGCGTTAAAGGGCGTGACCCTGGAGGAGCTGGCCCGGGCGACCACGGCGAATGCCCGGCGCCTGTTCGGACTTCCCGAAGCCGGTGCTTAAGCCGGCGGCGCCTGAAAGCCGCCGGCCCGTGACATTCCGCCTTTATAGCTCCGGGAAATTCCGGTCCGCTGGGTTGACAGGTGAATATCTTTCGCGGGTCCCGGGGAGTGTACGAAAATAACGCCGTTGATTAAATCAAAAATAGAGGATGTTAACAGCTTGTCCCGAAATCAAACGAAAAGAGGGGATACATTGCGGTTGCGGACTTTACCTGGGGGGAGAGGGGAAAAATGAGTGAAACAAAGGGGCTGATCCTGGTTTTCACCGGCAACGGCAAGGGCAAAACCACCGCCGCCCTGGGCATGGGCCTGCGGGCCTGGGGCCAGGGGATGAAGGTGCTGGTGCTGCAGTTTATTAAGGGTGGGTGGAAATACGGTGAATTGAATGCTCCCGCCCGGCTGGGTCCCGGCTTTGAAATCCGCCAGCTGGGGGAAGGATTTACCCGGGTGGGGAACGGTAAAAGCCTGGAGGAACACCGGGCGGCAGCCCGGGCTGCCCTTAATGAGGCAGAAAAGGAAGTAGCGGCGGGGAACTTTGACCTGATTATCCTGGATGAAATCCTGTACGCCTTGAAGTTCGGGCTCATTAGCCTTGAAGAAGTACTCGCCCTGCTGGACAAAAAGCTACCCCGGCTGCACATAGCGCTTACCGGCCGGGACGCTCCCCCGGAAATTATTGACCGGGCGGACCTGGTTACGGAAATGAAGGAAATCAAGCACCATTATCAAAAGGGGATTAAAGCCCAGCGGGGGATTGAGTTTTAGTTTTTAAATTAAGCAAGCCTTTGGTCCTCCCACACTTGACAGCAAGGCTTTCTTAAGTTAAATTTAAGTTAGATTTAAAGTAGGAATGCCACAGCGAGGACGGCGTGAGTGCCTCATACTGCCGGGGCTTTTTTGTAAAACCCTTGGAACCGCCGCATCGGTTTCCAAGGGTTTTCAACTACTTGCGCCGACCCCCCTTCGGAGAAAAACTCCCCCGGCAGGTGAGGCCCGTCCGGTTATGGCATTCCTTGTCTTATTTTAGCAAGAGCTGCATATTCAGGACAAGCTTTTAATCATTGGTGAAAATATAACGGTTTGCGGAAAATTGCTTTACAGGTAGGAAGATTTTAAAGTAAAATAAAAAGCAAACTTTTTGTTACCGTAGAAACAAGGTGCGTTGACCATGATCGTGAATATTGTAACAGGCTACCTTGGCAGTGGGAAAACCACTCTTATTCAGCATCTGGTAAGGCAACTGGCTCCCGGGGAACGGGTGGCTGTTTTAGTAGGAGAGTTTGGAGAGGTAGGTATTGACGGTGCCCTTTTGGCCCAGGATGCACCTGATGTGCTGGAATTGGGCTGTGAATGCATTTACTGCACCTTAAGCGCCGACCTGGCCAGGCAGATTCCCTATGTGGCAGGTTCCCTCTCGCCGGACAGGTTGATCATAGAATACCCCGGTGTGGCGGCCGTTCAGGGTTTGCTGGCGGCGGCAAAGGTAATGGGCCTGCATTTAATGGACCACCGCTTCAGCATCATTCACGTTATTGACGCCTGTTCCTTTGACGAACTCTACGCCCGGTCCCCGCTTTTTGCCGAATCCCAAATTTGCCGGGCCAATGTGCTGGTGTTGAACAAGTGTGACCTGGTCCCGGAGAAAAAGGTGCAATCGTTGACGAAAAAAATCAAGGAGCTCAATCCCCGGGCACGCTTTGTTTCTACGCACTATGGGCAGGTAAGCCCGGCGGATTTGCAAGTGGCCTCTCAAACCGGGTTTTCCACTCCCAGGGAGAGAAAGGTTTGCCGGAGGCCCCAGAGTGCCGTGGATATCCCCAGTTATTACAGTTTTTCACGCAAGTTTCAGGGCACCTTTTCCAGAACACAGCTCGCCAGGTTGTTTGAAAACCTGTCCGGGTCAAGTATCGGCGAAGTGGTACGGGCCAAGGGCATCTTTTGCTGCGAAGAAGGGTGGGTGCGCCTGGATTTTCTCCCTTCCGGCGTTTCCCTTGAGCCTGTAACGGGCCGCTTTTACGAGAGCAAGGTGCTGGTTATTGGTTCTACCCTGGCTGCCGGTAAGCTTACCGCTGCCCTTTTGGATTGTCTTCACAAAGATCCGCAAGGTTTTTATGAAGATGGTGGTGACCAGCGGCGCAGGGTTTCCCGCCCGGCCGGCTTAAACCGCCGGCGTTCCCCGGCTTGCACTGCACCGGGCAATTATGCCGGCTCCTCCTTGCGGTTGGGCCATGACAAAAAGGAATTGAGCTCGTAAAAAATCCCCCCCGGGGGGTTTATTTCTCCAGTTATGAAAGTTTGCTTGAATCTCCAGGCGGCCTGTGCTAAGATTTCGATCAAAGTAGCTGGTGGGAAGTCGTAGATTTTAACGGGATGAAAGGGTGGACGGTATGAGTTTGGGGCAAAAAATCAGGGACTTCCGGAAGGAAAGGGGCATTACGCTGACCGAACTGGCCAGCCAGTTAAAAATATCCCCTTCTTACCTCAGCGCGGTGGAAAGGGAAATCCGCAAGCCGTCCATCCCCATGTTAAAGAGGATTAGCGAAGCTCTCAATGTTTCAGTGAGTTACCTGGTAGGTGATACCGACGATACGGTCACCGGGGAAAAACTGCGCTTTATGCGGGAAAGCCGCGGCCTTTCCATCCAGGACCTGGCCGAAATCAGCGAGCTGCCCGCGTCCATGCTGGAAAAGTTTGAAAACGGGCAGGCTACCCCGGATTTAGAGGATTTAAAGAAACTTTCCGAGGCCCTGAATGTAACCCTTCGCTATTTTCTTGATCAGACGGATCGTCCCGATAGCCTGGGCTACCGCTTGCGCAAGTTGCGGCAAAAGCAGGGATTGACAGTGGCCGCCCTGGCCGAGAAAGCGGGAGTTTCCCCGGGTTTGTTAAGCCAGATTGAAAACGGGCAAACCACCCCCCTGCTGGATACCCTTGAAAAGATTGCCAGGGTGCTCAATACCTCAGTTAGTTACTTTCTGATGAAACAGGAGGACGTGGAGGACCTCCTGGCCACATTGAATTCCGATATTTTAGAAACCCTGGGAGATCCTAACGTTCAGGCAGTTTTGCGGGCAGTGCGGGATTTTGACGCCAGTGAAATAAAATATATTCTTAATTTCATCCAGTTTTTTAAGCAAAACCGTCACCTGCTCTAATGTTGCTTGCCGGTAACCTTTCAAGGGTAAAATAGGACGGTTCATGGATTAGCTGTTGTCAGTTCCAGGTTTCCCCTTTAGGATAAGAATTAAAAGGTCCGGAGGTGGGGGTGGGTGCTGGAGCCGGAACGGGAATGGCAAGAACTGAAATTGCACTTATTGACCAGGCTGAAAAAAGCGGTGGTGGAACATGATGAGGAAGAATTGCTTGCCGCAATTGAAGATGCCTTTCGTGAAGGTCTGGATGCCCGCAAGGCCATCTTCGAAGGACTGGTTCCCGGGATGGAGGAGGTAAGCCGGCTCTACGAGGAGGGCGTTTACTATATTCCCGAGTTGCTCCTCTGCGCCGAGGTGTTATACCGGGGACTGGCCGTTTTCAAAGAACATGTCGAGAAGAAAGATTTGGGCATTAAAGGTACGGTAATTATCGGGGTAGTGGAAGGGGATATCCACGATATCGGCAAGAACCTGGTAAAAATGATGCTGGAGGGGGCCGGTTTTGAGGTAATTGATCTGGGGCGGGACGTGCCCCTGCGCCGGTTCCTGTCCGAACACCGTAAAGTGCGCCCCGACATTGTTTGTCTTTCTACCATGATGACCACCACCCTGGCCGAAATGAAAAAAGTGATCAAGGAACTGCGGGAACGCAACCCCCGGGTAAAAATCATGGTCGGGGGTGCCCCTTTAAGCGATTGTATAGCCAGGCGCTGGGGAGCCAGCGGCTATGCCCCCAACGCCCACCAGGCTTTAAAAAAGGCAGTGGAAATTATGCTTTCGGTGAAAAACAGCTGTCATGAGTCATAGCGGCGCCGGGGAATTACCCTGAGGGATCGCCAATGATTTCAAAATATTCTGGTTAAACCGGTTCCATAGCCCTGGTGTTGAAAATCTTCAGGAGGGGGGCAGATGGCGCGTGCTTTGTTCGCAAAAGGAGAAAGAACTTCTCAACCGCCTGCGGGAAGCGGTAATTAGTTTTGATGAGGAGGCTGTGGTGGAGACGGCTAAGGAATGCATAGAAGTGGGGATGGATGCCACCAGGGCCATTTTTGAAGGGCTGGTGCCGGGAATTGAAGAGGTGGGCCGTCTTTATGAAGAAGAGATATATTTCATCCCCGAAATGCTTTTATGTGCCGACGCCCTCTACCGGGGCCTGGCGCTGCTCCGGGAGCACGTGGTAAAAAAAGACGTGGGCGTCAGGGGAAGGGTGCTCATCGGGGTGGTGGAAGGGGATATCCATGACATCGGCAAGAACATCGTGAAGATGATGTTTGAGGTTTCCTCCTTCGAGGTTTATGATCTGGGGAGGGATGTACCCCTGGAAACTTTTATCCGGGAATACAGGAGGCTAAAACCAGATCTGGTTTGTCTTTCGGCCATGATGACCACCACCATGCTCAGAATGAAGCCGCTGATTGCCAGGCTAAAAGAGGAAAATCCGCAGGTGCGGATTATGGTGGGCGGGGCGCCGGTAACCGAACACGTAGCTGCCCGCTGGGGAGCCGACGGTTACGCTCCCAATGCCTCCCGGGCTTTAAAAGCGGCCATTGACCTGCTGGTGGCGGTAAGAAACCACCTGGCCGGGTGTACTGCAGGATGATCTTGGGGGCTGCAAAAGCATCTTTGCTCCACAAACGCCTGGACGTTCGAAAAAGAAATGCCTGGTAACCGTTGGGGGCTGAAAATCGACCTTTTGCCGGGCACTGATTGCAATTAATGGTAGAAAAATTTACATTCAGCGCCGGGCTTAGTAAAATTAGTATAAGCATTTTCTTTTGCCTGTTGTTTAGCCAAAGAGCATTTCGTTTAAACATTATTGAACTCCCGTTTTTGCTGGCTAGACGGCCAAAAGAAGGTGGTGACGCTGTCTTTCTGCGGCAAGCATTAAAACATTAAGGAGGTGGACAATTTATAAAATTCGTGATTAACTAAAAACCTTCGCAGGACTTAATGGAAATTATGCGTAGGGGGGGTAAAATGTGGCGAAGCAAATGTTAATTGATGCCATCCGGGGGAAGAGAACCCCGAGGGCACCGTGGGTTCCTTATGCCGGCGTCCACTGTGCCTTTGTGATTGGCGAACCGGCGGACAAATTTCTAAAAGACCCGCAACTGCTTGCCAAAGGTGTGGTTGAAACGGCCAGGAAGTATAAGGCCGACGGGATTCCCCTGCTTTTCGATCTTTCCGTGGAATCTGAATCCATGGGGTTAGAAATCAAGTACTGGAAGGATAACGTACCGTCTGTGCAGTCTCACCCTTTATCGGATAAGACTGTAGAAGAGGCCGGCCTGAAGGTTCCCGGTCCCAACGATGGCCGCTGGCCGGTGCTTTTCGAGGCCGCCAGGATTGCCAAGCCCCAGCTGGACGAACTGGATTGTGCCTTAATGGGCCTTGCCTGCGGGCCGCTCACCCTGGCCAGCCACTTGGCTGGTGTGCGTATCTTTACCGATGTGGTCAAGAACAAGGAAAAGGCACATCATGTATTAAAGTTCTGTGCTCAGGTCGTGAAGAAGTCGGTGGAAATGTATTGTGACATGGACTGTGATATTATCGCCATCGTAGACCCGGTGGCGTCACAGATCAGGAACGAAACTTTCAAGGAGTTTGTCCACCCCTATTGCCAGGATGCCATCACCGTCATTCATGAAAGAGGAAAGACATCCAGCTTCTTTATCTGCGGCGACGCCACAAAGGTGTTGGAGTCCGTTTGCCAGATTGGCACCCACGGATTTGCTATTGACGAGCAGTTAAACCTGACTTTTGTGCGGGACCTGGCCAGGAAATACGGGGTTGGTTTTGGCGGCAACCTCAAGCTGACCCTGGCTATGTCTTTGGGCATTATTTCGCCCCGGGAGGACGCCATTGTCAGCCTGGCTGCCGGTGGTACGCACGGCTATGTATTCGCCCCTGGGTGAGATATGCCTTATGATGTTCCGTTGGAACACATGGAGCAGATCCTGGAAGCCAGGGAGTGGTTTGAAAAGTACTATGCCAAGTATCCCGAGTCCTGGTAAAGGGGGGTAGAATATGTCCGAGCGGAAAATCAAGATTGATGTGCTTACCCTGGACAGCGTGCAGTGTGCCGCCTGTGGCTACATGATGGAATCCATTGCGGCCATGCCCCCCGATGTACAGGAGATGATCGAATACAAGGAATGGTCCATTAAAAACCAGACCGGCATTCAGAAGTTCCTAGAGCTCAATGGCCGGGTACTACCTACAATCTGCATTGAAGGCGATCTGGTTTTCGAGAGCGTTATTCCCCAGTATGAAGAACTGATTGACGAACTGGCCAAAAGGGCTCCCACTCCCGAGATGCGCGAGCGAATACTGTCCTTACGTGATAAAGGCTTTGATTTCGACCGGATTAAAGAGAACCTGGAAAAAGCGGGCGCCGGTCTGCATACCAGAAGGGATTCTACAGTAGAATGAAGTCGTTGCGCCTGGAGCTAATCTACGCGGGGGATCACAACCTTTCATGCTACTATGCCGCAAAGGTCGTGGAGGCTGTGATCCCCTTTTTCCCCAACTTGCTTGAGTGGGAAAAGGTATATATCAGGCAAAAAGAAGGCGCCCGGAGGTTTTACGAGCTCTCCGTTTCGCTGTACGGGGAGGAGGATGTAAGAAAGCTACACTGTCACGCACCCATCCCGTCGATTTTTATTAACGGTGAGATGGTATTTGATCGCATACCGTCGGTGGAGGAACTGGCGCAGAGCATCGAAGATTTCATTTACCGCGGGGGGAACGGAAAATGACGGGGGATTACGGGCACAGTTTCGCCGGTGAATTGCTGGGCACCTTTATGCTGGTGTTTTTCGGGTGCAGCACGGTGGCTGTAACAGTGCTTTTTTCGGCCCATACAGGACTTTTTCAAGTGGCCGTGGTCTGGGGGATTAGCGTGACTCTGGCCATATATGCCACCCGGCATCTTTCATGCGCCCATTTAAATCCGGCCGTCAGTCTGGCCATGGTCATTGCCGGTCGTATGGACGTGAGAAAACTGCCCGTATACTGGGTGGCCCAGTTAACTGGTGGTTTTCTGGCCGGTGCTGCCGTTTATGCCATTTTTTCCCCTTCTATGGCCGTTGTGGAAGCTGCCCGGCATATTGTGCGCGGTGCTCCCGAATCCGTGCTAACCGCCATGCTTTTCGGCGAATATTATCCCAATCCGTCTTCCCCCGTGCTCTGTTCTGTTTCTCCAGCAGGTGCTTTTGCGGTGGAAGCTCTGGGTACATTCTGGCTGGTGTTAATTATTTTCGCCCTGACTGAAGGATGCAATGTGGGTCGGCCTTCCAGCGACGTAGCGCCCATTTTAATCGGACTGACCATAACTGTTCTGATCAGCATTTTTGCTCCCCTGACCATGGCTGGATTCAACCCGGCCCGGGATTTCGGCCCCAGGTTGTTTGCCTTTCTGGCCGGTTGGGGGAAGGTGGCCATTCCCGGTCCCCGGGGTGGTTTTTTCACCATATATATACTTGCCCCTTTGGTAGGCGGTTCTTTGGCATCCCTGTTGTTCCACAAGCTGCTGGAGCCCTTGATGCGCGGTAAGCACGGCGCTTGCAGTTGCAAGGATCATTTTTCCCCGTAGCATGGTACGGGTGTAATCCGGGTGATATTAAGAAAGCAACGCCGGAAAGGAAGATGAAAATGGGAAACAGGGTGAGCATACTGGTCTTTGGCACCTCACCTCCATGCCAGAAATGCCTGCGGGCCGAAAAGGAGGCCCGGCAGGCGGCGGCTCAATTTCCTCCGGGAGAAGTGACGGTGGAAAAACAGGATGCCTTTTCGGAAACAGGACAAAAATACGGGGTCATGATCACTCCCGCCGTGGTGATAAACGGCAGGATGGTGGCTGCCGGCAGGTTGCTTACGGAACCGGAACTGGTGGAGCTGATCAAGAAAGAGAGGGGGGATTGACGTGCCCGTTAAAATGGAGGTCTTCAGCGGTAATCCTCCCTGTCCCGGGTGCCTGGAGATGATCAAACTTTGTGAGGCAGTGGCCGGCGAATACGGAGGGGAAATAGATTTTAAAAAGTATGTGGGTGAAGAGGGGCTGGAGAAGTTTAACGAATACAACATGTTCTGCGTTCCGGCGGTGGTGATCAACGGTTATATTAAAATCGAAGGAGTTGTTCCCACCCGTTTTACCCTTTTGAACGCATTGAGGGAGGGTGGATTATGTCTAAAGTAAGCATTGAGGCCTTTTTGTCCGTCCCACCCTGTTCCGGTGGCATTGTCCTGTCCCGGTTGCTGGAGGGTATCCAGAGGGAATTTGGCGAAAAGGTGGCCATTACTATTCACAGGGGGCCGACCCCTCGCCTGGAGGAACTGAAAATATCCGCCACCCCAGCTATAATTGTGGGTGACCTGGTCAGAATCATGGGCGTGTGTCCCGACAGGGAAACGGTTGTGGCCGCCCTGCGGGAATGCGGGATCATGTAAAAGCCTGCCGCCGGCACTGTAAAGGCAGGCCCGGGGAGTGAAAAAGGTGAGACCCATCCTTATTGAAATCATGTATGAGGGCGACCATTGTATTCCCTGCGTTTATATGCTGGAAACCGTGGAGGAAGCTATAAGCGGTTTGGGGGACAGGGTTAAGCTGGAACTGGTCTACCTCCGGCAGGAAAGGGGCGGCCGTCGTTACAAGGAGCTGTCGGAAGGGCTGGGCGGGCCGGCTCCCATCCCGTCCATTTTCATTAACGGAAGGTTGTATTTCAGCACCACACCGCCGGTGGAAGAGCTAAAACAGACCCTGCAGGGGCTCTTACAGGCGGGTGAATAGTTCATGTATATATACAAGACGAGGGGGATTTGTCCGCCTGAAATCCACTTTCAATTGTCGGGGAATGTCCTGACCGGTGTGCGGTTTATGGGTGGAGGCTGCCGGGGCAACGCCCAGCTGATCGGCCGCCTGCTGGAGGGCCGGGAGCTAAGTGAAGTGCTCCCCCTCCTGAAAGGAATTCAATGCCGGAATGACACATCCTGCCCCGACCAGCTATTCCAGGCCATCCAGTTGGCCCGGGAGGGGAAGCTCAGGGAAGAGGAGCCGATCACTGTTTATGAAGCTCCAGCGTCCTATCAAAGGGTAGCGGTAATTGCCGAGGTAAACGGAAATGTTGAGGCATTGCGGGTAGCGTTGCGCCAGCCTGTTGAAGCCGTTTTCTGCCTGGGTAACCTTACCGGTCCGGCAGGGGACAACGACGGGGTGGTTGAACTGGTGCGAAGGGAGAAGTTGGTTTTTGTACAGGGCCCATTTGACCGTACTCTCCCCTGTACCAAACCGGAGAATCGAGAATTTCTCCGGCGGGCACCCCTCTATCTGCGGTTTCAACTGGGGCGGTGCCGTGTCCTGGGGTTTTACAGCGGTTTTATCCAGGAGTTAAGCGGCTTTTCGGATTTTGCGCCCTATTCCCTGGAATTGCTCATGGTGAGCAATCTATCCGACTACCTGCGCAATGAGAGCGTCTTTCCCGCCCTTGAAACCATGACCGAACAGTTTTCTGTCGATGTGATCCTCTTTGCTTTCACCAATGAGTGGAAACATGTGCGCCTGGGCAAAGTGGACTTCATTAACGTGGGTCCTGTAAAAGAGGGTGGCCAGTTTAAATACGTCTTGCTGGAATGGGCAGGGGAAGAATTACAAGTTTCCTTTGAAACGGTGAAGGTATAGCAGGGAGGGAAAGGGATGTGCGCCGGGTACTGGTGGATGTGCTGCTGACCGATTTCCGGCAATGAGCGGCCTGCGTCTACATGGCGGAAGCGGTAAAGGCTTTACCGCAGGAAATTAAGGACATGATCGAGGTCCACGAGTGGGACATGAGGACGCGGGAAGGGATAAAACGTTTCCTGGAGTTAAAGGCGAAATCCCTGCCCAGCATAGCCCTGGACAACGAACTGGTCTTTGAAGCCGTTATTCCGCCGCAGGAAGATTTGATCGCGGCCATTAAAGCAAGATATGCCGGTTAATGCTGGTGCAGTGGTGGGGGAAAATTATGTCAAAGGTTATTGTGGAGGTATTGCTCACCGACCAGTGAGCGTCCGGGCCATATATGGCCGAAGCGGTAAGGGTCTTACCGCAGGAAATACAGGACGGCATTGAAGTGTTTATCTGGAATGTGAAGACCCTGGAGGGAATCAACCGCAAACTGGAGCTGGGAGCCAGGGTCATACCTGCCCTTGCCCTGAACAAGGAAGTGGTTTATGAGTCCACCATTCCTCCCCAGGATGAGTTGATTGCCGCCATTTTGAAACGCAAAGATTAGGTAATTTGATTAGGTAATTTTCAATGGGGAGATGCAGGGGGGAGCCCGGTGTATCTGCAGGAAGTTACCTTGACCGGTTTTAAATCCTACGCCACGGAAACGGTGGTTAATTTTAAGTCCGGCATTGGAGTGATCATCGGTAATAATGGCGTGGGCAAAACAAATGTACTGGATGCCATTGCCTGGGCCCTGGGCGAGAGTGATCTGCAGCGGTTGCGCTGCCAGCAATATGGGGACCTGTTTTTCAGCGGGTCGCAGGAATACCCTCCGGCGGAAACGGCCAGGGTGGCCCTGACCATTAAGCTGGGTGAGGATAAAAAAGCCCCGCAGGTTAAGCTGACCCGGCAGGCCCGCCGCCAGGGAACGGAAGAATTCTTCTTTAACGAGGTTGAGCTGGCGGCCGCCGGTTATTACCAGAAAATAAACGAACTGGGACTGGAAAATGTTACAAAAACAGTGATCCGGCAGGGGCAGGTGGAAAGCTTTCTGCAGCTGGGACCCGCGGACCGGTTTAGATATGTGAAAGCATTGTTCAATGAAAAGGTGGATGGAGAACTAATCGGCAGGATTAACGCCCATTTCAAGAATTTCTTGAGCATACTTGTCCCGGAGGGCGGGGGCGAGCTGTTCCTGGTTGATACCGGTGGTGAACCCGGCCTGGCCGTTGAAGTCGTTTTTCCTGGAAAAGGAAGAAAGAACCCGCTCCTTCTTTCCGGCGGTGAGAAAACAATCTGTTCGCTGGCCGCCAATCTGGCCCTTTTTGAGGAATTGCAGAGCCCCTTTTACCTGTTGGACGAAGTGGAGCCCGCCCTGGATTGGATATATCACCACCATATGCAGCAGCTATTCAAGAAACTGGCCCGGAACAGGCAGCTGATCATGATCACCCACTTGCGAAGCACCATTGAGCTGGCCGATACCCTGCACGGGATTCGCGCCCGCAGTGACGGCACCTCCTACGCGAAGTTCTACTTTGACATGGACGAACGCATCCTAAGGGCTTACCAATGTTGTTGTTAAGAGGGGCGAGTTACATGGAACTGGCAACCATCGAACAATTCAGGAATTTGGTCCTTAAGTTGGGGCTTCCCAGGACGGACATGGTTTTGTTTGGGGTTATCTGCCCCTACTGCGGCAAGAACGACCGCATCAGGCCGCTGGAACCGCCGGAGGAACTGAACGAAGAAGATCTGGGTTGGACAGATATGGATTTCTACCGCAGGATATGGAGTGAATTGCAGCCTAAAGACGTCCTGGCCGTGTGTAAATTTTGCCATAACATTATGCAGTTGCAGGGCGAGGCTAAAAAAGCAATACCATTGTATGAATGGTAGCCAGGGGGGGGAAACCATGGCTAACTTCACGGACGTTTATCTCATTACCGGGTTTTTGGGCAGCGGCAAAACCACTTTTTTGAACCGTCTCATCCGCCAGTTCCCCAGGGACCGGAAATTGATGATATTAATGAATGAGTTTGGTGAAATTGGCATTGACGGTACGCTGGTGGTCGGTGAAGATCTGGATATTCTGGAAATCAGCAAGGGGTCCATCTTTTGCGCCTGCGTAAAAACGGATTTTATCAAGGGCCTTTACGAGATTGCCCAAAAAATCAAGCCGGACATTTTGTTGATTGAATCTACCGGTGTAGCCAATCCCGTTGACCTCAAAAAGGACCTGAACCTGCCCATATTTAAGGGCCGTTTTCAGTTTAAAGAGCAGTTTTGCATTATCGATGCGGCCAACTTCCTGGATGCCTTCCAGGTCTATGCTTCGGTGGAAAAGCAGATATCCTCCTCCACCAGATTTATTATCAACAAGATCGACCTGGCTTCCCGGGAGCAGGTTGAAGAAATAAAAAATCTCGTAAAAAAGTACCACCCCGATCCCCGTTTTTACGAGGCAACATATGCCGATATAAACGTGGCCGAGCTTTTATCTTTGGAGCAGCCGCTTGAAGGCGCGAAGTATGAACCGGGGCGGCCAATGAGCGAAGAGGAACTGGAACGGTACGTGGAAGAGCTGTTGTCCGATATTCATGAATCCCTTACGCCCCCCGACCTGCTAATGTCTGCATCCTTTTTCTGGAAGGGAGGCGCGCCATCCGATCTCCGGGAAATGACGGCCCGGTTACCCCGGGAAGTGCTCCGGGCAAAGGGCTTTGTGCAAATAGAGGGCCGGCTTCACCTGTACAACTATGTGATGGGTCAGTGCAGCATTGAGATACAGGACGTACCGGTGAAGGAGAACCAGATCAATGTACTGGTCTTTATTGCCCCGCCGCAAATCATGCCGGCAGTGGATAAGCTTATGGGCGATTTTAATTTTGTGAAAACGGGGGAAATCAACCGCCAGGAATTTTTTCAAAAACGGTAGTTTGCAGGAGGTAATTATGCGTATTGTCTCGCTGGTACCCGGTCATACGGAAACCCTTTTCGCCCTGGGGCTTGGCGAGAAGGTGGTGGGGGTTACCGCCCACTGTGATTACCCACCACAGGCAACGGGTAAAGAACAGGTTGGTCTTTTTAACCGTCCAGACGTGGGCAGGATTATCTCGTTGCGGCCCGACCTGGTCCTGGCCGGGGGAGCTATACACCGGGGTTGCGTGGAGGAGCTGCGCCGGGCGGGAGTAACGGTTTTTGACTTTGCACCCCGCCGGGTTGCGGAACTGCTGGAGGGAATGGAAGAGATAGTGCGTATTACACGGGCCGGTGAAGCGGGCCGTTCGGTGGTGGCCACGTTCAGGGCCAGAGTAGCCGGGCTCCGCGAAAAGGTGGCACGCCGTTCCCGTATCAGGGTTCTTTTTGTCATGGGTGAGAAGACCCTGGTTACGCCCGGACCGGCTTCCTGCCAGTATGACGCCCTGAGAGTGGCCGGGGCGGAACTTTTGCCCGCCCCCGCGCACGAACCCGCCCTTTTGCTTTCCCGGGACGGGGTACGTCGCTTTAACCCGGAGGTAATTTTGGCCTGCGGTCGGGTTTCCGGTGAACCGCCAAAAAAGAGGTGCCCGGGCTGCGACCTGCCGGAACGCCCCTGCGTACGGGATGCGGCAGTCATGCTGAACCACCCCTTGTTGACGGGGGTTGACGCGGTAGAGAAGAAATGCGTCCATGCCGTTCCCTGCCACTGGTTGTGCCGGCCCGGGCCACGCCTAATCGACGGGATGGAGAGGGTGGCCCAACTGCTGCAAAAAGTTTCTCAACCGCTAACCGGCTAAATAAACCATTCACGGAGTTGTTTTGCCCGTTGAAGGAAAGAATCTTGCGCTGGGGCGGCAACCGTTTTACAATTCCTGCAGGGTATTTTTAAAGGAAGTAGGGTATGTTGTGGTTAAAAGTTTAGTAGTAGAGCAATAATTATCAACGCTATAATCATGCAAGTGTAATTTAAATTTACATAAAAAAGGGGGGTAGAGCAACCGGACGAAAAGGAGGGGCAAATTTCCGGCCGTGGCTTTTGGGTCTTAACGCGGGGAGATTACTAAAAAGTTTAACTTTTTAGAGACTTTAAACAGTGGCTTGCTACCTGACGTTGCAGGCCGACCAAATTGTAAGTGTTAACCGTTCGGTTAAGAAAACAATTATTTTAAACAAAAAGAAAGGAGTATGGGAAATGACAATGGACAGGGAAAAAGACATTCTGGAGAGGCTGGCCAAGGGCGTACTCAATTATGATGAAGAAATGGTGCGCCAGGCGGCTCAGGAGGCACTGGATGAAGGGGTGGACGCAAATAAGGCGGTTTTTGATGGATTGGTGGCCGGTATGAAGGAAGCAGGTGACTTGTATGAAAAACAGGAGTACTTTGTCCCCGAGCTTCTCATGTGCGCCGATGCTTTGTACGCCGGTCTGGAAATACTCCGTCCTCATATGAAGTCAACGAAAGAAGACGGCGGGGTAAAAGGTCAGGTGGTTATGGGAGTAGTGCAGGGAGACGTACACGATATCGGCAAAAACCTGGTGAAGATCATGTTTGAAGCTTCCGGTTTTGAGGTGCACGACCTGGGCAAAGACGTGCCCTTAGAGAAGTTCGTGGAGGAACAACTGAGAACCGATTCGGAGATTGTAGCCCTCTCGGCCATGATGACCACCACCATGGTGGGCATGAAAGATATTATTAAAGCTATTAAGGAGAAGAACCCCAAGGCTAAGATTATGATTGGCGGCGCTCCGGTAACCGATGAGATTGCCGACCGTTTTGGCGCGGACGGTTATGCCAAAGATGCCAGCAACGCCCTGAAGGAAGCCATAAACATGATCGCTTCTTTGAGAGAGTTGTAGAGGGAGGATGAAGCAAAAGTGCAGCACCAGGTAATCTTTCAGCCTTCCGGCCGCCGGGGAATGGTGGAGCGCGGCATCACCCTGCTGGAAGCGGCCAGGGAGCTGGGCGTAGACATTGAAAACCTCTGTGGCGGCGCCAAGGTCTGCGGGAAATGCAAGGTTAAAATAGAAGAAGGCTTTTTTGAAAAATTCGGCATCGACTCCAGCATGGAGCATCTTTCCCCACTCCAGGAGGAAGAAAGGGATTGCCTTACCGAAGCGGAACTGGCGGACAATTACCGTCTGGCCTGCTGCTGCGAAGTGCTGGGGGATGTACTGGTCTTCGTGCCCGAAGAAAGCAGGGGAGCCAAGCAGGTGGTGCTGGAAACCGGCAAGGAACGGAAATTCAACCTGAACCCCGCCGTACGCAAATATTATGTGGAAATGCCGGAAGCCACCCTGGAGGACCACCGGGGGGATTTCGAGCGCCTGCGGGAAGCCCTTCATGATCAGCACGGCCTGCCGCTAGACCTGGAAATCGACTATTTTGTGCTGCGGGACCTGCCCAATGCGATCCGGGAAGGCCAGTGGAAGGTCACGGCGACTGTCTGGTGTGACAGAGAAATCATCCGGGTGGAACCGGGCTTAAAGGATACCCTGGTCGGCCTGGCGGTGGACATCGGTACCACCACGGTGGCCGCCTACCTCTGCGATTTACGCACCGGCCAGGTGCTGGTGGTTGACTCCATGATGAACCCCCAGGTGCGCTACGGCGAAGATGTGCTCTCCCGGATTACCTACTCCATGATGAATGAGGACGGTCTGGAGAAAATGCACCAGGCCATTATCGAAGGGCTGAACACCCTGGCCCAGCGCATGACCGAAAAGGTCGGCCTTTTGCCCACCGATATCGTAGATATGACCCTGGTCTTCAACACCGCCATGCAGCATATCGCCCTCTGTATTGATCCCAAATTCCTCGGCCGTTCTCCTTTTGCCCCGGGGACCAAGCAATCAAGGAACATCAAGGCCCGCGATCTGGGCGTTAACATCTGTCGCGCCGCCATCATCCATACCCTTCCCGTGGAATCGGGCTTTGTCGGCCCGGACAACGTGGCCGTGCTCATTGCCGAAGAACCTTACCGGGAACCGGAGAAAATCCGCCTCATCATTGACATCGGTACCAACGGGGAAATCGATCTGGGCAACGAAAAGCGTCTGCTCTGCACTTCCTGCGCCACCGGCCCGGCCCTGGAGGGGGCCCAGATCAAGTTCGGCATGCGTGCCGCACCGGGAGCCATTGAAAAGATACGCATCAACCCCGAAACCCTGGAGGTTTCCTACAAGGTTATCGGACAGGAGAAGTGGTACCCGGAAATTCAAAAAACTGAGGCCAAAGGTATTTGTGGTTCCGGGATTATCGATATGGTGGCTCAGCTTTTCCGTTCCGGCGTCATCGATCGCTCCGGCCGGTTTAACATGAAGATCAATCACCCCCGGGTCCGCCGCGGTGCCGACGGTAAACCGGAGTTTGTGGTGGCCTGGGCCGAGGAAACGGCCATCGGCAAGGATATCACCTTCACCCAGGCCGACGTCCGGGCGGTGCAACTGGCCAAGGCGGCCCTGTACGTGGGGGCCAAATATCTGATGGAGAAGCTGGGCGTGGATAAGGTGGACAGCGTCACCCTGGCCGGCGCCTTTGGCAGTTACATTGATCGGGAAAGCGCCATGGTCATCGGTATGTTTCCGGACTGTGATCTGGAAAACGTGCAGGCCGTGGGCAACGCTGCCGGGGACGGCGCCAAGCTGGCCCTGCTGGACGTGGGCAAGCGGGAAGAGGCGGCCTGGATTGCCCGGCAGGTGGAATTTGTGGAAACGGCCATTGAGCCGGACTTCCAGACCCGTTTTGCCGCCGCCATGGCGTTACCGCACTCAACGGATAAGTTCCCGCATATCCAGCACATCCTGGATGCCATTCCCAAACGGTAAAAGGAGGAGTTTTGCATGTTTAAACTGAGCCGTCCCCAGCGGGTGTGCCGCATCGGCCGGTGGAACATCGGCGGGCAGCCCGGGGAAAACCCGCCCCTGCTGATTTCCTCCATGTTTCATAATGGCGATAAAATTCTGGAATCCCGCAAGGAGAGGAAATTTAACCGGGAAAAAGCCACGGAATACGTAAAGCGGCAGGAAGAACTTTCGGCCCAAACGGGCGTACCGGCCCTGGTGGCCATGGTGGCCACGTCTTTGGATGAGATGAAGACCTACATTGACTTTTTCCTGAGCATCAGCGACCAGCCCTTCGGGATCGACATGTGGGTGGAAAAAACCCGCCTGGAAGTGGCCGAATACATTGCCCGGCTGGGCATCCAGGACCGGGTGCTGTACAACAGCATCACCCCCTGGGACAAGGACATCCCCGGCCAGGTGGCCCGTCTGAAGGAACTGGGCATCAAGCACGTGGTGGTCCAGGCCTTCAACCAGGAAGACCAGACCCCCAAAGGGCGGGTAACCGGGCTCAAGAAGATGCTGGACATAATTGGCGAGGATACCTTTGAAACCATCCTGGTGGATACTGCCGTAATGAACCTGCCCTCCACCTCTTTCTCCTGTATTGCCTGCCGGTTGGTCAAGGAGGAGTTTGGCTGGCCCGCCGGGGTGGCTTCCTCCAACGGCACCTACATGTGGAAGGCGGCCCGGGAAATGTGGGGCAGTGAAGGTTTCAACGCTATGAATGCCGCCGGGCAGGCCATTGCCGCCCTGCTCTGGAGCGACCTGCTGTTCAGCGGTCCAATTGTCAACATTCCGAAAATTATCCCTGCCGTCACCACCGCCAGTCTGATGCTGTCAACACTGGTTTACGACGAAACGGGTAAACTGCCGCCGAACCAGGATCACCCCCTGTACAAATTCTTTGCAGACTTTGTGAAGCAGTTGCAGTGATCAGGCTGTACCGCGTGCCGGATGTCAAAAAAAGGAGGATTACCGGTTATGCCTAAAATTAATGAAGAAATGAGGAATATGGTTGAAAAGGAGCAGTGTTTTATTGTTACCGCCGATAAAACGGGGCAGCCTTCCGCTGCCCCCAAGGGCTCCATGCTGGTGCTTGATGAGCAAACACTGGCCTACGGGGAACTGGTAGGCAAACAGACCTACCGCAACCTGCTGGAAAACCCTAAGGTGGCGGTGGTGGTTACCGACCGCCAGGCGCTGAAAGGCTACCGGTTCATGGGCCGGGCTGAGCTGCTCTCCGAAGGGCCACTTTATGACCGTTTTGCCGAAAAGTTTGCTCAAATGGGCCTGCCCAAGCCGAAGGCAGCGGTCAAAATTATCGTGGAAGAAATTTACGATTTGTCTGTGCGCAACCCGGGTGAAAAAATTTGTTAAGGAGGTTACCCCATGTCCATGAAACCGCGGGATAGGGTTCTGGGTCTTTTTGAAGGAAAAGAAGTGGACCGCATGGCCTGTTACAGTGGTATGGGTAATGTGACCACGGCGGGCCTGGAACAACTGGGCTACAAGTTTGCCGAAGTGCACACGGATCCGGTAAAAATGGCCAATTCGGCGGCCACTTCCTACAAGCTGTTTGGTTATGAGTGTGCCGTCGTTCCCTATGATATGTGCGTGGAAGCGGAGGCCCTGGGCTGCGTCATGAACACCTATGAGGACGTGGCGCACCTTTTGTATCCGACCATTAAGGAGAAGCTGATCCACTCCCCCGATGAAATGACCGGGGTGACCATTCCGGACAATATAGCCGAGCGGGGCCGTTTCCCCCTGGTGATGGAGGCTATTTCCCTGCTCAAAAAAGACATTGGCGATGAAGTGGCCATCGGTTCCTGGTTTTTAGGTCCCTTTACCCTGGCCGGTCAATTGATGGACTTGAACGACCTGTTCAAGCTGGTCTTTAAAAAACCCAATGAAGTGAACATTTTACTGGACAGGCTGGCCGACCTGATCATCACCATGGCCGCCAGATACCGGGAGGCCGGGGCGGACTACATCACCATCCGGGAAATGGGCGCTCCCACCGACGTGCTCAGCCCGCGGAGCTTCCGCCAGGTCATTAAACCGCATCTGGAGAAGATCTTTAAAAACATTCCGTCGCCGAAAATCCTGCACATCTGCGGGGATACCAACCTGATTATCGGCCTCATGAACGAGTGCGGCGCCGACGCCATCAGCGTGGAGACGAAAAACGACCTGGCCAAGAGCCGGGCCACCATCGGTTCTGAACCGCTGCTCTTCGGTCATGTGGACGGCTACAATGTGCTCTGCAACGGTACGCCGGAAGACGTGGAGAAAGCCGTCCTGGCCAGTATCGAAGGGGGAGTGGACGCCGTCTGGCCCTCCTGCGACATCTGGCCGACCGCTCCCCTGGAGAACCTGCGAGCTATGGTGGATACGGTTAAAAAATACGGTTCGGAAAAGTGGGCCCGCAAGAACAGGTAAACGCGCACCCTTATACCAGGCGGGGGGAAAACCCCGGTGTTTTCCCCCGCTCCGCCTGGAAGGGTAGCGTGGGCTTTGGGGTTTGTTGGAACGGGGGTTTGCAGGATGGCCATGGAAAGAGCACTTAAACATGCATTGACTTCCTTTGAAATAAAAAGATACCTGCTGGAACTGGGGGCCACCCTGGTGGGTTTTGGCGATGTCAGCCAGGGCCTGGCCGGGGAATTACGGCACCTGCCGGTAGCCATTTCCCTGGCCATCCGGCACCCTTCTCCCGGGCGAAATCTCATCCATACTACCCGGGGACCAATTTATTCTAACCGCTACCAGCAGATCGATTTAAAACTGGAACAATTGCAGAAACGCCTGGTCTCCTTGCTGAAGAGCCACGGGTTTAAATGCCTGGCCATACCTCCCGATTCCCACCGGCATGACACCAGGTTTGTGGCCCGCCTGTACCCCCTCTTTCCCCACAAGACGGCGGCCACCTGCGCCGGCCTGGGCTGGATCGGCAAGAACGGCCTTCTGGTGAACGAAACCTACGGCCCCCGCTTGAGCTGGGCTACGGTGCTGACCAACGCTCCCCTGGAGGTCTCTGCCGCTCCATATGTTTCCGGCCGCTGCGGCAAATGCCGCCGCTGTGTGGAAGCCTGCCCGACCGGAGCCATTGCCGACCGGGAGTGGGTGCGGGATGAAGGGCTGGTGCCCCATATCGATGTGGAGGCCTGCCGCCGCCAACTGGAGAAAAACCGGCAACAGGTGGGGGAGGATGTTTGCGGCCTCTGCATCCTGGCCTGCCCCCGGGGGCAGGCCAGCCTCAAGGAAGTGCGGAACCTCAGGTGGGTTTTAAGGTAAAAACACATAATTTTTCTTCTGCGGCGAGCAGATAACAGTTTTAGTATTAGCCCCGGAATTAATTGGTTTTTATAAGACCCCCATGCCGCCTTTAGCGGCACCAGCGGATAATGAATTAATTAAATATAATGATTTATTTAAATATTAAGTACATTATTGAAATTTTGTGAAAGGAACAGGTTAGAGATGAAGATTCGAATTGTAAGCGGCTTTTTGGGGGCCGGGAAAACCACCTGTATATGTAACATGCTGGAAAAAAGGGAAGGCCTTACCGGCGTGCTGGTAAATGAGTTCGGCGACATCGGTATTGATGCTGAACTGATCCAGCGGGGAGAAGCGGTGGATATGGTTGAGCTCCCTAGTGGCTGTATTTGTTGCACCCTGAGAAATGATTTGGTGCAGGCGGTAGAGGAAATAAAAACCAGGATCAACCCGGAGCGTCTGATTATTGAACCATCAGGCCTAGCGGTACCTTCGGGTATCCTGGAGGCCCTGGAACCCGTAAAGGAAAAATTGGGTTTGGAGATTGAAGCGATCATCGGTATCGTAGATGCCGACGGTTTTTTGCCCAACCTTGAGTCCGGCCTGTTTGGTGATTTCTATACCGACCAGTTGGCCAATTCCGATATTATTCTGATCAACAAGGTGGATTTGGTGTCGCCGGAAACGCTCCAGAAGGTAGAGGAAGAGATTCGCAAGTATAACCAGTCAGCGATCATCCTCCATACTGTAAACTGCCGGGCCGAAATCCCGGCACTGGAAAAACATGAAGGAATTGATTACCTACACTTACACTTTGATCATGAATTTGACTCCCTCGCCATTACTCCGGAAGGTATTTACCGGCGGGATGGCATTGAACAGGTCCTGCGGGACGCAAAAGAAGAAAAATTTGGTCATATCTATCGTGCTAAAGGAATTTTTCAAACCGGGGAGGGTTACTACAACTTTGACCTGGTCCACGGCCAGATCAATTTTAAGAAACTAAAGGGTGGGAGTGGCAATAAGTTTATTTTTATCGGCAAAGGTTTTGATAAAAAGGCGGTTGAGAAAAGCCTGGCCCGGGCCAGGACATAAAACCCGGGGAAGGAGAGATTACCCGGCATGGGCGCCGTTGTAGAATGGAAAATCGGGGACGTTTGGACTCAAAAGGAACCCTTTTATCTCCCGGTGGGAAAGGAAATACAGTTATTTGAAGCCGCGGCGGCGGGGCGGCTGCCGGTGATGCTCAAGGGACCCACGGGATGCGGGAAGACCAGGTTTCTGGAATATATGGCCTACCGGTTACGCCGTCCCCTGGTTACCGTGGCATGTCACGAAGATTTAACCACTGCCGACCTGGTGGGGCGATATCTTTTAAAGGGTGAAGAAACAGTTTGGGTCGACGGACCGCTTACCACGGCTGTAAAACGCGGTGCCATCTGTTATCTGGACGAGGTGGTGGAAGCCCGCAAGGATACCATCGTGGTCATTCACCCCCTCACTGACGACCGGCGCTTTCTTCCACTGGAAAAAAAGGGGGAAGTAATAAAGGCGCCGGACACCTTTATGCTTGTAATTTCATATAATCCGGGTTACCAGACAATTTTAAAGGACCTCAAACAGAGCACCAAGCAAAGGTTTATAGCGCTGGAATTTGATTTTCCACCGGCCGATTACGAGACAGAAATCGTTCGCAGGGAGGCGGAAATAAACTCCGATGTGGCCGCCAAGCTGGTTAAAGTGGCGGGGAAGATGCGCACACTTAAAAACCGGGGTCTGGAAGAAGGAGTAAGCACCCGCCTGGTGATTTATGCCGCCACCCTGGTTAAACATGGTATTGAGATGCTGGAAGCGGTAAAAACAGCCATGATTAAACCTATTACCGACGATCAGGTAATTCAGAAGAGTCTGGAGGAGATTGCCGCCACCCTGCTGGCGGAGGGCTAGACCGGAGGATTAAGGTAATGGCCGAAATAAAGGATCGGGCAAAACATGTTTGGGCTGTAGATAAAAGCACCCTGGAGGGTGTCCTGGACGGTAAAATGAACCCCGTCCTGCGTGAAGCCTGGCAGCAAGCCGTGGCTATTCTGGAGACGGCCGGGGATGAAGAATTTTACCAGCACTGGTTGGCAGGGACGGGGGAGCTCATGGCAGCATCCTGGGAAGTAATCTGGGAATGGTTACACCGCAGCCCGGGCACCCTCGGTATCGTTACTCCAGTTGCGTTGGTTCGATGGGCCCGTTGCAGCGCCCTGGTGGCTCGGTATGCTCCCGCCGAGGCGGTGGGGTTGATCCGCTCCGGACGCCGGATTTTAGCACAGATACCCCCTGACATGCAGCAGTCCTTACTGGAGGACTGCGCGATTTTAGCCCGGATTAACTGGCCGGCAGCAACGGTGCTTTATGCCAGTCTACCCATGCTGGCCCAGTGGCCAGATAGAGGCGCCGTGAAGAGATGGGTGCAGGCGGGTCTAGCCCTGGCGGGACAGGATGTGGAGATGGGGCGGGCTTATTTCGCAGCCCATAGCCTTTGGCAAAAGGCTTCTTTCAGCGACCTTTTTGTTCCCTGGGTTACCTGGGGCCAGGAATTGGCCCGGATTACTCCGGTTGTGGCGCAGGCTTATTTCAGCAGCACTCCGGTGTTGGCTGGTGCCCTGGGCGAACAATTTTCCGCATCCTTCCTGGCAGAGTGGGCCGACTGGGCCAGGCTCCTGGCCGAACAGGATGTCGAAACGGCAATCGCCTTTCTGAACAGCAGCCCGGGGGTGCTGGGTTCAGGTACGGGGGTAGCTCTTAAGGAATGGGTAGAGTGCGGGCGAGAACTTTTAATCCGTAATCAAAAAGTGGCCCGGTCCTTTTTTGAAATGACCCACCGGGCCTTGCAGCAGGCCACCTGGCCGGAGGTACGGGCCTGGGTTGAACGGGCGGCCCGGGAGTGTGGGGAAAACGCGGAAAAGCTGGCCGAAATGATGGCTTTGGCCACTCGTGAAAGTATGGCCCTGCTGGCCGGTTTACGCCAGGGGATCACACTGGCGGAGGAGGAGCGCAGCCTGGTTACGTACGGGGCAGCCCTCTTTGAGCGGCCGGTTGTTTTAAAACCCAGTAACATTCTCCCCGTAGAAATAACCGGAGGAGATCGCCTGTTTGCCACCACCGATGGCCGGCGGGTTTACCTGCCGGAAAACGTGAATGTTTTTCCGGTCCGGGAAAAGAATCAGGCCCTGTTAAGATTAATGCTGGTGCACGAAATGGCTCATCTGGCGGAAGGCACTTACCGGTTAACCGCAGCCGAACTGGCGGAGGCGGCCCGGCGCACTGGTTTACCGGAGGCGCAACGGGGAGAAGTATCCTGTCTGGAAGAGTGGCTGGACCTTTTCCCGGACTATGCCCTGATGCGTACCGTTTTTGAACTGGTGGAAGACGCCCGGGTTGATCATCTTACCCGGGTGAGATATCCGGGACTGGTCCGGGAATACCATGAGTTTGGCAGGCTGGCGCCGGTGTCCTTTCCCTCCGGTACCCGGGAGGCCGGGCTGGCTTCCCTGGCCAGGTTGTCTTTGGGGCAGCCTGCCCCGGAAGATCTGGCCATCGAGCCGGGTCTTCTTCTCCAGCAAAAAATACTTGCCAACCGGTCGGCTACCGTGAAGGACAGCCTGGAAGTGGCCGCCGCCTGGTACCGTTTTCTGGCAGACAAGCCTGCTGCCGGAGGGGAAGCCCGTTACCCCCAGGCCCTCTACCGGGGCCGGTTACGGCCGGACCTGGTTGCCGTCAATGCCGAGGTGGAAGCTGAATTCACGCCGGTAAAGAGCCGGCAGAGGGCTGAAAGCCGCCTTCGGGTTAGGCCGGGTCCGCCGGGCACGGCCACTGCCTACCGGACGGGCAAATTTTACGGTGCCTTAAAAAGCCTTTTGCAGGGCTTTTCCCAGGAAGAATACACAGCCTACCGCAACGTTTACTACTACGATGAGTGGGACGTTACGGTGGCCGGATACAAGCCTGACTGGTGCCGGGTGGGTGAAGTTGTTTTGCAGCCCAGCACCCGGCGGTTTGTGGAACAAACGTTAAGGGATTATTACGGCTTGATCAGCACTCTGAAAAGATATTTCGCCATGTTGCGCCCCGACCGCTTCCGGCGCTACCGCCGCCAGGAGGAGGGGGAACAGGAGGATATTGACGCCATTGTGGAGGCCTGGGCCGAGCGAGCCGTGGGGGCGCCGGCTACCGGTTTCATGATCCGCCGGGATAAGCGTTTGCGGGATGTGACAGTGGCCTTTTTATTGGACCTCAGCGGCTCCACGAACCAGGTTTTGGACAACGGAAAGACCATTCTGGATATTGAAAAAGAAGCGGTTATTATCATGGCCGAAGCACTGGAGGTGATTGGTGACCGCTACGCCCTCTACGGGTTTAACGGGGAAGGGAGACAGAAGGTTAATTTTTACATCGTTAAAGAGTTTAACGAGCCATACGGGCAGCAGGTCCAGCAAAAGTTCGGGGGTATGGTCAGTGATGGCCTCACCCGCCTGGGGGCGGCCATCCGGCATGCCACCAACAAGCTACAGTCGGTAGAGGCAGCGGTAAAACTGCTGCTGATCTTGAGCGATGGGCGGCCCTACGATGTGGATTACTGCGCTGCTAAAGGCAACAGCGATCTGCGCTCTTGGTTAAGTGCAGACTATACGCTTTATGCACGGGAAGACTGCCGCATGGCTCTTCGGGAAGCACGAATGAAATGCATAACGCCCTTTTGCATTACGGTGGATCGTAAGGGAAAGGAATATCTGGAGGAAATTTTTGGACCTGGCGGGTATGTGGTAATTGACGATGTGACCATGTTGCCGGAAAAATTGCCATTAATTTATAAAAAGTTGACCGTTTAACGGGGGAGGTACATCTTATGCAAAACAATATCTATGGAGCCGGTTTATCCGCACGCCCAGGAGAACCCTGCCCCCGTTGCGAAACCCCCGGCTTGCCTGTAAAGGTGATCACCGTATCCAGTTTGGTGGTCGATGAAAAACTACCCCTGATAAGAGGAGATTACTACCATTTACTCAACTTTGACAGTAAAAGCCGGTTTTAGGCTCCATCAACTCTTGAAAACCCAGTAAAATCAAGGGTGCATATTGGAATTATCAAAAAATGTTGTGCCACGTATACCATTTACTGTCTTTGAATATCCAATATTGCCATGTTATAATGATTATGCTATGTTTGTCAGGACAAAAACCTTCGCCAATAAAGATGGCACCAAAAGGACGTACTTGCAAATAGTTGAAGGTGTTCGTGAAAACGGTAAAGTACGCCAGAAAGTTGTTGCTAACCTGGGCCGCATTGAAGATGCCCAGTCGGGTAGCCTCGACCGTTTAATTGAAAGCCTGGCTAAATTCTCCAAAAAGAGGTGGGTCCAAGCTGAAGCCGCCAGGCTCATGGTCTTAGAGGCAAAAGAATGGGGTACCGAGCTGATCTTCCGGCACCTGTGGGAAAAGCTGGGACTGGCTGCCATTATCAAAAACCTTCTTGATAAAACAGAAATAACCAGCCCTCTTGATGAAGCCATATACGCCATGGTCCTAAACCGTATCAGTGACCCATTGTCCAAGCGGGCGGTCAACGAATGGGTCAACGAGATCTACCGGCCCGCCTTTAAGGAACTGGAGTTACACCATTTTTACCGGGCATTGGATTTTCTCATCTTACATAAGGAAACCATTGAACTGGAGTTATTTGAGCAAACGAAAAATCTATTTAACCTGGAACTGGATCTGGTTTTCTGGGACACCACCTCCACCTACTTCACTGGAAATGGTCCCGAAGGTCTGGCGGAATACGGGTATTCCAAAGACCACCGCTCCGACCGGGTGCAGATTATTGTAGGAGTGCTTATGACCCGGGAAGGAATACCGGTGGCTCACCAGGTTTTTCCCGGTAATACTGCCGACATCGAGACCTTCAAGAAGGTCATCCATGATACCCGAACACGGTTTCTACTCCGGCGGGTAATCTTCGTAGCCGACCGGGGAATGGTTAGCCCAACACTTCTGGATGAGCTGGATAAAGAACATATCGAATATATCGTCGGCGTAAAAATGCGCCGGATGCAGGCGGTTGCGGAAGTGTTGAAAACGGGCGGCCGTTATAAAGAAGTGGCCGAGAACTTGAAAGTAAAAGAAGTCTGGCATGATGCCAATCGTTACATTATCTGCTATAACCCAATGGAGGCTGAACACGACCGAAAAGCCCGGGAAGAGATTGTCAAGAAATTGGAAAAACAGCTCAACGAAAAAGGTCTTAAATCAATGCTATCAAACAGTGGCTACAGCAGGTTTCTGAAAATATCAGGCGCCAATGTTGCCGTGGATCAGAAGGCTCTGGAAGAAGATGCCCGTTATGACGGGAAGTATGTTCTCAGGACCAACTCCCAACTGGACACCGCAGAGGCAGCTCTGGCATACAAAGAACTCTGGCGGGTAGAAAGGGCCTTCCGGGAATTAAAATCCACCCTTGATTTAAGGCCAATCTACCACTGGAAAGACCGCCGGGTAAGGGCACATGTCATGGTTTGTTTTCTGGCGCTGGTGTTGGAATCGGCTTTTTACCGGTATCTAAAGCTGGCCGGCAGCCAGGTTGAATACTTGTATCTCATGAGAGATTTAAAAAATCTAAAAGCCGTCGAGTTAACCCTGGAAGGCATAAGATACTTGTGCCGAACTGAATTACCAGGAAATGCTTTTCAAGCTTTTAAAGCACTGGGAATAGGAGTTCCAAATCATGTAATAATCATTAATTAGCAAATCAACCACAATAAGGGAAAATGTTGTGGCACGCCAACTCGTTATGTCCCGGAAGCCTTGATTTTCCGGGGTTTTATTGGGATTGGGTGTTAAAGTTCAGATTTATGCACCTCGTCGGAATGCTCCGTAGTTTATTTCAACGGTAGCGGTAATGTATTTGAGGAAAAAGATTTAAAGGTGCCGGTATGGTTCAAAAAGCATGCTGGACCCGTACCTGTGTGCTACTGCCGTGGAGTGACCGACCGGGAGATCCTGGCCCATATTGAAAAAGGGTGTTGTTCGTCTTTCGCCGACATCCAGCGTCATACCGGCGCGAATACGGGTAAAGAATGCCTGACCAGAAACCCTGCCGGTCGTTGATGTAAACCGGCGGTGCAATCGGTGATTGCACGAGGTTTGGCTCAAAGAGATTCAAATTAAGTAATCTTGTAAGATATTATTGCAAATTATGGTAATAAATTTTAAATAGGAGGGGTTTGCTATGATGTTACTCAAGCACAAGGGCGAAGAGATGACCTCAGTAGAACGGGTAGTCGCGGCTTTAAACTACCAAAAACCTGACCGGGTACCGGTAGCTCCGTTGTTATGCGGTGCTGCCCGTCGGGTTAACGGCGTTACCTATCCCAAGTGGGCCACCGATGCTGAGGCCTGTGCTGAAGCCTTTATCCAGTCCGTGGACCTCTTTGATTATGATGTTATTGTGGGGCTCGTTGACCTATCGGTGGAATCGGCCGATTGGGGCCAGGCAACGGTTTTTCCACCGCATAGCACACCCTACACCGATACCAACAAGCCGTTTATTAAGAATGAAGAGGACTATTACCGTTTAGAAAAAATCAATCCCCGGGAAACACCCCGCATGAAAATGGTTCTGGAAATGCTATCGCGGGTGGTAAAGGCCCGGGGTAAGGAAAAAGTGGTCTGCGGCTTTATATACGGTCCCCTGGGGGTGCTCTCCCAGTTGCGCGGCCATGAGCGCCTGTTTAAAGACTGCCTGAAACGGCCCGAGGCTGTGAAAGCGGGGCTGGAAGTGGTTACCGAAGTATTGTGTGATTACGCCCGGGCCATGATTGAGACCGGGGTACACGCGATTGCCGTTGATACCCTTTATGCATGCAAAACCATCATGAGTAAGAAAATGTGGGAGGAGATGGAGGGACCATACGCTAAAAAGTTGTGTGACGTGATCCGGGATGCGGGCATTGCCTTGGCGTTGCACAACTGCGGCGGGGCCACCTATTTCGACGCCCAGATCAAATGGCTGAATCCGCAGGCCATTTCCCACGCCTACCCGGCGGACGATTGCAAGGATTGGGCCGAACATGCAGCCAAATGGGGTAAGAAAGTGGTGACCATGGGCTACCTGATCCCGTCTGAACTGGGTCTGATCATGACTCCGGAGCAGGTTATTGAGGAGTGCCGCCGGGAGATTGAAACCTTCAAGGACTGCGATGGAGGATTTATTCTGGCACCGGGCTGTGAATTCCCGCCAAACGGGTCGCTCCTGAACATGGCAGCCATTATGCAGGCGGTGCGGACATACGGGGTTTACCATTGAGTTTGCCTATTATCAAGTTGGGCTGGGGGTTCTTTTAATGGCCAAAGTAGAAATCTTTGGCGGTATCTGCGGTTTTAATACCGTTGTTTCGGCTACAGCAGAACAAAGGCGTATGGTGGAGTTGAAGGTGGAAAGCGAATGTCCCAACTGGCAAAAAGTGCAGGGACAATTGAAGGTCGACGCATATAAGGAACTGTTCGGCAAGCTGCATGAGAGTGAGGTATACCGCCTCAGCTCTCCCTTTATTCCCCATCCGGCCTGTTTGGTGCCTGCCGGGATTATGAAGGCCATCGAGGTGGCCGCCGGGTTGGCCCTCCCCCGGGATGGGTTCATCAGGGTAATCGGTTAATACTTATCGTTGTCGATGCCGCTGAAAAGCTGACTTTTAAGCAGTGAAATCTTTTTACGGTAAAATTTTTGGACAAACCTTACCATACTGTAATAACAATTTCTTGTTTGCTTCAATATATTTTTTTTGCCAAACTATATGACTAAGTCTATTATTGGAGTGAGTCTTATATTGGAAATTAAGAATTGTCCCTGTGAAGGCAATTACCTGGACAAAATGGTTCAGCCTGCCATTTTGACAATTCTGGCGGAGACAAATCTCCACGGTTACAAAATTGTTCAAAAGCTGGCCGAAACACCTATGTTCGGCGGTTATAAGCCGGACCCCGCCGGTGTTTACCGCTCCCTTAAGACTATGGAAAAGCGGGGCTTAGTCGTTTCTTCCTGGGATATCTCCCGGACAGGGCCGGCCAAACGATTTTACCGTATCACGGAAGCAGGCAAGGAATGCCTCTGCCGCTGGATTGATACCCTGGAAGAATACAGGCGAATAATAGGCCTGCTACTTTCGGAAGCAAAGAAAGTAACCGTTGAAGACCGCACATGATGCTATAATTTATAACAGTTTAATTAATGAATGGAGGTCTTTTAATTTGCGTCCTTTAGAACTGATTGAGCAAGCCCGGGAAAGTGCGCTGCAGGGAAAAGTTTTAAACCGGAAAAGCATTATTGCACTGCTTGATATTGATCCCGATTCTAAAGAGGCCGATAAGCTGGGCAAGGTTGCCCGGGAAGTAGCTGCGGAAATTACGCAAAACCGGGCGGGCGTCTGGGCCTCTATAGGGGTGGACTTTAAAAAATGTCCCATGAACTGCCACTTTTGCTCTTTTGGCGATAAATGGGGCATTATTAAAGAGGAAAGCGAGTGGAATGCGAGCGAGGTGGTGGATTTTACACGCAAGTTAGTATCAGGCGGGGCAAAATGGATCACCTTGCGTACTACCCAGTTTTACAATATTGAAAAACTGGCCGCACTGGCCAAAAAGATCCGAGCCGCTGTACCCGGGAATTACAAGCTGGTGGCAAATACCGGTGAACTTGACAATGTAAGAGCGGGTGTTTTACTAGAAGCAGGATTTCAGGTTGTCTACCATTCCCTCAGGCTCCGGGAGGGTATCGACACCAAATTTGCACCAGAAGAAAGGATGGCTACCCTGCAAATCGTAAAAAATTCGCCGTTAGAGCTAGCCTTTCTGGTGGAACCCGTTGGAATCGAACATTCTAATGAAGAATTGGCGGACGTGTTTCTAACCGCTATGAGGTACGGTGCAACCCTTACCGGGGCCATGGCAAGGGTGCCTATCCCCGGTACTCCCCTGGGAAAATTTCCGGTCATTTCCGAGCGCAGGCATGCCCAGATTGTGGCCGTAACTCGCTTAGCCGCAGGTTATAAAGCGCCGGATATATGTGTACACCCCCCATCCCAGTTGGCCATGGAATGGGGAGCAAACGTTACCGTGGTGGAGGTCGGAGCAGTTCCACGGGATACCAGGAACTATCGTAGTGAATGGAAGAACTTTGACATGGACACTGCAAAGAAGTGGTTTAACAGGGCAGGTTATAACTTCTGTTAATGGAGGCTGGCACTACCTTATGCTGAATATGGCTTAGGGTTCAAGCCATAGAGAAGGAATAGCGCTGGGCATTAAAAATTTAAGGATGGAGGTTAAAAAAAATGAAAAAAATACTAATTTTTTTAGTTTTGACTTTTTCCTTAGTTGTCCTGCTCAGCTGTAACGGCAAAACCCCGGCGCCGGGGACAAAAGCCAGGGTAGGCACTTGGAAAACCGCTCAAACCATTCAACCTTTTTTATATGAAAAGTATCTTGCGGATCAATATCAGGTAGAGGTTTTACCTTTTACAAACCCGGGCGACCAAAAGGCTGCCTTGCTGGCAGGGAGTCTTGACATGTGTGGTTCAACCGTGGCCCTTGCCCTTACCGCGGCTTCCAAGGGTGAGCCGGTGGTAGCTGTCTGCGGTCTTTGTAACAAATGTTCAGCGCTGGTGGTGCGAAAAGATTCAGAAATTCATAAGCCTTCGGATTTAAAAGGGAAGAAAATCGCTTATGTACCGGGTACCATGCACCATGTCCTGCTACTGGAAGTATTAAGGCGGGCGGGGCTCGATCCAGAGAAAGACGTACATCTCACGCGGGTTGACTTTTTCGATATGGGGCAGGCCCTTTCCCAAGGAGCTGTAGACGCTTTCTTAAGTGGAGAGCCGTACCCCTCCCTGGCCGTTGTTAACGGCTACGGGCGTATACTTGCCTATCCTTATTACGGAGAAGATATCGGGACCATTAACGCGGTTATGATTACCACCCGCGACAAAATTAAAAACAACCGCCGGCTTATCCAGCAACTGGTAAATGCCCACGCCATGGCTACGGAGCAACTGAAAAGTCACCCGGAGGAATGGCTCAATCTGGCTTCCCGATTTGGAACGGACCGGAAAGTTTTGGATATAGCTGTCGGAAACATGGAGCTTGCCTGGGATTTGAATAAAGAGTATGTCCAGCGCGCAAAAAACCTTGCCAAGCGCATGAATGAACTGGGAATGATTTCTCAAATGCCGGACGTGGACGCGCTGTTCGATCTAAGTTTTGTCGAGGAGGCACGGAAAAATATGGGGAAATGAGGTTATTTAAAGAATCGGGGACTAAAATTTTATGTTGGCCAGATATCGACGGCAGGCTTAACCCGTTAGGGTTAGCCCTGCCCGCCCTGTTATTAATTGTTTGGCACCTGGTAACGGTAGATGGCAATATCCCCGGCTACTTGTTGCCCAGACCAATGGAGATTGGTAAAGTTGCCCTTGATTTTGCTTTGGGAAACTTGCAACTAACACCCTATTCAGGCACCATGTTGGATCACTCCCTGGCTAGCATTTCCAGAGTTTTTTCCGGGTTTGGCTTAGCGGCGGCCATAGGGCTGCCCCTGGGTTTTTTAACTGGGCGTATTACTGCGGTAAAGAGAACCATTGATCCCACGATACATCTTTTCCGGACCATTCCGGGAATTGGCTGGCTTCCAGTGGCAATGGTCTGGTTTGGGGTGGGAGAGAGAACAACTCTGTTTCTTATAGCCCTGGCTGCTTTTTTCCCCATTTATGTCAACTCAGCCCAGGGTGCGGCCTCGGTGCCCCCACAGCTAATATGGGCAGGAAGAATGTTGGGGGCCAATAAGATATCCCTATTCACCACGATAATAATACCGGCCTCAGCCCCTGCCGTAGTAGCTGGACTGAGACTGGGTATGGGGCTGTCCTGGGCTTACCTGGTGCTGGGTGAACTCACCGGTGTTGCCCAGGGTCTGGGAGCCGTAATGATGGATGCCCGCATGCTGGGTCATGTTGATATGATTATAGTTGCCATGGTTTGTATAGCGATTTTGGGACGGGTGACTGATTTGGTTCTTACTACCATGTTTAAATTATACCAACCGCGGGCGGGTGGTGCGGTATCATGAAGAACGGAACAGGGCATTACCTGCTTATAGACGGGGTAAGCAAGACCTTTCCCGGCCAATTTGGCCGGGAAAGGCTAAAAGTTTTGGATGAAATCAACCTTTATGCGGATGAAGGAGAAATCATAGGCATTGTGGGTCCCAGCGGCTGCGGAAAATCCACATTGCTTAACATAATTGCCGGGTTTGTACCGCCGGACCGGGGTCGGGTTGTCTTTTGCGGTAAACACGTCCAAAAACCTTCTCCGGAAAGGGCGGTGGTTTTTCAAACAGTCGTTCTTTTTCCTTGGCTCACCGTATGGGATAACATTTCTTACGGTCTCAAGCGCAGGGGGGAGAAGAATATTGCCAGGTTGGTGAAGAGGTATATACAGATAGTTGGATTGGATTCGTTTGAATATTATTACCCCGACCAGCTTTCCGGCGGTATGCAGCAACGGGTAGCGTTAGCTCGAGTGCTTGTACTGAACTCCCGACTGTTACTGATGGACGAACCTTTTGCTTCTCTTGATGCCCTGTCTCGTTTAACCATGCAGCAGCTTTTACTTGACATCTGGCAAAAGCTGAGGATAACCGTTTTATTCGTTACTCATGATGTCGAAGAAGCATTGCTTTTAACACATCGAATCTACATTATGAGCCGGCGCCCGGGAAGGATAATTCAGGAAATACAGGTTCCTTTTGGCTTTCCTCGTTCTTTTTCGTTAACCGGTACTCCTTGTTTTGCCCAACTGAAAAGCAAGATACTAAGCACATTAATAGGACTTAAATAAAAATCCCTAAAAATTATGATTAAATTCTTTTTTTGCCGGTAGGGTTATTGGAATCCCGCTGATGACCAAAGGGAGCATACTAGTTATCCACCACCTTATGATCGTCTGGCAAGCTACCCAAGAAGTGGGCGTCAAGGCCGCCGCTGTGAAGCTTATGTTTTAAGCGGTGAGGTTTTATTACGGTAAATTTTTTTGTAGAGATACCAGCTGAATCTTGACACGGACCTAGTCTTCTCACCCGTGTCACCGGACTATGATATTGTCACCCTGTAAGCGGACTGAGAAAATGTCACTATGGGAGGAGAAATCTTTTTGAGTGCTAAAGAGTCGCGCAGGGTGTTTGTGATTGAACAGGCCGTCAAAGGCAAGATTACCAACAGGCAGGCTGCTGAGGTCCTGGGCTTAAGTGAACGCCAGGTAATCCGCTTGAAGGAGAGGATGAAAGCTGATGGTGTTGCGGGCCTGGCTCATAAGAACAGGGGTCGGACTCCCAAGCATGCCGTGCCTAAAGAAACTAAAGAAAAGGTTGTTATGTTGGCCCGGGGCCCTCTTCGTGATGCTAGCTGTCAGCAGGTAGCCGAGCTTCTGGAGGAGTTCTATGATATAACTCTTTCTGCTAAGACTATTGGCCGGATCCTGAAGGGGGCTGGTATTCCTCTGGCCCATACCCACAGGTCACCGCGGCGTAAAAAGTCTCGTGACCGTATGCCCCGGGAGGGCCTCCTTTCCCAGTTTGACGCCAGTCCTTTTGCCTGGCTGGAGGATCGCGGCCCAGAACTTACTTTGCATGGTTCTATTGACGATGCTACCGGTAAAGTTCAGGGATTGTATTTCACCCTTAATGAGAGCCTTTTCGGCTATTTTCAGGTGTTGTTACAATTCTTCGGAGTGCCCAGAAGTTTATACAGCGACCGCCATACCATTTTCTTTTCGCCTAAGAAGGACAAGCTCTCCATCGAGGAGGAGCTGGCCGGCCAAACTGCCCCTTTAACCCAGCTTGACCGAGCCATTGCCGAGTTGGGTATTAATCATATCCCCGCTCGCTCCCCCCAGGCTAAAGGACGCATAGAGCGCCTCTGGGGTACTCTACAGAGCCGCCTGGTAGTTGAGCTCCGCTTGGCTGGTGTCTCCACCCTGGAAGAGGCTAATGCCTTCCTGCCAGGTTTTATCCAGAGGTTTAACCGGCGTTTTGCCGTTACACCAGCCTGCCCGGAACCGGCTTACGAGCCTTGCCCTCCTCCAGCCAAGTTGGAGCAAATTCTGTCTCTGCGGCAAGAACGCAAGGCTTCCCGCGGTTCCTCCATATCTTATATCTTATCTAGGCCGTATCTACCAACTGGTAGATAATAAAGGTTCTGTAGTCCCCTTGCGCCCGGGAGCTAAAATGGAAGTGCTTACCCACCTGGATGGTTCTTTAAGCGCACTATATGGAGGTAACCGCTACTTATTGCGGGAGCTTACCCAGCCACCAAAGGTGATGGCTGAAAAGCCTAAGAAAGCCCCGGCAAGTAAGGCTCATAAGCCAGCGCCAGACCATCCCTGGCGTCGTATGCCTGTTAACCCGGCTAAAAAAGCAATACCTCTACCTCACAATAATATCTTACCCACTAATCAAGAGGGGTGACATTTTCTCTGTCCCTTGACAACTAGTCTTCTCACCCGTTGCCATACCAGGGTATTTATTTTATAATTAATTAGTTAAGTTAGGTTTTTTCCGGGAAGAGAGGTAGGCGACATGGCCAAAGCCAAAGTTATGGCTGGCGCCTGTGGGTTTACCAGTGTGATAAAAGTCACTAAAATAGGCAAGATGAAAGTGCGGGTGCAAATCATCAGTGCCTGCCAGGACCTGCGCAGTTTAAACGAGGACCTGGCCGAGGTGGACTGCAGCCGCAATGTCTTCGGCAAAATGATCGATTCGGTAATATACCAGAAGGCCAGCAAAAGGCTGAAGCATCCCGACTGCCCGGTGCCCTGCGCCATCATCAAAACCATTCAGGTGGAACTGGGCGGAGCCGTTCCCAGGGACGTGATCATTAAAATTGACGCCCATGGCTAGGGTGAGGGAATTAAAGACGCAGTGCCCGGTTACAAAGTCGTCCCGTAAAAACGGGACTTTTTTCATTTAGAACAATTAAGGGAACAAGGGAAGCTCCAGTTCATTTTTGCAACCTTCCTGCATAGGATAAAGCAAAAGGCTTTGCCAGCAACCTCATAAAAGTTTAAGATGTGCCAACAACCTGATGCCGTTTATCGACATAACTTTTTCTTTTTAACGGCAGGAAAATACTTCTGGCGCCTCGAATAATACCCGGTGATTCAGCTAACTGGCGACAGCAAATGCAAAAGGAGGGATAATGTGGAATGGTATACCCTCGGTCGCCCGCAAAATCCCTTTCGTGGTGGTATCCATCCCCGTAATTTCCGCCTCACATTGCTGTCCCTGTGTTTGTTACTCGTGGTCGTAGTGGGAAGCCTGGTCTTTGCCGGGTATGCCTGGGCGAAAAAAAATATTACCCTGGTGGTGGACGGAAAGGAAATTACTCTCGAAACCCGGGTCGATACAGTAGGAGATTTTTTGAAAGCACAAGGTATCCAGTTGGGTCCCCGGGACCGGGTGGAACCGGATCTTGCCGCGCCGGTTACCGAAGGAATGCGGGTGGTAGTTAAACGGGCGGTGCCGGTTACGGTAACTGCCGGCGGAAAAACTTTAAAACTGCTCACTGCAGCATCCACTGTCCGGGAAGCGCTTCAAGAGGCAAAGATTCTACCGGGCAAGGAAGACATAGTTACACCCGGCCCCGAAGAGGAAGTTCGTTCGGGGATGACCATTCGCGTGATCAGGGTGCGCCAGGTGGCCAAGGAGATAGTGGTTCCCGTTCCTTATTCGATCCGCCGGGAACCGGACCCCAACCTGTTGCGCGGGCAGGTAAAGGTAGTCCAGGCCGGCCGGCAGGGAAAGGAAAAGCAGCGCTGGGTGCTGGTCTACCATGACGGCCGGGAGGTTAAAAGGGTCATGGAGGCCAGCCAGGTGGTTACACCCCCCGTGGACCGGGTTGTCCGGGTGGGCACGCTACAACAGGTTTCCCGGGGTGGCCGGGACATCCGGTTCAACCGGGTGATTGATATGGTGGCTACAGCCTATACTTATTCGGGTAACAACACTGCCTCCGGAGTACCCCCTCGTTATGGCGTGGTGGCAGTGGATCCCCGGGTAATTCCCCTGGGTACCCGCCTTTACGTGGAGGGCTATGGTTATGCCACGGCTCTTGATGTGGGTTCCAGCATCCGGGGGAACCGGATTGACCTTTTCATGGAAAGTGCAGCCGAGGCCAGGCGCTGGGGTGTCCGCCGGGTGAACGTTTACGTCCTGGAATAATGTGGTGTAGCCCGGATAATTGTTCAACGGACAAAAGAGCTGATGTGAATGTTAAAACCTCGTTAAAAAAGGGGGAAATCCCCCTTTTTTAATTTATTACGGAAATTAAATAGGGTATAATATGAATATGTTAATAACTGGTGAGTGAGGGTTTACGTGTGTCCGAGCAGGTTTCTCCCGGCAAGGTAAGGGCCATTTTAGAAAAGCACAACATTCATTTGCGCAAATCACTGGGACAAAACTTTTTAATGGATGGAAATATGGTGCGCAAGATCGTGAAAGCCAGCCGGTTTTTACCAGGGGATGTAGTGGTGGAAATTGGCCCGGGTGCCGGCACCCTCACGGCGGCCCTGGCCGGCACTTGCTTCCATGTGGTGGCCGTAGAACTGGACAAAAGGCTATTACCCGTGCTGGAAGAGGTTTTGGGCGGACTACAAAATGTCACTGTAGTGTTTAAAGACGCCCTGAAAGTAGATTTCGACCGGCTGGTGGCGGAAGTCACGGGAGCAACAACCTACAAAGTGGTGGCCAATCTCCCCTATTACATCACCACCCCTCTAATCATGCACCTTTTACGTCAATCCGGTGTTGCCGGAATGGTGCTCATGATCCAGCTGGAGGTTGCTGAAAGGCTTGTGGCCGGGCCTGGGAGCAAAGATTATGGGGCGTTTACTGTTGCGGTGCAATATTACTGCCGCCCGGAGATTCTGTTTCGTGTTCCCCGGACGGTTTTTTTTCCGCAGCCCGAAGTGGATTCGGCGGTGGTACGGCTGGCCAAACGGCAAGAACCGGAAGTGGCGGTTGATGATGAGGATCTTTTTTTCACCCTGGTGCGCGGGGCCTTTGGCCAGCGACGCAAAACGCTGGCCAACGCCCTGGCCGGGGCCAGAATTTTTCCCGGCTGGACCCGGGCGACCTGGGAGGAAGTTTTAAAACGGGCCGGTATTGATCCCCGTTGCCGGGGCGAGACCCTGGGCCTGAAAGAATTTGCCGCCCTGGCCAGGGCCTGCCGGCAACGCCTGAGGGAATGCTGAATTAAGAGGCTATGGGGAGGTAGCCATGTACTTTACCAGTCCTACTAAAGGAAGGTTAACCTTTGAACAAATGATGGCCGATATCATGGGTTATATTACCGGCCTGCCCAGTTCGGCTTATAAGATTATTATTGGCTCCGATTCCCAGGTGAAACAGGAAACCTGTTTCATCACGGCTGTTATTGTCCACCGGTTGGGTAAGGGTGCCCGCTATTACTACCGCAAAAAGCTCCAGCGCAAAATAAAGAGCTTACGGCAGAAAATCTTTTACGAAACTGCCTTAAGTCTGGAATTAGGCGGCTTAATTGCCAGGTATCTTGCCGAGTGCGGCCTGGATGATTTGCAGGTGGAAATCCACATAGACGTGGGTACCCAGGGTGAAACCAGAGACCTGATCCGGGAAGTGGTGGGCATGGTTACGGGCAGCGGCTTCCAGGCCAAGATTAAACCCGAAGCCTACGGTGCTTTCAGCGTGGCCGACAAACACACAAAATAGGTTCCTCTCCGGTTGGGCCGGCACACTTTTCGACAAATTTATTAAAAATTTTTCAGCCAAAATGGAAAAATAAACCTTGATAGTAAGGATAATTATTACTATAATATAAAGAGGGGAATTATAAGCAGGGTTTTTCAAAATAATTATCGAAAATAATTATCGAAGGAGGCGAAAGAATCAATGAAATGGCGTTGTGGTGTTTGTGGCTACATCCATGACGGAGATCAGCCCCCGGAAAAATGCCCCAAATGTGGTGCGCCGCGGGAAAAGTTCGCCCAATTGACTGATGAAGAAGCCAGGCTCATCGAGCGCTCCCGCTACACCAACAATCTCCACGCCAAACTGATTGCCCTCATGCAAAAGGTGGAAGCTCTGGCCGATGAAGGTATCAAGGATAATCTGGACCCCGGCTGCCTCATCGTGTTCCAGGCGGCCAAAAAACAGGCCCACATTTTGGCCCAGATGGCCAAAGCCGAAATCCAGACCCATATCTCCAAGGGTAAATGGGGTTGAAATTTAATTTTTTGGGTTGCTAAATTAGTGCAAAATAAAAGGAGGACGATGATTGCATGAAACCGCTTGCCGGTACCCGTACGGAAAAAAATTTATGGACTGCTTTTGCGGGGGAATCCCAGGCCCGCAACAAGTATACGTATTTTGCTTCCGAGGCCAAAAAGGCCGGCTACGAGCAGATCGCTGCCATTTTCCAGGAAACGGCCGATAATGAAAAGGAACACGCCAAGCGTATCCTGAAATTCCTGGGAGGCATTGGCGATACGGCGGCCAACCTGGAAGCAGCCGCTCAAGGGGAGAACTATGAATGGACCACCATGTACAAAGAATTTGCCGCTGTGGCCAGAGAAGAGGGCTTTACCGAGATTGCGGCCTTTTTTGAAGGCGTGGCCCGGGTGGAAGAGGAGCATGAAAGGCGTTTCCGGGCCCTGTTGCAGAACCTGAGGGAAGGAAACGTATTCAAGAAAGAAGGGCCGGTACGCTGGAAGTGCCGCAACTGCGGACACATCCATGAGGGTGCCGAGGCGCCGAAAGTATGCCCGGTATGTAACCATCCCCAGGCCTTTTTCGAGCTGCTTTGTGAAAATTATTAAATTGAAAGGGGGATGCCCCATGTGGTTTTTTCGGGCCAGGGAAATAGTGGAATTTGCCCGGCAGATTGAACAAAAGGGTCAGCAATTCTACCGGGCCATGGCCGAACAGGCCGCCGACGGCCGGGTAAAGGAAATAATGCTGGCTTTGGCGGCAGAGGAAAAGGAACACGAAGCCCTTTTTACCCGCATGCTCGACGGCCTGGAGAATTATAACCCGCCGGAAACCTATCCCGGAGAATACGAAGAGTATGTGCGGGTGCTGCTGGATGCTCACGTCTTTGCCAAAGACATTAAACCAGGGGAAATAGCCTGCCAGGCGGGTGATCCCCAAAAGGCGCTGGATATGGCCATTGGCTTTGAAAAAGATTCGCTGCTTTTCTTTTACGAGCTGCGCCAGCTGGTGCCGGAGCAGGAACGTTCAGCCGTGGATAAGTTAATCCGCGAAGAACAGAAACACATTCTCCGGCTGGCCGGGCAGAAGAAGGTTCTGGCTTGAACCCCTGCCTCCCCCGGGAGAGGTTGCGGTTAAAAATCTTACGAGGTGAGAACATGGACAGGTGGGTTTGCACGGTATGTGGTTATGTATACGACCCTGCGGAAGGAGCTGAAGGCATCCCCCCGGGCACACCCTTTGAGCAGCTGCCCGATGACTGGGCTTGCCCCCTGTGCGGCGTCGGCAAGGATATGTTTGAAAAAGAGGCGTAAATACCAGGAATGGTGGCCTTCCGGGGCAGTGATCACCCGGAAGGCCGCTTTTTTTGAGAACGCCAGTGGCTTCGTGGCCAAAGGTCCTTCATTTTGATTATGTCAAGTCTTCCCGCAAACTGAAAGCTTCCAGCAAATCAAACCTCCGCTCCGAGTGGTAGCCCAGGTATGTTACACCGTTGAGGCTGCGTTCCCGGGGCAGGCCACGGGCCAGATTGATGGCCTCGAGGCAATCGCCGATAATGGTTTCGGCAATGCGCCGGGCATGCACGGCGGTGCGAAAAGGGGAACCCAGGTGCCGGTGGGCAATGATGGCTTCCACCCCAATTTTCAGGCCTTTTTGGGCGGCCAGAGCCAGAGCTACCGGAGGTACGGCCAGTTCCCGTAAGGGTATCTGGCTAAGGAACCTGCGGGAAACGGCATGGGGGCCGTGGGAGGGGGAGGCCGGCCCTATTAATTGGGCCAGGCCCAGTTCCCGGTTTAAGGCCAGACGTATTTCCAGCAGGTAGCTGGCCAGGTCGGAAAGCCGGGCCAGTTCTTCGGCGGGGTAACAGTTGGTTAAGGCCAGGTCCATTTCTTTGGCGGTAACCGCCGTGGCCAGTTCCCGCAACACGTCAACGATGTCCCCGTCCATATCCCCGTCTACAAAGAGGACGGCCCGGGCGCCCAGCTTTTTGGCCTGGATTGCTCCCACCGCCCGGGGTATGTCAATGCCCAGGGCATCGGCAAAAACCAGCGGTTTTACCAGCTGGGAGGGGAAGTCCCGGACAATTTGTTCCGAGCAGTCATTACAACCGTTGAGTACGGGGACCACCAGGTCCACGGGTACGGCCAGCAAATTCTTTAAAACCGTTTCCAACCGTAAGGCTTCGTTTTTTACCGGAACCACAGCTACCAGCATGGCAATCTCCTCTCTTCACCCGACTGATTTTTAATTTATGAAACCATACTGCGTTCGTTACCAGATATCCTCACCCTTTCCAGAGGCTTCAACATAAAATGGGGATAAAAAGGTGAGGAGGAAGCCGCCGTGGAGGGAATCAGGGTTGGAGACATAGTGGGGCGGATTTCATACGGGTGCGATATCTTTTTTAAAGTGGTGGAGTTAACTGTGAAAGAAGATGGTAAAAAAAGTGCCCGTTTAAAAGGGCTGGATAAGCGCCTTTGTGCCACTGCGCCTTTAGAGGACCTGCGCAAGTTTGAACCGGCCGAGGTTGCTGCTTTCTGGCATTCGTTTATGACCAAAAATCACGAACACATGAAACGCATTTTTAAGCGCCGGGAACAGGACCGGCAGCGTTTTGTCCGGAGCAACGACGTGGTTTCCAATTTAGGCACTTTTGATGTTCCGGGCTCGGTATTGCATATAGATGGCGACGGTGACTACCTGGACCTCTGCCTCACTACCTACCGGCAGTTGGGCATACCGGCTTCCGGCTACCACATCGATGAGGAGAACCAGCCCGGGATGGTTGCCGATCTGTTGCAAAAACACCGCCCCGATATACTGGTGCTTACCGGTCACGATGGTATTGAAAAGGATACTCAAAATTTTTCTGATTTGAACGGTTACCACAACTCCCGTTATTTTGTGGAAGCGGTAAAAAAAGCACGCTTGTATGAAAAAAGCCGGGATGATCTGGTTATTTTTGCCGGGGCCTGCCAGTCGCACTATGAAGCCATACTGGAGGCGGGCGCTAACTTTGCCAGTTCACCCCACCGGGTACTCATTCATACTTTTGATCCGGTGTTTGTGGTGGAAAAAATTGCTTATACCTCAATATATGATCAGATCTCTTTAAAGGACATTATAGCCGGGACCATAACCGGGTTTCCCGGAATCGGCGGTGTGGAAACCAGGGGAAAATACCGCCTCGGGCTGCCAAAATCACCCTATTGATAGGTACCGCTTATCTCACTGCTAACAGGTTGCGTCACCCCTTCCAGTCCTTTTGCATATGATGGCACAAGGACCTTGAGGAGGGGTTTTTTTATGGAAAAGTATTTTCGCGTCCTGAAAAAATCCCGGGAAAAGCTCTTGCGGTTGCCCAATGTAACCGGCGTAGGAGTTGGCCTTAAACAGGTGTCCGGCGAAACCACCAATCGCCCCGCCCTCATTATCTTTGTAAAGAAAAAGGTGCCGTCCGGCGGCCTGGTACGCGCACAACAGGTGCCGGCTTACATTGACGGATTGCCTACCGATATCATAGAAATCGGCGAGGTCAGGCTGCTTTCCCTGCGTACAGGTAAAGAGCGGCCAGCGCAGCCGGGAATGAGCATCGGCCACTATAAAATCAGCGCCGGTACCTTTGGTGCGGTGGTGAAGGACCGGGTCACCAGGGAGCCGCTTATTTTAAGCAACAACCACATCCTGGCCAATGCCACCGACGGGAAGGATGGGCGGGCGGCCGTAGGGGATCCCATCCTGCAACCCGGTCCCCATGACGGCGGCCAGGCCGGGGACCGCATTGGCACGCTGTTGCGCTTTTCGCCCCTGTTGCGCAGCATCCAGGAGGCCGAATGCCCGGTGGCAGAAGCTCTGGTCAGGGCGGGCAACCTGCTGGTCCGCCTGGTCAGGCCCCATTACCAGTTAAAAATGTTCCAGCATTACCGGGGCGGCAATATTATCGATGCCGCCGTGGCCCGTCCGGACAGCCCCGGTTTAATTAACGATGAGATTTTAGAGATTGGGAAGGTGGAAGGTGTGGCCCGGGTGGACCCAGGTCAGGGAGTGATGAAAAGCGGTCGTACCACCGGGATTTCCGAGGGTACCGTTACCGCTGTTGGGGTGACCCTGGAAGTGGAGATAGGTAATGACGAAAAGGGCTGGTTTACCGACCAGGTGGTCACCGATATGAGTTCCCGGCCCGGGGATAGCGGTTCCTTGGTGCTGGATCGCGAAAAGCGGGCCGTGGGGCTTTTATTTGCCGGTTCTGATAAATACACGGTTTTTAACCGCATTGAACAGGTGCTCTCCCGGCTGGAGGTAGAGTTTTAGAGCTTGTTGCCTTGAACAAAGGTCGTAGCCAGAGGTGAAGCGGCGGTGATTGATCATTTCTTTCCGGGTGGTGCGGAGGTTGCCCTGGTAATGCTGGGGGGAAAAATCCCGGCCATTGGACCGTTGATTGATACCCGTCAGGAAGCAGTGAGCCTGGCCCGCTGCTATATGAAAAAACTCGATGCCCTGACTGACCGCTCCCGGTCCTTTCAGATAATGACCGCACGCCAGACCGACGGCCGCTATGCCCTGTTTTTGCAGGGCGAAGGGGTGGTCATGAAGGTATTATCTAATATAGATGAATTGTTGTTCTGGCGTTTTCGCAAAGCCTTTCGACGGGGGTTGTTCATCTTGACCGTCTTTTTTAAGGGGGAAGCGGGGATGGAATGCCTGGCCGTTACCGAGGGGCTGGGAGCGGTTATTTTTACCCCCAGCTGAAAATAATAACAAAATCCCCCAGTATACGCATAAGATGTATAATCAGCCAGTAAAGGATGAAATCTGGATCTACTGCTAATTTCATGGCAGATTGCGTCGAAATAGCGCTTTTGCCGTAAAGTGGCGATTTTTGATAGATTAGATAAAAACGCCAGGACAACCAGGGCGTAAAAAAGAAAAGGAGTGTGATCATGAACAAAAGCTTGAAGTCGCTGGCTGGTGTGGTTTTAGGTGTGTTGTTTTTGCTGGGGCTGTTTCTTTCCCCGTCCCTGGCCCAAGCCGCCGTCCCCTGCGGTTTTAACTATTTAGACGGCAGTGAGGGGCAAAAAGTTCCCGCTCCAGAAACCACCCTGGGCGCCCGTGAGGCAACCCCAACTCCGGAAGAGAGCCGTATGCTGGCCCTGGTTAACCAGCAGAGGAGCAAAAAAGGCCTGCCGGCCTTCCGGACCGATTCCCGGTTGGTGGAACTGGCCCGGCAGAGGGCCGGCGAGATGGCGGACAGGGGTTTTGGCGGATTGTCCGGCTCACTGCCCCAGCTGTTAAAAGCGGAAGGGATCAGTTACACTTATGCCGCCCAAACCCTGGTTCTGGCCCAATCGGTGGACAGCGCCTACCGGGCTTTAATTAAGTCTGCAGGCTACCAGCAGGATATACTGGGCACCAAATATGACCGCATAGGAGTGGGCGTGGCCCGGCAGGGTTCCAGGCTGTATATAGTGCAGCTATTGGTGGGTGGACAAGGCGGGTTGTCACAGCAGGGGCCTGCATCTCAACCTGCACCTCAGCCCGCGCCTCAACCTGCGCAACCGCAGCCTGATCCACGGCCGGTACCGCAGCCCGGGCCGGTAAGCGGCCTTACGGTGGACGAGCAGCAGATGCTCCAGCTGGTCAACCAGGAGCGGGCGCGTTACGGTCTGGCTCCGTTAAAGGTAAACATGGAGCTGGTGAAGGTGGCCCGCCTCAAAGCGAAGGATATGGTGGAAAAAGACTATTTCAGCCACACCTCTCCCACCTACGGCGGGCCCTTTGAAATGATGCGCCAGTTTGGCATCACCTATCGCTACGCCGGCGAGAACCTGGCGGGTGCACCTACAGTGGATATTGCCCATGAAAACTTGATGAATTCCCCTGGCCACCGGGCCAACATCTTAAACGCCAATTTTAAGGAGATCGGTATCGGAGTGGTTCCCAGTCCCCGCTACGGCAAGATTTTTGTGCAGATGTTCACTGGTTAACTGGATTTATCCAGAAAATCTCCCGGTTTGCATTTAACCGGGGGATTTTTTCTTTTTCTGGGGGATTGCCAAAATTCCGCACATTAATTGGCACGGCTCATATATATATTATAGACCACTCTTTGAAAGGAGGAGTATGCCCCATGGTTGGAACCGCCGCACCGGCCACGGAACGGTTGCGGGTCAACCAGGTGGTTAGCGAAGACACGCAACAGGTCGTGGTTCGCGGCAAAATCACCGTACCCGACCCAAAACCCGACGTGCAAAAAATCCTTTCCACAGATAAATCGGCAAGGATCAAGAAAATTGAACTGGTTCCGGACAAGGCAATTGTGGAGGGGACCCTGACCCTGCAGATTGTTTACGTGGCCTTTGAACCCTCCCAATCGGTACACCACATGCACCAGCAGCTCTCCTTCACCGCTTTTGTGGAACTTCCCGGGGCCAGGCCGGGCATGGATGTCACGGCCAGGGTTTCGGTGGAAGATGTCAGCATCACCCGCAGTCCCGGCGACCCCCGGCAGTTTGATGTGACCGCTATCCTCAGTGTTTTTGTCAAAGTGACGGAGATGCAGGATGTGGACGTGGTTACCATGTGTCCCTCCGGCGCCACCTGTGAGATGGATACCATTAAGGTGGCCCATGTGGTAGGCAGCGGGACCAGGCAGGTTATCGTCAGCGAGGAGTTTAATGTACCGGACGAAAAGCCGCCGGTAGAAAAAATCCTGGAAGTGGATGCCACCGCCGAAATTACCGACAAGAAGATCATTAAAAATAAAGTCATCATTGACGGCACGGTGACCATCCAGGTGCTGTACGTTGCTGCCGAGCCCGACCAGCCCGTCCACCAGCTCCACCGGACCTTCCGCTTCAGCGATTTTGTGGAGGTAACCGGGGCCGAACCGGATATGGATGTGCGGGTGGATGTCAAGGTGGAAAGTGCCGATGTGGATATCCTGGACGGCGACCGGCTGCGGGCCGACGTGGTCTTGATGCTGACGGCCTTTGTTACCGAGCCCAGGCAGGTCAATGTCATTACGAAGATCACCGGTGTCCAGGCCACCATGACCAGGCTCAAGATTGATCATGTGGTGGGAGAGGACAGCACCCAGGTGGTGCTCCGGGATACCTTTGAGACTCCGGACCCCAAGCCCGATGTAGAGAAAATCATCGACGTTACCGTCCAGGAAGTTAAGGTCACCGAAACAAAGATTATTAATGATAAAGTGATCGTCCGCGGCTTTGTGGAAGTGCACGTGGTTTACGTGGCTAAAAAGCCGGACCAGGCCGTCCACGCCCTGGAACGGCGGCTGAATTTCCGTACCTTTGTGGAGATTAAAGGTGCCCGGGAAGGCATGGACGTGGATGTCCGCCCGGTGGTGGAGTTTGTTTCTGCCGATGCCGAGGGACCAAACGTCACCCTGGAAGTGGTGCTCAAGGTAACGGTCAAGGTGACCGAGTCGCTGCAGCGGGATGTGGTTGTCTCCGTGGCTCCCGCCCCTCCCGTGGTCTGCCCGCCGGGTCAAACCATTGATTATGTGGTCCAGCCCGGTGATACTTACTGGAAAATTGCACAGCAGTTCGGCACAACTGTAAAGGCTATCGAAGAAGCCAATCCGAACAAGGACCCGCAAAACCTGCAGCCCGGTGATGTAATCAAGGTTCCCTGTCCCCCTGCCAAGGGTTGATTTAGCATGTTATCCCAAAGGAGGTAAATCTAATGCCCATCGAGTATGTCTATACCGAGCCGGAAGAGGTATTGTGCCTTAAGATCAAGGTGCCGGTGGTACTGGCCGAGGAAGAGGTGCAGGTGCTGGTGGACAGCACCGTTACCCTGCCCGAGCTGGCCAAGAAGGTGGATCACATCGACGCCCGGGTGGAAGACCTGGAGGCCGAGCCGGTATTCATTCACGAGAGCATCAGCACATGGTTCCCCAAGATCAATAACGAATGGAAAAACCATTTCAAGGACATTGTCGGACTTGTAGCCGTGGTAAAAAAGGTTATTGTCAGCGGAGTATTGCACAAGCAAATCTTCTACGTCAATAACCGGGACGAAGTAAAACATTTTGCCGAAAACGTTCCTTTCACCAAGATGATTGAGCTCAAGGAGCCCCAGGCTGTGCTCCGGGAAGATGATGTAATGGTGCAGTTTCCCAAACCCAAGTTTGATATTACCTGGGAGCTGGTACGGGCCAGCCGCCTGCACCAGACCGGTGTGATTATCGTGCGGATCAAGGTGGTGGAAGAGCGGCAGATCTTCGTGCAACTTTGCCCGTCTCCCGAACTCTGTCCTCCCGGCAACCTGCTGGAAGACCCGGGGTTTGAACAATGGGCGGGCAACGTGCCCATCTTCTGGGGCGCCACGACCAACGTCGCTCCCACTACCGTCGCCCGCACTGGCAGTTTTGCCGCAGAACTGGGAGTCGCGAATCCCGCAAGCACCGCGGCCATTTTCCAGACCGTGCGCCGGGGTATAGCTCCCGCCAGGGCTTACAGGCTGACCTTCTGGGCCCGGGAAAATGTTGCTCCCGTTACCCCCGTCAGTGCCTTCAACCTGGTGGCGGAGGTGCGCTTCTTTGACCGCAACGGTATGCAGATTGACGGGGCCATCCAGAGCATTGGCAGCGTGAACATTCCTGATAACAACTACCAGCAGTTTACCCTGAACATACCTGTTTCCCCAGCCGGTGCCCGTACTGCTCTGATTCGTTTCACCTTTAACCCGGCTACCGGAAACACCAACACGGTCAAGATCGATGATGCCAGCTTTGAGTGTATCGGAGGTTTTCCGGCCTGAAAACAGGAGTAAATAAATGACGGCTCTACAACGATATAAAACAAGTTAAAGAATTAAGCGCTATTTTGCATTTTCGACAAATAGAGCTGTTCACCACAGCTTTTCTTTTTGTCCAAAGGTATCCACAGGAGGGAAAAATGGTGTTCTTCAACACGCCCAAACTGACCCAGCAATTGCAGGAGTTACAGGAAGAAGCCCGGCGGATTGTGGTTACGAAAGAGGCACCCCAGGGGGCATTGCGCCTGACAGTGAACGGGCTGCAGCAGGTGCTGGAGGTAAGTTTCGGCCCCACTGCTCCGGCTTTAATGGACCGGGGGGAACTGGCGGCGGTGGTCCGGGATACCTTTAACGAGGCCCTGGCCGAGGCCCGCAGGCAGCTGAAGGACGAAGTGGTCAAAATGACGGGGATAAATTTACCCCACCTGCCGGGACTGTTTTAGGGGGGAGGTCAAATGGGGGAAAAGGGGCAACATCAGGGTCTGGAGGCAACCCTTTTTCAGTTGCTGGAACAAAAAGGGCACTCAACGGATCCCCTTATTTTACTCAGCCTGGTGAACCTGATGGGGCTGATCAATCTCATGGGATACCGCTTCGGGACCCAGGGGCAGGAAGCAAAAGTGGAGGCCGGCGGAAAGGGTGTTGCCGGGTCTTCCCGGTCCGGCAATCGGGAAACGCCTCCTCAGCTGGCCAATTTCCTTGGCAGCCTGCTGGGTCCATTAAACCCTCCCCGTTCCCCGGCAGCACCTTCCACGGAAGGAAGCGCCCCGGCCTCAAATGAAGGACCTGCCGCCTCTTCCGGGGGAAAGCCGGCTAAAGACCAAACTTGAATAGAAAAGGGGTTCCTCGTGGGGAACCCCCAGGTATTTTTAGGGGTTTTTGTTTTCCGGCAGTTTGACGTCCGGAAACTGCACCTCATCCGGGGGCGCCGGTTCCGGGCCTACCGGGATGTCGGCGGGCAGAAGTGTGGCGGGCTGGCTTGAGCTCGCCCCTTCGGCCAGCTGCATCATGCTCACATGCAGCGCTTCCAATCCTGCGCGCATGGTTTTAAGGGCATTCCGGGTGGCTTCAAGAAAAGAGGCCAGCTGGCTTAAACGGTCTTCCATGTCCGATCTGGTGGATAACATGAGCAAGAAGGGGATCGAAAGCGGGTGAAACTGTCCACCGTAAAATTCCGGCATTACAAAACCTCCTTTCCCTGTTTATACCAATTCTATGTTTACTGCCTTAAAGTTTGACACCATTTTCCAAAAAAGTTATTCCCGGCCCACCTGGCTTGAAGGGTTTACCAGACTTGCATGAAAGGTCTCCATTCCACTGCGGAATATCTGTACTGATTGCTGGGTGGCATGGAGCAGCGAAGTCAGCTGGGCTAATTGTTGTTCCACGTTTGGCCTGGTGGAAAGTATCAAAAGGATAAGAATTAGAAACAGGGTGAAGGGGTTATTGGGCTGGAGCGCCTGGTCTGCCACCTTCTTTTCCTCCTTTCGCAATGCTTTTTCTAAGTTATACTACGTCGTAAAAGCCTATCCGGTGACAGCAACTTTTGCGCAGGAGGTGAATATACCTGATAGAGGAAGGGGGATTAATGAATGGCCGAAGAAAAGGCAGCGGGACATAACCTGGAACATATACTTTTTTCTTTGCTGGATTATCAATCAAAACAGGGAGCAACCCACGATGACACCATGCTGATGCTCGGGCTTTTGAACCTGCTGGGGATCGTGAGCTTGATGAATAAGCAAATGGGCGGCGTAGTTTCCCGGGCGGCAATGGCGGACCCCAATCCCATGCTCAATACCCTTTTACAGATGATGGGCGGCATGCCGGGCGGCCCGCCGCCGGGTCAACCGCCCACCCCGGAGCAGAATGCCCCTCCTTTACCGTTAAACCCGGCCCTGCTGATGGCGCTGATGAACCAGCAGCCGGGACAGGGGCCCGACCCGGCCGTGCTGCTCAGCCTTTTGGGCAGCATGATGGGTGCTCAGGGGGCACCACCCCGGCGGCCACCGCCGGCAGTTCCGGCAACCATGGATGCAAAGAAAACCGTTTCTCCTTCCGCTTCTCCTCCCGCCGGGGGTGGCGAAGTAAAACAGAAAGTGGTGAAGTGGGGTTCACATCTGGAAAAAGAAAAACGGGCCTGATCCAGATAAGTCGGCCGGCTCCACATGGTGCCGGCCGCACATATTTTTTGCCCCGGGGAAGAACATTAACAACGTGGGTGTATATAGTGCTGGGCCGCCCCGGTTAGTTATGCGACAGTATCTTAAAGGATACTGTTGCAAAACCAGAAATTAGATGGGCGGCGGTCGTCCCTTAAGGAGCGACATTGCGGAGGGCCGGATACGAAACACGGCGCTGCCGAGGTTAGCAAACCGGCAGCGCGAATCGCGCTGGTACCAGTATCGATATAATGATTGGGTTACTTAGGCTGTTACTATTCATAAGAAAAGTATACTTCCGGCGCATATGCAGCGCTGCCAGGTTTGCTCCGAGGCAAGCCGATGTTTCGTCCGGCCCGGAGCACGGAGCGACGGGGGACGACCGCCGCCCCGATAGTTATTCGACAGTATCTAAAGGGGGGCGAAATTTCATGGGGAATTCCGTTATGACCACTTTTCGGGTTGGCGGGTTGTGGGACGAGCAGGGTAGTAAAGAAATTGAACATAACCTGATCCAGCTCGACGGGGTGAAAGAGGTGCGCGTTTTCCTGGAAAATGGCACCGTGGATGTGCGTTATGATCCGGAGGTCATTCGCCGGGAATACCTGGAACGCACCCTGGACTCCCTGGGTTACTCACCGTACGTGCGTTGAACCATGCTACGGTCGGTACGGTCCAGGGGAGCTGAAAGTATGCGGGTTTAAGGACCACCGGTCCCGCCCTGAAAGATATGAAGGTGGAGGGGATCTTAATTGAGCGTCAGGTTGCTGGCCCTGGCTATTGCCGCCCTCTCCGGGGTGACCATGGCCGTGCAGGGGTCTTTAAATGCGGCTCTGGGCAAAGTGCTCGGCTTGCTGGAAACCACCTTTGTGGTTCATCTGGTGGGTTTAGCTCTGGTAACAGTGCTTTTGTTTGGCTTTCGCCTGGGGGACGGCCGGCTGGCCGACTACGCCCAGGCGCCGTGGTATTACTACCTGGGTGGTATCCTTGGGGTTGCGATCGTCTATCTGGTAATGCGCAGCATTCCCAGGGTGGGAGTGGCGCCGGCCACCACGGCGATTATTATCGGGCAGGTACTCACCGCCAGCTTAATTGATCACCTGGGCCTGTTCGGCCTGGAAAGGCTTCCCTTCACATGGCACCGTGTGGTGGGCACCCTGCTCATGGCCGGGGGAGCGTGGTTTTTGTTAAAAAAGTGAACCAGATGTAACAAATTCGTAATATTTTAGTCACAGATTCGTAAATCCTGCTTGATATAATTTCTGGTAAAGCTAACCTGAAAGGGGGACCAATCATGAAAATTAAAAAGTGGATGGCAGTGGTAAGTGCAGCGGGGTTGTTCAGTGGGATGCTTCTGGCGGGGTTACCTGCCGGGAAAGCAATGGCTGCGGGCGGTCCGCCAGCATGGGCAGGCAAGTATAATGTGCAGGTAGCCGGACCAAATACCACCGGTGCAGGCATAATGGCTGGTGCGGCTCTGGGGCGGACAGCAGGCACGATGAATACGTCGGTGGCGCAGTTCCTGGGAATGGATGTATCTGCGTTAATTACTGCACGTCACTCCGGCAAGTCGCTGGTTGAGATTGCAGCCGAAAAAGGTATAAGTGAGGAACAGCTGATCAACTTTATAGTCAGCCAGCGAAGCTCTCAAATCGACCAACTGCTTAAGGATGGCAGGATTACACAAGCGCAGGCCGACCAGTGCAAGCAGATCATGGCTGAGCGAATAAAGGCAAATGTCAGCCGTACGACGGTAGGGCCAAACCGTTCCGGCAGCGCTGGTCGTAATGCCGGCCGGGGTGCCTGAACGAGGGTACAAAGTTGGTATCATGGGCCGGGCACAGGATTGACGGGAGGGGCTAAATTTGTTGCGGGCATGGCTCAACTATTGGCTCGGGTGGCTTCTTTTCCTGGCAGGACTGGGGCTCGCCGTATCCGGGCTTGTGAAGTGGTTAATCCTTCCCGGAGGAGGTCGGGGAGGATTTCGCGGCGAAGAGGCGGTCTTTATTTTCGCCCGCCATACCTGGACGGAGATCCACCAGTGGTTAGCGGTAGTAATTATGGTGTTAGTGGTACTGCATATCTACCTTCACTGGAACTGGATAGCAACAATGAGCCGGCAAATTTTTGGCCGGAAAAGGTTATAGCGGGAAGATAGATGCCTTTAAATTTAAAAAGGCCACCAGGACAATTCCCCCAAAAAGTCCCAGATAGGCCATGGGCGGGTGCAGGCGCAGGCATTCTGGCAGCAGTTTCGCTTTAACGATGTAGGCCATGGCCCCCGCGGCCAGGGCCAGGAGGGAAGAAAGAAAAGCCGGGGAGGCCTTAATCAACAGCAGGCCCAGCCAGCAGCCGAAAGGAGTAACCAGGCTTACCAGGCCGTTTAAGGCCAGCACCTGCCCCGGGGCAAGCCCCCCGGCCGACAGGGGGGCGGCGGTGGCCATGCCTTCGGGGATGTTGTGCAGGGCGATGGCCAGGGCCAGCAGGGGGCCCAGGTGGGCAGGTTCGCCAAACCCGGCGGCAATGGCCAGCCCTTCCGGCAAATCATGCAGGGCAATGCCTGCGGCAATGAGGTAGCCCATTTTTAAATACCGGTAATCGTGGACACAGGCCCGGTTTTCCGGGCTAAAAATAAGGTTCAGGGCAGTCATCAATAAAAGGCCGGCGGCAAATCCCAGAATGGCCTGGAGTAAGCTTCCGTATGCCAGTGCTGCCGGGATTAAATCCAGGAGCACCACCGCCAGCATTACTCCCGCCGCCAGCCCCAGAAAAAAGGAAAAGGATCGCCGCCCCGGGCGGCCCCAGATCAGCACCAGCGCTGCACCCAGGCAGGTGCTCAAACCGGCAAAAAGGGCCATTAACAGTACCGTGACCAAAATGTTCACCTGCCAGATCGAGTTCCTGGGGTATAATTTAAAATGTGGGCGGCGGCTGTCATTTCGGAAGGGCAGAATGGATGAGCGCCGCCCAAAGTTTTCCACTGCTAAATTATATTAAATCTGGCAGGCGGATAATACCAGAGGAAATAAATGGCCGTTTACCGGCCCGGGATGACGATCACCTGCCCCGGATAAATTTCATGGGGGTTGGCCAGGCCGTTCAATTCAATGAGGGTGGAAAGGGGTACGTCAAAGCGGCGGGCAATCTGCCACAGGGTGTCCCCCGGCTGGACCACGTATGTTTCCCCGGGGTTGCTCTGGGCAGCGTTTGCCCCCGTTACAATGCGTACAGGGGTGCCGATCTGCACCTGGGGGAAGAGTTCCTCAATGTGGTGGTTATACATGCGGATACAGCCGTTGGAAACGGCCTTGCCAATGGAGCCGGGGTTATTTGTCCCGTGAATGCCGTAATTACCGCCGGGAATATCCAGTCCCATCCAGCGGGTACCCAGTACCCCGCCGGGGTTGATCATTTTGTTTATCACGTGGTAGTCCCCGGTGGGTGTGGGAGTTTCCGGTTTACCCACGGCCACCGGGTAGGTGCGCACCAGGGTATCGCCCTGGAAATGATGCAGCCGCCTGAGGGCCGTTTCCACCAGCAGGTGGGTACCGGCAGTGACTCCTTTGCCTGACATATTTGTCGCCCCTCCTCGTAATCCCGGAATTTGCACCTCCACATCATGATATGAAGGGGCGGCGGATTTTGATTTGACCACATTTTCATCCAAAAATCTATAAAATTGCAACTCCCGGCAGTCTAATTTGTTCTTGTCGTTATAATTTCTTCGCGTCCGGCATATACTGGGTTGTACAGAATGTACATTATCTGATATGCTGGAGGCGGAAGGTGAGATGGGTATGCTGGCCGAAGTCCAATTTACCGCAGCACGCAAATCTCTAACCGAAATATTTGATAACGTCTGGCACCGTTTTTTACCCGCGCTGATCAAGCGCCGGCAGGCAGAAGAGGTGTTGCTGGTTCGCCGGGATCTGCAGGAGGACATCTTGCGTGCGTACAGGTTTAAACCCGAAATTCTGCCTGAAGAAGATGGCTCCGTGACTCTGGCTCTGGATGAACTGGGAATAGCAGTCAACGCGGCGACTTTCGAAGAAGCAGTCGGGGAGCTTGTTCGGGAAATAAAGATATACGCGGAAGACTATATGAAGCGTCCTGAACTATTTTTAAACGCTCCTAACCGAAAGGCCCATTTTCCTTACATTTTGCGGGTATGGTTGTGCAATAACGACCAGGATATCAAGTCTCTTTTGGAGTTGTAAGTTGTCATGCCTCCGACGTTTGGCCAGTTAAAACGATATTGCGAAAAGAACAGCTGGTACATGATAAGGAATACCGACCACTGGTACTATGAAAAGGTTCTGACAACGGGTGAAGTTCTGCGTACCAGGGTCAGCCATGCGACGGCAAAGGAAATTCCCGCTAACTTGTGGAGGAAGATTCTTAAATACCAGTTAAAAATAACCGAAGAGGAATTCTGGAAGTCTTTATAGAGCTGTCCGGGGGAACCGGGCTTTTTATTTTTTCGAGAAACGCCGGAAATCAACGAATCCCTGATATAACTGAATTTTTAGCAATAGAAGCCCGGATAACTTCAGTCAGGAGAGGTTCAATTTCTTCTCCGTCCTGTATACCCAGGCAATGATCTCAGCCACCACCTGGTATAACCCGGGCGGTATTTCCCGGCCGGCGCCCAGGCCGGTGAGGGTCAGGGCCAGCTCTTCATGGCGGTAAACGGGCACATTGTTTTCCCGCGCCAGCTTTTCAATTAACCCGGCCAGATAACCCCGCCCGGCTGCCACCACCCGGGGAGCGGCATCCTTTTCCGGGTCGTAGGCCAGGGCGGCTGCAGCCTTTGGTTTATCCTGGGACATGGCGGCAGCTCCTTTCGCTTTTACACCAGCGCGTTTACGGGCCGGTAGGGCGGCGGTTCGTGGGGGCGCAGCAGTTCGCAGATACAGGAGATCTTTCGTGCGGTGACCTGAATATCATCAATGGAATACCCCAGGGCGGCCAGCCTGTCCCTTAACTCCCCGGCGGCCTTTTTAAAAAGGGAGACGAAGTTTTCTTCTGCCACGGCCACCCTGGCCGTAAGCCCCGCCCTGCCCCGGGTCAGGTAAACCCAGGTTTCCCCCAGAACCGGGGTTTCCACCCGCACCACCAGGGCCAGGGGGAAGTCCTGCTCACCTTTCTTACCGGCCCGGCTGTCCACCATATACAGCTCGCCGTGCATTCCCTTCCCGCGAAAGGTGAAAAAGCTCACCATTTCCTGGTCCGGGAAAAGGGGTGCCGCCTGGTTCAACACCTCCTGCCCCCGGGGTGTAGCTTCTTTGCTTCCCAGGAGGTAGTCCAGGGCCTGCTTCACCTTGCCCGGGTCAAAGCGTAAATCCAGGGTTTCCAGCCACACCCGGGCGGCCCAGAAGGCCGCCCGCTCCCGGGGAGGTAGATCCCTGGCTGCAGAGAAAAGCATCTCCACCAGGGAGCGGTCCAGGGGCAGCTGCCACTTGACCATTTCCTGCAGCAGCTTTGTGATTTCGGGGCCGGCGGGCATGCCCAGGACTTTGGCCATGGTTGTCAGTGCTACGTTCTGGTCCGGTGTGCCGATGAGGTGCTGCAGGTGCAGGGTCTCGGGGGTAACCTCACGCACCAGGGCCCAGAACGTAGCCGGCGGGGAAGGTATCTCCCCCGTGGCCGTAAAGATCTGGCCGCCTATGCGCACCGTGGCGAGACCGTTTTCCGCCCTCAGGACCTCCACCTGCACCATTTGCCCCGGCTGCAGGGAAGTTGCCGTTTGCAGTTCAACAGCGGGGTTCAGGAAAATGCTCGGAATTTGCATAAGTCAATTATACCATTTCCTGTTAGCATAAACAATGGCGAGGGGTGCCCATCATCTGCTGGCCGGCAATGAAAAACCGTTTTATTTCCAGCAATTGTTTACAAAATGTCTGAAAATTGATATCATGCTTATTGAGCAAGCGCTAGAGTTGTGGAAAGGGAGTGCATTCCATGCCGTTTCAGCATAAAAGGCAAACGAAAATTTATTATACTTATGCGGATTATGCTTCATTGCCGGAAGAAGAAAGGTGTGAAATCATTGATGGCGTGCTGTATATGCAGGCCGCTCCATCCAGGATTCACCAGGAAATCTTGATGGAACTTTCAAGGCAGATAGCAAATTATCTGGCGGGTAAGCCATGTAAAGTCTACCCGGCGCCATTTTGCGTAAGGCTGCCGGATGGTGATGAAAAAAGCGATGAGGATATCAAAACAGTGGTGGAACCCGACATAAGCATTGTCTGCGACCAATCCAAATTAGACGGGCGGGGATGTATAGGCGCCCCCGATATGATAGTTGAGATTACTCCGCCATCTTCGGCGAGGAAGGACAGGCTGGAAAAGTTTTATAAATATGAGAAAGCCGGTGTGAAAGAATACTGGATCGTGGAGCCGGAAGAAAAGCTGGTCAGCGTATTTGTGCAGGGCGACAATAATAGATACGGCAGGCCGGATATTTACACAGAAGGCGATGAAATAAAAGTGAGTATATTTCCGGATCTTGTAATAAGCCTGAAGAATATTTTTTGACCTTATAGAGGGGCCGCTTAAATGAAGCAGGGGATTCTGGTGGTGGATACAAAAGCCATGCTCAATCTCCTTATTATGGGAGGTAGAAAACAGTTGGACAGGACTACCTGCACATTCCCATTATAAGGAGTTTTTTATGGAACAGGAAAATGCAGTTGTGTTCAGTGATATATATTTATATAATATACACAGGGTATATACAAGGGGGTGATGGCTTGGAAAAAACCAGACTAACCCCAATCCGGTTTCCGGTCGACCTGCTGCTTGAGCTGGACAGGTTTGTCGGTCAGGGGCAGAGGAGCAAGTTTATTATTGAAGCCACGCAAAAGGAGTTGCTCCGGTTAAAACAAAAGAAGGCTTTACAGTCGGCTGCCGGAGTTTTCAAGAAAGAGGATTACCCCGGTTTTGCCGGGCCGGAAGATGTTTCCTCCTGGGTTCGCCGGTTGAGGGAGGAAGCGGAAGCCCGGAGGAGGGAGATTTTTGGCCACTAATGGTTTTTTACTGGATACCACGATTTTAATAGATTTTTTACGCGGCAGAAAAGAAGCAATAGATATGCTTAACAGACTGGTTGAAGCAGGCCCCCTGGCATGCTGTCCGGTTACAGTGGCCGAGGTTTTTTCGGGAGCAAGGCCCGAGGAACTGCCTAAAATAGAAGAATTTTTCGAAGCCCTGCTTTTTTATCCTGTTGGATACAAAACGGCCCGCCGGGCCGGTTTGTACCGGAGGGAATACGGGAAAAAAGGCATCACCCTGAGCATTTCGGATACCATTATTGCCGCGGTGGCGGTGGAAAATTCCCTGACTCTGGTTACGAAGAACGTGCGGCACTTTCCCATGCCAGAACTGGCTGTAATTGAACATGATTAACTTTATATAGCACTCTTTGCCCGGCAACCAGCTTAACCCTGCAAAGATCAGGCCGGGGGATAAGAACGAAGTCCGTACGGCAAACCGGGAGCTAAGAACGGGAGGATATTGGAAAGTGAAATCAGTGCTGGATGCGTGCAAGCCGCGGCCCGAGATCCTGGCCGGTACTTTCAACCCCGAGGTTTTTACGGCGTCGCTCAGCCCGGTCATCGAGTTTTACCGCAGCGGCCGGGGTGTCATCGATAGTATTTATACCAATGCGGAGCTCTTTTTCCGGGAAGCTACTTACCCGACCCAGGGCTTGCGGCTGACCCTGGCGGAAGTTTTCGGCCGGATTGCGGGTGATATGACCGTTCCGGCCATCCACCGGCTGGAGACGGCTTTTGGCGGCGGCAAGACCCACACGCTGATCGCCTGTACGCACATCGCCCACAAAGGTAAGGAGCTGCGCAGCATCACCCGGGACATCCTCGACCCGGAGCTTCTCCCCGAGCCCGGCGAGATCGCCGTCGTTGGCGTGGCGGGTGATGAAATTCCGGTGCATAAGCCGAAGGGCAGGGCTTTAGTGCCCTACACCCTCTGGGGCGAGATCGCCTACCAGATCGGTGGAGAAAACCTTTACCGCGAGGTTGAGGATGAAGCGAACTCCCATGCCGCGCCCGGCAGAACGTATTTCGACAGGGTGTTTGCCGGTCGTAAGGTCCTCATCCTGCTGGACGAGCTGGCCCAGTACGCGGCGCGGCTTGAAGCGGCCCGGCCCGATGGCGCCAGCCAGCTGGCCGCCTTTTTAATGGCTCTTCACGGCTACGCCCGCAACCATCCGGGGATGGCGGTGGTGCTCACGCTGGCCAGCACAACTGATGCCTTTGCCAGGCAGACGGAGCACCTGGCCAGGCTCATCAGCCAGGTACGCGGCGAAGAGGTTGGTGAGGATGATGCTCTGGGGATTGGGGAAAGGGCCGTGAAAGGCGTAGCCAGCGTGGTTGCCCGTGACGCGGTCCAGGTCACGCCGGTGCAGGCGGCGGAAATTTCGTCCGTCCTCACCAAACGGCTGTTTGCCTGCATAGATCGGGAAGCCGCCCGGGAAACTGCCGAGGAGTACATGGCGATGTACCGCCGGAACGCGGCCCTGCTGCCGGAGGAGGCTTCCAGCGATGACTTCAAGGGCCGGATGATTGCCAACTACCCGTTCCACCCGACCCTCGTTGATTTTCTTAATAAGAAGCTGGCCAGTGCCGAGAACTTTCAGGGAACGCGCGGCGTCCTCCGGGTTCTCTCCCTGGCCGTGCGCAGCCTGTGGCAGAAGCAAAAGGCCGTTCCCATGATCCACGCGTGCCACCTTGACCTGCGCGAGGAGCGGGTGGTTAATGAAATCCTGGGCCGCACGGGCAGCTCGGACCTGCTCTTTGTCCTGAACGCCGATATCGGCGGCGTAGATACGGGCACGCTGGAGGGCGGCCACAGCAACGCGGAACTGGCCGACCGGCGCAACCCCCATCCGGAAGGCCACCCCCTTTATGAGTATACATGGAAGACCGTTTTCCTGCACAGCCTGGTCGGCCGCGAAGAGGGCCTGGGCTCCAGAATTTTCGGCCTCACCGAGTCCGAAGCCTGTTTTGACGTTTCCTTCCCCGGCTTAACGCCGCCGCAGGTGCGCACGGCGCTGGAAGAGATCAGCGAAAGCGCTTTTTACCTCCGTTACGAGCAGGGGAAATATTTCGCCAGCGAAGAGCCGACCATCAACAGCGTTCTGGCCAGAATCCGCAGGACGTTAAAAGCTGCCCAGGTGGAGGAGCTGCTGGAGGCAGCGGCGCGAAAGGTGGTCACCGGGGGGGCGGGTTTATTCCATATAGAGCATGATGTTTCGCTGCCGGAGCACCTGCCCGACGGCAAAGACCGGCCCGTGCTCGGGGTCGTTTCGTTAACTGCCGGGACCATTGATGTTGAAGCCATGGTGACCACAAAAGGCCAGAACAGGCCGCGGGAGCGGCAGAATCTCATCTTTCTCCTCGTTCCGGAAACCGTGGTGGTAAGAGGGATAAACGATCAGGACGGGCTCTTCGAAAACACCCGCGTCCGGGACGCCCGGCAGCGGATTGAGGGTACTGCCCGCCAGGTCATGGCCATGCGCCTCCTGATGGAGAAGCCGCAGAGCTACGGGGTGAACCCCCGCCGCCTGGAAGATGAAGATTTTCGGAAGCGCTACGCTGAACGCGAGAACGCCCTGCTTACCGATGTTTCGAGAATCTATACGGGCTTCTACTACCCGGGAGCGGCGGGATATATCGTGCGCAGGGAAATAAAGACTGCCGGGGGCGAAGGCGGGGCACCCTTTATCGAACTGATCCGTGACGCGCTGATCAAGGACGGCAAGCTTCTTACCGGCAGCAGCACAACCCAGGCCGACCTCCTGAACTTGAGCAAGCTTTTCTTCGAGCACGGCGACGCCGTAACTTTAAAGGAGCTGCGTGAAAACTTTTACCGCGTGCGCAGCTGGCCGGTGCTGGAGAGCCCCGCAGTTTTCGACCAGATCGTGCGGGCCGGGGTCCAGAAGGGCGTCTGGTGCGTCTTCCGCATGGATACCGGGGAAAGCGCGAAACCGGCCGAATTTTACGACCGGGAAAATGATATTCCGCTGGGGGTTGACCTGGCTGCCGGGGACTACGGGCTCATCACCCCCCAGGGGGCCAACCAGCGCGGCTGGGCAGTAAATCAGAAGGTGGACCCGGTTGAAGTGCGCGAGGGTGTGATTTATACTGTTGCCCAGGGCGGCGTTTCCACGGTGGAGAAGGTTGCCGAAAGCATGGCCGGGAAATACGGGGAGGTTCCCGCCCGGGAACTGGAGGAGGCCGTGGTGACGCTGGTGAAGAGCGGCCAGCTTTTCGTTTTTCGCGGCGCGCCGGATCAAAAGGAAAAGCCCGACCTCATCTACGGTTCCGCCGCAGCCCTTTACACCCCTTTACCCGGCGACGTCCTGATCACGCCGGCTGAAGCGGCCGAACGGGGATGGGTGACCGCCGGCCGCCGCAGGTTTGTCCTGGAAGGAAAGGAAGGAGCCCAAAAGCTGCTGCCGCTGCTCCGGCGGCTGGGCAGCCTCTACAATAAAGGCGCCCGCTCCACCATTGAAAGTATGGATTTGATTGATCTGGAGCTTCCCGGCGGAGGCTTGATCCGGCTTCAACTGACCGGCGTTACCCCGGAATCCATGAAGGCTCTTGGCGAGCTTTTTGAAGTGCTGGCCGGCGTGGTACAGCAGGGCGAACAAACCGAGGCCATTCTTGAAATAGCCGATCCGGATGATGATTGCCTATTCATCCAGGAGTTGAAAAAACAATAGGGCGAGGCGGATCAAATGGCAAACCGTAAGTCAAACACCAGCCGGGACCTGTGGCATGACCTGCAGCACCGCATCCAGCCCCTGCTGAAGAGCGCCCCCTGGGTCCTGAGGGTAACCGAATATAAGGACAAACCGGCGCCCGTCCTGGTAATCAAAGAGCGCGGCGAAGGCGCGGATGACGCCCCAAATAACGGCGGGGTTCCGGGCAGGGCGGTTCTTAAGGACCGGGGTCTGCTCTACGGCCAGCCCCTGCGCCGCTGCCTGCCCGTGATCCGTAACATTGTCAGCCGCGTCTGCGATCATGCCGGGATCCCGCTCGAACTCCAGCGGTATTTTGGCAACGGGGGCATCACTTTCCGGGGCAACCTGCCCCTTGACGAGGAGGCGGGCGCCAAGCTAGCGCTCATCTTCAAGCTCCGGGAGGGCGTCAGGGACATGGACCGGGTTGAGCTTATCGCCTGGCGCGTGCAGCGCTTCAGCCGCGAGGAAGCGGTCTACTGGTTGACCCGGGCGACCCAGTACGGCGGGGCGGCCAGCCGCTGGGCCAGGTCGGGCATGCGGATCATGCTCGGCGGCCAGCCCGGGGACAGGGAGATCCTTCACCTGCTTGAAAAGTTGCGTGAATAGAGAGAGGAGATTGGGTCATGGCGCAGCAAGACAGGTCCGGAACGGACATGCGCCTTATCGAGGCGGGTTTCCCCTGCCACCAGGTGGGCGCGGAGACCCAGCGGGAGCGGGATACCGGGAAGGCGCCCCCTACCCACCGTCTCCACGTCTGGTGGGCGCGGCGCCCGCTTGTTCCCAGCCGCGCCGCCGTTCTCGGCTCGCTCCTGCCCGCCGGGACGGACCCGGACTGGTTTCTCCGCCAGCTGGGCATCGAAAAAGTGCAGGCGCTGGTGAACGGGGAGCCGTGGATGCTGGAGGAAAGGCTAGTTGAGCGTATTAACAAAAACAGCCTGGGACAGGAGATACTGAAAGTAGATTCTGTGGTCGCGAGGGCGCTTCAACGAGAACAGGAGGTCAGGGAAGGCCATAGGAAGCTGATCAAAGAGATCGTCGGTAAGAATCCTCTTCTAGACGAGCATCCAGTTATACAAAAGTGGAAGGATTTAAGTAAGCCACTTCCTGAACCGCTACCAGTAGAGGGTGATGTGCTGTTTGTTGAGCGGGTGGCAGCTGACCCGGCGTGGTTCAAGGCGTTAATTGAAATGGCTGAGAGTGCAGGTGTCCGCGTTCCAAATCTCTACGGGTATTCCCGTGCCTACTCTCATCAACCGGAATGGCAGCCCCCTGACATAACCGTACTGGATCCTACCGCCGGCGGCGGTTCAATTCCTTTTGAGGCACTGCGACTTGGGTATCGCGTGATTGCAAATGAGTTAAACCCGGTAGCCGCTGTGGTCTTGTATGCCACCCTTGATTATCCCGCCCGCTACGGAGTCGAATTAGCAGACGACATTCAGAAATGGGGGCAAAGGCTGCTGGATACTTTAAACGAAAGGGTTTATTCCGTATTCCCTCGTACGTTTCCATTGCCCCCAGACGAGCGGCGCGTCCTGGAGAAGCATTTAAGCAAGTGTTCAGATTTAGTTGTTGAATATGATCGGGAGGATACGACCACATATTTGTACGTTCGCCAGGTCACCTGCCCCCATTGCGGCGGCGAAGCGCCCCTGCTGAACACCTGCTGGCTGTCGAAAGAAGGCGAAAAGTGGGGCGTGCGCATTGTCACGGACGGCCGGCCGCGGGGCGGCAGGGTCAGGTTTGAAACCTACCGCCTCAAGGGCAACCGGGGGCCGAGCGGCGAGGACCCGGACTTCGCCACGGTGAAGGATGGCGTGGGCCTGTGCGTCCACTGCCGCCAGGCCATCTCCGCCGAAGAAATCAAAGCTCAGGCGCGGGGCACCTCGCCCCACGGCAGGTGGCAGGACCGGCTTTACTGCGTGGTGGCCGTGCGCTACCAGCCGAAGCTGGATAAACACGGCAGGCCCGAGCGCTACAAGAGCGGCGAGCGGGCCGGTGAAATTAAGACCGAGAAGGTCCGCTTTTTCCGGCCGCCCAACGACCGCGATCTTGAGGCCCTGCGTGAGGCCGAAAGGCGCCTGGCCGAACGCTGGCCCGGCTGGGAGCGGCAGGGGCTCATCCCCACCGAGAGCATTCCAAAGGGCCATAAGACAATGGAACCACTGCGTTACGGCATGGCGCGCTGGTGCGACATGTTCACGCCGCGCCAGCTCCTGGGGCACCTCATCCTGGTGGAGGAGCTCAACCGCCTCAAGCCGGAAATCCTCCGGGAGCTGGGGGAGGAGCGGGGACGGGCAGTTGTTACATACCTTCAATTTATGATTGATAAATGTGTCGATTATAACAGTAAGCAAACCCGCTGGATACCCCAACGCGCGATCGTCTCGGGGACATTCGGGCGGCACGATTTTTCTTTAAAGTGGACGTTTGGGGAGATGATCTTTACCGGCCCCAACTCGGGCGCGGCCTGGGCGCTATCGCAGGTTATTGACGCTTACGCAGGAATGGCGGAACTGCTGGCGCCGCTGCACCGGAAGCTCAACGGGGCCGCGCCGCCGGTGACCATCCGGTGCGGCACGGCTGCCCGGATGGAACTCCCCGATCGTTCGGTGGATCTGGTCTGTATCGACCCGCCCTACTACAACAACGTTCAGTATGCGGAGCTGTCCGACTACTTCTATGTCTGGCAGCGCCGCACCCTCCACGACCTCTACCCGGAATTATTCCGGCGGCGGCTTTCGAACAAGACGGACGAGGCCGTTGCCAACCCGGCGCGGGACGGGTCGGCCGCCGGGGCGAAAAAGGAATACGAGCGCCTGATGGGCGAGATTTTTGCCGAGTGCCGCCGCGTGCTCAAAGACGACGGCATCATGACCATCATGTTTACCCATAAGACCCAAGAAGCCTGGGAAACGCTTACGCGGTCGCTTATTGAAAATGGTTGGACAATAACGTCTTCATTTCCGGTAGAATCCGAGTTCGCGCATTCACAGCATATTATGGACAACCTCGCCGCCGCCAGTTCCATCTTCCTTACCTGCCGTAAGCGCCGGGAAACAGGCGGCCCGCCGGCCACCTGGACGGGATTCGGCGGTACGGGGGTGGCCCAGCGCGTGCGCGAAGCCGTGCGCCAGGGCCTGCAGGAGTTTGAGCGGCTGCGGTTAAACCCCGTGGATGAGATGGTGGCCAGTTACGGCCGGGCGCTGCGTGTGCTTTCCGAACACTGGCCGGTGCTCGACGGCGACGAGCCGGTCAGCCCCACCCGCGCCATGAACGAGGCCAGCGCGGTGGTCGCCCAGTATCAGGTCGCCCGCCTGACGCAGGGGCGCTTGCAGGTGGACGACCTGAATCCCGAAGCAGCCATGGCCCTGACCCTCTACGGTATTTTCGGCCTGGCCGAATTTCCCTATGACGAGGCACTGAACCTCTCGCGCTCGCTTGGCATTAAACTGGAGGTCAAAACCGCCGGGTATGCCGTCAACGGCCGGATGACCGGCATCAACGACGAGATCCGGGGCGGCCGCACGGGGCGCGGCAGTGCGCAGGAGACCGGTTACCACGCGCCGCTTGTCCGCTGCGGGTCAAAGCTGCGCCTGGCCCGGCCGGAGGAGCGCAGCAAGAAACGCATGGACAATCCGCAGACGGAGTGGGACGTCCTTCACGGTTTAATTCTTGCCTACCGTGAGGGCGACGTTCCCGTCGCCCGCGCTTACCTGGCGCAGCACGCACCGGCGCGCGAACAGGTGATCCTGGATCTGCTCTCCGTATGGGCGGCGGAAATGACCGACGAAGAATTGCGCAGGGAGGCCGGGGCAATCCTGTTCGGCCTCAAGTGAGGGAAGAGTCCAATGGAGTCAACTGGTTCCTCTCCGGAAGGAAAGGGCCTGCGGTCCCGCCGCTGGCTCCTCTCCTACAAAACATCTTCGACTCTCATCGACGGCCGCCCGGTGGACATGCTGCACGATTTTTACATACCCGCCCTTCGCCTTGCGGTGCGGTACGACCGCGTGGCCGGGTACTTTCGCTCGTCCTCCCTGGCCGCCGCATCAGCGGGATTCTCTGCCTTTGCCGGCCGGCGGGGCAAAATGCGCCTCATCGTCGGCGCCGACCTGGAACCGGAAGACATAAGGGCCATCCTGGCCGGTGACAGGGAGCGGCTGGCGGCGAGGCTGAATGGTGAGCTCGACCGGCCTGCGTCCTGGCCGGAGGGCGTGCAAAACGGCGTAACGCTTTTGGCCTGGATGGTGGCCCACGGCTACCTGGAGGTGCGCGTGGCTTTCCGGGTGCACAGGGAGACCGGCGAGCCGCTTCCCTTCGATGCGGTGGACGACGGCTACGTGCACGAAAAATGGTTTGTTCTGCACGATGAATTCGGCAACCGCCTGTACGGGGCGGGTACGCTCAACGAATCAAAAACGGCGCTTATCCTTAATGCCGAGAATATCGATGTCCACTGCGACTGGTGGGGGGAGACGGACCGCCGGCGGGTCGATGAAGCCGTGGAAGCTTTTGAAAACCTCTGGCAGGGCCGGGTCCCCCACCTGCCGGTAATGACCCTGCCGGAAGCGGTCAGGCGGCGCCTGGTTCGGATTGCGGAAGGAATTGACCGCCCGGTGGAGATTGACGGCACGAGTGCCGCCTCCGGGGTGGTTGAACCGCCTCCGGCCATGGAGCGGCTGCGGTTTGCCGTTTTGCGCGACGCGCCGAAAATGCCCGGCGGCCGGTTCGTGGGTATGGAGACCGCGCCTGTCGAACCGTGGCCGCATCAGGCCGTCGTCGTGCGCAGGCTGGTGGAAACCTGGCCGCACTCCTACCTGCTCTGCGACGAGGTCGGCCTGGGAAAGACCATCGAAGCCGGGCTGGCGTTCCGCTCCCTGTACCTTTCGGGCCTGGTGAAGCGCATCCTCATTGCCGCACCGGCAAGTCTTACCCGGCAGTGGCAGCGCCAGATGGCGTCCAAGGTCCTGCTTTCCTTCGGCCGGGCGCGCACCAGTCCGGAGATCTCCCATGAATACATCTTTCCGTTTGCAGAGAACCGGGCGGCGGCGTCGATTTACGAGCCGGACCTGGTCATCGTGTCCACGGGGTTGCTCGCCCGCCGGGAACGGGCAGCGGCCCTCAAGAGCGCCGTACCATTCGACATTGCCCTGGTGGATGAAGCGCACGCGCTCCGGAGGAAGAACCCCCAGGGTGGCCTGCAGGAGCACCCGGAATACGGGCACCTCTACCTGGCTGTGCGCGATTACCTGCGGACCAGGGCGCGCAGCCTGTGGCTGGCCACCGCCACACCCATGCAGATCGACCCCGTGGAGGTGTGCGACCTGCTGGCCCTGACCAACCGGGCCGGTGCCTTCCAGTTCGACCCAACGTTGACCATGCAGTATTACGAGATCCTGGGCAGGCTCGTGCGCGGGGAGAAGGCCGGCGTTCAGGAGTGGGAGTTCCTGCGGCGTGCCGTGCGGGCAGTGAAAATGCAGGACCCGGTGCTCTGGGATTTTCTCGAGAAAAGTGTCATCGACGGGCGCATCCGGACGGCGGTGCGGCAGTGGCTTGAATACGGGCGGGTTCCCCGGGGCAGGGACCGGGAGTTAATGTACCGCCTGATTTTCAGCGCGTCGCCGCTCTCGCGGGTGATGCTGCGCCATACCCGGCGCCTGCTGGAAATCTACCGCGACAACGGGCAGCTGCAGCAGAACCTCCCCCGGCGCCACATTTTGCCTGTGCCCCGGATCGTCTTTACCCCGCTGGAGCGGCGTATCTACGATCGGCTGGAAGAATACTGCGCCGGCCTGGCCGGCCAGCTCAGCGGGCGTAAAGACCAGCAGACCCGCCAGATGGTCAGTTTCCTGCTGAGCTTTTTGCGCCTCCGGTTCGCCTCCAGCCTGTATGCGCTCCGCGAGACCCTGCGGCGGCGCCTGGGCAAGGTGGTAGCCACGTTAAAAAATCAGCTCGTTGAAGAGGCAGGTGAACCCGAACCTGAATTTTTCCCGCTTGCGCATCCGGTATTTGAGGATGAAATCGAGGACGATCTGCCCTTAGCCTCCGAATCCCTGTTGAAGAACAGGACTCCGGCTGACCTGGAATGGGAGCGGGACCGCCTTAAAACCATGCTCGAGGAAATGGCCGATATTACCGGACTGCCGTCCAAAATGAAGGTGCTTCTTGACACGCTAAACCGGCGCCGGGACCGGCAGACCGGGCGCATCCGGCAGACCGTCGTCTTCACCCGTTTTTACGATACGCTCAGGGATATCGTAACCCGGCTGCGCCAGGCTGATCCCCAGATGCTCATCGGCACCTATGCAGGGCGGGAAGCCGGGTATTTCGACCCCGGATCTGGAAAGATGATCCCGGTGGACCACGAAGAGGTGAAGGAGCGGTTCCTGCGCGGCGAGATCGACGTCCTTGTCTGTACGGATGCGGCGGCGGAAGGTTTAAACCTGCAGACCGCCGACCTGCTGGTCAACTACGATCTGGGCTGGAACCCGATGAAAGTGGAGCAGCGGATCGGGCGCATCGACCGCATCGGGCAGAAGCACGAGGACATCCATGTTCTCAACCTCTGTTATTCGGGTAGTGCCGAGGAAGAGGTTTATATCCGCCTGCTGTCCCGCCTGGCCCAGGCCAACATGATCGTGGGCACGCAGCAGATCTCTTTGCTCCCGGTGGGACCGGAAGATTTTCAGGAGCTGGCCGAAGGAAAGCTCACTGCCGAAGGACTGTGGGCCCGCGCCCGGGAAAGGATTGAGGTCCAGCGCCGGCGGGTGGAGAGCATGGAGATCCGCCCGGAAGAACTTTACGAAATCTACATGCGCACAGCCCGGTTTGACGACGGGTGGGCCGCCCCGGTGGACCTGCCGGCCATATGGGAGGCCCTGAGCGGATCGCAGTACCTGCGGACCCTGGGATGTACCGTATCCCTGGAGCCCGGGCCGCATCTTACGCTTTCCGGTATAGACGGCGTGCCAGATGGAGCAGTCCTCACCGTTTCCCGCGAGCTTTACGAGGAAGGCCTGGCCGGCGGTGGAGTGCGCGTTCATTTTGCTTCGTACGGCGATCCCTTCTTCGATGCCGTCCTGGAACAGTTCGGCAGGTTCGGGCTGCCCGGGTGCGTGCGGCGGATGGCCGTTAAAGTTCCCGGCATGAATGATGTGGAGATGGTGGGTTACGCGGCGGCCTGCCGCGGGGCCGGTGGCGTGCGCGAGGTCCGGCTCATCCGGGGGTGGAGCGACCTGGAGGGTCTTTACCTGGCGGAGGCGGAATCCCTGACAGAAGCTGAGGTCGCACCGCTGCGGGAAAAACTGGAGCTACTGGCCGTGGAAGAGTTCGCACCCTGCCTGGCGGCGGAGCGGATCGAACGGGAGAACATCCGCGCCGCCCGGGCGCAGGAGATGTTCAATTTCCTGGTGATCCGTGACCTTCTTGAGACCAGGGCGCGGCCTGCCGGGGAAGGGGCGCTTTTCTGGCCCGTTCTGCGCGAAGTTGGTTCCCTGATCGAGGAGCGGGAACAAATTCTTGCCGGCGGGCTGCCGGCGGAGGTCCTCAGGGCGATTGCCGGGGAGCTGCTATTCGACTGCCAGGTGCCCGGTGCCGGCGGCAAAGCTAATGTTCTGGTGCCGCGCGTCCTGGCCCGGGCGGCCGTCGACGCCGCCAGCCGCCTGGCAGACAGTATGAAGGTGCGCAAAAGCGAGCTCCGCGTTGATACGGTGCTGGCGCGCCTGCAGCGCGAAGCAGAGGCCAGATGGCGGCAAATACGTTAGACAGTCCTTTAGCTTTTGATAATGGATAAGCTCCTGGGTATAAATTACCCGGCTTTTTTTTATAGGATGATTAATTTTTTTGGTGCAGCGTAAAACAATTGTAAATGGGTTATCAAGCGGGGTGTCTTAAATGGCAGTAAATGGACTCTTACAAAAAGGCACCGGCGGGCCTTTTCTGCTCATCGGCGGGGCTGAAGACAAGGACGGGGAATGCCGCATCCTGCGCGAGTTCGTCCGCCTGGCCGGGGGAGAACGGGCAAGCATTGTGGTGATTACCACGGCCACCCGTCTGCCCGGGGAAGTGGGTGAGGCATACCGCCTGGTATTCCTGAGGCTGGGGGCAGGGGAAGTTTCGCCGGTTCACCTGGACAGCCGGGAAAAGGCCGGGGACCTGCGCCATGCCGCCATTTTGCAGCGGGCTACGGGCATTTTTTTTACCGGGGGCGACCAGTTGCGGATTGCCAGGATCCTGGGGAAGACCCTCTTTGAACATGCTTTGGAGGCCGCCAGCCTTGGGGGAGTGGTGATCGGCGGTACCAGTGCCGGTGCGGCGGCCATGGGCGAGATCATGATCACGGGCGGCAGGGGCGGACTTTCTCCCGGAAAGAATACGGTGAAAATGGCCCCCGGCCTGGGGCTTATCAGCGGCGTGGTGATTGACCAGCATTTCGCCCAGCGGGGGCGCATCGGCCGGCTTCTTGCCGCCGTGGCCCATAATCCCCATGTTCTGGGTATCGGTATTGATGAAGATACGGCCATCGTAGTTTCGCCGGACGGTCGTTTTAACGTGCTGGGTTCCGGCACGGTGACGGTGGTGGACGGGCGGACCATCACGCATACCAACGCTTCCGATTTACACCCCCAGCCCATGCTGGCCCTCACCGGGGTAACCCTGCACGTTCTGCCGCAGGGCTACGGCTATGATTTTAAAGCCGGAAAACCTTACTCTCCCGGCAGCAGAATGGCTTGTGGCCCGCTTTAATCCAGTTCGCCGGCAAGGCGCATCAGGAAGGACCGGAAGGCGGCAACTTCCCGGGTGAACTGCTGGTATACGGAGTCCAGGTTCTCCAGGAGAGGCCGTATGCGTTTCCAGTCGAGCAGGTAGCCGTAGACGTTTCTGAAGACGTGGCGGAAACGGAGATACTCGTCCAGTTTCCAGCGCAATTCTTCGGAAATAACCGCTGGACGGAGCCCGGGAATGGGGATGGACATTTTCACCAGCAATTCTTTGTGCCAGGTCGTTCCCTGCGGAAGACTGCCGTTAACATCTCCGGCAATAGCCTCGAAAACGTCCTCGACAGCCGTATAAAAATCATGGAGCAGGCTGCCGAGCCCGCGCAGTTCGAAGGGGGTGGGAATGACCGTACTGAATTCCCGCTCTTTTGCTTCTGCTTCTTCGACAGTTAGCCGCAGGGCTTTCATAATGTGGTCCAGCTGACCCACCAGGGAGAGAAGGTCTTCTTTAGTTCTGGCCCGCATGAAATCCACCCGTTTCTTTTTCGCAAAATGGTGGTTCTAATTGTTTCCCCCCAAGCAGCTTTCCTTCCTTTCTGATGGCTGCCGCCAGCCAGGGAGGGCAGGCATCCAGATCAACTAAATCAACGGCAAATTCGGTAGCGGCATTGAGCCGCGCGATAATCCGGAAGAATTCCTGCGCTGGCAGACCGGCGGCGGCAAGATCGATGTCGGAGTTCCTGTGGAAACTGCCTGACCGGATCAGCGAACCAAAAAGCCAGACTTCTTTGGCTCCGTAATCCTGAACAAGCATTTCGGCCAATTTTCCGGCTGTTTCCCTGGCCTGTCGCAGTCTCTTTCTCCGCTTCCTTTCCTCGTCTCTTTGCCTTTTGCGCCAGGCTTTTGCGTATTGTTGAAAAACCGCTTCGTCCATCAGGTTGTCCCCCAACATAAAAATATTTGAGGACCTGGTTATTTCTTCTAAAGTAAAATTATTATAACACAGGCTCAAGGAGAATTTCACTTGTCTTGTGTATTTTCTTCTCTCAAAAGGGATACCAGCTCCTGCAAATAAATCCCCGGGTGTACCGGCTGCGAAATCCACTTTCCCTTTCCAGTCTTCATTCAGGAAGTGCTTATCCAAGCTTTGTAGATTTTCAAATTGATTCGGGAAATAGTGGGGCATTTCAATATGCGAAGCAGTTTAGTGCGGCGTAAAACAACTGGAATAAATGTCCAAATATTGGGTAATTCTTTGCCTGGCCTCGCGGAGGGCCGAATTGTGAGGAAGACGTAACCCGGCACTCAGAAGTCTGAGTGCCGGGTGGTTTACTTTCGCGCTTGCTTTGGTTTGCTAAATAACCGTTAAAACCGGCAGCACAAAGACCTTAAAACCCTTCCCGTCAAGCCGTAAGGAAAATTTTTTAAGCTCCGCCAGGATCCTTTCTTGATCGTCATCGCCGACTACCGCCGCTACGGCACAGTTGAACCCCGGCCATACCGGATCGTCCAGCCTGGGCTCACTGTTTTCCCCTTTGCCCAGTACCCTGTCCCATTTGGTAAAGCCCGTAACCCCCAGCGAATTGAGCATCTCCATTACGTCCTCGTCAAAATCCACATCATAGGTAATAAAAAGCAGTTTCATCACCGCACCCCTTTAGAAAACAGAACCTGGCAAAAACCGCATACCCTTATGTGCAGGTCATCAGGAGAGTTATGCGCTTACCTTTTGAATGCCGGACGCCTTGCGGAGTTTTCTCTCCTCAAACAGGCAGTAAACCGTCGGGATCAGCACTAGGGTGACCAGGGTGGACACGGCCAGCCCTCCCATCATGGTGATTCCCAGCGGGTTCCATAATTCCGCCCCTACCCCCCGGGAAATGGCCAGCGGCAGCATGCCGAAAAACATGGCGGCGGTAGTCATCAGGATTGGCCTTAACCTGTTGCGCCCGGCATTGGTTATTGCTTCCCGTAAAGGCTGGCCCCTGCTTTGCAACAGGTGGGTATAGTCGACCAAAATAATGGCGTTTTTAACTACAATCCCGGTTAACATGATGATGCCCATGAAAGAAACCAGGCTTAAGGTCGTCCCGGTCAAATAAAAGGCGTAAAATACCCCCGTTAAAGCAAAGGGCACAGAAAACATCACGATCAGGGGATCCCGGAAATTGCCGTACAACGAGGCCATAACCATGTAAACAAGAACAATTCCCAGGACCAGCAGCAGGCTGAGGTCCTTAAAGGCTTTTTGCTGCTCTTCAACTTCTCCGCCGAAGCTGACTGAAACCCCCGGCGGTATATCCATATTTTTAAGAGCATCTCTGATGTCGTTGGTGATTTCCCCCAGAGAACGGCCGTACCTGTCTGCCTCTACCTTGACGATCCGCTGGCGGTTTTTCCTTTCAATTTCTACAGGTCCCTCACCACTTTTTATTTCGGCGATATTTTTCAATTTAATCATCCTGCCGTCGGGAGTAAAAATCGGCACTTCCGGCAAATTTTCCAGCTTGTTTTTGTCCACCTCGCTCAGGCGGGTGAAAATATCAAAGCTATCGCCTGCATCGCGGAATTCGGTAGGATTATCGCCATAAAAATAGTTGCGGACCGTACCTGCGATCGTAGCAATGTTTAGCCCGAAAGAGGCTGCTTTCTGGCGATCTACCTCTATCCAGAGTTCCGGCCGGGGATCTTTTTGGCTGAGGGAAACATCCACCGTGCCGGGAACTTCCTTAACAATCTTTTTCACCTGTTCTGCCACTTCGAGATTGGTCTTCAGGTCGGGGCCTGCAACTTCAATGATAATGGGCTTTCCTCCGCCCATCATGAGTGAGGAAATCGGACTCGTGGCAGTAACCTTCATCCGGCTTATGCCCGGTATTCTTTCCAGTTGTTCTCTTAATTTGCTGGCGATATCGTGAGCGCTGCGCTCCCGCTTATCTCTGTCCACCAGTTTAAAACCAATCGTTCCCACATTGGGTCCTTCGTCCATGCCCAGGGCTGCGCCAAACCCTTCTTCGCTCTGCCCGTCAAAAGCGTAAGAGTGCCTCAATTCTTCCGGTTTTACTACTTTATTGATGGTTTGCAGCATTTTTTCAATAACCCTGTTTGTTTCTTCTATCCTTGTTCCTTCCGGCAGGCGGAATTCAATGTTTACATCCCCGGAATCCATATCCGGTACAAAACTGGTGCCTATAAAAGGAACCAGGGCGAGGCTGCTGGCAAAAATCGAGACGGCCAGGGTAATTACGGTCTTTTTGTGGGCCAGGGCCCAGGTGAGGACGCGGCTGTAAGCATCTTCAATAAGAACCAGATATTTCTCTATAGTTGTGTAAAATTTGCTCCCGAGGCTTTCTTTTGCCGCGGATTCTTTATTGCCGGCTCCCAGCCACTTTGAGGCCAGCATCGGCGTCATGGAGAGGGCAGTAAAAAGGGAAGCCAGCAGGGTCACGACAATCACAAACCCCAGTTCCTTAAAAAGCGTCCCTGTAATCCCCCCCACAAACATCAGCGGAACAAAAACCACCACGACTGTCATGGTGGAAGCCGTCACGGCCATGCCCACTTCGCTTGCACCATAAATGGCGCTGGTTTTCGGCCGGCCGCCGCGCTCCAGGTGGCGGGTGATATTCTCCAGGATCACAATCCCGTCATCGACCACCAGGCCGCAGGCAATGGCAAGTGACATCAGCGAAATCAGGTTTATAGTATGACCAAATAAAGAGAGCGGGATGAAGGCAGCCAGCAGGGAAAAGGGAATGGTCAGGGCGATGATGGCAGCCGCCTTAACTCTCCTTAAAAAGAGAATGGTTACGATTATTACAAGCAAAATAGCTCTTATTAATTCATCCTGTAAAGTTTTAACGGAACGTAAAATATCTTCGGAACTGTCCATTACGGTATTGATTTTCACGTCGGTGGGCAGGTTTTTTTCTATTTCTTTAAGTTTATCCTTGACACCCTGAACAACTTTTACGGTATTTTTACCGGCCTGCTTTTGTAAAATAAGAACGATGGCCTTCTTCCCGTCCGCCCATCCGTTTACGGTTTGTTCTTTATAGGCGTCTTCCACTTCGGCGACGTCCTTAAGGTAAACAGGTCTGCCGCTAAAATAGCCGACGACCGTATTTTTTATTTCCTCTACGTCCCTGTACCTGGCTGGAATCCGGACAAAGTATTCCTGCGTACCGGATTTTATACTGCCGGCCGGCAGGTTTAAGTTTTCTGCCGCCAGAACCTGCTTTACTTGTAACAAATTCAGGTGATAACCGTCTATTTTTTGAAGATCGAAATGAACATTTATTTGCCTCTCCATACCTCCGTACAGTTGAATGGCACCAACTCCCGGAACGCGTTTTAATTCGTCGGCAATCTTTTTCTCGGTCAGATAATAAAGCCTCGGCCAGCTGGTATCCCCGGTGACGGTCATTACCAGGATGGGGATGCTGGCGCTGCTGAACTTAAAAATTACCGGTTCTTCTGCATCGTCCGGCAGTTTCCTTTTGGCCAGATCCAGCTTGTCCCGTATGTCGTTGGTAGCTTCCTCCAGATCCGTGCCCCACTCAAACTTACAGGATACCAGGGAGAGATTATCCAGGGACTTGGAGGTGAGCGTATCCAAATTATTTACCATATTGAGCTGATCTTCAATGTGCTCGGTGATTTCCGTTTCCACGTCGGAAGCGCTGGCTCCCGGCCAGGCGGTCAGGACACTTACCACCGGCGGTTCGATGTCCGGAAGCAGATCGATGGGGAGCCTGGTTAGAGAAAGTGCTCCCAGAATAATTACGGCCAGGAAAAGCATTAAAGTGGCCACCGGCTGTTTAACAGAGAACTCAGGAAGCCTCACTGCCCGAAGCACCTCTTTCCTCTATAGAAACGCGTGCACCGTCATAAAGCCGGTTCTGCCCTCTGGTAACGACCAGATCTTTTTCAGTTAAACCATCGGTTATCTCGGTAATATTACCCTGACTGATGCCCGTTTTTACGTTTTTTAAGATTGCTTTGTTATCTTTAACGATATATACAAAATAGCTTCCCGTTCCCGGCATTTTATTCAGGGATTCGGTGGGAACTGCCAGGGCTTTCCGTTCGCCTAAATATAATTTAATATGGGCAAACATGCCGGAACGAAGCTTATACTCCTTATTGGGGATATGTATTTCAATCCCGGCTGTCCGGGTAGCCGGGTCGATGGTCGGGTTGATAACCGAGACAACCCCTTTAAAAACTTTTCCGGGGAAAGCATCTACGGTTATTTCTGCTTCCATTCCCTTTTTGAGATGGGGGAAGTCTTTTTCTGTTACGCTGCAGATGATTTTCAGCTCATCTTCCCGGGAAATGCGAATCACCGGTTTCGCCGTATCTGTCCGGTTCCCCTGCTCCACGTAACGGGCGGCTACAAATCCCGAAATGGGTGCATATATACTGTACTCGCGGTAAAGTACCTGCAGCTGGTTTAAAACTGCTTTCGCCTTCTCAACCTGGGCACCCGCGAGTTTCTTTGATTCAACGGCAGCCTTGTACTGGGCATTTATATGATCCAGTTCCTGTTTGGATACAGCATTTGCCTGGTAAAGATTTTCCACACGCAGGCGGTCTTTTTCTAACAGTTCCAGATTCGCCTCGCTCTGCCTTAACCCGGCCTCCGCTGCAGCCAGGCCTGCCGTTGCCTCTTCAAGCTGGGCTTTTATGACATCATCTTCCAAAACAGCTATCAGGTCTCCTTTTTTAACATAATCGCCGGTTTCTACATATATTTTCTCAATAATCTCCCCCCCAATCTTGGGGTGAACATCTACCACGGCTGCTGGTTTGATTTCTCCTGTCAGTTCCAGTACCTGTTGCAGGTTCGTTAACCTTGCTTCGGCCACCTGTACGGGTACGGTTTCCATTTTGTTAACAGTAATCTTTTCCTTTTCGCTTTGCCGAACGTAATTAAAGGCAGCAAACCCAACAAAGAGCAAGATCAAGATAAAAGCAATGATGATCCCTGTTTTGCTTTTGAGAGCCACCTTGTCTTCCAAAACGATAACCTCCTTCGCCGCCCGGCGCAAGATCCCCTCCGGCACCTTCGTTTAGGGGAAGCTGGCCGCCATCCGGTTAAATTCACCGTGGGTGCGGTTCCTCCGGGTTGCGCGCCGCTCCCCTTTGGCGCGACCATAAAACTCCTTACCGGTGTACCAGATATATTCGTTCAAAGAAGATTTCTTCGATCAGGTCTGTGTCAACGGGATGTCTATCGGGGTTTTCCATCCAGCAAAAAAGAAAGGCATTGCTTATACTGTCAAGGGCCAAAGCCAGGTAATACGGGTCAAGCGGGCGGAAAATCTTCTTTTGAATGCCCTTTTCAAAAACTGTAGCCAGCTTCTGGATTAGCTGGTCATAGAAACTGCGCAGCTCAGTTTCTAACCCCCTCCTGACGTTAAAGCTCACACCGGCACCCGACACTGAAAAGTAAAGCCGCACCGACAGGATGTTTTCCATAAAAAGTTTACATTTTGTTTTTAGAAAATTTTTTACCCTGGCATGTTCGTCCCCCTTTTCTTCCAGCGCTTTCGATAAAGCAGAATAAAACAGCATTGCCGTCTGCATTAAAATCTCTTTATACAGTTCCTCCTTATTTTTGAAGAACTTATAAAGAGTGCCCACGGCAAATTCTGCCCGTGCGGCTATTTCGTGCATGGAAACGTTATGATAACCCTTTTGCGAGAATAATTCCAGCGCAGCCTGCAGGATTTCCGCCCGGCGCTGCAGTTGTTCCCGTTCCTTTCTGGAAAGTTTATCCTTTTTCATAGCAGCCCCCAGGTAAAGATGTATGAAGCTGGCATCACAAAATGAACTTTAAGTTCACTGTATAGCATTACGATTTTTTTGTCAAGCGCTACCCGGGAGAAATTGCTAAAACAGACGGGGAGGAAAGCCGATTGGAACCGGTTCTGCCGGGTAAAAATAAAGCGCGTGGCTGTGGGAAAGTTAAATGTAAAGTAAGGAAGGAATCTGGGGAAATAGAGCGAATCTTTTTAACAGGGAGTGGCCAAAGCCACTGGTTTTTAGGATGTGTAACAATGTGCCATAACCGTTAAGATGTAACGCCCTGTCCAGAAGGGCAGAGCGATTTTAAAAGGGTATTTGTTTTGAGGCCACGAAGGCCCTTTGCGCCTCGCCGGAGCGGGGTGTGGGTTTCCGTGGCCTTTGTTTTTCTCTGGTTCTTTGGTGGATTCCCAATTACCCTGTCTTGAAGGAGGTGATGAAGGGGCACCTGTTGCCGTGCCATTTTGCCATGTATACAGTGCCACACCGGTTTTCTGCAACATGCGCAGGTGAACAGGTGCCGCAATTATTTTAACATAAGGTCCGGGACGTCGTTTGTCATAAGGCGCCCATGCTGTTTTTGGCGGCACCGGCAGAAGGAAGAAAATTTATTTTCGGGGTAGAGTGCGCCCTAAACTTTGAAAGTAATACCGGCGAGGAGGAACGAAAATGCGACTGAGGATGAAGGATTATTTAAGAACCGTAACCATCGCTTTAATCAGCCTGTTTTTAATTTCCGTAGCTTCAGGTTGTGCAAAAACTGGCGATCAGGCTCCGGCTGCCAAAGGGGAGAAGGTGTTAAGGCTGGGAGCAGTATATGATTTTAAGGAAGCACAGGAGGGCAAAAATTTGATTTTTGAACGTCTTGTCGGTGTTGATCGCGAAGGAAATCCTGTTCCGCAACTGGCAGAATCCTGGGACGTATCTGAGGATGGGAAAACATACACTTTTCACTTGCGAAAAGGGGTTAAGTTCCACAATGGGACAGTACTCGATGCTTCTACGGCAAAATTTGCTTTTCAGTGGATAGCGAACAATGCGCCTTTCGGAAACTATGTTGAAAAGATAGAGACACCGGACGATAATACTTTGAAAGTATACTTTAAAGAATACTACGCTCCATTTTTGCTCGACCTGGCCAGCGGATGGACCAGTCCGGTGATTTGCCCTGAAGCCGTGGAACCTGTGGGGAGCGTGGATGGTAAACTGACTAAGTTGATTGGGACGGGACCGTTCAAGCTGGTAGATTACGAGAAAGATAAACAGGCGGTCCTGGCCCGTAACGACGACTATTGGGGCAATAAGCCCAAGGTGGACAAGGTTATCTGGAAAACGATACCTGACCCGCATGCCCAGATCGTGGCTCTCAAGGCAGGAGAAATTGACATGATTGGGATTACAGAACATCATTCCAGCATACCTTACGTGGAGGTTCCAGGCCTCAGAAAGGCGGGAATTAAGGTAGAGGAAACATCTTACGGCCGGTATCAAGTGTTGGAGTTTAATTGCCAGAAAGAGCCATTCAACGATAAAAAGGTAAGGCTGGCTTTAAATTTAGCTATTGACAGAGAAAAAATGGTCAAAGAACTCTTCGGGGGGCTTCCCGAGCCGGCATACACGATAACCGCCCCGTGGTTTAAGTACGGCCCGTCTAACGTTAAGCAGAAGTACGGTTACGACCCGGAAAAAGCAAAACAACTGCTGGCTGAGGCAGGGTGGAAGGACACGGACGGAGATGGGATTCTGGACAAAAATGGAAAACCCTTTGTTTTTGAACTGCTGATCCCGGCAGGGGAGGCAAACGCCGATGCTGTGGCTGTTTTCGTGCAGTCGGAGTTGAAGAAGATCGGGGTTCAGATGAAGCTGCTCACCCTGGAAAGCGGGGCGGCCTGGGATAGATCGGAAAAAGGAGAATACGACATGTTTGTGCACCACAGCGGTTGTTTGCCCTCGATCCCCGGCGGTATTGGCATCGGCCAGAAGTACCATTCCAGATCTAAAAGCTGGCCTGCCGCTTACCATGCTCAGGAACTGGACCGGTTGATCGAAAAAGCCTGGAGTAACCCTGATGAAAGTGAACGCAAAAAAATTTGTGATGAAATATGGGAGATACTGCACCAGGAGGCTCCTTGCATTCCCCTCTACGATATCGTAAAAGTGGTCGCTTACCGGGATAACGTATCCGGGTTCAAACCCGCCCCGACCATGTTCGATATGGAACTTCAGCACATTGAAGTTAAATAAAATGCAACACGAGAGACGCAAATTTCAAGTCCGTGCCGGGCCGGTTTTCCCCGGCCCGGCGGGAAGAAAGGAAATATAGTGTATGAGAAGACTGCTCATCCAAAGGTTGGTATCAGCCGTTTTTGTAATGCTGATCGCGTCGTTTCTTTCTTTTTCCCTTCTTTTCTCTGCTCCGGGAAACCCGGCTGAAACTATTCTCAGACAGCAGAGCGGGCTGGATCCCACCTACGACGAGATAGAACTATTTATGAAACGGCACGATTTGAACCGGCCCTTTCTTGTCCAATGCTTACAGTGGTTGTATTTACTCACCCACGGTAAATTAGGTGTTTCTCTCAGGACGGGGGAACCCGTATTGGAAGAGTTCACGGCCAGATTTGGTGCTACCTTTCAACTGGCCGTAGCTGCAATGGCCCTTTCGGTGATCATTGGACTCCCAATAGGGGTTTTTGCCGCTACAAAACCCAATTCACTTTTCGATCACATAATCCGGGTTGTGTCTTTAGCAGGGGTATCCATTCCCGAGTTTTGGCTTGGGTTGATGTTGATGCTGTGCTTTTCGCTGGCCCTGGGGTGGCTGCCCTGTTTTGGCCACGGTACCGTAAGGCATCTCGTTTTACCGGTGGTTACGCTTGCCGTGGGAATTACTGCTTCCCTGATGCGATTCGTGAGGACCAGCATGCTGGAGGTGTTAAACCTTGACTATATCAAAACCGCAAAGGCCAAAGGTCTCAGAGAAGTGGTCATCGTCTGGAAGCACGCCTTGAAAAACGCCCTGATTCCGGTTGTAACCATTCTCGGTACTCAGCTGGGGCACTTGTTGGCTGGAGCAGTGATAGTCGAGACCGTATTCTCCTGGCCCGGCATAGGTAAGTTTTTCGTTGATTCCATATACGCCCGGGATTATCCCGTTATTCAGGGGTTTGTTCTAATCATTGCCGCGATATATGTACTGGTTAATCTACTGGTGGATATTCTATATGTTTATCTGGACCCGCGGGTAAGATATGAGGGGAGGAGTTAATTACTTGTACATTCTGGAAGCAACCAGGGGTAAAAAGATGTTGCTGACAGGCAGTATCTTAATATTTGGCTTCATGGCACTGGCTGTATTTGCTCCCTTTATTGCTCCGTATGACCCTGATGATGTAAAGGTGGAAGAACGCCTCCTGCCCCCCGGCGAGCACCACCTGATGGGTACAGACGGCTTTGGAAGAGACATTTTCAGCAGGGTCGTTTTTGGAACCAGGTACTCCCTGTTTCTCGCGCTGGTAGTGGTATCAATTAACCTGCTTCTGGGTATGATGATTGGATCCATTGCTGGATATTTTGGGGGTTTGATAGACGAGTTGATCATGCGTATTGTGGATATCTTGCTGGCTTTTCCTAATATCATCCTGGCGCTTTGTATAGTGGGGGTGCTGGGTCCTTCCGTTCAAAATCTTATTCTTGCTCTGGTTGCCCTCGGTTGGGTTGGCTACACGAGGGTATCTCGGGGTCTTGTGCTGTCCATCAAAGAGCAGGGGTTCATCGGTGCCGCTAAGGCTCTCGGGGGGAGCAGCATGTACATAATTATGCGGCACATCATACCTAACGCTTTTCCTCCTTTACTCGTTCTGGCTACTCTTCACGTTAGTCATACAATCCTGTCTATTGCTGCATTAAGCTTCCTGGGTCTGGGTGTACAGGTTCCTACGCCGGAATGGGGCGCCATGTTAAGCGAGGGCAAACAGTTCATCTTTACGCATCCACACGTGATGATTTTCCCAGGACTGGCTATAACTTTGTCCGTTCTCTCCTTCAATCTCCTGGGTGAAGGTTTGAGGGATGTTTTAGATCCGCGGGCACGGGAAGTGCTGAATGTGTAGCAGGGAGGAGGTTATGTGGTGCTCCTGAAAATTACCAACCTTCGGGTTTACTTCAAATCAGCGGACGGATTTGTTAAAGCGGCAGACGGGGTGGATCTGGAGTTATATCCCGGGGAAATACTCGGGCTTGTGGGTGAGACCGGTTCCGGGAAAACCGTATTAGGACTGGCGATAACCCGTCTGCTTCCCAAAACTGCTGCGGTAAGTGGTGAGGTTTTATACCGGGGACAAAACCTTCTGGCATTGCCGGAGGAGGAGATGCGGAAGGTCCGGGGACGACAGGTATCAATGATATTTCAAAATCCTTTGAGTTCTTTAAACCCGGCCTTGAGCATTGGCGAACAGATTGCGGAAGTGCTTCGGGAACACCAGGGACTGAAGAGAAAAGCAGCCTGGCAGAGGGCAGGAGAACTTCTGGAACTGACGGGTATCCCGGCGAAGTGGATCCGCAGTTACCCCCATGAATTAAGTGGAGGAATGCGGCAGCGGGCCATGATTGCCATCGGTCTCGCCTGCGCTCCTTCCCTTCTTATTGCCGACGAACCTACCAGGGGACTGGATGTTACCATTCAGGTACAGATTGTGGAATTGCTGCATGCGGTAACAAAGGGTGTTTCCCCACCCCGCTCGATGTTGTTAATTACACACGATCTGGGGGTGGCTGCAGCACTGACGGACCGCCTGGCCGTAATGTACGCCGGTAAAATCGTCGAGTACGGTCGTACCGGAGAAGTATTTAGAAATCCGCGGCATCCCTACACTCGCGCGCTGCTGGACTCCCATCCCAGTAATGGACTTATAGCCACCAAGGGTTTCAGCCCTTCCTTGATAAACCTGCCGTCGGGCTGTAGTTTCCACCCCCGCTGTAAAAAGGCACGCAAAAAATGCGCACATGAACCTCCTTTGGTACAAAGGATAGGTATGGACCACGGGGTGAGGTGTTTTTATGCTTGAAGTGGTGGGGATTGAAAAAGTTTTTACGAGCGGGATTTTCCGCCGGAGATCTATAGAAGTGGTTAGAGGAGTTTCTTTTAGGGTTAATAAAGGACAAACCCTGGGCCTGGTGGGTGAGAGCGGTTGCGGCAAAACCACGGTTGGAAAGATGATTGTGAGGCTTATAGAACCCACCGCCGGCCGGATTCTTTTTAACGGGATAGAACTTACCCGGCTAGACCCCCGGAAACTGAGAAAGTTAAGGCCGAAGATACAGATCATTTTTCAGGACCCCGATATGGCCTTTAACCCCCGCTGGAAAATCAGGGATAGCCTGGGCGAACCTTTTAAGCTTAACCGGTTGGCCCGGGGCAGGGAAATTATTGACCGGGTTTTGGAGTTAATTGAAACTGTCGGGTTGCACCCGGAACACCTAAACCGGTACCCCTTTGAACTTAGCGGCGGGCAACTCCAGAGAGTGGCACTGGCGCGGGTACTCGCTCTTCAACCGGAACTCATCGTGGCTGATGAACCAACTTCTTCGCTGGATGTATCCGTTCAGGCTCAGGTACTTACTCTTTTAAAGGAGCTGCAGCGCCGGTTTCAATTCACCTGCGTTTTTATTTCTCACGACCTGAATGTCGCCCGCTGGATGAGCGACCGGATTGCGGTAATGTACCGGGGGAAAATCGTTGAAGAAGGGAAAACAGAGAGTATCTTTGGCAGTCCCTGTCATCCCTATACCCGAGCTTTATTAGGCGCCATATTGGTTCCCGACCCTGAAGCCGGGAGAACGTGGAGGATAGCGAGCCTTAATCGTGTATCGCCTGAAGTTAACCTTGAAAAAACTGGTGGTTGCTCGTTTCAAGACCGTTGCCCGCACGCGGAAAAAATCTGCCGGGAGAAGGAGCCCCCGCTGACGGTCTCCGCTCCTGATCACCGGGTGGCCTGCCACCGCTTTAAAGATCTTGTTCCTGTCCAGGCGAATGTGACGGGGAAAGTTTGCTTTCTTTAATCTTAAATCTTAACAGCGGTCTTAAGGGGGAGAGATGGTTATGACGGTTCAAGACGCGCAAATAAAGGAAATGATAAGGCAAAGGTGGAACCGCAGAGCGGATACCTTTGACAGGTCGCCGGGACACGGCATTCATACCGCCAGAGAAAAAGACGCCTGGATTGCCCTTTTAAAAGGGGTACTGGGGGATAAAAGGCTTGAAATCCTGGATGTGGGAACAGGTACCGGGGTCGTTGCACTACTCCTGGCCGAATTAGGGCATAGGGTGACGGGTGTAGATATTGCTGAGCAAATGGTGCAGAAGGCCAGGGAGAAGGCAAAAAAACTGAATCTTGCTGTAGAATTCCGGGTCGGCGACGCGGAGGTATTACCTTTTAAAAATAATTCTTTTGATGTCGTTATTAACAGGCACGTCGTTTGGTCGCTACCTGATCCGGAAAAAGCGATGGCAGAATGGAAAAGAGTTTTGCGACCCGGGGGAAAACTGATCATTATTGACAGCAACTGGGGCAGAACGGCGCCGTTATACAAAAAAGTATGGCGCTTTTTTGCCCAGTTACTTATCCTTTTAACAGAAAGAAGGAATCCCTGGGCCGGGCGGGGGCACCGGCAGATGGAAAAATACCTGCCGATGAGGCAAAAGAAGCGTCCTGAGGCAGACATCGAGATACTTAGAGGCCTGGGGTTCCGGGTGGAGGTAACGAAGGTAGACATTCCGCGCTGGGATACGTTTTTGGGGTACCTCAAGTATGGCTATTTCCGTGGAGAGGAGTTTTTGCTTATGGCGACTAATTGCCCTCATTGAACCCATGTCCAGTTAACGCAAATTGTTATTGCGGTATGTATCAGGTGCCTCCGCTGTGAAGATACGTGCCGGCGTGCGGCGCTCGGAAGACGAATTGATAGGGGTTGAACGGGCTGGCAGGAACGGCTTTGAAGGAAAAATCGCCAGATACTGGGACAGTAGAGTTGCAGCTTACGGGTGCTCAAACCCGGGAGCATTGCCGTACAACCTTTAACTCGGGTGGTGGAGGCCCCAAAAAAAGGCCATGCTCCTGCGATATTGCCTGGTTTACGCCCACCAGCGGTACCTGGTAGCGGGCAGGAAGCCGCAGTGGTTTTGAACTCCTGCCGGTCCTGTGGAAAGGTGAGGATGATCAGTGCAGCCCATTTCAGATGTCCTGCCCGATGTGCTGAATCTGTGGAAAAACGTACTGCCTTCCATGCTGCTGGGTTGTTTTCTCGGCAATCTGTTTCAAAATACTGTTCTTCTGCAGCGCCTGGGCCGGGTAATGCACCCCCTGGCCCGTTTGGGCCGTTTGCCTGCGGGCTGTGCCACCTCCCTCACCTTATGTCTGGCCGACCGGATTGCAGGCTATGCCATGCTGGCAGAGTTGAAAAATAACGGGGTAGTTAAGACCCGGGAAGTTGTAATTACTTTCCTTGTTTCTGCCATTCCCACCGGACTATATTTCACGATTTTTTTCTTCGGCCCGGCGGTTGTTGCTTCTCTGGGGTACCATACCGGAGGCATGTACCTGGCCATTTACCTCAGTACGAACTTGATGGTCGGCACTGCCGGGTTGTTGCTCGGCAGGTTAATTTTGCTGCGGCCTGGGCAGGTCCGGGAAGGAAGTACGCAAATCCAGGAAGCAGTTCATACGTCCTGGCGGGATAAATTGGTTACCGCGGTGCGGCGGACCATTCCCGCTTTTTGCCGCCTCGCTGCGGTTTTCATGCCGGTTACCTTCCTGGCATCGATCCTGCTGCACACGGAGCTGGTCAAGCAGGTGCTACGGCAGGTGGAACCCATATTGAGTTACATGGGCCTGCCGGGCCCCATGCTCTTTGTCATTACTACCGGTGTGCTGAGCATGATCGCTGCCGTGGGTACCCTCGGCCCCATCCTGCAGGCCGGTTTGGTCACCCCGGCAGAGGCGGTTACCACTTTGCTGGTGACTTCGGTGTTGCATTATCTGTATGAATTCTGGAGCCATGGTTTGCCCACCAATGTCTCTATTTTCGGACCTAAACTGGGAATGGAGGTGAGTCTGGCAGCGTTGCTGGTGCGGGAATTGGCAACGTTCCTGGCTGTGGGAACAGTGGTTCTGCTGGTCTAGTTGTTTAAAGCCCGCAAATGAAAAGTTGGGGAATGAGGTTTGGGGCAGGGGATATTCGCACTGCCAATTTTTACCAGGAGGCTTCTTAATCTTGAAGTCATTTACTTTTGCCCTGTTAACAATGGTATTTTGGGGTCTCGCACCGGTTTTGGCCAAAATGGGATCTTGCTGATAAAAAAATAATTTTAGCCCTTTGTATTTGCCATTTCTTACAAAATATTTAGATTTTCATGGTTTTTGACATGATATGAAGTTTTTCAACGGGCTCCTGGCAGGATTTTTACGCTTGAGGTAGAATAAAAAAGTAAATTTAAGGTGACCGGAGTCACCTTGCAGTAAATAGTTTTCGAATAGAAATCATTAGCAATAAAGCCACGAAGGCTGTTACCTTGCTCCCTTAAGAGGAGCCGTCTTCGTGGCTTTTTATTTTGTTAGACAGGGGGGGATAGCAGGAAAAGATCAAGGTGGACCTTACGCAATTTATTCTATGCTTGAGGCATGGAGCAGTTCAAAAAACGAGCCTGCCGTAAGTGGATTCGGCGGGGAACTAAACGAGGAGGTAGATAATGTGTTGGGAGCAAAGAAAATTCTGACCTTGCTTTTTGCCATTTTCCTGGGGGCCGGTCTTCTGGCCGGTTGTGCCCAACAGGCAAAAGAAGAAACTAAAAAAATTCTCGTTGTCGGTGAGATGTGGGATATTCGCGGTCTCGATGTGGCCGGACACGACGGAACTCTGGTCAAGGAGAAAGCGATGATTGCGGAGACTCTGGTCGAGGCCAACCCTGACTTTACGCTCAAGCCCGGCCTGGCCAAATCATGGGAACAGGTTGGCGATACGCAGTGGAAATTCCATCTCAGAGAAGGGGTCAAGTTCCACGATGGTAAAGAGCTTACTGCTGATGCCGTTAAGTGGTCCATTGAAAGGGCGTTGAAGGTTGATCCCACTTTAAAAGAGCTGACCAGGATTAAGTCTGTTGAGGCTATCGACAAAAATACTTTGCTGTTTACCATTGAAGAGCCCTATGCTGCCTTTCCTGCCTCATTAGCATATGCCGGCATGGGAATAGTCAGTCCGAGTTCAGAGATGGATGAGAAAGGAGTCATCTCCAGGCCGGTTGGGACAGGGCCTTTCAAAGTTGAAAAATGGGATACTGCTACAGGAACAGTATATCTGGTTAGAAACGATTCTTACTGGGGTGCCAAACCTAAGCTTGAAAAGATTATAATGAAGGGAATTCCCGATCCTGCCTCTCGGTCGATGGCCCTGGAAAAGGGCGAAATAGACTTTACCTGTGACGTTCCCTATGCAGACCTGAAGAGGCTCCAGAATACGTCAGGGATAAAACTTGACGTATGTCCCACTGCCCGGGTATATCAGCTTACCTTTGGCAAACTCAGCGGAACCCCGTACTCTGACGTCAGGGTGAGAAAGGCGATCAGTTATGCCATTGACAGGAATGTTATTGCTGAGAAGACACTGCACGGAAGTGCCGCTCCGGCAGTCGGACCGTTAATGCCGTCTATTAAATGGGCGAATAAGAATCTCAAAGGCTACCCCTATGAACCGGAAAGGGCAAAGACCTTATTAGCAGAAGCAGGCTGGAAGGATGTTGACGGGGATGGAATCCTGGAGAAAAATGGTGAAAAGTTCAGCATCACTTTATATACTTACCCCCAGCGCCCCGGCCTTCAGCCTATGGCAGAAGCAATCCAGTCCATGCTGAAAGAGGTAGGTATAAAAGTAGAAGTCAGAGTAATGGATTCGAGCGCTATAAATGAGCAGATGAGAGATAAAGACATGCGGCTTTCAGCAAATGCAGTGATGATGATGCCCGATCCGGACTTTTATCTCCGGAACACATATCACTCTAAAGGCAGCAACAACAAATGGGGATACAGCAATCCGGAGATGGATTCCCTGCTGGAACAGGGCTTGAAGACTTTCGATGCCGGCGAGAGGCAGGAAATTTATAACCGGGTCCAGGAGATAGCTGTGGACGAAGTTCCCTTGATTCACGTGGCCTACTATAAGGCTGCCATAGTAATGCGTGACTATGTGCAAAACTTCGTCTTTAATCCGGTGGCCCATGATTACATGCTCAACCCGGAAATGGATGTAGTGAAATAACGCAATGCGGGTGGGAATGGGTATCCACAGTCGTTCCTCCCGGGGAGTGCTGTGGATACCCAACCATGCGTTGCGGGAACGGGTGGCTGCCTTTCTTTCGTTTTTTAGCTATTTTCAGGAGGCCGGATATGTTCGGGTACGTGGCAAAGCGCATTGCAATAGCAATAGTGGTGGTACTGGTAGTATCCTCATTAACATTTTTTCTGCTCTCCATCATGCCCGGTGATACCACAGTAACCATCATCCAGAAAATATTTATCGGTGATCCTGAGTATAACCCATCGCAGCAGGAAATTGAAGCAACGAAAAAGATGCTTGATCTTGGCCAGCCGCTGTGGGTGCAGTATCTGCGCTGGCTTAATAAGGCATTACATGGTGATTTTGGCGTATCTTACATATCCGGGAGACCGGTGTTAAGTGAGATATTGGTGCGGTTACCGGCTACCGCCACGCTGGCTATCGTCGCCACGGTAATATCGCTGCTGATAAGCATACCCCTTGGCGTGCTTTCCGCGGTCAGGCAAAACTCTCCAATTGACTATGCCTGTATGGCTTTCTCAACCTTCTTCATTGCCATGCCGGGATTCTGGCTGGGGTTGATCCTGATCCTGGTATTTTCCCTGAAGCTCAATTTACTGCCGGTGGCCGGCTATGGAGGGTGGAAGCACCTGATCCTGCCGGCGGTTACGCTGGGCGCAGGGATGGCGGCTGTGACCATGCGCCTGACAAGGACGAGCGTGCTGGAAGTATTGCGCTTGGACTACGTCAGGACGGCCAGAGCCAAAGGTTTAGATGAAAAAACGATTTTATACCGGCATGTGCTGAAGAATGCGCTGATCCCTGTGGTCACGCTGGTCGGTCTGCAGTTGGGCCACCTGTTGGGCGGGGCGGTAATCGTGGAAACCATCTTTGCCTGGCCGGGTATAGGAAAACTGCTGGTTGATTCAATAGATGCGCGGGATATCCCCATGATTCAGGGTGGCGCCGTTTTTATGGCCGTTGTGTTTTCCCTGGTCAACTTGCTGGTGGATCTCTCCTACCGCTTTCTCGATCCCAGGATAAGATATGAGGGGAGTGAATGATTTTGTATTTACCTTTCCGGAAACAAAAGTCAATGGCAGCGGGTTTGCTCCTGCTTTTGATACTGGTGTTTATGGCCATTTTCTCTCCCCTGTTGAGCCCGTATGACCCGGTTAAGGTGGATTTGCATAATAACATCCTTCCCCCCTCCCGGGAGCATCCCTTTGGAACAGACAATTTGGGAAGGGATGTCTTCAGCAGGGTAATGTATGGAACGAGGATGGACATCCTGGCGGGCCTGTTCATTGTGGGGGTTTCCGTGGTTACTGGTTTACTGGTTGGAATAGTGGCGGGCTACCGGGGCGGCATTCTCGACAAAATCCTGGTTGGGGCAATGGATACCTTCCTGGCGCTTCCTGATATAATACTGGCGCTGGTAATCGTTGGTGCCATGGGACCCGGGATATTTAACACAGTCCTGGCCTTATCTCTTCTGGGATGGGTTAGATACGCAAGGATTGCCAGGAGCTCCACCCTTTCCCTTAAAGAAAAGGAATTCATCGAAACCACGAAGGCATCTGGTGCCGGTGATTTATACGTTATTATGCGCCATGTCCTGCCCAATGTGATAGCTCCTATCTCAACGCTGGCCACACTGCATTTTGGACATGCCATCCTTTCGCTTGCCGGCCTGGGTTTCCTGGGGTTGGGAGCTCAGCCTCCGGTGCCGGAGTGGGGTGCCATGCTCAATGAAGGACGTGTTTTCTTAAGAGAGGCCTGGTGGCTGTCCATATTCCCCGGGCTGGCCATAATGGTCACCGTGCTGTCATGTAATTTGCTCAGTGATGGGCTGCGCGACTTTCTGGACCCCCGTTTAAGGAGGAGGGTTGTTGCGCTATGAGTTATCAACCACTTCTAAGAGTAAGCGGTCTGCACGTCACATTCGACCTGGGTAATTCGTCGGTCAAAGCAGTTGATGGGGTGGATCTCGAAATTCGCCAAAGTGAAACTCTGGGGTTAATTGGAGAGAGCGGTTCGGGCAAATCCATACTCGGGCTGTCAATCTTAAAATTGCTCCCACCAAATGCAGAAGTTAATGGTGAGGTATGGTTTGGCGGTACGAATCTGGCCGGTTCTTCAGAGGAAGACATTAGAAAGATTCGGGGTAGAGAGATAGCATGGATCCCCCAGGATCCCGCAACGTCTTTCAACCCGGTGCTTAAAATAGGTTTCCAGATAGCAGAACCGATGGTTCTACATATGTCCCTTGATAAAATCCAGGCCCGGCAAAAAGCCATGGAATTACTGCAGTTCTTTGATATCCAACCTGCTGGGGAGCGCGCAGATCAGTATCCGCACCAGTATAGCGGCGGGATGAGGCAACGGGCTCTGGTGGCCATGGGTACTTCCACCAGGCCGAAACTGTTGATCGCTGACGAGCCGACAAAAGGTGTGGACAACTTCCGAAAAAACCAGGTTGCCTTTATGTTCAGGAAGGTAAAGAACGAAAACAAAGAACTTTCCATCCTTTTGATCACTCACGATTTACCCTTTGCCCAGGCCTTATGTGATCGCATTGCCGTCATGTACTGCGGGCAGATTGTGGAAATAAGTTCCGCAGAGGTGTTTTTTAAAGCTCCTCTGCACCCCTATGGAAAGGCGCTGCTTGAATCTCTCCCGGCGAGGGGAATGAAAAATATTCCCGGGGATATTCCCAGCATGATCAACCCTCCCGGTGGATGTCGTTTTCACCCCCGGTGCAGGTATGCCCGGGCCTGGTGCCGGGATGCCGAACCGCCGCTATCAAAAATAAATGGGTCAATGGTGAGGTGCTGGCAGTGTGCTTAAAGCTTTACAGTTAAGAAAGGTATTTGAAAGCGGTTTTTGGCAAAAGAAGAGGGTGGTTGCTGTTGATGGGGTAGATCTGGAAATCGGCAGGGGAGAGACAATAGGGCTGGTGGGTGAATCGGGCTCAGGTAAAACAACTCTCGGTAGAATGTTGCTCTTATTACTTGCGCCCACCCGGGGACAGATATTTCTTGATGGGGTTGAGCTCACAAAGCTTGGCAAAAAAGAACTCCGCAGGATTAGAAAAAACCTGCAATTGATACCCCAGCACCCTGAAGTATCACTGGACCCGAGATGGAAGATTTATGACAGTATAGCGGAACTGATGAGGATTCACCACGTGGTGAAAAACAGGGAGGAGGAAAGAGAAAAAGTTTTTGAACTATTGGAGATGGTTGGCCTGAAAGAGGAGCATCTTGACAGGTATCCCCATGAGCTGAGCGGGGGGGAGCTGCAAAGGGTGGTGATTGCCAGGGCCTTGTCTTTGAACCCAAAATTCATCGTTGCTGATGAACCCACATCCATGCTGGACGTTTCCGTCCAGGCCCAAATACTGAACCTGCTGATGGACCTGCAGAAAAGATTTGGTGTTTCCTATCTCTTTATTACCCATGACCTGGAAGTTGCCCGGCGGGTGAGCGATTACATTGCCATCATATATGCCGGGCAAATAATAGAAATGGCTGAAGCCGGTGAACTGTTCCGCAGCCCCGTGCACCCGTATACGCAATCTCTCCTTGAATCAACTGACCTGTCAGGCAGTCCAGCGGTTTTCAGTATGGATGATTGTGACAATTCTACCGCGGAAGGCTGCAAGTATTACACCCGCTGCCGGCAGAGAAAGGATCATTGCAAAGAACAAGCACCCGGCTTCCTTGAAGTCAACCGGAAGCACCGGGTGAGATGCCTGTGTATTTAAAGACAGGAGGGGTTTCCCCATGAGTATGGCTTTGAAAGAAAAGATCAGCAGGTGCTGGGATGAAAGGGCTGCGGAAGCCGGAGTAGTTTGAACTCCTGCCGGTCCTGTAGAAAGGTGAGGATGATCAGTGCAGCCCATTTCAGATGTCCTGCCCGATGTGCTGAATCTGTGGAAAAACGTATTGCCTTCCATGCTGCTGGGTTGTTTTCTCGGCAATCTGTTTCAAGTGAAAAAACTGGCTCGGGAAGGGAGCATTGCTGATTTTACGGCAGGTGCACTCAGGGAACCCCGTTTCTGGGCGGAGGCCTGGAGCGGGGCGCACAAAAATTCCCTGCAGGCCCGGCGCCGCCGCGACCAGGGCTCCCTGGACTACTGGAACCGGCTGGCCGGGCGGTTTGAACGCTGGGCCGGCCAGGAGCGCACCAGAAGACGCGTAGACCGGGTGCTGTCCTGGTTGGAGGGGCAGGGGGTCCTGCAGCCGGGGATGGAAGTGCTAGGTTATTGCCCTTCTTTTCAGGTGTGGGTGGACGAGTGGGACGAGGAGTTGCCGGTGGCGGAGGCGGCGGCCGGGCTGGAGGACTTCTTCCGGCTCTACACGGAGGTTACCCCGGAGATCAAAAAGGCAATTGCCGGTTACGTGGAGCAGCGCGAAGTCAATGGGGTTTACAGCGAGGAATACCGGGTGCGCCTGGGCATGATCCTCTGGACGGGGGGTGAAAAATGGGAATTAGAAACAGGTGATGAAAATTGTTTTTTTGGAGGAATTTTGGGTGTAAAAAGCGAAAATGGATGGCAACCCCTGGATCGGTCGGAAGAAATGAAAAATCGCGATGGGGTACACACTGATAACAGGGAAGGAGTTTTTAAGATGTCTGCCCCGCTCTGGCAGCACACTGATTATCTGCAATACGCCGGTCATCCCAGCCCCCTGGTGCGCGAATGGGCCCTTAAGGGACTGGAATACCACTATCCTGAACAGGGTTTACCGGTAGCGCTAAAACTCCTTGACGACCCGGAGGAGGAGGTTTCTCGAGAAGCGGCCCTCTACCTGACGGAGCACGCCACCGCCCGGGAGTGCCCCTCTCTTTTAGATGCTTTCTTCACCCGGAAAACCAAGGCCAGTCCGGTATACTTAAAAGCTTTGGGCCGGGCCGGTTATGTCCAGGCTGTTCCCCTGCTGGCCGAACGGCTGGCGGTCACCCGAGATAAAAATGAAATGCTTATGCTTGCTGAAATTTTGGCCTCCCTGGGCGGCCCTTTAGCCAGGGAAGCCCTCTTACGGCTGCTGGCTCAAGTCAAGACGGACCCCCTTCTCTGGCCTGGCGTGGCTGCTTCCCTGGCCAGGCTGGGCCAACCGGCGGATCTCCGGCAAATAGCGGCCGATTATTTCGACCGCTTGAAGACAGCTTACCCCTATGATCACCGGGGGCTGGCCGACATTGCCGGCGTGAGGGAACTGGTGGAGGCCCTGGCCCGGATCTGGACGGGTCGGGGTAAAGGGCGGCAGGAACTGCTCGACTGTGCGGTGGAATACTTTGGTCCCGACTTTCCGGTGGGCTGGTTTTGCTCCGCCGATCTGGCTCCGCTCTGGCGCCGGATTACCAGGGCGTCCCGGCTGGACGATCTTTCCGGGGCGGTGCTGGAAATGGCCCGGCAAATCATCAAAAGCCAGCGGCGGGACGAAAATATGCTCACGGCAGCCGCAGCGCTCACCGGGGAGGAAAACCCGTACCGGCGGCTGGCCGGCTTACGCTGGCTGCTGCTGGCAAGCCTGCATCAGGAGGCGCGGGAAAATAATTTGCGCCTGGTACCGGAAGAAACTGCCGGCATTTTACTGGCGTGCCTTTTTGCCCTGGCGGCGGATCCAGGTTACGGGGAAGTTCCCGCGGACACCCCACCAGCGGAACGGGAACGGCGGCTGATGGAATTATTGACCGGCCCGCGGCCGGAAGTTAGCCCGGCGGTGATAGAAGAGGTTGCTGGGCTGGGTGGCCGGGTGGTAAAAGAACTTACCGACGTGCTGGTCAAACATCCGGCCGGTTGGGGGGCGTTACGGGCCGTCCGGGTGCTCCGCCAGCTGGCCCGCAGGCAGCCGGAAGCCTGCCTGCCTGCGGCCCCGGCTTTGCTTGCCGTGCTGGAGAACGATGCCGCCCTTGATTTAATGGAGGATTGCGTGGACGCCCTCGCTACCCTGGGGCCGGCCGTGCTTCCCCTGATTGATCGAGCTTTTCGGAACAGCTCCCGCTCGGGTGCCGAGTTTCACCTTCTGAGCATTCTCGGCCGGCTTCCCTACCCGGAAGCAGTGGCAATCCTGGCCAGGCAGGAGCAGCTTTTGTTTGCGGCCACGGAATCCTACTGTCTGGCTGTAAAAAGCCTGGCCAGCGCTTCCTTTCTCGAGCTTTACCGGCGGGAGTGGCGCCCGGGGGAGTTTTTGCTCACCGAAACCCTCCTTTTTTTGGCCGAGTTGCACGGGCAGCCCATTCCGGAACTGCCCCGGCTGCGCCGGGAGTACCGCGAATACCGGCAAAGGCAGAGAAAAAGCCTGGCCGCTTTGGAATCGGCCCTCGAGAGGGGAATTCTTCCCGAAAGGGATGACGAAAGCCGCTCCCTTGAGCTCAAGTGCCGCCGCTGCGGCCGGGTTTACCATTATGAGGTAGACGAGCTCTTTGTTGACATAAACCAGTACAGGAAGAAATCTGCAAACCTGCGCGATGCCCTGCTGATCCAGGAAGACATTGTTTGCAAGGGATGCGGCGCCGTCAACGATTATGAGTATACAAACGCAGCCATGCTGGCGTTGACGGCGGAGATAATGCTTCTGGCCGCCCGGGGGCAAAAGGAAAGTTCCTGGCTTACGTTTGGCAGGAGCACCACCTTCGACGGGAAGGAAATCCCGCTTTCGAAAATGCCCGCCTATTTCGAGCGACTGGTTCAGCGCTCTCCCGCCAACGCCGCGCTGCGGATCCGGTACGGAAATGTGCTGCGCCGGCTGGGCCGGGTTGAAGAAGCCCTGGCCCAGTACCAGACCGCCCTTCAGCTCGAACCGGACAACGCGGAGGCAGCGTACGTCCTGGGCACACTCTACCAAAGCCTGGGCCAGGGTGATAAGGCGGCTCCTCTGCTGGCCAGGGGGGAAGTTTTTCTGGCCGGGCAGCTTGCCGTGGTGGAAACGGCCGGGCAAAACCTCCGGGACGATCCCCCGGAAAAAGTAACTGCAGTTCCGGTCAGGGTGGCCAGGATCGGGCGCAACCAGCCCTGCCCCTGCGGGAGCGGTAAAAAGTACAAGCACTGTTGTGGGCGGAGGTAAGGCTCCGGCGTTTAATGAACGGTTAATCGGGGAAAGATGAGGGTTTCAGCAGTTGAACAATTACTGAAACTTATGCAGATGGCCCGCGGGGGGAAAATAACCGACCTGGCCGTAACAAGCTAATTTAAAGAAGGTGATCTCTTTTGGAGCTAGTTCCCATTGGGGTAATCCACAGCCCTTACCGGGTGCCCGGCGAGGCGCCGCACCAGGGGCGTTTTTCCGACCAGACGGCGGAGCTGGAGATTTACCCCCAGTTTATGGAAGGTTTAAAAGATGTGGAACATGCAACCCACCTGATTGTGCTTTACTGGTGCCACCTGGCGCGCAGGGACACGCTGCAGACAAGAACGCCCTTTGGCCCGGAAATACGCGGCGTTTTTGCCTGCCGCTCACCTTCCCGGCCCAACCCCATTGCCTTCTGTGTGGCGGAACTGCTGGAGGTTAAGGAAAACCGCCTGCTGGTGCGTGGGGTCGACGCGCTGGACGGGAGCCCGCTTATAGATATAAAACCGTATTCTTCTGATGTGGACAGTGTTCCCGGGGCACGCATCGGCTGGTTTAAAAAGTAAATCCAGGTGGTTTCCTGTGCCAGTTTAACCTGGCCGAGCTGCGGGTCATCAATGATTAGAGGAAGAGATGCTTTTATCGGACAAAAGTACGTATGCGAAAAATTAAGCTGTAAAAAATTTTTTTGTTGCAGGATTTTCTTTTTGTATGTAAAATATTATTGACATGAAACAAGAAATAGGGCGATAAAATTTGGGTCAGGAAGACCCTTTGCCGGCCTGAAGGCTGGGCAGAGGGTCTTTTTGCATTTTCCAGAAAATACAGGATGGGAGGGTTTTTCGATGCCCAAAGTCATGATCTGCGGCCGGGGCGGCAGCGGCAAGAGCACACTGGTTACCTTGCTGGCAAGAGCGCTTGCTGAACGGGGGAATGTGCTGGTGGTGGATACTGACGAATCAAACCTGGGCCTGCATAAAATGCTGGGCCTTTCCACCCCGGCGATGACTTTAATGGGTTGCCTGGGCGGTAAACCGGCGGTGCGCGAGAAGTTGTTGGCCTCCCTTCAGAAAAAGGGTGACGAAAACACGGGTTTCTTCGCGGATGGTTTAAACCTGGCCAGTTTGCCCCCGGAATGTACTGGTGGGGAGTGGCCGTTGTGCTTCCTACGTATTGGTAAAATTGAGCGCAGCCTGGAAGGTTGCGCATGTCCCATGGGGGCGGTGGCCCGCTCGTTTTTAAAGCAGTTGCGGGTTGATCAAGACGAGTGGGTGCTTGTGGATACCGAAGCCGGGGTGGAGCACTTCGGCCGGGGAGTTGTAGAGGGAGTCGACCTGGTGGTGATGGTGGTTGATCCCTCGCACGAGGCGGTCCTGCTGGCCGAGCGGGCCAGAGCACTGGCGGCGGAGGCAGGAAAGGATTTTGTGGTCGTTTTAAATAAGATCGATGCCGCAACAGAACCTTTTCTCCGCCGTGAACTGTCTGAGAAAGGTATTCCGGTGCGGGGCGCGTTTGGTTTTTTGCCGGAAATTATGAAAGCCAACCTGACAGGCAATCCGCTGCCGGCAGGAAACTGCCAGGAACAGGTAAATGAGTTGCTGGCTTCCCTCGCAATTTAAGATTTTAAAACATTACTCCGGCCTGATTAACAAGTGGTGATTGTCGTCCCTAGAAATTATTTAACTTGGCTGAAACAAGGGAGGAGAAAGGATGCGCACGAAAGCATTGAAGGCGGGGTTCCTGCTCATTGCCCTGCTGGTTACCCTGGTTGTCCTGGGTGGGTGCGGCGCCAAAACGGCCGGGCAGGATACGGCTGCGCCGCAGAAAGCCGTTGTCACCGACCTGGCCGGCCGGCAGGTGGAAGTTCCCGTTCCGGCAAATAAGGTGGTGGCCATCGGCCCCGGTGCCCTGCGGTTGGTTTGCTATGTCAACGGTGCGGATAAGGTGGTGGGTGTGGAAAACCTGGAAAAACAACAGCCCACCGGCAGGCCTTATATTCTGGCCCATCCCGAATTAAAGGACTTGCCCACCATTGGCCAGGGAGGGCCCGATTCCACCCCGGACGCGGAAAAGCTGGTCAGCGTCAAGCCGGACGTAATTTTTGTCGCCTACCTGGTAGACAGGTCTCGGGCAGATGAACTGCAGGCCAAAACGAACATTCCGGTGGTGGTGCTGAGCTACGGCAGGCTGGCCACCTTTGACGAGGACGTTTATAAGTCCCTTGAGCTGATTGGCAAAATTACCGGCAGTGAGGAAAGGGCCCGGGAAGTAGTTGATTACCTGAAAAAATGCCAGCAGGATTTGCATGAGAGGACGAAGGATATCCCTGAAGACAAAAAGCCCAGAGTCTACGTGGGCGCCCTGGGCATGAAGGGAGTGCACGGCATCGAAAGCACCCAGGCCAAATATCCGCCCTTTGTAGCTGTTAATGCCCGGAATGTGGTTGACGAAACGGGTAAAACGGGAAGTGTCATGATCGACAAGGAAAAGCTCCTGAGCTGGGACCCCGATATAATTTTCATCGATGAAGGTGGTCTTTCCCTGGTGCGGGAAGACTACAAGAAAAACCCGCAGTTTTACCAGTCCCTGAAGGCGGTCAAAACAGGCCGGGTTTACGGCCAGATTCCTTATAATTACTACACCACGAACATCGGCACCGCCATTGCCGACGCCTACTACGCCGGAAAAGTGATTTACCCCGAACAATTTAAAGATATCGACCCGGCCCAAAAGGCCGATGAGATTTACCAGTTCCTTTTGGGCAAACCTGTATATGAACAAATGGCGAAAGATTACGGTGGATTTAAAAAGCTGGATCTTGCCGGTCCGTAATACCCGGGGAGTTCCTATGTTCGGAGCGAGCCGGACAATTCCAGCCCGATGGTAAAGGATGGTAAATCCCTGTTTTCGTGGGTGATAAAAAATATGCGGCAGGTAGCGATGGAAAATATCCCGGAAAGTTACCTCAAGTATACCCAGAGAAAAGTTTTCATCATTTGCCTGCTTGTCCTTGCAACCGCCCTGCTGGGTGTCTACGCCATCAACGCCGGGTCGGCGGAGCTTTCGCCGGCCCAGGTGCTGCTGACGCTGCTGGGCAAAGCGGAGGGACGTTTAAATATCATTATCTGGAATATCCGGTTGCCCCGGGTGCTGGCGGCAGTCACTGCCGGGGTCGGCCTTTCCGTGGCGGGTTGCGTGATGCAAAACCTCCTGCGAAACCCCCTGGCGTCCCCTTTCACCCTGGGCATTTCGCAGGGCGCGGCCTTTGGCGCCGCCGTGGCCATCATTGCCCTGGGGGCGGGGAGCACCCACAGCACCAGCGCTGATGCGGTCATCATCAACAACCCCTACCTGGTCACCATTTCCGCCTTTGTGGGGGCGATGGCGACGACCCTGGTGGTCCTCTTTCTGGCCCAGGTCAGGGGGGTCACTCCCGAAGCGATGGTCCTGGCGGGGGTGGCCCTGGGCTCCCTTTTTTCAGCCGCCACCATTATCCTGCAGTTTTTTGCCAGCGACGTGCAGGTGGCTTCGATTGTTTTCTGGACCTTCGGCGACATCGGCCGGGCTTCCTGGCGGGATCTGGAAATCATGGCCGCGGTAACCGGTGTCGCGCTGCTCTACTTTATGGCCAACCGGTGGAATTACAACGCTCTGGACGGCGGGGAGGAGACGGCCAAAGGGCTGGGTGTTGATGTGGAGAGAATCAGGTTGACCGGGATGTTCGTGGCCTCCCTGGTCACGGCGGTAACTGTATCGTTTCTGGGCATCATCGGCTTCATCGGCCTGGTCGGCCCGCACATGATGAGAAGGGTGCTGGGGGGCGACCACCGTTTTTTAATCCCGGCTTCCAGCGTAATGGGAGGGCTTTTGCTGCTTGCTTCCGATACCCTGGCCAGGACCATTATTTCCCCGGTTGTTTTGCCGGTGGGGGCGATTACCTCCTTTATGGGTGCCCCCCTGTTCCTATACCTTCTCTCCAGGGGGTACGGCAAAAGATGATCCTGTCGGTAGATGGAGTGGAATTCAGTTACAGCAGCCGGCCCGTGTTGAAGGATATCAAATTTGAAGTCAACAGGGGGGAATTTTTTTCTATCCTGGGCAACAACGGCGCCGGGAAGTCCACCCTGCTCAAGTGCCTGAACAGAATTTTAAAGCCGCAAACGGGGACAATTCTCATTGAAAAAGAAGACCTGTTTGCTCTCAGCCGCCGGGAGGTTGCCCGCCGCCTTGGGTACGTGGCGCAAAGATACGAAAGCACCCGGTTTACGGTCTTCGACGCCGTGCTTTTGGGCAGGAAACCCCACATCAAGTGGGGTACAACCGCAAGAGACCTGGAAATCGTCCGGAATGTGTTGGGCATCCTCGGCCTGGAGGAGTTTTCCCTGCGCTACCTGGATGAATTGAGCGGGGGAGAACTGCAAAAGGTGGTCATTGCCAGGGCCCTGGCCCAGGAACCCCGGGTTCTTTTGCTGGACGAACCCACCAGCAACCTGGATTTGAAAAATCAATTCGAGGTTTTGAAAACGGTGAAAAGTGCGGTCAGAGAACAAAACATTGCGGCGGTGGTGGTAATGCACGACCTTAACCTTGCTTTGCGGTTTGCAGATAAATTCCTGCTTCTGAAGAACAGGACCGTCTTTGCCTGCGGGGGGATGGAAATCATGACTCCAGAAAACATCGCTGGCGTCTACGGCGTTCCGGTAGCGGTGGAAAGACTGGCTAACATACCTGTAGTCGTACCGTTGTAACAGCCCGGGGTAGTCTTCATGGTTTTTTTGAGGTAGCTGAATTAGGAAAGTAGGTGGTTTTTTGCAGTTATTTCCAGTGGGTGATCGCGAGTTTTGGGTGAAACTCTGGCAGGATGCCCGGGAAAACTCGCCGTTAACACGGCGGCGTTGCCGTAGCGAGAAAGAGATGGTAGAAAATTGGAGCCGGCGCGCCAGCTGGTTTGCCCGGCGTACCAGCAATGGCAGGGGCCAAGACAGGAGAAAAATGGTGCTGGATATGCTGGAACGGGAAGGAGCGCTTGGTCCTGAGGTCAAAGTGCTCGACATAGGAGCCGGGCCGGGTAACTATGCCATCCCTATGGCCCGGTTGTGCGAGCAGGTAACCGCCCTTGAACCTGCCGCCGGGATGGTAAAAATATTGGAAGACAGGGCAAGGGCCGAGCAGGTAGAAAACATTACCATTATTCAGCGAACCTGGCAGGAAGTGGAGGTGGAAAAAGACGGGCTGGCCGGCCGGTTTGATCTGGTGTTTGCCTCGATGACACCCGGGGTGCGGGACCCGGAAACACTGCAAAAAATGCTTGCCGCGTCAAGGAAGTTTTGCTACTTGAGTGCTTTTTCCGGCCAACGTTGGGAAAAGGCGCACCGCGATCTCTGGCGACGGTTCTTTGGTGAAGACATAGGCGATAATCCGGGAGATATTATTTATCCTTTTGGTTTGCTCTATGCCATGGGTTACCGGCCTAAGCTCAACTTTTTTACCATTAACCGGGTAGATGAGGAACCGGTAGAAAAAGCAGTGGAGAATTTGGCAAGATTTTTCTGGAGTTATATGGATATCACTCCCGATGTCAGGCGGACAATCGAACATTATGTAAAAGAGCATGCCGAAAACGGCGTTTTTCGCCAGGAAACCACCTTCTGCACCGGTATGATGCTGTGGCGGGTCGATGAAATTTTTACATGAGTTAAGACTTTAGGATTTATTTAGAGTTGGAGGTGGCACAATGCCCAGAAAGTGCTTTTTAATTGTATTACTGCTGGCTATATCATTAAGCCTTCTTCTGTTTGGCTGTGGAACAGATCAAGCCAGGGATGACCAGAAACCTGGCGTAGCGAAGGGTGGGGAACAGCAGCAGGTAGATATTATCAGGCTGGCCGGGGGAGATTGGGGTTGCTAACAGTTAACTGATTTGCTATATTATTCCTGGTGATCATAAGAAATGTCGAAGTACAACAAGCAACGCTTATACCGGACTGCCGAAGCCGCAGTCCTGCTGGGTATTCACAAGGACACTTTGCGCCGGTGGGAAAAGGAAGGTAAGATCCGGGCTGTTTGGATGGGGCGGGAACGCCGATTCCCCGAGGAAGAAATAAGGCGCCTTTTGGGTGAGTCCAACCCGGACGTTGCGGTATTGTATGCCCGCGTGTCCGGCTACGACCAAAAGGCGGACCTCCGGCGGCAGGTGGAGGCGCTTACGGAGGCATATGGTTCTAAGTTTTCCGAAATGGTGGTACTGACTGACGTTGGTTCTGGTCTTTCCACCAATCGCAGGAGCCTGCGGAAAGCCATGCAGATGGCCCGGGAGAGGAAAATACGCGCCGTTGCAGTCACCTATCCCGACCGGCTGACGCGGTTCGGTTTCGAGTACCTGGAGGAGTACTTCAACAGCTTCGGCGTCGAAGTGCTCGTACTCAACCGGGAAGAAGACCGCAGTCCGCAACAGGAGCTGGTAGAAGATTTGCTCACCATAGTCACTTCTTTTGCAAGCAAACTCTACGGGCACAGGTCGCACAAGGTAAAAAAGCTAAAGGAGGAAGTAAAGGAGGCGCTGGAACGCCTTGATACTGACGACGAGCGTAAGGCTACCGAATGAGTTTGTCGGGCCGGTGAAAACTCTAACTGCACTGGGCCTGAAGCTGCAGGAGCATGCCCTAGGGCATTACTGGTCTTTAGAAGGTTTGGAGAAGGTAGCGGCTCACTCCGGACAGATCTGGAAACTTTTCGACACAGAGATGTCTCGTCCGGAGGATGTTTACATTCCCAGCCGTCCCTGGCGGTGCATTTTGGAGTCGGCGGGCCGCATCCTGCGCTCCCAGGTCGAGCGGAAGCGCATATTCGAGCACCTGCTTCCGCTCTTTGGCGGTGAAGCAAAGAACGCGGCGAGAAAGCTCTACGAAGAGTTCAAGGCTGAAGGTAACCCGGAAAAGTTCGGCTACCTGCTCAACGTGGCCGAACAGTTAGCGGAATTCTATGCCGAGTACGAAAGGCTACCGCAGGACTTTTTCGAGTTTCAGAGAAAGCCGGAGCCGAAGCGGTTCACGTACACCCTGGCCCCGGATGACGGGGCGGAGGACGGGCAGGCGATAAAGTACCGTTTGGAAAGCAACCGGCTGGCTGGAGAAATAAAACTTCCGGTAGTCCCGGAACCGCAGTCGAAAAAAGACTGGCAGTGGTTCTCCTTTTCTGTAGAGCTGCCTGCTGAACTTCAGGAGAAGCTGGCAGCGGGTGGGACTTTATGCGCTCCCGACCTGCGGCTCAAAGTCAAGCCGGACGGCGAACTTGCAGCTTTGCTGGACGTAAAGGTGGAGGTGCCGGAGGAGGAACCTTCTGGTGACCCTGGCCGGGCATTGAGTGTGGACTGGGGACTGCGGAAACTGGTGACCTGCACGGTGGTTTCGAGGAAGGGCCAGCTCACGCCGCCTTTTTTTGTTTTCTGGTCCGGGCTCAAGGCCAGGCTGTTCCGCATTCGGGAAGACATCAAAAAACTCCAGGGAAAACGTGACCGGTACGAAAAAGGGACTCCAGATTTGGAAGAAATGTAACCGGAAGATAGTGGCGGCCTGGCAGAAGTACCACCGGGTACAGCACGCTCTTGCCCACGCGGTGAGCACGCTGCTGGTCCTGCTGGCCAGGGCTTTTGGGTGCCGGCACATTTTCATTGAATGGCTGGTCACTCTGCGCGGCAAAAGGGCCGCAGTCGGGATCTCAACTGGTGGGTGTCCACGGTGGTGCGGGGTTTACTCTTCCGGCTATTGAGATACAAGGCAAAGCTGGCAGGTATCCGGGTGTTCGTGGTGCCACCGGGAGGCACGAGCCGGGTCTGTCCGCGGTGTCTCAGTGCTGGGAAGCACGTAATCTCTCCGGGGAATAAGACCGAAGAGGATTCCGGTTCCTGGTTTGTCTGCCCTTCGTGTAGCTGGCAGGCGGACCGGGACTATGCGGGAAGCTTGAACATTGCACGGCTCGGTTTTAAACTTACGAGGCCGCTGTCCTATAAGGTCGGCGGCGCGGCGCGACCGTTCCCGTCGCGGGTAGCTTCTCCGGAAATTTCTTCGGGAGCGATGACCTTTACCACAACTGCATGAAGGTTCTGGAAGTGGTTAGAGAACCGCTGGACATAATTAAGTGGGGCAGTAAAGAAGAAAGGGAAGAAGAAGCAATTAAGGCTTTACAGAAGGTACAGCTGCCCGTCTCCCCGGAATTTTTAAATCGTTACTGTTACGCCTTAAGTGGAGGACAGCGACAGCGTCTGGCCATCGCCCGCGCCCTGGTAACAAAACCGAAGTTGTTGATTGCCGACGAAGTGACCTCGATGCTGGACCCTTCCACCCAGGCCAATCTTTTAAGGGAGCTCAAGGGACTCCAGAACAGGCATGGATTTGCCATGCTTTATATTACTCACGATTTGCATCTGGCCCGTAAAATTGCCGATAAAGTTTATGTTATGTATCGAGGTGAAATAGTGGAGAGGGGTGTATCCTTCGAAATATTCGAAAACCCGGAACATGTTTACACCAAAAGACTATTGAGAGAGGCTTTCAGAGATTTGGTTTGATCTGAATGCCGGGCGAACCGCCGGTTCTCGACGCCAGGCCGGCAATAATTACGCTGCTGTCCAGGAATACTTTAATTTGTTTATTTTTGCAGCCAGGCAGGCTTAGAGGGTTTGCGCAAAACTGCTGTGTTTAGGTAAAATAATGAAAAAGCTGCGGATTAAGGCAATGCCGGAACCAAGTACGCAGGGAAATGGAGGTGCGAAAAATGAGCGTCGTCCCGGGTGAGCTGGCGGCCGGCCGGCAAAGGTATACCTACGAAGACTACTGCCGCCTTCCGGAAGGGTCACCCTATCAACTGATTGGGGGGGAACTGGTCATGACGCCCTCGCCCACACCCTACCACCAGATGGTGTCCATGAAACTGGAATTAAAAATGGCGGGTTATGTCCTGGAAAAGGGACTGGGCATTGTTTTAGACGCTCCCGTTGACGTCTACCTGGAGGAAACGGAAACCTACCAGCCGGACATAATTTATATTTCCAATGAAAGGCTGTCCATTATTGAAGAGAAGCGGATTAATGGCGCCCCGGACCTGGTGGTGGAGATCCTTTCCCCCGGTACCGGTTATTACGACCTGCGGACCAAGTACAAGGTTTACGAAAAGAGCGGTGTCAGGGAATACTGGATCGTTGATCCCCACAGTAAATCGGTCCAGGTTTTTTGCCTGAAGGGCGGGAAATATGCCCTGGACCAGGAAGTGGAGCAACAGGGGACGGTTCAATCCCATGTAATCGCCGGATTTGCGGTAGAGGTGGAAAGTATATTTTAGAAAGTTGACACGATCCCGGGGCCACCTTGCCCGGCAAGGGCGGGAACCCCGGGCCGGCCTGTTCCCGTTTGCTTGGCCTTCGCCTCCAAACGCTCTTCCATCCTTTCCTTTAACAGCTTACCCAAACTCATACCCTCTCTTTACGGTCGTCCCAGGTCGGCGGCTTCTCCCGGCCCGGCAGAGGCTGGGGCGGATCCAGCTTCCTGTCTATGCTCATGGAAAAGAGGAAAATGAACAACAGCGCATTTCAGTTCTACCGGGAGAAAATTTATAGCCGGCTGGGATTTTGAACTTGCGGTTATTTATCCCGGCTTAGTGTTGCCCTCCGCTACCCATGGTATTTTTCCCGGTTTATTGGTCAATACTGGTAACATAACTGTTTTGCGGAGGGCAATAAAGGTGAAGATTCTCGATTTACGGGCCTATTACGGCAGCAACATTTACTGCTACCGGCCGGTAATTAAAATAATCCTGGATCTGGCCCCCGACGGGTGCCGGCCCACCAGCGAGCTGGGAGATTTCAACCGGCGGTTGTTGTCCCTTTTGCCCGGCCTGGGTGAGCACCACTGCTCCCGCCGGCGCCCCGGGGGTTTTGTGGAGCGGTTGAAAGAGGGTACCTACCTGGGCCACGTGGTGGAACATGTGGCCCTGGAGCTTTGCAAGGTGGCCGGCCAGGAGGTGATTTACGGCAAGACCCGCCGGGGGGACGGGGAAACGGTTTATGAAGTAATCTTTGAATATGTTTCTGCCCCCGGCGGGCTGGCCGCCGCCCGGGCGGCGGTGGAACTGGTGCAGGCCCTGCTGGAGAAAAAGACGGTGGAAGTGGCGGAACTGGTGGAGAGGGTGCGGCTGGCTGCGGAAGAAGAATACGGCCCCAGCACCCGGGCGATCCTTGAGGCGGCCCGCAAAAGGGGGATTCCGGTCCTTCCTTTAGGGGGAGGATTCTACCAGCTGGGTTATGGGCGGCATGCCAGGCGGATAGCGGCTACCATTACGGATCACACTCCCTGTACTGCCGTCGACCTGGTGCAGGATAAGCAGTTATGCAACCAGCTGCTGGCCGCCCACGGGGTGCCCGTACCCGAATCGGGGATTGCCCGCACGGTGGAAGAGGCCCTTGCCCTGGCCGAAAAGTTGGGACCCCCTGTGGCCATCAAACCGGTCAACGGGCATCACGGGCAGGGGGTGAGCCTTTTTGTGTCCGGAGAAGCCCGGGTGCGCCGGGCCTTTGAACTGGCCGGCTACTATGACCGGCGGGTGCTGGTGGAAAAACAAATTCCCGGCCGGCAGTACCGCTTGCTGGTGGTGGGAGGACGTCTGGTGGCCGCGTCTTTGCGCCTGCCTCCCCGGGTGGTGGGGGACGGGCGGCGCACCGTCCGCGAACTGGTGGAGGAACTTAACCGGGACCCGCAGCGTGGTGAGGGGCACGGCAGGCCCCTTTCCAAAATCCCCCTGGATGCGGTAGCCCTGGCTTGCCTCGCCCGCCAGGGTTTCACACCCCGGGATGTGCCCGGGAAAGGGCAGGCTGTTTACCTGCGGGACAATGCCAACCTCAGCACCGGCGGGACCGCTATTGATGTTACGGAACAGGTGCACCCGGCCAATGCCCGGTTGGCCGTACGGGTGGCCCGCCTGGCCGGTTTGGATGTGGCCGGCATCGACGTGGTGGCGGAGGATATCGGCCGCCCCCTGGAGGAGCAGGGAGGCGCTGTCATTGAGGTGAACGCAGCCCCGGGGCTGCGCATGCATACCCACCCGGTGGAAGGCCTGCCCCGGGAAGTGGGTGCGGCCATTGTGGATCACCTCTTTCCCCCCGGCGTACCCTGTCGCATTCCCATTGTGGCGGTGACAGGTACCAACGGCAAGACCACCACCACCCGGATGATCGGAGCCATTTTGGCCCGGGCCGGCCTGGTGGTGGGCCTGGCTACAAGCGACGGCATTTACATTGACGGGCGGCGGGTGCTTGCCGGTGATACCACGGGACCGGTCAGCGCCAGGCTGGTGCTGACGGAACCGGAGGTCGACGTGGCCGTGCTGGAAACGGCCCGGGGGGGCATCCTGCGGGCCGGTTTGGGCTACGAGGGCAGTGACGTGGGGGTGGTCACCAACATCAGCGGGGATCACCTGGGACAGGACGGCATTGAGACGCTGGAGGATCTGGCCGATGTAAAATCCCTGGTGGTGGAAACCGTCCGTAAACACGGCTTTGCGGTTCTCAATGCCGATGATCCCCATGTGCTGGCCATGGCCGGCCGGGTCCGGAGCAGGATCATCTATTTTTCTCTGGTGCCCGATAACATCACCGTGCGCCGCCACCTGGGTGCCGGCGGTACGGCGGTGTTTGTGAAGAACGGGATGCTGGTGGTGGCCCGGGGCCAGCAGGTGCGCCGGTTGCTCTCAGTACGCCGGCTGCCGGCCTCCCTGGACGGTCTTGCCCGGCACAACGTCCAGAACGCCCTGGCGGCAGCCGCGGCCTGTCTGGGTCTGGGTGTGTCCATGGAGCACATCCGGGCCGGCCTGGAAAGCTTTCACTGCAACCTGGAGCAAAATCCCGGCCGGTTGAATATCCTGGACGTGCAGGGCATCCGGGTGGTGATCGACTACGCCCATAACGCCGCCGGCTACCTCAGTATGGTTAATGTGTTGCGGCACTTCAAAGGACGGTTAATTGGCGTCATCGGCGTACCCGGGGACCGCCTGGATGAGCAAATCAAAGAGGTAGGCCGCATTGCCGGCAGAAATTTTTCCGCCCTGGTGATCAAGGAAGATGCCCACCGGCGCGGGCGCCGGCCCGGGGAAGTGGCTGCCCTCCTGCGGGAAGGTGCCCTGGAAGGGGGAATGCACCCGGGGAGAATCCGGGTGGTTTTGCCCGAAGGGGAGGCGGTGCTGCGGGCCCTCCTGGCGGCCAGGCCAGGGGATACGGTGGCCATCTTTTACGAAAAGCTGGACAGGGTGGTCAAAGCCATAGAGTTGTTTCGCGCCCGCCGGCGGCCGGGAGAAGGTGAAAAAGGCAAAAACGGGCTGCAGGGAAATATTCTCCCGGCGACGTAAAACTATTGGTAAAACCGAAAGGGAGATATTGCCCGTGCTTGAAGTGCTGGCCCGTGCCAAGATAAACCTTACCCTGGACATTACGGGGCTTTTGCCCGATGGTTACCACGAGCTGGAAACGGTTATGCAGAGCATTGCCCTTTGCGACCGGCTGGTTTTTTCCCTTCGCCCACAGGGCATTGAGCTCCAAACCGATAGCAGACTTATACCCCCCGGTCCGGAAAATCTGGTTTACCGGGCGGCGGAGCTTTTGCAAAGGGTCACCGGTTGCCGTCAGGGGGTACATATTTTTCTTTCCAAAAATATCCCGGTGGCTGCCGGCCTGGGGGGCGGTTCCGCCGATGCGGCGGCCACCCTGGCGGCCTTGAATCAACTCTGGTCCCTGGGCCTCTCCCGGGAGGAGTTGCTTGTTTTAGCCGCAAAGCTGGGGGCGGATGTACCCTTTTGCCTTGCAGGGGGTACCGTTTTGGCCCGGGGAAAGGGGGAGTTGCTCACTCCCCTAAAACCCCTTCCCCCTCTGGGAGTGGTACTGGTTACTCCACCCCTGGCCGTATCTACGGCCCGGATCTACCGGGAATACGACCGCCTTTTGCCCGGAGTCCATCCCGATACCCCTGCCATGGTGGCGGCTATTGAGCGCCGGGATATCACGGCGGTAGCCGCCCTTTTGGGAAATATACTGGAGCCGGTAACTGCCACACTTTATCCACAGGTTTACGTGGTGAAGGAAGCCCTGAAGGCGGCCGGTGCCCCGGGGGTGGTCATGAGCGGCAGTGGTCCTACCGTTTTAGGCCTGTGCCGGGATGAAGGGGAAGCCCGCCGGGTGGCCGGGCGGCTGGACCCGGGGCTGGGGCGGGTTTTGTACACCCGTTTTTGCAGCCAGGCAATAAAACTTGCGGTAATTAACGGCTCCAGGTAAAATATAAGTGTTATGACCAGAAAAAGGGGTGGCGGCCGTGGAAGAACCGAGACTCATTCCAATTAAGCTGGATAATTACAAACCTTTAAGGGAGCTGGTTTTTGAATCCTTGCGGGAAGCGATTATCCAGGGCCGTCTGAAACCCGGGGAACGGTTAATGGAAATCCAGCTGGCTGAAGAAATGGGGGTAAGCCGCACTCCCGTGCGGGAGGCCATCCGGAAGCTGGAGCTGGAAGGTTTTGTGGTCATGGTGCCCCGCAAGGGAGCCTATGTGGCGGGTATTTCGGTAAAGGATATTGTCGATGTCTTTGAAGTGCGGGCGGCACTGGAAGCGCTGGCCGCCGGTTTGGCCGCAGAGCGGATTACCGAAGAAGAGCTGGAGGAGCTGGAACGGGCACTGGTGAAAACCTACGAAGTCAGCGGCCACGACCTGGAAGCGCTGGTTGAAACGGATACCAGATTCCACGAACTCATTTATAAAGCCAGCCGGAACGAAAGGCTGGTTCAGATCATCACCAACCTGGCGGATCAAATTCAACGCTTCCGGGCCACCTCTTTGGCCCAACCAGGGAGGACGAAGCACGCCCTGGAAGAACACAAGCAAATTGTGGAAGCCATCAGTGAACGCAACGTGGAGCTGGCCCAGATCCTGGCGCGGGAGCATATAGAAAATGCCGAACAGAGCCTGTTAAACGCCCTGGGGGAGGCAAGGGAATAATGGTTGACGCGGTGGTTCTGGCCGGCAGTCCCAATAACGGACCGCTCAAGGAATGCAGTCCGGTGCCCTACGAAGCGCTCATTCCTATTGGCTCCAAAGCGATGGTGCAATATGTAGTGGAAGCATTAGCACTGGCCCGGGGGGTAAACAGGATTGTAGTGGTCGGGCCCAGGGAGGAGCTGGCGAATCACCTCAAAGATGACCGGGTACGGGTTGTTCCGGCAGGCAGCAGCCTTTTGGAAAACGTCCAGCGCGGCCTGAAAGAGCTGCCGGGTACCCGCCGGGTGCTGCTGGTCAGCTCCGACATTCCCCTGATTACACCCCGGGCCATTGAAGATTTCCTGGAGCTCTGTCAGGATCAGGAGGCGGATTTGTACTACCCTATTGTACCCAAGGAAGCCGTGGACAGCCGTTTTGCCAATCCCGTGCGGCGGACCTACGTCAGTCTTAAAGAAGGTATTTTCACCGGAGGCAACCTGTTTTTACTTAACCCGGAAGTGGTTTCCCGTTGTTTGCCCCTGGGGGAGCAGCTGGTGGCTGCCCGGAAAAGCCCCCTGCGCCTGTGCCGTCTGGTGGGCCTGGGCTTTTTGATTCGTTTTCTTCTGCACCGGGTTACGCTGGAGGAAGCCCAGGCGCGGGTTTCCCGCCTGCTGGGCATCCGCGGGGTAGTGGTAATCAGCCGCTACCCGGAAGTGGGTGTGGATGTGGACAAACCCGTGGATCTGGCCCTGGTGGCCAGAACGCTGCAGCAGGCTTCGTGATCTAAATAAGGAAGTGTTTTCCCGTGTCCCTTCCCCTGAATCTTGCCATGATCCAGGAGGCCAGAAAGCGTCTTGCGGGTGTTATTCACCCCACACCTCTGGATCATTCGACCACCTTTTCCCGGCTTACCGGCAGCGAGGTTTATTTCAAGCTGGAGAACCTGCAAAAGACCGGGTCCTTTAAAATTCGCGGCGCCTACAACAAGATCATGTCTTTGACTTTGGAAGAGCGGCAGCGGGGTGTGATTGCCGCTTCCGCCGGAAACCACGCCCAGGGGGTGGCCTGTGCGGCCACCAGGGCCGGCATTCCCTCCACGGTGGTCATGCCGGAAGGCGCCCCCATTTCCAAGGTTATGGCCACCCGGGGTTACGGCGCCCGGGTAATCCTGGCGGGAGGAGGTTATGACGAGGCCTTTGACTACGCCCGCCAGCTGCAGAAGGAAACCGGGGCCACCTTTGTGCACGGCTTCGACGATCCCCTGGTGGCGGCGGGCCAGGGTACCATAGGCCTGGAGTTGCTGGATGAGCTGCCCGATCTGGATGCGGTACTGGTGCCCGTTGGCGGGGGCGGGCTGATTGCCGGTGTCGCCATGGCCGTTAAATCTTTGAAACCCCGGGTGCGCGTAATTGGTGTCCAGTCGCAAGGGGCGCCGGCAGTTTATCTTTCCCTCAAAGGCGATTGCCGGCAGCAACTGGCTGCCACCGCCACCATTGCCGACGGGATCAGCGTGCGCCGTCCTGGCGAGTTTACCCTGGAGGTTATACGCCGTTATGTGGATGACGTGCTGCTGGTGGACGACGAGGAAATTGCCCGGGCCATTTTAATGCTCCTGGAGCGCTCCAAAATTGTAGTCGAGGGGGCCGGTGCGGTGGTCCTGGCCGCCCTTTTGCACGGGCACCTTTCTTTACCCGGGGCGAAGGTGGCTCTGGTTTTAAGCGGGGGAAACATTGACGTCAACATTCTCTCCATCATCATTGAGCGCGGACTGGTTAAATCCGGACGCATCATCCGCTTGCGTACCGTGGTTACGGATCAGCCGGGCAGTTTGCAGCGCCTGCTCGGTGTGCTGGCAGCCGTTCGGGCAAACGTAATTTCCATCAACCATGATCGCATTAAACCCCAGGTGCCCTTAAAACAGGCGGAGGTTGAACTGCTGCTGGAAACCAGTGACGTGGAACATGTGGAGAGGGTCATGGCCGCCCTGTCCCGGGAAGGGTACCGGGTGGAAAGGATCTAGGAAAAATTTTTTAAAGTGAAATGGAAAATTGCAGGAATTTTTACATTCGTGGAGAAAACAGGTTAACAGGTACCGGTTAGGGCAGCTTCGGCCAGCGCTGCCCGGTGATCCAAAAAAGGCAGTTTGGGTTTGCAGGAAGGTGGTGAGGGAGTGGTTGTTACAGATGTGCGGGTGCGCAAAATTCTCCCCGAAGGAAAAATGAAGGCCATTGTGTCGGTCACCCTGGATAACATGTTTGTTATCCACGACGTAAAGGTAGTGGAGGGGAACAAGGGCTTGTTTGTGGCTATGCCCAGCCGCAAGACCCCCGACGGTGAGTTCCGGGATATAGCGCACCCCATCAACTCTTCAGCCAGGGCTATTATTGAAACCGCGGTGTTGCAGGCCTATGAACAGGCCATTTAGCCTTTTCACACCAGGGCTGGGCTATGATATGTCATGTTTTTTTGTAAAAGCGGAGCATAGTTAAGGACCTGCGCTTTTGTGGATCGCTATGCTCTCTTTTTGTGCGAAAAGTATAAAAATTATCTGACAAAGAGGAGATTCATGTTTTTTGTTGAATCCTGTTGATCGGGATTAAGAACTGGTTTTTTGACGGCGGGGCTGCCGGTGGCAGCCCCTTCACGCGATTCTTTTAACTTTTCCGCCACGAAGTCCCGTGTAGCGGGGGAAAGGCAGTGCAGGGGCTGCCTGCAGTTAAGCCTGCCGGAGAGATTCGTCCGGTGGAGCAGGATGCCCCTCCAAAAGGGGAGGGGCGGTTTACCGACAAGGGGGGCGCCTGATGTCACTGGCGGCCGTAATTCTGGCGGCAGGTAAGGGCACGCGGATGAAATCCGACCTGCCCAAGGTAATGCATAAGGTTTGTGGACGGCCCATGATCGAATACGTCCTGGATGCGGTCCGGGGGGCCGGGGCGGAAGAAATCGTGGTGGTGGCCGGTTTTGGCGGCGACCTGGTAGCCCGTACCGTCCGGGACCGGGCACAGGTGGTCTACCAGCACCAGCAACTGGGCACGGCTCACGCCCTGCTCCAGGCCGCTCCCCTGCTGGCCGGTTTTCCCGGTACCATTTTGGTGGCTTGCGGGGACACGCCGCTGGTAACCGCCGGGACTTTGGCCCGGCTGGCGGCGGCCCATGCCGCAGCGGGAGCCAGAGCCACCGTCCTTACCGCCTGCCTGGAAGATCCCACCGGTTACGGCCGGGTGATCCGGGACAAGGGCGGGCGCGTGCAAAAAATTGTGGAACAACGGGATGCCACCCCCGGGGAACTGGCGGTGAGGGAAGTAAATACGGGTATTTATTGTTTTTCCGCGCCCGGGCTATTTGACGCCCTGTCCGCTATCAAAAGCGAAAATGCCCAGGGTGAGCATTACCTTACCGACATTATTGGCCATTACGTGCAACAGGGTGAGCCTGTAGCTGCGTTGAAAGTGGAAGATGCCCGGGAAGTGGAGGGGGTCAATGACCGGCGGCAGCTGGCCCGGGTGGAAAGTTACCTGCGCCGGCAGATAGTGGAAGAGCTGATGCTCTCCGGCGTGACGGTAATGGATCCCGCCACCACATTTATCGACCGGGATGTAAAGATTGGTCGCGATACGGTGATCTACCCCTTTACGATTATCGAGGGAGATACCATAATCGGTAAACATTGTATCATCGGTCCGGGAAGCCGGCTGATCAATGTCCAGGCAGGCGAGGGCGTGGTTATCGAGCACTCGGTAATCCTGGAAAGTAAAATCGGGGATAATTGTACCATTGGCCCCTTTGCTTACATCCGGCCGGGATGTGTTCTGGCGCCGGATGTGAAGGTGGGGGACTTTGTGGAATTGAAAAAGACGGTGGTAGGGAGGGGAAGCAAGATTCCCCACTTGAGCTACATGGGCGACGCCACCGTCGGTTCGGGCGTTAATATAGGTGCGGGGACCATTACCTGCAATTATGACGGGGAAAAGAAGTGGCCCACCATTATTGGGGACGGGGCTTTTATTGGAAGCAACACCAATTTGGTGGCACCGGTGGAAGTGGGGGAGAAGGCTTTCATTGGTGCCGGTTCCACCATCACCAAAAATGTGCCCCCGGGGGCGCTGGGTATTGAGCGGGGGCGCCAGCGGAATATAGAAAACTGGCTGCAGAAGAAGTCCAAAAAAGAATCCTGTGCCGGTGATTAAAAGGAGGGGGTAGTCATGCTCCCCGGGCCGCCGGGTTGGGCACCCTGGTTTTCGGAAATCAGTGTTGGAGGTAGAAGGATGTCATCGCGTAAAGAATTAAAAATCTTTACCGGCAACGCTAACCCCCAGCTGGCCGAAGAGATTGCCCAGTACCTGGGTGTTAGTGTGGGCGCGGCCAAGGTTTCCCGCTTTTCCGACGGGGAAATTCAGGTCAAGATAAATGAAAGCGTGCGGGGGGCCGATGTTTTTATTATCCAGCCCACCTGTCATCCGGTAAATGAGCATTTGATGGAACTGCTGGTAATGGTGGACGCGGTGAGAAGGGCTTCTGCCCGGCGAATTACGGCAGTTCTGCCCTACTATGGCTATGCCCGGCAGGACCGGAAAACCCGGGCCAGGGACCCCATTACGGCCAAACTGGTGGCCAACCTCCTCACTGCCAGCGGTGCCCGGCGGGTGATAACCATGGACCTGCATGCGGGGCAAATCCAGGGATTCTTTGATATCCCTGTGGATCATCTCCCCGGGGTGCCACTCCTGGCCCAGTATTTCATCCAGCAGAGACTGAAGGACGTGGTGGTTGTCTCACCCGACCTGGGCGGGGTAACCCGGGCCAGGGATCTGGCCGAGCGCATTGGTGCGCCTATTGCTATCATTGACAAAAGGCGGCCCGAACCCAATGTGGCGGAAATTATGAATATTGTGGGTGATATTGAGGGTAAAAAGGTCATCATGATTGATGACATCATTGATACCGCCGGTACCATTACCCAGGGTGCGGCGGCACTGAAAAAATTTGGTGCCCGGGAAATTTACGTCTGCTGTACCCATCCGGTGCTCAGCGGCCCGGCGGTCCAGCGCCTGGAGGAAGCGCCGATCAAGGAGGTACTGGTTACCAACACCATACCCATACCTCCGGAAAAGATGATCGATAAAATAAAAATTCTTTCCGTGGCTCCCCTGCTGGGCGAGGCCATCATCCGCATTCATGAAGATCTATCGGTAAGCAAGCTTTTCGATTAAAATATTAGGCCGGCTTGACCGGCCTGTGGCACCGGTGCATTTTTCGGTGCAAAGTTTCAAGGTTTTACACCGGCGTATTTGCCTCGCTTACTTTCCTGGCGGCGGCTGCTCCTGCTGCTCGCGGGCTTCGCCGTTGGGACCGGGATGCTGGTGGCAGGAACAGGTGGTTTCCTCATCCCGGGGACCCCTGACCCGCTCCAGGGAACGGTTTATGGCTTCTCCCAGTTCCCGGGTTTTTTGCCGGGTGGTATCCCAGGCCTGGCTGGTCGATTTCTGCAGCTGGCGCAGGGACTCCGCCAGCCCGCCCTCAATTTTGATTACATTGGCCAGGGCCTCGTTGCTGGTGACGATTACTTCCTTGCCGATGGTGCGGACAAAGGCGGTGTCCAGAAAGGCCCGGCCGGAAATAACGCTGTCAAGAAACCCGCCGGAAAATTCCAGGCCCACAATATCCCCGGCTTCCAGGTCCACATAGTATTCATCCACCTGTCCTAAAAGGGTGCCGCTTTCCGTGACGATGCGGGCCCCGGTGATCCCGGTGCGATCCTTGACCAGTTTCACAATATCCGGCAGTTTGGCGCCCCTTTCGGCGTTGCTGCTCCGGTCCACGGTAATGACATTTTCCCCTACGCTGTGCACCCGGTTGAAGGGGATGTACTTTTGTTCCTTAAACCAGCCTTTTTGTTCTATGATCAGGGCAGCCACTGCTTTTTTATCCGGGTCCACCACCAGCCCCCGGACCACGCCGATTTGCTGACCTTCCTGCAGGCTGATCACCGGCATGCCGATAAATTGTTTGCTCTTGCGCATTTGCTGGCCCCCCTTTTTTGGTAGCTTTCCTGTCCCTAATCCATATGCTTCATACCGAGTTGATATGACCAAAAAAAGGGAATACTAGAGAAGAATGAGGTATTATGCCAGGATTGAGGAGGGATGGTTACCATGGAAGCCAGTCTGCTGGCGCAGGTAAGAACCGGCCGGGGGAAAGGTTACCGGCACCGGTTGGCCGCACAAGGAAAAATTCCCGCCGTTGTTTACGGCAAAGCTATCGGCAACATTCCGCTGGAGGTGGAGTTGCGTGCCCTGAAGAATATCCTGGCCGGCGAGGGCGGCCGGAACACCCTGATCAACCTCAACATCACGGGAGAGGGGCAGGAACGCCAGGACAAGGTTTTGATCAAAGAACTTCAGTATGACTCCCTGCGCGGCGAGTTGATCCACGTAGACTTCCAGCAGGTCTCGTTAACGGAAAAGATTACCACCACCGTGCCGGTGGAGCTTGAAGGAGAGCCGGTTGGTGTGAAGCAGGGGGGCATTCTGCAACAGCAGCTGCGGGAACTGGAAATCTCCTGCCTGCCCGCGGACATCCCCGAGGTTATCACCATGGACATTTCGTGCCTGGAAATGGGGGATACCGTTCATGTGGCAGATCTTCCCGTGCCTGCCGGGGTGAAGGTTCTCAACGACCCGGAGGAAGTGGTGGCCACCGTGGTGGCTCCGGCGGTAGAAAGGGTGCCGGGCGAGGAGGAAGAAGCCGGCGAAGGGAAGGAAGCTTCTCCGGAAGCCGGGGAGGAATAACTTTACTGCATGCATTGCCAAATCAGCGTGATCCGCTGGGGCAGGATAAAATAACTAGAAAATTGCCGGGGCTTTCAGGTATGGCCGCCCCGGTGTTTTGTTATCTCCATCCACCGGTTTAACCCGTAAGGGAAATCTCTCCCGAAAGAGGCTATACCCGTTGCTGGTCGGTGTTGGTTTTCAGCATGTATTTGCCGTCATAGCGGGTTTCCCGCCTTATGGCATCGTAGTCGATGGTTACGGCGTTTTTACTGGCTTTGAGATACTGCCGGTAGCCTTTGTTACCAAGCAAGCCCTTGATATTGCCGCTGTCCAGTTTCCTTATGATCATTTCCCGGCGGGCATTGCGGTCCCGTTCTGCTCCTTCCGGATTGAAACAGAGGATGTACCGGCTAACCCCGTTGCTCCAGACTTCCTTGACTTAAGGTTTTCTTTTACCCGGGTATAGGGGGCATTCCAGCTGAGCATCCGGTCAATGTCCGGCCGGCGGCGCATCTTTACGCCCATGATATACTGGAGCCCGGCGGCACTGATTTCCTGCAAAACTTTGTTATTGACCATTCCCCGGTCTCCTACCATGATTACCCGGGTGACGTTAAACCGGCGGCGCAAATCGGAAAAGGCGGCCTTAAAAGTCCTGACATCGGCGGTGTTGCCGGGGAAAATGTGGTGGGCCACCGGTATGCCCTCTTTGGTCATCAACAGGCCAATCATGATTTGCAACCGGTCGGGCCGTTTATCCTTGGAGTAGCCGTATTTGGCCAGTTCTTCCGGCCCGGAGCCTTCGAAATAGGTGGAGGTGGTATCCCAGAACACCAGGTCCAGTTCGCAGTTAAAAAGGTTGCGCACCCGGTCGAAAAGAAAGCTCTCTATCTCGTCTTTGTATTCCGCCACAAAATCCAGGGCGTGGTAGAAGTGATGGAGTTGGAGCTTTTCCAGGGGCGGGTGGTAAACGCTTTGCAGCCACCTTTCATTAAGCCCCAATTTAGATAACGGATCGCATAACCGGTTTAAAACCATGGCAAACAGGGCTTCTTCAAAGGGAGAGGTCTTTTCCGTGCGATTCAGGATACGCCGCACACAGGGACCCAGTCCCAGCTTTTCTTCCCACAGGTTGTGGAAGATTAATGCCGGCCCCCATTGTTTGGACCAGCTGGCTTGTGTTTCATCCAGGTTCATTCTGACCCACTGGGTTTCGCTGAATCTGGTCAGGTTCTCAATCAGGCGATCCAGCTGTCCATCCTGCAGTTCTTCAAGCCGGCCCAGGTTAGCGATAAGTCGCTGGCGGGATCTACCGTTTACCCGGTAGGATTCCACCAGCTGGAGGTATTCCCTGGTAGTACCGTCTTTATTTGTAAAGGTTTTCTTTCTAACAAACATGGCATCCCATCATGTGGATATTATCTGCACTTATCTTATCACAGGAAAAGGGACAGTGACTAAACATATATTACCAACGTGGCACAACGACTTTTTAAAAATCGCCGGTTTTCTGACAGTTGCTTTCCATTCTGGCATTACTTTACAACACAAAATGCCCATTTTTCAAGGCTTCACGGATTTTTGGGGGTAACATAACAGTTTCTGGCTTTCAAACTCGAGTCATAAAAATTCCTCCCCATTTCGTTTTCTGAGGAGGATTATCCTATAAACCCGGGGATTGTGCCAGGTGGGTAGGGTTTGACGCTTACCAAAGACTCAACGAGCTTTTTGGGACGGCTCAAGGGTAGTATAGCATTTTTTCATACCCCGGTGGTGGCGCGGGCGCCATATCCTACTTGATACGGATATTTTTATCATTACATTGAAACAAATTTTGCTTAAGCAGATATACTGCTTATTTCTTCCAGTGATTTCTTCCTAGTTTCCCGACCAAATATTGCTATAAGTAGTGCGCATCCTACTAACACCACCATAATTACATGAAGCACCAACATGAGTGATTTAAAAGAATACAATATTCCTAATACACTAGGTCCTATCATGGCTCCCACCCGGCCACAGGCTGATGCAAATCCCACACCAGTACCCCTAGCTTCAGTAGGAAAGTTCTCAGGAATGTATACATAATTAATTCCATTACACATAGATAAAGCCATCATCATTATAACCATGAAGAATTTACCCAGTTCTCCACCGAATAAAAACAGTAGGTATGCGCTTATGCCGAAAGTGAGAAAGAGTATAAAAATTGTTTTTTTCCGACCAATTGCGTCTGCAGCTATACCAGCAACCGGCGTTACAATAACACCAAGAAGTTGTGCAAAAGCCATCCATAAAAGTCCGGAACCAAGGTTGTATTTTAGTTCAGTTGTTAACAACACTGGCATCCATGTAGTAAGTGCAAAGGTAGCAAACGATAAGCAAAACCACATTGTACTCATTAACAGTGTGGTACCTAATAGTTTTTTCTGGAAAAGATAGCTAATAGGAATACTAACTTCTTTTTTCTTGGACAGTTCTTCTTTCTCAAGCTCAACTGCTTCTTCAAAGGGAATTGTGGTTTTATTAATTATTTTCTTCTCTATTTGATCAACAATATTGACAGCGTCTTCCACTCTACGCACATTAAGTAAATACCTTATAGATTCAGGAAGATATTTCCACGCAACAAGAGAGAGTATTACAGGCAGGGAGGCAATTGCAAATCCCCATCTCCAGCCATAAGGAACAATAATAAGGTACCCAAGGAAAAAAGCGAAAGCTACTCCCAGAGAATAGTTGGCGTTAAATATACTCATGCACCGACCACGAACTCTTGCAGGCATGTATTCGGTCAGATAAGCCGCGGCAACCGGAACCATGCCTCCCAACCCTATGCCGGCAATGGTGCGCCATACAAATAAGGAATTATAACTGTTAGATAGCATGCACATGCCCATAAAAATGGCGTAAAAACCCATTGCCGCTGATAAAACTTTTACCCGACCGATACGATCAGCAAAATACCCTGCAAATAGTGCCCCGAAAAGCATGCCCATGTATCCCGCTGAATTTAGATAACCCGTTTGTATTTTGGTTAAATCCCATTTTGATATTAGCTCGGGCAACGCAATAGATAATACAAAAGCGTCATAAGCATCAAAAAATAGCCCCAAGCACATAATTAACAAAATTTTAAAATGAAAGCCTGAAAAAGGAAGATTATCCATTCGTTGAGATAGATTCATAATTATCCCCCTATTATAATTTTTAATGTTGTGCTTTAAAAAGTTCATTTTTCATATACAGAGATAATAATTTAGTGAGATACTGTAGCATACATAAGTAACTAAATCATTTTATCGATACTGTAACAGCCGATTCGCGCTGCCGGTTCGCTAACCTCGGCGGTGCCGTGTTTCGTTGCCGGCCCTCCGCAATGTCGCTCCTTAGGGTACGACCGCCACCCATCCAGCTCGATTTTTGCGACAGTATCCTATGAAGGGTTTAATGGATTTGTATCCTATCCAAGATAATACAGAGGAGTTTATTTTTTTAAGTAATTTGAACCTTGTGGGCAGGCTTACTAAAACTATGGCTACTAAAACTATTGGAATTCATATTTTTTAGCTTATTAAATTCGCCTGCCCACAAGTTCATTTAAGTTCTAATCGTTCTAATCAATAGCTAATCGGTAGAAAAATCCGGCGGCATTTAACATACTACCGGGTCGTTACCCTATAAATTTAGATATGTTTATATATTAATGTAACTAGGCATTTTTTCGGGAGCTGTAAATATACCCTCTGCGATAAATTTTTTGATTGTAGCCATAGAGTCCCTTTCAACTCTTGTATGTGGTGGGAACTTACTAAAAAGATTTGCTGGGTATACTTCTTTTTCATATATTTTTCTGTATATTTCATTTCTAAGCATTGTAGGGTAGTTTCTGCTTGGATCTAATCTTCTTCTTCTTAATTCTTCTAGATTTATTACTGCACTAACCATCATTTCTCCGGGGTAATCAGCATAAGCTAAAAGTTTGCCATTAAAATCGGAAATCATTGCCTTTCCAGGTGTAAAGTATTTCGGCCGTTTTCCGTAAATTGCTCCCCAAGAAGCGCTTACGACATAGGCAACATTCTCATAGCCTCTCATCCGGTTCATCATCTGCCATATTTCATATGGCGGCGACAATAAAGGTTCTACAAGGACTGGATGAAGAATAATTTCTGCACCTTGAATTCCCAGTGCTCTAGAGTTTTCTGGGAAATGGCCATCCATGCAAGTAATAGTTCCTATTTTCCCAATATCGGTTTCAGTTACTGGAAAAAATGAAGATAGGGAATCGCCAAACTCTGCAACGTATCGATCATATACGTCATGTGGGCTGACAGATAACTCGTAATGGGTTGCCACTGTAAGTTTTCGATATTTATGAATGATCTCTCCCTTAGGATCAATAATAAAATGTATATTCCAAAAGTAGCCATCTTTAATCCATTCATCCCGAACAAGGGCACAACCAGCAATATAAACGTCGTACTCCTTGGCCTTTCTTGCCAGCTGCTCGGTTTCTTCTCCAGGAAGTTCAATTAAAACGTTATCCAAATAGTGCTGGTAAGACCAATCTGCCTCATGTCCTTGCAAGAAAAATTCAGGGAAAGCGATTAGTTTAATTGGTGCATAACATGGTTCATTATAGTTTGACCTTGCAGTTAGTGAAATTTGAGGGGCTACATCAATAAGCTCAAGCGTACGTTTCAAATTTTTCTTGATATCGGACCTATCCTCTACTGCTTTTATCTCGGGTTGAACTGCTACTGCGGTAAAAATATCATATTTACTCATGATAATACCTCCTATTATTAATATAATTTGCTATTATATCTTACAACTGATGTCAGACCACCTTTACATAACATCCCTCCCTTAATTAAAATAAATATAAGCACATAAATGTAGGTACTTTATTTTAACCTGGGCCAAGGACCCACCCCTGTACTTCATGAACTAGCAAAAAATATTCCAAACCCAATTCAGCCGTTAAGTAATTTTTTGAATAGACCCCATGCCGCATTAGCGGCACCATCAGATGATGAAAATTACATGTAGAAGTTATAACAAAAATACGGCTAGTGAAGAGAGGTCGTTGTCCCTGGTGCTGCGAGCCCGATTCACATTATGTTTACAAAATATATAAAAACTGGCTTCATTAAAAGAATCAACGTATGTGAAATGTATAACATGGAAACATAAATATTAAAGTTATACAAACTATTATTTGCCTCTGTTTTCGGAAATGGCGAAAGTTTAATCAAAATTCTTATGACGAGACTTCTTATGACGAGACTTCTGAAAAACTAGCTCAAGAAATAAATCATCATTCCTGAAGGGGTGCCCACAAAATGGAATAATTTACATGGTACTACAAATTTGAGCTGCATGTTTTCAAAGCCTTGGCAAAGCTACCCACTCCTTCACCGTTTAGCACCCTCTCGTAAAGGGCCAGCTCTTCTTTCAGCGCGGGGTCCTCTTCGTGTGGTTTAAGGGCTGTTTTTGGCATAATAGAATTGCATAAAACGGCAGCCAAAAATGCACAGCATGGCGCGGGTAAAAAAGGGCATTGCCATCACGCTCTAGAATAATCCCTTCTGACTTGGGCAAAGGCAGGAGGGGATACAAGAGGTGATAGCAATGGCCCAATAACAGTATATCAAACATCTTTACGAGCGGGAAGAGTGCAGTATTGCCGAAATTAGCCGGCGGGTAGGTATCAACTGGCGAACAGCGGCTAAGTACGCCAGGAAAGACGACTGGAATCAGCCCATGCAGCAGACCCGGCGCCGGCAGCCGGTCATGGGGTCTTTTGTGGACATCGTGGACACCTGGCTCATGGAGGATATGCTCAAGCCCCGCAAGGAGCGCCGCACTGCGGCTACCATTTACCGGCAACTACGTGAGCAATATGGTTTCAAGGGGGCGGGGAGAACGGTGCGAGCATACGTTTCCCGCCGCAAGAAAGAACTCCGTACTGAAGCGCAAGAGAAATACTTACGGCTGGAGCACCCACCCGGACAAGCCCAGGTGGATTTCGGGACGAGCCACGTGGTATGGGACGGAGTACTAAGGGAAATCAAGTACCTAACATTCTCCTTCCCGTACAGCAATGCCGGTTTTTGCGTACCGGTGCCCAGCGAAAATACGGAATGCTTGCTCTACGCTATGATCCAGGTTTTCGAGTGGATAGGCGGCGTTCCGCCGGAAATTTGGTTCGATAACCTTTCGGCAGCAGTTGTGGGTGCGGGGAAAGGCGAACAACGGGAACTAACCGAAACCTTCCGCCGGTTCATGCTCCACTACCGGTTTGAGGCTAAGTTCTGTAACAGCGGCAAGGGCAACGAAAAAGGCCACGTTGAGAACAAAGTGGGCTATACACGGCGCAACTGGCTCATACCATACCCGACGGTTTCAAGTTACGAGGAATTAACGGCTGAGCTTTACCGGCGGGCCTTAGAGGATATGCAACGCTCCCACTACGAGAAGGGCGTTACAATTGCCAAACTGTGGGAAGAGGACAAAAAAGCGCTCCTTCCCCTGCCTGCAACCCCCTTTGAACCAGTCCGGCTCGAGACTGCCCGTGTGAACAAATATGTCCAGGTGCAATGCTGCGGAGAAGTATATCCGGTGCCAAGCGCACAGGTTGGAGAGACGGTGCTTCTCAAGCTCTGGTGGGACTGCGTGGAAGTCTTCAGCTCCACTCAAGAGCGTTTAGCCCATCTCCCCCGCCACTACACATTGAAAACCCAACCCATCGACTGGAAAGGGTACTTTAGGATTTTCATCCGTAAACCAAGGGGTGCACGGCATGCGACCATGTACCGGTTCCTCCCCGAGCCGGTTCGTCAGTACCTGGAAGCATGTGATCCGGAAGCATACCGGGAACGGCTAAAGTTCATCCATACCCTCCTGGAAGAAGGGTTCATCATCGAGGATATCGCCCGGGTCTTGGAGGAGGCCGCAAAATACCCGGCGGCAGATAGCGCCTTAATCCGTCATAAGCTGTACCGGATTACATTCCCGGCCGCTCCCCTGGAGGCCTTAAACGAGACCTATACGCCGGATAGCGTCAGACGCTATACACCCGAGATCAACGTCTATGACCGGCTGGTGCCGCAGGCGGGCGGGAAAGGAGGTGAACTCCGTGACCAAGTTGTCGTTGAAGGAGCAGTGTAAGGCTTTAAAACTGGCATATATCCCGTCTATTTACCTGGAGATCACCTGCCATGACCGGGAACAATACCTGACCGACCTGTTCGCAGCCGAACTGGAAGCGCGTTGGGCTAACAGAGTCCGCCACCTTATCAAGAAGGCGGGTTTCCCGGCCCATAAGACGCTGAATGACTTTGACTGGAAGCCCGTGACCTTACCGGCCTCCACCACCATCACCCATCTGACAGAACTCACCTTCATCGAGCGCTGTGAAAACGTGCTGGCGCTCGGGGCCGTGGGCACCGGCAAAACGCATTTGGCCATCGCCCTGGGGGTTCGGGCCTGCATGGAGGGGAGGAGCGTCCGTTTCTACCGTTGCCTGGACCTCGTCAACGCCCTATTGGAAAGTCACCGCCAGGGTCGTTTGCAGCGGCTGATGGGAGAGCTGGAGAAGGTCGATCTGATTATCATCGATGAGCTTGGCTTCGTGCCACTTCTCCGTGAGGGAGCTGAACTCCTATTCAACGTTGTAGCTCAAGCGTATGAACGACAAAGTATCATTGTTACTTCCAACTTACAGTTTGGTCAGTGGAACACCGTGCTGGGGGATAACCGCCTCACAGCGGCGCTCATCGACCGTTTGGTCCACCATGCCCATATCCTGGCCTTTGAAGGGGAGAGCTATCGTTTGCAGAAGGCGCTCTCAGCTATAGCTATCAACCAGTCAGAAGATAAAGATAATAGGATTACGGCCATAGCGAACTGAAACCTCCCGATTCGAGGGAGAAAAATTACCGAGCGTGATGGCAAACTCTGCATTTTTTGATTGCCGAATTCATCTCCATCCACCGGTTTAACCCGTAAGGGAAATCTCTCCCGAAAGAGGCCATACCCGTTGCTGGACAATGTTTAGTCCCGCTATTAAACTGGTATTCAGGAATAACATGGTAGTCATGATGGTCATGGTCACTCGTAGTCGTGGCTGGGGATATGTGGATAACTCGCAAGAGTTATCCAAGCTCTTGTGGGCAGCCAGGCTTGAGTTTTGTGTACGACAGCATGCCAACTGTCGTACTTGTGGACAGGCCTGCTGCCCACAAGAGCGGCATATCCCCAGCCAATAAGACTTTCTAAAAATCCGATGTGGGGTGATTGTATGGGACGCCCCAGGTTTCACCGCCAAAATCTCCTGGTCCAAACAAATTCTGTCGAACAAAAATGCCTTTTTCACTGGCTGGTCAGGGAAAGCATGGACCGGTTTGGATTGTCCTTCGAGGAAGCCAGGTCCGTTGCTGCCAAAGGTCTTGGTTTTCTGAACCAGGAAACGGACCGGATGATCAACCAGATTGTTTTCCCCCTCATTTCTGCCGAATATGCCCATCAGCGGGAAAAGTATTCTCTTCTACCCAAACGGCCGGTTGTGCTCACCCCTTTTGCACCGGATGATCTGGAGATTCACCGGGAATTTGGCCTGAAAGCCATGCAAAATGCGCGGCTGCTCAGGCTGATTGAAGAGGCCTATCTCCAAGGGGCGGTCTTTGACCAGCCCCACCTGTCACTGCTCACCAATATCACTGCCAAATCCATCCGGGAGCGGTTAAAACCCCTCTGGGAGAAAGGGGTTTGCCTTCCTCTGGCCGGTCAGGCGCTAAAACATCGCCGGAACCGGGTTTTTCGCAGTACCTTTGCCCTGCAAATGGCCATTTCCGGAGAACGACCCTCAAGAATCCGGGAAGAACTGTTTATCTCCGAATCCCAGTGGGAAAGCTGGCAGCTGGACTTCAGCCGGGTGGCCGCCCTGGCCGGTAAAGACTTGAACCGGGAGCATATTGCCCGGGTTACCGGTGTTCACCCCAGATTGGTAGACGAGTACCTGGAGCTGGCTAAAAGGGCTCCCGGAGGCTATCTTTCACGGCTAAAGGTGTCTTTGGGTCTTTTATCTGACCCGCATGAAGAGGAGGACCCGGCAGCCCGGCTTTTCCATGTATTGCAGGCGGAGCACAATTTCTCGCCGGCCAAAGCCCGGGCCTTTTTGCGCCTGCTGGAAAACCACCTGGAAGAACACAGGGACAACCGTCCTCCCGGCAGCGTGGTGTACTACGCCGTCTCCGACCAGGAGCCACCGGGCAAACCGCTGGACGAATGCCGGCTGGTACCCGTCAACTTAAGTTTTTATAGCCCCGAGGATGAAGAAAAGCTGAATCCAGACACCACTTCACAACTCAAGTGGCAGCGCATTTTACGCTATACGGGGGAGGCCAAAGCCCAGGGAGCATGTCTTGGCCAGCCGGACCTGGCCTTCCTTCTGGGGGTGCATCCCTCGGTAATCCAGCGCCTGATGAGCGAGAACAGGCAGGTGTTTGTTCCTCCCCGGGGCAACCTGGCTGACATGGGGCCGGGTATCTCCCATATGAGCAAAATAGTGGAGCTCTACCTGCAGGGATACACGGAAACCCAGATTAAACACCGGACAGGCCACAGCTACGAGAGTATAGAGGCCTATCTAAAAACCTTTGCCACCTATGTGGGGCTTTGTGAACGCGGCCTGCCCTTGCCCCTGATCCGCAAGGTAATGCACCGCTCGGCAAGGGTGGTGAAAACCTGCGCCGCCCTTTACGAGCGGTTTAATCAACCTGAATACCAGTGGGTGCTCACACGCATCCGCCAGATATTCGCCCGCGAGCAGGCGGTAAAAAAGGGGGTGGTTCCATAGGCCGGAAGAGGTTCTCTTCTTACGACTCTTTGGGAGAGAAAAACCTCTTCAATGCCCAGCGTTGCGAATTAATCCGGCGTTTCGACCTGAACAAGGAGTCCTGGCTGGCCGATGAGATCTGCTTAAGATTTAACCAGTTGATGGACGAAGATGAGGCCGGCGACGGTATTGAACGCTTAAAACCCGGAGAACTCCTGATCTCTTTTCAGGGGAAACGGGTGGTCATTCCTCTTTTATCTGCAGAAGTAATTTCCATCCTGCAGCGCAGCGGCAGTTTTTCCCGGGCTAAAGCCACGGTGGAAAAAATGGCGCTAAAGGCCATGAAGCGTGTGGCCCCCGGAGCAACAATGGAGGACCTACGGGTCATCATCAGCCCCAGGGACCGGCTGCCCCATACCGGGGACGGGGATCGTAAAAAGGCTGCTCTCCCCAGGTATCTGGCCGGTCCTCTGGCGCCACCGCAGATGGTTAACGCCCGCACGGTGGACAGGCCCGCCGGGGACGATGTGCTGGTTCCCCAGGCAGTAGTGGATAAAATGCTGGCCTTTCTCGTGCAGGAAGAACATATCAGCCGGGCCAGGGCATTGGCCATGATCTTCCGGCTGGCCTACCTGCGGGAGCTGTACTGCCCGCCCCTTAGCCGGGTAAGACCGGGACAGGTAGCCTGGATCGGCATCAGCACCACCGACCGTCAGCAAAGGGAGCACCAGACGGCCTACCGGGAGCAGGTGCCTTTGCTGCTCACCCTGCATACACAGGAGGAGTTAAAGCGCCTAGCCCGGGTCAAATCCTTAAGCGAACTGGAAGCCATTCAGCAGGCCCAGATGGCCCGGGTGCTTACTGAGGCCTACCTGCAGGGCGGTTTGCTGGCCCTGGTGGATCTGCAGCAGCTGTTCTTACGCTCATACCAGACTTTTTCGCGGCTTTTGCGGCAGTTCATGGTGGATCACCAGATGGTTTTACCCACCCCGGGAACGATACTGGATGCCGGCAGCGCCATGACCCACAAGGATATCATTATCGGCTTCTACCTGAAAGGGTATTTCAGCCATGACATTGCCCGGATCACCCGGCACAGCCCGGAGGCGGTGGACAGGTACATCGACGACTTTGAGCGGGTTTTAATTTTGCACACTTACGGCCTCCCACTGGAATTGATGGCCCGGGTGGTCAAACGGGGGCCGACGCTGGTGGCGGAGTACCTGAACATCATTGCTGAACATTTCCCCGACCGGGAAGCTGTCAAGTCTCATTTAAGGCTGAAAGGGGTCAAAATTTAGCCTTACGGGCTATACCGGTTATCAGAACTTTAACACCCAGTCCCAACAAAACCCCGGAAAATCAAGGCTTCCGGGACATAACGAGTTGGCGTACCACAACATTTTCCCTTATTGTGGTACAGTTGCTAATTAATGATTCTTACATGATTTGGAACTCCTATTCCCAGCGCTTTAAAAGCTTGAAAAGCATTTCCTGGTAATTCAGTTCGGCACAAGTATCTTATGCCTTCCAGGGTTAACTCGACAGCTTTTAGATTTTTTAAATCCCTCATGAGATACAAGTATTCAACCTGGCTGCCGGCCAGCTTGAGATACCGGTAAAAAGCCGATTCCAACACCAGCGCCAGAAAACAAACCATGACATGTGCCCTTACCCGGCGGTCTTTCCAGTGGTAAATTGGTCTCAAATCAAGGGTGGATTTTAATTCCCGAAAGGTCCTTTCCACCCGTCAGAGTTCTTTGTATGCCTGGGCTGCCTCCGCGGTGTCCAGTTGGGAGTTGGTCCTGAGAACATACTTCCCGTCATAACGGGCATCTTCTTCCAGAGCCTTCTAGTCCACGGCAACATTGGCGCCAGATATTTTCAGAAACCTGCTGTAGCCACTGTTTGACAGCATTGATTTAAGACCTTTTTCGTTAAGCTGTTTTTCCAATTTCTTAACAATCTTTTTCCGGGCTTTTCGGTCACGTTCAGCCTCCATTGGGTTATAGGTTATAGTAGATAATGTAACGATTGGCATCATGCCAGACTTCTTTTACTTTCAAGTTCTCGGCTACTTCTTTATAACGACCGCTTTATAACGACCGCCTGTTTTCAACACTTCCGCAACCGCCTGCATCCAGCGCATTTTTACGCCGACGATGTATTCGATATGTTCTTTATCCAACTCATCCAGAAGTGTTGTGCTAATCATTCCCCGGTCGGCTACGAAGATTACCCGCCGGAGCAGAAACCGTGTTTGGGTATCATGGATGACCTTTTTGAAGGTCTCGATGTCAGTGTTACCGGGAAAAACCTGGTGAGCCACCGGTATTCCTTCCCGGGTCATAAGCACTCCTACAATAATCTGCACCCGGTCGGAACGGTGGTCTTTGGAATACCCGTATTCAGCCAGACCTTCGGGACCGTTTCCAGTGAAGTAGGTGGAGGTGGTGTCCCAGAAAACCAGATCCAGTTCCAGGTTAAACAGATTTTTCGTTTGCTCAAATAGCTCCAGTTCAATGGTTTCCTTATGTAAGATGAGAAAGTCCAATGCCCGGTAAAAATGGTGTAACTCCAGTTCCTTTTCGTAAAAATTGACTATTTGTATTGGCCAGACCGGAGGAACTGGTTCCCCTTGAAAAGTTATCAGAAGTTTTCATTTTTTGCTTTGAAAATTTTGCAGTTAAAAGGTAAATTAAGTTTTTTAAAAAACACAGAAAGGGGTATGTAATATGCTTAGAAGAATTATGCCATTTATTAGAGATTTAGAAGATTGGTTAATAGATTCAATAAAAGACGCTATAATCTTGGTGGATAAGGATACTAAAATACTTTATGTAAATTCGCAATGGGAAAAAATAATAGGCATTAGTGCAAACCAAGCTATAGGAAAAAAACTTGAAGATATTGAGCCTGATGCTCTGTTGAATATTGTAGTGAAAACAGGGAAACCTGAAATTGGTAAAAGAGTTATACATAGAAAAACTGGTTTTGAGGTAATTTCAAATTCAATTCCTATTTTTGATAAAACTAATATTGTTGGCGGCATTGGTATCTTTAAAGAAGTTTCCCAATTTAATATGATTATAAATAAAATGCAGAGAGCAAAAAAAATAATGGAGTATCATAAAGAACAATTAAAGTTAAGAAGCTCTCTACCAGATAGTTTTGCCTCTTTGATTGGTGAGAATAAGGAATTTTTAAATGCCCTTTTTAAAGCCTATAGGGCATCTCAAAGTTCAGCCAATGTTTTGATTTTGGGTGAAAGCGGAGTGGGAAAAAACTTACTAGCTAAAGCCATCCATATGTCCGGAAGCAGAAAAGATAAGCCGTTTGTGGATATAAACTGTGCCGCAATTCCAGAAACATTACTGGAAAGCGAATTATTTGGCTATGTTAGGGGATCCTTTACCGGGGCTAATAGGGAGGGAAAATTAGGTAAGGTTGAAATAGCAAATGGGGGAACGCTTTTTCTTGATGAAATTGCTGATATGAGCATTAATATGCAATCAAAGTTATTAAAGCTAATTCAGGAACGAACCATTGAACGTATTGGAGATAACAAACAAATACAAGTAGATATTCGTATTATTGCTGCTACAAATCGGGACTTAATGAGTATGGTAAATAATGGTACCTTTAGAGAGGATTTATATTACAGGTTAAGTGTTATTCCCATTTACCTACCGCCTTTACGTGAACGAAAAGAGGACATCCCTTTACTTATAGATTATTTTATAAAAAAATATAACAGTATTTACAATAAAAGCGTCTATTTAAGTAAAGATGTTTATAATCTATTAAAAATGTATAATTGGCCTGGTAATATAAGAGAACTGAGTAATGTAATAGAGTATGCAGTTTTAATGTGCCCTTCTGGTCCTATTAAAACTGAACATTTGCCTGAAATATCAAATTTAAGAGTCAATAAGTTTTTGGGTTCTTGGGAAATTATTAAAATTGACCATAATTTTCCTAAATTAAAATATTTACTTGAAGAAATCGAGAAAAAAGCAATTTTATCAGCCCTAAAAATGTCTAATAACAATAAAACCAAGGCAATGGAGGCTCTTGGATTAAATAGGAGAACTTTTTATATGAAATTAAAAAAATATAATCTAAATGGTAAAGTAATACGTAATACTAAGTAATCTGGATGATAACTCACCAACCAAGCGGGACGACAAGGATGCTGGGGTAATTACCCGCCTGGCCAGGGATGGCCGTTTCTACATTCCGCACATTCCAGCCGGTGTAATAGCAGATATCCGCAATCTCGTCAACTTCCGGGAACGGCTAAACAAAGGCCTTCAACAAAGTGGTAGTGGTAATCTAAAAGTAGACCACTGCGGCAAACAAAAAGGTGCCCACCCCGACCAAAAATCCTGTACGCTCGCGATGGACACCCTTGCCTTTGGCTAGCAGACTCGTACTGCCTCGCCTGCAATGGACTTTCACCACCAAGTTAACGCCCATGCCGGGCGCACGCAAAGAAACCCCGGTTTAAAACCGGGGTTTCTTAACTGGCCCTCAGTTCGGTAAGGCCGGCACCATGACGGGCAGTTAGCTCACGGGTATGCCGGGCCACCTGTTCAGGGTCTACTTTTAACCGGGCCACTCCTGTTTGCATGGCCGCTTCTGCCACGGCTGCGGCCACCGCCGGCGCCACCCGGGGGTCAAAAGGCTTGGGGATAATGTAACCGGGCCCCAGTTCTCCCGGAGCCACCAGGCCGGCAATGGCCCGGGCGGCAGCCACCTTCATGGCATCGTTAATGTCGGTTGCCCTTACGTCCAGGGCGCCGCGGAAAATGCCGGGGAAGGCCAGCACATTATTGATCTGGTTGGGGAAGTCGGAGCGTCCGGTAGCTACCACTGCCGCTCCGGCCTCCAGGGCTGCATCGGGCATGATTTCCGGTACGGGATTGGCGAGGGCGAAGACGACAGCACCAGGGGCCATGCTGCGGATCATATCTCCAGTTACCAGGCCGGGTTTGGAAACTCCGATAAAGACATCCGCCCCCTTTAAGGCGTCAGCCAGCCGGCCCTTAATTTCCCGCGGGTTGGTGCGGCAGGCCACTTCTTCCTTGTACTTGTTGAGTCCGGTACGCCCGCGGTAAACCACACCCTTGCTGTCGCAAAGCACGATATCCCGTACGCCCAGGTAGTGCAACAGGTTGGCCACGGCTATACCCGCTGCACCGCACCCGTTTATAACCACCCGCACTTCGCTCATCTCTTTGCCCACCACTTTTAAGGCATTAAATAACCCGGCCGCGACGACCACCGCCGTGCCGTGTTGATCATCATGGAAAACGGGGATGCTCACTTCCTTCTTCAGCCGGCGCTCAATTTCAAAACATGCCGGTGCCGCAATATCTTCCAGGTTGATCCCGCCGAAGGTCGGTTCCAGCATTTTAACCGTCTCGACAATTTTATCGATATCTTTGCTGCCCACGCAAATGGGAAAAGCATCGACACCCGCCAGTTGCTTGAAGAGCAGGGCTTTACCTTCCATTACCGGCAGTGCCGCTTCCGGGCCGATGTCACCCAATCCCAGTACGGCAGTACCGTCGGAGATGATGGCCACCAGGTTACCCTTGGCGGTATATTCGTAAACCAGATCCTTTTGGGCGTGAATTTGGCGGCACGGTTCAGCCACCCCCGGGGTATAGGCCAGTGAGAGATCGTGTTCATTATCAATGGATACTTTTCTGCCCACTTCTATTTTTCCGTGGAATTTCCGGTGCATTTCAACCGCTTCTTCATTCAGTGTCATGGTAAACACCTCGGAAAGTCAATGTATTATGAATCCTGTATACAGTATAACAAGAAGCTAATTGCCTGTCAATCCAGTAAATGTCTTGGCAGGCCAGTAACACCAACGGCTCCTTCCCTGCATAAAATGGCAGCAGAACCATCTTTATGCAGGGAGGGTAGCATATGTCCGAAACCCAGTTGCAGTCGTATTACGGCCCCACCACTGGTATGGCCTTGCCTCTGGTTGAGCGCCTGCGCCAGCTTCAGGGGCACCAGGTGACCATTTATGTAATGCATATCATGAGGCACCAGGTAGGGACCCTGGAGCTTACGGGTATGCTCCATGCTGTGGGTATTGATTACGTTGAGTTGCACATTGCGGGTACGCGCAATCCCATACGCTATGCCTTCATTCCCATCGTGGCCATTGGGGCTGTTGTTGCCGGTGGACCCCTGGCCTTTGTCCCCGGGCCTGGAGTTTACCCGCCCTACGGAGGGCTGTAAAAACAAATCCTGGCAAAGCTCCGGAAAAAAGCCGGGGCTTTTTTATTGCCCGGTAAAAACCTTGCAGTTGCGGGGGAGGGCCGTTGTGGATACAATGGTCATGGAAAGGAGAGCAAAAACCATGTGGCTTGTAGTGGGATTGGGTAACCCCGGTCCGGAGTATGCCAGTACCCGCCATAATGTGGGCTTTATGGTTGTGGATAGACTGGCCCGGGATTTGGATATTAAAATGGACCGGGTGTTTTTGCGTGCCCTGGTCGGCCAGGGACAGGTGGCCGGCCAGAGATTGGTTTTGGCCAAGCCCTTGACCTATATGAACAGAAGCGGTGAGGCGGTGGCTGCCCTGTTGAACTGGTACAGGCTAACGCCGTCCCAGCTGCTGGTTGTTTCCGACGACCTGGATTTGCCCACCGGCCGCCTGCGCCTGCGCAAGTCCGGGGGGGACGGGGGGCACAGGGGTTTGCGGTCCATCATTGAACTGGTGGGCAGCCGGGAATTTGCCCGCTTGCGTGTGGGCATAGGGCGTCCTTCCGGGGCGGATTATGAGGTGGTGGACTGGGTTTTGAGCCGGTTTACAGAGGAAGAAGGACCGCTGATGGAGGAAGCGGTGGCTGGTGCTTCCAAAGCCGTTCAGGTAGCCCTTACCCGGGGCCTTGATACGGCCATGAATCTCTTTAATGCCGGCCGGGTATAGAGGCCGGCTTTTTTGGTTCATACTAGATACTGACGCATAATTACCCGGGACGGCGGTCGTCCCCCGTCGCTCCGTGCTACGGGCCGGACGAAACATCGGCTTGCCTCGGAGCGAACCTGGCAGCGCTGTATATGCGCCGGAAGTTTCTTTTTCTCATGGATAGTTACAGCATAAGTAGCTCAATCATTCTATTGATACTGTTACCGGCGCGATTCGCGCTGCCGGTTCGCTAACCTCGGCAGCGCCGTGTTTCGTATCCGGCCCTCCGCAATGTCGCTCCTTATGGGACGACCGCCGCCCTTTTCGTTTCTGGTTTTGCGACAGTACCTACTAGGATAAGATGAATCAGTTAGCCTTTATCCCGGCCGGAGTGCTGGCGGCCGCCGTTTCCTGGCTGGTCAACGGACTTTTTTCTAGCCGCGCGGGTACCTTTGCCGTGGTTTATGTGGCTCCCGGGGTTGAAGAGGCGGCCAAAACAAGTTTTGCCCTTTTTTTAGGAACATCCATTCCCCTGGCCCATTTCATTTTTGGTTTGGTGGAGGGGGTGTGGGAGGCCGCCCGGGGCGGGCGGGGTTGGGTGGCGGGGCTGGTGAGCCTGGCATCCCATGCCGCTTTCGGGCTGGCCGCCGGTTGGCTTTACCGGCTCACAGCCAGTGCCCTACTGGCCGTGACCGGATCCTATTTACTGCACATGGGTTGGAACAAGCTGGTGGTAAATCTTTCTAGAAAACCGTAGCGTTGTTAATATTTCATTGAAAACCGGCTTTGAGGATGCCCCTATAAGCGCATGAGCGCTGCCTGTTCAAGAAAGGATGCACCTGTAAATGAAAATAATCCATATTTGTGAGTGCTGCGATCAGGTGGTCAGGGAGGAAAGGATCAATAGCGACGGTGCCGGCGGGCCGGTTTCTGCCGCCTTGACGGGGGAGGATTCCGGGGATATAATGAATATGATCTTTCAGTATTGCCTTTGCGATGAATGCCGGGAGACGTTATACGGTCCTCCCGGACCCCTTTTTTACCAGGGTCCGCTCTGGTTGCACTGATGTAAAAGTAGCTTGCGATGCGTACAGGGCTTTAGCTGCGCTAAAGCTCTTTTTGTGATGCCCATTTTCGAGAAAGAGGTTCATCTTAAAAATGCGTGCATTGCTGGAACCATTGCAGAAAAGTTCAGAATTTAAAACTCTGCTTGGCGCCGTGTCCCGGCAAGCCGGCCAGCATCTGGTTTTCGGCCTTTCCGGAGCCCAGCGCAGCGTGGTTGCTGCGGGCCTCATTGACGCCCTGGGCGGTCCGGTTTTAATCATTACCCCGGGGGATAGTGAAGCCTCCGTACTGGCCGATGATCTTACCTCCCTGTTGCCCGGGATTCCCGTTTACCTTTTTCCCGTATGGGAGCTGCTGCCCTACCAGGTCCTGGCCCACGGCAAAGAGGTGCTTGCCCAGCGGTTGAAGGCGCTGGTGGCCCTTTCCCGGGACGAACCCTGTGTGGTGGTGGCACCGCTGGAGGCTGTCTTGCGCCGCCTTTCCCCGCCGGAGGTCTTTCGCCGCGCCATCATCGACCTTGCCGTGGGTCAAAGGGTGGATCTGGAGGGGCTGATCCGGCGGCTGGTGGACGTGGGTTACGAGCGGGTGGAGATGGTGGAAGGCCCGGGTCAACTGGCCTTAAGGGGCGGTATTCTCGATGTTTACCCCCTGACCTTTGAACACCCCGTACGGCTGGAATTCTTTGACGACGAAGTGGATTCCATCCGTTTTTTTGATGCCGACTCCCAGCGTTCCATTGACCGGACCGGTGCAGTTTCCATTCCTCCCGCCCGGGAACTGGTGGTTACGGAGGAGAGTCGCGCCCGGGCGCTGGATGTCCTGGAAACGGAGTATCGCCTGCAACTTAAGAAAGTTACCGAAAGTTCCACCCTGGAAGTGCGCCGCCGGTTGGAGGAACTGGGGGAAACCGCCAGGGAGCAAATTGCTTCCGGTGGCTACTACCCGGCATTGGATCAGTTTTTACCCTATTTCTACCGCCATCCCTACACCCTGCTGGATTATATGCCCTTCGCCAATTTGACGGTGGTGGACGACCTTATCCGCATCCGGGAGCTGGCGGAGAGCATCTTCAAGGAGCGGTCGGAAACCTATAGCGAGCTGTTATCCGCCGGCCGCGTTTTGCCCGGTCAGATCCATGGCTATGTACAGTGGCAGCAAATCGAGCAGCAGCTGCACAGGCGCAAAACGATTTATTTTTCCCTCTTAACCCGCCAGCCCCAGCATTTGATGGTCCTCGATGTGGTTACTTTTTCCACCCGGGGTATGCATTCCTTTCTGGGTCGCCTGGATGTGCTGGCCGATGAGGTGCGCCACTGGCGCAAATCCGGCTATGCCGTGGTCATGCTGCTCTCCACCGAGGAGCGGGCCCGGCACCTGGCGGAAGAGCTGCGCAATGCCGGGTTGGACGCCTACGTGACCGGTTCCCTGGACCGGCCCGTGACGCCCGGCAACATTGCCCTTGCCGCCGGTCGCCTGTCCGGGGGATTTGAACTGGTTTCGGGGCGGCTGGTGGTCATCACCGAGGCGGATATCTACGGCCAGCGGTGGAAAAGGACCCAGCGGGTGCGTGCCCGGACCGCCGGCCGCCCGGAACCCCTCACGGATTTAAAAGTGGGCGACTACGTGGTGCACGTAAACCACGGTATCGGGCGCTACATGGGTATTGTGTCCCTCAATATTGGCGGGGTACAGAAGGACTACCTGCTGATCAAGTACGCGGGCGAAGATAAGCTATACGTGCCCACCGACCAGGTGGGGCTGATCCAGAAATATCTGGGGGCGGAGGCGGAAACCCCCCGGCTTTCCCGCCTGGGGGGAGCGGAATGGTCCCGGGTCAAAGGGCGGGTAAAAGAAGCGGTGCGGGAGATGGCCCAGGAGTTGCTGGCCCTCTACGCCGCCCGCCAGGCCCTGCCCGGCCATGCCTTCAGCCCCGATACGCCCTGGCAGCAGGAATTTGAAGCGACCTTTCCCTACCAGGAAACTCCCGACCAGCTCCGGGCCATCCAGGAAGTCAAAGCGGATATGGAACGCCCCCGTCCCATGGACCGCCTGCTCTGCGGGGACGTTGGCTACGGCAAAACCGAGGTGGCTCTGCGGGCGGCCTTCAAAGCGGTCATGGACGGAAAGCAGGTGGCCGTGCTGGTGCCCACCACCATCCTGGCCCAGCAGCATTACAACACCTTCCGGGAACGTTTTGCCGGCTTTCCGGTGACCATCGAGGTCTTAAGCCGCTTCCGCACGCCGAAGGAGCAGCGCCAGGTGCTGGCGGGCCTGGCCTCGGGCCAGGTGGACATTGTCATCGGCACCCACCGCCTGGTGCAGGACGATGTGGTGTTCAAGGACCTGGGTCTTCTGGTGGTGGACGAGGAGCAGCGTTTCGGGGTGGTCCACAAGGAAAAGCTGAAGCGGCTGAAGCAGGATGTGGATGTGCTCACCCTGACCGCCACCCCCATCCCCCGTACACTGCACATGTCGCTGGTGGGTGTGCGGGACACAAGCCTTCTGGAAACCCCTCCGGAAAACCGCTTCCCGGTGCAGACCTACGTCCTGGAAGAGGACCCGGTGCTCATCAGGGAAGCCATCCGGCGCGAGATGGGCCGGGGCGGCCAGGTTTATTTCGTACACAACCGCGTGATGGATCTGGACCAGGTGGCCGCCTGGCTGCAGGGCCTTGTGCCGGAGGCCCGCATTGCGGTGGCCCACGGACAGATGAAGGAAGAAGAACTGGAACAAATCATGCTCGATTTCATGGACGGTGCTTATGACGTACTGGTCTGCACCACCATTATTGAAAGCGGCCTGGACATTCCAAATGTCAATACATTGATTGTTAAGGATGCCAATAATTTCGGCCTGGCCCAGCTTTACCAGCTGCGGGGCAGGGTGGGCCGCTCCAACCGCCTGGCTTACGCCTACTTTACCTTCCGCCGGGACCGGGTTTTAAACGAAATGGCGGAAAAAAGGCTGGCGGCCATCCGGGAGTTTACCGAGTTTGGCTCCGGGTACAAGATTGCCATGCGGGACCTGGAAATACGGGGCGCGGGCAATTTGCTGGGCGCCGAGCAGCACGGCCATATTGCCGCGGTAGGCTTCGACCTCTACTGCCGTCTGCTGGAGGAGGCGGTGCGGGAGGCCAGGGGAGAGGCGCCGGAAAAGGTGGTGGAAACCTCCATCGAACTGCCGGTGGAAGCCTATATACCCGACACCTATGTCCGGGACGCCGACCAGAAGGTGGATCTCTACCGGCGCCTGGCTGTGGTGCGCCGGGAAGAGCAGGTGTCCGAGCTGGAGGATGAACTGGTGGACCGCTTCGGGGATCCCCCGCAGCCGGTATGCACTTTGCTTACCGTGGCCCGCTTGAGGGCCCTGGCCAGCTCCCTGGGGATTAAATCCATTACAGCCCAGCCGGGGAGTTTCCGCCTGGTGTTTGCCCCGGAGCACAACCTCCGGGGCGAGGCGCTGGTGGAGATAAGCAAGCAGTACACCAACCGGGTAAAATTCAGCAGCAGTAACGAAGAATTTGAAATCCGCCTCCGGACCCGGAATACCCCGGACGATCCCCTGAATTACCTGGGCGGACTGGAAAATTTCCTGCGGGATCTCCATGAGGCAAACAAAGTGCACGCGGCTTAGTCACAGGCAATCCGCAGTAGACCCAGCACTCACCGAAGAATGATGCTCTTTCCAAAACCTGCTGTAACAAGTGGTGAATGCTGGTCTTTGAAGTACAACTTTTTCGGTGAGTGCTGGGCGGCCCGAAGCGAAACGCGGTGCGCATCTTACGCGGGGCATATGAGTGAGCGGGTCCCAGCACTCACTGGAATACTAGCTCTTCCCAAAATCTGATTTGTCAATTAAACCTGAAACACCGGGAGCAGTATCATATTGTGGTGAGTGCTGGGTACCCACTGGTTGATAAGGGACGGTGATCTCCGGTGTCGCTGCCCGGGTTTTTAAAACAGTTTTTTTGGGACGTTGCCTTTGCCGACCTGGATGCCCGGGCCGATTATTATTTTATCATCGAGCGATTGCTGGAGTTGGGCAATGACCGGGCCATTCGCTGGGTGCTGGAACAGTATACTGATGCCGAGTTGCTGGAAGTGATCAAAACCAGCCCCCGGCTTTCTGTCAAAACGGGTAGTTTCTGGCGCTGTTATTACCATTTGCAGGAGGATGAGCTTAGATGTTTGCGTCCGCCCTCCCACAGAGGGGACAAAAGGCACTGGAATTATTAAGTTCCGCCGGCTTGCTGCGGGATTTTTACCTGGCGGGCGGCACCGCACTGGCCCTGCATTTGGGGCACCGCCTTTCCGAAGACCTGGATTTTTTTTCGCCTTTCCACGTGGATACCCTGTTGCTCAAGCAAAGGCTGCAGGAACTGGGAAAGTTTCAGCTGCTGGATGAGCAGTGGGGGACGCTGCACGGAATATTCCGGGAAACCAAAATGAGCTTTTTGTACTACCGCTATCCGTTGCTCTTTCCTCCTGCCCTTTTCCTGGACTGCAAGGTGGCTTGTCCCCAGGATATTGCCCCGATGAAAATAGAAGCCATTGCCTCCAGGGGGAGCAAAAAGGATTTTTTTGACCTTTATTTTATTAACCGGGAAATTGCGGACTTGCGCGAGTGCCTGGAACTTTACCGGCGCAAGTTTGCCGGAACCAACTTCAACCTGTATCATGTACTGAAAAGCCTCACTTATTTTGCCGATGCCGAAAAGGAGAGGAATCCCGTCCTGCTGCGCGACGTCGGCTGGGACCAGGTGAAGAAGCATTTTGAACGGGTGGTACCGCCGCTTTTACGTGAGGTTTGCATGGATTAGTATGGAGGCGGGCAGGGTTTTATTTTCCGGCGGCGAATATACTTATTAGAGGATAAATTCAGAATTTTTTTAATCCGGGACAGTGCTTTCGTCCCGGACAAAGGGGGTAACAGGAACGGTGAGGAAATTACTCTGGGAGCCGCCGGAAGAGAGAAAAAAACAGGCCAATATGACCCGATTCATGGAATTTGTAAACAAAAAGCACGGCCGCAATTTTACCACTTACAATGAACTCTACCAGTGGTCCATTGAAAACGCTCCCGCCTTCTGGGAAGCCATGTGGGAATTCGGGGGCATCATCGCCTCCCGTCCTTACGACCGGGTGGTGGAGAACTTCGAGGACATGCTGGGTTCCAGGTGGTTTGTGGGAGCGGAGCTGAACTTTGCCGAAAACCTGCTGCGTTACCGGGACGAACATACGGCCCTCATTTTTAAGGGGGAGGCCATGGAAGAGCCGGTGCGCCTGACCTGCGCCGGGCTCTATGATCAGGTGGCCCGGCTGGCCAAATCCCTGCGGGAGATGGGTGTTACCGTAGGAGACCGGGTGGCGGGCTTCATGCCCAACATGATCGAAACCGTAGTCGCCATGCTGGCCACCACCAGCATCGGGGCCATCTGGTCCTCCTGCTCGCCGGATTTTGGCGTTAAAGGGGTGTACGACCGGTTCGGGCAGATCCAGCCCAGATTGCTGTTTTGCGCCAATGGATATTCCTACAACGGCAAAACCTACGATTCCCTGGAAAGGGTAGCCGGCATCGTAAAGGAAATCCCCAGCATCGAACGGGTCGTGGTGGTTCCCTATACGGGAAGGGAACCGGACATCAGCCGCGTGCCAAAGGCGGTGCACTACCAGGAATTTCTGGTCGCCGAAGAAGGATTGGAGATCGAATTCACCCGGCTGCCCTTTGACCACCCCGTATACATCCTCTATTCCTCCGGTACTACGGGTGTGCCGAAGTGCATTGTGCATGGCGCCGGGGGGACGTTAATCCAGCATTTGAAGGAATTGATCCTGCACACCGACCTGAAAAGGGAGGACACCATCTTTTATTTCACCACCTGCGGCTGGATGATGTGGAACTGGCTGGTCAGTTCCCTGGCCGTGGGGGCCACGGTGCTTCTCTTCGACGGTTCGCCCTTCTATCCCGAGGCGGGGGCCCTGTGGAAGCTGGCCCAGGACGAGGGGATCACCGTCTTCGGGACCAGTGCCAAGTACCTGGCCTCCCTGGAGAAAGCCGGGGTGAAACCCGGGAAAAGCTATAACCTGAGCAAGCTGAAGGCCATCCTGTCCACCGGTTCACCCCTGCCGGTGGAAAGTTTTGAATATGTTTACCGGGATATCAAAGAGGATGTCTGCCTGTCCTCCATTTCCGGCGGGACGGACATCATCTCCTGCTTTGCCCTGGGCAACCCCATCGGGCCGGTGTATGCCGGGGAACTGCAGTGCCGGGGATTGGGCATGAAAGTGGAAAGTTACGACCCCGACGGGAAACCCCTGATCAACCGGAAGGGTGAGCTGGTCTGCACCGCCCCTTTCCCCTCCATGCCCGTCTACTTCTGGAACGATCCCGACAAGAAGAAGTACAGGAGCACCTACTTTGACGTCTATCCCAACGTGTGGCGTCACGGGGATTACGTGGAGATTACTGATACCGGCGGCGTGATTATCTACGGCCGTTCCGACGCCACCTTAAACCCCGGCGGGGTGCGTATCGGCACGGCGGAAATTTACCGCGTGGTGGAATCCCTGCCCGAGATTGCCGACAGCATCGTGGTGGGGCAGGACTGGGACAACGACGTACGGGTGATCCTTTTTGTCAAGCTCGCCGAAGGTGTGGAACTAACCGGCCAGTTGATCAATAAAATCAAGACCGCCATTCGGGAAAACACGACGCCCCGCCACGTCCCGGCCAGGATCATTGCCGTCAAGGATATTCCCTACACCTTGAACGGCAAAAAGGTGGAAATGGCGGTGCGCAATGTCATCCACAACCAGCCGGTGCTGAACAAGGACGCTCTGGCCAACCCTGAAGCGCTGGAGTATTTTAAAAACCTCTCCGAGTTGCAAAGCTGAATGGCAGCGTACAAGCAAAAGCCCCGGGAGCTTGCTCCCGGGGCCTATCTATATAACTCAAATCAACATCGATGTGTTCGGACATGGTGACCACAGTGACCGGGTTGGCCGATACCTTGATTACCGGTACGATGGGGTTACCCACAATGTTGCCCTGGCCGGTGGTGGTATGAGGTAAGACTGCTCGGTTAATTAAGCAAAAGTTTAAAAAATTAAAGAGGAGAAAACCGGCTTCTTGTCAAATTAGGTCAGCAGGGAAGTCGAGCGATAGCTTAGGCCTGCCCGGCACTCACTGTAACCAGAGTTCTTTGGCGGGATGATTGCCCAGCACTCACCGGATCAAGGCACCTCGTAGGGACTGAAACTGCATATAGTCAGCAGTCGTACCATTAGGGAACTCCAGTCGCAGTGAGTGCTGGGTTTTAATTCTTACGAATGTACCTGGATTCTGTAAGCGCGTGCAAACGGCAGATAAATGCTATTTTCAGGCCAGTCTGGATGGAGCTTGTTAAACAAGCCGGGCAAGGAACGGGTAAAATCGCTCGTATGAATACTTAATCCAGCCAGCAATTTTGCCTTAGCGCTTTGTATTTGTAAGGGGAGGGGTATGACGTTGTCTGCACAATTCCAGGTTATATTTGCCACGGCGGTATTTCTCATTACCTATGCGGTGATTGTTTCCGAAAAAATACACCGTTCGGTGGCTGCCCTGGCCGGTGCAGCCCTGGTGGTTCTTTTCGGAATCATCAATCCCGAGGAAGCTACGGAGGCCATCGATTTCAACACCATCGGGCTTCTGGTGGGCATGATGGTGATCGTGGGTATCACCCGGGAAACGGGGGTTTTTGAGTACCTGGCCATCAAGGCCGCCCGGCAGGCCAAAGGGGAGCCCCTGCGCATTGTGGCCGCCCTTTCCCTGGTCACGGCAGTACTGTCGGCCTTTTTGGATAACGTGACCACCGTTCTCCTCATTGTACCTGTGACCTTTGCCATTGCCAGCCAGTTGCGCATCAGTCCCATACCTTTTTTGATTGCGGAAATTCTTGCCTCCAACATCGGCGGTACAGCCACCCTGATTGGGGACCCGCCCAACATCATGATTGGGAGCAAGACCAGTTTGGGTTTTATGGACTTCGTCATAAACCTGACTCCGGTAATCGTAGTAGTTTATGTATTGACTATCTTTGCTTTACGCCTGATCTACCGCCGCCAGCTGGTGGCCCGGCCCGACTTGCAGGCGGCCATCATGAACCTGGACGAGCGGGATGAGATCAAGGATCCGGTGCTGCTCAAAAAGTGCCTTTTCGTATTGTTCCTCACCATCGGCGGTTTTGTGCTGCACCAGTACGTCCACCTGGAGTCCTCGGTAATTGCCCTGTCCGGGGCCAGCCTTTTATTGTTGCTCAGCCGGGAGGATCCCGAGCACGCCCTGCACGCTGTGGAATGGCCGGTAATCTTTTTCTTCGTGGGCCTCTTTGTGGTGGTGGGTGCGCTGGAAAAGGTGGGCGTGATTGAAGCCATTGCCCGGTTTTCCCTGGATGTTACCGGAGGGCAGCTGGTGCCGGCAGCCATGTTGATTCTGTGGCTTTCGGCCATTGCCTCGGCCTTCGTGGACAACATCCCCTTTGTGGCCACCATGATTCCCCTCATCCAGGATATGGGCCGCCTGGGGGACCTGGGCAACCTGAACCTGCTCTGGTGGTCGCTCTCCCTGGGAGCCTGCCTGGGGGGCAACGGGACCGTCATCGGCGCTTCGGCCAACGTGGTGGTCATCGGCATGGCCGAAAAACGGGGCCAGCCCATTACCTTCATCGGCTTCTTCAAGGTAGCCTTCCCCTTGATGATTATGTCCATTGTCGTATCCACGGTTTACCTGCTGGTCTGGCACCATTTTCCCGGCATTCCCTCCATGCTGGGGACGCTGGCGGTGGGGTTAATTCTGGCCGTGCTTGTGGGGCTGCTGCAGCGGCTGGAAGCCCGCCGGTCCCGGGAAACCGCTTCCCATAATTGATTTACGTGGTTTGTCCTCTTGATTTTGAATTGAGGGGATGGTAAGATCCCCTCGAAAAAATTGTGGCATGAGGTATGGCCACTTGGTATAGCATATCCATGCAATTACTTTTCTGCAATTTTTGAACAAAGGGATGGTGCTCAGGTGTTTGTACCGGTGGTTTCTGAAAACATCAACCGTTCCCAGCGTATTGTGGCTCAAATTCGCTCCCTGATTGCGGAAGGGAAGTTAAAGCCCGGTGACCGCCTGCCCCCGGAACGGGAGCTGGCCCAGCTCATGAATGTCAGCCTTACCTCGGTGCGGGAAGCCATTCAAAACCGGGAGTGACCAGGCATGAAAATAGTTGTGAGCGAGCTCATCTGGGAAGAGGGGCTGCAAATCCTCTCCGAACTGGGAAACGTGGTTTATGACGCCAGCCTGTGGAAACAGGACCTGGCCCGGGAACTGGCGGATGCCGATGCCCTGGTGGTGCGCAACCAGACCCGGGTGACCAGGGAAATGATCCAGGCGGCCCCTCGCTTGAAGGTTATCGGGCGGTTGGGTGTCGGTCTGGATAACATCGACCTGGCGGCGGCCAGGGAGGCCGGCATTCCGGTAGTGTATGCCCGGAACGCCAACGCCATCTCGGTGGCCGAGTATGTTTTCGCGGCCATGCTTACCTTTGCCCGGCGGCTGGAGGAGGCTACCGCCCACGTGAAAGGGGGCGGCTGGAACCGCCGTTTCTACACCAGGATGGAGTTATACGGTAAAACCCTGGGTCTCATCGGAACCGGTGAAATCGGCACCCGCCTGGCCCACCGGGCGCAGGCTTTTGGCATGAAAATACTGGGCTACGATCCCTTTATTCCTCCCTATGAAGTGGCCTGCACCGAATTTGGCGTGCAGCTTGCCGATTTAAAGACCGTCCTTTCCCAGGCTGATTTTGTCAGCCTGCACGTGCCGTTAAATAATGCCACCCGCAACTTGATCAACAGGGAAACCCTTTCCCTGATGAAGCCTTCGGCCTACCTGATTAACACCGCCCGGGGCGGGGTGGTGAATGAGGAGGACCTGTACAACGCCCTCCGGGAGGGTAAGATCAGCGGTGCGGCGCTGGATGTGCTTGCCCAGGAACCGCCGCAGGATTCCCCCCTGTTTAAACTGGACAATGTGATTTTAACTCCCCACATAGCCGGCTTAACCGAGGAAGCACAGGTAAAAACATCGCTTCTCGTGGCTCAGGAAGTAGTCAAGATCCTGCGGGGCGAGCCGTCAAGCTGCGTGGTTAGATAAGGGGGCGACTATAATGGCAGATAAATTTTCCGTGGAAACCTTGACTAAATTTTGCCGGGAACTCCTGGTAGCTGCCGGCGTGCCCGAAGGGGATGCGGATGTAGTTACCGATGTATTAATCGATACCAGCCTGGAAGGCATTGATACCCACGGCATCAGCCGCCTGCCTATTTACCTTTCCCGTGTTAGAAACGGGCGGATCAATGCCCGGCCGCGGATTACCGTGGAAAGGTCGGGAGCCGTGGCCGTCGTAGACGGGGACAACGGCCTGGGGCAGCTGGTGGCCGTACGTTCCATGGAGGTGGCCATTGGTTTGGCGGCGGAATACGGCGTAGGGTTTGTGGCCACCAAACACAGCAACCATTTCGGTGCCGCCTCCTATTACTGTAAGATGGCCGCCCGGCGGCAAATGGTAGGCATGGCCTTTACCAACACCCCTCCCGGAATTCCTCCCTGGGGTGGCAGGCGGCCTTATTTCGGCACCAACCCCATTGCCTTTGCCTTTCCTACGGACAAGCACCCGGTGGTGGTGGACATGTCCTCTTCCACCGTGGCCCGGGGGAACATCATCCTGGCGGCCAAGGAAGGGCGGGAGATTCCCCCCGGTTGGGCCATCGATGCCGACGGGCGGCCCACCACTGATCCCCAAAAGGCGCTGGAAGGAGCGGTCCTGCCGGTTGGTGGCGCCAAAGGGTACGCCCTGGCCCTGGCCGTGGAAGTGATGTCGGGAATCATTTCCGGCTCGGCTTACGGGCCCGAAGTGGGCTGGATTTATGACGAAAGCCTGAAGCCCGTGGACATCGGCCACAGCTTTATCGCCATCGATGTGTCCCGCCTGATGCCGGTGGAAACCTTCCATGAGCGGATGGCTGATATGATCCGCGGTATTAAGGCCGTGCCTTTGGCCGAAGGGTTTGAGCGCATTTTGATCCCTGGCGAAAGGCGGCAGATGAAAGCCGACGAGAGGTTAACAGGCGGTATCCCGGTAAGCGAGAACCTGCTCAAGGAGTTTAACGAGCTGGCAGGAGAACTGGGTGTACAGCCTCTGGAGGCATGTTAAATATTCAGTAAAACCGTTATGAGGAGGATGCGGCGCTGTCCGGAGTAAACGACAGGGCCTGCTCTTTTAAATATTTGTACGAACCCCTTTCACAAGGAAGGGGTTTTTATTTTTAGCTCTCAGATTTTGAAAGTAGGTTCGTTTATACTTTTTCGTGCCATACCTGTACTCGGGCTAAGAAATGGGATTTTAATTCCTGTAGCCGCCTTTAAAGGTTTGATTTTTGAAATATGTACGTTACTGGTGCGGTTCAAAATGCCTAAAAAATTAAAAAAGTATGAAGTTTAGGTTCCAATTTCGCTAGCTTAGTGAAAAAACGCAAAAATAGTGTGAACAGATAATATTATAATCAAAAAAATATTGCAAAACACCGGTTCCTTTGTTATAATGGCAGTGCCCAGTAAATTATAGCGAAAATATGTACAATAATTATTGAAACATGAGAAAATAATAGATATCATTAGATTGTGCTAAATTTAACAAATTCGCTATAAGGCAGGTGACGTATAAGATTAAGGTTATATGATTGAGGGTTAACAGGAGCAGGAAAAATTATACGGTTAATCCTGACTTTTTTAAAGGAGGGTCACTTGTGGATTTCGGGCATTATTTAATTGCCGGGGTTATGCCCTATGTCGCTGTTGCTTTCTTTGTTCTGGGTTTGGGGTATAAGATAGCCTACTGGTTTAAAGCCCCCATGCACCTGCACTGGGAACTGTTTCCTTACCCTCATACCGTGCCAGATCAGTTGAAAGAAATGTTAACCGAAGTTTTTACCCTGCGCAGCCTGTATCTTTTTAACCGTAAGTTCTGGCTTCCTTCGCTGATGATGCACTGGGGTTTCTATTTTGTCGTTGGTTGGCTGGTTGTTTTACTTTTGGGCTTTTCGTTTGCCCCTTACGTGGGTACGACCGGCGGGGTTTTGGCCCTTGTCGGTTCATTCTCACTGTTTTCACTGCGCCTTTTGGCTGGCGAGGTGCGGAAAATATCGGTTCCGGTTGAATATTTCAACCTTATTTTCATATTTCTGCTTGCTTTAAGCAGTTTGCTTACCGGCTTTTTGGCTGACTTCCAGGTCAGGTACTATCTTCTGAGCTTGCTAACCCTTAAACCCGCGCTATCTATTGCAGCTGGTTACCTGATACCGTTATTGTTGTTTGAGCTGTTCCTGATCTATATTCCCTTTACGCGCATGGCTCACTTTGCGGTCAAGTTCTTTACCTATCACAAGATTAAATGGGGTGAGCTTCACTGATGTGTGCCGTAGCAGCGCAAAAAGTATTTGATGACTATCGTGTCCTTCCGGATGAAGCGTTAAAGCCGGGTGAACCCCGGGTCGAAAAATTCCTGCAGGCCATGCGAAAGTCGCTCCAGCAAAAGGAAAACTGGACCTTCTGGTTGCCCTATATCCTTTCCCTGGATACCTGCATGAAATGCGGCACCTGTGCCGAGGTCTGCCCGGTTTACCAGGCCACAGGGCGTAAGGAGATCTACCACCCGGTTTACCGTACCGACATGCTGCGGAAGATCTATAAGCGGTACTTTACCCTGCCGGGGAAACTCTTTCCCTGGCTGGTGGGGGCGGAAGACCTTACGGAAGAAAAACTCAACGCCCTGGCGGAAAACGTTTACCGGTGCACCATCTGCCGCCGCTGTTCTTACGTCTGCCCGGTGGCCATTGACAACGGGGTGATTGTGCGGGAGGCCAGGAAGATCCTTGACGCCATCGACATTGCACCGGACGAGCTGAAGCAGAAAGGCACCCGGCTCCAGTTGCAGGCCGGCAACGCCACCGGAATGCCTACGGCGGCCTTCCTGGACATGGTGGAGTTCCTCGAGGATGAAATCGAAGAGACCAGAGGGTATCGAATTAAGATTCCGGTGGATAAAGAGGGCGCCGAGTACTTGCTCATGCACAATGCCGGTGATTACCTGGCCTTTGCCGAGACGGTAATGGGCGCCGCTGAAGTCATGCATGCGGCCGGTGTGGACTGGACCCTGAACTCGCCGAATACGGGGGTTAACGACGCCGTCAACTACGGCGTGTTCTACAGCGACGTGGAATTTTCGGCCGTTATCAAGGCCCATGTGGAAACCGCCCGGAAATTGGGGATTAAAAAGCTGGTTGTCGGGGAGTGCGGGCATGCCTTCGAGGCGCTGAAGTACCTGATCCTGAGGCTGATCCCGCCCGGGGAGAGGCCCTTTGAAGTAATGAGCATCCTGGAGCTGGAGGACCAGTGGATCCGGGAAGGGCGCATTAAAGTTGACCCGCAGAAAAACCCGGAGCCGGTTACCTTCCATGATTCGTGCAAGCTGGGCCGCCTGGGCGGAATGTTTGAAGAGCCCCGCCGGATCTTGAAGGCCTGCTGCCCCGATTTCCGCGAAATGACGCCCAACCGGGAAATGAGCCTGTGCTGCGGCGGCGGCAGCGGCTTTGCCATCATGGAAAAGGGTGGTTTCCTGAAGTTCCGCATGGAAACCTACGGCAGGCTCAAAGCCGAGCAGCTTAAGGCCACGGGGGCCAAAGTCGTTGCCTGCGCCTGTTCCAACTGCAAGGCGCAGTTCCGGGAGATCATCAATTACCACAAGCTGCCCATGCGTTATGCCGGCGTCAGCGAATTGCTGGCCAACGCCCTGGTACGCTAAAGGCAGGAGCGGTAAAGTAAACATCTATGACGCTTTCAGCGTCACTGCCGTTTTGCATACGGAAGCGAACGGAGCGAGCGCGTGCAAACGGCAGGCAATAGACGGATTAAGGCCGGCTGGTGCGCCGGCCTTTGCTAATTATGAACCGGTGTGCGGTTGAAGCACGCCGTTTTTTTTTGGTGATATTTGAGCGCCGTGATGAGAAGGGAATTGCGGGACGCGCCGCCTGACCCTGGAGGCTTCCAGTTTCTAAAATGTACATATGATAATTAATATCAGCGAAAATTTAACGGAATATAGTTGAAAACCTCTCCTCCCTCTGTTATAATGGGATTACCAATTAGTCCTGGCGAAAACATCACTAAAAATTTTTGAAGGCATAAGTAAATCTTATCATTAGTTTTTCGCTTCCACTTAAAAGAGCTAATCCAGGTCAAGGCGGGTGTGGTCCGGTGAAGCAAAATAACGGAGTTTCCGGTTCGGTACTGGTGGTTGGCGCCGGGATCAGCGGCATGCAATCGGCCCTGGACCTGGCCGAAAGCGGCTTTCGGGTTTATCTGGCCGATGAGAAACCGGCCATTGGCGGCACCATGGTCAGGCTGGATAAAACCTTTCCCACCAACGATTGCGCCATGTGTATCGTTTCCCCCAAGCTGGTGGATACGGGAAGGCACCTGAACATTGAAATCCTTACCAATACCAGCTTGACGGCCCTTCACGGAGAGGCAGGCAATTTTCGTGCCATATTAAAACAAAAGGCCCGCTACGTGGACCTTTCGAAATGCACCGGCTGCGGTGAATGTGCCCGGGTGTGCCCGGTGGAGGTGGACAATGAATTTGACGCCGGCCTGGGCAACCGCAAGGCCATTTATAAACTTTTTCCCCAGGCTACGCCTAGCGCCTACGCCATCGACAAACGGGGTATTTCTCCCTGCCGTGCGGCCTGCCCCGCCGGGGTTAACGTGCAGGGGTACGTGCAGTTGATTAAAGCCGGGAAGTATACCGAGGCGTGGCAGACCATTTACCGCGACAATCCCTTCCCGGCCATTTGCGGTCGAGTTTGCACCCATCCCTGCCAGTCCGCCTGCCACCGGGCAGGCGTGGACGGGGCGGTAAATATCAGGGCCTTGAAGCGCTTTGCCGCCGACCAGGCCTATCAGGACCTTGATGCCCTTCCCCTGCCCGGGGTGGAAGAGCCCCGGGGCAAAAAGGTGGCCGTGGTGGGCGCCGGTCCGGCCGGTCTTTCGGCCGCCTATCAACTGGTCAAGAAAGGTTACGGCGTGACTGTTTTTGAGGCGCTGCCCGTGGCCGGGGGTATGATGCGGGTGGGCATCCCCGAGTACCGCCTGCCGAAGAAGTGGGTCGACCTGGAGGTGGATCTGCTTTCCCGGCTGGGGGTGGAATTTAAATTCAATACCCGGTTGGGGAGGGACATCACCCTGGAAAGCCTGCGGCAGGGTTACGAAGCCGTTTTTCTCGCCGTGGGAGCCCACAGAAGCAGTACACCGGGGGTGCCCGGGGAGGACCTGCCGGGGGTGGAGCAGGGGATATCTTTCCTGCGCCGGGTGGCCCTGGGCGAGCCGGTGACCGTCGGGCGGCGGGTGGCCGTAATCGGCGGGGGCAACACGGCCATGGACTGTGCCCGTACAGCCGTGCGGCTTGGTGCGGGGGAGGTCTATATAGTTTACCGCCGTTCCGAGGCGGAAATTACCGCCCTCCCCGAGGAAATAGCCGCGGCTAAGGAAGAAGGCATCCAGTTTATCATGTTGACCAGCCCCGTGCGTTTCATCGGCGAAGAGGGCAGGCTGGTCAGGATAGAATGCGTGAAAAACCGGCTGGAACATGCCCGGGACGGTGGTCGTCCCCGCCCGGTGCCCGTGGAGGGCAGCGAGTTTACCCTGGACGTGGATATGGTCATCCTGGCCACAGGGCAACAGCCGGATCTCTCCTGCTTAAATGGCAGCATCCCGGCAGGCAACACCATTCCTGCCGATCCCGATACCCTGGCCACCGGCATCCCCGGAGTGTTTGCCGGGGGAGATTGTGTCACCGGGCCGAAAACAGTGATCGATGCCATTGCCGCCGGCAAGGTAGCCGCTGAATCCATCCACCGCTATCTTTCCGGGCAGGATTTGAAAGAGGGGCGCCAGTTCCGGGTGCCGGAAGAAAAAATTGCCCCTTTGCGCCAGGCACCCCATGAAATACCCCGCTGTGAGCCCCGCCCCGTGATTCACCTGGACCCGCGGGAGCGAGTTAAGGGATTTGTGGAGGAAGCAGAGACCTATACCGCCGAAGAAGCGAAAAAAGAGGCAGAGCGCTGCCTGAACTGCGCCGTCTGTTCCGAGTGCCAGGAGTGTGTGCGGGTTTGCCTGGCCAAAGCCATCGATCACGAAATGCAGGATGAGGAACTGGAAGTAAATGTAGGGGCGGTGATCTTGAGCCCCGGCGGGGAGGTTTTTGACCCGGCAGGGCTGGCCTACTACGGCTATGGACGCTACCCCAACGTGGTCACCAGCATCCAGTTCGAGCGCATTTTAAGCGCTTCCGGACCCTACCAGGGCCATCTAGTGCGCCCCTCCGACGGAAAAGAGCCCCGGCGCATTGCCTGGATCCAGTGCGTGGGGTCCCGGAACCTGCGCCTGGGGCACGACTACTGTTCCTCGGTCTGCTGCATGTACGCCATCAAGGAGGCGGTAATTGCCAGGGAGCACAGCCACGGGTCCCTGGAGACCACCATCTTCTTCATGGATATGCGTACCTACGGCAAGGACTTTGAACGCTACTACCGCCGGGCGGAAGAAGAACACGGCGTGCGTTTTGTGCGCAGCCGCATCTATAACGTGGAAGAGGCGGACAATGGAAATCTGCGCATCCGCTACGTTTTGCCCGGCGACCAGGTGCAGGAGGAAGAATTCGACCTGGTGGTCCTTTCCGTGGGCTTGACGGCCGGGGAAAAGGCCAGGGAGCTGGCCTCCCGGCTGGGAGTAGAAACTGATCCAGCGGGATTCTGCCGCTTTGATGAATTCAGTCCGGGGGTAACATCGGTGCCGGGGATCTTTGCCGGCGGCGTCTTTGCCGGCCCCAAGGACATCCCGGAGACGGTGACCGAGGCCAGCGCCGCGGCGGGCTACGTTTCCCGGTTGTTGAGCGCTGCCCGGGGCAGTGAAACCCGGGTCAAGGAGTACCCCCCGGAAAGGCCGGTGCATAAACAGCCGCCCCGGGTGGGAGTGTTTGTCTGCCACTGCGGCATCAACATCGGCAGCGTGGTACGGGTGCCCGAGGTGGTGGAATACGCCAAACGCCTGCCCGGTGTAGTCTACGCGAGGGAATTCCTTTTCACCTGCTCCCAGGATAGCGTGGAGGAAATTAAAAAGTGCATTCATGAGCACCGTTTGAACCGGGTGGTGGTGGCGTCGTGCACGCCGCGGACCCACGCGCCGCTGTTCCAGAACGTTTTGAGGGAAGCGGGGCTGAACCCCTACCTGTATGAACACGTGAACATCCGGGAGCACTCCTCCTGGGTGCACCGGGACCAGCCGGAAGAAGCCACGGAAAAGGCCAAGGACCTGGTGCGCATGGCTGTAGCAAAGGTGCGCCTGCTCACCCCCATCACCCAGACCTATACCGAGATCAACAAGGGTGCCCTGGTGGTGGGCGGGGGAGTGGCGGGCATGACGGCGGCCCTCTCCCTGGCGGAACAGGGCTTTCAAGTGAGCCTGGTGGAAAAGGAACGTGAGCTGGGCGGGAACGCCAGGTACCTCTACTACACCCTGCGGGGTTCGGACCCCCGGCAGTACTTGAACGAACTCATTGATAAAGTGCTCAACCACCCGTTGATCCAGGTGTTTACCGGGAGCCAGGTGGTGGAAGCCGGGGGTTACCCGGGGAACTACCACAGCCGCATCAAAACGCCGGAAAAGGAACTGGAAATAAGCCACGGGGCGGTGGTTCTGGCCACGGGGGCCAGGGAAGCGCGGCCGCAGGAATACCTTTTAGGGCAGCATCCCCGGGTGATGACGCAGCGGGACCTGGAGGAACGCATCCACCGGGGGGGAGTGCAGGGCCTCAACACGGTGGTCATGATCCAGTGCGTGGGATCGCGGGACGAGGAGCGGCCCTACTGCAGCCGGGTATGCTGCAGCCATGCCATTAAGAACGCCCTGAAGCTGAAGGAGCTGAACCCGCAAGCGAACATCTACATTCTCTACCGGGACATCCGGGTGTACGGGTTAAACGAGCAATATTACACGCAGGCGCGGCAGAAGGGGATTATCTTCATCCGTTACGACCTGGGGAGAAAGCCGGAAGTGGAAGCGGCGGGCGAGGGTCTGGTGGTGAGGGTGGTGGACCACATTCTGGGGGCGGAACTGGCCATCGAGCCGGACGTGCTGGTCTTGAGTACGGGCGTGGTGCCCGGGGAGGACAACGGCAGGCTGAGCCAGCTGTTCAAGGTGCCTTTGAACAGCGACGGGTTCTTTTTGGAAGCGCACATGAAGCTGCGGCCGGTGGACTTTGCGGCGGAAGGGTTGTACCTGTGCGGCCTGGCCCACTCGCCCAAGCTGGTGGGGGAAAGCATCACCCAGGCCAATGCGGCGGCCATGCGGGCGGTGACGCTGCTGGCCAGGGACAGGTTGGCCAACGTGGCCATCACCGCCACCGTCAACCCGCGGCGCTGCGTAGCCTGCGGGGTTTGCGTACAGGTATGCGACTACCAGGCCCGGAGCATAGACCCTTTGCGGCGGGTGGCCGATGTGAACGAAGCCCTGTGCCAGGGGTGCGGGGCCTGCGTGGCCGCCTGTCCCAACGGCGCTTCCCAGCAAAAAGGTTACGAAAAGGGGCAGTTGCTGGCCATGGTCAGCGCGGCCCTGGAAGCGGTGTAGGTTTGTTAGGCGCGGAGCACTAAGTGAGGGGAATAATGACGTGTCTGTCTAAAGTACCCCTGAAGCGGGTTGACTAACAACTTACGTTTAAGGTCTGAACTATCGTTTTTTAGCCTGTTTTGGCTCGGAAGCGAGCGACTTGAGCCAAGCGGCAAGCCAAACTTAGCGAGGCGAAAAGCGAAGGCAGGCCCGAGGGCATGGATGCCCGAGGCCGGCAACTGAGGCAGGATGCCGAATTTGCCGGGAAGCCTGCCGGAGCTTTGAGCCGAGCATTAGTTTGGCCCGCGAGGCTCACCGGAGCGAGCGAGAGCCAAAACAGGCTGGGTTGGAAAGTGGGGATAACTCAGGTTTAAGGCGATGTTTTAACAAGGAGGCAGCTACCGTGGCAACAAACAGCCAGCCAAGAGGCTCCGTGGTGGTTGTGGGTGCCGGCATCAGCGGGATGCAGTCGGCCCTGGACCTGGCCGAGGCGGGGTTTAAAGTCTACGTGGTGGAGCGGGGCCCCGCCATTGCCGGCCACATGTCCATGCTGGATAAAACCTTCCCCACCAACGATTGCTCCATGTGCATCCTTTCCCCCAAAGTGGCCGACCTGGGAGGCCATCACAATATCGAAGTGCTCACCCTGGCCGAGGTTACCGGAGTGAGCGGCGAGCCGGGCGACTTTACCGTTACCGTCCACAAACACCCCCGCTTTGTGGATTTAACCCGCTGTGTCAGCTGCGGCCGCTGCGAGCAGGTCTGCCCCCAGGAAGCGGCCGACGACTTCAACCAGGGCCTGGGTGTGCGCAAGGCCATCTACAAACCCTATGCCCAGGCTTTTCCCAACGCCTATGTGGTGGATCCCGGCGCCTGCCTGCAGTGCGGCGCATGCGTGGAGAAATGCGCCCGCAAGGCCATTGATCACAATATGCGCGGGGAAGAATTGCAGATCCGGGCGGGGGCGGTGATCCTTTCCCCCGGCTTTGAGCTGTTCGATGCGGCTGTCCGGCCGGAGCTCGGTTACGGGCGCTTCCCCAACGTGGTTACCAGCCTGCAGTTTGAGCGGATCTTGAGCGCTTCGGGGCCATATGAAGGCCATCTGGTGCGGCCTTCCGACGGCAAAGAGCCCCGGCGCATCGCCTGGCTGCAGTGCGTGGGCTCCCGGGAGCCCCGTTCCGGGATCGATTACTGCTCGGCGGTGTGCTGCATGTACGCGACCAAGGAGGCCATCGTCGCCAAGGAACACACACCCGGGCTGGAAACAACCATCTTTTACATGGATATGCGGGCCTACGGCAAGGGCTTTGAACAGTATTACCGGCGGGCAAAAGACGAGCTGGGTGTACGCTACGTCCGCTGTGTAGTATCCGAAGTGAAGGAAATACCCGGCACCAGGAACCTGCTGCTGCGCTACCGCACCCCGGAAGGCATTTTCCGGGAGGAAGAGTTCGACATGGTGGTGCTGTCGGTGGGCATGCGCCCCGCCCGGGGAGCCCGGGAACTGGCCGCCGCGCTGGGGGTGGAGCTGAACCGGTTCGGTTTTTGCCGGAACGATCCGTTTAACCCGGTGGCTACCTCCAGGCCGGGGATCTTTGCCGACGGCGCCTTTGCCGGCCCCAAGGACATCCCCGAGACGGTGACCGAGGCCAGCGCCGCGGCGGGCTGCGTCTCCCGGTTGTTGAGCGCCGCCCGGGGCAGCGAAACCCGGGTCAAGGAGTACCCCCCGGAAAGGCCGGTACATAAAGAGCCGCCCCGGGTGGGAGTGTTTGTCTGCCACTGCGGCATCAACATCGGCAGCGTGGTACGGGTGCCCGAGGTGGTGGAGTACGCCAAACGCCTGCCGTGGGTGGTGCACGCCCAGGAGTTTCTCTTTGCCTGCGCCCAGGACAGCCTGGAGAAGATCCGCAGGACCATTGTCAACCGCAAGCTCAACCGGGTGGTGGTGGCGTCGTGCACGCCGCGGACCCACGCGCCGCTGTTCCAGAACGTTTTGAGGGAAGCGGGGCTGAACCCCTACCTGTATGAACACGTGAACATCCGGGAGCACTCCTCCTGGGTGCACCGGGACCAGCCGGAAGAAGCCACGGAAAAGGCCAAGGACCTGGTGCGCATGGCTGTAGCAAAGGTGCGCCTGCTCACCCCCATCACCCAGACCTATACCGAGATCAACAAGGGTGCCCTGGTGGTGGGCGGGGGAGTGGCGGGCATGACGGCGGCCCTCTCCCTGGCGGAACAGGGCTTTCAAGTGAGCTTGGTGGAAAAGGAACGTGAGCTGGGCGGGAACGCCAGGTACCTCTACTACACCCTGCGGGGTTCGGACCCCCGGCAGTACTTGAACGAACTCATTGATAAAGTGCTCAACCACCCGTTGATCCAGGTGTTTACCGGGAGCCAGGTGGTGGAAGCCGGGGGTTACCCGGGGAACTACCACAGCCGCATCAAAACGCCGGAAAAGGAACTGGAAATAAGCCACGGGGCGGTGGTTCTGGCCACTGGGGCCAGGGAAGCCCGGCCGCGGGAATACCTTTTAGGGCAGCATCCCCGGGTGATGACCCAGCGGGACCTGGAGGAACGCATCCACCGGGGGGGAGTGCAGGGCCTCAACACGGTGGTCATGATCCAGTGCGTGGGATCGCGGGACGAGGAGCGGCCCTACTGCAGCCGGGTATGCTGCAGCCATGCCATTAAGAACGCCCTGAAGCTGAAGGAGCTGAACCCGCAAGCGAACATCTACATTCTCTACCGGGACATCCGGGTGTACGGGTTAAACGAGCAGTATTACACGCAGGCGCGGCAGAAGGGGATCATCTTCATCCGCTACGACCTGGGGAGAAAGCCGGAAGTGGAAGCGGCGGGCGAGGGTCTGGTGGTGAGGGCAGTGGACCACATTCTGGGGGTGGAACTGGCCATCGAGCCGGACGTGCTGGTCTTGAGTACGGGCGTGGTGCCCGGGGAGGACAACGGCAGGCTGAGCCAGCTGTTCAAGGTGCCTTTGAACAGCGACGGGTTCTTTTTGGAAGCGCACATGAAGCTGCGGCCGGTGGACTTTGCGGCGGAAGGGTTGTACCTGTGCGGCCTGGCCCACTCGCCCAAGCTGGTGGGGGAAAGCATCACCCAGGCCAATGCGGCGGCCATGCGGGCGGTGACGCTGCTGGCCAGGGACCGCCTGGCCAATGTGGCCATTACCGCCACGGTGGAGGAGGAACTCTGCGTGGGCTGCGGCATGTGCGTTAAGGTATGCGACTACCAGGCCCGGAGCATAGACCCCTTGCGGCGGGTGGCCGATGTAAACGAAGCCCTGTGCCAGGGGTGCGGGGCCTGCGTGGCCGCCTGTCCCAACGGCGCTTCCCAGCAAAAAGGTTACGAAAAGGGGCAGTTGCTGGCCATGGTCAGCGCGGCCCTGGAAGCGGTGTAGCAACGCACGAGAATTGGCCTTCCGAAGGCTGTTGGCCAAAAGACGGCGCACCAAGTCCGTGCCCCGTTAAGTATTCAAGTGAGGAGGTTTTCCCATGAGCGTGATGCTTTCGCAACCGCCGTTAGCGGACCCGGTTTCGCAGGAACGGCAGGAACCCGACCTGAAAGTGGTGGCTTCCTTCGAGCCCAAAATTGTCGGCCTGGTGTGTAACTGGTGCTCCTATGCGGGGGCGGACCTGGCCGGGACCTCCCGCATCCAGTACCCGCCCAACATCCGCCTGGTAAGGGTTATGTGCACCGGTTCGGTAGATCCCCTGTATATCCTGCGCCCCCTGATGGACGGGGCCGACGGCGTGCTGGTGGGCGGGTGACACCCGGGAGATTGCCACTATGGTAGTGGCAATTACAAAGCCCGGCGCCGCCTTGCGGCCTTAAGGGCCATCCTGAAACAGTTTGGCATCGGGGAAGAGCGGGTGTGGTTCCGTTTCATCAGTGCTTCCGAGGGCAAGCGGTTTGCCGAAACAGTCCAGGAAATGGTTAACGAGTTGAAAAAACTGGGGCCCAACCCCCTGCGCCGCCGCTGGGATATTTGAAGGGGTTAATGGGTCGCCTGCAAAAAGGTGATGGCTTATGAAAACGGCTTTGCTTAAAGTTGAATCCGGTTCCCCCCGGCAGGCCGCGGCAAACTTTTTCCAGGCCCTGCTGGACCGGCAGGTGGTGGATGCCCTGATCGTTCCCAGGGAAGTGCCTTCCCGGCGCATGGCGGTGCCCGCCCTGGCCGTATCCGGGGATGGGCTGTCCGGCGCGAACCCCTTTGCTCCCGTGGCCATTATCAATGCTGCCCGGGCCGTAAGCAGGCTGACTTCCCGGGATCCCGGGGTGAAAGTGGGGGCGGTTTTGCGTCCCTGTGAAATCCGGGCGCTGGTGGAAATGGCCAAATTCCAGCAGATCACCCTGGAGCAGGTGCTGATCATCGGTACGGACTGCCTGGGCACCTTTGAGCCGGCCGATTATTACCAGCTTACGGGGGCGGGCTTTGATACCGACGCCTGGCTGGCGCAGGCGGCCGGCTCCGGCAAGGCGGCCTTGAACGGGACGAAGATCAGAACGGCCTGTGCCATCTGCGAGGCCATATCTCCGTCAGGTGCCCATTTATCCCTGCACTGGGTGGGCTGTGATGTTCACCGGGAGCTCTACATTGCCTGCGACGATGAACGGGTTAACCTGGACGCTCTCTTTGACGGCGGCATTTTAGTGCCCGGGGAATTACCGGCGGCCAGGCAGTCCCTGGTGGAATCCCTGCAAAAAGAGCGCCGGGAGCTGGCGCAGGAAATGTGCCGGGATTTTGCTTCACGGGTTGCGGACGTCAACCGGCTGCTGGATGAACTGGCCCCCTGCCTGGGCTGCCATAACTGCCGGGAGGTTTGTCCCATCTGTGTCTGCCGGGAGTGTGTTTTTGACAGCAACCTGTTTGAACACGAGCCGTCCAGGTACCTGCACTGGGCGGCGGCCCGGGGTGCGCTGGAGCTGCCCACCGACACGCTGCTGTATCACCTGACGCGCATGCATCACATGGGCGTCAGCTGCGTGGGCTGCGGCCAGTGTGAGAGCGGATGTCCCAGCAAGATCCCCCTGACCCTTCTTTTCCGCACCATCGGGCAAAAGCTGCAGGACCTCTTCTCCTATGTGCCCGGTGCCAGCATGGATGAGCCGCCTCCCCTGACCACCTACAAGGAGCACGAGCTGGAGCCCCGGTAACGCCGGGCGGCGGTGATGTGAGTGATGCGAGGTGAGTTTTCATGGCTACGGCCACTCTCCACCTTCCGGCAGGGGCAGTAACAGTGGATGCGGCGTTCCGGGAAGAGGTGGCCCGCTTAAGCGGCCAGCCCCTGGAGCTCTGCTTCCAGTGCCAGAAATGCGCCTCCGGCTGTTACCCCACCCAGGAGGGTGACTATACGCCCAATGAAATTATGCGCCTGATTCAGTACGGGGCCCGGGACGCGGTGTTGAGGAGCAGGACCATCTGGCTTTGTACGTCCTGTGAAACCTGCGGCCTGCGCTGTCCCAACGGCATCCGCATTGCAGGGGTAATGGACACATTAAAACAAATGGCCGTTGAGCGTGGTATCACCCCTGCCGGTGAGACCGGCCCAATGTTTCATAATCTGTTTCTCAATGAAATCCGGGCTGCCGGCCGGGTGCACGAAACCATGTTGATGCTGAAGTACAAGTTAAAAACCGGCAACCTTTTTGCGGACATGAAGCTGGGCTGGCAGCTCTTCCGGCGGGGCAAGCTGCCCCTGGTGCCGCGGCTGAAAAAAGACCCGGCGGTGCGGCGGATTTTTGAACGGGCCGGCGGGCAGGAGTAAGCGGGGACAACGCCGTGCTCCTTATGACAACCAATACCTTTCCGGCTGAAATGTTTCCTGAAAGAAGAGGTGCATCATCATGCAATACAGCTATTATCCCGGCTGTTCCCTGGAGGCCACCGGGGTGGAATACAACCTTTCCACCCGGGCGGTGGCCGGGGCCCTGGGGCTGGAGCTGGTGGAGCTGCCCGGCTGGACCTGCTGCGGCTCCTCCTCCGCTCACGCGGTGAACAAAGACCTGGCCCTGGGTCTGGCGGCCCACAACATCGCCCTGGCCCAGGAGCAGGGGCGGGACCTGGTGGTGCCCTGCTCGGCCTGTTATACCCGGCTGTCCAAGGCCGACTACGAGATGAGGCATGACCCCGCAGAAAAGGCCCGGGCGGAAAAGCTGGCCGGCTTTTCTTACACGGGCAAGATCCAGATTTATTCCTTTCTGGAAATAGTGAAGGACCGGGTGGGCTGTGATGAGGTGGCCCGGGCCGTGCGCAAACCCCTGACCGGCCTGAAGGTGGCCTGCTACTACGGGTGCCTGCTGGTACGCCCTCCGGAAGTGCGCCCCTTTGATCGGGCCGAGGACCCCACCTCCCTGGATGAGCTGGCTGCCGCCCTGGGGGCGGAGCCGGTTCCCTGGTGTTATAAAACCTCCTGTTGCGGGGCCGGGCTTTCCCTGACCCGGCCGGAGGTGGTGGAGCAGCTGGTTGCCCGCCTTTTAGCTGCCGCCCGGGAAGCCGGGGCCGACGCACTGGTTACTGCCTGTCCGTTGTGCCAGAACAATCTGGAGATGCGCCGCGCGGCCCAAGAGGGCATCCCCGTGTTTTACTTTACCGAATTAATGGGCCTGGCTTTCGGGTTGGGGGAGGCACCCGGCTGGTTGAAGAAACACCTGGTCGATCCCTTCCCTTTGTTGCAGCGCTTTTCCCTGGTGGGGTAGCCCGGGCGGAGGTCTCTGGACAGCGGTCGCCCCGGTGTAGTATCTTATGGTCCAGGTAGAATTTACCTCTTGCCCTGGAACAAGTGTTCTGGCTAAAATGGGATCAGAACACTTGTTCAGGGCAGGAGGTTTTATTATGTCCCGGGCCATTTTGCTGGTTGACATGAACGCCTTTTTTGCCAGCGTCCATCAGGCCCTGGATCCGGGCCTGCGGGGCAAGCCCGTGATCGTTGCCGGGGATCCGGCCAGGCGCCACGGCATTGTCCTGGCCGCCAGCTACGAGGCCAGGGCCAAAGGGGTGAAGACCGGCCTAACGGTGGCCGAGGCCCGCCTGGCCTGCCCCGAAGGAATCTTCATCAAGCCGCAGCACGACCTCTACGTTCGCTTTTCCGCCCGTATCCTGCGCATCCTGCACGACTTCACCCCCCTGGTGGAGCCCTTTTCCATTGACGAGGCCTTTTTGGACGTTACCGGCTGTCACAAGCTCCTGGGTTCCCCGGTGGAAATTGCCCACCGGCTAAAGGCGCGTATCCGCCAGGAGGTGGGCATAACCTGCAGTGTGGGGATTGGCCCCAACAAGCTCCTGGCCAAAATGGCGGCGGAACTGCAAAAGCCCGACGGCCTCACCCAGCTCACTTTCGAGGATGTACCCCGGCGCCTGTGGCCCCTGCCGGTGCGGGAACTTTTCGGCGTGGGCCCCCGTTACGAGGAGCACCTGAGAAAGTTGAACATACATACCATTGGCGACCTGGCCAACTTTCCGGTGGACGTCCTTAAAAGGCGATTTGGGGCCTACGGAGAAGCCCTGTGGTTCTGCGCCCGGGGTATCGACCACAGCCCCGTGGATCCCGGCAGTTTAAAGCAGGTGAAGAGCATCGGGCAACAAATCACCCTTCCCCGGGATTACCGGGGCGAGGAGATCAAGGTGGTGCTGTGGGAACTGGCCGACCGGGTGGCCCGACGGGCCCGGGCGGGAGAATATGCCGGCAGAACGGTGGTGCTGTCCCTTAAAGACACCCGCTTTAACTGGCTGTCCCGCCGTAAAACCCTGCCTTTCCACACCAGCCTGGCCGGGGATATTTACCGGGCCGCGGCGGATTTGCTGGAACAGCACTGGTCCCCGCACTGGCCGGTGCGCCTGGTGGGGCTTGCCCTGGGCGGCTTAACGGCCCGCCTGCCGGAACAGCTGACCCTCTTCGGCGAAAGAGAAAGGCGGCAAAGGGCGGAACAGGCCTGCGATGCCATTAAGAAACGGTACGGGGAAAAGGCCATTTTCCGGGCCGTATCCCTCACCCCGGCGGGGGTATTCTATACAGAACCACCCCGTACCGCACCGTCTTTTCTTATGAAAGTGCCGGAAACAGGTCAGATGGGGGTGGGGATGGATGATGGAAGGCAATAAACTTTGGTGGAGCCGCCGGCTCATGCTGCCGGAAATGAGGGAAAAGGCCGTACATACCTGCAGTGACTGCCGTTTTCTGGTCAGGATACAGGGGCGGGAGGAAGTGCGCTGGGGCTGTGTGGCCGGGCTTCCCGGATACGGCTCCTTACGAAAAAGGGTCCCGGAAATGCTGCCTGCGTTGGATATTTTGAAAACAGCGGGGAAGGAAGGGCTCCGGAAGGTGCTGGAGGGCGGCAATCCGGAGAGGCCGGCGTGCGGTTTTTTTCTTGCAAGGTGAGTTGTTCCTAACCTCCTTCCTCCGGCTCGTTAACGATTACCAGTGCACCGTCATAATTGCCGTCTTCGTCGTAGATGTAGATCACCTCGGCGATAAGATTTCTGGAGGCGAGGAGCACCGGCTTGATGGAGGACGAGCCCATGTTCCGGTAGATGAACCCGGCCAGTTCCGGGTCCACCCCGTCGATGCTCATGCCCTGTTCAACGCTGCCCAGGTAGCACCGGGCCATCAGGTTGGCCTGCACCACCTTGTGGTTTCTGTCCACGTGAACAACGCCCAGGGGCAGTGATTCAATCAACTTGCTGAGGAAGTTGCGGCAGGTTTTTTCTTCCTTGCCTCCCGATCCCAGTACCGTGATGGCACCCAGCACCTTGCCTTTTTTTATCAGCGGGGAGTGGATGGCTTCCAGGAGCCGGTCGGACATTTTCAGGGTGAGGGTTCCGTATTTGTTTTTGCCGTCGCAGGTATCCCCGATGTGGCCCAGCAGTTCTTTTAAAGGCATATCCTTCAAGATGGTTTTTCTTCCCGAAAAAACTTCATGGGCGGCCATGTTGGCAAAAATGATCCGGCCGGCGTTGTTGGAAATGATCACGCCCTCGTTGATATAGTTGAAGATGGTGAAGTCAATGTTTTCAAAGTAAGATCGGGCGCTGTTTACCCGCCACAACTCCACCACCAGCTGGTAGAGGCAGCAGTAAAGGGCAAACAAAAGGAACATGATGGTGATGATACGGTAGGTGTCAAAGTTGTTCTCCTGCTGGAAAAAGTAAAGTTTCCAGGGGGGCTGTTCCAGCTGTACCGAGCTCACGTCGTACGGCATGTCCAGGTGGAACTTTTCTTCACGTCCGGTAAATTGATCCAGCTTTTCCGGTTCAAAGGGCCAGACCACCGGAAAATTGTTCTGGTCGAAAACTGCTACCTTGCAGATACTGCCCAGAAACTCCTGGATCATTTCTTGTTGGAAATCATTAATCCGGTAATCCAGGGCAAGCCATTCCCCGTCAAGATGTGTAACAACGGTAACGACCACCTGGCCTGTGCCGTTGTTATGCACTCCCAGGATAGATGTCCCCGTAAGCTGCAGAACCTGCCCGGCCATGACTTTCAGGTGAGGGTCGGGAGTACCATGAGTAATCCGGCCACTGGCGTTAATGATATAGGCGCCCGTAATACGGGAATCAAAAGCAAACAGTTTCCCTAACGCCCTGTTCCTGTCTTCCTGCCACCGGGCAAGTTGCCTGGCGGCGCCTTCGGTTGCCGCCCGCAGGTCATTAAAAAAGAGGTTGGTTTTATTTACGGCCACCTGGCGGATGCTGTCCTCGTACTGGGTCATGATGCCCTTTAAAAAACGGAACTCCATAATAAAGAGTGCCGTGATGACGCTTAAGAAAAAGAGAGCTATGAACATGAAGAGGACGCTGTTGGCTTCGAGGTATTTTTTCATACTCTCGCTCCTTAGACGGACCACCGCGATGATGGGGGGGATAAACCGTATCCTCCTAACGCACCAGGCCCCTTTTGGCGGCTACCGCCAGGGCCTCCTCCAGGGTTTTTACCCCTAACTTGGTGCAGATACCCCTGATCCGGCGGCGCAGGGTGGAAAGGCTGATGTACAGTTTGGCGGCCACTTCTTTCTGGCCTTCCCCCCTGGCAATGAGCTGCAGGATGCTGGTTTCCAGGTCGGAAAGACCGGGGGTAACGGGTTTTAACAGCAGTTCCGCCTGCAGTCCGGGGTAAAGGTACGTGCCGCCCTTGTAGACCATGTTGATAGCCGATTTAATTTCGTCAAAAAAGGCATACTTTGGTACAAAACCGTGAATCCCACGTTCCATGGCCTTACGGATAAAGGTAACATCGTCGTAGGTAGTTAAAGCCACAAATTTCACACGGGGGTATAATTCCGCTAAACGTGTACAGAGATCCAGCCCGTCCCCGTCCGGCAAGCCGATGTCCAGCAGAACAATATCCACGTCCTGGTTGATGTTTTGTAAAGCCTGGGCAAAGGAATCGGCTTCCGCCACCACATGCATGTTTTCTTCCATGTCCAGCAGCTTCTTCAAACCTTCCCGGAAAACATTATGATCTTCCACCAGCATGATTCCGACCTTCTTCATCTGCTACTTACCTCCCTTCACCAGGGGCACGGTCAGGGTAACGGCAAAACCGCCTTCCATGAAGCCGTAAACCAGGTCCCCGCCAAGCAGCCTGGCCCGTTCTTTCATTCCCCACAATCCTTTTCCCGGCACCGGCGTGGTTTCCTGCATTCCTCCGTTATCCAAAATCTCTATCTGCAGGTTGTCGTTTGTTTCGGTGAAATGGATGTCCACCTCTGTGGCCTGGGAATGCCTGGCTACGTTGGTTAAGGCTTCCTGGACAATGCGGTAAATGAGGATTTCCTTTTCCCTGGGCAGGTGCAGGGAGCGCTGGTGATAAAAAATGTAAACCTTTTTGTTATGCATGCGTTCAAAGTTGGCGCTGTAAGACTCCAGGGCGGGGATTAGACCTACCTTTTCAATGATGTAGGGGTGAATGTCGTTCATGATGCTTCTCATGTCCACGGCCGCATTTTGACACTGGGTGCGCAGCATGAGCAGGTTCTCCTGTACTTCCCCCGGCAGCCTTTCCCCGTTCACCCGCAGCACATAATCCAGGCCGTGGATGATGCTGGACAGGTACCTGCCGATCCAATCGTGAATTTCAATGGAGAGGCGCTTGCGCTCCCTTTCAATGGTATCCAGCAAAATATTGCCGTCCTCAGGTTCAGAAGTCCTCCGGGCTACCAGTACGGCCCCGGCTATTTTATGCAGGAAATGGATGGGGGTGCAGTCCACGCCCAGGGTAATCCTGGCATCTTTCCAGGTAAATACCAACCGGTAGTCCGTAATTCTTTCCTTTTGCCACAGGGCGTGGTAAAGGGGCTGTACGATATTTTGCAGGTGGGGGTACAGGAGCAGTATTTCCCCCAGGCTTTTTCCCATTACCGCCTCCCGGGACAGGTGGAAAAGGTTTTCCGCTGCCGGGTTGATATCCTGCACCCTTTCTTTCCGGTCGATGAAAATGACCGCCTTTGCAGCATCCCTTACCAGGGTGCCCAGGTATAAATGCCGGGCCAGCCACGGGCGGACGGTCATATATCCTCCCCCAAAGGCTCCCAGGGAGAGAAGGGAAAGGATCACCATCAGGAGCCCTTTTATATTCAACAATGCTACGGCGTGCTCCAGGGCGGTTTTATTTTCCTGCCGGCCGGCACCGGCCAGGGAATCAGCCCGGTAAACCAGCTGCCGGGTGAGGTCCCGGTACTGCCACAGCAACAGCTCGCGGTTGTCACGGTCATTAAATTTTTTGAGGGGGACTACTTCCCGTTCCACAAAGGACCGGTAGGTCCTGGTCAGGGTCATTAATTCCGCTATGTCCTGCTTGCGGGATTGTTCGGCCAGGTTATATAGTTCCAGCTCCTTCTTTTCCGTTTGGGCAATGTAATGGCGGAAATTGTTCAAGGCCTGTTCATCGCCATAAAGGATGTATTCCTGGACGCTGGTTGTGAGATGATAAATGTCCGCTGATATTTCACTGTATTTTAACTGGCGTTGAATTTCCCGCTCCAGCCTGTTAAGCTGCCGGGGTAATGTGTAACCTGTATAAAATAACAGCAGGGCTGGCAGGAGCACCAGAATTAATAAGGCCGCTCCCCGTAGCCAGGTCCTGTTTTTTTTCATTTTTTCACCTTCGTATCAGGTTCTTTATTTTCACGCCGGATTTAATGAATAAATACGGCACGGGTGGCATAAATCCTGCGGGGATCTTCTGGTTACGGCACAAGGTCCTAATTATTTCCATATTGTGCACCCAAGACCCAAAAATCGCCGTTGTGTGAACAAAAAAATTCACCTTAAAGAACGATATGCTTCATCTGTTTGCGCATAGCATCCAGTTTGCCCTGGAATTGTTGACTGTCAAAGGGTGCTCAATTAAGATAAGCTTAACTAATTGGAACTATAAGCTGGAGGTGGCAGGACAGGTGCGGTGGCGCCCGTGAGATGCGCAATAGCCGGGTGCGTTCCACCCTTGATGAGTCCTTGGCTGCGGCAGGGGAATCGATTATCAGTAGAAGACGTCCCATGGTCTCCCGCCGGGAAATCTCTGGAGGAAGTAAGGGCGGGGGTGATCTAAAAAGGTCATTTACTTAGCTAAAAAAGTTCATTCCTTAATGAAACGGTTGATTGAGTAAAAGCGGTTTAATATGCTTGTGTCAGGCGGGTGACAAAGTCGTACGCTCTATTGAGATAAGGGGGTGAGTCATTTTAGGGATAGTGAATACAAGTACAAAATCGAGAAAGGTCCATTTTTTAGTTTGTCCACTGTGAGAAACTAAACTATTAAAGGAAGGGTGAAAAAGGATGAGCTCAGAAGGAAATGCAGCTTACAAAGCCTATGAAGTGAAAAAGCCCTTGCTCAAGAATGAAGACTGGTGGGCGGTATGGCTGGGATTATTTATCTTTTTCCTGGGCCTGGGCCCAATTTTCGGGAACGACTGGCTGGGCTGGGCAGTCAAGTTCAGTGATTGGGTAGACTTGAGCAAAGCCTTTGGACCAGTATCCAAGGCTTATAAAGGGATGTCCGGCCTCACTTCGGGATTCTTAACCTATGTCTTCATGCTGGCCATTACTGCCATCGGGGCATGGATCATGGGCGCCAACGTAAAAAGGTACGTGGCCGGTTTTAGCATTATCTACTGGCTCACCTTTGCCTGCTTGCTGCTGGGTCACAACGCCTACATTTCCGCCACCCCCGACAAGCAGGCCAAGCTCGGCATCTCCTGGTCTTTGGGCCTGGGGGAAATGGGCTATGTTTTCGCCATGATTTTGGGCCTTATCATCGGGAACTTTTTCCTGGGTTTCGCCAAATTCCTGGAAGAAGCGGCCAAGCCCGAATGGTTCATTAAGACGGGTATTGTGATCCTGGGCGCTGCCATCGGCATCAAAACGGTAGGAGCCCTGGGACTGGCCAGCACGGTCATTTTCCGGGGGCTTTGCGCAGTGGTGGAAGCGTACTTGATTTACTGGCCGGTGGTTTACTTCATCGCCCGGAAGTATTTCCGCTTTACGCCGGAATGGGCGGCACCCCTGGCCTCGGGCATATCCATCTGCGGTGTTTCCGCGGCCATTGCCACCGGTGCGGCCATCCGTTCCCGCCCCATAGTGCCGGTTATTCTGGCGGCGGTAATCATCGTCTTTGTGGCCGTGGAGCTGCTCTTCCTGCCCTGGCTGGCGGCGGCAACCCTGGTCCACGAACCCATGGTGGCCGGTGCATGGATGGGCCTGGCGGTGAAGAGTGACGGCGGTGCCATCGCCAGCGGTGCCATCACCGACTCCCTCATCCGGGCCAAGGCTCTGAAGGACCTGGGCATCAAGTACGAAGAAGGCTGGATGCTCATGGCGACTACCACCACCAAACTCTTTATTGACATTTTCATTGGTGTGTGGGCCTTTATCCTGGCCTTGATCTGGTGCGTTTACGGGATTGGCAACCAGGGTTGTGATGTAGGTGAAACCCGGAAAGTAGCAGCCTCGGAGATCTGGGAGCGCTTCCCGAAATTCGTCATCGGTTTCGTGCTTACTTTCATTGTTATGCTGGTCTTCGGCTTGAACAACCCCGACATGCTCAAACAGGCTGAGGCTGGTGTGAACGAGGCTAACGCCTTTAGAACCATGTTCTTTGCCTTAACCTTCTTCTCCATCGGTCTGATTACCAACGTGCGCAAGCTCTGGGCTGCGGGCATGGGACGCATCGTAGCCGTGTATGCCGTGTGCCTGTTTGGCTTTATCCTTTGGGTGGGCTTGTTCATCTCCTGGCTGTTCTATCACGGTGTCAAGCCTCCGATTATCGGTTAGGCAATAGTTTAATAAGGCAAAGGAGGTCCGGCCATGGCGGAAGTAAAAATCGGTCAACAGGAACAACCGCAGCTGGATGCCCGGGAAGCCATGGAAGAGGAATATTTCGAGTTGCTTCCTGTCGAAAAAAAGCTTATTGGGTATTCCCTGGGTTTGGGTTTAATTCTGCTGGTAATATTTATCATTGCCTTTGGTGTGTTTAAATAACCAGCGTTATTCCGATAACTGAATGCTGTTTGTATATTTGGTGATGTTTTTAAAGGCCCCAATGGTATGGGGTCTTTTTTTGATGTCTTTTTTTTGATAAAATCTTGGCTTAGAAATTTGCTGGGGGAGGCCCCGGATATTGAAGATATACATTATACTTAAGACTTTCCCAGGAATTTTCCTTATGTTCTTTATTGCCTTTCTGGCCCGGGGGGGAAGCGATTTGGGACTGCCCTGGTGGCCGGGGTTGGAGAGTCTGCTCGCCGGCAGCTCCCTGGCCAGGAGGGTTTTTATTGAAATTCTTCATCTGAATCACATTCTCATCTCCATTATCCTGGGTATGCTGGTGGGGAATCTTTTAGGCATACCCCGCTGGGCGGCGGCAGGCATCCGGACTTCCAGCCTGTTCATTAAAATAGGCGTTATTTTGCTGGGTTCGCTTTACAGCGTTGCCGATCTGGCCAGGCTTGGCAGTATGGCCGTCATCATCATTGTAGGCTTTATCATCTTTATGCTGTTGTTTACCGTCTGGCTGGGTAGCAGGGTGGGCATGGACCCGGCCGGTGCAGCCACCCTGGCGGCAGGCACGGCGGTATGCGGTGTGTCGGCCATTCTGGCTACCGCCCCGGCGGTTCGGGCCAAAAACACCGACGTGGTGTTCTCCATTGCCACCATCCTGTTCTTTGGCCTGATCAGCCTTTTTGTCTTCCCCGTCGTGGGTACGCTGCTGGGGTTAAGCCCCCACCAGTTTGGCGTATGGGCCGGCACGGGCATCATGAATTCCGGCCAGGTTCTGGCCGTATGCCTCACCTTTGACCCCGGTACCGTTACCCATCCTTCGGTAAGCCTGAAAACCGGGGAGATTTACAACCTGACGCGGGTAATTTTCCTGCCCTTCGTGGTGCTTTTCCTGGCCCTGTTTGCCAGCCGCTACTTTACGGGTGAGGACGAAGTCAACATTAATACCGGCCTGTGGAGCAGATTTCCCGTTTTTGTGCTGGGTTTCTTGACCATGGTTTTGCTCACTTCCTTTGGCTTTTTGGGGCCTACGTCGCCGCCTTCCAGGGAACTCACCATCATCCGGCACCTGTACAGCTGGTTTTTTGCCATCGGCCTTGCCGGCCAGGGGATGCGCATATCTCTGGCCGAATTGCGCCGGGCCGGGAGCAAGCCGCTTTTGGTAGGCACCGTGGCCGCCTTTTTAAAGGCCCTGCTGGCCCTGATTGTGGTGATCCTGTTTGTACCGCGGGATCCCTGAAAATGAAAAGGGGTGGAGAAATGTTGCTCTATCCGGACAAAAACGAACGTTTCCCGGGGGATGAGGAAGAATTTTTTTCCGTGTATGTAACGGAAAGGCTGGAGGATTACCTGGCCCTTTCCCTGGCGGCCATAATTCTGATCGTCATTCTCTTGTTTTTTTAAATGGTGGACCCCGCCACCAGGGGACAGGGAAGGATATTTGTCCAGCAAAAACGGAAAAAAAAGCCTTTGTCCACAAAAATGAAAAATATTTGTTTTACATTGGAAAAAAATGAATAAGTCTCTCCCTCCTGTTATATACTATCACTGGAAAGTTCAATCGTGCCAGATTGCAAAAAAGGAGGGAAGGGTGACCATGAAAGCAACGGGCATTGTTCGCCGCATTGATGATCTAGGAAGAGTCGTAATTCCCAAGGAAATTAGAAGGACGCTTCGCATCCGTGAAGGGGACCCTCTGGAAATTTTTGTAGACAGGGAAGGTGAGGTAATCTTAAAAAAGTACTCGCCCATTGGCGAGTTGGGGGACTTTGCCAAAGAATATGCCGATTCCCTGCATGAAGCCCTGGGGCACATTGCCTGCATTGCCGACCGGGATACCATTATTGCCGTTGCCGGGGCGCCCAAGAAGGAATATCTAAATAAACCTATTGGTGCGGCCGTGGAAAAGGTGATGGAAGAACGCAAGGCAGTGATCATCAACAATCCCGGGGAAGATCCCTACTGCAAGGAATGCTTGACCGCGGACGAAGGGGAATGCAAGTATTCAGCGGAAGTTATTGCCCCCATCATTGCCGAAGGCGACCCTATTGGAGCGGTGATCCTGGCTTCCAAGGAACCGGATGTGAAAATGGGGGAACTGGAGTTGAAGCTGGCCGAAACGGCAGCCGGCTTCCTGGCAAAACAAATGGAACAGTAAAAGGTGGCCTGTCGGCCACTTATTTTTTGTCGGGTACGCCCTTGCTATTTTCCCTCCGGTCATAGAGGCAAATATAATAATCCTAAATGTCTGCGACTTGATGTATAATAATTTTTGTCGTGTTGACGATATAAACATTGGGGGGTGAAAGGTCCGTTTTTGGGCGGGCTTAATTATGGGTGCACAGATTACCGTGGTTGGATTGGGACCGGGCAATCCCGGTCACCTGCCCCTGTCCGTGTGGGAGGTGTTGCGCAAGGCAAAACGTTTATTTTTGCGCACCGAGCAGCATCCGGTAGTTCCCTGGCTTAAAGAAAAGGGCATCTCCTTTGAAACCTTTGATTGCCTCTACGAAACCGGCCGGGATTTTCAGGAAATCTACCGGCACATGGCCGAAGCCCTGTTCAGGGAAGCGGCCAAAGGGCCCCTGGTTTTTGCCGTGCCGGGCCATCCACTGATGGCCGAAGAAACCGTGGGGATTGTTTTGGAAGAAGGGCCCCGGCGGGGCTTGAAGGTGGACGTGCTGCCCGCCATGAGCTTTGTGGATGTGATCTGCAGCGCCCTGGGGCTGGACCCGGCCGGCGGGTTGCACCTGGTGGACGGTTTGCGCCTTGACCGATTGGAACCAGTGCCGGGGGTAGGCAATATCATCTTCCAGGTATACAGCCGCCTGGTAGCTTCGGATGTCAAGTTAACACTCATGGAGTACTATCCCGCATCCCACCCGGTGACGGTGATCCGGGCGGCAGGGGTGCCCGGCCTGGAGCGAATTGAAGAACACCCCCTGTATGAACTGGACCGGCTGGATTGGTTTGATCACCTGACCAGCCTGTACCTCCCCCCTTGTTCCGGGGCAGCCGGGAAATGCCGTTATCCACTGGACTCCCTGGTTGAGGTTATGGCCACCCTGCGGGGCGAGAAGGGCTGTCCCTGGGACCGGGAGCAGACCCACCGTAGCCTGCGCCCCTTCTTGCTGGAAGAGACCTACGAAGTACTAGAAGCGATTGACCAGGAAGACATGTATAAACTTTGTGAGGAATTGGGAGACTTATTGTTACAAATAGTATTTCACAGCCAGCTGGCCAGGGAAAAGGGCTTCTTCGACATAAATGATGTGGTAAAGGGAATTACCGCTAAAATGCTGCGCCGGCACCCCCATGTCTTTGGAGATGTTTTGGTGCGGAACAGTGCGGAAGTCCTTGCAAACTGGGACCGGATTAAAGCGCGGGAGGGGGGCAAGGAAAGGCCGGCCTCTCTTTTAAAGGATGTTCCCCGCTCCCTGCCGGCCCTGTTGCAGGCCAGCTCCCTTCAGGCCCGCGTGGCCCAGGTTGGTTTTGACTGGCCAGATTACCGGGGTGCCCTGGACAAGGTTTTCGAGGAATTGCAGGAAGTAAGGCAGGCTCTTTCCGGGGGCCGGAAGGCGGAGCTGGAAAGGGAACTGGGAGATCTGCTTTTTGCGGTGGTCAATCTATCCCGGTTGCTGGGTGTGGAAGCTGAAGTAGCCCTTTGCGGGGCTATCAACCGTTTTCGACGCCGCTTCCAGCATATAGAGGAACGGGCGCGACAATACGGCCGGGAGCTGTCCAGCTTTACCCTGGACCAGCTCGACGCCTGGTGGGAGGAGGCAAAGAAGGTGGAACAGGTAGAAAAAAAGCGGAATAATTTTCATGTTGGGAGGAAACCCAAGAGATTTAGCGAATAATAAGTCAGAATATGTCTAAACCTTCTGAGGGGGGTATTTATGAACAAAGCAGAACTCATTTCCCAGGTGGCAGAGAAAACAGAGCTGACTAAAAAGGATGCCGAAAAGGCTGTGAGCGCCGTGCTGTCCGCTATTGAGGAAGCTCTGGCCCGGGGGGATAAGGTTCAGTTGGTCGGCTTTGGCACCTTTGAAATCCGTGAACGGGCCGCCCGCAAGGGCCGCAATCCACAAACAGGGGAAGAAATCGAGATTGCAGCCGCTCGCGTTCCCGTATTCAAAGCTGGCAAGGCCCTGCGGGATGCCGTTTCAGCTACATAACAAGCAAATGTGTAAAGGGCTTGAAAAGTTGAGTAACTCGATGGTACTGTAGAATAAACGCTACGTAACAAGCAAATGTGTAAAGAGGCCTGAAATCCGGGCCTCTATTTATTTTCAACGCAAAAGATGGCGGATGCACGAGCAAAATGAAGGGACAGGCCCCATTTTATTCCCTTTTAGCCAAAAATCACTATCGACTTCCCGTGTGTATTTATGGTATCATTAACAATAAATACCAGTGGGGGTGATAGGTTTGTGCTTGGACAAGCATATTGGAATTTCCGGAAAGTACAGAGGGGAATCCGCCGGCGGAAGGTGTTGGCGTTCAGGAGGGAAGGCGCCGTACCCCGCTTATAAGGTTTTGTGCCGGGGACCGGAGCGGGTGTGGCGATGGCGAATGGGTATGGGGGTGAGAGGGCCTTGACGGTTTAGGGGGCCGGCAAAGGGGAGATGGTTGGTGGTGCGGGTAATCCAAAAAGGTGAGGACGCCTGGTCCAGGAATGCGTGTGGCTTCTTTATAAAAGCCTTTAAAAACGCGAAAGAGCGGTACCCCGCCATCAACAGGGAGCTGTTTCATGTTACCGTACCGGCCGGCCGTACGGAATTTAAAAAGCAAGGAGGTGTGACGGGCATTGCCGGCGTGGGCATAATTTTACCCCTCCGGGCAAAAAATAAGGGGCAAATGCCCAGTAATGCTATTTCGCTACGGAGGGGAAGTAAAGATGTTAAAGCCCACGTTCACCCGTGCAGTTATTGTCACCACCTTGGTCGGTCTTTTAATTGCCGGTTGCACCAGGGCGGCACCCCGCAAACCGGCACCCCCTGCTCCCGGCCGGGAGCCTACCATCAGCCTCTATGTTAATGAAACCGGTGAAAGGAAAAACATAAAATTGGAAGACTATGTGGCCGGCGTAGTAGCGGCGGAAATGGAACCGACCTGGCCGGTCAATGCCCTGGCAGCCCAGGCTATTCTGGCCCGCACCTTTACCATGGAAAACATCAAGGCCGGACGGGTAAAGAAACTCCACGGTACCGATGCCTCTACCAGTGTTCAGGAGTTTCAGGCCTACAATCCTTCCCGCATTAACGATAACATACGGCAGGCCGTGGCCCGCACCCGGGGAGAAGTAGCAATGTACAGGGGGGGACTATATCAAGGCCTGGTTTAACGCCTGCGATGGTGGTGTGACCGCCTCTGCGGTCGAGGGGTTGGCCTACACCAGGACCCCCACACCCTATGTGCGGGCAGGTGTGCGGGATAACTGCCTGTCCATTACCACACCCGAGAACCGGCACTGGGAGAGGCGCATTCCCTTAGAGCAGGTCCGGGCGGCAGTAACAAAAATCACCGGACGGGATCCGGGGCCAATTACATCGGTGCGCATAGTGCGCCGCGGCCCCTCGGGACGGGCTGAGCAGCTGCAGGTTGGGAAGGCAACCGTAAGTGGCCCGGCACTCCGCCTGGCCCTGGGGAGCGAGTGGGTACGCTCCATGCTCCTTACGAGTGCCCGGGTAGAGGGCAATGCCCTGGTTCTAGCCGGGAAAGGGTTCGGACACGGTGTGGGCATGTGTCAGTGGGGAGCCAAGTTGCTGGCTCAAAGGGGACGTTCTCCGGAGGATATCGTCCGCTTTTACTTTAAGGACATTGAAATAAGAAAGTTATGGCAGTAAACAGGTGGTGCCCGCCACCTTTTTTTTTGCATAAAACCCGCCGGGGTGCATAGATATGAAAGTGAGCAGTCCGGGGGTGAGGTCTGTGGAGGGTAAGCACAAAGTAATGTTGACCGACCGCAAGTACCTGCTGGTTGAAGGCGTGCGGCATGTGGAGAGCTTTGACGAGAACGAGATCACCCTGGACACCACCATGGGTTTTCTGACCTTGAAGGGGGAAGGTTTACATATCACCCAGCTGGACCTGCAGAAAGGCAATCTGACCGCCGAAGGGTTCTTCGCCAGCTTTTTGTTCCAGGAAGACAAAGGCAGGGGGCGGGCCAAAGGAAAAAACGTGCTGAAACGGCTGTTGAAGTAAGCATATAAGCGCGGGCGGGCGCTTTTTTTTACTGGCCGAGGTGGTGATGCCCATGACTCTGGCGGAACAATTAAACGCCTTCCTTTTAACCTTGTTGATCGGTTTAATGTCGGGCTTTGTCTACGATCTTTACCGGGTTTTGCGGGAAATGCTCCGTCTTAAGAAAGCGGGCACTTTTATTGGAGACCTGCTCTTCTGGCTGTTCCTGCTGGTGGCGGTGTTTGGCCTTTTGCTGGTGGGCAATGATGGTGAGGTACGCTTTTATGTTTTTCTGGGACTGGCCCTGGGGGCGGGAATACACCTGATCTTTTTTAGTTCTGCAGCCCGGCGTTTTATTTACCGGAGCATTTATCTTTTCTTACGGGCAATCCAAATAATTGCGGCCGGGGCGGTGGCATTCTTTCGTATACTTACCTTCCCCTTCCGGGTCATTTTTTTCCTGGTGGCCTGGCCCGTGGCTCAGGGAGGGCGCGCTTTACGCCTGGCGGGCAGGGGGATTGGCCGGGCGGGTAAAGGTGTCTTGGCCCCTTCCGTGCACCGCTTTTCAAGGGGCTTGCGTGCCCGCTGGCAGCGCTGGAGCAACAGCTGGCGTACGCGGCGGTAGTTGTCCCCGCGTATGGGAGCGTCCGGATAAACTGAACACAGGCTACTTTCTTTTTTCAGGAAGGATTTTTATCCTTAAACGTAGAATGAACGTGGAAGAATTGTGCCTTGATCTCATAAGTTTTTTGCCAACTGCCCGGGGACAGGGGATACGGGGCGGATTGTTTGTCCCGGGGATCAAGGGGGCCTGCCGGCCCCGGTGAGGAGATGATACCGCAAGATGAGTTTTACTACCACCCATAAGCACAGGGCATCCCTCCCGCTGCGGCACCAGGCCAGTACCGGGCGGCGGCGCCTGCGTTTCAACAAAAACCGTCTGCCCGGCTTGCTGGTGGTGGTTCTACTTTGTTACCTTATGCTCTCGTTTTTTTCCCAGTTCCACCGCCTGGATGCCATGCAGCAGGACCTGAAACAACTTCAGGCCCAGCTGGCGGATCTGCAGAAGAAAAATGCGGAGTTAAAACAGCAGCTGAAGACGGTACAGTCGGACGAATACATAGAACAGGTGGCCAGGGAACGCCTGGGCCTGGTGAAGCCGGGAGAGGCACGTATCGTACCGGTGAAGCCGGGGAATTAACCGTATTTTCCTGTTTTAAAATCTTTCTTGACACTTACACTTTTCCGGGCATATAATTAACCAAGGTTTTTAACAATAAGGGAGGCAAAACCGCAGGTTATGCCGGTAGAAGTGGGAAGCGTTTTAGAAGGCGTGGTGACCGGTATTGCTAACTTCGGGGCCTTTGTTAAGCTTCCCGGTGGTGAAACCGGTCTGGTGCACATTTCCGAAGTGGCCGATGAGTATGTAAAAGATATTAACCAGTTTTTAAAGATTAATGACCGGGTACCGGTAAAGGTGATTTCCGTGGATTCCCGCGGGAAAATCGGGCTTTCCATCAGGCAGGCCAGGGATTCCGGGGAAAGGTCATCCCGGCGTAGGCGGTTTGAGCCTTCCTTTGAGGAAAAGCTGAGCCGTTTCCTTAAAGAAAGCGAAGAGTTGCAGCAGTCCCTGCGCAGGAGCCTTGATGCCAAGCGGGGCGGCCGGGGCTCCGGGCGGCGGTTTCTTTAGCGTTGGTAAATAACCCGGCGCAAAGCTGGTTATAACAGCATTCCGAAAAAGGGAATGCTTTTTTAATTTTGGCCAGAGAAAGGGGTTTGATTATGCGCGTGGCGGTCATTGATATCGGCACCAATTCCACCCGTTTGCTGGTCGCCGATGTCCGCCGGGAGAAAGTGGAACGGGTGGTTCATTTCGACCTGGTGACCACCAGGCTGGGGGAAGGAATTGGCTCCGGGTATTTGCACAAGGACGCCATTGCCCGCACCTGTGAGACCTTAAAGCATTACCTGGAACGCATACACCCCCTGCAGGTGGAGCGTGTGGTGGCGGCGGCTACCAGTGCCGTGCGGGATGCCCGCAACCGGGAAGAGTTCCTGGAGGCGGCCCGCAGGGTTGGTTTGGAGGTAGCGGTTCTTTCCGGGGAAGAGGAAGCCTACCTCAGTTACCTAGGGGTTCAGGCCGGGCTTGCGGTGGATGGGGCGGGGCTGGTGGTTATGGATGTTGGTGGCGGGAGCACCGAATTTATCTGGCAACGGGAGGGGTCCCTTTTTTGCCGCAGCGTCAATGTGGGAGCGGTGCGCATGACCGAAGGAGGGCATGACGATGCCGCCATCAGCCGTCTCCTCTCGCCCACGCTGAACCAGGTCCGGCTCAGCTCCCCCCGGCGCCTGGTGGGGGTGGGCGGAACGGTTACCACATGTGCGGCCATGGTACAAAAACTGGCGGTTTATGACCCGGCCCGGGTACACGGTTTCGTGCTTTCCCGGGCGGATGTGGAAAATATACTGGCCGTTCTTTCCCGGTGCACCCTGGAAGAGCGACGCCGCCTGCCCGGGCTGCAACCGGAAAGGGCCGATATTATCACCGCGGGAGTGCGCATCGTGCGATTGGTGATGCGGGAACTGGATATGCCTTCCCTGCAGGTGAGCGAAACGGACATAATGCACGGTCTGGCCATTCAGGCTGCATCCGGTGTCGAAAGAAAAAACGTTGTAATTTACCAATGATGACAAAAATTGCCCACCCCCTGTACTATAATTTTCAATTGAGGGACTAATAAGGGGTGGCATTTGTGTCTGACGAAATCAACGTCTATCCCTACCAGCGGACAGGACAGGGTAAAGAAAGAAAACGTTTGCCGAAAAAACGAAAACGCTGGCAGTTTTTGTGCAGGCCGGCGGGGGCAACGTTCCTGACCCGCGAGGGACTTCTTTTGTTTATTGCCGGCTTTTTTTTAGGGCGGGCCGTCTTGCTGGGTGAAATTGTTCCCTGTGCTGCTGCCTTTGTGGCCGCCGCAACCCGTACCTTTCCAGGGTCCGGACTGGCCGCCCTTTTGGGTGCCGGTGCCGGTCTGGCCACTGTAAGCTCCGGCCTGTCCCTGGCCGGGGCACTGGGTACCGTGGTGTTTACCTGGCTGTTGGTACAGGCCATGCCCGGTGGCGTTAAAAGGCCGCAGCTGGTGGTGGCGGCAGCCGTCTTTTCCCTGACTGTAGTCGTCAAAGCGGGTATGCTGGCCTTTACCGGGCCCTCTCCGTACCAGTACATTACCATCTTTTTTGAAGGCGGGTTTGCCGCCCTTTTAACCCTGGTTTTTCTTTCGGGCCTTCCTCCCCTGGACAAGCTTACCGGCCTGGCCTCTTTGACGGGGGAAGAATTGTTTTCCATGCTGGTGCTACTGGCGGCGGTGGTGGCCGGCACGGGCGACTTGCAGGTGGCCATGTTTACCTTAAAGGGGCTCCTGAGCCGGTTGATTATTTTGCTGGCGGCTCTTTTAGGAGGCGTGGGGCTGGGCGCCGCCGTGGGAGCGGTGGTGGGCGTTATTCCGGGGCTGGTTTATACTGCAGTTCCGGCTATGATTGGCGGCTACTCCTTTGCAGGACTGCTGGCCGGATTGTGCCGGGGTTTTGGTAAGCCCGGGGTTGCTTTGGGTTTTCTTCTGAGCAATATCATTTTATCCGTTTACCTGGCTGATTTCGGGGATCTGACGGCGGTGATGGGGGAAACTGCCCTGGCCGTGTTGCTTTTCCTGCTCATCCCGGGGCGCTACATCGGCTCTTTGAGTAAATCCCTGTTCCCCGTTGTTTTGAGGGTGCAGGGTGCAACGCCCGCCGCGGACCGGGTGCGGGCGGTGGTTGCCGGCCGCATGCGCAACTGGTCCCTGGTTTTCGACGAGCTTTCCCGCAGTTTTAATCAAAGTTGCGCCACGTCGCCCCAAGAGCGGGAAGAACCGTCCCTGCAGTCCTTGTTTAACCAGATTGCTGACAAGGTGTGCCAGGGATGCGGTCTTTACCGCACCTGCTGGGAATGGGAATTTTTTCGCACCTACCAGAGCCTCCTGGATCTTTTTACCCTGGTGGAAATATACGGGCAGGTCACCGGGGCTGACCTGCCGGATACGCTCCAAAGGCGCTGTTCGCGGCCAAAGGAACTGGCCATTACCGTCACCTGCCTTTATGAAACCTATAAGCTTAACCGCTACTGGCTGAAAAGACTGGCCGAGAGCAGGGAGATTGTTTCCGAACAATTGAAGGGTGTGGCCCAGATTATTGAGAATCTTTCGTCGGAACTGGAATTTGAGGTTCGGGCCCTTACGGGCGACGAGCAACTGCTGAAACAAAAGCTCAAACAGGCGGGATTCCCGGTGGCCGAAGTGCATGTCCAGCGCCAGGGGGATGGCAAAACGGAGGTCATGATCACCCGCAGCGCCTGCGGGCGGCAGCATGAATGCAGGGATCTGGCGGCGCTGGTATCCCGGTTGATGGGGGAATCCTTCGCCCTGCCCTTCAGTCAGTGTCCCGTTTTTAAGCCTGACCCGTGGTGTACCTTCCGCCTGTATAGCGGGCTGAAGTTTGCCCTCAATTTGGGGGTGGCCGGGATAGGTAAGAAGGGGAGCTCCGTTTCCGGGGATAGTTACGCCTTCCTGCCCTTAAGGGAAGGCAAGTTTGCCCTGGTCTTAAGCGACGGCATGGGCAGCGGTGCGGAGGCGGCCCTGGAAAGCAGCACGGCCGTATCCCTGCTGGGCAGGCTTTTAGAAACGGGGCTGGACCGCAACCTGGCCGTAAAAACCGTTAATTCCATCATGATCCTCCGTTCACCCGGGGAAACTTTTGCCACCCTGGACATGGCCATGCTGGACCTTTACGAAGGCCAGGCCGATTTTGTCAAAATTGGTGCCCCACCTACCTTTCTTATTAGAAACAGGCGGGTCAGTATGATCCGCGCCAGTTCCCTGCCGGTGGGCATTATCAGGGACATTGACGTGGCTTCCGTGGCCAGGACCCTTCTGGAAAGGGACGTACTGGTCATGGTCAGTGACGGCATCATCGACTCTTACCGCGGTTCGGGAGATAAGGAGGACTGGATCCTTGGCGTGCTCCAGGAGATAAGCGACTTCAGCCCCCAGGAGATGGCTGAGTTGCTGCTCAAGCTGGCCCAGACCGGAGCGGGCGGGGAAAAACAAAATGCGGACGACATGACCGTGCTGGTGGCCCGGGTGGAAAAGGCGACGCCCTCCTAAGGAGGGCTTTTTTAGTGACCGTTAAAGATATCACATTTTCTACCACCGGGAAGGAAAAAGATATTATTTGTGGAATTGTAGTATTTCGGATGCGTATTTGGGAGTGCCGGGGATGGCTTTGGAACAAAACGTGCGTATTTTCATGGATAAATTCCACATGATCTCCCCCGGGGATAAGGTGCTGGTCGGGGTGTCCGGCGGCCCCGATTCGGTGGCTCTTTTGCATTTGCTCTGGCGCATGAAAGAGGAGCTGCAAATTTCCCTGGCTGTGGCCCATTTAAACCACATGTTTCGCGGAGAGGAGGCCCGGGCCGATGCCCGGCTGGTGGAAGGACTGGCGAAAAACCTGGGACTGCCGGTGCATGTGGAAGAATTTGACGTGCCCGCTTACCGGGAACGCACCGGCCTTTCGGCCCAGGATGCGGCCCGCCGGGTGCGTTACCGCTTTTTCGAGGAAGTAGCCAGGCGTACCGGTGCCTCCCGGGTGGCCCTGGGCCATCACGCCGACGACCAGGCGGAAACCATTCTCTTTAATTTCCTGCGCGGCACGGGACTGGCCGGTTTAAAGGGCATCCCCCCTGTCCGGGGAAAGTACATTCGCCCCCTGCTGGACATCCGCCGGCGCGAAATCGAGGATTATTGCCGGGAACACTCCCTGCCCGTGCGGGAGGATGCTTCCAACAAGAAAACCATTTACACCCGCAACCGGATTCGCCTGGAATTAATTCCCCGTCTGGAGGCGGATTATAACCCCCGGCTGGTTGATGCCCTTGTACACCTGGGGCACATTTGCCGGGAGGAAAACGATTACCTGGAAGAACAGGCCGCCCTCCTTTACGGGCGGGCATTAAAAACTCAAAAGGAGCACTACCTGCGCTTTGCTGTTACCGAGCTGTTATCCTCTCCCCCGGCCCTGGTGCGCCGTGTTTTGCGCCGGGCCTGGCGTCACCTCACCGGTGAAGTAGATTTATCCTATCTACAGGTGGAGTCCCTGCTGGCCCTTTTGCATAACCCTGCCGGAGGCAAAGTGGTGGAACTCCCCCGGGGGGTAAGGGCGTCCCGCCAGGGTCAGGTTTTACGCCTGTGGATAGGGGGTGATGCCCCTGGTGTGCCCGATTACAGTTATCCCCTGGAAGTGCCGGGCATAACTTATATTCCAGAGATTAATTCTTCCATCAAGGCCCGGCTCATTTCCATTGACGAAGCCCCTGATCCCCGGTTTCTTTCTGCCCGGGAAGCCCTTTTAGATTTTGATACCCTGCCCGGGCTACTGGCCGTCCGCCGGCGCCGGGACGGGGACCGGTTTCACCCCCTGGGCATGGCCGCCCGTACGAAATTAAAAAAGTTTCTCATTGAGCAGGGGATTCCCCGGGAAGAGCGGGATTGCCTGCCCCTGGTTGTGGCCGGGGACGAAATTATCTGGGTGGGGGGAGTGCGTCCCGGCGAACCATGGAAAGTCACCCCTGAAACAAAGAGGTGCCTTTATTTGCAAATCCTGGAGGGAAAAGTGCCGGGCGCAAAAATAATTGAAACAGGACCGTAAATATGTTAAAATTAAGCTTATGGTTGAATTCACCGGCTTTGTCGAGAGGAGTGGCTTTGTTGAGCAAGGTCCTGAAGAATTTAAGCATATACCTGCTGATCGTGCTGGTTATTATAATGCTGATTAAATATACCCAGCCGCCTAATACAGGGATGGAAGAGTGGACTTACAACAGGTTTTTCCAGGCGGTAAATCAGGGCCAGGTTCAGGAAGTGACCATTCAGTCCCGGGAACATACAAACCTGATCACCGGAACAACGAAAAACGGTACCAGGTTTCAGGTTACAGGGTTGAAAAATGATGCCCAGATAGCTACTTTTTTGCTGGAAAAAGGGGTTGAAGTAAAAATTCAAGAGCCCCCCTCCCCGGGCTGGTGGGCCAATATCCTGACCAGCCTTTTGCCCATCTTGATTTTCGTATTGCTCTTCTTCTTCATGATGCAGCAGACCCAGGGCGGGGGCAACCGGGTGATGTCCTTCGGCAAAAGTCGGGCCCGCCTGCATACCGACGATAAAAAACGGGTAACCTTTGCAGATGTGGCGGGTGCCGATGAGGTTAAGGAAGAACTGCAGGAGATTGTGGAGTTCCTGAAAAACCCTAAAAAATTTGCCGAGCTGGGAGCCCGCATTCCCAAAGGGATACTCCTCTACGGGCCGCCCGGGACGGGCAAAACCCTTCTGGCTCGGGCTGTGGCCGGGGAAGCCGGGGTGCCCTTTTTTAGCATTAGCGGTTCGGATTTCGTGGAGATGTTTGTGGGTGTCGGCGCTTCCCGGGTGCGGGACCTTTTTGACCAGGCCAAGAAAAACGCCCCCTGCATTGTTTTTATAGACGAAATTGATGCCGTTGGCCGGCAGCGGGGGGCGGGTTTGGGCGGCGGCCATGACGAACGGGAGCAGACCTTAAACCAGCTCCTGGTGGAAATGGACGGCTTCAGCCCCAATGAGGGAATTATCATCATTGCCGCCACCAACCGGCCGGACATCCTGGACCCCGCCCTGTTGAGGCCCGGCCGCTTTGACCGGCAGGTGGTGGTGGATATTCCCGATGTGGCGGGGCGCAAGGAGATTCTCAAGGTGCATGTACGGGGCAAACCCCTGGCTCCCGACGTGGACCTGGATGTGCTGGCCCGGCGCACCCCCGGTTTTACCGGTGCCGACCTGGCCAACCTGGTGAACGAGGCCGCCCTCCTGGCCGCCCGCAACAATAAAACCCAGATTACCATGCAGGAACTGGAGGACTCCATAGAACGGGTCATTGCCGGTCCGGAGAAAAAATCCAAGGTCATCAGCGAACAGGAAAAGAAACTGGTGTCCTACCATGAAGCCGGCCATGCGGTGGTGGGCTATCTCCTGCCCAATACCGATCCGGTGCATAAGGTTTCCATCATTCCCCGGGGCAGGGCCGGGGGATATACCCTGCTTTTGCCCAAGGAAGATCGCTATTACATGACCCGCTCCATGCTCCTGGACCAGGTGACCATGCTGCTGGCCGGCCGGGTGGCGGAGGCTCTGGTGTTGAAAGAAATAAGCACCGGCGCCCAGAACGACCTGGAGCGGGCCACCGAAATTGTCCGGCGCATGGTCATGGAGTACGGCATGAGTGAAGAAATTGGTCCCATGACCCTGGGGCGTAAACAGGAAACGATCTTTTTAGGGCGGGACCTGGCCCGGGACCGGAACTACGGCGAGGAAGTGGCCGCGGCCATCGACAAGGAAGTGCGGCGCATGATTGAGAGCTGTTACAACCGGGCCAAAGAGCTTCTGGAAAAGCACATGGACACGCTGCACCTGGTGGCCAAAACCCTCTTTGATAAAGAAACCCTGGAGGCGGAGGAGTTTGCCGCCCTGATGAAACAGGCCGGTGAAGAGGAGCACAGTGCCAGGAATTAAGCACCGGGGGCTGTTTCAAATATTCAGGAAAGCCGTTATGACAAAGATGCGGCGCTGTCCGGAGCGAACGACTTGCGAAGCGCCGGTAACAGCACCCGGCGAAGCGAGGATGCCGGCTCGGCTCTCGAGGACGCATGATGAACTACCCGGAAGAAGACTTTTTAAGACATATTATTTCAACAGGTAACAACGAAGAATGAATTAGTGGCGGGCAATCCGCAGAGAGCCAGAGCCGGCCCGAAGCAAGCCGCGGTGCTGTCGGCGCGGAGCACTGGAGTAAGCGAGGACAGCGCCGCATCCAACCGGGGTTCACTGAATATTTACGTTTCACTGCTCCGGTAATTATATACAGGAGGAGTCGTATATGGAACGGACCTTTGTAATGATTAAACCCGATGGTGTACAGCGAAACCTGGTAGGGAATATTATTGCCTGTTTTGAGAAGAAAGGGCTGAAGATTGTCGGCCTGAAAATGATGCGCATCCCGCGGGACCTGGCGGAAAAACATTACGGAGAACATAAAGACAAGCCCTTCTTTGGCCCTCTGGTCGAGTACATTACCTCGGGGCCCGTGGTGGCCATGGTGCTGGAAGGGAAGGATGCGGTCTCTACGGTACGGGAAATGATGGGAGCTACCAATCCCTTGAAGGCGGCTCCCGGAACTATCCGGGCCACTTACGGCATGGACATTGGCCGCAACGTGGTCCACGGTTCCGATTCCCCGGCCAGTGCCGGGCGGGAAATCAACCTTTTCTTTTCCCCGGAAGAACTGGTGGACTACCGGCGGGATGTGGACCGCTGGATTTATGAATAGGAGTGGCGGCAGGAAGCCACTCCTTTGTTCTGTGCAGAATTTTTTGTGAACATATAAAAAAATTTTTTTAAGCAGGAATTCTCTGATAAAGTGACGAACTAGAATGAATAACAAGGGGGGAAGGGAGATGGCGGGAGAACTAAAAATCGGTTTGCGGGGTGAAGCTGTTACCCGGGTGACGGAGGATAATACCGCCCTGGCTTACGGCAGCGGCGGGGCAAGGGTTTTTGCCACTCCCGCGATGATTGGCCTGATGGAGAAGGCGGCTCTGTCTTCAGTGGACCCCCTGCTGGAACCCGGGCAGATCACCGTGGGTATCCGGGTGGATGTGGAGCACCTGGCCGCCACGCCCATCGGTATGGAGGTTGTTGCCCGCTCGGAACTGGTGGAAATTGACGGCAAACGGCTGGTGTTCCGGGTGGAAGCCCGCGACGAACAGGAGTTGATCGGCCGGGGTACCCATGAGCGCTTTATTGTAAACCAGGAGCGTTTTCTTTCCCGGACGGCGGCAAAGCTTAAAACCACCTCTTAAGTCGATATAGATATTCCGGCACCTACCGGGATATCGTAAGTTGATACCAAATTATTTTTGAAATCGAGGGGGGAAGGAGAGGAATTTGTTAGCTGCGGCGTCAAAGGGGTAAAAAGATTTAAGATTAATTTTTTGTAAAAGAAAGGGGAGGACAGATTAATGCCTTACGATGCCACCAAGATGGCGGACTGGCAAATTGCCGAAGAAGCAGAAAAGAATATGCCTACTCCCGATGAGTGGCGGGAAAAGCTGGGCCTGGAGAAGGATGAGGTCATTCCCTACGGCAGAATCTGCAAGCTTGATTTCATGAAGATCATCGAGCGCCTGAAAGACAGGCCGAACGGCAAGTACATCAATGTTACGGCCATTACTCCCACTCCCCTGGGAGAGGGTAAGACAACCACCACGATCGGCCTGGTCGAAGGTCTGGGTAAGAGGGGCAAGAATGTGGGCTGCGCCATCCGTCAGCCGTCGGGCGGTCCCACTTTTAACATTAAAGGTACGGCAGCCGGCGGCGGCAACGCTCTGGCCATCCCCATGACCGAGTTTTCCCTGGGTCTGACGGGCGACCTCAACGATATCATGAATGCCCACAACCTGGCCATGGTGGCCCTTACTTCCCGCATGCAGCACGAACGCAACTACGATGATGCCGAGCTGGCCAAGCGGAACCTGCGCCGCCTTAATATCGACCCCACCAGGGTGGAAATGGGCTGGACCATCGACTTCTGTGCCCAGGCGCTGCGCAACATCATCATCGGTATCGGCGGCCGGATGGACGGCTACATGATGCAGTCCAAGTTCCAGATTGCCGTCAGCTCCGAGCTCATGGCCATCCTGGCGGTGGCGAACGATCTAAAAGACCTGCGCGAACGCATAGGCAAGATCATCGTGGCCTTCGATATGAAGGGCAACCCGGTTACCACCAGTGACCTGGAAGTGGCCGGCGCCATGACCGCCTTCATGCGCAACACCATCAACCCCACCCTGATCTCCACTGTGGAGTACCAGCCCGTGCTGGTGCATGCCGGTCCCTTTGCCAATATTGCCATTGGCCAGTCGTCGATTATTGCCGACCGGATCGGGCTGAAGATGTTCGACTACCACGTTACCGAGAGCGGTTTTGCCGCCGACATCGGTTTCGAGAAATTCTGGAACGTCAAGTGCCGCATGAGCGGTTTGGTGCCCAACGTTTCCGTAATAGTGGCAACCATCCGCGCTCTGAAGATGCATGGCGGCGGGCCGAAGGTCGTGCCGGGCCGGCCGATCCCCGAAGAGTACACCAGGGAAAACCTGCCGTTGCTGGAGAAAGGCATCGAGAACCTGATCCACCACATCGGCATTGTCAAGAAGGCCGGCATCAACCCGGTGGTCTGCATCAACTCCTTCTATACCGACACACCCGAAGAAATCAAGCTGGTACGCCGTCTGGTAGAGCAGGCCGGCGCCCGCTGCGCGGTGTCCGAGCACTGGCTCAAGGGCGGCGAAGGCGCGCTGGAACTGGCCGATGCCGTCATCGATGCCTGCAATGACCCGGTGGACTTCAAGTTCCTTTACCCGCTGGAAATGCCGCTGCGGCAGAGGGTGGAGATTATCGCCAGGGAAGTTTACGGAGCCGACGGTGTGGTCTGGACTCCGGAAGCGGAAGCCAAGGCCAAGATGATTGAAGAAAACCCCGCCTATCGTGACTTTGCCACCATGATGGTGAAGACGCACTTGAGCTTGAGCCACGATCCAAATCTCAAAGGCGTACCCAAGGGTTGGGTTCTGCCGGTGCGTGACGTTTTAATCTTTGCCGGTGCCAAGTTCCTCTGCCCGATGACCGGTACCATCAGCCTGATGCCCGGAACCAGTTCCGACCCGGCTTTCCGGAGAATAGACGTGGACGTAAATACCGGAAAGGTCATCGGCCTCTTCTAAAAGAAGAAGAATTTACTAATACACCCCGGGTTTCCCGGGGTATATTTTTGTTCAAAATGGTATCAGAGAAATACGAACTATCTGGTTATTAAATTGACACTCGTTCAGGTTGCCATTATAATGATATCAATGGCCAACAATCTTATCAGGCGAAGGAGCCTGGCAGGGCCGGAGTAAGGAATTTTCCAAAAAACGCAGTATAGTTGGGAGTGTTGTCGATGTCCAGACCGCCGAAATGCCGACGGGTGGAGTTTTTGCCCCGGCTTACCTTCTTCAAGCCGGCAGGGGTTCCCCTGCGGGACCTGGAAGAGGTGGGCCTGACAGTTGAGGAACTGGAAGCGATACGCTTGAAGGATTTGTTGGGTTTGGAGCAGGAGGCCTGTGCAGAAAGGATGGGTGTTTCCCGTCCAACCTACCACCGCATCTTAAGCGCCGCCCGGGCCAAGGTGGCCGAGGCACTGGTCAACGGCAAGGCCATCCGGGTGGAGGGCGGCAACTTCCAGCTGGTTATGCGCCGTTTTCACTGCGAGAATTGCGGCCACGAATGGGAGCTGCCCTGCGGTCAGGGCCCCCGGGGATCGGAGATGGTTTGTCCCAGCTGTGGGAGCACCGAGTTCTACCGTATCGACCAGGACGGCAGGCCCTTCCGCTGCCAGCGCTGGGAAAAGTGCAGCAAACAGGACGGACTGTTGGAAAACGGGTAGTATCTCCTTGTGATTTGGGCGGGGTGGGTCCGTTGCAGCGGGTGGGACGGATTATTGGGGATGATTTTTACCGCTACTGCCTGGAGCAGAATGCGGCCCGGGAAGTGGACAGGCCTTTTTGTCGCCACGATTTTCAGCATATGCTGGATGTGGCCCGGATCAGTTATATTTTAATGGTGGAAGGCAACCAGCTTTCCGAATTCATTGGCCAGAACCGGCTGGGTAGCCACCAGGCGGCCAAGGAGGTGGTTTATGCTGCCGGCCTGTTGCACGATATCGCCCGCTGGCAGCAGTATGACACCGGGGAAGACCACGCCCTGGCGGGGGCGCGCCTGGCCCGCCCGGTGCTGGAACGGGCGGGGTTTCTGCCCCACGAAATTGAGGTGATTGCCCGGGCTATTGCCGCCCACCGCCGGGGAGAGCCCCGGGGAGGGTTGCTGGGGCGCCTCTTATGCCGGGCCGATGACCTGGCCCGCCCCTGTGCCCTTTGTGCCGCCCGCGGTCAATGCTACAAGGCTGGAAGTATGGACACCCTGCGGGAGACGCTGGTTTATTGAAAGTATATAAGAGATGCCCGGGAGTGATTTGTTTTGCCCGTACAGGTACGGAATATTGAAATAAAAAACCGGGCCCAGGCCCTGGAGGAAATAGCTGCCGTGGGGGCGGACCAGGCCGGCTGCCGGTTGATGGCCCCCAAGGCGGTCCACCGGGTTTTAAAGATCAGCGGCCTGACCCCGGTCCAGGCCAATATTCTCAAGCAGGAAATGCTGGCTAAAGGTGGGGAGGCGGCCGTGGCCCGGGGGGTAGTCGAACATGCGGTGGACAAAACCGATGTGCTGCTCATGGGCACCCTGAAGCAATTTGACGCCCTGCTGGCCAAGCTCAAGCTCCAGCCCTTCGGCCTCGCCGCCCTGGGGGAGGAGATCCGCCGCGTCCTGCAGCACCTGGAGGGCCGGCCCGCAAGGCGGCTGAGCTGCCGGGGAAAGGAACTGGTGCTGGGGGAAAGGACCCTGGTCATGGGCATTCTCAACGTAACCCCCGATTCCTTTTCCGACGGCGGCAGGTTCAGCGATCCGTCGCGGGCGGTGGAGCATGCCCACCGGCTGGTGGAGGACGGGGCTGATATTATCGATCTGGGCGGGGAATCCACCCGGCCGGGGTACACGCCGGTAACGGCGGAGGAAGAAATGCGCCGGGTAATCCCGGTTCTGGAAAAGCTGGTGCAGGAGATCTCCGTGCCCATATCCGTTGATACCACCAAGGCCGCGGTGGCCCGGGAAGCCCTGGAAATTGGCGCCCACATCATCAACGACCAGTGGGCCCTGCGGGCCGATCCTGAAATGGCGGCGGTGGTGGCCCGCTACGATGCCCCCGTGATCCTCATGCACAACCAGAAGGGTACGGAGTATAAGGACCTGATGGGGGATATCATCCGCTTCTTCCGGGAAAGCATCGCCCTGGCCCTGGAGGCTGGCATAAGCCCTGAAAAAATCATTATCGACCCGGGGATTGGTTTTGGCAAAACCGTGGAGCAAAACCTGGAGGTTATGAACAGGCTTTCAGAGCTGGCCTGCCTGGGGCTGCCGGTGCTGCTGGGGACATCCCGGAAGTCGATGATCGGCAGGACTTTGGACCTGCCCGTGGACCAGCGGGTGGAGGGTACGGCGGCCACGGTGGCCGTTGGCATTGCCGCCGGGGTGGACATCGTGCGGGTGCACGATGTCAGGGAAATGGTGCGGGTGGCCCGCATGACCGACGCCATGGTGCGCCGGAAGCCCGCGCGCTGTGCCTGCGGGGAGGGGTAAGACTGGCGGCTGTTTGTAATTGCCGCCTTTAATTCTTTTTAAGACATGGATTATACGGATTTGGGGTGCAGAGCCAGTGGATCGGTTGATTTTAAAGGGCATGGAGTTTTACGCCTTTCACGGTGTTTTACCCCAGGAACAGCACCTGGGCCAGCGGTTTATTGTCGATGTGGAATTGTTCCTGGACCTGGCTCCCGCCGGCAGGACCGACGATCCTGAACAGACGGTGAACTATGCCCGGGTTTTCCGGCTGGTGGAGGAAGTGGTTACCGGTGCCCCCTGCCGTCTGATTGAGGCGGTGGCGGAAAAGGTGGCCGGTGCCATCCTGGAACATTTTCCGGTAAGCGAGGTGCTGGTCCGGGTAAAGAAACCCGGCGCCCCGGTGGCCGGTCATTTTGAATACATGGGCGTGGAGATCCGCCGCCGGCGCTGAGGGGAAACATCCCCATGTTCAGTTGTCCGCTCACTCACCCGCCGGCCGCGGCTGCATCCACCCTTACAACTTCGTGACTGGAAATAGCGCGGCCCGGTCATTCCTGTCCATCCGGCGGCCGGCGCCGCTGTTCCCTTAAGTGAATCTCCCCCGGGGTAAGCCCGGGGGCTTCGTCCCGAAGGTTTCTCATGTCGGAAGTGCTGATCGCTCTAACCGGGCGATGCCGCTCGATCCACCCCACAAGGGGTGGGTTTTCAGGGGCGCTTTTTATAAACTGACGGGATTGGCATGTTCCATATGGGGGGCTTAAGATGGAAGTTGTAGCCTATATCGGCCTGGGATCGAACATGGGGGGGAAGAAAGCCAATTTAAAGGCTGCCCTGGAACTGCTGGGCCGGGTGCCGGGGGTTAAAATTTTGAGGGTGGCCCCCTTTTACCGCACCGAACCGGTAGGTTATACGGACCAGGACTGGTTTGTCAATACCGTGGCGGAAGTGGAAACCACCCTCTCCCCCCGGGAATTGCTGGCCGCCTGCCTGGAAGTGGAGAACCGCCTGGGGAGAGTGCGGGGTGTGCGCTGGGGCCCCCGGGTGATTGACCTGGACCTGCTCCTTTACAACGGGGAGGTCATTGATGAACCCGCTCTCGTGGTTCCCCACCCGCGCATGCACGAGCGCGCCTTTGTCCTGGTGCCCCTGGCCGACCTGGCGCCGGATCTGGTCATCCCGGGCCGGGGCGGGGTGAGGGAGCTGCTGGCCGGCGTTGACCGGCAGGGGGTGGAACAACTGGAGAAAAGTGAAGGCTGGCCGTTCCGGAAGGCCGGCGGATAAAGCTGGAAAAACATGCATCATTTCCATATTTGTGATAAAATATTTCTGGTTGCATCTATCATAATACAATAGTCCCGGCGCTATAGAGGTGGTGGTTAGAGTGAACGAACTGGTGCGGGTCAATCTCGATCCGGTGGTTGAGCAGGTTAAGGCAGCACTGCAAAATTTCCCCCAGGTGGCCGGTGCTTATCTGTTTGGCTCCATCCTGGGGCTATGCCGGCCGGATAGTGACATTGACCTGGGCCTGATACTGGAGCCGGGGATAGTACTGGACAGTGTCGAATCGGATCGGCTGGAAGCAGCCATATCCTTTTTGCTTCCGCCTTATGAAGGGCATCCCTATGATATTGTTCTGGTGAACCCGGAGAAGCCGCTTTTTGCTTTTCGGGTGATTAAAGAAGGGAAATTAATCTATGCCAGGAATATGGAGCGCATTACCGATGTAATGGAGTACGTCAGTAGAAGGTATGCCGATTTGTACCCGCGGTACCGGGCGGCGCTGGAAGAAATTTTTGTCGGGGTGATGGCCGGTGGGCCTGGATCGTGAACGGATAATGGCCAAAATCAGCTATATACGGGAACAGGTGGCCAGCATCAATGAGTTGTTGAATAGCAAAAAAAAAGAAGACATATTAATGGACCCCTGGCTGGTCAAAGGCTTAAAATATTCCCTGCAAACAGCGGTGGAAGCAATGATCGATCTGGCCTACCATATTGCAGCCAAAAGATTCGGTCATGCCCCGGGAGATGCCAGGGATGCCATGCGCGTACTTTTTGAAGGTGGATTGATTACCAGGGATAGATTGATGATCTATTCAGCGATGATTGGTTTTCGCAACCGTGTCGTCCATGGCTATCAGGAAGTTTCCGCCGAAAAGGTATATGCAATTGCACGAAAAGAACTTGGTGATTTTGAAAAGTTTATTCGCGAAATCGGGGCTGTACTGGAAGAGGAAGATAGGGAACAGATGTTACCGGCTGATTAAAGAAAAAGAGGGACTGCTCCCCGTTACGAGCTTTATTAACTTCTGTTTACGTTGATATAAATCAGAGCCCATATCGGCATTGGTAACACGAGACCCCAAATTATCCAGGCAAGTGTCCTTTTATTTAGTTTAATTGCTATAGCAGGGAGTAAGTACAAAACTACTAATACAAATTCAAAAAATGGTATATAATAAAATGCAGGTAAATTCCCCAAATAATATATCCAGGGGTAGTATATAACACAGTTCAATATATACCATGGCAGGGATTTTTTAATAATCCCATAAGAAGCCGTTATTATTGAGCCAAGAAGAAAAAGAGTTCCCAAACCCATAATCAAGCACATCCTTCTTTTTTTTAGTTAGCGTAACAACAGCCCGGTTTGACAGCCGGGCTGTTCACTTCCTTTTCCGGTCCGGCTGCCCCGGTGACAGCAACAAATCCCGCAGGGAATTGCGTAAAAAATATTGCATGTCGAGGTATACATCCCAGGTCTTTTCCACCCATTCATACCGTACCTCGTCGTCGCGGCTGAAAAGCACCTTCCCGCGGGTAACCGAATGGCACAGGGTTACGGGAGCATAATTTAACACCTTTATATCCACCGGGTAATGTATTTCCCGCTCCAGTTCCGCACCCAGGGAAAGTTCGTATTCGAGAGCCTTTTCCCGGGGGATGGTTTCCTTTTGCAAATACACTCCGATGTCAATATCCCGGAAGGCAGCTTCTTCCAGAAAAGAACCAAAGGCGTAGGCGAAGATAATTTCTTTTCTTTTAGCCAGCAGGCGGGCGGCCAGCCGGCAAATCGATGGGCGTCCCTTTTCCGGCAGGGAAAATCGCCTGTACATAAAACCATTCCTTTCGGATGGTCAGAGCTCAATCAGTTAATACTTGCTTGCGGCAACCCTTTGCTCGCCAGCTAAAATTCCTCCCTGGTGAGCTCCGTCACCGGCTTAAGCCTGCTCAGGGCCTGACGGATGTCCGCCGCCTTTTGTCGCAGTTTATTTGTATTATAGATAATTTTATTTTTATTGCGTTTTTTCCTCCATAACCGGCACCATGTTCACATATCTTTATGGAAAGTATATCCTTTCCCTGCAACCTGAAAGGCGTTTCGTGCGTCCCCGGAACGACATTGGAAAAAGGATCTTCCACATAAAAACGTGCATTCTCTACCTGCGCTTGTATTGCTTCTGCGGTTATCACTTTGACCAGACAACCGGGGTTGGGGCACGAAAACGACCCCAATCAAAAAGATATTTTATTATCACAAGTTTAGTGATATATTATCATAAAGAATATGATAATAAGGTGATCCGGCAAATGAAAAAAGAAAAATTATTCCCCCTGGGGGGGCCGGTTTCCGAGGAAGATATAGTCGACCGGGAAAACTTCTTGAGTTCCCTTACAAACAGGCTTCTCGAAGGCCAGAGCATTACACTGGCTGGCCCGCGCAGGATAGGAAAAACTTCCCTCGCGCTGGAGGTTTTGAGGAGGCTGAGAAAAGAAGGGTGCTACACGGCATTCGTGGACATGTTCCGCATTTCTGACAGGCGCGACTTCGCCCTGTCCATCATCGACGCATGCCTGGAGAACAGAACGGGAATCAGGAAAACGGTAAGTGAGCTCATCGGAAACATCAAAAACATTGCAGGTTCGGCCAGTTTGGCGCTCAAGTTGAGGGATCTCGAAATCGACTTCCGCCTCTTGGAAAGGGACCGGGACGAAAGCAGGTTGCTCGACTATGCCCTGGACCTGCCCGATGAATTGGCCAGAAAAGAAAAGAAGCAAATGGTGGTGGTCTTTGACGAATTCCAGGAAGCCTCTCGGGTCGCCGGCGGGGAAATTTACAAGAAGATGAGAGCGCACTTTCAAATGCACAAAAACGTGTCCTACCTTTTCCTGGGTTCCAAAGAAGACCTCATGAAGAACATTTTTGCCAGCAGCAAGCAGGCATTCTACAGGTTTGCCCTAACTCTTCCCATTCCCCCTATTCCGGAAGACGCCTGGATAGAATACATCGCCAGAAAGTTCGCCAGCGCAGGCTTAACAGCTGACGAGGACAGTGTAAGGGAAATTGTGAAGCTTACCGGAGGACACCCACAAGACACCATGATTGTGTGCTCAGAAGTTTATCACTTCCTCCTCGAAGCTTCCGAAAAAAAGCTTTCCCTCGAAACCGTCAGAATTGGGTACGAGCGGGCGCTGTACGCGCTCTCCCCCCTGTTCGACAGGATAATTGATGAATTAAACGAAAACCCCCACTCCGGCAAGGTTTTAAAGAGAATTACCCGGGGGGAAAGAGCTTATTCCCGAAAGGAACACCCTAACGAGGTCAAAAGGGCTATCGATTTCCTGATGACCAAAGGAGTCATAGAAAAAAGCGGGCGCGGAGTGTATAAATTTACTGAACCGATGTTCCAGGAATATATCTTGCGGGAACTATCTTAGTGTGGCCTGCAAAATTCAGATTCCAGGCTGGTAAGAAATAACTCCTGAGGAACATGAATGGGAAATCAGCCCTGGACTATGGCTGTCAAATAATCAGAGACTTATTCTGAATAAAAAAGGACAGATCACCCCTCTTGAAATCTGGTTCCACTTTGCGGCATTCTTTTAACTAGCAGGAATTAAGCAAAGAGGTTTCGGGTATAAACCTGAAAATAAGATTACAAAAGCCGGTCAGCCTGGCATCAATTACCAGTTGCCAGCGTTTTTCCTGGAGAGGAGGTTCCAGTTCCTAACAAATAATCCGTTTGGATCAAAGACGGGGGAGATAGGATGAACGATGAACATGTCACCCTGCCGCGGGAGTTGAAAGAGTGGCTCTTAAACGATCCTTTCCCCAGGTTGCTGGGAGTGGAAATAGTGGAGCTTGAACCCGGTTATTCCCGGGTCAGGTTGAAGGTGACGGAGCATATGACCAACATTCACGGCATTACCCATGGCGGGGTCATTTTTACCGTGGCCGATGTGGCCTTTGGTATCGCCAGTAATTCCCGGGGTGTGCCAGCCGTTGGTATAAATATGAACATCAGCTATTTAAAGAAAAGTGTTCCCGGCGATGAACTGGTGGCTACCGCCCGGGAGGAAAATTTAACCCGCCATACCGGGTTGTACCGGATCACCGTGGAGAACCAGCGGGGGGAACTGCTGGCCGTGGCTTCGGGCCTGGTCTACCGGCGGAGCCGGCAAAAGGAAACCTGACCCCGGTCTCTACATGGTCCGCAGGATCCGTTCTCCTTTGTGTTTGGACCTGTTATTGGCCGGACTAAGAAACGGGAGCACAGTACAGCCGGAATAAGGGAAGCCCTGGGCCATTCACCCAGGACTTTTGCTTACTACTTATTCTTCCTCTCCGGGGTCGGGTTGTTTGGCGGCGTCTTATACGGGTTCTTCTCTCATTGGCCTGCTGCTCGTTCGAAGCGGTGGGGCTTAATTTGCTGGCTTTTCGGATGTGGGCTAAATCGTAACTTGCCGCACCCCTGCTCCTGGAATTACCAAATCTCGCAATTTTTTCGCGGAGCAGCGGGGTTTGTTAAACAGTTTACAGACGATTGAGGGACATTAAGTTAAGCTTTGATCATAAAGAACAAATCTTCAGGAGGGAATGGTATGCCCCAAAAAATTTTATGCTGCGGCATTCTGGAAAAGGAATTGGAGTACGTCCTGCAAGGAAAAGAAGTTGAAATTCATTACCTGGAACCGGGGCTCCACGTGGACTTCGACAAATTGGGAGAAGCCCTTGTGCAGGCCCTGGACGGCATGAACGAAGACAGTGTCGCCGTGGTATTTGGCCTCCAGTGCCACCCGGAAATGGAGCGGATGGTGACCAGGAGGGGCGGGCGGGTCATCCGGGCCAAAAACTGCATTGAGATGCTGCTGGGAGAACGGCTGGCCGAGCTGGATGCCGGGGGCCGCAACTTTTACCTGACCGCCGGCTGGCTGGAGAACTGGCGCAAGATATTCATAGAAGGTTTGAAATGGGACGAGATTGACGCCCGGCAGAATTTCGGTTATTATGACCGTATGCTGCTGCTGGACACCGGGATCATCCCATTTGACGACGAGAAAATCCTGGAGTTCTTTGATTATACCCGGGTGCCCGTTGAAATACTGCCCATAGATTTGGAACATTTTCGCAGGGAAGTGGAAAAGCTTCTGGAAGAGGGGAAATCATGAAAAAGATACGCTGCATGAAGGATCTGGAAATTTTTTCAGCCCTTGATTTTACCGAAAGGGAAAGGATCGGCGCTCTGGCCCGCAAAAGGGTGTACCGTAAGAACGAATTTGTCTTCAGGGAAGGAGAACCTGCCGACGCCATCTACCTCATCAAATACGGCCGGGTGAAACTGTTTAAGGTATCCGGTGAAGGCAGGGAGATCATCCTGGACATCCTCAAAGAAGACGACATGTTCGGTGAAAACACCTTCTTCGAGGATACCCTGCATACCATGAGCGCCCAGGCTATGGAGGACACCTTCGTGTGCTCCTGCAGCAGGGAGGACTTTGCCGTTTTGCTTAAAAACCCCCAAATTTCCTTGAAGATCATTCAACTGCTTGGAAAAAAGTTGAACGATTTTACCGACCAGGTGGCCAACATGGCCTTCAGGGACGTAAGGGGAAGGATTGCCGCTGCGCTCCTGAGCCTGGCGGATGAGTACGGAGTTCCCTCTCCGGAAGGTATTACCATCGACATCGAGCTGACCCACCAGGATATAGGCAACCTGGTCAACGCCTCCCGGGTGATGGTTACAAAGATTTTAGGGCTCTTGAAGCAGGAAGGGATCATTGCCGCCAGGGGGCAGCGCATCTGCCTGCTGGACCGGGAAAAGCTGGCTGAAGCCATGGAAGCCTGTTGAGAAAGTGTGACATTATAATGAATGATAAACAATCTGGTAAAACTCCAGCTGCCGGTGATGAAACATTCGCCCTGAAGATCATTCGAAATTTAGCCGGGCAAATCCAGTTTATGGCCCTTCTGCTGTATGAGATCAAAGCCGGAACACCCCTGGGCAGGGTTCTGGTCGTGTTTTTAAATCTCTACCTGCATTCGGAATACGCTGCGGGTAACAAAAGGGGAAATTTAAAGAATATTCCGATTAAAGTTCTTGCCGAAGCCGCAGGGGTTACTCCGGAAGAACTCTGGGAATTCCTTGATCAACTGGAAGCGGCCTTTAAATTTGAGTCCTGCAGGGACGGAATGAAGTGACGCAACATAAAATTTTAGATTTTCTTGTAAACCAGTTAACAGATTCAGTAAGCCGGTGGACTTTATATTTTCTACAAAAGAAAAAATCAGTAAAAGAAGGAGGAATTCAGCCATGTCCGTACGTGAATCCATCAAAGCGCAGATTATCGGGGCGTTGAAAGGGGCGACTTTTCCCATCCACACCCCTGAGGAGTTGCTGGCGGCGTTTCCCCGGGGAGCCGAAACCACATGCCAGGCTGGCGACTTAAAGATGACCGCCGGCGAGGCCGGCAAACTGTTGAAAGCAGGTGATTTTCCCTTCAAGTCCGCTGAAGAAGTGGCTGAAACCATTGTTAACCGGGCCGGGCTTTAACTATCCTGCCGGGAAGTCCCCCCATAAGGGAGGGGATGAAAGGCGGTCCTCTTTTCAAAATTTTTATGGTGGGGAAGCCACCCGCGACTGGTGCGGCCGGACACTGATTTCCAGGGCCGTCCCGATTTGCGGGTGGCTCTTTTTTGAGTTGGGACGCTTGAAAAGATGTCCTTGTTTGAAATAGTGAGCTGTGCGGGGGAGCATGATGTGGTGGCGGTGGCCATAGATGCCCACCTTACCGGCGCTATAACTGAAGATAACGCCGGAAAAATTGCTCAAACTGAAACATGAAGCACCATATAAAACAGGGAGGGGACCCTTGTATGTACTCCGTCCGGACATGAAATACAGGAGTTGGCATGAATTTTGCACCGCAAATTAAAAGCGTGAGGGGTCAAACTTTCAGGCGCTATATTATGCATGGCCGGGGGTGGGAGGATGCAAACCATCGGAAGGGTGGCCATTAAGCTGGCCGTAGCGGATAAGGAAGAGCTTCCGTCTCTACTCGCCGGGGTCGTCAGGTCGGGGTACCGGGCCGTTGTGGGTAAGGTGGGCTCCATGACGGCGGAAAAGATAGTGGCTGCGGTGGAAACGGCCGTGCAGCGGGAAGAGCTCCTGGAAGACGGGTACAGGCACGTCCATTCCCTCTACCACGCTATCATCGAGGCTTTTTACGGGGTCTGCCGCGGCCAGCTGGAACTGGGTCAAATACTGCGTACCGTTGGTCTTAATTTTGCAGTAGTCAGGGGTCCCCGGGCGCTCCCGGCTGAGGGCAACGGCGACGAATGGCTTGCGGTCGCGCTGTACGGCACCATCGGGGCGCCCAGAAAGGGATTTGAACACGAGGTTATCGGGTTGGGAATAAACCATCTTTAGGTAAGGCCCTCCTCAAAGGACGACCGCCATCCGGGCGGTTGTGCGACAGTGTAAACATAGATGCGAGGGGGATTGGGGGATATTCTTAAGCATATCCCGGCCCAGAAATTCAGAAGGGAGGATGTCAGGTGCTTATTGTGGGCGAGCTGATCAACACCAGCCGCAAACCCATAAAGCAGGCGGTGGAAAACAAAGACGCTGAATACATCAAAGAAATAGCCAGAAAACAGGCCGAGGCCGGAGCACATTACATAGACGTCAACTGCGGGACCCTGGTGCGCAACGAGCCGGAAATCATGGCCTGGCTGGTCAACCTGGTCAAGGAGGCCGTCGATTTGCCCCTGTGCATTGATAGCCCCAACCCCAAGGCTCTGGAGGTGGGGCTGGAGCTGGCGGCGGAAAGGGCCCAGCCGATGGTCAATTCCATTAGCGCGGAAGCGGAGCGATACAACAGCGTTCTGCCCCTGGTGCTTAAATATAAGGCCAAAGTGGTCGCCCTGTTGATGGATGACAGCGGCATGCCTGATACAGCCGAACAGCGCATTGCTATTGTCAGGAAACTGGTTGCCGGCTTGGTGCAGGCGGGGGTTCCCGAAGACGATATCTACATCGATCCGCTGGTCAAGCCTGTGAGCACCGGCGACAGCGCAGGCGTGGAAGTACTCGAGACCCTGCAATTCATCAGGAGAGAGTATCCCGCGGTGCATACCATCTGCGGCCTCAGCAACATCAGTTACGGCCTGCCGAACAGGCCGGTGTTGAACCAGGTATTCCTGATCCAGACCATGACTGCGGGTATGGACGCCTACATCCTGGACCCGCTGGACAGGACCCTGATGGGCTTTTACTATGCATCCCAGGCGCTGTTGGGCAAAGACCCCTATTGTTCTGAGTACCTGAAAGCTCACCGCAGCGGTTTATACCAGAAAGATTGAGTGGCGCTGCCGCCCGACCGGCACCAGGCCACTATATGAATCATAGTTCTAAAAAGGCTAAAAAGACCTGAAGTATCCCCAGTTTTTTTAAGCCCCTGTTTTGGCTCGGTAGCGAGCGACTTGAGCCGAGCGGCCAGCCAAACTTAGCGAGGCGAAAAGCGAAGGCAGGCCCGAGGGCATGGATGCCCGAGGCCGGCAACTGAGGCAGGATGCCGAATTTGCCGGGAAGCCTGCCGGAGCTTTGAGCCGAGCACTAGTTTGGCCCGCGAGGCTCACTGGAGCGAGCGGGAGCCAAAACAGGGTAGTTGGAAAGTGGGGATAACTCAGTAAAAAGACATCTTGCGGTGAGCTTGATTTTATGCTATTCTATATAAAAATATTGAGAAAAATATAAAACATTTCAGGTGCCGGCGTATCCCCCACCGTCACCTGTGACAGGTCCTTCAGCGTGAGGCAAATAATAACCGCAATAACGAAAACCTGTGTTCAGGATGGGATTTTAGGAACAGGCAGCCATACTTAGCAAGTTGTGGTTGCTACAGTGGCAAAATAATCCGCAAGAGTGTTAAATTTTCAATTGACCCAAAACCGCTGCGTGAATAGTTAAGAGTTTGTTGCCAATTCTACTCACAGGCGTTAGTTGATCAGGGAGTAGAGGCGATCATGAGTCGCGCTCTGCTCCCTTTTATTTTCCCAGAGATAGCGACAGGAGGAACAGTCATGATTGAGACAAAAGCCGCCCTTAATTCCTTATTCATCGACGGGAACAGCCTGACCCTGGATCAGGTTTTATCAGTGGCCCGGAAAAACATGCCGGTCAGCCTGGGTGTGGCCGGAAAAGCCAATCTCCTTAAATCCAGGAAAATCGTTGAAAAAATTATCTCCGAGGGGTTAACCGTCTACGGTGTTACCACCGGGTTCGGGAAGTTTAGCGAGGTGACCGTATCCCGGGAGGACTGCAATGCCCTGCAAAAAAACATCATTATGAGCCATGCCGGGGGGGTGGGAGACCCCCTACCCCGGGATGCGGTCAGGGCGATGATGATCCTCAGGGCCAACTCCCTGACCAAGGGTTACTCGGGTGTACGGATGGAGGTTGTTCAGCTTTTGCTGGACATGTTGAACAAGGGCATCCACCCGGTGGTGCCGTGCAAGGGTTCGGTGGGGGCCAGCGGCGACCTGGTTCCCCTGGCGCATATTGCTCTGGCGATGATCGGCCTGGGGGAAGTGGAATACCTGGGGCAGGTCATGCCGTCGGAAGAGGCTTTCAAAATGGCTAAGCTAAGACCGGTCAGCCTCGCGGCAAAGGAAGGCCTGGCCCTGATCAACGGAACGCAGTACATGAGCGCCCTGGGTTGCCTGGCGGTGGCCGACGCCCTGGAACTGGTCAAGGCGGCATCCATTGCTGCGGCCATGACCTTCGAGGCCCTGGAGGGAATCCCGAGCGCTTACGATCCGCGAATCCATGACGTCAGGCCGCACGCTGGACAAAGGAGCTGCGCCCTGGCCATGCGGAAACTTTTAGAGGGCAGCGAATTGCTCACCAGGACAAAACACAAAAGGGTACAGGACGCGTACACCCTCAGGTGCATCCCCCAGGTGCACGGGGCGTCCCTTGACGCCATCAATTACGTCAGGGGCGTCCTGGAAACGGAAATTAATTCGGCCACCGACAACCCGCTCATCTTTCCCGATTCAGGCTGTGTCATCAGCGGGGGCAACTTCCACGGGCAGCCCCTGGCGCTGGCGCTGGACTACCTGGCCCTGGCCGTCTCCGAGCTGGGGGGTATTTCCGAAAGGCGTCTGGAAAGGCTGGTCAACCCGGCCCTCAACGGTGATTTGCCACCCTTTTTAACGCAGCATGGCGGTTTAAACTCGGGGATGATGATCCTGCAGTACGTCGCCGCCGCCCTGGCTTCGGAAAATAAGGTCCTTTCGCACCCGGCCAGCGTTGATTCCATCCCCACTTCGGCCAACCAGGAAGACCACGTGAGCATGGGGTCCATCGCAGCCCTCAAGGCGAGGTCCGTGGTTGAAAATGTTTCCTGGATCGTGGCTGCGGAAATGCTGGCCGCCTCCCAGGCGCTGGATTTCGTCTCCCATACCCTGGGGGCGGGGAGCCGGATCGTCCACCGCCTGATCAGGGAAGTGGTGCCGCACTGGCACGGGGATAGAATCCTCTACCGGGACCTGCACAGGGTTCGCGACCTGTTGTTGAGCGGCCTGATCACCGAGAGGGTGGAGCAGGAAACCGGTCCGCTGATCTAAAGCAGTGCAGAACGGTCTGGAAAGGATGTGCCTGACATGACCAGGGAAAGGATCGACCTGCTGGTACGGAATGCCGGGGAGCTGGTAACGGTTGCCGGGGGCTCCGCACGCCCCAGGCGCGGCCGCGAAATGGCGGAGATCGGCCTGATTCAGGACGGCGCCGTGGCCGTGAAGGACGGGCGGATCCTGGCGGTGGGGAAGACTGCCGAGGTTATGGACCGGGTGAAGGTTGATGAAAATACCACGGTCATCGACGCGGCGGGCAAAGTGGTGCTGCCCGGCCTGGTTGATCCCCACACCCACGTCGTTTTCGCCGGTTCCAGGGAATACGAGCTGGAAATGAAGATCGGGGGTGTGGGCTACCTGGAGATCCTCGCCCGGGGAGGGGGGATCCTGGATACGGTGCGCGCCACCAGGGCGGCTGGCCGCGAGGAGTTGATCGCCACCGGGCTCAAATACCTGGGCCAGATGCTGGTCCAGGGAACGACCACCGCCGAAGCCAAAAGCGGTTACGGCCTCACCCTGGCGGACGAAGTAAAAACGCTGGAAGTCATCCGGGAACTGGCGCAGCGCCAGCCCGTCGACCTGGTGCCCACTTTTCTGGGGGCTCACGCCATACCCCCCGAATATAAGGATGACCCCGAGGGTTACGTGGACCTGGTGGTGGACGAGATGCTTCCCGCCGTGGCCCGGGAGGGGCTGGCCGAGTTTTGCGATGTTTTTTGCGAGGAGGGCGTTTTTTCCGTCGAGCAGACCCGCCGGATCCTGGCCAGAGCCCGCGACCTGGGGTTGAAGCTTAAATTGCACGCCGATGAGATCGTTTCCCTGGGAGGGGCGGAACTGGCCGCAGAACTGGGGGCGACCTCGGCCGATCACCTGGTGCAGGTATCGGAGGAGGGGATCCGGCGGCTTTCCGGATCACGCACGGTAGCCGTGCTCCTGCCCGCAACCACCTTCTGCCTGATGGGCAGTAAGTACGCCCCGGCCCGGGAGATGATCGAACAGGGGGTGGCCGTCGCCCTGGCCAGCGACTTCAACCCGGGGAGTTCCCCGGTAAACTCGCTGCAAATAGTCATGGGGATTGCCTGCCGCCAGTTGAAAATGAAACCCGCCGAAGTGATCACCGCGGTAACCATCAATGCGGCCCACGCCATCGGCCGCGCCGCCGAAGTGGGAAGCCTGGAGCCGGGAAAAAAGGCGGACCTGGTGATCTTCGACGCCCCCACATACCGTTACCTCATGTACCGGTTCGGCACCAACCTGGTCCAGACCGTGGTGAAATCGGGAAGAATCGTGGTAGGAGGATGAAGCCGTGAGGAAACTGGTGGAGTGTGTGCCCAATTTCAGCGAAGGCCGCCGCCCGGAGGTGGTGGAGCAGATTCTGGAGGCCATCAGGGGGGTGGAGGGAATCAGGTTTCTTGACTCCTCCTCCGACGCCAGCCATAACCGGACGGTCGTTACTTTTATCGGGGAGCCCGGGCAGGTGAAGAAAGCCGCTTTCCTGGCCGCCGCCAGGGCTGCCGAGCTGATCAACATGGAGGAGCACCACGGGGAACACCCCCGCATTGGGGCAACCGACGTAATCCCCTTCATTCCCATCGCCGGCGTCACCATGGAGGAATGCGTTGATCTGGCCAGAGAGCTGGGCCGGGAGATAGGAGAGAAGCTGGGGATCCCTGTTTATCTCTACGAAGAGGCAGCCACCCGACCCGAGCGCAAAAACCTTTCCAAGGTGCGCGAGGGACAGTACGAGGGCTTGAAGGAGGCCATAACCCGGCCGGAGAGGGCCCCCGATTTCGGGCCGGCCTGCCTGCACCCCACCGCAGGGGCCACCGCGGTGGGGGCGCGCCCGCCCCTGATCGCCTATAACATCAATCTGGGGACGAGCGACGTGAGGATTGCCAGGGAGATTGCCAAAGCCATCCGCGGCAGCAGCGGGGCGTATCCGAGCATCAAGGCCCTGGGGGTGATGCTGGAAGACCGCGGGATCGCCCAGGTGACGATCAATGTGTGCAACTACCGGGAGGTTCCCCTGCACCGGGTATTTGAAACGGTGCGCAGCGAGGCCGGCCGCTACGGGGTGAACATCGTGGGAAGCGAGATTGTGGGCCTGGTGCCCATGGAGGCGCTCCTGGACGCGGCGGCTTTCTACCTCCGGTTGGAAGGCTTCCAGCCGGAGCAGGTGCTGGAAAAACGCCTCCTGGACCTTTCTGAGTAAGGAGTGCATGGAACGTTGCTGACGGGGATGACTCTCAAGGATTTTCTCGAGGAAGTGGCGTCGGCCTCTCCCGCTCCCGGGGGCGGCAGCGTTGCCGCCCTGGCGGGGGCGCTGGGTGCGGCCCTGGTGTCCATGGTGGCCAACCTGAGCACTGCGCCGGCGGGTGCGGAGGCGGCGGAACGGGAGCAGAAGATGCGGCTTATCCTGGATGAGGCGGCGAAGTTGATGGAAAACCTGGGGGCTGCCGTGGACGAGGACGCCCGGGCCTTCAACCGCGTAATGGAGGCCTACCGGATGCCCAAACAAACCGGCCGGGAAAAAGAAGAGCGCTCTTTGGCCATCCAGCAGGCCCTGCAGGCCGCGGCCCTGCATCCCTTGAAGGTGGCCGGGGAGTGCCTGAAGGTTCTGCACCACTGCCGGGAAGCGGTGGCCTCCGGCAACCCCAACGCCTTGAGCGACGCCGGGGTTGCCTCCCTCATGGCTTACAGCGGGTTGGTCGGTGCCTTGTTCAATGTCGCCACTAACCTCGGCGGTATCAAGGACACGGAGTTCAAAAAAAAGGTTTCCGCCGAAATGAAGGGACTGATGGACGAAGCCGCACAAGTGCTTGCTGAAGTCCGGGTGCTTGTAAATTCCAAACTGTCCTATCCAGTTGATTGGTAAATGCTTCCTGCAAAAGCATTATGCACCCGTGCGAAAAACCGGCAGGTAATCTGTCGATCTCTATCGAATAAACTTGCTTAGGCAGCTTGGAAAGGAGTATCGACAGATGCGGGAAAGGCCGCCAAAAACAAATAAGACCGGCGTAGAAGCCCTGCTGGCCATGCTGGAAAGCGCCCTGGACGCGGTTTCTGAAGGCATCATCATTACTGATGTGGATGGCAGGATTATTTACTACAATCGCGCCCTTGAAAAGATGGAGGGGCTGAAGAGCAGCGAGGTGGTCGGCCGCTATCTGACCGAGGTTTACCGGGTGATACCGGAAAAGAGCGAACACATGACGGTTGTCAGGACGGGAAAGCCCGTTCAAGAGCAGCCCAAGCAGTATTTTACCGGCGAAGGACGGGAAATCAGCCTGGTCGCCAGCACTTACCCCATCTACAAGGATGATCAGGTCATTGGCGCTTTCTCCGTCTGCCGTGATATCACCAGGTTAAAAGACCTCCTGAGCGAAAGTATCCGGCTCCAGAAACATTTGCGGACCGGGAACAGAACCAAAAACTTCAAAGGCAACGGGACGCGGTATACCTTTGAAGATCTGGTCTACGCAAGCCAAACCATGGAAAACTTGGTGCGCCAGGCGGAAAAGGTGGCCAAGGCGGATTGCTCCGTGCTGGTGTACGGTGAGACGGGCACTGGCAAGGAGGTTTTTGTGCAGAGCATTCACAATGCCAGTTCCCGGCAGGACCAACCCTTTGTAGGGATCAACTGCGCGGCAATCCCGGATACGCTGCTGGAGAGCCTTCTCTTCGGCACCGTCAAGGGGGCCTTTACCGGCGCCGTGGACAGCGCGGGGCTGATCGAGCAGGCCGGCCGGGGGACCCTGTTTCTCGACGAAATCAATTCCATGAGCCCTCCGCTGCAGGCCAAGCTGCTCAGGGTGCTGCAGGAGAGAACCTTTCGCCGGGTGGGAGGCCAGAAAGAGATCCCGGTAAACTGCCGGATTATCACCTCCACGAATATGGACCCGTGGGAATGCATCAGGAGGGGCACCTTAAGGGAAGACCTGTATTACCGGTTTGCCGTTTTCACCATCTATATCCCTCCCTTGCGCGAGAGGCCGGAGGACATCGAAGCGCTCATCTCCCACTTTATCAACAGGTACGGCAAGATTTACGGCCAGGGCCGGGTTCAGCTGGAGCCGGAGTTGAAAGAAGCGTTTCTGCGTTACCAGTGGCCGGGGAATGTCCGCGAGCTGGAGCACATCATCGAAAGCTGCCTGGCTATGCTCGATCCCGGCGAAAGCCTGATTACGTTCAACCACCTGCCCTCCTGCGTCAGGCCGAAATTTTCCAGATGCAAACATACGTTCAATTTTAACTCCGGCCAGGCAGGCAGCCATCTCCACCAGATCCTGGAGGATGTGGAAAGGCAGGTCATCAAGGATGTTTTGAGAAAAAACCAGGGAAACATTACCAGGGCGGCCAGGTCCCTGGGCATTTTAAGGCAGAACCTGCAGTACCGCATGCGCAGGCTGGGAATAAAGGTGGAGGCCGGCTCGCTGGAATGAAGTTCCGGACGCCCGCCAGGCGCACAAAAGTTTTGCACACCAGGATTATTTGCGGCTTAAAGCCAGGCCCGGAGCGGGGCGGGGTGCATAAAAAATGTGCAGCTTCATGCGTGTGGTGCTGAAACAGTGTAACACCGGAGCTGCGAAGGGGAGGAAAGAGAAATGATCAGCAACAGGGAAATAGCGGCAGCGATGACCATAAAGCTGGACAACGAACTGCCGGAAATGCCGGAATTTGTGGAGGGTATCAGAAGGGCTCCCAGCAGGGGTTTCCGGCTCACCCCTGCCCAAACCAAGATCGCCCTGAAGAACGCGCTGCGCTACGTGCCGGAAGAACTCCACGAGAAGCTGGCGCCGGAATTCTTAAACGAACTGCTGACCCGGGGCAGGATCTACGCCTACCGCTTCAGGCCGCCGGGAAGGATCTATGCCAGGCCCATCGACGAGTATAAGGGGAATTGCCTTGAAGGCAAGGCGTTCCAGTTGATGATTGACAACAACCTGGACTTCGAGGTTGCCCTCTATCCCTATGAACTGGTTACGTACGGGGAAACAGGGAGGGTCTGCCAGAACTGGCTGCAGTACAGGTTGATCAAAAAGTATCTTGAGGTCATGACCGACCGCCAGACCCTGGTGGTACAATCGGGTCACCCCCTGGGATTGTTCCCGTCGAAACCCGATGCGCCCAGGGTAATTATTACCAACGCCCTGATGGTCGGTATGTTCGACAACCCCCATGATTGGGAGATTGCCGAGGAAATGGGTGTGGCCAACTACGGCCAGATGACGGCGGGCGGCTGGATGTACATCGGGCCGCAGGGGATCGTTCACGGCACCTACAATACCCTGTTGAATGCCGGGAGGTTGAAACTCGGGATCCCCCACGACGGGGATTTGAGCGGGCGTTTATTTGTATCTTCGGGCCTTGGCGGGATGAGCGGAGCCCAGGCCAAGGCGGTGGAGATAGCCCGGGGTGTGGGCATCATCGCCGAGGTGGACTACTCCCGGATCAAGACGCGCTACGACCAGGGCTGGGTCAGCAGGGTGTCTTCCGACCTGGACGAGGTCTTCCGGATGGCCAGGGAATCCCTGTCCCGGAGGGAACCGCTGTCCATCGCCTATCACGGCAACGTGGTGGACCTCCTGGAGTACATCGTCAAGCACAACATCCCCGTCGACCTCCTCTCCGACCAAACCTCCTGCCACGCCGTTTACGACGGAGGGTATTGCCCCCAGGGTGTGACCTTTGAAGAGAGGACGAGGCTTTTAGCTACCGACAGGGAGAGATTCAAGGTTCTGGTGGACAGGAGTCTGAGGCGCCACTACGAGCTGATTAAAATCCTGGTGGAAAGGGGTACTTATTTCTTTGATTACGGCAATTCCTTCATGAAGGCGGTGTTTGACGCCGGCGTCAAGGAGATCGCCAGAAACGGTGTGGATGAGAAGGACGGCTTTATCTGGCCTTCTTACGTGGAAGACATTATGGGACCCATGCTCTTTGATTACGGATATGGCCCTTTCAGGTGGGTTTGCCTGAGCGGTAAGCACGAGGACCTGGTGAAGACCGACCGCGCGGCCATGGAGTGCATCGACCCCAACCGCCGGCCCCAGGACCGGGATAATTACGTCTGGATCCGGGACGCGGAGAAGAACAACCTGGTGGTTGGCTCCAAGGCCAGGATCCTCTACCAGGATGCCGAGGGGCGGGTGAAGATCGCCCTCAAGTTCAATGAAATGATTCGCAGAGGCGAGATCGGGCCCGTAATGCTGGGCAGGGACCACCACGATGTAAGCGGAACCGACTCCCCCTTCAGAGAAACCGCCAACATCAAGGACGGCAGCAATATCATGGCCGATATGGCCGTCCAGTGCTTTGCCGGAAACGCGGCCAGGGGGATGAGCCTGGTGGCCCTGCACAACGGCGGGGGTGTGGGCATCGGCAAGGCCATCAACGGTGGCTTCGGCCTGGTCCTCGATGGAAGCGAAAGGGTTGACGAAATTATCAAATCGGCCCTGCTGTGGGATGTGATGGGCGGCGTGGCCAGGCGTTCCTGGGCGAGAAACGAGCATTCCCTGGAAACCAGCATCGAATTTAATAAACAATACCAGGGGGCGGGACATATCACCCTACCATATCTGGCCGATGATAAGTTCCTTGATGAACTGGTGGCAAAGACCTTTAATTTAAAGTAGTTTCGTAATATTCAGTGAGCCCGGTTGGATGCGGTACTGTGCTCGTTCACTCCAGTGTTTGGTAGCACGGAACGACGGGTGACGACCGCCGTCCCGGGTAGTTATGCGACAGTATCTTGCGGATTGCTCAAAGGGGGTGGGTTCTTGGAGTATATCAGATTTGTGCAAAAAAATACGCAATTGCTCATGGAGTACGGCCACAACCACTTAACCCTTGTCCTCTGGGCCGTGGTCATCTCGCTGCTTTTATGGGTCCCGGTGGGCGTTCTGATCACCAGGGACGAGAAGTGGGCCAACCGGGTCCTGGGCATAGCAAACACCATTTTCTGCGTGCCCAGCTTATCCCTGTTTGCGGTGATGGTGACCATCCCCTTCCTGGGTTTGGGAAGGCGGTCCGCCCTGATCGCGCTGGTGTTATATGCCATGATGCCGCTGGTGAGGAACGTCTATCAGGGGGTTAAGTCCGTGGACCCGAGCGTAATCGAGGCCGCCAGAGGCATGGGGATGAATTCCTGGAGGATTCTGTGGGAGATCCGGCTCCCGCTGGCCACGCCGGTGATCTTTGCCGGATTCAGGGTAACCGTCGTTATGACCACCGGTATTGCGGCGGTGGCCACTTATATCGGCGAGAGGAACCTGGGCCGGCTGATTGCCGAGGGTCTCACCAGGTTCAACATCGAGATGATCGTGGTGGGGGCGCTTTTGATCGCCGGTATTGCCATTGTTCTGGACACCGTTCTCGGCGGCCTGGAAAAGAAAATGGTGCCCCGGGGTCTGCGCGTCCGCCGTGGTTAAGCAAGTAATTAAGGAACAGTGGTTGCCTGTGTTGGGCTTTATCTGAAGGGGGAGGCAAGGTGATCGAGTTAAGGGAAGTCACGAAAATTTACAAGGGACAGACGGTTCCGGCGGTGAACAAACTTTCGCTCAAGATCCTCAAGGGAGAAACGTGCGTTTTTGTCGGACCCTCGGGTTGCGGGAAAAGTACCACCCTGCGCATGATCAACCGGCTGATCGAGCCAACCTCCGGGACAATTTTAATCGACAACAAGGACATCAGGGAAAGCAACCCGGACAAGCTGAGGATGGGCATAGGGTATGTCATCCAGCAGATCGGGCTTTTGCCTCACCGGACGGTGGCGGAAAATATTGCCATAGTGCCGCGACTGTACGGCTGGCCCAGGGAAAAAATCAAGAAGCGGGTGGACGAACTGCTGGAACTGGTGGGGCTGGACCCGGAAACGACCAGAAACAAGTTTCCTTCCCAGCTCAGCGGGGGCCAGATGCAAAGGGTGGGAGTGGCCCGGGCCATGGCGGCGGATCCCCCGATCATGTTGATGGACGAGCCTTTTGGCGCCGTGGACCCCATCGTCAGAAATTACCTGCAGGACGAGTTTTTGCGGCTGCAAAGGGAATTGAAGAAGACAATTTGTTTTGTCACCCACGATATTAATGAAGCCATCAAGATGGGGGATAAGATCGCCATCTTTAACCGGGGGGAACTGGTTCAGTACGGCACCCCGCAGGAGATCCTGACCAGGCCCGCCAACGATTTTGTCCGCGATTTCATCGGGTACGACAGGGCTGTGAAGATGCTGAGCCTCTTCAGGGTGGAGCAACTGGTAAGGCGCCGGGTTTGTACCGTCTCCGAAAACGAATTGCCCGGCGCGGCGCAAAAAATGAAGGATCAGGGCGCTGATGCCTGTTTTGTACTGGACGCCGCGGGCAAGCCGGCCGGTTTTGTGACGGCACAAACCATCGCCAATAACGGGTCCGTGGCTCCCGAAATGCTGAAGCAGCTGGCCTTGAGCAACAAAGAGGCTTTTGTTCAGGGGATGACCCTCCTGCGGGATGCCCTGTCGCTGATGCTGGAACTGGACACGGAATACCTCGGCGTCCTGGACCGGGAAGTACCGGTGGGGGTGGTTACCCTGGGCGATATCAGGCAGTATATCAGCAGAAAAGAGGGCGAGCAATGAACTGGCTGCGTTTTCAGGATGCCCTTTTCCACAGAGCCCCGGAAGCCCTGGCCGTCCATATCCTGATGGTGGTGATCGCGGTAACCCTGGCGGTGGCCATTTCCGTTCCCACCGGCATTATCCTGACCAGGCCGAAGTACAGGAAATTGGGGGTCGTCGTGCTGAACATCCTGAACCTGCTGCAGACCGTCCCCGGCCTGGCCATCGTGGCCCTGGCCATGCCCGTTCTCGGCATGGGCTTGAAACCCACCATCGTCGCCCTGGTCGTTCAGGGGCTTTTGCCCATCGCCAGGAACACCATTGCCGGCCTGGCCGGAGTGAATCCCGATGTCAAAGAAGCGGCGCTGGGCATGGGCATGCCGCAGAAAAAAATCCTCCTGGAAGTGGAGCTCCCCCTGGCCATGCCGGTCATCCTGGCGGGGATCCGGACGTCCACGGTGTATATAGTCAGCGTGGGCACCCTCGCCGCCTACATCGGGGGAGGCGGCCTGGGCGACCTGATCGTGACCGGGTTGAACATGTTCTGGTCCGAATTCCTGATCGTGGGCGCCGGCCTGGGAGCTTTGCTGGCCATTTTTCTCGACCGGGCCCTTGGTTACCTGGAGCACAGGATCACTCCACCAGGGTACGGGGCTTAATAACTAAGCTTTGGGAAAGGAGGGGATGGTGCAGCAGATGCATTAATGGCGTGTTTAGTTGCGGAGGTGGAAAAATTTAAGGAAAGGAGAAATTTGTTATGAAGAGATTTTTCAAGTATGGTCTTGCGGCAGTGCTTGTGCTCGCCCTGATGGTGAGCATATTCGGGTGTTCGGGCGGCCAATCCGGCGACAACAAGGATGCCAAGACTTCCGCTGGCCAAAATAAGCCGACCATCGTGATCGGTTCCAAGACCTTTACCGAGGCACTGTTGCTGGGCACCATGACCTACCAGTACCTGCAGCACCTGGGCTATCCGGTGGAAAACAAGGTCGGCCTCGGCGAGCTGGCCGTGATCAGGCCCGCCCTGGAGTCCGGGCAGATCAGCGGTTACTGGGAATACACGGGAACAGTGCTGATCAACGTGATGAAACACGAGCCGAGCTTTGACGAGGAAGAATGCTACAGGCTGGTCAAAGAGTGGGATGAGAAAAACGGCCTGATCTGGCTGGACTACGCCCCGCTCAACGATACCTACGGGATCATGGTGAGAAAGGACATCGCCGAAAAGTACAACCTGAAGAAAACTTCCGACCTGATCGAGCAGATCAAGAAGGGCGAGCCCATCAGGTTCGTGAGCACCCAGGAGTACAACGAACGGCCTGACGGCCTGGCGCACTTCGAGAAAGTATACGACTTCAAATATCCTAAAAAATACCTCATCAACGCCGCGCTTAACGTTGGATATGAAGCGTTAAAGTCAAAGCAGGCCGAGGCTGGGCTTGCCTTCACCACGGATGCCCGGGTCAAGGCATACGGCCTGGTGATGCTGGAAGACGACAAGAAGGCCTTTCCGGTTTACAATGCCGCGCCGGTCTTCCGGAAAGAGATCATCGACGCCTATCCCCAACTTCCCGAACAGATGAAAAAGCTGAGCTCGCTGCTTGACGACGAAACCATCATGGAATTGAACAAGCAGGTGGACGTGGACAAGAAGAGCGTGGATGAAGTATCCAGGGAGTTCCTCAAGAAAAGCGGCTTGATCAGTTAACTGACGGCAAGCCGGGGCTGGGCAGGTGGTCCTTTCGCCTGCCCAGCCTGGTTCGACCCGGCTGGTTCAACCCGCTGCCGCCGGTTGTGACGGCGGCAGCGGGCGGACTTAAAAGGGTTAATATAATTTCTTGCGGGAGATGTTACCATTGCAGCTTCTGAAAGATTTCAGCAGGGTCTTTGGAGTCCCCGCATTTATTGAACCCTATCTACATTTTTTCGTCACGGAAGAAGAAATGCGCCTCGTGGCGGTGTTGGGGAACAGGAGCCTGACCGGGGAAGAGATAGCTACCATAATGGCCAAGCCTTACCAAGGTATCAAGGGTTGGCTGGAAAGTGCCTACTGGCGCCATATATTGAACAGGGAGGAAAAGGATGGAGTTGTCCTTTACAGCGCCGGCAATTTTTATGACCGGCTGGACAACTTCTGCAAATTCGGTAACTACCACGTCCTTCCTAGAAAGGTGCGGGACGAGCTAGACGCATGGTGCTTTGAAGAATACCTGAAAAGAAACAACTACTTCGAGAAAGTCTTACAAGGTGAGCCCGATTACACAGACTGCCACAACGAGTGGGTGCTCCTTTTAAACGAAGTAGAGGAAATGATCGACTCTGCACCAGTGATAAGGGTTTTGCCGTGTAACTGCAAAATGCTGGCCGGTCGGTGTGATCACTCCCGGGAGGTCTGCCTGATCCTAGATCCGCAACGGATTTCTGACCGGACGGGGGGAAGAGACTTGACCAGGGAAGAAGCCAAAGAGCTGGTGCGTAAGCTCGATCAGGAAGGTCTGATGCATACCGGAGGGCCACCGGATTGGCGGGAGAAAGGTCCCGGTGTTGTTTGCAATTGTTGTGCATGCTGCTGCTATCCCTTCCGGGCGGCCATGCGGCTGGGGACCCGCGGCAAGTGGCCCAGGTCACGCTACCTGGCTCATTATGACAGGGCGAAGTGTCTTTTTTGTGGCTTATGTGCCAGGCGTTGTCATTTTGGTGCCTTTTATTTTGACGGTACGAAGGTGAAAAAAAACGGCAGACTAAAGTCAAATATTGCCTTTAACCCCGAACTCTGCTGGGGGTGCGGGATCTGCGCCGGCGCTTGCCCCGGCGGGGCCATCGTCATGATCAGAAAGGTGATATGAATCGCACGAGAAGGGGGAGAAAGTGATGAACCACCTTGCGGGAGACCTGGTCCATGTAAATTTGACCACCGGGGAAATTAAAAGAAGGCCGTGGCCGGAAGACGTGATTAAGTCTTATCTGGGCGGGCGCGGACTGGCCGACTACATCCTGTTGAAGTATTTGTCCAGGTCTGTGGAGCCGCTTGATCCCGGAAATATCCTTGTTTTTTCGCCCGGCTTCTTAAGCGGCACCCGGATGATCACCACCGGCAGGCTGCACATCAGCGCCCGCTCCCCCCTCACGGGTTTTCTCGGTTCCTCCAACGGGGGCGGTCATTTTGCCGCCGAACTCAAGGCCTGCGGTATTTCAGCCCTCATCGTCACGGGGAGGGCGGAAAAACCATCCTTTATCAATATCAGGGGGGAAGAGGTGACCATTGAGGATGCAACTCCCGTCTGGGGCCTGAAAACCCATGAAGCGCGCCGGAAGCTAAAGGAACTGGCGGGTGACAACCAGGCCAGGGTGATCCTCATCGGTCCTGCCGGGGAGAATCTTTCCGCCCTGGGGTGCGTGGTGACGGATGTGGGGCACGCCGCCGGCAGGACCGGCATGGGGGCGGTCATGGGTTCCAAGAATTTGAAGGCTGTCGTGGCGAGGAAGACGGCTTCCTTCAACAGGGAAGTGCCGGAGAAGGCAGTCCGGGCGGTTAAGGAGTACATCGAAAAATTGAAGTCCCTCCCCTGCTGGGAGGAGTGGACCACGGACGGCTCTTCCACCAGCGTTTCATGGACCGACCGCCTGGGCGCCTGCGGGGTCAAGAATTTCCGCCAGGTGACCTTTGAAGGGATAGAAACTGCCTGCGGTTCCGCCTACAGGGATCTCCTTTTAAAGCACCATTCCTGCTACAATTGCCCCATTCACTGCCGGGCCTTCGTCCGGATCGACCGGGGCCGGCACGCGGGCTTTATAGGCGACCGCGGCGAGTACGAGCCCCTCTCCATGTGGGGGCCGCGTTGCGGCAACCCCGACGGGCTGGAAAGCATCTACCTTTGCAACCTATGTGACGAATACGGGATCGACAGTATGGAAACGGGCAGTGTCGTCGCTTTTGCCATAGACCTGTTTGAGCGGGGAATCCTGACCAAAGAGGACACGGAAGGACTGGAGCTCACCTGGGGCAACGCCCTGGCCATGGAGGAAATGGTGCACCGCATGGCCAACCGCCGCACCTGGCTGGGAAACGTCCTGACCCAGGGGATAAAGCGGGCTGCCGAAATCATCGGCCGGGGTGCGGAAAAATACGCCTACCATGTGAAGGGCTTGAGCCTGCCCATCATGGACCCCAGGGGCTTCAAGGGAAGCGGACTGGGCTACGCGGTGGCCAGCAGGGGGGCCGATTTTTGCCACGTTTACGCCAAGCCGGAATACGCCTACACCCCGGAGCAGGCCCTTGCGGCTTACGGGACCGAAAAGGTCGCCGACAGGCTCTCCGAAGAAGGCAAGCCTTTGCTGGTCAAGCAGTGCCTGTGTGCCAATGCGGTCATCGACTCCCTGGGGATCTGCAAGATTCCCGAGTTCGCCATGCTTTTGGATTTCGACCTGGCCGAAGCGGCAAAGGTCCTCTCGGCCTTTGCGGGGGAGGAATTCACAGGTGAACAACTGCTCAAGATCGGCGAGCGGATCATCAACGCGGAAAGGCTGTTTAATTTCCGGTTTGGAGCCACCGGCAGTGACGATACCCTCCCGGGGAAATTCCTCACCGAACCCGTGCCGGAAGGCCCCTGCAAAGGCTCCGTGGTTCACCTGGAACCGATGTTGAAGGAGTTCTATTCCCTGATGGGCTGGAACGAAAACGGGTCGGTCGGCGAGGCTAAAAAGAGCGAGCTCGGTTTGGAGGGGCTCACCGGAGAAGACGACCTCGCCCGGATCTAAAAGCCCGGACTGATAAAATTTCCCCGGTTCAGCCCGCCCGGCCAACCGGGGAACACTGTTTTTAATGCATAAAGATAAAGCATGCAAATATTCTTTGCACGTGCGGAAGTACCAGGGTAAAAGCATCGTGCAAAAATTTTTTGCAGAGGGAAGGCCGGGTTCGTATGTGCAGATTAGACAAGTGTGAAATTTCAGGAAGCGGCACTGCCGGAGCTGGTATGGTTTTTGCAAAACTCGATTATCCGGCAGCATATTGAAGGAGGGTGAACAGTGGAGCGTTACTTATCCAATTACGATGAACAGGTAACCCCGCGTTTAAAATGGATAACCGATGCCCAGCTGGAGCAGATCCACTACGCATCGCTGGAAGTCTTGGAGAGAACAGGGATCATTGTTCAAAACCAGGAGGCACTGGCCCTGCTTAAAGCCGCGGGCTGCCGCGTCCGGGAAGACAGGGTGTGGATACCCGCCTGGCTGGTGGAGGAATGCCTGCGTCTGGCCCCCAAGCGGATTGTCGTGGCCAACAGGCTGGGGAAACGGGTCATGCCCCTGGAAAAGAACCGCGTTTACTACGGAACGGGGTCGGATCTCCCCTTTACCATCGACATGAATACGGGGGAACGCAGGGTGTCCACTAAAAAGGACGTGGAAGAGGCGGCAAAGGTTATGGATTGCCTGCCGAACTACGACTTCATCATGAGCTATGCCATTGCCACCGATACGGAGTCCTGCGTCAGCGACCTGCACCAGTTTGAAGCGATGACCGTCAACAGCAGCAAGCCGATCATCTTCACCGCCCACAATGCCGCCAACACCGAAGCCATCATTGAAATGGCGGCGGCCTGCGTCGGCGGGGAGGACAACCTGCGGAAGAACCCCTACATCATCCTTTACTCGGAACCCATCTCCCCGCTCGTCCACACCCATGACGGAGTGGGGAAGATGTTCAAGTGTTTCGACTACGACATTCCCGTTGTTTACACCCCCGGCGTCCTGGCGGGAGCCACCACCCCCGTTACCAAGGCGGGTTGCGTTACTCTAATGAACGCCGAGGGGCTGGCCGGGGTGGTCATGGCCCAGCTCTACAAGAAAGGGGCACCCATCATCATCGGCGGTGGCGCAACCCCGATGGACATGAAGTACTCCACCACCCTTTACGGCGCCCCCGAAACCTCCATGAACTACGCCGTCATGACGCAGCTGGCCCAGTTCTACGGTTTGCCCAACTTCACCGAAGCCGGCTGTGTCAATGCCCCGCTGCCCGATGTTCAGGCCGGGGTGGAAGCGGCCATGAGCATCATGATGACCCAGCTCGAGGGTTGCAACCTGGTGCACGATGTCGGCTACCTGGAGGGCGGAAAAACGGGGTACCTCCCCTTCCTGGCCATCTGCGACGACATCATCGACATGGCCCGCTACACCGGAGCCGGTACCAAAACTTCTCCCGAACACCTGGCGGTTGACTGCATCGATGAGGTGGGTCCCGGAGGAAATTACATGGCTCACGACCACACCTTCAAGTATTTCCGTGAGGAAATCTGGTCACCGCGCTTCTTCATCAGGTACCGCTGGGAGCAGTGGGCCGCCAAAGGGAAGGAAACCCCGCTGGACCTGGCCACCAGGAAGGTCAGGGAGATTCTGGCGGAGCACCGGGCGGCGGCTCTACCCGACGGGGCGGTGGAAGCCATGAAGGCCGTCATCAAGCGTAGAGAAACCGAGTGCAAAGGTTAGGAGATGGGCACATGCTTTACGCAAGCAGGCACGGACGGGGAATGGCGTTTAGAACACTGTCTGTCAAGCAAATCCAGGAGATTCACAGCGCCAGCTGCCGCATCCTCAACGAGGTCGGCGTGGTGGTTCACCACGACGAGGCGGCAGAACTCCTCAAAAAGGCGGGGGCTTACACCGACGGCAGCGGCCGTACCTACCTTCCCGACTCCCTTGTGGAGTGGGCCATCCGGACGGCTCCTTCCAGGATCACCGTTTACAACCGGCTCGGCTCGCCGGCCATGTGGCTGGAGGGCTCCAACGTGTACTTCGGCACCGGGTCCGACACCCTGTATTACATCGATCCCTTCAGCGGGGAGAGGAGACCCTGGACCAGGGATGACGTGGCCGCGGCGGTGCGGGTCGTTGATGCCCTACCCCAGATCGATTTCGTCATGTCCATGGGCATGCCGGGCGATGTGGACAAGCGCATGAACAACCGCGTCCAGTACGCCCTGATGATCAAGAACAGCATCAAGCCCCAGGTGGTGATCGCCGAAGACAGCGACACCCTGGCCGACATCATTGAAATGGCCGCGGCGGCGGTGGGGGGCAGGGAAAAGCTCAGGCACCAGCCCATCTTCGCCCTTTACTGCGAGCCCACTTCGCCTCTCCAGCTGCCCTACGAGTCGGTGGGCAAGCTGTTGCTGGCGGCCGAGCACAGGGTTCCCGTGAACTTTGCCTGCGGGGCACTGGCCGGGGCGTCCACGCCCGTGACGGTGGCCGGGACGGTGACCCAGGCCAACGCCGAGGCCCTGTGCGGGCTGGTCGTCCACCAGCTCAAGAACCCGGGGGCGCCGTTCCTGTATGGGTACGGGAACTCGCCGCTGGACATGCGCACCATGCAGGCGGTCTACGCCGTGCCGGAGGCTCTGCTGCTCCAGGGGTGCCTCTGCGACCTGGCCCGCTACTACGCGCTGCCGTCCTGGGGTTACGCCGGCTGCAGCAGCTCAAAGGTATTTGACGAACAGGCCGTGGTGGAGGGGACCATGTTCACCCTCACCGGCGCCCTGCAGGGCTGCAACCTGATGCACGACGTCTTTTACATCGAATCGGGTCGCACCGGATCCCTGGAACTGCTGGTGCTGACCAACGAGGTGATTTCCCGCGTGAGGTATTTCCTGCGCGGGGTGGACACCAGCCCGGAATACCTGGCCGTCGAGGCAATCAAACGGGTGGGGCCGGGAGGGAACTTCCTGGCCGACGACCACACCGCCGACCATTTCCGGGAAGGCTGGCAGCCCGACATTTCCGATTTCAACGGTTACGAAGCCTGGGCGGCCGCCGGCGCCAAGACGGCGGGGCAGCGGATCCGGGAGAAGATCAGGAAGATTCTGGATACCCACCAGCCCCAGCCGCTGGCACCCGATGTGGAAAAGAAAATTGACGATATTGTGCTCAAGGCACAGGAAAGGTTCGGCGCCTAGAAGATAAAAAGGACAACCAAGAATTGACTCAGGAGGGTTTGGAAAAATGAGTAAATACCAGGAGCTGGCCCAGCTGGTAATCGATGGTGATATTCAACGGGTGGAGGCAATGACCAAAAAACTCCTTGATGCGGGTGAAGATCCCCTGGAGATCATCAACGAAGGGCTGATCGCCGGCATAAATGAAGTGGGCATCCGTTTCCGGGACGGGGAGATGTTCGTCCCCGAGATGATGCGGTCGGCCAGGGCCATGAAAGCGGGCATGGAAGTCCTGAAACCCGCCATTGCCGGAGCCGATATTCCCACCGCGGGCAAAGTGGTCATCGGCACGGTAAAGGGCGACCTGCACGATATCGGGAAAAACCTGGTCATCATGATGCTGGAGAGCAGCGGGTTCAATGTGGTCGATCTGGGCATTGACGTGCCCGTAGATAAGTTTGTCAGGGCGGTGAAGGAGCACAGCCCGCAGGTCCTGGGGCTGTCGGCCCTGTTGACCACCACCATGCCCGTCATGGGGGAGGTCATCTCGGCCCTGGATAAAGAAAACCTGCGTGGGAGCGTTAAGGTGATCGTCGGCGGGGCGCCCGTTTCTCAGGAATTTGCCGATGAGATCGGGGCTGACGGCTATGCGCCCGACGCGGCTTCCGCAGCGGAGCTGTGCAAGCAGCTCGTGAATTAACGTCAAGACCCGCTTCCTATATATTTGCCGGTCCCTTTTTCGTGTACAGCCCTGTGCCCGGCTCAAGTGCGCCCGGCACGGCCTGTGCCCGCAACGGGGCCGGCCTTGTTTTTACCGGATCCCCGGCCTGATAGAGAAACCTAAGCAGCGGTTCCTCCAGAAAACCCCGTCCGTAGCATACGCCGGTGGCCCCGGCGCCGGTGTCCACCCCCTGGGAAACGCCCATTTCCTGGGCTTTTTTGATCATTTTCGCCTGGCGCCGCCAGTTGGGGGTGATGTCCTCGATTTTCCGGCCCGTATTGTACCATACTTTGATAAGCGTAGTTTAACGCATTTCTGGACTGCCGGGCAACACTATGAAGGATTTTAAGGGGTGAGGGAGAAGGGATATGCGGAGGCCGGGCGTACTTTCTGGATGCCCAGGGCCTTTTCCAGGTCGATGGCGTGTTCCTGTTCCACCACCACAATGTTTCTAATCTTTTGTGCCGAGTCATACAGGTAAAGGGCTTCCAGCTGTTCAATGCGCTGTAAATAGCGGCGGATGGCGTCATATTCGGCCTGCAGGTCCTGGCGCAGCATTTCCACATTGTTCAATGAGGTGAGCCTGGTGGCCACTTCCACTGTGGGTATGCCGCCCAGATATTGAATCAGGTCGCTGATAATTACGGCGTGCTCATGTTCCTGCTGGGCATGTTCCAGCAATTCCTGAATAACGTACGTATACTCGGGGCCGGTGAGCATGCTGGCATGCTGGATGTACTGGATCATGGCCGCATACTCCCAGGACAGGTCCAGGTTTAAACCGCTGATGATTTGATCCAGTTGTTGCTGGCTGGCCAAAGGTATCACTCCTTTCCATTTCTGTTATATGTTATGAATCCGTCTTTTTTCCGGTTACGCCTGGAATGGATAAAAGCCTGCGGGAATAAAGCCAGCCGGGAAAAGTATGCCGGTTCCGTGTCCGGGGTGAAATTTTCGCCGGGAAGCGGTGCCAACCTGGCTGTGGACGGTGGCATGACCCGGAATATCAATGCCGGTATTTGCGCAATGGATTTGTTATGTTTCTGCATTTTTGCCGGTAATAAGAGGGGGAATGAATGAGTGAAATATCTTGTAAGCGCATGTCTGGCCGGGCATTCCTGCTCCTACGATGGATTGCCCCGGACCTGTGCGGTTGTGGAAAAGCTGGTCAGGGAAGGCCGGGCAGTACCGGTATGCCCGGAGTGCCTGGGCGGGTTGCCCGTACCGCGTCCGGCCTCGGAAATACAGGGCGGTACGGGAGTGGACGTGCTGGAGGGGCGGGCGCGGGTGGTCAACTGTAAGGGGGGCGATGTTACCGGGGCCTTTATCCGGGGAGCCCGGGCTACCCTGGAGATCGCCAGGAAGCACGGCATACAGGCTGCCATTTTAAAGGCCCGGAGTCCTTCCTGCGGGTATGGCCGTATTTACGACGGGTCGTTTAAAGGGAAAGTCAAAGCAGGTCATGGCGTGACTGCGGCATTACTGGTGGAATCGGGTTTTCAAATATTTACAGAGGAAGATGTGGAAAAGGAATGGCCGGCGTACGGGGCGGGCTGCCGGGAGAAAATATAATCGTATGACTAATTTTACCTGGAGGATAACCATGGCTGGTATACAGCCCGGAGAGCAAGTCGTACTTGAGGTGGAAAACCTCAGCCACAGCGGCGAGGGAGTGGGCCGCTGGCAGGGGCGGGTGGTATTTGTGCCCCTGGCCGTGCCCGGCGACCGGGTGCGGGTAACGGTGGTGGAGGTTAAGAAAAAATACCTGCGGGCCCGGCTGGAAGAAGTGCTGGTCCCCGGCCCCGCACGCTGCCGCCCCCGCTGCCCTTCTTTTGCCCGTTGCGGCGGCTGTCACGTCCAGCACCTGCCTTACGACTACCAGTTGCAGTACAAAACCAGGCTGGTACGGGACAGCCTGGAGCGCATCGGCAGGTTAACCGGGGTAAAAGTTTTGCCCATTCTGGGAATGGACAACCCCTGGCACTACCGTAACAAGGTAAGGTTTCACGTGGCATACCGGGAAGGGAGGCTGGCCCTGGGCCTTTATGCCCCCGGTTCCCACGTCCTGGGACACTGGATGGCACGGGATGCCGTATGTCACATCCTGGACGGGGAACTGAATAACCTGGCCCTCAGGATTGAGTGTTTATTGAATAAATACCGGGAGAGCCTCCTGGACGGCTTCAAAACCCTCCTGTCTTATGTAACTTTGCGCAAAGCCGTGGCGACGGGAGAAACCATGGTGGTGCTGGCCACCACCAAAGACCGCTGGCCCCGGCAGGAGGAACTGGCCGGCGAGCTGGCCGGCACCGGCCGGGTAACGACGGTCGTCCAGCAAACGGCCGTCCTCCCGGGCAGGGAGCCTGACGATGGACGGACAAGGACCCTTTACGGCAGGGGATACATCACCGACCGCCTGGGCGACCTCGTCTTCCGGATTTCCGCCGCTTCCTTCTACCAGGTCAACCCCGTACAGACCCGGGCTCTGTATGAAAAGGTCAGGGAGTACGCCGGCCTTACGGGGATGGAGAATGTGGTGGACGCCTACTGCGGCGTGGGTACCATTGCCCTTTTCCTGGCCCGGCAGGCCCGGGAAGTGCTGGGTGTGGAGGTGTCCCCCCGGGCCGTGGCCGATGCCCGGCAAAATGCCCGGCTCAACAACCTGAACAACGTCTCCTTTGTCCGGGGAGCGGTGGAAAAACTCCTGCCCCGGCTCTTTGACCGGGGCGACGGTCCCGATGTGCTGGTCCTGGATCCTCCCCGGCGGGGATGCCACCGGTCTGTCCTGGAAGCCCTGGCCCGTTACCCGGTGCCGCGGGTGGTCTACGTTTCCTGTGACCCGGGGACCCTGGCCCGGGACCTGGGCTTCCTGGCCGGGCACGGCTACCGGGTGGTGGAAGTCCAGCCGGTGGATATGTTCCCCCAGACCTACCATGTGGAGTGTTGTTGTTTGCTGACCAGTATTTAGGCTATAGCGAACGACCGGGCAGATGGAATGCGTGCGGTGATGCATCTACTCTGTTCTTTTTGGAGAGAGGTGATGGCGATTTGAAATGGCATAAGTCTAAAATACTGGCAGTTTTGCTTGTTACCTTAATGCTGCTGGCGGTTGGTTGTTCCGGGGGCGCTCCGGATAACGGCCAAATTCAGGATGCGGGCGGTAAAGTGCAAAAGCCGCCCGCCCAAAGCCAGTCCGTTTCCCCCGTTGAACCGGGTGAAAAGAAGGTGCCCGCCGGGCTGTTGGCCGCCACCGTAACCCGGGTGGTGGACGGGGATACCCTGGTCGTGCGCCTTAAGGACGGGAAAAGCGAGACGGTGCGCCTGATCGGCGTGAACACTCCCGAGTCAACCAGGGAGGTGGAGCCCTACGGTAAAGAAGCCTCCGCCTACACCAGGAGCCGTTTGGACGGCCGGCGCATCTGGCTGGAGAGGGATGTGCAGGAAAGGGACCATTACGGGCGCATCCTGGCCTATGCCTGGCTTGAACCGCCAGCGGGGGATAAGCCGGGGGAAGACGCCGTGCGCAGCCGCATGTTCAACGCCGAACTGCTGCTCAAAGGCTATGCCCAGGTGATGACGGTCCCGCCCAATGTGAAATACGCGGACTTTTTTGTGCGGCTTCAGCGGGAAGCCCGGGAAAAGAAGCGGGGCCTGTGGGGCCTGGAGGTTAAGGATAGGGAGCCCTATTACATCGGCAATGCCCGCAGCAAGAAATTCCACCGCCCTGACTGCGAATACGGCCGGCAGACGGCTCCGGACAACCGGGTGAGGTTTGCCACCAGGGAAAAGGCCCTGGACGCGGGATACGAGCCCTGCAATGCCTGCAAGCCGTAGAAAAATTCCTGCACCTGGAAGCCCGGGCATGGAAGGAGTTACGGGTTATCAGGGCGAACGTATAAAAAATAAAAATTTTATGGTAAATGTTCAGTAGAACCGCTCTGTTAACTACAAAGGCACGGCGTTATCCGGAGCGAACGATTTTGCGGAGCGCCGGTAACAGCACCCGGTGAAGCGAGGTTGCCGGCTCGGCTCTCGAGGACGCCAACGAAACCAGGCGAGGGAAATGTGGAAGAACCACATCGGGTAGAAAAAGTGAAACAGCATAAAAACAGTATCGATGGCAATCCGCAGAGAGCCAGAGCCGGCCCGAAGCGAACCGCGGTGCTGTCGGCGCGGAGCACATGAGTGAGCGGGATAACGCCGTGCCATAAGCGGGTTGTCTGAACATTTACCTTTTATGAAAAAGGGAGGATTTTATATGAAGATCCTGGCGATTAATGGCAGCCACCGTAAGGGGAAGAACACTGCCGTCATGTTGCAGGCGGTTCTGGACGAAGCCGCCAGGGCCGGCGCGGAGACGGAACTGGTGGAACTTACCGATTACAACATCAAGCCCTGTCTGGCCTGCAACCGTTGCCTGGGCAAAACGGAATGTTCCATCAAAGACGATGACATGGGCGTGCTGGCCGAGAAAATGCTGGCGGCCGACGGGATTGTACTCGGTTCCCCGGTGTACTGGGCCAATGTGACCGGCCTGATGAAAAATTTTATCGACCGTACCCGCTGGATGCACATGGCCAGGAACCTGCTTTACGGCAAGGTGGGGGGAGCGGTTACCCATGCCGGTCTGCGGAACGGGGGGCAGGAGCACGCCCTGGCCATCATGGAACGTTTTCTGGTTGCCCAGGGGCTTATTCTGGTCGATACCCGCGACCAGGAAAGCGGCATTTGCAACGGTGGAGCCATGGGAACCATGTTTAACAATCTGGAGGAAGGCAAGATTTCCTGGAAACGGGGCGTGCACGAGGATTTGCTGGCCCTGGAGGAATGCCGCCGTTTGGGGCGCAATATGGTGGAGATGATTAAACGTCTTGGACGGGCTTAAGAAAACCTGGAACGTCGCGCGCTATGGCCGTGCGCCAGGCCCTTCAGGTAACAAAGAAAAAACCGGCCATCCTTTCGGCTGACCGGTTGAAAGAATGACTTGCGAAAAGGACGGTTGCGTCCTTTTAGAAAATGATTACCAGTATGCCGGCAATGAATACCAGCACGCCCAGGAAGGCTATAATTATACCGAGTATCAACTCGACGGTGGGATTGAAACGCTTGGTTTCAACATCCGGCATGTGTAATTCCTCCTTTTTCTAGTTTTGTTTTTATACTATGTTTTTCCTCAGACAAATGTTACCAGTAGGGGCTTATTATGCAAAAAATAGACATCCCCCGGGAATCGGGGGATGTTTTAACCTTATTTGAACCTTGTCTCTAACATTGCTCCTGCTTGGCAAAAACTTTCCCGCAGCGGCAGCCGTAAGTGACCAGGTGGCAGTTCCGGCGCTCCTGGACGCTTAATATGCGTACCCTGCTGGAGAGGCCGTACAGTTTTTCGCCGCACTGGGGGCAGACCGTACCGGTGACATATTTGCGCGCCCGCACCACCGAGTAACCCGGCGTACGGGTGGCCTCCACCACGTAGTCGGGAAAAGAGAACCTGGAGATGCGGTAGCGATCCAGCACCGCCCGGATGGTCTTAAGCATGGTGTTCCGGGCGCGTCCGGTCTGGCTGGTGAGAAAAACGTGGATGGCGGTTTGGATCACCTGCTGGTCTTCCGTGCTGGGGAAGGGATAGATTTTTGCCGGCATCTTACACACACCTGCTCTTTATGTTTCTTTATGTTCCGGTTTTCAGGACAGGCCGGGTTGTCCACTTTTGGGTTAAAAAATTTTTACCCGGAGTTCCTGCCTCACCAGATTATTATTTCCAATTTAGTGCCCGCAAATAACCCGTTCGGAGCCGGGGTCGGCGCGGCGGGCCTGCTCCAGTACCTGCCGTACTGCTTCTATGTGCCGGCAGCGGAAGCCCGGGTCGAGGCGGGAGCGGAAACGAAAAGTGCAGCATGTGCAGCTTTCGGGCGTGGTGGTTAGTTCAATCCGGCAATCCACTTCAACCACGTGGGCTACCCGGGGGGAAACAAAGTAGACGACCAGGTCGTTGACCAGAAACGGGGTTTTGACTATCTTCGCGGCCATGGGAATTCTCCTTAACATGTACAAAATAAATGGGCGGTACCGCCTGTCTCGCCTGTTATTATAAAACATAAATTGGCCGTGAGCAGGGATTATTCCTGCCTCAAATTTAAACGATTTAAATATTATATTGTAGAAATAAGTAGGATAATACCTATCCCTGCACCCGCCGGAAAATCACATAAGAGTATATCGCACTTATTGCCGCGGCGCCAATGATCGCCCCCACACCCAGCACAAAGTTGGTGGGGGCAGGGAGGAAGGCCGCCACCACGGCCACCAGCCCGGCCAGGACAAAAACCGGGCCCGCGAAACGGTGGGTGCGCCGCCAGACTTCTTCGCTGGCCAGGGTCCAGGGTGTGCGGATGCCGAAAAAGTAATTGAACCGTACCCGGGTTAGATAGTTCCCGGTGATGACCAAAAAAACGCCCAGGGCCAGGGGGGTAAACCGGCTGACCAGATCCGCCGGCCCTCCCAGGGCTACGGCCAGGATCATGGCGTGGAGCGCGGCAAAAAAGAAGACCAGCCCCAGGCGCACCGCCCGGTAAGCTTCCGGGAAACGGAGGTAATTGTTTCGTTTGGGATCAATGTAAGGGGCGAAGAGCATGCCCAGATAAATTCCCCCGGTAAGCAGGGGCAGGGCGAAGGCCCCCCAGAACCGGGAGAAATAGGAGTCTATCTCCCCCCGCAGGTTCCAGTGTGCCGGCACCAGCTCCGGCAGGTGCGGGTAGCTTGCCGCGCCGGCAATAAACATCGCCAGCAGCACGGCCAGGGCCGGCCAATCACCGACCACCATCTTACGGTCGACACGGTAATTATTTTCCATTGTCCAACTCCTCCCTTCCTTTGTAGCGGTTCCGGCCGGTAAGGGAACTTAACATCTCAAATACCCAGCCGGTAACATCCTGGAAAACGGTAGTGTTTAGCGAATAGACGACAAATTGTCCCCTTTTCTCATCTGCTACCAGGCCGGCCTCTTTGAGGATATGCAGGTGGTGGGAGATGGTGGGCCGGGAAAGGGAAAAGGCGCGGGCAATCTCGCCGGCGGTCATGTCTCCCCGGGCCAGGAGGCGGAGGATTTCCCGCCGCGTGTCGTCTCCCAGTGCCTTGAAGACCATGCTCAGTCCCATGGTAATCACGTCCTTCCGGACATTTCGAAGATTATCAAATTAACCTCATTATATTATTTAGTTTGGTTCCTTGTCAAGTTGATAATGGTGTTCTATACTTGTCTAAATAGTTATGATGTAGCAGGCCCGGTAACTACAGGTTTACTTTTGTTGATGCCGGGGCTTCAAGCCAGTTTTTGCCCCACAAAAAAAGGCCTGCGGTATGCAGGCTCGAAAGATTTTGGAACGACCATGTTTTTAAACAAACTTACTCTCGAATAATTCCATGGCTGCGGCCAATGACCACTTCCTTACCGTGCTGGTTGCGGCATACCGTTTCCATGGACACCCTTGTATAACTCTCCTTTCCTTAACGAACAGCAGGAAAGGTCAAACGAAATCAAAGAAACCCATAACTGTACCAAAGGGCCTGCCGGCAGGGGCAGGCCCTTATAGCCATTCCGGGGTTAGCCGTCCTTTGCCGCCAGGGCCCGGAAAAGCAACCGGTAAACCTCCGGCGCCAGGGCCACCAGGCTGTAAGGGCGGTGAGACATCACCCAGCAGGTGGCCACCTCGTCCATGGTTCCGAAAATCATCTGCCGGGCCAGGCGCACGTCCAGGTCGGCCCGGAACTCCCCGGTTTCGATGCCACGGGAGACAACCCCCTCGATGAGCCGGGAATAAGCCCTCAGGGGTTCGGTTATGCCCTGGCGAATGGTGGGGTCCGACTGCCGCAGTTGTATTTGCATTACCGTGGCCAGGTGGCGGTCCGCCTCCAGCCTGGTGAAATGCAGCTCGATCAGGCGGGCCAGCTGCTCCGCGGCCCCGGCACAGGCTTGCAGTTCCCGCTTTACCGCCGCAATAAACTCGCCCATCTTCACCTTGAACAGGGAAATGAGCACATCTTCCTTGTTGCGGAAGTAAAGGTAGATGGTGCCGTCGGCCACCCCCGCCTCCCGGGCGATTTTGGAAACCTGGGCGTTATGGTAGCCGTTTTCGGCAATCACCTTTACCGCCGCTTCAATAATAGCCCTGTACTTGTCGCCGCTTCTCCTGGCCACGTGTAAACTCCTTTCCCGTACTGGGGAATATTATACCACATATTTTTCCGCTGTGAGTACCCGGTCGGCAATCTGCCGGCGCAGGCCGATCAGGTCCACCGGCTGGTGTTTGCACATCCGCTTGACGATGGAGAGCTGGGTCTGCCGCATATCCCCTTCGAACAGGAAGCACATGGCCTCCCGGGCCCACTTTTCCAGCAGGGGGTAGGTGTCGTGCACGTAGGCCTGGGCCAGGAGAAGCTTTTTATCCGCCTGACCGTTTCCGTGCGCTTTTAACACCCGCACAATAGCGCTTTCCATGGCGTAGATGACAATAGCCAGGTCAGCCAAAATCCCCATGATTTCTTGCTGCTGGGCCAGCTTATCCATGTATTTTTCCACCGCTTGACCGCCAATGAAGAGGAAGAGCTTTTTGGCCATGGCCAGCATTTGCCGCTCGGCAGCCAGGGGCTTGCCGTCGTCTTCGGGCAGGGTGGCCCGCAGGTTTAAAATTTCCCGGGCAAGGGCCCTGGCAGCGCCGAGGAAATTGAGCTGTCCCTTCATGGCCCGGCGGGCGATAGTGGCCGGAATGAGCAACCGGTTGACCTCGTTGGTGCCCTCAAAGATGCGGTTGATGCGCGAGTCGCGGTAGAACCGCTCGGCGGGGTATTCCTGAATATAGCCGTAGCCGCCGTAAATTTGCACCATCTCGTCCACCACGTAGTCCAGCACCTCGGAGGCCAGTACCTTGGCAATGGAGCATTCGATGGCATACTCACTAATAGCCTCTACAGCGGCAGGGCCTTCTTTTTTATCCGCCAGGGCCTCTTCTAGCATACCGGCTATGCGGTAAATGACGCTTTCGACGGCATAGGTCCTGGCTGCCATCATGGCCAGCTTGTGCTGGATGAGGCCGAACCGGGCAATGGGCTGGCCAAACTGTACCCGCTGCAGGGCGTACTTGGCTGCGTGCTCCAGGGCCAGCTTGCAGGAGCCCACGCAGGCCGCGCCCAGCTTGAAGCGGCCGATGTTGAGGGCGTTGAAAGCAATGAGGTGCCCCTTGCCAATTTCGCCCAGGACGTTCTCCACCGGTACCCTGGCATCTTCAAAGATGAGGCTGCGGGTGGAGGAACCCTTAATACCCATTTTCTTTTCTTCCTGGCCCAGGGAGAATCCCGGAGTATTCCGCTCGACGATGAAGCCGGTAAACTTATCCCCGTCTACCTTGGCATAGGTAATATACACGTCGGCAATGCCGCCGTTGGTGATGAACATCTTTTCGCCGTTTAAGAGGTAGTGCTTGCCGTCGGGCGAAAGGACGGCCCTGGTGCGGATGGAGAGGGCGTCGGAACCGGCGTTGGGCTCAGTGAGGGCATAGGCGGCAATAGCCTCACCGCTGGCCAGCCGCGGCAGGTATTTTTTCTTTTGCTCTTCGTTGCCGAAAAGAAGGATGGGCATGGTGCCGATGCCCGTGTGGGCGCTGTGGGTAACGGCAAAGGACCCGCCTGCCACCACGTTTTCGGCAATGAGGCACGAGGCTACTTTCCCCAGGTCTGCGCCGCCGTATTCCTCGGGGATGTCTGCGGAGAGCAGGCCCAATTCGCCCGCCTTTTGCATGAGCTCCCGCATGAGCCCTTCGGGCTGGTTCTCCAGTTCCTCGGCTTTAGGGGCCAGCTCGTTGACCGCGAAGTCGGCCACCGTGCTTTGAATCATGCGGTGCTCATCGGTAAAATCCTCGGGGGTAAACACATCCTGGGGGTCAATGTCCTCCAAGAGAAAAGCGCCGCCTTTTTGAAGCATGAGAATAACCTCCTTAGTCTTGAACTTATTTAACATGGGGCTTCACGTTCTCTCAAACACTCCTGCTGCTCCCATGCCCCCGCCAATGCACATGCTCACCACGCCGTAGCGGGCCTGCCGGCGCTGCATCTCGTAGAGCAGGGTGGTGGTCAGCTTGGCCCCGGTGCAGCCCAGGGGATGGCCCAGGGCGATGGCGCCGCCGTTGACGTTGATTCTGGCCGGGTCCAGCTCCAGAATCCTGATGCAGGCCAGGGCCTGGGAAGCAAAGGCTTCGTTCAGCTCAAAGAGGTCAATCTGATCTTTGGTCAGCCCGGCCAGTTTAAGCGCCTTGGGAATGGCTACGGTGGGGCCGATGCCCATGATTTCCGGCGGGCAGCCCCCCACGGCGTAGGCCCGGAAAACGGCCAGGGGCTTTAACCCCAGGGACGCCGCTTTGCGCCCGCTCATCAGCACCACGCAGGCCGCTCCGTCGCTGGTCTGGGAGGAATTGCCCGCCGTGACCGTTCCCCCCACCTTGAAAGCGGGCCTTAACCGGGCCAGGGCCTCCATGCTGGTGTCGGGGCGGACGCCCTCGTCGGTGTCGAAGACAAAGCTGTTTTCCACCAGTTTCCCGTTCTGCCGGATCCTCTCGGTGACCGTCAGGGGTACGATTTCGTCCTTGAACTTCCCCGCGTTTATGGCGGCGATGGCCTTTCGGTGGCTGGCCAGGGCAAAGGCGTCCTGGTCTTCCCGGCTGATGTTATAGCGCTCGGCCACATTTTCGGCGGTGTAGCCCATGCCCATGTAGACTTCGGGCATCCGTTCCATCAGGTCCGGGTCGGGCATGGTTTTATTGCCGCCCATAGGCACCAGGCTCATGCTCTCCACGCCCCCGGCCACATAAACTTCGGCGAAACCGGCCATGATCCGGGTGGCGGCGATGGCTATGGCTTCCAGGCCGGAGGAGCAGTAGCGGTTCACCGTGGCTCCCGGGACGCTGTCCGGCAGTCCGGCCTTCAGGACTATGTTGCGGGTGACGTTCATCCCCTGCTCGGCCTCGGGAAAGGCGCAACCGAAAATTACGTCGTCTATCTCCGCCGGATCCAGCCCGGGTACCCGGGCCAGGGCTTCTTTCAGCACCGCTTCTGCCATGTCCTCGGGGCGGGTGTTCCTCAATTTTCCCCGGGGGGCCTTGCCCACCGCCGTGCGCACGGCGCTGACAATTACGGCTTCCTGCATTTCCGAGATCCCTCCGTTCTCAGTACAGATTGGCTGAAGGCGGTCGTCTTTCGCATGATTTAATTCCGCAGGGGCTTGTTGGTGGCCAGCATATGGCGGATCCGTTCGATGGTTTTGGGTTCGCCTAAAAGGCTCAGGAAGGCCTCCCTTTCCAGGTCCAAAAGATCCTGCTCGGTGATGGGAGTGCCGGGGGTTACGCCGCCGCCGGTAAGCACGCAGGCAATTTTTTTGGCGATCCTGGCATCATGTTCGGTGATCTGGTTGCCCCAGCGCAGGGTCTCGATGGCCAGCTGCAGGGCGGCGTAGCCGGCGGTGCCCACGGCCGGGATGGTGGCCGGGCGGGGAGGACGGAAACCCCGGCGGGCCATTTCCAGCACCAGGTTCTTGGCATCGCCGATAACCCGGTCCCGGTTGGTGGTGATGCGGTCGGTGGGGCGCAGGTAACCCAGCTTGACGGCCTCCGGGCCGCTGGTGGATACCCTGGCCATGGCAATGGTTTCAAAGGCCCGGTTAATCAGGGGCTGGACCGTGTTGATGCCTCCCACCTTGATCTGGGTTTCGGGAGTCTGCCGTTCCATGGCCCGCAGGACCATTTCCTTGCACCCGCCGCCTGCCGGCAGCAGGCCCACGCCCACCTCCACCAGGCCCATGTAGGTTTCTGCGTGGGCGTTGACCCGGTGGCAGTGCAGGCAGACCTCGCAGCCCCCGCCCACGGCCATGCTGTGGGGCGCGGCCACCACCGGTTTGGAGCAGAACTTCAACTTCATGTTGGCCTGTTGAAACTCCCGGATCATCAGGTCCAGTTCGTCCCATTCCTCGTCTTCCGCTTCCATTAAAATGAGCATCAGGTTGGCGCCCACGGAGAAGTGGCGACCGTAATTGCCTATGACCAGGCCCTCGTAATTTTGTTCCACTTCCTTCACGGCATAGTTAATCATTTGAACAATGTCGCCGCCGATGGCATTGGCCCTGGAATGAAACTCCAGGCAGAGTACCCCGTCGCCCAGGTCAATTAAACTGGCGCCGGAATTGGACTTGACTACCCGGTTCTGCTCCTTCAGGGGGGCGAGGAAAATGACCCCTTCCGGGATGTGCTCCTGCCTGCTTTCCCTGGTGCGCCAGTCGAAGATGTAACGGATGCCTTCCCTCTTTTCATAGAAAGAGGTCCGGTCCGCTGCCAGCAGTTCCTCCACCACGGGCGGCACGGGTTCCCCTTCGGCTTTCAGCCTTTCCACCATGCGCGGCACGCCGATGGCGTCCCACAGCTCAAAGGGGCCCAGGTCCCAGTTGAAGCCCCATTTCATGGCTTCGTCCACGGACTGGATGTCGCCGGCAATTTCGGGCAGCTTGCTGGCCGCGTACACCAGCACTTCCTTGGTAATGCGCCAGGCAAATTGCGCCCCCTTGTCCTTGCCGAAAAGCAGCGCCTGGAGCTGTTTGTCGGGGCTGCCGGCGGTCCTGGCCATTTCCAGGGAGGGGAACCGGGCCTTTTGCCTGGGGCGGTATTCCAGGGTCTTGTAGTCCAGGGCATAGATCTCGGTTCCGGCAGCGCCCTTCACTTTTTTGTAAAAGCCCTGGCCGGTTTTATCCCCCAGCCAGCCCCTGGCCACCATTTCCTTTAAGAAGTCGGGAACGGTAAAGGTTTTCTTTTCCGCCGGGTCGTCCACGGCCTCATACATGTTCCGGGCCACATGGGCCAGCACGTCCAGTCCGACCATGTCCAGGGTGCGGAAGGAGGCGCTTTTCGGCCGCAGCAGGGCCCGGCCGGTGAGGGCGTCCACCTCCTCCACCGTGAGGCCGGTGTCCAGCATGGCCCGGATGGTGGCGCACATGCCGTAGACGCCTATGCGGTTGGCAATAAAGTTGGGGGTGTCCTTGCAGATTACCACGCCCTTGCCCAGCACCCGTTCACCGAAATCCTTCATGAAGTCCACGATTTCCGGCAGGGTGTCCCGGGCCGGGATGATCTCTAAAAGGCGCATGTAGCGGGGAGGGTTGAAGAAGTGGGTGCCCAGAAAGTGCTGCCTGAATTCCAGCTGGCGGCCTTCCACCATCTTGTTGATGGAAAGGCCCGAGGTATTGGAACTGACGATGGTGCCCGGCCGGCGGTATTTCTCCACCCGGGCCAGGAGGTTTTGCTTGATGTCCAGCCGTTCCACCACCACTTCGATGATCCAGTCCACTTCGGCCAGCCTGTCCAGGTGGTCCTCCAGGTTGCCCGGGGTAATGAGCTCCGCGTTTTCCGGCAGGTAGAGGGGGGCCGGTTTGGCCTTCACCAGTTGTTCAATGGCCTTTGTCGCCAGGCGGTTGCGTACCCGGGGGTGTTCCAGGGTCAGGCCCTGTTTGGCTTCCTCCGGGGTGAGTTCCCGGGGTACGATGTCGAGCAGGTAAGTAGGGATGCCTGCGTTGGCCAGGTGTCCGGCTATGGCCGCGCCCATCACGCCGGCGCCCAGCACGGCAGCTTTCCTGATCCTGCGCCGCATAACCTCGCCTCCTTTTTGAAATGAGTGAGCATTCAGTCATATAAAGAATATTCTATTTTTTCTTGCCGGTCAAGGGGTTTTTACAAAAAGGGGAAAAGGGGAACACTTATGATAATCATTTTGTCCGGCGGGTCCAACACGGGTACCGGGGCAAAATTTTGTACCCGGGCAGGATTTTCCTCCACATATACAGAAAATGTTGCCCGGGGAGGGATTTTATTGGAACTGATGGCCATTTTTACAACGGCTTTTGTGGTGGGACTTTCCGGTGCCATGATGCCCGGGCCTCTTCTCACGGTGACCATCGGGGAAAGCGCCCGGCGGGGGTTTGCGGCCGGCCCCCTGATTGTGCTGGGCCATGCCCTGCTGGAGGGGACGCTGGTCATTGCCCTGTCCCTGGGCCTGGCTTCCCTGCTCACCGCTCCCGTGGTGGGCAGGAGCATTGCCGTGGTGGGGGGGATTTTTTTAATCTACCTGGGCTGGGGCATGGCCCGGGATGCCTGGTTGGGCCGGGTGGTGCTGAACGTGGGCTGCGGGCAGCCGGTTCAGGCAGGTCCGGCGCCGCCGGGAGGCGGTTCCAACCCCGCCTCTCGAAAGGCCGGCCCCCTGCCCGCCGGGAGGATGCACCCCGTGCTGGCGGGGGTTCTGGTCAGCCTGTCCAACCCCTACTGGACGCTGTGGTGGGCCACGGTGGGTTTGGGTTACATAGTCCTCTCCTTAAAGCAGGGAACCGCCGGGCTGGTGAGTTTCTTTGGCGGCCATATTTTATCGGACCTGGCCTGGTACGGCCTGGTGGCGGCGGCGGTGGCCGGCGGCCGGCGCTTTTTAACCCCGTCCATTTACCGGGGCATCCTGGTGTCCTGCGGCGCCTTCCTGGTTTTTTTGGGTGCTTCCTTCATCTACATGGGTGCTGTGGGGCGCATGGCGATATAATTTTTATTGCACCTGGTGGAATCCGCGGTTAAGCGAGGTGGTTGAAATGCCCGTAGTCTACGGCGGCATCTGCCCCCACCCCCCGGTCATGGTCCCCGAAGTGGGCGGGGCGGAGGCGGACAAGGTCATTTCCACCCGGCAGGCCATGCTGGAACTCGGCCGCCGGGTGAAGGAAAGCGGGGCCGATACGCTGGTGGTGATTTCCCCTCACGGCCCGGTTTTCCGGGACGGTATCGCCATCCTGGCGGCTCAAGAGGTGCGGGGTGACCTGGGCCGGTTTGGCGCCCGCCGGGTAAGCTTCAAGGTGGAAAACGACCCGGCCCTGGTGCGGGAAATAGCGGCCCGGGCCGGGGAACCGGGCATAACCGTCCTGCAGGTGGATGAAAAAACGGCCCGGCGCTACGGCCTGGACCTGGAACTGGACCACGGGACCATGGTGCCCCTTTACTTCCTGCGCGCGGCGGGTGTGAACCTGCCCCTGGTGCCGGTGGCCATGGGGCTTTTGCCTTACCGCCAGCTCTACGCCTTCGGCATGGCCGTGGCCGGGGCGGCGGAAAAGCTAGGCAAAAAGGTGGCCGTCCTGGCCAGCGGCGACCTGTCCCACCGCCTGACCCCGGACGCGCCGGCCGGTTACGATCCCCGGGGCCAGGAGTTCGACCGGGAAATCGCCCGCCTGGTGGCGGCAGGAGACATCGAGGGAATTTTGAACCTGGACGCCGGGCTGGTGGAGCGGGCCGGGGAATGCGGCCTGCGGCCCATTATCATGGCCTTCGGCGCCTTTGACGGGCTGGCCGTAGAGGCGGAGGTTCTTTCCTACGAAGGGCCTTTCGGCGTGGGTTACATGGTGGCCTCCCTTGCTCCCGGAGAACCGGATCCCCGGAGGCGGCTTTGGGAAAAACTAAACGCGGCGGAACAAAAGGCCCGGGAAGAACGTCTACGTAATGAAAGCTTTCTCGTGCGGGTGGCCCGGCGCTCCCTGGAAAACTACTTTGCCGGCCGGTCCCGGCTTTACGACGATACGGGCATCCCGCCCGAGTTTGCCCGCCGGGCCGGTGCCTTTGTGTCCCTCCACAAGCACGGCCAGCTGCGGGGGTGCATCGGGACCGTTACGCCCCAGTACAAGCACATCGTGGAAGAGGTGGCCATGAACGCCATCAGCGCCGCCGTGCGGGACCCCCGGTTTTACCCGGTTACGGAAGATGAACTGCCGGAGCTGGAAATCTCCGTGGACGTGCTCCAGGAGCCGGAACCGGTGGAGAGCATGGCCGGCCTGGATCCCAAAAAATACGGCGTCATTGTGCAGGCGGGCGGCCGGCAGGGGCTGCTCCTGCCCGACCTGGAGGGTGTAGACACGGCCGAGCAGCAGGTGGCCATCGCCCGGCGGAAGGCGGGCATCGGCCCCCATGAGCCCGTCAAGCTCATGCGCTTTGAAGTGAAAAGGTATCACTGAAGGTGGGGTACGGGGGGGAATTATGCGTGCAGGAGGCGCTTTTTTACGAAAAAGGGGACCGCGGCCGCACTTTTTGCCGCCTCTGCCCCAGGCTCTGCAGCATCAGGGACGGCCATACCGGCTTTTGCCGGGTACGGAAAAACCAGCAGGGCATCCTTTACACCCTCAATTACGGTCGGGTTTCCTCTTACGCCCTGGACCCCATTGAAAAAAAGCCCCTTTACCACTTCTACCCGGGCAGCGACATCCTTTCCCTGGGCAGCGTGGGCTGCAACCTGCGCTGCGGCTTCTGCCAGAACTGGCAGATTGCCCACGCCGACCCCCATACCCTCTATTTGAGCCCGGCCCAGGCCGTGGCCGCGGCCAGGGAGCAAATCGCCCGGGGCTACCCCAACGTGGGCCTGGCCTATACCTATAACGAGCCTTTCATGTGGTACGAGTACGTTTACGATACGGCCCGCCTGGCCCGCCAGGAGGGTTTGAAGAACGTACTGGTTACCAACGGATACGTCAACGAAGAACCCCTGCGGCAGATCCTGCCCTACATCGACGCCATGAATATTGATGTGAAGGGCTTTACCGATGAATATTACCGCGGGACGTGCGCCGGCCACCTGGAACCGGTGCTGCGTGCGGTGGAGATCGCCCACGGGCACTGCCACGTGGAGCTGACCACCCTGCTGGTTCCCGGCTTAAACGATTCGGAAGAGGAGATACGCCGCCTGGTGGACTGGGTGGCCGGGCTCGACCCGGATATACCCCTGCACTTTTCCCGCTATTTCCCCAATTACAAGTTTGACCTGCCGCCCACGCCCCTGGAGACTTTGCAAAAAGCCCGGGAGATAGCCCTCGAAAAGCTCCGCTACGTCTACATCGGCAACGCCCCGGAGCTGAACGGCGGCGACACCTTCTGCCCGGCCTGCGGCGAAACCCTCATCCGCCGCACCGGCTACAGGGTGCAGGTGCGTGGACTGGAAGGGAACCGCTGCCGTTGCTGCGGGGCGGAAGTGAAGTTGGTGGTGTGAGATGAGGTGCAATGCCCGTACCTAAATAGCCACGGAAGTTATGCGGATTAAAAAAGTCTTTGAAGGTTTGGTGCGCATGCAAAAATTGCCTGATTACGAAAAAGTATTACTTATAACCCTTCAATTGCCGCACGAAGATGAACGTGAAGTTGAGGAATCCCTGGACGAGCTGGCCCGGCTGGCGGACACGGCCGGGGCCCGGGTGGTGGGCAGGGTGGTGCAGCGCGCCCGCCGGCCGGACCCGGCCACCTTTCTGGGGCGGGGCAAGGTGCGCGATGAAATAGCTCCCGCCTGCCGGGAACTGGGGGTTGACCTGGTAATCTGCGACCATGAGCTTTCCCCCGCCCAGGTGCGCAACCTGGAGGAGGAACTGGGGGTGCGGGTTATCGACCGCACCCAGCTCATCCTGGACATCTTTGCCCGGCGGGCCCGTACCCGGGAGGGCAGGCTGCAGGTAGAACTGGCCCAGCTGGAATACCTCTACCCCCGGCTGGCGGGGAAAGGAACCGGGCTTTCCCGGCTGGGGGGCGGCATTGGCACCCGGGGGCCCGGCGAAACGAAGCTGGAAACCGACCGTCGGCGCATAAAAAGGCGCATCACCGATCTGCGCCGGGAGCTCGACGAAGTGCGCCGGCACCGGACCCTGCTGCGCACCAGGCGGCAGGACGTGCCCCTGACCCTGGTCAGCCTGGTGGGGTATACCAACGCCGGCAAGTCCACCCTCCTCAATGCCCTCACGGGGGCGGGCGTACCGGCCGAAGACAGGTTGTTTGCCACCCTGGACCCCACCACCCGGCGCCTGGTACTGCCCAACAATGAGGTGGTGCTGCTTACTGACACGGTCGGTTTCATCCGCCGCCTGCCCCACCACCTGGTGGCCGCCTTCCGGGCCACCCTGGAGGAAGTGACGGAAGCGGACCTGCTCCTGCACGTGGTGGATGTGAGCAACCCGGATTACCCGGACCAGGTTAAAGCGGTGGACGATGTGCTGGCCTCCCTGGGGGCGGGGGAGAAGCCCGCCATTCTGGTTTTCAATAAAGTTGACCGTTTGACTGCTGAAGAACCCTGGCTGCTTCCGTCGGGCAGGCCGGCGGTGGCGGTTTCCGCTCTAACGGGTCAGGGCCTGGATGAACTGCGCCGGCTCATCATGGAAGTCTTGAGGGATCAAAGGGTGCGGCGGGAGTTCCTGGTGCCCTACCAGCGGGGAGACGTGCTCAACCTGCTCTACGAAAAAGGGGAGGTATTGTCGCGGGAATATACCCCGGAGGGCGTGCGCCTGGAAGTGGAACTGGGTGCGGTGTGGGCCTCCCGGGCGGCGGCCCGGCTGGGGAAGGATAATCCCGGCAGAATTTCCGGGTAATCATGCCTGAAGTCTACCGGCGGCCGGCCGGGCGCCTGCCGGGAAGGGGGCGTACTCCTGAACCACATGTTCGTGCTTTGTCAACCACTTTTCCAGGTTGAACCGGCGGCGCACCAGGGGTGCGGGTATGTGAAAGGCATCCACCACTTCATGAATCTTCTGGAATTTTGTCCCTGCACTGCCCGTCCCCGGGGGCAGCAGGAGGAGGGCGGCAAAATCTTCGGCGGCGTTTTCTTCTTCCCCTCTCCCGGTCAACCCGTCCACGTATATGCCGCTGGTGACATTCAGGCAGTGCTGGCCCAGCCCGTAGGCCAGCATGTGCTTCAGTTCCGGCCTGGTAAGCCCCTTTTTCACCGTGAGCAGCGCGATGCCGTCCCCCGTGCGTACGTATCTTGCCCTGACCCGGCCTTTAAACGGGAAGCGGGTCAGGATGATCCCTTCGCTCCTGGCTATCCTGTACAGCTGGTAAACACCCGGTGGCCCCTCGAGACGGTACTTCTTGATCAGGGCCAGGGCCAGCCGGACGGCTGAATTCAAGGCTACCCCTCCGCTCGGCAGAAACATTCTCAAGGATACCAGCGTGTCCTTGAACTATTTCTCATTTTATTATAAACCACGGTTGTGTCGGATTTTGTCGAAAGGCTGGGGAGGATAAAAAAATCATTACTCCTCGTTGGATGAGGCGCTGTCCTCGCCCTGTCATCCCTTCCGGTTCCCTTCCTCCCTTTTCCTGCGCCGCTCCCTCTCCTTCTTTATAAAGCGCAGGGCCCACTCCCAGTGCTCAACCAGGGACTGTTTTTCTTCCTCCGTCAGGTCCGGTACCTGCCTGAGCAGGTCGGCAAACAGGGGGTCGGCCGCAACTGCATACAGCTTCTCGTCATGGGGTGCATTCCCGGGTGCACCCTCTCCGCCGGTTCCGTAAGGCCGGTCGGTGCGTCCCAGCAGGTAATCCGTCGAAACGCCGAAGAAATCGGCCAGCCGTTTGAGAGACTGGTTGTCCGGCGAGCGCCTGTTTTTCTCGTACATGGCAATGGTGCTCTGCCCCATATGTAACAGGCGGGCCAGTTCCGCCTGGGACAATCCCCTTTGATTACGCAAATAGGCCAGCCTTTCGCCGAGGGAAGGCATGTTGGTTCACCCCGATCGTAATTTAACACGTTTTGTGAAGTCGGGAAAGAAAATAAAAAACGGATTTTCCGTTCAAGCGCATAATGTGATAAGAAATAAAAACCTTCTACTAATTATTTACGTTCGGCGCAAATTTTAACCGGTGGACCCTTGACAGCAATCGCGAATTGTGATTATAGTAATAGTCAGAGGGTGACGGCAGCCGGCTGGCACCGCGGGGTTGAAACGGGCCGGCCGGTGCTGCAGCCGGGCAGGAAGGGGGGAGGTTTTGTTCTTTCAACACCAGCCGAAGGGTGAGCGGGGTGAGAAATGAAAAGATGTACCAGTTGAGGCTCAAAATGGGCCTCAGCCAGCGGCAGGTAGCCGAAGCTGTGGGCATCAGCCAGAGCTCCTACGCCATGATTGAAGGCGGTCACCGCCACCCCCGCAAGGAGGTGGAGAAGAAACTGGCCGACTTCTTCGGCGTGACCGTGGACGAGCTTTTTTTTGGCCGGGATAATCACGGTTCGCGATTGGAGGAACCTGACCCGGGGGAACAGCAGTAATTAATGCTGGGAATTTTGATTATCAGGGCTGATGTTCCGGTGGAAGACGCGAGCAGGAAGCGCTGTTGAAGGGTTGCATTTAGGGAAAGGTGGTAATAGCGCGCGATGAAGTCGAAATTGCTGGCAGTAACCCTGGTGTTCTGCCTGCTTCTGGCCCTGGCCGGTGCGGCCTATGCCGGTTTTCCCGATCTGAACGGCCACTGGGCGCAGAAACAGGTGGAAAAATGGGCGGATAAGGGCCTGGTGGGCGGCTACCAGGACGGCACCTTCCGGCCGAATAAAGCCGTGACCAGAGCCGAATTCGTTGCCCTGGTAAACAGGGCCATGGAGAAGCAGAATCCCGGCGCAGCAGTCAATTTCAAAGATGTCAGGCCCGGTGACTGGTTTTACCGTGAGGTTGCCGCAGCCGTGAGCGCCGGCTATGTGGGCGGCTATGAAGACGGGACCTTCCGGCCGAACCAGCCCATCACCCGCCAGGAGGCCGCTTCCATCATCAGCCGTCTTTTGAACCTGGGGAGCGGCGATGCAAGCGTACTGGGCAAATTTAAGGACGCCGGTCGAATCGGCAGCTGGGCCCGGGGCAGCGTGGCCGCTGTGGTGGCCAAAGGCGTGATGGGCGGCTACTCCGACGGCACCTTTGGGCCGACCAGGTCCATCACCCGGGCGGAAACCGTGGTGGTTCTTGACCGGGCCATCACCGGAGAAACTCCGCAACCGCCGGAGGAAGAAGTGAAGGTTACCGGGGTAAAGCTGGATAAGAATACGCTGAGCCTTAGCGTAGGCTCCACGGTGCAGCTGAAGGCCACCGTTATCCCGGACAACGCCACCAACAAGAAAGTGACCTGGTCCACCAGCGACGAGAAGATCGCCACCGTGGATGACCAGGGCAACGTTAAAGGCGTGGCTGAAGGCAAGGCTACCATCACTGTCACCACCGCGGACGGCAATTTTAAAGATACCTGCGAAGTGACCGTAGTGCGTACCAGCGGTGGCGGCGGTGGCGGCGGTGGGTCGACCACCATACCCGTTACCGGCGTGACCCTGGATAAAACCAGCCTGACCATGACCGTCGGTGAAAGTGTCCAGCTGACGGCCACCGTGTCACCGAGCAACGCTACCAATAAAAAGGTTACCTGGAGCAGCAGCAACACCGCCGTGGCCACGGTGGACGACACCGGCAGGGTGACCGCAGTGGCGGCCGGCACGGCCAACATCACCGTTAAAACCGAAGACGGCGGCAAGACGGCTACCTGCGTGGTGACGGTTAATCCGGCACCGCCCGTGTCAGCTCTGCCCGTAGAGATTAAATCCTATGTGACTCTGACCGACCCCCTGGGCAACACCGTGGTGGTGGCCGAGATCAAGCCGGAGTATGCCGAGCAGGTCGATACGGTCACGGTAAAGGGTCAGGTGATGAACCGGCGCCCCGGCACCAATGAGTGGCAGAAGACCCTGGAAGGCAGCGTCACCGTGGTGGACGCCGACTTTAAGGTTACCCTGAAGCCGGCGGTGGATGTGATAGAGAAAGCCGATGCCGGTTTGGGGTTGTTCGGCGATACCAACGTATATGTATGGCTCAAAAGCGGGGTGACTGCCACCAGCGTCACCGCCAACGGTCAGCCCATGACCTTGAGCGGCGACTTTTACAAGGTCACTCTCTGGGGGCTGAATAAGGGCGACACGGTAACTGTGAAGGTAACCACGGCTCAGGGTGTGCAGACCCGGGATATTACCGTGCGGGAACTTTAATGAAAAAGGGGAGAGAGCCGTAAATGAACGCTAAAAAAGCGCTGCGCGTTCTGGCATTGACCCTGGCGCTGGTGTTCATGTTCAGCGCCGTGGCGTTCGCAGCAACTCCCAGTATCATTTTCTATCAAAATGCCGCAGGCCAGATAGTGCAGGTGGACTATCAGAAGGCTATGGACCAGGCTGCGGCCGGGAATACCGCCCTGCTGCAGGAACTGAAGAGGGCCTATATTGACGCCCAGGACAATTTCCGGCCCATTGTGGTAAAAAACGACGACGGCTCGGTGGTTGACTGGAGCAAGGCCTTGAAGGACAAAAAGCCCTACCAGCAGGTGGTGGCCGACGATAATTACAAAGGAACCGAACCCAGGCCCGATGTGGAACTGGTGGTTGATGAAACCGGCAAAGCGGTGGAAAAACCCGTAGCCAAACCGTGGCCCGCTGAAATGGAAGGGCTGCCGCTGATCAGCTACAGCGACCTTACCCAGAAGACCTACGCCACCATCACCATCAAGGCCGAGTATGTGGATAAGGTAACGGCCGTGACCATCGCGGGTAAGGCGGCGGTGCAGCAGCCCGACAGGAGCAAGTGGCGTGCGGAAGTGCCCGCCGGCACCACTGCGGAATCCCTGGCCGGCAAGATCGTCATCACCGTGCAGGAACCTCCCGCTCCCGGCCAGTGGCCTGCCGAGATGGAAGGGCTGCCGCTGATCAGCTACAGCGACCTTACCCAGAAGACCTACGCCACCATCACCATCAAGGCCGAGTATGTGGATAAGGTAACGGCCGTGACCATCGCGGGTAAGGCGGCGGTGCAGCAGCCCGACAGGAGCAAGTGGCGCGCGGAAGTGCCCGCCGGCACCACTGCGGAATCCCTGGCCGGCAAGATCGTCATCACCGTACAGGAACCTCCCGCTCCCGGCCCTGTGGAGGCCATCAAGGAAATACGCGCCAAACTGGACCTGTTTGGCCAGACCCGCGTTTGGGTGTTCCTTAATGAAGGCGTTGAAGCTGCTTCCGTCACCGCCAACGGCCAGGCCCTGCAGTATAATGCAGTGGATCAGAGATGGGAAGGCGTTTTGGACAACCTGAAGGTGGGAGACACCGTTAACGTCGTGGTCACCACCACCAACGGGAGCAGCGACGAAGGCACCGCAACAGTGGTTGCCATGGGTTCTTAAACGAAACTGGACAGCCATTGCAAAGGGGTGATGGGATAGTGTGAGGGTGTTTCATAACAAATAACTGAATTGTTGATGATTGTAATGTGAAAAACGTTCAGGAAATCAAAGGAGGTTGTGTCACTTGATGCCTCGCGTTAAGCACATGCGGGTTATCACCTTAGCCGTGGCGCTGGTGTTCCTGTTCTCCAGCGTGGCCTTTGCCGCCGTGCCGCAGTACGTCTACTTCAAGAGCGGCAGCGACATGGTGAAGGTGGACTACGCCAAAGCTGTAAACGACGCCATGAACGATGACAACACCCTGTACAATGCCGTCAAGCAGTACGTCGGTGAAGCTGAAGAAACCGGCGCGCCGGTTATTGTGGAAACCGACGACCAGAAAGTCCTGGACTATCAGAAGGCCCTTGGTGCGGGCAAGCGCTTCGCCGACATCGTCAATGACCCCGCTTACCAGACCAACAAGCCTGATGTTCAAAAGGAACTGCGTGTGGAAAACGGCCAGGCCGTGATTGGCGACATCCGGCCGGAAGTGGTGGAGATTGTCTCGGTGAGCGCTGTTAAAGCTAATGGTTCCGTAGACCTGGAAGTAGTTTTAAGCGCTGTTCCCGAGGAAACTCCAACGGCTCCATCTGTTGATATAAAAAGATACATTAACGGCGAATTGGACGAAACATTCGTATGGAGAGGCGGAACTTCCAGCTGGGACGAGGCAACAAAAACATTGAGAATAATAGGAGTAGCTTTGCCGGAAGCCACCAATGCTGATCAGGAAGTAGTATACAGCGTAGCTTACGGCGACTCTGGGAATTATGTTGACTCAAACGCTGTAACTGTTGAAGCTGAAGCTCCGCTCACTGTAAAAAGTGTCAGTGCTATTGACGCCACCACCATTGAAGTTACTTTTAGCGACGGTACCACCGCCACCATCACCGACTTCACCCCGTCCCCGCTGGTGGATGGTACCAACACCGTCACCTTCGAATACAGGGGGCAGACCTTCACCGTAGACGTGAACTACACCGCTCCCGATACCGAGGCTCCGGTCATCACCATTGAAGGAGTGGCCGATGGCCAGATCTACAACAGCGCCGTCACCCCGGTAATCACCGTGGATGATGAGGCCGCCACCGTGACCATGACCCTGGATGGCGCCGAGTACAACGGCTCCGAGATCGCCGCTGAGGGCGCCCACGAGCTGGTAGTCACTGCCACTGACGCAGTCGGCAACGAAGCCACCCAGACCGTGAGGTTCACCATTGATTTGACTGCTCCGGTCATCACCGTCGCCGCGGCCACCGTGGACGTGACTGCCGACCAGCAGAAGCTCACCTTTACCGTTGAAGACGCCAACGTTACCGCCGAGGACATCGCCGTGGCCCAGGCCGGCCAGACCCTGGCAGTCACCGCCGAAGAAGCGGCCAACACCTACTCCGTGCTGCTGAACGAAGTGCAGGGCGCCAATCAGACCCTGACCATTGACGTCACCGACAAGGCCGGCAACGCGGCCGAGCAGGTCAGCGTGACCCTGGTGGACAAGAAGGCCCCGGAGATCGTCTCCGTTGAGAACGTCAACGGCAACCAGCTTGTCGTGGTCTTCAGCGAGGCGGTCGACGAGAATAACGCCGAAACCATCAGTAACTACGTGCTGCGTAACGTTACCACCGGTGAACAATTGACCTTGGGTAGCAGTGGTAATGCTGACTATGCCGTCCTGCAGGCCGACGGCAAGACAGTGCTGATCACCTTAAGTACAGCAACTACCGACACACTGGGCGTTGAGGATATGGGCACCCTGGACGCCGTCCAGTACCGGCTGTTTGTAAACCCGGTAACGTCTGCCGTTGCTACCAGAGTGAAGGATACTGTAGGGAACTACGTTGCGGTCAACAGCTATAAAGACTTCACCGGCGGGATTGGCGCCGACACCCAGGCCCCGGTCCTGGTCAGCGCATCCCTCGACCTGGACGCCGGTACCAACGGGAAGCTAACCCTTACTGCTAACGAGACAGTCCAGGCGTCCGACGCTTACGTGGATCAGAGTAAGATCAGCATCGGCGGCATCAGCCTGGCTACGGCGACCGTATCCAGCACTGGCTCCTCCGAAAGTATCGTGCTGGACCTGACCGCCGAGCTGAAGTCCCAGGTTGCGGCCCTGGAAGACCTGACGGTAAACGTCCAGGCCGGCGCCTTCAAGGACCTGGCTGGCAATGACAACGCCGCAGGATCTGTCGTGGCCACCTCCGCGGTATACGTCCGGTTGCTTTCTGCTACCTACGACGAGCTTGCCAACCAGCTCACCCTGGTGTTTGACAGGGCCATTGACGTCTCCGCCTTCACCAATTTTGCCGGCGTAACCCTGAAGGGTGCGGCTAACAAGACCCTGGCCAACCTGGGCGCGGTCCTCAAGACCATTACCAGTAGCGACACTTTGGTCTTTGAAGCCACTGCTGATGAGGCAATCTCTGAATTTGAGGGCACAGGTGACGCTCCGGCATCGCCGGCCATTGACATCACCAGTGGCGTCTTTACCGGTATTGATGGCAAGGCCAACGCCCGGGTAACGGACGGCGCACTGACCTACGTGAACGACGACGTTAAGCCCTACATCGTCTCCGCCTCCTACGACGAGGAGACCAACCTGTTACACCTGGTCTTCAACGAGAAGGTCAGCATGAACGTGGATAACTTCAATGAAGACAACGACGTCCAGTTCTTCGCCGACGGGAACGACCAGACCGAAGTCGCTGACCTGACTGGCGTGAGCAATTTCTACAAGGATGCCGCTAAGTCCGAGGATTACGCGAATACCGGCGATTACGCCAGTGAGGTGTGGATCGGCGTTCCGGACAGCGCTGCTACTAGCATTGAGGGCATAGCCGACAAGACCTCCCTCAAGCTGCGCCTGGGGAACTCCGGCGTGCTGGTGGACACTAACGGCAACGGTAACGACGCCGGTACCGCGGAGACCCAGGTCGCGGTGAGTTACACCAGCAGCGCCACCTCGGCTCTGGCTAGCGCGATAGTCGCGTCCAAGACCGGTACAGATCTCAAGCTGCTCAAGGCCACCTTCGACAGCAACATGAACGCCGCCAGCGTGGAGAACACCGCTAATTGGCAGCTCTACCTTAAGGCCAACCCGGCCAACCAGGTGGCTATTACCAAGGTGGACCTCCTCGCCGACGGTAAAACTGCCTACCTCTGGACGGCTACGGCCCTTACCGTAGACGCGACCTACGTGCTCAAGGCGACCGGCATCCAGGACACCTTCGGCAACAGCTTCACCGAATCCGCGGAGATTCGGGCAACCGGTGCCACTGCCGCCGCCGTAACGCTGGAAACCGGCGACATCAGGATCAAGGACGTTGACGGCTCCGGCAGCCTGACCGCCGGCGATACCATCACATTGGTGTTTAAGGAGCCGGTAGTGATTGACGTGGCCGAGTTGTCCGCTGGCGACTTTGTCAAAGATAATGCGGACAGCCCCGTAGACTACCTGCCCAACGCCACCTTCGCTGCGGGGGCCAACTCGAACGAACTGGTGATTACGTTAGGGGCTGACACTAACCCGGTCGGTAAGCAGATTGCTCTTGCACGCGGCCAGGACGCCATCACCGCTGCCTCGGGCCAGAATGTGGCTACAGGCGAGCTGCGGACAATCCTGCCGCCGGTCGGTGTGGAGCCGCCCACCCTGCAGTCGGTCAAGTACGCCGACAGCAACAACAGCGGCGCCATTGACGAAGGCGACCAGCTGGTGCTCACCTTCGACGTGGACGTGGTTGCCTCCGACGGCGACTTCAATGAAAACAGTATTGGCGTGAGTGATAATACTGATGCGACTACGGAAAGCATAGCCCTCCAGGACGGCGCGGTTGTCAGCGGCAAGACCGTCACCGTAAGGCTGGCTAGTGGTGGCATCATCGTTGGTGGCTCTCAAGCAGTGAACCTGAACGACGTCGCCTCTCTCAAGGTAACACTTACGAGTGCCGACCTTGCCAATAAGTGGGGCCAGGCTGCCAAAGATATCGATTTTAGTAATAACATTGCCATCACCTCAGACGACACCACCGGCCCGGCCCTCACGGCAGCCCGGTTTGTCGCTAACGCACTGGATCTTAACGGTGACGGCGATACTCAGGACACCAATGAGACGAACACTAATGGTTACGTCGTGTTAACCTTCAGCGAGGGCGTCAACGTCGCCGACAACTATGCCGACGTCATCAACGACTTTGAGTTCGATATCAGTGCCAACAGTTTCGGTAGCAACCCGGAAATCCTACGGTTTACCGGCAACGCTGCCGACGGCACGAAGGTAGTGATCAAGCTGGATGACGACAGCGTAATTGACGTCGATCTTGTTAAGGTCAACGTCAAGTCCCAGCTCAACGCTGATAAGGATATCTGGGACGCTGCCGGCAACGCCTACAGGAAGACCTCAACTGCAGGCGTTACCATCACCCAATAGACCGATGGGATGCAAACGATGCCAGGCACTTAACTTATTAACTTATTGATAAGTGCGTGCCCGTGGCCGGCGCCCCGGTGGGTTGAGCCCCACAGGGGCGCCTTTCATTAACTTTTACGGTACCGTGTTTTCCGGCAGGTGGTCTGTTGACTGGCATTCCCCAACCCCCCTCCTTTATGAACATCATGGCGGTGGAATTTTACAGAAGCAGGCAATGGTGCGGCCTATTAACTTAAATTGTTGCGTGGCAATATCTAAAGTTCGGAGGACCTGAGAAGGTTATGAAGCTGGTATTGCCGGGGCGCCGGCCGGCTGCCCGCCCTTCTTTATATGTGCTGGTCTTTTTAGCGGTTTGCTTTCTATTTGGAGGGCCGGCAGGTGTGGCCATGGCGAAAGGCGTTACGGGCCCGCCGGCGGCAGAAACATACGGCACCGACAGGATAATTGTCAAATTTAAGCCGGGCAAAAATTATTATGCTGCCCCGGCTGACGCCAGGGCCATGAGACACATGCGCCGGGCTTACTCTATAAAGGTTCCCGGGGGAGAAAAACTGGAAACCGTGATGGATGTTTACCGCTCCCGCAGCGATGTGGAGCTGGTCCAGCCTGACTATATAAGGCAGGCCTGTTTGCTCCCCGCTACCGTCGCCGGGGAGAACTGGGGCATTGCCCGGACGGGAGCCGATAAGCTCAGCCAGCGGGTGACCGGCAACAGCGAAGCGGTGGTGGCGGTGGTGGACAGCGGTGTGGATGCCCGGCATCCCCTGCTTTATGGCCGGGTGCTGCCGGGATATGACTTTGCAAACGGGGACGATGATGCTGCGGACGATAACGGTCACGGCACGCACATTGCCGGTATCATTGCCATGGAAGCGGGCAACCAGCGGGTGCGCATCCTGCCGGTGAAGGTTTTGGACAGCAGTGGTAAAGGTTATGATTCGGACATTGCCGACGGCATATACTATGCCGTGGATCACGGCGCCGACGTTATAAACCTCAGCATCGGGGGGCCGGGCCGGTCCCCGGTTCTGGAGGAAGCCGTCAACTATGCCGTAAGCAGGGGAGTGGTGGTGGTGGCCGCCGCCGGCAACAGCTCTGCCGATGCGTCCGGCTACTCGCCGGCCGGCATCCAGGCCTGTATTACCGTTTCGGCCGTGGACCGTAACGATACCATCACAAAGTTCTCCAATTACGGTACCGTGGTGGATATAGCCGCCCCCGGCAAGGACATTGTCTCCAGTGTCCCGCTGGATGCGGACACCGACGGTATTCTGGATGGTTATACTTCCTATGACGGCACGTCCATGGCGGCGGCCTTTGTATCGGGAATAGCCGCCCTCCTGCGCGTCAATGATGGCAGTATTACCGTGCAGCAGGTTGAAAATGCTATTGCCCTGAATGCCGATGATGCAGGGGAGAAGGGCAGAGATCCTTACTATGGTTTCGGGATCATCAATTTCAGCAACTATTTAATCAATGAGCCGGTTAGTTTAAAAATTTTAGCTCCCAGCCCCTTTGTGGCACAGGGCAACCGGTTGAGCGTCTCCTATGCCGTATACGGGACTTTCAGCGGCTACGCCCGGTTCAGGGTGGACGGCCTGTTTTACGGTTCGCAGAAGGTCCCCTCCGCCGGTTGTTACAATACCGTTTTAAATGTGGAAGCGCTGGCTAAGGGGATGCACACCCTGGCGGTGGAATTGCTGGACAATACGGGTAAAACTGTGGCCGGCGGGCAGGCCCCGTTCGTTGTTCCGTCCATCCTGGATGACCAGTTCGCCGGCTGGCGGGTGCTGGGTTCCGCGCGCGAAAACATCCCGCTGGATCATACCTTTACCGTTAAATTTTCCCTGCCCATCGATGAGAAAACCGTAACTGGGGAAAGCCTGCAGCTTTACCGGTATGATACGGCGCAGCCGGTGGCCGTGATAATCCGGCGGATTGATGACTTTACTTTTCAAATGAGGCCGCAGGAAGCCCTTGAACCGGCCACCCGGTACTGGGTGGTGGTCAGGCCGTCCATCAGGAGCCGGGCGGGGTTTAACCTGAAGGAAGGGGTGGTGGCCCACTTTGTTACGGTGCAGAGCTCTTAACTTACCGGGTACCCATGCCGCTCGGGCACCGGCAGCAGGATGAAAATGGTGAAGGGAGGTGGGGTTGCCGGAGGGTAAAAGTACAGTTTTTTCATAATTACGTGGCAGCGGAGGGATTTGACGGAAGGGGAAGGGCCGGGCAGGCCTTCCCGCTTGTTTTTCGGGAACACCTTTTTTAAAGGGGGAATTGCGGGTGAAAGGACTGTTCAGATACGCAGTGATTCTGGCCTTCCTGCTGGGACTGGTAATCTTCTTCCCGGGCGCAGGGGCGGCGGTTGAGCCGGACAGCGTCGGGCAGGAAGTTTACGGCAATCAGGGCGAAGCTCCCGTTTACACGTCTATGGGAACGGTGCCGGGCGGGGGCGGGACCAAAGTGCGGGGCTTTCTTGAGCAGGACACCACCTGGGTGAAGTCCAAAAGCCCGTATTATATGACGGGCAGCGTGACGGTGCCGGAGGGCGTCACCCTGACCATCGAGCCGGGCGTCACTGTGTATTTTGCCGACGAGGCCTACCCCTGCCAGCTGAAGGTCTGGGGCAAACTGGTGTTGAAGGGCACCGACAGCGAACGCATCGTGCTGCGAAAATCAAGCGACAAAGTACAGGCGGAGATCGTTCTCTATAACCAGGGCGGCAATGTCATCGAAAATGTCGACTGCGGCGTCGATCTGACCATCAATGGCGACAACACCACCATCCAGAAATCCACCCTGGGCGCCATAAACATCCAGGGCAACGGGAACAAGATTCTGGAGTGTTCCACTGTTTCTAGCGAAATTGGTTATTACTCCCATTATGGTTTTAAGATAACCGGCAACGGCAATGAAGTAAGGAAATGCAAACTTAACATCGCTGGAGAAAAGCAACATGACCTGATTAATGGAGACAACAACATCATCCAGCAGTGCAGACTGAGTTTTTACGGTTCTTACTATTATGATAACTACTATTACTATATTAAGGGAAACTATAATAAAATTCGCCAAAATGACTTTGGATCTTGGGACTTGAGCGGAACAGATATACATATAGTTCTGGCCAGCAACAACAACCAGTTTCATCATAATAACTTTAATCACTATCGTTTTTACCTGCGCACCCAGCAGAAGGGCCTGACCAATGTGACGGGAAACTGGTTTTATTATTCACCAGAATATCGTGTGAAAGGCGACAACCAGTACGCCACCCCAGTCTATAAACCGGTATCCCAGAACAAGATCAACATCGACGAGGATATCGACATGGACGATGCGCCGCCGGTTCTGCGGTCCTATACAGCCGACCGCACCAGGGTGGCCGTGGGCGAAAAGGTGACCCTTTCCCTGCGGCTGCGTGACGACTCCCACATTTTCGGCGTATTCCTGGTGGACGGCGAAAACGCTCCTTTTTATACCAATAATCAGTTCACCTACAATGAACAGAGCGATACCTATACCATGGACGTAAGTTTTGACAAGGAAGGGGTCTACGCCCTGCCCAGGGTGGCCCTGGTGGACGCCTACAACAACATTGCCTGGGTGGACGTGACCACCTACCAGGGCGGTGCCTTCAACCAGTCCATTGTGGTGGGCAATGCCAGCCTTTCCGGCAACGCCAACCTGAAATCCCTGACCATCAACGGTCTTTCCCCCTCCGGCTTCAGCCCGGAAGTTACCTCCTACACCATGACCGTGCCTGACAGCGCCCCCGACCGGCTCACCGTTGCAGCCGTGCCGGAGGACGGCACCGCCAGCGTGTCCGTCAGCGGCGATACCCTGGTCAACGGAGCGGCCACAGTGACCGTTACCGTTACCGCCCAGGATGGAACGAAAAAAGTTTACACCGTCTATGTGTCCCGGCAGTCCACCTCTCCCCCCGCAGGCAGGGGCGACGTCAATGGGGACGGGAAAGTGACCATCATGGATGCGGTAAAGATCGCCCGGGCGGTGATCGGCCTGGAGACCCTTACCGACGCCCAGAAGGCTGCCGCCGACTTCAACGGTGACGGGCGGGTGACCATCATGGACGCCCAGAAAATTGCCCTCTATCTGATTGGCAAGTAGACCGGTTAAACAGGTTCAACCTGGAATGCGCAGGGCAAATTCCTTCATAATCCAACGACTGGAGTATGATGACCGACGACTATTGTCCAGGGAGGTTGAATCAGTGAAAAAAATGATCACCCTTCTGGCGGGCCTGCTCCTGGCCCTCCTCCTGGCCGGCCCGGCCGGGGCGGCGGACAGTGCCTTTAAAAGCTGGCCTGCGCAGCAGGGGGTTTCCCCCAACAAGGTGTGGCAGGTCAAGTTCAGCGTGCCCATGCGGGCTGACAGCATTAACAGCGCAAATATTTATGTGCTGGATGCCGGCGGTGCCTCCGTGCCGGTGAACGTCAGGCTGGATCCCGCCGACCCCCTGCACAGGACCGTGCTGGTGGAGCCCCTGGAACCCTATACGGCCGGGGCCACCTACACGCTGTATATCCTGAAAAGCGTTACCTCGGAAACGGGAGCCGGGTTGCGGCAGGAGGTAAGAATGTCCTTTACCATTGCCGCGGGTGCGGGCTCGTCCTCCGACCGCCTTTTCGGCATGGTCCGGCAAATAAATGAAGAAACCGGCACCGTTTACGTGGATGTGGCCGGCCGGGGTCAGAACCTGCTCTATGAATATAATGAAAGCTGGTATCCCTACGGCAAGGCCAGCCCGGTGATGCTGGACGGCAGCGGCAACGTAGTGCCCGTGGCTCCCGAGAACCTGATCGTGGACCAGATCTGGGATTTCTCCGGCTCCAAATTAAGATTCGTCAACCACCCGGGAGCTTATCCGGTGGCGGACCAGGCCTTGATCGAGCTGGTGGACCAGAACGGGGACCTCGTCCGCCCGGGCCGGGCTGCGGACCTTTCTGCGGCGGCGGACAGCGGCAGGAACGCCCGGGCGCTGGTGGACCCTTCCACCGGCCAGATTATGGTTGTGGTCATTGAACAGTAGGGAAAGGAGAGTTGCTGCTATGGAACAGAGAAAACGCCCCAGGCGAACACCCCTTCTGGTGCTCCTGACCCTGCTCCTGGCTTTTACCGCCGGGCAGGCGGCCCTGGCGGCCGGCACCAGCGCGGGCTTTGACGATATGGTCATCCCATCCGGCGCCACGTCCGTCACCATTCCCGTGAAGGTTGACGGGCTGTCCCCGGATAACGCCCTGGCCGGGCTGTACATGGAAATAGAGTTTGACAGCACAAGGCTGGCTTATACCGGCATAGCGGCGGGGAGCAGCGCCCCGGGATTGCAGTGCTTCGGCAATGTACAGGGCAACAGGCTGCTCATTTCCGGTTTTACCGCCTCACCGGTCACCACCGGCGGCGAAGTGCTGAAATTACAATTCAATGTGAAACAAAGGGGTAACCCCGTGCAGTTTAAGATTGTGAAATGCGAAATCAACGACGCCCCGGTGGGGGTGAAAAACGGCACCATCTCCTTCCAGCAGGGCGCCCCGGCAGGGAACCTGACGGTATTCTTTGCCGATGTGACGGTGGCATCCGATCAGTCCGAATTTACGGTACCGGTCAGCGTAAAGGGAATAGCGCCGGACAGCGGCGTGGCCGGCGTTCTTCTGGAAGTGAGCTACAACCCGCAGGCGGTTGGCTATGCCGGTCTGGCCAGCGGTTCCGTGGCCCCCGGGTTCCAGTATTTTGACAACGATAAAGCCGGCACTCTTCTCATCACCGGCTTTGCCGCCTCGCCGGTGACTTCCGACGGGGATATACTGAAGCTCAAGTTCAAAATAAAAGATCGCCAGGCCGATCCCGGCATCAAGATCACCAAAGCGCAGCTCAACGACCTGGACGTGCCCGTGGAAAACGGCACGGTAACAGTCGGTACCGGCAGCTCCACCACCGGGGTGTACTTTGCGGATCTGACCGTGCCGGCGGGGGAAGAGAGCTTCACCCTGCCCGTAATGATCCGTGGCCTGACCAATGACAACCCCCTGGAGGGGCTGCTGCTGGAAGTGTCCTATGACAGCACCTGCCTGAGCTATGAGGGGGTGGAGCCCGGGACCATGGCCGCAGGCTTCCAGTTTTTTGCCAATGATGCCGGGGGCACGGTCAAAATCAGCGGCTTTACTGCTTCCCCGATGAAGGCCGACGGCGAGATCCTGCGCCTTAAGTTCAGGGTGCTGAAAAGGGTCAGCCCCCTGGCGCTGGCCATAAAAAGCGCGCAGGTCAACGACCGGGACGTGCCCTGCACCAGCGGCCGCATAACGCTGGAAGAGGAGGGAGCACCCTCTGACGCCCTGGGGCTGGCCTTCTTCACCGTCAATGGCAACAGGGTCACCGTCAGCAACCCGGACCAGCTCACCTACACCGTGCAGGTGGAAAAGGTTGGCGAGCTGAAAATTGAGGCCACACCTCTCAATAAAGACGACTTCGTCCGCATTACCACCGGAGCCTTCGATCAAAAGGGTATGGCCACAGCAACCATCCAGGTGATGTCCGCCGTAGATAACACTAAAATCAAGACCTATACCATCATCATTGTGGCCAGAACCCTGAGCAGCAATGCCAGCCTGAAATACCTGGCCATAAACGGCAAAAAGCTGCCCGGGTTCAGCAAAGACAGGCTTTCCTATGATTACGCCATTCCCGATTGCGTAAAGACGCTGGACGTGAAGGCCAGGCCGGAGGACCCGGGCAGCACGGTGCGGATCAGCGGTAATACCCTGGACGATAAGGGCAATGCCCGGGTGGAGATTGCCGTGATCGCCCCGGACGGCACCACCAGAACATATACCGTCAACATCACTTCCTACAGTGAGGGCGGCTTTGTCATCGTGGCCATGAGCCCGGGCGAAGAAGAGGACAATGTGCCGGTGGACACAAACATCGTCATTGATTTTTCGCAGCCTCTGTACCAGGAAACGGTGGATGAAAACTCGGTGTATGTGCTGAACCAGAACGGAACGGCCATACCGGCCAAAGTGAAACTGAGCTTGGACAAGAAGCGGGTGACCATTGATCCTGTATCCGACCTGGCCGAAGAATATGAATACACGGTGGTGGTCACCACCAACCTGTACAACCAGAAGGAGGAACCCTTCCCGGAGGACGTGCAGTGGGTCTTCAGGACCGGCAAGAGGGCCATTGAACCCGTGAAGATACCGGCAAAACCGACCGACCTGAAGGGCAGGGCCACCTCGGCCTTCTCCATCACCTGGACGTGGAAGGACAACAGCGATAACGAGCAGGGCGTTTTGCTCAAGGACGAGAACGGCAGCGTGGTGGCCAAAATAGACCGGGCCAATACCACCTTTTACGTGGAAAAGGGGCTGAACCCCAACACCCAGTACAAGCGCACGGTTTCGGCTTATGTGATTGACGAACTGGGCAATATGGTGGAAAGCGAACCGTCCCTGCCCAAAACAGTCAAGACAAAGGCTTATAAGGTGAAGCCGCCCGTCATCTTTGCCCGGGTCACCGAAATAACCTCGGAAAAGATTATCTGGCGCTGGTACAGGAAGGGCGAGCCCGGCATGATCCTCAAGGTGTACGATCAGGACATGCATGAGGTGGGACAGGTGAGCCTGTCCTCCCAGAAGTACGAGGACTACATCGAAATTGACAAGAACAGCAAGGAATTCACCAGGATATTTACCATCTGGGACCCCACCATGAATCTGGAAAGCGACCCCGTGCGCGTATCTATCGTTAACCCCTATTACGGAACCGGCAGGAGCCTGAACCCGCCCCTGATCAAGGCCGGCGCCTTAAGGGACGGCAGGGTGACCATCACCCTCAAGGACCGCTCCCGGGATGAGCAGGGCTTCCGCATCTACCGGGTGAACGCGGCCGGCCAGGTGCAGGAGCTGGTCAAGGAAGTGCTCACTCCCGACGTGGGCGGCATCAACCAGAACATTGGCGTGGAGCTGGAAGGGCTGGACCCGGCGACCACCTACCGCTATGTGGCCAAGGCGTTCAACCAGGCCGGTGAAGGGGACGCCTCGGAGATAGTCACGGTGAATGAGTAGTGATCACCGGGACGGTTCTTTGGTCATAATAGCTAGCTCCCATTGCCGGTCACAGGTCATGCTGCCGGTGAGGCCCCCGCTTCAAAGGCAGATCCGGTAGCGGTGAGGGATGTTTTGTTGCAGCCGGAAGTCTTGAAAGGACTTCCGGCCCTCCCGCAACCTGTGGCATTGCAGTGGCAACCGCTGAAGGGGCGCATCAAGTGGTGATGGACCGGCCGGTACCATGCTGGTACTGGTGCGCTGGTTCACAGGGAGCAATTGAAGGCTCAAAACTTAATGGAAGTCATAAAGGGGGTATGGCAGTTCATGTTGCGTATGAAATGCCTGGGGGTTCTGGTTCTGGCCCTGGCGCTGGTGTTTATGTTTTCCAGCGCGGCCTTTGCCGCCGTACCGAAATACGTCTATTTCCAGCGCGGCAGCGACATGGTGGTGGTGGACTATGCCAAAGCAGTAAACGATGCCATGAACGATGACAATACCCTGTACAATGCCGTCAAGCAGTACGTCGGTGAGGCCGAAGAAAGCGGCGCACGCGTAATTGTGGAAACCGATACGCAAAAGGTTCTGGATTATCAGAAGGCTCTTGGCGCAGGCAAGCGCTTTACCGAGATCATTAACGACCCGGCCTACCACACCGGCAGGCCGGAGGCTCAGAAGGAGCTGCGCGTGGAAAACGGCCGGGCGGTCATAGGCGAATTACAACCGGGATCGGGGGTACCGGAAGTAATAGATATCTACTAAAGGGACGGTACCAGGCACTTAACTTATTAACTTATTGATAAAGGTATGCTTGTGGCCGGTGCCCCCGGTGCTTGTCCCTCCATGTCGCCAGTGATCAGCGCAGCCGTTCGCAATTTGATTAAGAAATTAATCTTTCGTCACGACGGCTCTCCCTTTTGGCAGGTTTACTCCCGGGCATTCCGGCTTTTCGGGTTGGGCTTTTTGGGTTGAGCCTTTCCAGAAGGTTCCTTCGTGAAGAAGTCTCCTGGCGGGGGAGAGCCTTTTTCGTGCCCGGCACAGGCCGGCGTAGCGCTTGAGGTTGGTTAATATGGTGCTAAGGAGGCAAGAGGGGGATGCTTGCAGCTTCAAACTGGCGGGTAAAGTGGTTATTTATAGTACCGTTGTTGATTTTCTGCCTTGCCCTGGGCTCAGGCGGGGCGTGGGCGGCGCAGGAAGAGGGCACGGCAGAAGGGCAACTGGCAGAAGCAGGCGGAAAAGCGGCTTTAACGGAAACGGTAACGGTAAAGGTTTACGGGAGGCACGGTTTGCTACTGGAAGAACAGGTAACCCTAGGCACAGGGGAGCTGACCCTGCCGGGCGGGGAGGTCTACCGCTATGACCGGCCCACGGCTCTGGCGGCCCTGGCCCTAGCCCTGGAGCAGAGGAAAATACCCTGGGCGATAACGGCTTTGGGCGGGGGGAAGGAAGCGCTGCGCCTGCCCTTTGCGCCCGGGCCGTGGGGCTGGTTTGTGGAGCCCGGGGGCGGGGAAGAAACGGCGCTTGGCAAAACGTACCTGGCATCCGGGGAAACGCTGGTTGTTTACCCCCTGAGCGAGAAACCGCCGGCAGGTAGCAAAGACATCCGGCCTGAAGAAGGGCCGGACCAGGGTGCTCACCCGCAATTTAAGGCCCTGGCTGAAGAAAACCGGGGACCGCAGGCGGCAGGTGTGAAATCGGGGGTGATAGCAGGTGGAGGGTACCACTCCCTGGCGCTCAAGCAAGACGGCACGGTCTGGGCGTGGGGGCACAACGGCTGGGGCGAGCTGGGCGACGGCACCAAGAAGACCCGTGTTACCCCGGTGCAGGTTCAGGGTCTCACCGACGTGGTGGCAGTGTCAGGCGGAGTCGGTTACTCCCTAGCACTTAAATCCGACGGCACGGTCTGGACGTGGGGGCGTAACGATTACGGCCAGCTGGGCGACGGCACCACGGAGGACCGTCTTACCCCGGTGCAGGTTCAGGGTCTTGCTGATGTGGTGGCGGTGGCAGCCACATGGTATCACTCCCTGGCGCTTAAATCCGACGGCACGGTCTGGGCGTGGGGGCGTAACTGGGCCGGCCAGCTGGGCGACGGCACCAAGAAGACCCGTGTTACCCCGGTGCAGGTTCAGGGTCTCACCGACGTGGTAGCGGTGGCAGCTGGATGCGAACGCTCCCTGGCGGTCAAGCGAGACGGCACGGTCTGGGTGTGGGGGAGTAACGCTTACGGCGCGCTGGGCGACGGCACCGAGGAGTGCTGCCGTCTTACCCCGGTGCAGGTTCAGGGTCTTGCTGATGTGGTGGCGGTGGCAGCTGGAGATTTTCACTCCCTGGCACTTAAATTCGATGGCACGGTCTGGACGTGGGGGCGTAACTGGTACGGCGAGCTGGGCGACGGTACCAGGGAGAAACGTCTTTACCCGGTGCAGGTTCAGGGTCTTGCTGATGTGGTGGCGGTGGCAGCCGGAGATGAACACTCCCTGGCACTTAAATCCGACGGCACGGTCTGGGCATGGGGGCGTAACTGGGCCGGCCAGCTGGGCGACGGCACCAGGGAGGACCGTCTTACCCCGGTGCAGGTTCAGGGTCTCACCGACGTGATAGCAGTGTCAGGCGAAGCCTCTCACTCCTTGGCACTTAAATCCGACGGCACGGTCTGGGCGTGGGGGTATAACTATTTCGGCCAGCTGGGCGACGGTACCAAGAAGAGCCGTGTTACCCCGGTGCAGGTGCGAGATCTAAATGTCAAGCCCCAGCCCCCCGGGGATCAACTCCCCGGGGACCAGCACCCCGGAGGCCAGCCCCCCGTGGCCTCCTTCACCTTCACCCCGGCTGTTCCGGTGGCGGGCGAGGAAATTACCTTTGACGCCTCCGCCTCCTGCGACCCGGACGGCGGCAGCCTTACTTATGAATGGGACTTTGGTGACGGTACCAGGTTAAAGACAACGGATCCTCGCGCGACAAACGTTTACACAGATCCCGGCTATTACCGGGTCCTCCTTACCGTTACCGATGATCAGGGGGAATTCAGTATCACATCGCAATTCCTTGGCGTCATTGGTGAGGGTCAAGTGGTTGAAGAGATAAAAAACCGCGAAAGTATTACGGTGGGGCCGTGGACCGTTTTTGCGGATACAATCACCAAGATCAGCGAAAGCACCTACAAGGCAAAGGGAAATGTCGTCCTGAACGGCTGGATCCGCACCGACGCTGATCTGACAATTGATACAGCTAAAAAGGAAATACGCGCTCCTTTTGGTTCTCTGTACATTACTCCGGGCTCACTGCTTGGGCTTAACGCAAAGGCAGGCAAAATTGTCATCTACCAGGGGGAAATTGCTTTGCAGGGCGGTGAGCTCCAGCTGCTGTCCAACGTTCCGGGGAAAATTTACCTGGACGGGATGCCGTTTGAGCTAAAGAAGTTATCCCTGGTCGACGGCCTGCTGGAAGCTGAGCTGGAAGGCGAGATCATAAACGCCAGATACAGCATTAAAAAAGTGAGGATTGGCCCGCAGGGGATTTCCTTTGAGGTAAAGCTCGAGGGGAGCGAAAATTTCCCCATCCTTTACAAGGGGTTCGAGCTTAAAAACGTTACCTTAAAATATGATTCGATGGAGGACATACTGGATGGAGAATCGACCGTAGGCATACCGAAGCTTTGGAATATCAACGGCCTGCACGGCGCTCTGGGGTTCCGGGAGGGGAAACTAAATCGACTGGGTCTGGGTGCCCAGCTTGATCCCGGTGTCCCCCTTGGTTCCACCTCCATGGTGATGACCAGATTATACGGAGAAGCAAATAATATGGCTATAGGGCCGCTCACCATCGAAGGCCAGACGGACCTGGCAGCTGCCGGGGGGATAAAAATTGATGGCTACCCGATCTTCAGCGCCAAGGACGTAACGGCAACTATCGATTTTTCCTGGCGTCTGTCAACGGAAGGAGACGTGTACCTGTTTAAGTATAAGCTGGGCGACGCCAAGGCCGCACTGAGCGCCGCTGAGGGACTGGACGTTTCGGCCTCCATCAATTTGCTGGATATTTTTGAAGGCAAAACGGGATTCAAGGTAACGCCCCGGTTGTATGTCAGCGGCTCGGCTACAGGCACAATCAGGGCTCCCAAAGGTTGGAAGGTGATTGGCGGAAAAGAAATAGCAGAAGTGGAAGGCGTGGTGGACAGCGAAAAGATTTCCACAGGGTTTAAATTCTTGGAGCTTTTCAAGGTCACGGTAAAGTTTTACTATGCCTCAGGATTCCAGGTTTTGGGCCTGCAGCCGGAAGGCAATGCAAGTTGTCTGGGAAGTTACGTTATCGACGGCCAGCGGGTGGATGTGGGCACCAATTTAAAACCAATCGCCACCAGAAAAGCTCAAATGCAAAGTTACGGTGCCCAGGCGGGCGGCCCGTCCTTTGTGCTGGACCAGCCCTATAACGAAGTGGTCGTCTGTGTAACCTGGGAGGAAGGCGACTCAGCCATTACCCTGGTGACGCCGGACGGGACCAGAGTTGCTGCTCAGGAAAGCATAACCGAATTATACGGAGTAAAATCACTGAAGCTGGAAAAAGAGGCCTACTTTGTGCTTACGAGGCCGGCAATGGGGACGTACCGGGTGGAGTATGACGAAAACAAATTAACCGGCCTGCAGGTGGAAGCGCTGAACGTCAATATCGAGCCAACCCTCACCTTCTCTGAAGTCAGCTACGATCCGGCGCAAAAAGCGGTACAGATCAGCTGGACGGCAGAAGATCCCGACGACAACGCCGAAATTACGCTGTGCTACGACAGGGACAAGAGCGGTGCCGATGGCATCCCCTTTGCTTCTGGCTTCTTTACCGGTGACCACCAGGGCACATACCGGTGGGATTTGTCTAACATCCCCACGGGCCGGTATTACGTTTACGCCAAAGTTGACGACGGCAAGAATGCTCCGGTTACTGTTTACAGCGACACGCCTATCGACCACGTTCACCCGCAGGCGCCGCCACCTCCGGCAGGGGTGAGCGCGAGAACACGTAACGGCGGGCTGGACCTCTCCTGGAAGAACCCGCCTGGTGTTACCTGCTGCCTGGTAACCGTCATCGACCCCGGAACGGGGGACATCCTGCTGGCTTTTCCGGTGGAAGGCGAAGAATCGTATCATATTTCCAGGGAGGCCATCGCTCCCGGGGAATACCTGGTGAAGCTGGAAGCCGTCACCGCAGGAGATGTGCGCAGTGTTCCGGTGGAAACAAGAGTTGCGGTTGTCGATGCGACGCCGCCTGTGCTGGACCTGCACTGGTCCAATGACACGGGCATTACTGCTGATGAAAAGCTTACTTTAACGGCATCCCTCGATGAAGGCGTGGCTGTTACAGTTTACCACCAGGGGCAACCGGTCCGCACCGGGTTAACCGGGAACATCAGCGAGACATTTATCCTGGATAAAGGGTGCAATTACTTCCGGGTGCACGCCGTTGACCGGGAGGGTGACGAAGCCGAAGAAGAATATGAAATTTACTATGACGACATAAAGCCCTTCCTGGAGATAAACAAGGTGGAAAAGGAAATGCAAAACGGCCGGGTTTATGTGCTCATTCAGGGAACAACCATCCCCGGCGGAAGCTTAACGATAAATGAGCAGTCAGTTGCCGTCGACATATATGGCAGTTTCAGCGGCAGCGTTCTTTTGCCGGACAACAACGTAATCATGCTGCGGGTAGAAGACAGGGCCGGAAATGAAACAACGAGAGTCCTCCAGTACACTGTAGAAGGGCTTTTTGTGGCCGGTACTGAACCAGTCGACGGAGCCACCGATGTGCCGGTGGACAGGGCCATCACCGTGACCTTCAGCAAGGATGTGCAACCGGGACCGGCTTATGATTCCATCACTCTGAAGAACGCGGCAGGAGGTGCCGTGTCCGTAACCAAGAACATTGGCGGCAGGGTCCTCACCATCAAGCCCAACGCCAGCCTCGCCTGCAGCACCACCTATACCGTCACCATCCCCGCCGGTGCGGTGCAGGATGCCGCGGGCAACGGCCTGGCCGGAGACTACGCTTTCAGCTTCACCACCGCGGCTACCCACAAGAAAGCGGTGCCCCGGTATGTATATTTCCAGAGCGGCAGCGATATGGTGGTGGTGGACTATGCCAAGGCAGTAAACGATGCCATGAATGATGACAATACCCTGTATAATGCCGTCAAGCAGTACGTGGGTGAGGCCGAAGTAAGCGGCGCGCCTGTAATTGTGGAAACCGACACGCAGGTGGTCCTGGACTACCAGAAGGCCCTTGGCGCAGGCAAACGAATCACCGAGATCATTAACGATCCTGGCTACCGGACCGTCAGGCCGGAGGTTCAAAAGGAGCTGCGCGTGGAAAACGGCAAGGCGGTCATAGTCGTTATGCAACCGGGAATGGACGGTGCCAGGCACTTAACTTATTAACTTATTGATAAGTGCGTGCTCGTGGCCGATGCCCCCGGGGCTTGTCCTTCCGGGGGCGCTTTATCTTATCGCCACGATTTGGTGCTGAAAAACTGAGGGCAAGGTGAAGGCGATGAAAAAACTCATTTTCACAGGCCTGATGGTGCTGGTAATGTTCGTGATTAGTATTTCATTGCCATCCTGGGCAGGCAGAAGTGCCGGGGCAAGTACTTTTGATGGAAAAGCAGGGTTTAACCAGAGCGGGCAAGCGGGGCAGCAAGATATAAACCAGTTGCTGCCCGTAGATTCCGTTGCCAGTGCGGCGTACGGCCAAATAAAGGCAGTGCCCCATGGGGACCGCTTACCCCGGCCCACCCTGCCGCCCGAGTTGAGCAAAAAACTTTTCGGGGAGCAGCTTAAGACAGCAAAAAGAGAGCTTTTCCGAACGGCGGCAAGAGAGTTGCCCAGGAGCCCATGGGACTATTTAAGGCCGGGTCCCTGGGATCCGTACTGGGACATTCCCAGTGATGATCCGGAAATAACCGGCCTGGTGCAGGAAATAACCCGCGGTCTGACAAGTGATAAAGAAAAGGCAGCGGCCATTTACAAGTGGGTGGTTCAGAACATTGAATATGACTATAGTTTTTCAATTTACGAAGCGCTGCCCACTTTACACGCGCGCAAGGGGGTCTGCAACGGGTTTTCCCTCCTTCTGGCGGCCATGATGCGGGCGGGCGGCATTCCGGCGAAATACGTTTGGGGTGATGCTGACGGTTGGAGAGGGTGGGAAAATCATGCCTGGAATGAAATTTATATTGACGGCAAGTGGTACAGCGTGGATGTCACCTGGGATTCATGTGCATATCATTCCGAAGATTTCATGGAACGTAATCCGGAATTCCCTATAGAGTATTACCTGCATTATTACCTTATTGACGAAAAGCAATTCTCTGCCGATCACCATAAAATCCTGGTCAACGCCAACTGGTTTGATTACCAGGGGGAGGAACTGGACCTGGAACTTTCCTGTTCCGAGGCGGGGGCAAAAATATTTTACACCCTGGATCTCTCCGAGCCAACCAGCAACTCCACCCTTTACTCCACCCCGCTGCACATCACCAATGGAACCACCATCAAGGCCATTGCCGTGGTTCCCCAGGGGGTGGTCAGCTATGTGGAAATACCTTTTATTCACATTAACGAAGGGGTTAAATTCTTTGACTCCCAGCGCGGCGTCCTGGTGGACATCCCCCTGGACAGGGAGTCTTACCAAATGTACGCCTACTTTCTAAATGGCCAGAAGGGCAATTACATACCCGGCTTCATCATTTCGGCAGAGCCGCTGGACGAGGTTACGGTATGGCCTAGCGCAACAGGTAGTCCCTACAGGATTGTTGACTTAAAAAAGGGCGGCATGCGGGTCACTATTTCCAAGGGAGGCGAAATGCTGGAGATCGACTTTACGGTCTATTCCCTGCCTCCCGGTTTCCAAAAGCCCCGCCCTCCCCTGTCCAGTGTTTCCCCGGGCCGGTATGACCGGCCCCTGGATGTGAGCCTGGACTGCCCGCGCACGGAAGACAATCCCTGGAGCGCCATTTACTACACCACCGACGGCAGTGTTCCCGGGCCGGGCACAGCCCGCCTTTGGGACGGGAAGCCCGTGCACATAGCCGCCGACACGACCGTCAAAGCGGTGGCGGTGCTGGGCAACTGGGATTACGTCAGCGACGTTGCGGAGTTTAAATACGAAATACGCCTCAGCGACTATTACGCGGTGGCCGAAGACATGACAGCCCTGGCCATCGGGTTTGCCCCGGGAGACAGCAGCACCAGCGTCACCCGTGATTTAACCCTACCGGTGCAGGGAAAATACGGCTCCACCATCCGGTGGCAGTCCGACAGGCCGGAGATCATCTCTGAAGACGGAAAAGTATCCCGGCCGGTAATGTCCCGCTGGTTGGTGGAGAAGTATCTTTCGGGAGAAAATCCAATTATCGAAGAGCCTGTAAGTTTAACGGCTACCGTGACCAGGGGAAATGCAAGCGATACCAGAACTTATAACCTTACAGTGGCAGGTAGGTATAAGCTAGCAGACACCTACTGGGCGCCGGTGGGGGCCATAGGAGATGGTGCCGGGGCGTTGTGGGGAGTGGCTGCCAGCGCGGGCCTGTGGGTAGCCGTAGGCGATCACGGTGCCATTTATACCTCTCCCGATGGGTTTAGCTGGACCAAACAGGACGCCGGGACAAGGGAAAGGCTGCGGGCCGTGGCTTTTAACGGCCGGATGTGGGTGGCCGTTGGAGAACACTTTTTTGTCTCCCGGGACGGGGTAAAATGGGTTAAAAGAAGTACGTCCGTTGTCAGTCCTTACCTGGCAGGAGTTGCGGGGAGCCCTTCCCTCTGGGTGGCCATTTCACGTTACGGCCTCATCTTTACTTCCCCGGACGGGTATGTTTGGGAGCGGCGGGACCTGAACGAAAAAGGGCCGCGTACATTCAATGCCATTGCCTGGAACGGGAAGATGTGGATAATAGCAGGCGATAAAGGGCTCATCCTTACTTCCTCCGACGGGCTGAACTGGACGGAGCAGGTTTCCGGCACCACGGGCAACTTGCGTGATGTGGCCTGGGACGGCAGCCGGTGGGTAGTAACGGGGCAGAACGAGGTGCTTACTTCGTCCGATGGTGTGGTGTGGAAGAGATATGATTGCCTTGATGCGCCGGTCCGCATTGCCTGGGGCGGTTCCCAGTGGGTGGGCATTCCCTCTATTTCTATCAATAGCATCCTAACCTCACCGGACGGAACCAGTTGGGATCGGGTTATAAAAGACCCCACCGGCTTTCCCTTTGGCCAGATAAATGACATTGCCTCCTGTGACCATCGTTGTGTAGCGGTTGGTGAGCGGGGGATAGTGCACGTCATTGATTCCATCGGCTTCCCGGATCCCGGCCTGGAGGCGGCAGTCCGGAAGAGTTTGAATAAACCGTTGGGCGCCGTTACCAGGGAGGATATAAAGGGTTTACAGCAATTGGATGCCGGTTACCGCAACATTCAAGATCTCGCCAAGCTTGAGTTTGTCATTAACCTGGTTTCCTTAAATCTTGCCGGGAACCGGATTGAAAGTATCCGGGAGATTGAAAATTTACAGAACTTAAAATACCTCAACCTTGCCCACAACAATATCCGGGATATAAGTCCTCTGGTTAAAAACAGTGAACAGGGCGGTTTAGGATGGGGCGCGGTGGTGGATTTGCGGGACAATCCCCTGGATCTGGAAGAAGGGTCGCAGGCTTATCAAGATATTGCCAGGCTGATCAGCAGGGGAGTAACAGTGAAATACGGCAATGACCGGGAAGAAGACGATGCCCGGGAATGGGCTCCGCAAGTAAATGTGCCGCCCAATAAGGAGTGGACTATTAAATTCAATATGCCTGTGGATCCAGGTACCATAACCATTCAAAACATAACTGTCAAAGATACCAGCGGTAATGTAGTAAATGTTACGGTAGAAATGGGCAATGACGGCAGGTCGGTTATAGTTAAGCCACCACCGGCGGGGTACACCCCGGGGCAGGTTTACACCCTGTATATTGGCAGGGGTATTAAATCCACATCCGGCCTAAATTTGAAGAATGCGGTAAAAATGCAGTTTGTAATTGATGCCAGGCACCTAACTTATTAACTTATAGTTGAAGGGTTGGGGGGCCCCTGTTACAATGGGTGGCAGGGGGTGAATTTTTTGGGTAGGAGACCAAGAATCGAGTTTGAGGGCGCAATGTACCACGTAATCCAGCGGGGTAACAACAGGGAGTTTATATTTATTATGCCGGAGCACAAGGAGTATCTGCTTGAGCTGTTGCGGCACGCCGTTAACGTGGACAGCCTGGAAATTTTTGCTTATGTAATAATGAACAATCATTTCCACCTGGCCGTCCGTACGAATAAAGAGCCCCTGAGCAAAGTAATGCACCGTTTGAATACCCGCTTCAGCCGGTATTACAACCGTGAGCGGGGTCGGACCGGCCACGTTTTTGAAAGCAGGTATAAGGCCGTGCCAATTGAAAACGAGCGGTATCTTCTGGCAGTTGTCAGGTACATACACCGTAATCCTGTCCGGGCTGGTTTATGCGCGGGAGTGGCTGATTATAAATGGAGCAGCGATGCTGATTATCGCGGAGAGGGTAGTGGATTTGTACATACAAAGCAGCTGCTGGACATCCTGGATGACGATCCGGGGAGGGCTTTTAAAAAGTATGTCTTACTTATGGAACAGGATGATGATAAGGACTGGGAGAATGTTTCATTTATCGGCCGGGAATCTTTTGCTTTAAAGGTTGAGCCAAGACAGGCTGTACCCACCAGGAAGCGGTTGGATGAAATCCTCATGGCTTCCGGAGTGAATATGGAAGAGTTTGCGCAAATAAAGAGCGGATCCAGAAAAAGATCGCTGGTGCCGTATAAAGTTTGGTACGCCAGGGAAGCACTGGCGCAGGGATATACTTTGCAAGAAATAGGCGAAAATATTCGCATCTCTTCGGTGGCTGTTTACAAACTTCTGTCTGGTGCCAGGCACTTAACTTATTAACTTATCGAGCTCCGGTCCCGCGCCGGCGGGGCTTTTTTTCACTGGCGGTACACGGTTCAGTATCCGGTCCAGTTCCGCCTCATGTCAATCCCCGGCCGGATGTGGTATAATACAGCCACAGGAGGAATGAACCCGTGCCGGACAAAAGACAACCCCATCCCAAAAGGACATAAGCTAATTTTTAGAGGCTGGTGGGATCTTACGAGTTATCCAGAAGAGGGTGAATGAACGTAAATGCCCAGGATAGACATACCAATAAAGCGGCTGTTCCAGCGCCGGCCCGCCGACTGGGCCAGATACGTGCAACCGGGCTGCAGGGAAGAATGGGTAAGGCCCTATAAAACGGAGTACACCCCCAGAAAGGAATCCCGGCTGGATAACGTACTGGAAATAGATGACCCCAGCAGCCCGTACCTGCTTCACTTCGAGCCTATGGGCTACCGCGACGAGGCGCTGCCGGCCCGCATGCTGCGCTACCGCAGCGACATATGGGAGGCCACGCTGGCTGGCGGAAGGGGCACCCCGTCCATACGCCAGGTGGTGATGTTTTTCTACAAGGAAGACGACAACGGACTGCACCGGTTAAGTGACCGGTGGGATACGGGAGGGCTGGAATATTCCTCTACGGTGATCCGGGTGTGGGAAGAGCGCAGGCAACCGGTGATAACCGCCAAACTGGTGGGGCTTTACCCCCTGCTGCCGTTGATGAAAGGCGATGATGCAAAGGAAAGCCCCGAGCAGGCACTGAAGAAATGTATAGACGCCGTGCAGGAAATAGAGGACGAATCGCTGCGGCAGGACCTGCTGGCAGCCATGGCGATACTGGCCGGCGGTAAGTACCCGCCGGACCTGGTACTATCGATTATAAGGAGGGAAATGGTCATGGAATCACCGATTTTCCAGGAGTGGGTCAGGGAAGAGCGCGCCGAGGCAGAGGCCAGGGGCGAGGCGAGGGGCAAGGTTGAAGCAAAGCAGGATGCCATCTGCAAGTACCTCAGGAGGAGGTTCGGTGATGCATCCGCCGGCCTGCAGCGGAAGGTCCGGGAGATGACCAGCCTGGAAGTGCTGGACGGCGTAATGGAGGAATTATTTGCCGCCAACACCCTGGAAGAGGCGCAGGCCATCATTCAGGGACGGCATTGAGAGGTTTGTGCAGAGTAGTCAGAACGGTGCCAGGCACTTAACTTATTAACGTATTGGGCGTGGGCCTTCCCCGGCAGCTACGCCAGCGGGGGTTTACTTTTCAAGCAGGCCACCCCGGTTTGAGCTCACTTCCAGACCATGGGACTCCTAAAAGTGCCTAAAAGTGCCACGCGAAAGACCAGGAAGTATCTTTCCGCGATCGCCTTCAAGCTGGAAAGCGAAGTCCCTTAGATAAATGACATTGCTTTAGGCCATGATTCCGCGGCATTTGGGCGCCCCGAGCATTAGGGATTTTGACACGCCGGAGGGCGAAATAATGCGGACCCGAAACGAATGGCTTCAACTATTTTCGAGCCAGGCCCCAGCCGAAAGCCCCTCCGCAGGCCACCGGTAGGGCTTTACCTTGTCTCCGGACGTTACACTTCTTCCAAGAGCCGAGCGAACTCCTCGAGGCTCTTCACCCTGACGCTTTTCTTGAGCAGTGAACGGAGCACCGCCGGGTCGTCAATGGCGGCCAGCTTCTTGCCCATACCTTTTTTGACTCGGCCGAAGCGTTCCTCCAGGACTTCCTGGATGTCCCTTTGCAGCGTCTCGATCTCTCCCTCGAGCTTTCCCGCCTTCCTGCCCTTTTCCAGGCCTTCTGCCAGGCCCTTTTCCAGGCCTTCCGCCAGGCCTTCTTTTCGGCCTCTCTCCAGGCCTTCGTTAATCCATTCCTGGACAATACTGGCTTCCTGCAGCATCTCCATTTCCCCCTTGAAAAACTCGAGCAAAAAATCGCGACTGAAGTAGCGCGCCGCCACGGTGATGGCCACCGACAGGGCATCGGCCCGGTGCTTCTCGTCGTCGATGGCCAGGACCAATTCTCTAGTTCTGGCCAGGGCAGTTTCTTCTTTACCCTTTTCGGCCAGCAGGACGAGCAGGGGAGCGAGCTCCTTCAGCTCGCCGCCGGCAATGGCTTCTTCGTATTCCCAGAGCCTGATGACCCTGTAGGTGAAGGTGTGGACCGCCCTGCTCCGGAAGGTCACGGCATAGGCTTCGGGTAAACGGCGGTATTCCTGCCGCGCCAGGTAAATGACCGCCGAGATGGCCGGTCGCCGGTAGGCGGCGGTCAGGAGGGCGTTGTAGGTGAACATCCGTTCCGGCAGGTCGGTCTCGTGCTGGAGCTGGAATTCGAGGTGCAGCAGGTACTCCTGGTCATCCAGGCGCAGGCCGTAGACGAAATCGAGCCGCCTTTCCGGGAGGTTGATCTCCGGGTTTTCGATGGTGGCCACGGCCACCCCTTCTGTGGAGCCCAGGACAAGTTTGACAAAGGGTTTCGGGTAACGGCGGGCCAAAGCCTTGAGACTTCGGTCAATGACATTAACGACCAACTATCCCAGTCCTCTCAACGGCAGGCAATTAAATCTTGCGTGTATACTATATCTAATATCTATTATATCATGCCGCGGGCGGCGGCAGGAAGATGGATAGCTGGTGCCAGGCACTTAACTTATTAACTTATCGAGCCCAGGTCCCGCGCCGGCGGGGCTTTTTCTTTTCACTGGCGGTACACGGTTCAGTATCCGGTCCAGTTCCGCCTCATGTCAATCTCCGGCTGGATGTGGTATAATACAGCCACAGGAGGAATGAACCTGTGCCGGACAAAAGACAGCCCCACCACACCCACGACAGAGGATACAGGGAGCTTCTCTCCAGCAAGCGTGTATTTCTGGAATTGCTCAAGACCTTTGTCCATGAAGACTGGACGAAAGACATAGACGAAGACAGCCTAGTGCGGGTGGAAAAGTCCTATATCCTGCAGGACTTCAGCGAGAAAGAAGCAGACATTATCTACCGGCTGAGGGCAAAAGGTAACGACGTGATATTCTACGTTCTGCTGGAGCTGCAGTCAACGGTGGACTACCTGATGCCCTTCCGGCTGCTGCTGTACATGGTGGAGATATGGCGGGACATTTACAACAACACGCCGGAGAAGGAGCGGAGGCGCAAGGGATTCAGGCTGCCGGCCATCGTTCCCGCCGTCCTCTACAACGGCAGGAGAAGCTGGACGGCCTGCAGGAGCTTCAGGGAATACCAGGCGGGGCACGAGCGGTTCCCCGGTTACCTGCTGGACTTCTCCTACATCCTTTTCGACGTCGTCCGGTACAGCGAAGAGGACCTGTACCGGGCGGCCAACGTGGTGTCCAGCGTGTTTTACCTGGACCGGACCGTGGATCCCCTGGAGCTGGTAGTCCGGCTCAGGAAGCTCGCCGGCGTACTGAAAGGGATGACCCCGGAGCAGTTTCGTCAGGTGACGGTGTGGCTGAAGAACGTCATCAAGCGCAAATTGCCGGTGCACCTGCGAGAAGAGGTGGAACGCGTGCTGGAGGAAAACGATCCCCGGGAGGTGGAAAAGATGATCACCAACATAGAACGGGCACTGGATGAGATGAAGAGGCAAGCTGTGATGGAAGGCGTTTTAAGAGGGAAGGCCGAAGGCAGGGCTGAAGGCGAAGCCAGGGGTAAGGTTGAAGCAAAACAGGACGCCATCTGCAAATACCTCAGGAGGAGGTTTGGTGATGCATCTGCCGGCCTGCAGAAGAAGGTCCGGGAGATAACCAGCCTGGAAGTGCTGGACGGCGTAATGGAGGAACTGTTTGCCGCAAACACCCTGGAAGAGGCGCAGGCCATTATCAGGGACGGCATGGAGAGGTTTATGCAGTGAGGGAAACGACATAATTGCAGGGAGAGCTCATCCCCGCAGCCCGCATGTTATAAGGCTTGCGGGGATTTTATTAGGAATCGATGGTGCCAGGCAATTAACCTGTTAACTTATTATTAACGGCGTTAGGGCCGGTGCCCTGGGGGGTCTCCCGGAGCGTTTTACTTTTGTAATCTCATCCTTTTTGCTCAGAATGCTAAAGGAGCGGAGCGGGCGCGTAGAGTATGCGGAATGCGGAGCCCAATTATCCCCTGCATATGATGTACGTCCCAAACGATCCGCGGTTAAGATAGACGGGAATACCGCCTCCCATTTCCACTTGATGACTGCCGGTGCTGAACTGCCCTGCACCCTTTATTTTGTAGGTGAGGTGAACGCGGGTGAAACCGGGGGCTATACCACCTTCTGGCTCAAGCCGCGCGATGCCCTGTTATCCGGCCAGACGTACACCCTGCGGGTGGATGCCGGCCTGACCGCCACCTCGGGGCAAAAACTTGCGGAAACGTATATCACAATTATCAAAGTGGTGCCAGGCACTTAACTTATTAACTTATCGAGCGGCCTCTGGCGGTCACGCACCGGCGGGGGCATTTTCTTTTCACCGGCTGTGCGGTACAGTTTCCACCTCATCCCCGCCCCGTGTCAACTTCCAGCCCGGTGTGGAAGATCGGGTCGTAATCTTTGCCCGGCGGCGGCCCAATACCCCCCTTGCATTGAAGTTCAGCAGGACTTTGAGCCGTGAGAGACGAAAACCCCAATCATGTGGTAAAATATATAACAAAAAGGGTGAAACACTGTCAATGCCCAAAATAGACATACCCGTCAAGCGCCTTGTTCAGCGCAGGCCGGGTGACTGGGTAAAATACCTGAACCCCGGATGTGCGGAAGACCGGGTCAGGCCGTTCAAGAGCGAATACACCCCCAGGGTAGAGTCCAGGCTGGACAACGTGTTTGAAGTAGAAGACCCCGGCGGTTATTACCTGGTGAATTTCGAGCCGATGGGCTACCATGACGTGGCGCTGCCCGCCAGGATGATGCGCTACCGGAGCGATATTTGGGAGGCGACCTTAAATGACCGGAAAGGCACGCCGCCCATTGTCCAGGCTGTGTTCTTCTTTTACCCCGAGCACGACAACAAAAACCACCGGCTCACCGACCGCTGGGGAGAGTTGAAGACGGTGGAATTTACCTACCGGGTGGTGCGGGTGTGGGAGCAGCCCCGGCAGCCCGTAATTGAGCAGAGGCTGGTCGGTCTATACCCCCTGCTCCCGCTGATGAAGGGCGAAGCGGGAGAAGACCCGAAGCAGGTCTTGCAGCAGAGCATCGAGGTGGTGAGAGAAGTTGAGGACAGATCACTGCAGCAGGACTTGCTGGCCGTCATGGGGATCTTGGCCGGCGGCATATATGCGGCTGAACTGGTATACTCGATGATAAGGAGGGAAATGATTTTGGAATCGCCGATTTACCAGGAATGGGTAAAGGAAGAGCGGGCGGAAGCTGAAGCCAGAGGCAGGGCTGAGGGCAGGGCCGAAGGCAAGGTTGAGAAAGCGCAGGACGCCATCTGCAAGTACCTCAGGAGGAGGTTTGGTGATGCATCTGCCGGCCTGCAGCAGAAAGTCCGGGAGATGACCAGCCTGGAAGTGCTGGACGGCGTAATGGAGGAACTGTTTGCCGCAAACACCCTGGAAGAGGCGCAGGCCATCATCCGGGACGGCATTGAGAGGCTTATGCAGTGAGCGGTGCCAGGCACTTAATTATTAACTTATCGAGCTCTGGTCCCGCGCCGGCGGGGTTTTTTCTTTTCACTGCCGGTGTGCGATTCAGTATCCGGTCCAGCTCCGCCTCATGTCAATCCCCGGCTGGATGTGGTATAATACAGCCACAGGAGGAATGAACCCGTGCCGGATAAAAGACAGCCCCACCACACCCACGACAGGGGATACAGGGAACTTCTCTCCAGCAAGCGGGCGTTTCTGGAGTTGCTCAAGACCTTTGTCCGTGAGGAATGGACGAAAGACATAGACGAAGACAGTCTGGTGCGGGTGGAGAAGTCCTATATCCTGCAGGACTTCAGCGAGAAAGAAGCAGACATCGTCTACCGTCTGAAAGCGAAAGGGAACGACGTGATATTCTACGTCCTGCTGGAACTGCAGTCCACGGTGGATTACCTGATGCCCTTCCGGCTGCTGCTGTATATGGTGGAGATATGGCGGGACATTTACAACAACACGCCGGAGAAGGAGCGGAGGCGCAAGGGATTCAGGCTGCCGGCCATCGTTCCTGCCGTCCTCTACAACGGCAGGAGGAGCTGGACGGCCTGCAGGAACTTCAGGGAATACCAGTCAGGGCACGAGCGGTTCCCCGGTTACCTGCTGGACTTCTCCTACATCCTTTTCGACGTCGTTCGCTACAGCGAAGAGGACCTGTACGGGGCGGCCAACGTGGTGTCCAGCGTGTTTTACCTGGACCAGACCGTGGATCCCCTGGAGCTGGTGGTCCGGCTCAGGAAGCTCGCCGGCGTACTGAAAGGGATGACTCCGGAGCAGTTTCGTCAGGTGACGGTGTGGCTGAAGAACGTCATCAAGCGCAAATTGCCGGTACACCTGCGAGAAGAGGTGGAACGCGTGCTGGAGGAAAACGATCCCCGGGAGGTGGAAAAGATGATCACCAACATAGAACGGGCACTGGATGAGATGAAGAGGCAAGCTGTGATGGAAGGCGTTTTAAGAGGGAAGGCCGAAGGCAGGGCTGAAGGCGAGGCCATCGGCGAAGCCAGGGGCAAAGTTGAGAAAGCACAGGACGCCATCTGCAAATACCTCAGGAGGAGGTTTGGTGATGCATCTGCCGGCCTGCAGAAGAAGGTCCGGGAGATAACCAGCCTGGAAGTGCTGGACGGCGTAATGGAGGAACTGTTTGCCGCAAACACCCTGGAAGAGGCGCAGGCCATCATCGGGGACGGCATTGAGAGGTTTATGCAGTGAGGGAAGTGGATGGTGCCAGGCACTTAACTTATTAATGTATTGGGCGTGGGCCTTCCCCGGCAGCTGCGCCAGCGGGGGTTTACTTTTCAAGCAGGCCACCCCGGCATCCCGCCGTACCAGATCCCCGTTCCGTGTGGTGCAATTCAGGAAAGGAGATAAGCTGATTTTTTAGAGGCTGGTGGGGATCTTACGAGTTATCCAGAAGAGGGTCAGCGAACGTGAATGCCAAGGATAGACATACCAATAAAGCGGCTGAGCTCACTTCCAGACCATGGGACCCCTAAAAGTGCCACGCAAAAAACCAGGAAGTATCTTTCCGCGATCGCCTTCAAGCTGGAAAGCAAAAATCCCTACCGCCCGCGGCTGGCAAGGGAGGCGGGTGGCAGGCGCAGAAAACCCGCAACTTCGAAATGAATGTCGAATGCCGCTGCTTCTGTGATTCCCAGGCGTCGCATAAGTGCAAAACTCGTACAGTCCGTAAAACTGAATTTCTGATCGTTGTACCTGGAAAAGATTTCCCACGCCGACTCTTCGTCTTCCGGCGTTATGCGTAAAATATTTACAAGTTTACTTTTTCGCAGGCTCTGCCCATATGTAACCGCCACGCGGTGACCAAAATTATATCGCAGGATGGTCATCAATTCATCAAAAATAAAATTCGTCGTCACAAGAGGAACTGGGGGGGTCTCCAGGAACTTGACCGCTTCACGATGATGGGGGTCGTCTGCGTAGGCGTGGGCGTAAAAAAAGCTGGTATCCACTAAAATCTGCCGCAACATATCACGTCCTGTAAAGAGCTTCATCTAAACTTTCGCTGATCAAGTTTTTGAGTAATGGCTCACGGGCGATCCCTGCTGCTTCGAGAAGAGGTTCCTTTGCGTTTTGTCCGCTTTTATTTGCCTTGCTGGCAATGAGTTCCCGTAAAACGGCTGATATGGAGCGGCCCTGCCGGGCGGCCAGTTCACGCAGGAACTGGTACTGCCACTCTTCCACTACCACCTGCATGCGCCTCATACAAGCATCACCTTAAGCTATAGTTATTACACACTTAATTATTACGCATTACACAACTGTTGTCAAGTAAGTAAGAAATGGACGGTGCCAGGCACTTAACTTATTAACTTATCGAGCCCTGGTCCCGCGTCGGCGGGGCTTTTTTTTCACTGGCGGTACACGGTTCAGTATCCGGTCCAGTTCCGCCTCATGTCAATGATAAGGAGGGAAATGGTCATGGAATCACCGATTTTCCAGGAGTGGGTCAGGGAAGAGCGCGCCGAGGCAGAGGCCAGGGGTAAGGTTGAAGCAAAACAGGACGCCATCTGCAAATACCTCAGGAGGAGGTTCGGTGATGCATCTGCCGGCCTGCAGCAGGAAGTCCGGGAGATGACCAGCCTGGAAGTGCTGGACGGCGTAATGGAGGAATTGTTTGCTGCAAACACCCTGGAAGAGGCGCAGGCCATCATCAGGGACGGCATTGAGAGGTTTATGCAGTGAGGGAAACGACATAATTGCATAATTGCAGGAAGAGCTCATCCCTGCAGCCCGCATGTTATAAGGCTTGCGGGGATTTTATTAGGAATCGATGGTGCCAGGCAATTAACCTGTTAACTTATTATTAACGGAGCAGGGGAGTTTGGCCATTCGCAAAATCTGGTATAATAAGGTTGACGAGCGCCCGCGTGAAGAGGCTATAGCCATGGTGAACCCCGGGATCAGGCAAACGCTAACCATCGAGTCATTATGTTTATGGAGGTTATATAAGAGAGATATCTTGAATGTAGTTTATTCAAAACATTTTGCAATACGTAAAGAACTGCGTGGCATTCCAGACGGGATGGCTGAAACGATTTTTACCCAGGCCGATGAGCATTATAAGGATACTCAGACCGATTACTTTATTGCAGTGAAACACATGGAATTCCAGGGCGCGGAGAGAGACATGGCTTTGACCTACAGTATGTCTGAAGGAAAAATAGTGTTAGTAACTTTGCACCCGCTAAAGGACGGTCAAAGGGAAAACAGAGTTAGAAGTAGGAGGTGGGTTAAAATTGAAAGCCTATTATGATTCAGAAGCTGATATCCTTTACCTGTCTAGAGAGGGTGTTGAAGGAGAAGTTATAGAACTACATCCTGGAATAAATCTTGAGTTGGATAAGGATGGTAATCTAATTGGGATAGAATTATTTAATGCCTCAAAGTTGTTTAAAGATGTTATTAAACCGCTTGAGCAGAGGGCGGCTTTGTAAATTGTGCCAGGACGGTTCGAGGACGGTTCGGTGCCAGGACGGTTCGGTGCCAGGCACTTAACTTATTAACTTATCGAGCTCCGGTCCCGCGCCGGCGGGGCTTTTTCTTTTCACTTGGTGTACTGTTCAGTATCCGGTCCAGTTCCGCCTCATGTCAATCTCCGGCCGGATGTGGTATAATACAGCCACAGGAGGAATGAACCCGTGCCGGACAAAAGACAGCCCCACCATTCCCACGACAGAGGATACAGGGAACTTCTCTCCAGTAAGCGGGCGTTTCTGGAATTGCTCAAGACCTTTGTCCGTGAGGAATGGGCGAAAGACATAGACGAAGACAGTCTGGTGCGGGTGGAAAAGTCCTATATCCTGCAGGACTTCAGCGAGAAAGAAGCAGATATTATCTACCGGCTGAGGGCAAAAGGTAACGACGTGATATTCTACGTTCTGCTGGAGCTGCAGTCAACGGTGGACTACCTGATGCCCTTCCGGCTGCTGCTGTACATGGTGGAGATATGGCGGGACATTTACAACAACACGCCGGAGAAGGAGCGGAGGCGCAAGGGATTCAGGCTGCCGGCCATCGTTCCCGCCGTCCTCTACAACGGCAGGAGAAGCTGGACGGCCTGCAGGAGCTTCAGGGAATACCAGGCGGGGCACGAGCGGTTCCCCGGTTACCTGCTGGACTTCTCCTACATCCTTTTCGACGTCGTCCGGTACAGCGAAGAGGATCTGTACCGGGCGGCCAACGTGGTGTCCAGCGTGTTTTACCTGGACCAGACCGTGAATCCCCTGGAGCTGGTAGTCCGGCTCAGGAAGCTCGCCGGCGTACTGAAAGGGATGACTCCGGAGCAGTTTCGTCAGGTGACGGTGTGGCTGAAGAACGTCATCAAGCGCAAATTGCCGGTACACCTGCGAGAAGAGGTGGAACGCGTGCTGGAGGAAAACGATCCCCGGGAGGTGGAAAAGATGATCACCAACATAGAACGGGCACTGGATGAGATGAAGAGGCAAGCTGTGATGGAAGGCGTATTGAGAGGGAAGGCCGAAGGCGAGGCGAGGGGCAAGGTTGAGAAAGCACAGGATGCCATCTGCAAATACCTCAGGAGGAGGTTCGGCGATGCATCCGCCGGCCTGCAGGAGAAAGTCCGGGAGATGACCAGCCTGGAAGTGCTGGACGGCATCATGGAGGAATTGTTTGCCGCCAACACCCTGGAAGAGGCGCGGGCCATCATCGGGGAAGGCATCAATAAGTCCCTCCAGTAGTCAGGCTGGTGCCAGGCACTTAACTTATTAACTTATCGAGCGCTCCTCGGCCCCGCGCCGGCGGGGCTTTTCCTTTTCACCGGCGGTACTGGAGGGCAAATTCGGGGCTAGTATTTTTCGCTATTGCACGGCCATTCCTGGGTATCCAACTGTTTTACCGGGGACAATCCTTCTGTTAAAATAATGGCATTGAAATCTCATCCGGCAGAACAGGGGTGTTTTTTGTGCGTATTGGCCGTTTTCATCACAGGGGAGAAATTTTCTACGGCATAGTTGAGGGTGACACGGTTCTACCGGTGGCCGATCCCTTTCAATCTTTGGAACCGGTATCCGGGCGGCAGTTCGCCCTGCCGGAGCTGGACCTGCTGGCTCCCTGCCTGCCCACCAAGGCGGTGTGTGTGGGGCTCAATTACCGGGACCACGCCCTGGAGCTGGGTATGGCCCTGCCGGAGGAACCGGTCCTGTTCCTGAAGCCGTCCACCGCCGTGATCGGCCCCGGGGAACCCATTGTTTACCCGGCCATGAGCCATCAGGTGGACTACGAGGCCGAGCTGGCGGTGGTGATCGGGAAAAAGGCGCGGCAGGTGAGGGAAGAAGAAGCGGATGAGTACATACTGGGCTATACCTGTGCCAACGACGTTACCGCCCGGGACCTCCAGAAAAAGGACGGGCAGTGGACCCGGGCCAAGTCGTTTGATACCTTCCTGCCCCTGGGTCCCTACATCGTCACCGGCGTTGACCCGGGGGACAGGGAAGTTTCGCTCTACCTCAACGGGGAGCGAAAACAACATTCCTCCACGTCCCAGCTGATCTTTCCGGTATACCGGCTGGTCAGCTTTATCTCCCGCATCATGACCCTTTTGCCCGGCGATGTCATCCTTACCGGTACGCCTGCGGGGGTGGGGCCGGTGCAGCCGGGGGACACGGTAGAGGTGGTTGTATCCGGCATCGGCCGGCTGGCCAACCCGGTAGTCAAAAAATAAAATAACCGTTCCAAATTTTGCTTGACGTTGCCGGGCCGGTGTGGTAGAATCCCATATAAACAATAACTGAATAGTCAAACAGGTGCCCCGCAGGGGGAGAATAGGGAAGTCCGGACGGGTGGCATACCACCCGGAAACGGCGCGGTCCCGCCACTGTAGTCGGGGAGCTGATCCCGGTCACTGGCCCAGCACTCACTGGTGAGCTGTTGCATCCAATGGCACGCTTGTTCAGCAGTGAAAACGGCATGATCAAGCGCTGTCACGGCTGAGTGCTGGCCGGGAAGGCCTGGATAAATAGCGATGATCCGTTAGCCAGGAGACCTGCCTGTTTGAGGGATGGCCGCCCTCGCGAGAAAGGGCGGCCGTGCGCGGAGGATGATGGTAAAGTCCTCAGCCGGGTAAAGTTTGGGCTGGGGACTTTTTATTTTACTTCCATGGAGGTGGGTCGAAAATGCCGACGCAAATGGCCAGGGCCCTGGCCGGGGAGATTACCCCGGAAATGAAAAGGGTGGCCGGGCGGGAGGGGGTGGATCCGGAGTTCGTCCGCCGGGGAGTGGCGGAAGGCACCATCGTCATACCCCGCAACCGCATGAGAAAGAACATCGATCCCGTGGGCATCGGAACGGGCCTTGCCGTGAAGGTAAGCGCCAGTGTGGGCCTGGCGGGGGAAGGGGACACCATCGAGGGCGAGGTGGCCAAGGTGCGTGCCGCCGTGGAGGCCGGGACTGACGCCATCATGGATTTGAGCGTGTGCGGGGATATTGACGGCGCCCGGCGGGCCGTACTGGCGGCAACGACCACGCCCGTGGGCACCCTGCCCGTGTACCAGGCCCTGGCCGAGGCCCGGGAGAAGTACGGGGCGGCGGTCAAAATGAAGGTGGACGAGATGTTCGAGGTGATCGAGCGGCAGGCCGCCGACGGGGTGGATTTTCTGGCCCTGCACTGCGCCACCACCTGGCAGACCCTGCGGGCGGCAAAGAAACACCGCCGGGTCGATTACCTGGTCAGTCACGGGGGCAGCCACTTAATGGGCTGGATGATTTACAATCAGCAGGAGAATCCCCTATACGAGCATTTCGACCGGCTGCTGGAGATCTGCCGCCGCTACGATGTTACCTTGAGCCTGGCCGACGGGTGGCGCCCCGGCTGCCTGGCCGATTCCCTGGACGCGGCCCAGGTGCAGGAACTGGTGGTGCTGGGGGAACTGGTGGCCCGGGCCCGGCAACAGCAGGTGCAGGTGATGGTTAAAGGGCCGGGGCACGTCCCCCTGGGGCACCTGAAGGCCACCGTGCAACTGGAAAAGCAGCTCTGCCACGGGGCGCCCTATTTTGTCTTCGGCCCGGTGGTTACGGACATCGCTCCGGGATACGACCATATTACGGCGGCCATCGGCGGGGCCCTTGCGGCCTGGGCCGGGGCGGAATTTCTCTGTTATGTCACCGCCGCGGAGCACCTGGGACTGCCCGATGTGGAACAGGTGCGGGAAGGGGTCGTTGCCGCCCGTATTGCCGCCCATGCAGCCGACGTGGCCAGGGAGCCCCGGTCGGCGCAGTGGGACCTGGAAATGTCCCGGGCACGCAAGGCCCTGGACTGGGACAGGCAAATCGAACTGGCCCTCGACCCCGGCCGGGCCGGTGCCCTTCGCCGGGAGCGCAGCCGCGGCTCACACCGGACATGTGCCATGTGCGGCAGGTACTGCGCCATGCAGGTGGTAGGGGAATATCTGGGCAAAGAGCAGGGGGTGTGTTAGGTTATGACCCAGTTACTGGCAGCCAGGAAGGGCTTTATTACGCCGGAGATGGAGGAGGTGGCCCGGCAGGAGGGAGTGGACCCGGAATTTATCCGGGCCGGGGTGGCCGCCGGTACCATCGTCATCCCGAAAAACAGGTTGCGGAAAGGAATCCGGCCCTGCGCCATCGGGCGGGGCCTGCGGACCAAGGTAAATGCCCTCATTGGCACCTCCAGCGACCGGGACGACCCGGAAATGGAGGCCCGCAAGATCGAAGTGGCCATTTCCGCCGGGGCTGATGCCATTATGGATCTCTCCACCGGGGGGGACATCGACGGCATGCGCCGCGTTAGCCTGGAAAGGGCCACGGTTCCCGTGGGAAGCGTGCCCATCTACCAGGCGGGCATTGAGGCCATCGAGAAGAGGGGCGGCATTGTGGCCATGACCCCGGAGGAGATGTTTGAAGCCATAGAAAAGCAGGCGGCCGCGGGCATTGATTTCATGGCCATTCACTGCGCCCTGAATTTTGAAGTGGTCGAGCGCCTCCAGAAAACCGGCCGGGTGACGGATATTGTCAGCCGGGGCGGTGCCTTCCTCACCGGCTGGATGCTGCACAACAGGAAGGAAAATCCCCTTTATGAGGAGTTCGACCGGGTGCTGGACATCCTGCGGGAGTACGACGTAACCTTGAGCCTGGGCGATGCCATCCGCCCCGGGTGCATTGCCGATTCCCTGGACGGCGCCCAGATCCAGGGCCTGCTGGTGGCCGGGGAGCTGGTGGCCCGGGCCAGGGAAAAGGGGGTGCAGGTGATGGTGGAAGGGCCGGGGCACGTGCCCATCCATCACGTGGAAACCACCATGCTTTTGCAAAAGCAGCTCTGCCACCAGGCTCCCTATTTTGTTCTGGGCACCCTGGCCATTGATGTGGCTCCGGGGTACGACCACATCACCGCGGCCATCGGCGGCGCCCTGGCCGGGGCTTCCGGGGCGGACTTCATCTGCTACGTCACGCCGGCGGAGCACCTGGGCCTGCCCACGGAAGAGGACGTGCGCGTGGGGGTGATGGCCGCCCGCATTGCCGCCCACGCTGCCGACATTGCCAAAGGTGTAAAAGGCGCCTGGGAGTGGGATTTAAAAATGGCCCGGGCCCGGGCTTCCCTGGACCGGGAGGCCGTGGCCGGCCTGGCTATCGACCCGGCCCTGGTGCGCTGTTACCTTGAGAAAGAAAAAGGGGAACCTTGCAGCGCCTGCGGGGATGAATGCGCCCTGCGGTTGGTCTCGGAGTATTTTCAGCAGTGACCCGCCCGGTTATTCAAAAAACCGTTGCAGAACCAAAGAGGTACGGGCAGCGGTCCTCAACGGGGGCGGCGGGGGACGACCGCAGGTTCCGGCGGTTATAACATGGCATCTTTGAGGTGACAGGTACTTGTATACCGGTGAAGTTAAGAACCCTGCTGGCTGCTGCGGCTGCTGCCGGTTCTACCGGAGGTGCCAGGCGGATGTATACCGGTGAAACGCGTTTTTCCCCCAGTGGCTGGTATATAATGGACATCTGCCGCGGCCACTGGGCGGCTCAGGTGCTTTTTACGGCCGTGGACCTGGGCCTTTTCGACATCCTGGCCCGGGGCGCCCAAACTCCCGCCCGGGTGGCCGCGGCCCTGGGCACCCACCCGGAAGCCACCGCCCGCCTGCTGGTTGCCCTGGAGGGCCTGGGGCTGGTGGAAAGGGAGGGCGAGTTTTACCGCAACGCTCCCCTGGCCGGCCGCCACCTGGTGCGGGGAAGGGACGCCTACCTGGGCCATGCGGTGCACCACTTTGCCAACCTGGCCGAGGGTTGGTCCCGGCTGGGCGAGGCCGTGCGCACCGGCCGCCCGGTGGGTTTTGAGGCCGTGGAACGGGCGAACTATGAAGAGCGCCTGCGGGACTACATCCTGGCCATGCGGGACCAGGCCCGGCTCAAGGCGGAGCAGCTGGCTGCCGCCCTGGATTTAAGCGGTTGTGAACGCATACTGGATTTGGGCGGCGGGCCCGGGGTGTATACCGTTGCCCTGTTGAAGAAAGAGCCCCGGGCACGGGCCACCATCCTGGACCTGGCCCCCACCCTGAAGATCACCCGGGAATTGATAGAAGCGGCGGGGATGATGGAGCGGGTGGAGCTATGTGCCGGGGATTTCACCAGGGACGAACTGGGTGAAGGGGTTTACGACCTGGTGCTGGCCTCCAATGTGGTGCACATTTATGACGCTGCCACCAACCGACAAATCATGGACCGGGTCTTCCGGGCCCTGCGCCCGGGCGGGCAGGTGGTGATCCACGATTACGTCCTGGCTGAAGAGCCCTCCCTGGAAGCCGCCCTCTTTGACCTGAACATGCTGGTGGGCACCCTTACCGGCCGGGTGTATAGCGTTCAGGAAATGGGCAGCTGGCTGGAGGACGCCGGTTTTGTGGATGTGACTTACCACCCCCTGACCCCGGGCAGCGGGCTGTTAAAAGGGAGAAAATGGAATGACAAATAGAAGGGAGGAGGAGCCCGTGACAGGAACTTTTAACAACAGGGGCGGGCCCGTTGCCGGGCCGGCTGAAGCCGTGGCCCTGGATGACCTGGTGGAGCATCTCTGCCGGGTGGCCCGGGAAGCCGGAACAACGGAAACCAGGGTAATAGATGTCAAAACGGTGGCCGTGGCCCCCTGGGTGCGCTGGAAATGCCAGTACGGCTGCCCCGGCTACGGCAGGAGCCTTACCTGCCCTCCCTTCAGCCCCCGGCCCGAGGAGACGGAAAAAGTGCTGGACTGTTACCGTACGGGCATTCTCTTTCTGGCCCCGACATCCTGGCTGGTGCGCTACCTGGCAGCCCACCTGGAGCACCTTGCCTTCCGGGCCGGTTATTACAGGGCCTTCGGGCTGGGGGCGGGGCCGTGCGGCCTGTGTGAGGAATGCAATACCGGGGGGGCGTGCCGCCGTCCCGGGGAGGCCCGCCCTTCCCTGGAGGCCTGCGGTATAGATGTGTTCCAGACGGCACGCAACAACGGCCTGAATCTAACCCCGGCCCGGGAACCGGGAGAACCCTGCCCCCGGGTGGGCCTCGTGCTGCTGGAGTAAAAACCGCCCTGTTAACTGCAAAGACAGCGACGAGGCACAGCCGTTACCCGTACGAAAAAACTGTGAGTGAAAATGGCTGCTGAACATTACCCTTAACATTACTTCTCGGTGAGGTGAGCTGCCATGCGGGTTTTGCTCCTCAACCCACCCCTGCTGACCGATCCCTATACCGATGACCTGGTGGTCAACGCCCCCCTGTCGGCCTGCCTGCTCACCGGTTACGCCGGGGCCTGTTTAAAGCAGGCCGGATTGGACGTAGCCGTTATGGATGCGGACCTGGCCGGGCTGGACGTGGAGGCAACCAGGGAGCAGCTGCTGGCCGAAGACTTTGATTTGCTGGGTGTGCACTTAAAATTCCTGTGGGGACGGACGGCGGAAATAATGACCATGCTGCAGGAGATCAAGCGGGAGAAACCCCACATCCACCTCAATCTCTACGGCCACTACCCCACCTTTGCCTGGGAACCGCTGTTGCGGCAGTTTCCCTTTGTGGATTCGGTGGTTCTGGGCGAACCGGAGCTCACCCTCACGGATCTGGCCCGCCGCCTGGCAGGCCTGGACAAAGGGTTCTGGCAAGGCACTGCAGGGCTGGCCCTGAATGGCGAAGGGGGCCCGGTGCAAAACTCCCCGCGCTGTGCCATCGCCGACCTGGATGCCCTGCCTTTCCCCCTGCGGCCTTCTCCGGAGCTGGCCGCCCGGCGCAGCATGCACAACTACATCCTGGGCAGCCGCGGCTGTTTTGGCCGCTGCACTTTCTGCTACCTCAATTCCTTTTACGGACCCGGAACGGTCTGGCGGGGGCGCAGCCCGGAAAATATCGTGGTTGAAATTGATGAGGTATACAAGGCCACCGGCAACCCTTCCTTTTACTTTGCCGACGCCAACTTTTTCGGCCCCGGGGAAAGGGGGCGGCAGCGCGCCCTGGAACTGGCCCGGCTTTTGAAGCAGCGGGACTTCCCCCTGGTCTTTGGCCTGGAATGCCGGTCCTCCGATGTGGATGAGGAGGTGTTTGCCGGACTGGTGGAGGCCGGGTTGCGGGATGTGTTCCTGGGGGTGGAAAGCGGCGCCCAGAGCGCCCTGGACCGTTTTCAAAAGGGCACCACCGTGGCCCAGAATGAAAGGGCCATTACTATCCTGCGCCGGCTGGGCCTGAACATCTCCCTGGGTTTCATTAATTTCGATCCCGGTACCACGCTGGAAGAAATCCGGGAGAACCTGGACTTTCTGCAGCGCATGGAGCTGCTGGACTGCCCCTCCACCACCGCCCACCTGTTTTTTCACCGCCAGGTCGTCCTGCGGGGAACCCCGGCCTACAACCAGCTGCTGGCCCGGGGGCAGTTAAGGCCGGTTGGTTTCACCGCCCACGAGGGGGAGTACACCATCGTAGACCCCCGGGCGGAGGCGGTGGCCCGGGTGATGGGCCGGGTGTGCCGGCTGGTGCTGGAGATAACCGGAGGCGAGGACCTGTACACTGCCAGGGGGCCGAAGGTGAGCTGCTGCGGGAGAGTGGGCGATGAGGGCCGCAGCGGTTTGGGTGAAGGTCTTACTGCCGGTGGCGGCAACCGTTCCATCCCGGCCCATGTCCAGCGGCAGGAAATTTTCCGGCGGTTAAATCTTTTCCTGCAGGACTTCCTTTCCCGGCTCCTGGATGCCGCCGGCAGGGGGGAACTGAACCTGGGCACGGTGGCCGGCTTTGTCGCGGCGGGACATACGGAAATAGAGGAGATCGTGAGGAACTCTTAGCAGAGCTGCCGGAAGGCAGCTTTTTCTCCGGTTGCCGCCGGTGGCGGCACCGGCAGGGTCATATGTTCTATGGACTAATTGACGGAAGAGAGTTAAATTAATTATATAATAATTTACGGGAAGGTTTTTCATCTCGGAAAGAAGGCATGCTTTTTGGGTACATACCCGGAACCTGAAACAAATATAGCCATTCAAAGGACGCCCCATATCCTGTTCATCAGCCTGGTCAATTTTTTGCTCAACTTTGCCGTGCAGGGCTCCCTTATCTTCATCCCCCTGCTGGGAGCCCAGCTGGGGGCGAGGGACTGGCAAATCGGTCTGGTGGGGGCATCTTACGGGGCGGCCTTTCTCTTTTCTTCCCTTTTTTGCGGCTGGAAGTCCGACTCTTTGGGAAGGCTTTTATTTGTGCGCCTGGGGTTAGCCGCCAGCGGTATGGCCTTTGCCGCCCAGTTGTTGGTTCAAAATCTTTTCGTTCTGATCGTGGTGCGTTCAGCCGTGGGCCTGTCCCTGGGAATTGCCACCGCGGCCTTGATTGCTTACGCCTTTGAGTCCGGCGCCGATATGGGCAAATATAGCTCTTACGGCTCCCTGGGCTGGATCTTCGGCGCTCTGGGGGCGGCGCTGTTGAAGGAATTCCACCTGCTCTTTATCACCAGCTCCATCTGCTGCCTGGTGGCCCTGGTCCTTTCCCTGGCTTTCAAGGAAAGTGCCGTTAAAAAGAGCAAAATTAACCCGAAGATAAGGCTGGTGGTCAGGCGCAATTTCCGGCTCTACCTGGCTGTATTCCTGCGCCACCTGGGGGCCACGGCCGTCTGGATTATCCTGCCCCTGTACTTTTCGTTGCTGGGCATAGACCGGTTCTGGATCGGTTTGCTCTGGGGAACTAATTTTGCCGTGCAGTTTGTGGTTATGCGCTTTTTGGAAAGGTTTGACGAAAATAAAGTCTTTGCCTTTGGTCAACTGCTCTCCATCGGGGTATTTACCGCCTATGCCTTTATCACCGCACGGCCGGCCTTGTTTGCGGTGCAGGCCCTCCTGGGGGTAGCGTGGTCCTGTCTTTATGTAGGCGCCCTGATTATTGTCCTGCGGAGCGGGGAAGAAAGGGGTACCGCCAGCGGTATCTTCCAGTCCACCTTAAACCTCTGTGGTGCTGTGGGTCCCTTCCTGGGCGGGTTGATCGCCGAGATTTGGGGGTACCATGGAGTGATGCTTTTCGCAGCCGGGCTGGGGGTGGCCGGCCTGCTGGTGGCCGTACCGGCAGCCCGGGAGGCGCCCGGGCATTCAGCTCGATGAAAAAATAGCATTGCTGCCAGAGCATAACTGGTTCTTGCCGGCAGGAACCGGTTATGCTATTATATTTTTAAGAATAAGTGCAGCGTGCTAATAGCTGAGGTGCGCTATTATGTGCAAGAACGATTGTTCCTGGAACTTAACGGCGGACCGGTTATTGCAGCCGGTACTGCTGTTTCTGCTGCGTTTAAAGCCTTCCCATGGTTACGAACTCATCCAGAGGCTGGCGCAGCTCGATTTGCTGGAGGGGGAAGCGGATCCGGCCACGGTGTACCGCAATTTGCGCCGCATGGAGCAGGAAGAGCTGGTCATCTCCAGCTGGGAGGCTACGGGAACCGGACCGGCCCGCCGCAGGTACGCGGTCACGCCTAAAGGGGACGAGTTGCTGGATGCCTGGATGGTGGCCGTACGCAGGCAGAAGGAGAAGCTGGAGAAGTTTATCCAGCTTTATGAAAATCACCTGAACTCGGAAAAGGCACGGGGAGGTGAAAACCTATTACCGGAGGGATGATTGTCCGCCCTGGAGTTTTGTGTCTGCCCGTTGCTGTGGAGGTGTGTGTGAACAATGTCACGAGCTCCCTTTCGCATCCTCCATGCCGGGGCCTTGCGGAGGCCCATGGGGGAGTGCGCGCAGGTTTTCAAGGAATGCTACCCGGACCTTCCCGTGGAGCTGGAGTCGGCGGGATCCCGGGAATGTGCCGCTCGCATTTGCGACGGCGGCATATATGATGTGGTGGCCCTGGCCGATACAGCTGTATTTGCCCGCTGGCTGGCACCCGATTATGTGGACTGCTATTTTGTCTTTGCCACCGACCAGATTGTGGTGGCCTTTGATCGCTTTTCCCGGGGCAGTGAGGAAATCACCCGGGACAACTGGATAGATGTGCTCCTTTCTCCGGGGGTGATCTACGGCCGTTCGAACCATAACCTGGATCCCTGCGGCTACCGGACGCTGATGGTCTGGCAGCTGGCGGAAAAGTTTTACGGCCGGCCGGGGCTTTACGAAGCCCTGCAGGACGGTTGTTCCCGGATATATCCCAAATCCATCGATTTGGCCGGGGCGCTGGTGGAAGGAAGGGTGGACTACGCATTTTTGTACTCCTCGGTAGTCCGCCAGCTGGGCTTGTGCCAGGTCAACCTGCCCTCCCGGATCAATCTTTCCAACCCCGCCCTGGCCGATTACTATGCCGCGGCCAGCGTCACTCTGGAAGGCAGGAAGCCGGGGGAAAAGGTTCTGCTTACCGGTGCGCCCATCGAGTTTGCCGTGGCAGTGCCCCGCAATGCCCGCTATCCCGTGGAGGCTCAATGGTTTGTAGAGTTCATTACCGGGGTGGAGGGCCAGCAGATCCTGGAGGGCTGCGGGCTTATTCCCTGTTAGTTGGGGAGGCTTGGATTAATCAAGGTATTCAGTTAATTGACTTTGTTCTACCGCCGGGCCGATATTAGCTATTGCGTAAAATCATGACAAAGGAGGTCTTCTTATGCATTTCCCCGTGTCCGGAGTTGATGTTTTCCCCCTTATACCCCCCCTGGTAGCTTTCCTGGTTTCTTCAGTTACGGCCTCGGCCGGGGTGTCCGGAGCCTTTCTGCTCCTGCCTTTTATGGTCAGCGTCCTCGGGTTTACCACTCCTGCCGTCAGTCCCACCAACCTGATCTACAATATTGTGGCCATCCCCGGGGGGCTGGCCCGTTACATAAGGGAGGGGCGCATGGCCTGGCCCCTCACCTGGGTGGTGGTAATTGCCACCTTACCGGGCGTTTTACTGGGTGCCTGGATCCGCATCCGGTACCTGCCCGACCCGAAAGCCTTTAAGTTTTTTGTGGGCCTGGTTCTGCTCTACCTGGGTGTCCGGTTGTTGTATGAAACCACCGGGCGTTACCTGAAGAGCAAAGAGCAGACCAAAAACCTGGAAAAGAAGTTCCGCGAGCGGGTGCAGCAGATCAAAAGCGAATCGGCAGGCCGCATTGCTGCGGGCCTGCCCCCGGAGGCGGTGGTCAAAACCCGCTCGGTATCCCTGCGCAAAATCGAATATGATTTCTGGGGGGAAACCTTTTCCTTCAGCACCATGGTAGTTTTTACCCTGGCCCTGGTGGTTGGTTTGATCGGCGGTATTTACGGCATCGGCGGGGGAGCCATCATTGCCCCCTTTGTGGTCTCTGTTCTGGGTCTGCCCGTATATACCGTTGCAGGGGCCGCACTGGCCGGCACTTTTCTCACCTCCATTGCCGGGGTTATCGTCTACCACCTCCTGTCCCTTACTACAGTAGGGGCCCAGGCCAGCGTCTCTCCCGACTGGCTGCTTGGAGCGCTTTTTGGCGTGGGTGGCCTGCTGGGCACCTATTTTGGAGCCTATCTCCAAAAGTATTTGCCCGACCGGCTGATCCGGGGGATCCTGGGTTCCCTGGTCACCTTTCTGGCAGTAAGTTACATCCTGCAATTTTTTGTTTAAAAAATGTCGTCTATTATTCATTGAAAAGCGGAAGTCGTTATGTTAACATGGGCTCAGATTCGATAGACCCACTTGTCAAATATGCTCCGGCTTGGCCTAATAAGGAGGATAGTGGTGGTGGGCAGTGAAAATCTGGTCCTGCGTATCGAGGGTATCCGTTCCGAGGATGATAGATTGGAAGTAAAAAAGGTTCTGGAAAGTATAGACGGTGTCAGCTGGGTTTGCGTGGACGAAACGGCCGGCACCGCTGTGGTTATATTCGATCCCGATCACACTCCCCAGGATGAGCTGATTAATGCGGTGATGGAAGCGGGCTACACGGTGAAGCGGTTTTTTAACAGTTAACGGGCGGGACATCCAGCTGGATGTGAAGGAAAGCCTCTGCGAATCCTGCGGTGATCTCTGCGGGGAAGATGTGAACTGCCGTGTTTGGGTTTACCAGGGAAAGGAATACACCACACCGCCCAAAGGAATGATCATCGATGCCATCCTCCGGGAAGTATATGGGGGACCAGCCGGGGCGGTGCATGGTCCTTCTAAAATGGAAACCCTGCCGGACAATTTGAAGCGGTTTTTCGCCGCCCGGCGAAATAAAGAAACGTGAACCTCCTCCGGGACAAGCCCGGGGGCTTCGTCCCGAAGGTTTCTCATGTCATCGGAATGCTGCCTGCTAAAGCGCAGGTCTTACGCTTTCCTCGTGAGCTACATCCCGGCATTTGCCGGGAAGGCCCGGTCCATGGGCGTCTACTACTTCGCCATTTGGCTACGTAGATACGTGCTTACTTCAAAGCACCAGTCTCTTTCGGGAATCAGTTTTACGCAGCGGCCCATTGACCCGCTGCAACCCCATACTGATTGTCAAAGAGCACAGGAATATTATACCACGGAAACAGATGTTTGTGAAGTATTTATCGCCCTACCGGGCGATGCCTCTTTCATCCTACGGCACAAGGCCGTAGGTTTTCAGAGGCAATTTTTCTATAAAAAAGAGTGGCGTAAAAGCCACTCTTTTTTATGACAGGCGTTTGTTGCCAGCTGTTGTTGCTCAGAACAAAAATGCAAAAACTATGGCAATTTACAACAGCCTATTGTATTAGAGTAATAGCATATAGTATAATAATGATTGTTAAATTAGCACCCGGTGGGTGTTTTACGGCTCAATGGGCAAACTATCCTGGTGATGTTTTCCTTGAAGGGTGAAGTGATCGTTACATTACCTGTTGATGTAATCCGGGTGGTCATCCCTCTCACTTTATATTTTGTGTTCATGTGGCTGGTCACCTTTTACCTGGGGAGATTGATTGGAGCGGATTATGCAACTACAACCACTCTTGCCTTTACCGCCGCCAGCAACGACTTCGAACTGGCCATCGCCGTGGCCGTGGCGGTCTTCGGCATCAACTCCGGCCAGGCCTTCGCCACCGTCATCGGCCCCCTGGTGGAGGTGCCCGTGCTGATCGGCCTGGTCAACGTGGCCCTTGCCTTCAGGCGCAAGTATTTCGCGTATGAATTGCGCTGAGCCAGCCAGTTTTTCAAATGTGACCGGCTTTTGGCAGGTTCCGTTCCACGGGATAGCTATTCTGGCATAATCAATGCCGGTAATATGCCAGTAAATCATGGAGGTGCAGATTGTTATGGAGATCAAGATTTTCGGGCCCGGCTGCCCAAAATGCAAGGCGCTGCATAAGGCGGTGACTGAAGTGGTCAGCGAGATGGGCTTGAGTGCTGATGTTAAGAAGGTGGAAAAATTAGAGGAGATAGTTCAAGCCGGGGTCATGCTAACCCCGGGCCTGATGGTTAACGGCAAGCTCAAGGTGTTCGGCAGGGTGCCCGGAAAAGAAGACATCAAGCGTTACATCGAGGAGGAGAAACAATAACAAAAAGAATCATAATTTCGACCTCGAAAGAAATGACATCGAGAAAGTTTGTGCGGAAGTGAAGAGACGCCTGCAGTGTAATCTGTAAATAACTGGTGAGGGTGGTGCGCACGATAAGCCTGAGATGCTGCCTGTACAATAATCTCCTCACTTTGCCCGATACCTGCGGGCACGAAAATGCGCGGGAGAAACACTCCCCGCTTTTTCTGTTTAAACTTTATTTTTACCAATACCAATAAGTCATTGTCAATATTACAATATACTAATATACTTGAATTAAGCAATGGTTACGGGAGGTGGAATTACATTGAGAAATCCGGGGTTTAAAAAGCGTGTAAATTAAATGGTGAAAGGGGTGCCGGCAATGAAAGAACGCGACAAATTCCTTTTAATGGTTGCTATTTTCCTGGCGGCGTTTTTCATCCCGCTGCACAACCCGCGGGTTCAGTCGGCCATCCTGGAAGCATTTTTCATGCTCCAGGACTACGCACAGAAGCACGTTTTGACCTGCCTGGTGCCGGCCTTTTTTATCGCCGGGGCCATTGCGGTGTTTGTTTCCCAGGCTTCGGTCTTAAAATACTTCGGGGCGGGGGCAAATAAAATTTTATCCTACGGCGTTGCCTCGGTGTCGGGTACCGTACTGGCGGTGTGTTCCTGCACGGTGTTGCCGCTTTTTGCGGGGATCTACACCCGCGGTGCCGGTATCGGCCCGGCCACGGCATTTCTCTATTCCGGCCCGGCCATCAATGTTTTGGCCATTATTCTTACTGCCCGTGTGCTGGGCTTCGATCTGGGAGTGGCCCGGGCGGTGGGTGCGGTTGTCTTTTCCATTATCATCGGCCTGCTCATGCACCTGATCTTTATCAAGGAGGAAAAGGCCAGGGAAGAGGCCGCCCTTACTTTACCGCCCCCTCCGGAAGACAGGAGGTCTTTGTGGCAGTACGGAGTTTACTTCCTGACCTTGGTACTGATCCTGATCTTTGCCGCCTGGGGCAAGCCGGCCCAGCCCGTAGGCTTCTTCAGTGCAGTTTACCAGGTGCACTGGTACCTCACCGCTTTCTTCCTGGTCGTGCTGGCTATAATATTGAAGCTCTGGTTTACTAAAGACGAGCTGGTGGGTTGGGTGGAGTCCACCTGGGGCTTTGCCAGGCAGATCTTCCCGCTCCTGCTGGGCGGCGTGCTGGTGGCCGGCTTTCTCATGGGCAGGCCCGGGGCCGATACGGGGATCATCCCGGCCAAATATATTTCGGCACTGGTGGGAGGAAACTCCCTTGGCGCCAACTTCCTTGCTTCCATAGTCGGGGCCCTGATGTACTTTGCTACCTTGACGGAAGTTCCCATCCTGCAGGGATTGCTCGGCAGCGGGATGGGCAAGGGCCCGGCACTGGCACTGCTTCTGGCCGGGCCGGCCTTAAGTCTGCCGAACATGATTGTGATCAGGCAGATAATGGGAACCAAAAAGGCCGCCGTCTATATTTCACTGGTTGTGATTATGTCCACCATTGCCGGGATGATTTACGGAGCCATCTGGGGATAGAAACCCGGCCGGGGCTGCTGGCCCTAAACGGACAGTGCAGCATCCAACTTGAGATTCTGGTATAGCTGGAGGGAAATCGCGTGCGAGTGGCACAATTCATTAATAAACACATGATCCAGCTTTTGATGGCGGTAATTGCCCTGGGACTGCTGCTGGGCTACCTGCTGCCCGATACCGGCAAGCGGCTGCAGGTTTTCTACCCGGTAGCGCTGTTCATTATGCTGTATCCCATGATGGTGGGAATTAAAATCGGCGAAGTGGTTGGAGCGGCCAGGCGGGTGGGATTCATGACGGTGGTGATGCTCCAGGCAAATACACAATTATAAGCAAACTTTTTTACATAAAATTGATGTATTTAAAAATTAAATGCGAGTGATAAAGGAATTTTTTGAGACAATCGAAAATAAAAGAATGTAATATTTCCGGGAGGTGGTAATGTTTGAACAGCAAAAGGGTGCTGGTTGTTGCGGCCGGGGGTACCCTTGGTTTACTGGCGGTAGTGCTGGTAGCCATGGGCAACCCGGCCAACATGGGCTACTGTGTGGCCTGTTTCCTCCGCGATATCACCGGTGGATTGGGTTTACACCGGGCAGCCCCGGTACAGTACATAAGGCCTGAAATTATTGGTCTGGTGCTGGGAGCCTTCCTTGCATCCCAGGCAACAAAGGAGTTCCGGCCCATTGGCGGTTCCAGTTCTTTTACCCGCTTTGTACTGGGTTTTCTGGCCATGATCGGCATGCTGGTTTTCCTGGGCTGTCCCGTACGTGCCGTCCTGCGGTTGGCCGGCGGTGATCTCAACGCCGGCGTAGGGCTGCTGGGTCTGGGAGCAGGGGTAGCCATCGGGGTCCAGTTTCTTAAGTCCGGTTTCAGCCTGGGGCGGGCTGTTCCCCAGCAAAAGGGTAACGGCTATATATTTACTTTATTTATGTTCCTTTTGCTCATTCTCTTGCTTGCGCGCCCATCCTTTATATTTTTCAGCGAGAAGGGTCCCGGTTCCATGCATGCTCCCGTATGGGCCGCCCTGGGGGCGGGCCTGGTGATTGGTGTGCTGGCCCAGCGTTCCCGGCTGTGCATGGTCGGCGGAATCAGGGACTTCATTATGTTCCGGGATGCCCACCTCTTGTACGGTTTTGTGGCCATATTTGTGGTCGCCCTGGTGGTAAACCTGGCGGTGGGGGCCTTCAAGATTGGGTTTGCGGGACAGCCGGTGGCTCATACCGACGGGCTCTGGAACTTTCTGGGGATGGCGCTGGCCGGATGGGCGGCAGTGCTTCTGGGCGGGTGCCCGCTGCGCCAGCTGGTTGCCGCCGCCGAAGGAAATACCGACAGTGCTTTGACTGTAATGGGTATTATATTTGGAGCTGCAGTTTCGCATAACTTCGGCCTGGCCGGCAGCCCCACCGGCGTGCCGGTAGGCGGCCAGATAGCTGTTATTCTTGGGTTGATAGCAGTGTTTATTATAGGTTGCGCAAACCGTCCAGTGGCAGTAAAGCGAGGTGTGAGCGTTGGTAAGGGAAGTTGACGCCAGGGGTTTGTTATGTCCCGAGCCGGTTTTACTGACCAAACAGGCTCTGGAAACTCTCGGGGCCGGAACCGTTAAGGTGCTGGTCAGCAGCGCCGCGGCCAGGGAGAATGTGTCCCGGCTGGCTGAAAGCAGGGGTTGGCAGGTTGAGGTCCTGGAACAGGGTGAGGATATTTTACTGGTCTTAACAAAAAGGTAATTCGTAATTCAGTGGTAATTTCAAGGATTATTTAAGCTCCGCTTCCTGTTTTATGGAAACGGGGCTTTTTAATGTTAGTGGAAACTTAAAAGACTTTGGTTTTAAGGTAAAGGCCAGGAAATTTTGAAAAGGTGTTTACAAAACGCACCGGTGGTGGTATTATTTCTATAGAGGCATTATGCATATAAGGGGGTGATTCATATGTGTTGCGGTGCCGGTCATGGCGGCAGGATGCATGCTCATGGCCATCAACACGGCTCTGGTTCCGGCCACGGCAGGGGTTGCTGCTGCCACGGGAGCGGCTTTCACCGGCGCGTCCTGACCAGGCAGGAGGAGCTGGCGCAGTTGGAGGCCTATCTCAAGGACCTGCAGGAAGAAATTAAGACAGTCGAGGAAAGGATTAAAGGGCTAAAAGGTTAGAAGATTATTTGAAGAAGGGGCCTGGTGCCCCTTCAGCACTATTGATCGCGGATGATCGCGGACACTTTGCCCGCTTGATCAAGGCCAGATGGCATAGGAGTGGTTCTGTGTTATTCAACGTCACCCTCTTTGTTTTTGCGGCAGCAGCTTTATGTATTTCTTTCCGGCGGGACCGGCAGAAGACAAAAAAGGCCCTGGCCATTGCCTGGAACTCCTTTCGCAACCTGATCCCCAGCATGCTGGGGATCATCGGGCTGATTGGCCTTATGCTGGCGCTGGTGCCCCGGGAGGTTATTGCGGGGCTCTTTGGAAATAACAGTCCTGCGGGCATTCTCCTCATTTCCCTGGCCGGCGCCGTTACCCTGATGCCCGCCTTTATCGCTTTTCCCCTGGCGGCTTCCCTTTTGCAATCCGGGGCCAGCGTGATGGCGGTGGCCTGTTTTATTACGACCCTGTTAATGGTGGGGATTATCACGGCCCCCATGGAAGTTAACTTTTTCGGTAAAAAATTTACTTTCTGGCGCAATGCCATCGGGTTTGTGCTGGCCCTGGTGATTGGGGGCGTGATGGGAGTGGTTCTGCAGTGAAATCCCAGCTCAGGAGATATGCCCTGTTTGCTTTAGTGGTGGTTGCCGACCTGTTTCTTTCCTGGCAATATCCAGCCAGGGGTAGTGAAGCTGTGAAAAGTGCCCTGGATTATCTGATGGAAATGCTATTGTTCATGCCGCCGATTTTCGTCCTGGTAGGCCTGCTGGACGTATGGGTTCCCCGTCAGATTGTGGAGAAGAACGTAGGACCGGACTCCGGTGTGCGCGGTGTGATTATCTCAATTCTGGTGGCCACTGCGGCGGCCGGTCCCCTTTATGCCGGTTTTCCGGTGGCCGGCACGCTGCTCAGAAAGGGCTGTCGTCTGGCCAATGCGGTAATTTTCCTGGGCACCTGGGCGACCATTAAAATTCCCATGTTGATGATGGAAGTCAAGTTTGTCGGGCTGCCCTTTGCGCTCTTGAGGCTGGCGTTAACCCTGCCGGCCATAATTGCTACGGGGTATCTCATGGAGATGATATTAAAGGTGAGGGAAACGGGAAGGTTTGCGCAGGGTGCCGGCGAAAAAAACTATTAATAAAATGTTTGCCCAGCACTCACCGTAACCAGGTTCTCTGGTAGTAATACTGCTAACCATATGCGGCTTTAGTCCCTGCGCAGGTACCCAGCACTCACAGCAACCGGGTTCTCTATAGTAACTGCTTACCATATGCGGCTTTAGTCTCTGCGCAGGTACCTGGATCCGGTGAGTGCTGGGTGAGTGCTGGGTGAGTGCTGGGTCACCGGAGCAAGCGAGAGCCAGAACTGGGTAGCTGGAAGGTGGGGACAACCCGGACCCGGGGCGGGGGTTGTCCCACATAGGTTTCAACCGGTAAGCGAGGGATGCCTGATGTGCAGAAATCACGGTCCCGGCCACCGGCACGGCGACTGCCGGTGTGCCGGGGCTCCTATGGAGCGGTTTATGCAGCCGTGCCTTTTGCTTTTGCTTCACCGCCGTTCGGCCCACGGTTACGAACTGATGCAAAGCTTGAGGGAGTTTGGCTTCCATGACAGTGAGGCCGACCCGGGTACGGTTTACCGCAATTTGCGCCGCCTGGAAGAGGAAGGCCTGGTTTCTTCCCGGTGGGATACCAGCGGTGGCGGTCCGGCCAGGCGCCTGTACCGTTTAACTCCGGAAGGGGAGGAACTGCTCCATGCCTGGGCGGAAGCAATAACACACAACAAAAGGCGGCTGGAATATTTTCTGGCCAGGTACCGGGAGGAGTTTGGGCAAAGATGACACGTTCGCAGCCGGGATGCGGTTCTTCAGGTGAAGGATGGGTCCCGGGATCGTCCTGGTAACATAAAGGCCCCAGCCGGTGTCCATAAACCGGCGGGACCTTTATCCATGGCCTTATTACTGCAGCAGCAAGTCGTTTTAACGAGCCGGATGCGATTATTAACCCAGGATTTCCTTCAGGTCCTGATCGGGAGTGGTGATCAGCTTCAGGTTGTAGTTGTCCTGCAGCACCTTGAGCACGTTGGGTGTGATGAATGCCGGTGCGGACGGGCCGATGCGGATGTTTTTGATGCCCAGGTGGAACAGGGTGAGCAGGATGGCCACGGCCTTTTGCTCGAACCAGGACAGCACCAGGCTCAGGGGCAGGTCGTTCACGCTGCAGTTAAAGGCCCTGGCCAGGGCTGCGGCCACCTGGATGGCCGAGTAGGCGTTGTTGCACTGGCCCATATCGATCAACCGCGGGATTCCTTCAATTTCGCCCAGATCCAGGTAGTTGAACTTGAACTTGCCGCAACCCAGGGTCAGCACCACGCAGTCCCCGGGCACTTTCTGTACAAATTCGGTGTAGTAGTTCCGGGATTTCTTCACCCCGTCGCAGCCGCCCACCAGGAAGAAGTGGCGGATCTTGCCGGCTTTAACGGCGTCGATGATTTTACCGGCCAGGGCTAAAACGGCGTTGTGGTGGAAGCCCGTCAGCAGTGTCCCGCCCTCTTTTTCCGGCAGAGGTGGCAGCGATTTGGCTTTTTCAATTACCGGCGTGAAGTCCCGGTTTTTGATATGGGTTACATCCGGCAGCCCGGCTATGCCGCAGGTAAACATGCGGTCCTTGTAGGATTCCTTGGGAATGAGCACGCAGTTGGTGGTGCCCAGAATGGCGCCGGGAAACTGGTCGAATTCAGTTTTCTGGTTCTGCCAGGCACTGCCGTAGTGACCGGCCAGGTGGGGGAATTTTTTCAGCTCCGGGTAAGCATGGGCCGGGAGCATTTCCCCGTGGGTGTACACGTTGATTCCGGTGCCTTCTGTTTGTTTCAGCAATTCGTACAGGTCTAAAAGGTCGTGTCCGGTGATCAGGATGGCCGGGCCGGCCTTGGTGCCCGTGGAGACTCTGGTTGGCTCAGGGGAACCGAAGCGTTCCACGTGGGCCTTATCCAAAAGCTCCATGACCCGCAGGTTCATTTCGCCGCACTTGAGTACCAGTTCAATGTGCCGGTTTAAATCGAAGTCCACGTTGGTCAGGGTGGTAAACAGCGCTTCATGCATGAAGGCGTCCACCTGTTCATCCCTGGCACCCAGTTCCCGGGCGTGGTAAGCGTAAGCGGCAATCCCTTTCAAAGCGATGATTATGGTATCCTGCAAACTGGCGATGTCCTCGTTTTTGCCGCATACACCTGCTTTAGTACAACCGGTGCCGTTGGCCGTCTGTTCACACTGGTAACAAAACATGTGCTTTTCACCCTCCTTGAGAATTTTTTTGTTTAACCATTAGCTTACATTATAGGCCTGGCAAGGAAGAGGGGCAGTGATTTGGCTCACAGAAAAGATGTGCTTTTAGTAATCCTCACCGGTCCGTTGATGATCCGGCCTTTCATTGAGCGGCTGCCTGTTTCATACCCGGGCAGGGAACGGCTAATAAATGTCGAAACATTCCTTTAGGGTGAATATTGATGCTGGTTTTGCACGGAACCTGGCTTCCCGCCGGTGTGGTGGGTAAGGACAGCGGCTATTTTTTTGTGTGGGGAGAACTGGCTCCCGGGACAGAGTTCGGTGATAAGGTGCTGCCCCGCCGGCGGGGACGCCGGCCCCGGGGATGGCACCCCGGACAGGCTGAAGTGGCCGATTTATACCACGGGATGGATTTAAAGCGGGTGCCGGATACCGTAGAGCTCTGGGTCCTATTGCCCTCCTCCGGGGGGCGGCCGCTGCCTTCACCCCTTTTACCGGTGGCCGGTGCTGCCGATGAACCTGTTTTTCCGGATGAAGAGGTCGTCTTAAGGCCCTGGCTGGTGGAGGGGTTTTTGTTTCCTGCCGGGCAGGCCGCAGAGATGCTTTTAAGGGGCCGCTTTTCCCAGGAGGTGGTCATGCCGTCTGCCGGCTGGCACTACTGGCGCCGGGTAACGCTCTGGGCCATGGAGCTGATGGTCAGGCAGCGGTTTATCCCCCTGCTGGATGAAAAAAGCTATCAGGCTGTCTGGAGACCCGTGTTCAACGCCCGGGAAGACCTCTCCCGGCTGGAGTTGCTGGCCCGGTCCATGCCCCCGGTATGCCGTGCCGTGGCCGCTTTGAAAAATGGCCCCGGCCTGCCGGAAGGGACCGCAACCATCCTGCCGGCACCCGATGTTCTGGTGATGGATTTTGTCCGCCGGGTGGTGCAGGAAAAAATATCCGGATGGCTGGCTCCATCGCCCGGAGCACGTATCAAAGACCGTCAAAACGATCCGGCTGCTCGCTGGGTGCAGGCGCTGGGCCGTGGGGGAGGGCCGGTGGAACTGCCGGAGGACATGCTCAAGGAAATGACCGGGCAATTAATAGCCTGGCGCTTGCCCCTGTCCCGGCGCCGGCAGGTGCCTTTTCGCACCTGTTTCCGCCTGGAACCGCCGCCCGATGGCGAAAAAACCTGGACATTAAGTTTCTTTTTACAGGCCGTGGATGATCCCAGCCTGCTGGTGCCGGTGGAAATGGTGTGGAAGGAAAGCGGCGCCGCCCTGACCTTCCTGCACCGGCGCTTTGAAAACCCCCAGGAGCGCCTCCTGGCCGACCTGGGGCAGGCCTGCCGGCTGTTTCCGCCGCTGGAAAGGTCCCTGCAGGACCCCTGCCCCACCCGTTGTGAACTCAGCACCGCCGAGGCGTATACTTTCCTGAAGCAGGCCGTGCCGTTGTTTCAGGAAAGGGGTTTGGGCGTGCTGGTACCTTCCTGGTGGGGTGAGGGAGCTGCCGGCCCCGTCCCGGGTGTGCGTTTGAGGTTGAGAAGGTACAAGGAGGGGCAGAGCGAAGGGGTGGGCCGGGGACTCCTCGGACTGGATACCCTGGTGGAGTTCCACTGGGAGCTGGCCCTGGGCGGGGAAACCATCAGCAGGGAAGAATTTGAAAAGCTGGTGGCCATGAAGCTTCCCCTGGTGAAGGTGAGGGGACAGTGGGTGGAACTGGAGCCCCGGCAGGTGGAGAAGATTCTGGAATTGCTGGCCGGCAACAGGAAAAATAACGTCATGACCCTGGGAGAAGCCATGCGCCTGGCGGCGGGGATGCCGGCCCGGGCCGGCCTGGAGCTGGATGACCTGCCGGTGCTGGACGTGACGGGAGAGGGAGAACTTTCCCCGCTGCTGGAGAAATTGAAGAATGAGGATAAACTGGACCCGCAGCCGGTGCCGGCGGGATTCCGGGGGCAGCTGCGCCCGTACCAGGAAAGGGGTTTTTCCTGGCTGGCCTTTTTAGCCCGCATGGGTATGGGCGGCTGCCTGGCCGACGATATGGGACTGGGCAAGACCGTGCAGTTTATTGCTTTTTTGCTGCACCGCCTGGAAGAGGGGCAACCCCGGGGGCCGGCGCTGCTGGTCTGCCCCACTTCAGTGGTGGGCAACTGGCAGCGGGAAGTGGCCCGTTTCGCCCCGGGCTTGAAGGTTCTGGTTCATCACGGGCCGCAGCGGTTGCGGGGAAAGAAGTTTGTTCGGGAGGCCGGGGCCTGCCACCTGGTTCTGACCACCTATTCCCTGGCCCAGCGGGATGAACGCCTGCTGGCGGAAGTGGAATGGGACGGGGTGGTGCTGGACGAGGCCCAGAACATCAAAAACCCGGCTGCCAAGCAGACCCGCAGCGTGAAGAAATTGAAGGCCGGCTACCGTTTTGCCCTTACCGGCACACCGGTGGAAAACCGCCTTTCGGAATTATGGTCCATCGTGGACTTTTTAAACCCCGGTTTTTTAGGCCCGGCGGCCGATTTCAACCGCCGTTTTGCCCTGCCCATAGAGCGGTACGGGAACCAGGAAAAGACCCGGCGGCTGCAGCAGCTGGTGAAGCCATTCATCCTGCGCCGGGTGAAAACCGACCCCCGCATTATCCAGGACCTGCCGGAAAAACAGGAAAGCCGGGTCTACTGTAACCTCACCAGGGAGCAGGCCACCCTGTATGAAGCGGTGGTCCAGGAGATGATGGAACGCATAGAAGAGGCGGAAGGCATGGAGCGCCGGGGCCTGATTCTGTCCGCTCTCACCAGGTTAAAACAGATCTGCAACCACCCGGCGCAGTTTCTTGGCGACGGCATACTGGCGGCCCGGCGGTCCGGTAAAATGAAGCGTCTTCTGGAAATGCTGGAAGAAGTGCTGGCCGGCGGCGAGAAGGCGTTGATCTTTACCCAGTTTGCCCGCATGGGGGAAATATTGAAGAACCACCTGCAGGCCCATTTTGGCCGGGAGGCACTTTTCCTGCACGGTGGTGTGGGCCAGCGCCAGCGGGACCGCATGGTGGAGCGCTTCCAGCAGCAGTCCGGGCCGCCGTTTTTCGTGATTTCCCTGAAGGCCGGCGGGGTGGGCCTGAACCTGACGCGGGCCAACCACGTTTTCCACTTCGACCGCTGGTGGAACCCGGCAGTGGAAGACCAGGCCACCGACCGGGCCTTCCGCATAGGACAGAAGCTCAATGTTTTCGTCTACAAGTTTGTTACCAGTGGCACCCTGGAAGAGCGCATAGACCAGCTGATTGAGGAAAAAAAGACCCTGGCCGCCAGTATTGTGACCGGCGCCGAGGAGTGGCTGACGGAAATGACCACTGCAGAATTGCGGGAGTTGTTGGCCCTGCGCGCCCAGGCCCTGGGTGAAGAATAGCAAGGGGGATGGTGAAGGCTTTTGGCTCCCAAAAGAGGTTTTGGTGCCACCTGGTGGGGCAGGCGCTGGCTCGAGGTACTGGAATCCTTCGGCTGGGATACGCGACTGCGGCGGGGACGGGCTTACGCCCGGGCAGGCAATGTTCTGGAAATCGACATAAAACCCGGGGTGGTTTCGGCCCGGGTGCAGGGCAGCCGCCCGCGTCCCTACCGGGTAAGCATAGAGGTTAAGACCCTTTCGGACCGGGAATGGGAAAGGGTAACAGGTATAATGGCCGGCCGGGCCGTTTTTGCCGCCCTGCTGCTGGCGGGGGAAATGCCCCGGGACATTGAAGAGGCCTTCCGCCAGGCGGGCCTGTCCCTGTTCCCCCGCTCGGCAGGGGATATCAGGACCGACTGCTCGTGTCCCGACTGGGCCAATCCCTGCAAGCATATTGCCGCCGTCTATTACCTGCTGGGGGAGAAATTTGATGAAGACCCCTTTTTCCTTTTCCTGCTCCGGGGGCGCACCCGGGAGCAGTTGATTTCCGCCCTGAGGGAAAAAAGGGCGGCCCGGGCAGAACAGGAGCAGGGGGAGGAGATTGCTCAGGCTTTCCCGGAACCAGCCGGCCCGCCCCTGGAAGGGCAACTGGACCGCTTCTGGGATGAGGGTGAAGAGCTGGCCGGCCTGCGCTTTTGGCCGGTGCCGCCGGAAGTGGAGGCCGGGCTGTTGAAAACCCTTGGACCGCCTCCATTCTGGAAGGGGAAGGAGCCGCCGGAGGTGGTCCTGGCCGGCATCTACCGGCTCATAAGCCGCCGGGCGCAGGAAGAATGGCCCGGCGATAGTGACCGGGGTACCGGTTGATCCCCTCCGGCGGGAAAATCTGCTCTTGATTCCGGAAGGAAGCCGGTGGCAAAGAGTTAAAAAAAGCTGGTGATAAAGCTGGGGAGGATAAGTATGGAAAAACTGATTGAAGAAATTATTGCCCGGGTGGTAAAAAACCACCGGGGCAAAACTGGCTACCGCACTCCCCTGGTGGGTTTTGCCCGGGCCGGTGATCCCGGATTTGCTAAATTAAAGGAAGTGGTCGGTTCCGGCCATTTGCTGCCGCAGGACTTGCTGCCGGGTGCCCGCTCCGTGGTGGCCTTTTTCCTTCCCTTTACTCCGGAACTGGTGAATATCCACCGCCGGGATCCTTACGTGAGCCGCCGGTGGGCGGAGGCCTACATTGAAACAAACCAGTTGATCGGCAAAACATGCCGTGTGCTGGCCCGGGAACTGGAAGACCGCGGGGTAAAGGCTGCCTGGTGTGAGCCCACCCATAATTTTGACCCGGTGGCCCTGGTGTCTTTCTGGTCCCACAAACATGTAGCCTGCCTTTGCGGGCTGGGTACCTTCGGGCTGCACCACATGCTCATCACCCCGTCCGGGTGTGCCGGCCGCCTGGGGAGCCTGGTGGTGGACGTGGACCTCTCCCCGAACCCGCCGGCTGCCGGGGAGAACTGCCTGTACCGGCGGGAGGGATCCTGCACGGCCTGTGTAAAACTCTGCCCCACCGGGGCGTTGAGTGTGGAGGGACTGGACAAAGAGAAATGTTACCGGCGCCTTCTGGAGGTGGACGCTTACTACACCGACCTCGGCCTTTGCGACGTTTGCGGCAAATGCGCCACCGGCCCCTGCGCCCTGGGGGTGCCGTGACATGGGCGGTGGTTCGTTTGCAGCGAGAGAAGAGTGCTGCGAAAAGGCGCGGCAGGATTTGGCAACAGATCTCTGGAGGTGGGCGTGCGACCATGTTAATCCGGGACTTCATGGCCAGGGAGCCCGTATGTCTGCGACCTGATGATAACGTTCAACACGCGGCAAAGATTTTTAGTAAATATGAAATTGACGGGGCACCGGTGGTTGACGAAACCGGGAAGCTGGCCGGGATTTTTACCAAAACTCATGTCATGCGGGCCATTGCCGGAGGCATGCCCGTGGACACTCCTGTACGGCACCTGATGCGCCGTCAGGTGTACACCATATTTGAAGATGACGTACCTGAGAGTGCATGGGAGATGGCCCTGAAGTACGGAATTGGGCGTGTGCCGGTAGTGGACCGGCAGAACCGGCTGGTCGGCATGATGACCCGGACCCGTTTGGTGCAGGCTTTTGAGCAAAAATATAAAAATATTATCAGTTTTTTGAATGCAGTTCTGAACTGTGCCCTGAGCGGCATTTGTGCCGTCAACGAAAAAGGAACGGTGGTTATTTTCAACCAGTCCGCCGCACAAATTACCGGGCTGTCGGTTGACCAGGTGGTGGGCCGTCATATTGAAGAGGTCATCCCGCAATCGGGTTTGCTGAAAGTGCTGCAGACGGGTAAGGCCAGTTACGGCCAGAAGATTGTCCTGCACCAGACCACCGTCATTGCCAACCAGGCACCTGTAATTTATGGCAACAAGATCATCGGTGCGGTGAGTCTTTTTCATGATGTTTCCGAGGTGGAAGCACTTTCCCAGCAGCTGGAAACGGTAAAAAGAATGGCTCAGGAACTGGATACCATTATTAATGCATCCAGTGAGGGAATTGCCCTGGTCGATCAGGAGGGAAGATTGATTAAGCTTAACCGCACCTACGAGCAGGTGGAAGGGGTTTGTGGGGAAAAGATCCGGGGGTTAAGGGCGAAGGACCTCGTCCAAAAGGGTTACCTGTCCTTCCTGGCCGTACTGGCGGCGCTGGAAAAGGGGGGTTCCGCCTGTGTCATCGAGCGCCTGCGGACGGGGCGGGAGGTGCTGACCACCGCCACTCCCATAGTGGACGAGCATAGCCGGGGCATTCGCCGGATTGTGGTAAACTGCCGGGACCTGACCGAGCTGGCCGAATTGCGCCGCCAGCTGGAAGAAGAGAGGGCGCGCTACCATGCCGAACTGGAAAGCCTGCGCTGGGAAGCCCGGGAATCGGACAGGATGGTGGCCAAAAGCTCATCCATGAGGGACGTGCTGGCCGTGGCCCAAAGGGTGGCGCCCTATGACAGCAATATTCTCATTCTCGGTGAATCGGGAACCGGTAAAGATCTCCTGGCCCGCTTCATCCACCACCGGTCTGCCAGGGCGACGGGGCCGTTTATTTCCGTTGACTGTGCGGCCATACCGGAAAATCTTTTGGAGTCTGAACTGTTTGGATATACGGCGGGTGCTTTTACCGGTGCCGACCGCCAGGGGAAACCGGGGCTGATCGAAATGGCGGACGGAGGCACGCTGTTTTTAAATGAAATTGGAGAACTTCCCCCGGGCCTCCAAGCAAAACTTTTAACGGTTATTCAGGAAAAACAGGTGCGTCGTTTGGGGGGAATAAAACCGTGCCCTGTAAACTTCCGCTTGATTGCGGCCACCAACAGGAATCTGGAGCAAATGGTGGAGAAGGGGGCTTTTCGCAGGGATCTTTACTACAGGATAAATGTGATCCCTATTCGCATCCCTCCCCTGCGGGAGCGACCCGAGGATATTGCCCCACTGGTGCATCACTTCCTGCATCGTTTTAACAAAAAGTTCAATGTTTTCAGGCAGATAGCCCCTGAAACTATGGAGTGGTTGCAAAACTACCCCTGGCCCGGTAATGTCCGGGAACTGGAAAACGTCATGGAGCGGCTGGTGGTCATTTCCGTGGAAGAGGTGATCAAGCCGGGGTCTTTGCCGGAACAAATCAGGAAAATGGCCGCTTCTGCACTGGTGAAAAAGGGGAACCCGGAACCGGCGATGCTTTTAAACCTGTACCAGCAGCTGGGGAGCACAAGGAAAGTGGCTGCAGCTTTGGGTGTAAACCAATCCACTGTAGTGAGGTGGTTGAAGAAATACGGATACAATCTTTCCGCCACCCGTTCTCAACCGGGGCGAGCATTGCTGCATGATAGTTAAAGGCCGCCTCTAGTTAAGGGCCGCCTCTGTTAAAACGCCGGGGGCGGTTTTTGTTTTGATGCAGTCCCGATGCTTTTCAGTTAGTGCATCAGGCGGGCGGCACATTCAAAAGGGGATCTGAGGGAAAGGGGCTTTTAAAACTTTAAGGGCCGGGCGAATAAAGACAACCCTGCCCACCTTTTTTCTTCCTGGCACTGTTGTTGCATGAATTTTTAGAATTAAAATGCTGGTGCAAAAACCGCCCGGCGGGCGAATAAACCGTATTTGGGAGAGTAATAACGAGGGGGAGTTGAAGAATATGCAGGACGTGGTAATAGTTGCGGCTGCGCGAACGGCCATTGGTGACTTTGGCGGTGCGTTCAGGAACATGCTTTCCCACCAGCTGGCCGTTCCGGTAATTCAAGAAGTGTTAAGGCGGGCGGGCATAGCAGGGGATATGGTAGATGAAGTGATCCTGGGGAATTGCGTCCAGCGTTCCGACGAACCCAACGTGGCCAGAACGGCGGCCCTGGTGGCCGGTTTGCCGGTGCAGGTCACGGGTATGACCATCCAGCGCCAGTGTTCCTCTGCGATGCAGGCCATTGTTTCCGGCTACCAGCAAATCGCCACCGGTGATTCGGAAATTGTGGTGGCCGGGGGTACCGAGTCCATGAGTTCCGCCCCCTATGTGCTGAAGGGCGCCCGCTGGGGTCAGCGCCTGCAGCATGGTGAAATGACCGATGCTCTCTGGGAGACTTTGACTGACCCCATCCACCGCATTCTTATGGGTGAAACGGCCGAAAGGCTGGCGGACAAATACGGGATCACCCGGGAGGAACAGGACGAGATTGCCCTGCGCAGCCACCAGAACGCCTGCCGGGCCATTGAAGAAGGGCGCTTTAAGGAGGAAATTGTCCCGGTGGCCGTACCGCAGCGCAAAGGGCCCCCCAAGGTGGTGGACAGGGACGAACACCCCCGCCCGGACGTGACCATGGAAAAGCTGGCCCAGCTTCCTCCGGTTTTCCGCAAGAACGGCACGGTTACGGCCGGCAACGCCTCGGGGCTCAACGACGGCGCAGCGGCGGTGTTGCTCATGTCCGCGTCTAAAGCCGGGGAGCTGGGTTTAAAGCCCATGGCCCGCATTGTCAGTTTCGCCCGGGCCGGGGTGGAGCCGGACCTGATGGGTTACGGGCCGGTGCCGGCCATCCGCAAGGCACTCAAGAGGGCCGGTCTTACCCTGGGAGATATCCAGTTGATTGAATTAAACGAAGCCTTTGCCGCCCAGTACCTGGCCTGCGAAAAGCTATTGGAATTAAACCGGGAGATTACCAATGTCAACGGCAGCGGCATCGCCCTGGGCCATCCCGTGGGATGTACCGGCGCGCGCATAGTGGTAACCCTCCTTTACGAAATGGCCCGCCGCAACCTCCGCCTGGGCCTGGCTTCCCTGTGTGTCGGCGGCGGTATGGGGATGGCCATGATTCTGGAAAGGGAAAGCGATTAGGAGGGATGACCATGTCATATCAACTAACGGAAGAACTGGAGATGCTCCGCCAGGTGGTAAGGCGGATGGCCGAAGAAAAGGTGGCTTCCCGGGCCGCCGCTATAGACGAGGAAGATGCCTATCCCTGGGATTTGAAAGAGTTATTTGCCGGGCAGGGACTTTTGGGGGTCGGGGTGCCGGAGGAATACGGCGGCACCGGACAGGGCCTGCCGGCGGTGTGCCTGATTGTGGAGGAGATCGCCAGAGTTTCTGCATCCGCCTCTTTAATTGTGGCGGCCCAGGAACTGGGGTTGATGCCCATTTTGCTGGCCGGGACAGAGGAGCAAAAGGAAAAGTACCTTCCTACCCTGGCCTCGGGGGAGCGCATCTGTGCCTTTGCCCTTACCGAACCCAATGCCGGTTCCGACGCCGGTTCGATTAGAACCTGGGCTCGCCGTGAGGGGGACATGTACCTGCTTTCCGGGCAGAAATGCTTCATCACTAACGGTGGTATAGCCGATGTTTACACTGTTTTTGCCAGCACAGACCCGGGCCGGGGTTTGAAGGGCCTTTCAGCTTTCATTGTGGAAAAGGATTACCCCGGTTTTTCGATTGGTAAGAAGGAAAAGAAAATGGGGGTCAGGGGCTCTCCCACCACGGAGCTCATTTTTGAGGATTGCCCGGTGCCGGCTGCAAATCTCTTGGGGAAGGAGGGGGATGGATTTAAGATTGCCATGATGACCCTGGACCGCACCCGCCCGGTAATCGGTGCCCAGGCAGTGGGCATTGCCCAGGGGGCTCTGGATTATGCCGTCAATTACACCCGGGAGCGGGTGCAGTTTGGCAGGCCGGTTGCCTCTTTCCAGGGACTGCAATTCATGATGGCCGACATGGCCACCAGAGTGGAAGCAGCCCGCCAGCTGGTTTATAGAGCGGCCTTTTTCATCGAAAATGCCGCTGCGCTGGGAGCTTCCACCGGCGAAATCAGCCGGTTGTCGTCCATGAGCAAGCTTTTCGCTTCTGACGTGGCCATGCAGGTGACCGTGGATGCGGTGCAACTTCTGGGGGGTTACGGCTACATGCGGGAGTACCCCCTGGAGCGTATGATGCGCGACGCCAAGATCACCCAGATTTATGAGGGAACCAACCAGATTCAGCGGCTGGTTATCGCCCGGACCCTGCTGGAAAATGAAAAATAGGAGGGGTTTTCATGTTCGCTCTGGCTCCCCTGACCGGGGCCGAAAGGCAAAAATACATGGCCATTGGCTCCATTTAAAGTCCCCAGGGGAGTACTCTTTATCGACCAGTTGCCCAAAACTCCCAGCGGCAAAATTCTGAAGCGGGATCTGCGTTTAATATATCGTGATTACTTTCAAAAGTAATTTTGCAATGTTGTGACAGAAAAATCGGAAAGGAGTGGTCAATATAAAAATTGAAAACATTGCCATTATCGGTGCCGGTACCATGGGTGCCGGTATCGCCCAGGTGGCCGCCATGGCCGGCTACCGGGTGATTTTATCCGATATCAAAGAAGAATTTGTGCAGGGCGGGTTGGCCCGTATCCGCTCCGGCCTGGAACGTCTGGCGGCCAGGGGAAAGCTGTGCGAACAGGACGTAACATCGATTATGGGAAGGCTTGCCCCTGCCGTTGGGCTGGTCGGGGTAGAGAGGGCAGACCTGGTTTTTGAAGCCATTATCGAAAACATGGAGCAAAAGAAGGCTCTCTACCGGGAACTGGACGGCACCTGCCGTCCGGAAACCATCTTTTGTTCCAATACTTCGGGTCTTTCCATCACAGAGATGGCTTCCGTCACCCGCCGGGCAGACAAATTTATAGGAACTCATTTCTTTAATCCCGTGCCGGTCATGCAGTTGGTGGAGATCATCCGCGGGGAAGAAACCAGCGATGAAACCTATAACATTGCCCGGGAAGTGTGTGAGCGGATGGGCAAAACCGTCATCACGGTTAAGGAAGCCCCCCTGTTTGTGGTCAACCGCATTCTAGTTCCCATGATCAACGAGGCTATCTTTGTGTTGCAGGAAGGCATCGCTTCGGCGCAGGACATTGACAAAGGGATGAAATTGGGTGCCAACCACCCAATTGGCCCGCTGGCTTTAGCGGACTTGATTGGGCTTGATGTGCTGCTGATGGTTATGGATACCCTTTACCAGGAAACCTGCGACTCCAAATACCGCCCGGCACCCCTGCTAAGAAAGCTGGTGCGGGCAGGACATCTGGGACGAAAAACCGGTAGAGGTTTCTATCAATATCAGTGAGGTGATGGCTTATGATGAAATATCCGCTTCTGGTTCGCACCATTTTAGAGCGCTCCCGCCAGTTATTCCCGAAAAAAGAAATAGTGTCCCGGGACTTTTCCGGTATTTTCCGCTACACCTACGGCGAATTTTACGAGCGCGTGTGCCGCCTGGCCAATGTACTGGAAAAACTGGGAGTAAAGCGGGGGGACCGGGTGGCCACCCTGGCCTGGAACAACCACCGCCACCTGGAATTGTACTTTGCCGTACCCTGTACCGGTGCGGTTTTGCACACGGTCAATTTACGCTTGTTTTCTGAGCAAATAGTCTATATCTTAAACCATGCCGGGGATAAATTGATATTTATTGACGAAGACCTGGTGCCGATTATCGAGGGGATCAAAGAGCAAATTAAAACCATAGAGCTTTTTGTAATCATGACCGATAAGGAAAGTATTCCCGGTACTTCCTTGAGTCCGGTGTACTCTTATGAGGACCTGTTACGGGAAGCTCCCCCCGTTTATGATTTCCCCACCGATCTCGATGAGTGGTCCCCGGCGGCCATGTGCTACACCACTGCTACCACCGGTGATCCGAAAGGGGTTATGTACTCCCACCGGGCTCTGTACCTGCACAGCTTGATGTCGGGTATGGTGGATACCTTTGCGGTATCTGAAAAAGATGTGCTGATGCCGGTTGTACCCATGTTTCACGTCAATGCCTGGGGATTGCCCTTTACGGCCACACTGGTGGGGGCCAAGCAGGTATTGCCCGGGGTGCGTCCCGATCCCCGGACGCTGTGCAGCCTTATCGAGTCGGAACGCGTGACCGTTACTGCAGGTGTACCCACCATCTGGATGGAATGTTTCAAGCTGCTGGAGGACGGTTCCTACGATGTAAGCAGCCTGAACCGGATTCTGGCTGGCGGTTCGGCCATACCGCGGGTGTTTATTGAAGCGTATGAAAAGAAGCTGGGTATTAATGTAATGAATGTTTACGGCATGACGGAAACCACCCCCATTACCCTTGTGTCCCGTCCCAAGAGCTATATGCTTGACTGGCCCGAAGAACAACTTTACCAGGTGAGGGCGAAACAGGGCCTTTTTGTGCCGGGGATAGAAATGAGGGTGGTCGACGAAAACGGCAACAGCGTGCCCAGGGATGGGCGTGCCATGGGAGAGCTGCAATTCAGGGGGCCCTGGATAACCGAGGAATATTACAAGGACCCGGAGCGCACCAGGGACGCCCTGCGGGATGGGTGGTTCAGAACCCAGGACATTGTTACAGTTGATGAGGAAGGTTACGTGTATATCTGTGACCGGTCCAAGGATTTGATTAAGAGCGGAGGCGAATGGATTTCTTCCGTGGATCTGGAGAACACCATCATGGCTCATCCGGCTGTGGCGGAGGCAGTGGTCATTGCCATGCCCCATGAAAAATGGCAGGAAAGACCACTGGCCTGTGTGGTGCTCAAGGAGGAATTCCGGGGGAAGGTTACAGCGGAAGATATTCTGGAATTTTTACGGGGGCGGGTGGCCAAATGGTGGCTGCCGGACCGTATAGAATTTATCGACGAAGTTCCCAAAACCAGCGTGGGGAAATTTAATAAAAAGGCTTTACGGCAAAGGTTTTTCCCGGAACATTATAGTGCTTGATAGTTTGGCGAGAGAGCCTGCCGGTAGACGGCAGGTTTTTTCGTTGTTATTTTTCATTCTTATCAAGACTCACCGGGCTATAGAATAATTAAATGACCCATATAGAAGGATTTTATGGGCCTGCGATGAAAAATAAATAGCGGGGAGAGCGGGGCTGGTGCCTCCCGCGGGCTGCAAACCCGTCGGCCTGCCTGCAACCCAGGCGGGAGTCCGGTTCGATTCCGACCTCTCCCCTCCAGTTTTGAAACAGGTTTACAGTGATATTCCCTCCGGTAGCGCAAATATTTCCTTTAAGTTTATTTTTAAGCCCGGCAAAAGGGGCGAAGTCAGTATGTCTTCTTCGTCGCAGGCAGCAGCCTGATACCAGCCATTTTCCCCGGTGGTCAGAACCTCCGCCGTTCGGGCTTCAGGGTCCACGAGCCACAATTCCCGCACGCCGTAACGGCGGTAGAGCCGGCTTTTTTTGATCCGGTCCCGTCCGGCAGATGAAGGAGAGATTACTTCCACTACCAGGTCAGGAGCACCTTTCAGGCATGCTTCGGTAAGCAGGTGAAACTTTTCCCGGGTGACAAAAAGGATGTCGGGTTGCAGGACCACGCCTTCGTCGAGAACTACGTCATAGGGCGCTACGATTACCATCCCCAGGTCATGCTCCTCCACAAAGGTCGTTAGAGCCCTTTCTATTGCGGCAACTGTTCTCTGGTGCTTAAAGCCCGGCGAAGGTGTCAATACCAGTTCCCCCTCGATCAGCTCGTAACGGTTGCCGTCATCAAGCTTGAGGTATTCCTCGTACGTGTATCTTTTCACCGCAGGAGGTTCTTCCGGGGTTTTTCCCGTTATGATGATTTCCCTCATCCTGAAAATCACCGTCGCTTTTCATCCGGGTTTCTTGAACTGATCTTAACACAAAAAGTATCCCGGAACAATTTTTAACGGGACAACGCCTGGTGGGTGGCTTTCGGTCAGTCCTCTAAGGTGGCGAGCAGTTCGGCCACCCGTTTTTTTATTTCATCCCGCACGGCCCGGAATCTGGCCATGATTTCCTCTTCCGTACCCGTGGCCCGGGCCGGGTCTTCCAGGGGCCAGTGGATGCGCCTCACCGCAAGCGGTGTGAGGGGGCAGTTGTCGCGGGCGTCCCCGCACAGGGTAACCACTATATCGGCGGAGTTGAGAATTTCCGGGTCTATGGCTTTGGATTTCTGGCCGGAGATATCGATGCCTGCTTCCGCCATTACCTGAACGGCCCGGGGATTAACCCCGGCAGGAGCCGTTCCGGCGCTGTAAACATCCCATTTGTCCCCGGCCATGGTTCGGGCAAACCCTTCGGCCATCTGGCTGCGGCAGGAGTTGCCGGTGCACAAAAAAAGTACTCTCTTCTTCCTGGACAAAAGTTTTTCCCCCTACTTTGCAACATTTTGTTTATATTATAACTTACTCATATACCCGCTACAAATTAACTTTTCGTTAAACGTCACTGAAGCATTGCCGTTTTGTTAAAGCAACTGCGCAACTAACGCCGTAATTCAGTAAACCCGGTTGGATGCGGCCCAGCACTCACCCAAATATGACTCTCCTCCCGGTGTTCTACGTTTATTGACACATCAGGTTTGGGGAAAAGCTGCTATCCCAGTGAGTGCTGGGTCCTTGCTCACTCCAATGCTTCGCGTAAGATGCGTACCGCAGCTCGCTTGCTGAACATTCACCTGGCGCCATAACGTACCACCAGAAACTATCCGAATCTGAAACAATTCCGGTTCATGCCCTCTTTTGCAGGAAAACGCCCGCCAGGACGGCCGCCCCTCCCACCATTTGCCAGGAGGTCAGGCTTTCGCCCAGCACCAGAAAACCTAGCACGGCCGTAGCCACCGGTTCAAAGGTACTGATGATGGCTGCCCGGGAGGCGCCGATTTCCTTTACCCCCCGCATCAGGGCGGCCATGGCCAGGACGGTGGAAACGAAACCCAGCACCCCGATGGCCATCATGGCTTCCGTATTGAAGGACAGGTCCAGCTGCCCCCGCAGGAGGGCAAGCCCGCCCAGGGTCACGGCCAGAAGGGTGGTAACCCAGGTGTTGTACACCAGTGTCTGGATGCTGGCCAGCAGGCGGGTGGAACCCACCAGGAATATGGCATAGGTGAAGGCGGCGGTCAGGGACAGGACCACCCCCCTTGGGTCCAGTGTATTTACCGGTTGCCCCAGGATCACCGCACAGCCTCCCAGGGTTAAAAAAAGGGCCAGCACTTTCTGCCGGGTAAAAGGTTCTTTTAAAAAGAAGAAGGCCAGGATGGTGACCACCGTGGGGTAAAAGTAGAGAAACAGGATGGCCATTCCGGCCGTTATGTAACGGAAAGCTTCAAAAAGGGCCAGTACGGCGAGCGCCTGGGTTCCCGCAGATAAAGCCGTTATTGCCAGCAACTGCCGGAGAGTAAGCCTGAAAGCATAACCTCCCGCCAGGATGAACAGCCAGAAAAGCACTGCGGCCAGAACGTACCGCAGGGTGAGGGTGGTCATGACGGTGGCGCCACCCTGATAGGCAATTTTGGCCGCTACGGGCTCCACGCTCAGGCAAATAGTGGAAAATAGAACCAGTGCCACGCCCAGGCCCTGCCGCCCGGGCGTTTGTTTCTGCTTATGCATTTTTTGTTTTATCCTCCATGGCCACTATTCTACTCTACCGTGAAGAAACCGCTAATCGGTCCGGTGGCCGCCCGGTTAAAAATAACCTTCCGGCTCACCATTATATCATAGCATGACAAGATCCCTTTCCATTTACAACAAAACGGGAATCTCCTTTTCCAGGGTAACCGCTTCCCGGCTTACCCGGCAGCGGTAGGCCAGCACCCGCACCCCGCTGGCCGCGGCCCGCTGCAGTGCCCTGGCAAAAGCCGGGTCCTGCCGGTGGTGGGGGGAAAAGCAACGGGCGTCTTCCCGCTGGGCCACAAAGAGAACCGCTCCCTGCAGTCCCTCCCTGCGGGCCGCTACCAGCTCCTCCAGGTGCTTTGTTCCTCTTGTTGATGGGGCATCGGGGAAAAGGGCCACTCCCTTTTCCACCAGGGTCACGGATTTTACTTCCAGCAGGCACCCGCCCGGCGGGCCGCTCAGATAAAAATCGAAACGGCTCTGGCTGCGGGTGTACTCTGCTCGGATGGTGTCGTAGGCCATAAATTCTTTCAGTGCCCCCGCCTGCAGTGTCCGGCCCACCAGCCGGTTAGGCAGGGTGGCGTCCACCGATACCAGTATGCCCTCGTACTCCACCAGCAGCAGGCGGCAGGTGGTTTTATGGCCGTTTTTGGCGTGGCGCTTAACCCAAACCCTGCGCCCGGCCACCAGCAATTCCGCCATGCGCCCGGAACTGGGCACGTGGGCCAGTTCCCGGTTTCCCTTCACCAGCACCTCGGCGACAAAGCGGTTCAAGCGGCGGATGAAGGTGGCTTCTTCCAGTTGTGGAGGTAAATGCAGACTGCAAAGCATTGAAACTATGTTCCCCGATTTCTTGTATACATTATGTAAAATTGTTCAGTAAAACCGCTACCATCGGCACGGTGCCGCGTTGTCCAAAGCGAACGACTTGCGGAGCGCTGGTAACAGCACCCGCCCAGCACTCACTGAGAATTTATAACCTTAAAAGTTCCAAACAAATCATCTTGTCGCAACAGGCTTGGTGAGGGCATCATTGCCGTGAGTGCTGGGGAGGGTAACCGGACTGCGGCGCGAAACCAGCGGCACCGAAATGTTGCTTTAGAATAAGGTAACTTACTGAAACGCCAAAAAGATGACAGTAAGGTGCAACTGCCATGCCGCATTTGCAGCGCCACTAGTCCGGTCCGAAGCGAGCCGCGGTGCTGTCAGCGCGGAGCACTGGAGTGAGCGTGGACAACGCGGCACCATAACGGGTCACTGAACATTTTATTTCTGCGGATAAACCCGGTTCCCTTCATTCCAATGTCCGGAAAGGTCGTCCACCGCTGAGGGCCGCAACGGTTTATGGGGAAAATTGATGGATATGGTTGTATTTCCCCCTGAAAAATTAGTACAATTAAGAGGAAATCTGCTGGCGATGCCGAACCACATCCAGTTAAAAAATTTCCCCGGGAGGGGTGTAGAAGTGAACCTTTTTGCCGTCATCCCGGAGCGGTTTTTTTCGGTCCTGGCCAGCCCCTTGAAGCAGGACTACGCGGCAATCCTGTTCCGCATTTACGACCAGTACCAGCTGACCACCTTCGGGATGGAACGGGATGTGGTCATCGACCTGATTGTTGACTATATAGAGCAGAAGGACGGCTTTTTTGAACAGGCTCTGGCCGACGAGATCTGGGAGGAATCCCTGGATACGCCGGCCGGGCCCCGGGAAAGGGCCGCCTTTATCCTGCGCAAGCTGGAGGCCACAGGCTGGGTGGTCAGCGAGGTGTACAGCAATTACGTGCAGTACATCAGCCTGCCCGATTATGCCATAAAAATTCTGGATGTACTGGACAAGATCCGCCGCCACCGGCAGGTGGAATACCAGGGATATGTTTATGCCACCTACACCTTGCTCCATTCCGAGGAGGCCGACCGCCAGGGCAACCTGGCCCTGGAAAAGGCCTATGAGCAGACCGAGCAGCTGATCAACGGTTTGAAGTCCCTAAATCACAACATTAAGCGTTACATTGAGCGGGTCCTGGCGGAAAAGGAGCCCCGGGAGATTTTAAAGATTCATTTTCAAGACTACATGGAGGAAATTATCGACCGCAGCTACCACCGCCTGAAAACTTCGGACAACGTTTCCCGCTACCGTCCGAAGATTATTGCCCGTTTGAACCAGTGGTACAACGATGCGGCCTGGGTGGACCGGACGGCCGGTCTGGAAGTGCAGCGGGAGCGTTTTCCGGATCTGCCCACGGCGCGGCAGGAGATTTACCGCCGTATTGACTACATCCGCCAGGCCTACATCGGCCTGGACGACCTGCTGGATGAAATTGACCGGCGCAATGCCCGCTATGCCAACGCTTCCTTCCAGCAGTTGAAGTACATCCTCAACAGCAGTAAGGACGTGGAAGGCCAGCTGATGGAAATTTTAAAGTTCCTGGCCGGGCTGCGCGCGCAGGAGGGCATGCGCCCGGACGACCTCCTTCCGGAAGAGCTGGGTCGCTTGTTCAGCCTCTTCACCCAGGGATTTCTGGACCGGGAATCCCTTTATACCGGTAGGGAGGCGGCCAGGCAGCACCAGCCCCGGGAAGTGCAGGAGCTGGAGGAAATTGACCCGGAGCGCCGCAGGGAGCGGCTGCGCTCCTTCCGGCAGCAGCTGGAAAGGCGCATGACCCGGGAGAAGATCAACGCCTGGGTGATGGAAAAACTGGCCGGGCGGAAGGAGATCTGCGCCCGGGAGCTGGGCATCGAGGATGTGGAGGAATTTATCAAACTGATCTATGCTACGGCTTACGGGCGTTCGCGCCAGGTAGGTTACCGGGTGCACCGGGATGGGAGGCCCCGGGTATCTGCGGCCGGCGGCCGCTTTGAATTTAGAGATTTGCGTTTTGAAAGAAAATAAGGAAGGGCGAGCCGGATGGAACTGCTGGAACAGTGGAACCGCCTGCTTCCGGCGGAGCGGGAAGAGTTTACCCGGGTGGTGAACAGGCTTCTCTCCTGTACATTCATCACCCGCAAGAACGAAGAAAACCGCCGGGACTACTACTTTATTGAACGGCACGAAGACCTCCTGCGGGCCTATTTGAAGCTGGGAGGCTGGAGCCTGGAAGGAGACCGGGCCTATGGGGTCTACCGTGTTTTCAGCGATTTCGCCTATAACCGGCTGCGCCTGAAACTGGAAGAAAGCATAATCATCCTCATCCTGCGCCTCTGCTACGAAGAAAAACGCCGCCAAATCAACGTGACGGAGAACATAATGATTACCGTGCGGGAGATCCAGGACAAGTATGCGGCCCTGAAAATACGCAACCGGCCCATTGACAAAAAAACCCTGCGGGAAACCATGGGCCTGCTCAAGCGTTTCAACATCCTGCGGGTGCTGGACGGGGAGGTTACCGATCCCGACTGCCGCCTGGAGGTGTTTCCCACCATTCTCTTCGCCCTGCGGGTGGAGGACATCCGGCAGGTGTACGAAAAGCTGGATACCTACCGCCGGGCCGGGGCGGAAGAAGGGCTGGAAGAGGAAAACGGAAATATACAGTAGAACCGTTGCAGCAAGGATGCGGTGCTGTCGGCGCGAAGCACTGGAGTGAGCGGGGACAGCGCCGCATCCAGCCAGGTTCACTGAGTGCTGAGGAGCTGGTGTAATTGAAAGAATTAACCGGCATCAGGTTAATCAACTGGCACTATTTTACCAACGAAACCATACGCATCCGGGGCAGCACCCTGATCACCGGGGACAACGGCAGCGGCAAATCCACCATTCTGGACGCCATCCAGTACGTGCTGGTGGCCGACCTGCGGCGGGTTAAATTTAACATTTCCGCCTTTGACGAGACCAGGCGGGATCTGCTGGGTTACGTGCGCTGCAAGACCGGGCGGGACAGCGAGAGCGGCCGCAAGTACGAGCGCCAGGGCGACATTACTTCCTATGTGGTCCTGGAATTCTATGATACCTCCAGAAAGAACTACTTCCTTTTGGGGGCGGTCATTGATTCCTACGCCGATGACGTGACCTATGAAAGCCGTTTTTTCAAGATCGAGGACTGCCGCCTGGACGACAGCCTTTTTTTAGCGGGCAAGCACCCCCGCAATATCCGGGAGTTCCGGGCCGCGGTGAGGGACCGCAAGGCCACCATTTATCCCACGGTGGAAAAATACCAGGCCGATTTGCTCCACAAGCTGGGTTCCCTGGGGGACCGGTTCTTTACCCTTTTCGTAAAGGCCATCTCCTTCAAGCCGATAACGGACATCCGCCAGTTTGTTTACTCCTACGTGCTGGAAGAGAAGCAAATAAATATCGACATCATGCGGGAGAACCTCCAGCGCTACAAGGAGTACAGCGACCTGGCGGCCCAGACCAGGGAGAAAATAGCCGCTCTGGAAGGCATCTTAGAAAAATACCGGGAGATCCAGCGGGACCGGGAAAGAGCCCTGATCCAGGATTACGTGATCCTGCGGGCCAACCGGGACGGGGTGGCGGCCAGTTTGCAGGCCAATCTGGAACAGGCCCGGGCCCTGGAAGAGGAGCTGGCCCGGTTGAGCCAGGCTCTGGACGGGGCCAGGGAACGGTTGAAACGCTGCCGGGAGGAGGAGCGGTCCTACCGGGACGCCCTGGCGGCCAATACCACCTGGCAGCTGGTGGAGCGTTTGAAAGGTGAGATCCGCACCCTCAAGGAACGGGTGAAGGAACTGTCCCGCGCTTGCAGCCAGGTAGCTGAAACCGCCCGGGAAGAATGCCGGGTGCTGGCGCAACTCCTGGACGAGGCGGGGGAAGGTTTGCTTTTACCGGCTGAGCGCAGTATACTCGCGGAACTGGTGGACGGGCTCCAGGGGCTGGCCGCGGCCGGTGGCGGGCAGGTTGGGGAGGGGCAGCCCCTGCCGCCCGGTGACGGGGAAGCCCTCGATGCCCTGGGCCGGTTGATTGACCGGGGCCGGGAAACCCTGGGGAAGGTACGGGAAAGGGTGCAGGAACAGGCCTGGGAAATCCGGCACAAGCTGAAGGAGCTGGATCAGGAGGAGCAAACCCTGCAGCAGGAACTGGCCAGCCTGCGCAACAAGAAGCATATTTACGACCGCAAGGTGACCGACCTGCGGGATCTGATCCGGGAGAAATTCCGCGCCGTGAAAGGCATTGACGTAGAGCCCAGGGTGCTCTGCGAGCTTCTGGAAGTTCCCGACGAGAAGTGGCAGGACGCGGTGGAGGGCTGGCTCAACACCCGGCGCTTCGACCTGATTGTGGAGCCGGAACATTTTGATTATGCCCTTTCCGTATATGAAAAACACAAAAAGGAACGGCGCATCTCAGGGGTGGGCCTGGTCAATACCGGCCGGGTGTTGAAGTACTTGAACCGCATTGAACCCAACTCCCTGGCCTGCGAGGTGCGCTCCCAGAACCGCTACGCCCTGGCCTACGTCCACCAGCTTATGGGCGACCTGATCAAGTGTGAAAATGAACAGGAACTGAAAAATTACCGCCGGGCCATTACCCCGACCTGCATGACCTACAGCAATCATACCGCCCGGCAGATTAAATTTGAAGTTTACGAAACTCCCTTTATCGGTGAACGGGCCTATGCCCGCCAGATTGCCCGCAAAGAAGCCCGCCTGCAGGAGATTGCCGCGGCGCGGAAGGAATTGCTCCCCCGGTTGGAAAGGTTGGAAAGGCTGAGCCAGACGACAAGCGGCCGGGACGAACACTACATTTTCCTGAAAGAGCGCCGGGGGACGTGGCTGGAACTGGCCGCGTTACGGCAGGATCTGTCCGCCAGGGAACGGGAACTGGCCGGGGTGGATACTTCAGGCATTGACGCCCTGCAGCAAAAGCTGGATCAACTGGAACTGGAAATGGACGCCTTGAACGGCCGGATTGAGAAATATAACCAGCGGCAGGGAGAATTACTGACCACCCTGGAACAGAAGAGAACGGAACGGGTGACCCTGGAAGACGAGCATGCCCGGCTGGAAGAGGAGTTCCGGCAGTTTTGCTCCTTGAACCCCCGTGTTGTGCCCGAGGGGGAAAGGCGTTACGCCCGGGAGATCCGGCGCCATTCGCCCCAGGAGGTGGCGGCCAACTTCGCCCACAACCGCAAGAGCGTGGAAACGCTTATTCTTAACAAGGAAAAGGCCCTGGAACTCCTCAAGGCCGAATATAACAATAAGTACCAGTTCGGCGGGCGAATAGAAGCGGATGAGAATGACGAGTGGGTACAGGAGTATAAGAAACTGGTGGAAAGCGAGCTGCCCGCATATGAGGAAAAAATCAACCAGGCCAAAAGGGAAGCCGAGGAGGAGTTCAAGGAGCACTTCATCTACAAGTTGCGGGAGAACATTCAAAATGCCCGCAATGAATTTGACTTCTTGAACGAAGCTTTAAAGGATATTTCCTTTGGCGGAGATAAATACCGTTTTCTGGTATACCCTTCCGAAAGGCACCGTAAGTTCTACCAGATGCTGGAGGATACGGAAATGGTGGAGGGAGGTGTCTCCCTTTTTGACAGTGTTTTTCAGCAGCGGCACCGGGAGGCCCTGGACGAGCTGTTTGATAAAATCATCAACCTGCCGCCCAGGTACCTGCCCGAAAGCATTGCGGAATACACCGATTACCGCAGTTTTCTGGATTATGATATCAAAATTACCCATGCCAGCGGTGAAACCTCTACCTTCAGCAAGGTCTGCCGGGAAAAGTCGGGGGGCGAGACCCAGACCCCCTATTACGTGGCCATTGTGGCTTCCTTTGCCCAGCTCTACCGCGCCAAGACCAACCGGGACAGCATCCGGCTGATGCTCTTTGACGAGGCCTTCAACCGGATGGATATCGACCGTATGGAAAATTCCCTGCGCTTTATCAATGAAATGGGCATGCAGGCCATCATCGCCGCCCCTACCGACAAGTGCGAGTTTATCAGCCCCCATGTACCCACCACCCTTCTGGTGATGCGCGACGGGAAAAACAGCTGGATAGAGGATTACAAGCAGTTTAAGGAAGCGGTTGGCGAAAGCCGGATCGAGGCGGCGGAAAGGGCGGCGGGTTGATGGCCATGGACTACGAACGCTATATTCTGGAGACTCTGCTGGACAAGTATGAGCGCAGCGCCCTGGCCAGGGGCAAAGGGGGCAACCGCCGCATCTGGCTTCATTTCAACCAGCGTACCATGCCCCGTTATTTTGACGATACCACCGCCCGGTATAAGGAAGAGATCAATGGAGCCGCCCTGGCTTTGGAGCGCCGGGGGTTAATTGAGATTCGCTGGGTCAAGTTTGAGGAAAACAATCTCATCGAGAAAGTGGCCTTAAATACTGGCCGCCTGGACGAGGCCTACGCCCGGCTGAAACGGCGTCCCAGGGCGGAGCAATTCCAGGAACTGGCCCGCCTGGCCGGGCACTATGCCCGGGGGGCGGCCCCCTGGGCGCAGGAATTCTTCCATACTGTTGCCCGGCGGCTGGAAGAAGGGGAAAGCCAGCCCTACCTGAATCCCGCGGACCGGGAGCATGCGGAGCAGCTTTTCATGGTCATTCGGGAGATCAGCCTTCTGCAGGAAGAGATACCCAGGCGGGTTTTCAGCCTGCGGGTGCTGGGCAACAGCAAGGCTTTTAACAATCTGGCTCCAACTGTGGCGCGAATTGTCCGGGATTTCCACCCGGACTGGGGTAAAGACGGCGGGGGAAAAGAGACCGCCCTTACTGCCGCAGAGGTCAATCAGGTCCTGGCCGAAGTGGGGGTTGTGGACAACCCCCAGCACATTTTCATCAGCGGCGGCCTGGAATTTGCTGTCGAAGGCCGTACCCTCCGGGTGGGAGATTTTTCCCCGGACCTGGGGTTGCCGGCGGAGATGGTGGACCGGTTGACGGTCAAAAATGTTGCCGCCGATTACATTATCACCATTGAAAACCTGACCCCCTTCTACCGGTTTGTAAAGACCTGCCGCGACCAATTTCTGGCCATATACCTGGGGGGTTATCATAACGCGGTTCGCCGGCGGTTTCTGAGTAAACTGCGGGAATATCTGGCCGGTACCGGCCGGGCGGTGCCGTTTTACCACTGGGGTGACATTGACTACGGGGGTTTTTCCATCTTTGTCCACCTGCAGAAGCGCTGCCTGCCCGGGCTGAAGCCCCTGTACATGGATGTGCCCACCCTGGAACAATACCGCCGGTTTGCTTCGCCCTTTACCCCGGCATACGGCCGGCGCCTCCGTTCTCTGCTGGAAGATCCGGATTACCGCCTCTTCCACCCCGTGATTCAAAAAATGCTCCAGGAAGGCCTGCGCTTGGAACAGGAGTGTGTGGAGCCGCTGCCGTCCCTCTATGAACCGGGGGAGCGAATGTTTTAAAAGGACGGCAGTTTTTTTTTGTGCCCCAAAAAGCTCCCGAAAAACAGTAAAAAGAATTGATGATTAACATGTTAACTTTGTAATTTGCTGCCTTTTTGACATTGCCACAACAGGAGGGGGAGGAGTAAGATTAAATTTAATGATGTTGCCGTCAGATTAAAGCCCTGCGAAGGGCGGTTGTGCTAAATGGGGGTGGAAAATTTGTCCGTATCAAAAATGGAAGCAACAAGTAGCGCAATGCCGGCGGGAAAGGCGGCAAAACAGAAAAGACCGATTGCGGGTGTGCTCTTGCTCTTATCCTGGGGCCACCTGGTCACCGACATGGCCCAGGGTGCCTTACCCGCTTTGCTGCCGGTATTAAAACAGGCTTTTGCCCTTACCTATGCCCAGACCAGTCTTTTAGTGCTTGTGTCCAACGTGGCTTCATCGGTTATCCAGCCTGTTTTCGGTTATTTTGCCGACCGGCGTCCGGCCCGCTGGCTTTTACCGCTGGGTTGCCTGGTGGCCGGCATGGGCCTGGCCGCTACCGGCCGTTTACCCTGGTTTTCCCTTCTCCTGCTGGCGGTGGCCGTCTCCAGCCTGGGCGTGGCGGCCTACCACCCGGAAGGTTCCCGCGCGGCCAACCTGGCCAGCGGTGTGCGCAAGGGAAGCGGCATGGCCGTATTTTCCGTGGGCGGAAACCTGGGTTTTGGCCTGGGCTCCCTGTTCATGGCCTGGCTTTTGACCCTGGGTGGACCGAAGGCCACGGTTTATTTCATTTTGCCTGGCCTGGTTACCGCCGGGCTGCTGATGTTTTGCTGGCCGCGCCTTAATTCCCTGCGGGAAGAAGGGGTAGGGCAGGCTTTTAGAGACCTTGCAAATGGAAAAGAAAGAAGCGGGACAGCCCTTTCAGGGAAGAACCGGACTTCTACGCAAACTGCCGGTGTGAAATGGAACAAGGGAACCCTGGTTGCCTTTACCCTGCTCCTCATTTATATCATTTTCCGTTCCTGGCTGCACGCGGGGCTTTCTACCTACGTGCCCCTTTATTACACCGACTATTTGCACGGTGATGCCCACCTGGCCGGGTATTTTGTTTCCGTCTTTCTGCTAGCCGGGGCTTTCGGCACCCTTTTAGGGGGCCCTTTGACTGATGTTTTAGGAGCCCCCCGGGTGATGGCCGGTTCCATGGCCCTGCTCATCCCCCTGATCTATTTATTCCTCCATGTCGGCGGCGGTCTGGCCGCCCTGGTGCTGCTGGCCCTGATTGGGGCGGCGCTGATCAGTACCTTTTCCACCACCATCGTTCTGGGCCAGCAGCTCATGCCCGACCGTAAAGGTCTGGCCAGCGGCTTTACCATTGGCTTTGGTGTGGGTATGGGCGGCGTGGGAGTAACCCTGCTGGGGGTACTGGCCGACCACCTGGGCGTACCGGCGGTATTTCAGGCTCTCAACCTCCTGGCGGTAGCAGGACTCCTGCTGGCTTTGTTCCTCATCCGGCGCTTCCCGTGGGCCGCTGAAACCAGGGAGTAGATGAGAAGAGATGGGACAGTACGTTTTGCCGCTCGAAGCCATGATTCCGGCCCGGCCGGGCTTTTCATAAGTCTTTTCATAAGTATAGTTGAAAGGTTGTTGAGTTTCGTTTCTTTGCCCGGATACTGTTGACAGGATGGAACCAAAAACCGTATAATTTTAGGGAAATGTGGTTCCAGGTATGAAACTTTGGGAAAATTAAATTAAAAAAGACAAGGGGTTTGGAAATGCTAAACGAAAGTAAAAAGAACAGGTCAGAGGTTCCGGCCGTAGAAACGGCCATTAAAATCCTGGAATACCTGAGCCGTTACAAACACCGTTTAAGTACATTATCCGAAATTTCAAGGGATCTATCAATTAACAAGAGCACCTGCTACCGCATTTTAAAAGTGCTCAATGAGTACCGTTTTGTTTCCTATGATGAAGATTCCAAACATTATAGCCTTGGTTCGTATCTGATTGTCCTGGGAGCCAGGGCGGCGGAATTTATTGACTACCTTAAAACGGCCAGGCCACATCTGAAATGGTTGGCCGAACAAACCGGGCAAACGAGCGTTCTTGTCGAACCTATATCGGGCAACCGGTTAATGTACGTGGCTAAGGAAGAACCCAACCGGCCGGTTCGCGTTACAGTGAGTATTGGGCAGTATTTCCCCATTACCAGCGCTTCCTTTGGCAAGTGCTTTTTAGCTTTTTTAGATGAAAAAGAGGCAGAGGAAATTATTAGAAAAGTGGGGATCAAGCAGTTTACAAACAAGACCATAACAAATATAGATCAATTCATGGAACACTTAAAGCAAATCCGCGTTAAGGGTTATGCCGAGAGTTATGAGGAGCATACACCGGGGATTTGCGGTGTAAGTGCCCCGATCTTCGACCTGTATGGCAATGTTAGTATGGTCATTGCATGTATCGGACTGGCTGCGCAGATGAACCCGGAAGTAATGCCTTTTTATGCGGAAAAAGTAAAAGAGGCCGCCAGGAGAATAACTGACGCCTTTAGCGGAAAAGAACCATATGCACCGGCAGGCCAGGATGCCCTGATTAGGGAAGCCTTATCTTGAGTTCATGTTCCAGGTGCCGGTAGAAAAGCCCGGAGTTCCCAGATACGAATTCGCGCCCCCGGCAGGGGCTATAAGCCAGGTAATGATGGGGTCTAACGACCCTTTTGAGAAAAATAGTTCATTTCCCCGGGGTGGCCGCCTGAATGCTCGAGGGCAACAATTTCTGAACAGCACTGGCGTTTAACGGCGGGTTCTCACTCGAGAGTCCTCTCTTGCAGCGTTATGGTGCACCCCAAGGTAGTAAAATATAAGCCACCAATTTTTCAGTATATTCTGGAAATATATTATTTGCATAACTTTGTGAATGGACAAAAGTGCAAAAAGATTACAAAGAAACTATTGACATTCACCTTAATGGGCTGGTAAACTTATCTTAGGCACGGAACCAAGTTCCGTATCTGGAACCAAGGGGTCTATCCCCGGCAGAATCCCACTAGGCGCTCGGGTTGCCTTCCAGCAGTGCCCTATACTCCTGGCAGGTAAGAGCCTTTATTGGATAGCCAGATAGCAGGAATATATTTACACAAATGGTTTCCTTATCAGTTCTTTTACAGGTTTCCATATCAAATTAATATCCTCCATTTCTTTTTGCATATTCTTTATGGTTTCCTCAGTTACTTTTTCAATTCCACGCCCAACATTTTGCACCTTCTTCAGTAATCTCTCTATTAATTCCTGCAGCAAGTCCTTTTCATTATTCTTTTTGAAGTTTTTCCATTATTAGAATCTAGTTGAATTTGCTTAGTCTAATATTTGTTTGGAACCTGAGAGGGTGAAATATTTGAATTTTAAGGTTTTACTTACAGAATCCATATCTCCGGTAGGGATTGATCTGCTGCAAAAAAAGGCTCGGGTCGTCATAGCTCCAAGCCCGTCGGAAGACGACTTGTTGCCGCTTATCGGGGACGCCGATGCCCTGCTGATCAGGAGTTCCAGAATTACGGCCCGTTTGATGGAGGCCGGCAAAAGGCTCAAGGTTATTGGCCGCCACGGCATCGGTCTGGACAATATCGATCTACAGTCGGCCACGCGCCTGGGCATAGCGGTGGTGCACACCCCCGGGGCTAACACCAACGCCGTGGCGGAACATACCCTCTGGGCCATGCTGCACTGCGCCCGTAATTTTAACAAGGCAGAAAAAGCCTTCAGGCAGGGTGAATTTTGTGCCGCCGGGTCGCTGCCCGGCCTAGTTCAGAAACTGGGCTACACAACCCTGGAATTGAAGGGTAAGGTGCTGGGTCTGGTGGGCCTGGGCAGGATAGCCTGCCGGGTGGCCGAGATTGCCGGAAAATGTCTTTATATGAGGGTCAAAGCCTATGATCCTCTGGTTTCTGAATCGGTCTTTAAATCCGCCGGGGTCGAGCGCTGCCAGAGCTTGGACGATGTTTTGCGCGATTCCGATTTTATATCCCTTCACGTGCCCTATACAAAGGATACCCATCACCTGGTCGGGGAAAGGGAGTTATTCCTGGTAAAGCCCACGGCATATTTAATCAACACCTCTAGGGGCGGTATTGTAGACGAGGAAGCGCTTTACAGGGCTTTAAAGGAAGGCAGGCTGGCTGGAGCGGCACTAGATGTTTTTGAAAGAGAGCCCCCTGGAAAGGACATGCCCCTGTTCGAACTGGATAACGTCCTGTTAACGCCACACATGGCCGCCATGTCCGACCTGGCACTGATCAACATGGCTACTGATGTGTCACAGGGCATTTTGGACGTTCTGGAGGGCCGCCGGCCGCAGTACCTGGCTAACCCGGAAGTATGGGAAAGTCACCTCTTGTAATTTATCAATTAGTTAAAAGGATGGTGGGCCAATTTGCAGCAGGAAGCAAGACTAATTCAGGGTAACCAGGCCATCGTCGAGGGGGCTATCTACGCCGGGGCCAGGTTTTATGCCGGTTACCCGATTACCCCTTCTTCGGAGATTGCCGAGGAATGCTCACGGGTCATGCCCAAGGTCGGTGGCGTGTACATTCAGATGGAAGATGAAATCGCCAGCATAGCCGCCGTGGTGGGGGCTTCTCTGGCAGGCGCCAAAGCCTTCACGGCCACCAGCGGACCGGGATTTTCGCTGATGCAGGAAAACCTGGGCCTGGCAGTAATGGGTGAAGTGCCCTGCGTGATTATAAACGTACAGCGGGCCGGCCCCAGCACCGGCCTTGCCACCAGGCCCGCCCAGTCGGACGTAATGCAGATCCGGTGGGGTCGGCACGGGGATCAGGCGATCATTTCTCTTTCGCCCTCATCGGTGAAAGAATGCTTCACCCTGACGGTTCAGGCCTTTAACTTTGCCGAAAAGTTCCGTGTTCCGGTGATCCTGGCCGCCGACGAGATAGTGGGCCACATGCGGGAGAACTTTATAGCTCCGGCCCCGGGCGAATTGGAAGTGATAGACAGGAAAAGGCCCACCGGCCCACCGGATCAGTACAAGCCCTTTGTAGCCGATGAAGACGGGGTAGCCCCCCTGGCTGCCTACGGAGATAAATACGTCTTCCACGTGTCCAGCTCAATGCACGGGCCGGACGGTTACAGCAACAACAGCCCGGCCAACGCCACGTGGCGGGTCACCCAACTGCACCGGAAGCTGGAACTTCACCGGGATGAAATTGTGTTGACCAGGAGCTTTTACACCGACGACGATATTGAGGTGTTGCTGGTAGCTTTCGGTGCTACCACCAGGGCGGCCCGGGCGGCGGCCCTGGAAGCTAGGAAAAACGGCATCAAGGCGGGGGTGCTGCAACTGATCACACTTTGGCCTTTTCCGGATAAGGAAGTGGCCGCCCTTGGACAAAACTCCAAAATGATTATAGTGCCCGAAATGAACTACGCCGGGCAGGTGGCCGGCGAGGTGCAGAAAGCTCTAGGCTCCAATAAGGACATAAGAAGGGTTAACAAGTACAACGGGCAGATCATCACTCCCCATGATATTCTGAAAGTAATGAAATAAGGCCCCGTAAGCCCTTACAACTGCAAGAAGAGAGGTGTTACAGTGTCTTACGCGACAGGCTTGAAGTATTTAAAGGATGGTGTGCTGCCGCACATGTGGTGTCCCGGCTGCGGCAACGGCACGGTTCTGGGGGCCTTGCTGCGGGCCTTTGAGGAGCTGAAGTTTAAAAAAGAGGAGACAGTGGTAGTAACCGGCATAGGCTGCTGGGGAAAGGCCGACGACTACGTGGTCACCAACGCCCTGCACACCACTCACGGTCGGGCCCTGGCCTTTGCCACGGGCATCAAGGCTTTCAACTCCAAGCTTAATGTGGTGGTCCTGATGGGTGATGGGGACAGCGTAACCATCGGCGGCAATCACTTTATCCACGCCGCCAGGCGGAATATAGACCTTACCGCCATAGTGGTGAACAATATGAACTACGGCATGACGGGCGGGCAGGTTTCCGGTACTACCCCTTCCGACAAGCTTACCAGTACCACCGTTTACGGGAACCCTGAAAGGGAAATCGACATTTGTACCCTGGCCGAGGTGGCTGGCGCCAATTACGTGGCCAGGGGAACCCCCTACCACGGGTGGGAGCTACAGAAAGTGATCACGGAAGCACTAACCAAAAAGGGCTTCTCCGTCGTGGAAGTAATCAGCCCCTGCCCCACCCACTTTGGCCGCAACAACAAGCTAAAGCCGGCCCTGGCCATGTTCAGGTGGCTTAAAGAAAAGGCCATTCCTGTGGAAAAGTACAACCCGGTTACCTACCCCAGAGAGGAAGGCTATTTCCCCATCGGCAGGCTGGTGGACCGGGACGCCCCAGACTTCAACAGCAGGTACGAAGAAATCCGGGCCAGGGCCATGCGGTCTTAGGGAGGCGGCAAGGGAGATGATGGACAAAAAAGACAGGTATGAAGTGATCTTGGCTGGGTCAGGCGGCCAGGGGCTGATCGTTGCCGGCATTATGCTGGCGGAAGCTGCCATACTGGAAGGCAGAAACGTGGTTCAGACTCAGTCTTACGGCATAGCCAGCCGGGGCGGCTTCTCTGCTTCGGAGGTGATCATCGACAAGGACGAAATCATTTTCCAGCAGGTGCAAAATCCCGATGTGGTCCTTGTCCTCACCGAAGGGGCCATGGAAAAGTATGAAAACCTGGCCCGGTCCGGGGTGCTAATTTTTTACGATACCACGATGCTGAAGGAGCGCAACGGGGATAACTTTTACGGCTACCCCTTTACTGAAATAGCTGAAGAACTGGGGTATATGGGTACGGCCAACATGATTGCCCTGGGCGTTATGAGCGCTGTTACCCGCCTAGTTGACCTGGAGAGCTTGGTTAAAGTGGTAAACAGAAGATTTTCAGGGAAAACCGCCGAGATGAACGTGAAGGCCCTGTACACTGGTGCGGGTTTGTTCAGAAAATAGGGTTTCCACTGAAAACTGGACCCCGAGCTTGAAGTGTCCAATGTTTTTTCGAAGCGCTATCAATGCGGGAAGGAGTTGACCCCGTAAAACCATGGGAGAACTGGAAGTGAAAACAAAAGCCCCCTGCAGGGAGGCCTGCCCGGCGGGAGTTGACGTACCGCGTTATGTCAGGTGCATCAAAGAGGGTAAATTCGACCAGGCATTGTCCGTAATCCGCGAAAGAATACCCTTTCCCGCAGTGTGCGCGTACGCCTGCGTCCGTCCCTGCGAATCAAAATGCGCCCGCCAGCAGTACGACGAGCCCGTAGCCATTCGCATGTTGAAGCGGGCGGCGGTAGAAAAGGGCGGGGAAGCATGGAAGGGTAAATTAGGCCCGATCCCGCCCACTGGCAAAAAGGTGGCCGTGGTGGGAGCCGGCCCCTGCGGATTGACGGCGGCCTACTACTTGGCTGGAAAGGGACACCGGGTCACCGTTTTCGAAGCCATGCCTTCCTCTGGCGGCATGCTGCGCTACGGAATTCCCGAATATCGCTTGCCCAAGGAGGTGGTGGACAGGGAAATCAATGTTATAAGGGATCGCGGCGTGGAAATTAAAACCGGTGCCAGAGTGGAATCGGCCGAAAAACTATTGCATGAAGGATACGACGCCGTCCTTGTGGCCGCTGGGTCCTGGCTGGGATTGGGAATCGAACTTGAGGGCGGGTCGGTAGGGGTGATGGACGGCATATCCTTCCTGCGGGCCGTTAACACCGGAAATCCTCCGGCGGTGGGCGAAAAAGTGCTGGTGGTGGGAGGCGGCAATACCGCCATAGATGCCGCTAGGTCCTCGGTACGCCTGGGCGCTAGGGAAGTGGTGGTGCTGTACCGGCGCACCAGGGCTGAAATGCCGGCCAGCCCGGAAGAGGTGGCGGAAGCTGTCGAAGAAGGGATCAAGTTTGAATTTCTGGCAACTCCTAAAGCGATAGAGAAGAACAATGTTGTTTGCGTTAGAATGGCCCTGGGGGAGCCGGATGAAAGCGGCAGGCCCCGCCCGGTTCCGGTGGAGGGAAGCGAGTTCACCATCAGCTGCAACACCATGATCGCCGCCGTGGGGCAGTCCGCCGACGCATTTTCTCTGGGCCTGGAGGGCAATGCTGACGGCACCATTAAGGTGGACCCGGACACTCTGGCTACCTCCCTTAAAGGCGTATTTGCCGCCGGTGACGCGGTTACCGGACCGTCCTCCATCATCCAGGCCATTGCCCAGGGCCGTCGTGCGGCTTCCTCCATTGACAAATACCTAGGCGGTAACGGCGTAATAGACGAAAAACTAGCCGAAGATACCAAAGTTAGCCTGCGGGAAGGTGCCCCCAGAGGAACCGCCCGCCACATTGCTCCTGCAATAACCGCCGAAGAACGCAAGGGCGGCTTCAAGCTGGTGGAACAGGGTTACGACGACCTCACCGCCGTCCGGGAAGCGCAACGCTGCCTGTCGTGCGACTTGCGCCACTTTAATGTGGAAGTAAATGTCAATATCTGCAAGGGGTGCGGTTACTGCAAGGAAGTTTGCACCCTGGGCGTCTTCACTATATCAGGTTTTTTTAATTCCTCCGGTTACAAGCCCATGGTGGCGGCTCACACCGAAAAATGCATGGGATGCCTGAGATGCCTCATGGTCTGCCCGGACTTTGCCATAACTGTTCGGGAAATGTCTGTCCTTAAATAATTTTTTGTACCAACAATTTACCAAAAATTTTTAAAGTAAAAAATTATGGAAAAGGAGGTGGGTAACTACCGAGCTTAAAGTGGATTTATACATTTAAATTTTTGGAGGAGGTAAGAAAATGAAAAGGATTTGCAGGCTCTTAAGTGTTTTACTGGTTTTAAGCCTCATACTGACAGCTGCTGGCTGCGGGGGTCAGAAAGAAAAACCTGCTGAGAACAAAGACAAGAAAAGTGGGGGTGCGGCAGAAACTATTAACCTAACCATTGCCAGCGGGCCGGCGGGAGGGACCTGGTACCCGCTAGGCGGGGCCGTAGCTAAGATAATTCAAAACAATATTCCCGGAGCGGTTGTATCGGTGCAGCAGGGCGGTGGTGAAGCAAACGCCCTGGGCGTGGACAAAGGCATGTATGATATAGGGATTACTTATTCGCACACGGCGGCAGAGGCCCTTGCCGGCAAAGAGAATTTTAAGGAACCGCTCAAAAACATAGCCGGGTTGGCGGGGCTTTACCCCTCGGCACTGCAGATGGTGGTGCGGGCCGATTCCGATATCAAACAAATTGAAGATTTAAAGGGCAAGCGTATTTCGCCTGGTCCCAAAGGGCTATCAGGTGAAACAATGACTAGGTTGGTGCTGCAGGTTCACGGGCTGAAGTTCGAGGATATGGCCAAGGTGGAGCGGGTTTCCTACAGCGACTCGGCCAGCCTGATGCAGGACAGGCAGATTGATATGTATTCCCCGATCACAACCTGGCCGGCCCCCTCTATTCAGGAGGTCGCCCAGGCGGACGGAGTCAGGCTTTTACCCCTGAGGCCGGAAAAGTTTGAGGAGTTAAAGAAGCTCAACCCGGGCTACACTTATATCACCATAAAAGCCGGTACCTATAAAGGTATGGAAGAGGATACGCCCTGCCTGGGCAGCAACGCCATACTGATTATCAGGAAAGACATGCCCGAGGATCTGGCCTACAAGATAGCTAAAGCACTTTATGAAAACCTTGACGAGTTGAAAAGCGTTCACAAGAGCCTGGAATACATGACCAAGGACACCATAGCCAAGGACCTCGGCGTTCCGCTACACCCGGGTGTGGAAAAGTACTATAGGGAAGTAGGTATAATCAAGTAACTTTTTGTGAGTTGGTCCCGGTGCTACGCGATTAGTTGCTGGGGCCAACTTTCCTGAGAATAATCGTAAGGAGGTATTTGTTTTGCCCTCGATCTTGAATGACAGGACTGAAAAAAAACGGCAGTTTCCCTGGGAAAGGATAATCACTGCTGTTGCCGTTATGATGACACTTTTCCAGATATATACAACAATTTTCGGAATTTTCGAGTCTACTCTCCAGCGCTCTTTGCATCTGCTTTTTGCTATTGTCCTTTCCTTTATGATTTGCAGGGTTTCAAAAGCCAAAGACCCGAGGGTTCCATGGTACGATCTGATTTTTATAATCTTGGCCCTGGCTAGCTTCGGGTACGTGGTGGTCAATTCGGGAGATATCGCCAGCCGGTTGGCCTATGTGACACCCCTGACAGGTGTGGAGATGGTTGTGGGAGTTGTGGGCATTCTGGTTTTGTGGGAAGCGTCTAGAAGAATGCTAGGGCGGGCCTTCGCCATTATAATGGCCGCGTTTCTTCTTTATGCCCTGTTCGGGCAGCACCTGCCAGGCATGTTGCGGCACCGGGGATACGACCTGGGCTGGGTTATTGACCACGTATTTTATACTACGGAAGGGATCCTGGGCATTCCCCTGGGCGTGTCCGCTACCTACATTTTTATCTTTATCCTTTTCGGAACCTTCCTTGAGAAAACCGGTGCGGGTGATTTCTTCAACCAGGTTTCCCTAGCCCTCATGGGGAGGTTCAGGGGCGGCCCGGCAAAAACCGCCGTAGTGGCCAGTGGTTTCATGGGCATGCTGTCCGGCAGTGCCGTGGCCAATGTGGTTACCACCGGGGCCTTTACTATTCCCCTGATGAAAAAACTAGGTTACAAGCCTCATTTTGCGGGAGCGGTGGAAGCCTGCGCGTCGTCCGGAGGGCAGTTTACCCCTCCCGTCATGGGCGCAGCCGCCTTCATCATAGCTGAATTTACCGGCATACCTTACATAAAGGTTGCCGCCGCCGCCGCCATTCCTGCCCTGATGTATTTTTTCAGCATTGGTCTTCAGGTTCACTTTAGGGCAATAAAAGAAGGAATCGAGGGGCTACCTAGAGACCAGTTGCCCAGCTTTACCAAGGAATTTGCCAAAGGTTTCCACTACGTGTTGCCTTTAGTGGCTTTAGTTTATTTTTTAATCGCGGGTTACACCCCTCTTAAGGCCGGCCTGTACGCCACTGTCACGCTGATAATTGTAACTTTTGCACGCAACCCCAGGTTCATTAAACCGGTGGACTTTTTAAATATATTCGAAGCTAGCGCCCGCACCATCCTGGAAGTGGCCATTGCCTGCGCCGCTGCCGGTGTGATCATTGGCATAATTTCGTTAACCGGACTGGGCCTGCGTTTAAGCACCCTGATCATGTCCCTGGCTGGCGGCAATTCATTCCTGGCACTTCTGTTTACAATGGTAACCGCCCTGATTTTGGGGATGGGTCTTCCCACTGTGGCTGCCTACATTATCCAGGCCGCCCTGTTGGTTCCGGCCCTAGTCCAGCTTGGCATTCCCCTTCTGGCGGCCCACCTGTTCGCCTTTTATTATGCAATTATTTCAGCGGTTACTCCGCCGGTGGCCTTGGCAGCTTATGCTGGCGCCGGCGTTGCCGGGGCCGATGTAAACAAGACCGCGTTAACGGCCTTTAAGCTAGCCCTGGCTGCCTTCATAGTACCTTTTATGTTTGCTTACGGGCCTGCCCTGATACTGATCGGCGAACCAATTGAGATAGTCATTGCCGCCTGCACTGCCTTTGTGGGCATTTTTGCCCTGGCTGCGTCCATTGAGGGCTGGCTGGTTAAGAGGGCCAATCTACTGGAAAGGATTTTGCTCTTTGCTGCTGCCCTTTGTTTAATTAAGCCCGGTATATCTACGGATACGGCTGGCATTGCATTAATCGTGCTGGCATTTATCCTGCAAAAATTCCGCAAAAGTGAGGTCAAAAATGAGATTAAATCAAATTTACCTGGTGGTGTCTTCTAAATTATGAAGGTAAAAGTAAACGTCGAAAGACTTAGAGAATTTTGCCTTGCCCTCTTTTTAAAATTGGGAGTTGCAGAAGAGGCGGCCAATATCATTGTTGATGTTATTTTGGAAGCTGATTTGAGGGGGGTATCCAGCCACGGGCTGTTACGTCTGCCGATTTACGTGAAAAGAATGGAACTCGGGCTGATAAATAACCGGGCAGAACCCTCTGTGGTCAAGGAAACAGTAGCTACGGCCGTTATTGACGGGGACCACGGTATGGGACAGTATGTTGCCACCAGGGCCATGGAGATGGCTATTGCCAAAGCCGCACATACGGGGATAGGGGTCGTGGGGGTGCGGAACAGTACTCATTTTGGGGTGGCTGCTTATTACGCCCTTCTAGCCGTAAAAAAAGAACAGATAGGCATCGTTCTTTGCAATACCACCCCCCTGATGGCCCCCACCGGAGGGTCCAGGCGCCTGGTGGGCAACAACCCCCTGTGCATCGCCGTGCCGGCGTGGAACCATGTGCCTATAGTACTGGACATGGCTTGTAGCAATGTTGCCATAGGCAGGATACAACTAGCCGCAAAGGAAGGTAGGCAGATACCCCTTGGGTGGGGGTTGGACAGGGAGGGAGTGCCCACCACAGACCCGAAGGCGGTGTTGGACGGTGGGCTTTTAGAACCCATGGCGGGATACAAGGGCTACGGGCTGGCCCTGATGATTGACATTCTGGCCGGGGTATTAACCGGGTCCGGGTTTGGGGAAGAGGTCACCCCGCTGTACTTTGACTTTGTCAACAAGCAGAGGACGGGTCATTTCCTGATGGCTATTAACATCGGTCATTTTATAAATAAGGATCTGTTTTACAGTCGTTTAGGCCGGCTCATTGAATCGGTCAAGAACTCTCCCCGGGCTCCGGAGGTGAAAGAGATTTTTCTTCCCGGCGAAATTGAGGAGAAGAAAAGGCAGAAAAACTTGCTGGAGGGTTTGACCCTGCCCCGGGTATTCATAGGTGAGCTGTCGTTACTGGCGGACAAATTTGGTTTGAGGGATTTGTTTGAAAGGGTTATGAAAACCAATCAAGTTACTATTTAAAAGCAAGCAGCGGGGAGGGGTAACAAATAAATGGTAGACTTGGATTTGCTCCAGACGGGCAACGTTTGGAAATATATAGGTATGGAAATTATTAGGAATGCGGAGGGGCAACCCGGAGTTCACGTCAGGAATTCGGAAAGTCTCAAGCAGATTTATGGCAGTGTTCACGGCGGGATCATTGCCACGGCGGTTGATGCGGCGGTAGCAGTGGCTGTCAACAGCGCCATTGGTAAAGACTACGGGGCGGCAACGGTGGAATTAAAGGTAAATTTTTTGTACCCTGTTGTTGATTCCGATATATTTGCATTTGCCAGATTAGTTAAAGAAGGAAATTTAATGGTTGGCACCGCTGAAGTGTTTGACAACCAGGGTCAACTGGTGGCTATTGGTACTGCCACTTATAAGGTGAGGCCCCTGCAGGCAAGTAATGGAAACAAATAGGCAGGAAAAGTCCCGGTTTATCTTTTCCGGTCTGCCCATAGGCAGAATGGCGGATGGCCTTCGGGGTTACTCAGTTTTTTTATGCGGCCTCTCCTATTTGGCTATGGCCTTCAAGGGACCAGTCCGATTAGAAGGGCTGGTCACGGTTATCACTGTTCTTACCTTGCTTCAGTGCCTGCCCGCCATAAGTGGCATTACTCGTTTTGCCTGCGCCGGCTTGTTCGGGCTTGGGTCGATATTATTGTTCGCAAGCGGCGCCGATGTCGCTACCTGGTGCAGCGCCGTCACGCAAAACGGTAAAATACTGACTCTCATGATGTTTGTGCCTATGCTTAGCATTCCATTCACTTTTCCGCGCTACCGGCGGTCCCTGGAACATGTGCTGCAAGGGGTGGTGCGGAGCGACGGAGGATTGTATTTGCTAAGCCACCTCACGTCTCACCTCATCGGTGTGATTGTCAATATTGCCTGTGTTTCTATAACTTATTACATATTGAAAACGGGCATTGCCGGCAGAAATCTTGATATGCTGGCCAGAGCAACGGCCCGTGGATATACCACTACCTGCTTCTGGTCACCCAATTCAGGGGCGCTGGGTCTGGTTCTGGGTTATTGGGGCGGAAACCTGGTGGACGTTATCCCTGTGGGGCTGCCGCTGGCAGCTGTGGCCCTGGCGCTGGGCTGGGTTGAAAACAGGTTGTGGGGTATGAGGGAGGAGGAGCATGGTAAGGCTGTTTCTCCGGGCAATTCCGGCGCAGCAAAGCATGCCGGGAGCTCCGAGGTATACAGGGATTTTTGCTGGCTTGTTATTGCGGTGATCCTGCTCCTATGCCTTGTAGTTTTTTTGGACTGGGCTACACCTCTGGGCATCCTTACCATAGTTCCCCTGATGTCACTGATCTATCCCTTTATCTGGGCGGTGTTAGCCGGGGAAACCAGGACCCAGTGGATTCACTTCAAAAATTTTCTCAGCAGCGGCTTGCCCAGGATGTCCAACGAAGTGGTAATCTTTCTGGGTGCAGGCTTTTTTGCGGTTGCCGCGGGCAAATCCGGCGCAGTTCAATACCTGACCCGGATTTTTTCCGGTGTCTCAGACAGCCCCGTTCTTTTAACCGCCGTAATAATCCTCATAGTGGTGGGGCTTTCTCTGGTGGGGTTTCACCCCGTACTGACTACCACCAGCATTGTCGCGTCTTTTACTCCCCAGTCACTGGGGTTGCCCGCCGCCCTTTTATCGGTGGTGGTGGTTACAGGCTGGGGGCTGGCTGTAACCTGTTCGCCCTTTTCCGCATGCAGCTTGAGCCTTTCCAACATGACGGGCAACGACCCATTTACTGTAGGCGTCAGGTGGCAGTTAAGGTTTACCCTTTTGCTGTTCCTGGTCGCCCTGGTATATTTTCATTTTGTACTCCTGGCTTTTTTTTAAGCGAACTCAGTAACAACGTGATAAACCAAATAGTTGAGGGGGTAGGGTAGTATGAAGCGAAAGGTAATTATTACGGTTGCACCGGTGGGCAGCGTTCCCACCAAGAAGGATAATCCCCACACTCCCATCACGCCTTCGGAAATTGCGAGGGATGTTGTGGCGTGTTATCACCTTGGAGCTTCGGTGGCTCACATACACGCCCGGGACGACAGCGGAAAGCCCACTGCGGACGTCAACCGTTACAGGGAAATTAAAGAGCTGATTGAAAAGGAATGCGACATTATCATCCAGCTATCCACGGGAGCCAGGACGGGAAACCATTTTGAGCGGGGCGCATGCATCGATCTGAGGCCGGAAATGGCCAGCCTTACCACCGGGTCGTCCAACTTTTCCAACGGCGTCAACCTCAACCCTCCCGACCTGATCGAATACCTGGCCCAGAAGATGTACGAAAATGGTGTGGTACCTGAAATTGAGGTTTTTGACATTTCCATGGTGGATAATGCCAGGTTTTTGCTGAAAAAGGGGGTTTTAAGACCTCCCTTAAATTTTAACCTCGTTTTTAACGTTCCCGGTTCCATGTCTGGGACTCCCAAAAACCTGCTTCACATGGTGGAGATTTTACCTGAGAAGAGTACTTTTTCAGTGACGGCCATTGGCAGGGTGCAGACCGACCTGATAACCATGGCGGTAATTCTTGGGGGTAACATCAGGGTAGGGCTGGAAGACAATCTGTTTTATTCATACGAGGACAAAATGTTTGGAACCAACATGATGTTTGTTGAAAGGGCGGTAAGGATAATAAAGGAGCTGGGCAGAGAAGTTGCTCGGCCGGACGAGGCAAGGGAGATTTTACAGTTAGGCCGGAGATAAGGCCAACTATATTTTAAGTGAGGTTGAGCTAGACAGTGAAAGCCCTTGTTAAAAAGTCAACGAAGCAGTATGATATCGAGCTGACTGATTTACAGATTCCTTCTCTGAAGGATGACGAGGTACTCATCAAAGTCACCGCCAGCAGCATATGTGGTAGCGACTTGCACATGTACCTGGGTCATGAGGGATATAGATGGATTAATTACCCCGTGGTACTAGGCCATGAGGTTGTCGGTGTGGTGGAGGCGGCGGGATCTGGTGTGGAACCGGATATAGTGGGGAAAAGGGTGGTTATCAACCCCTACATACCATGCAATGCCTGCGACAACTGCCTTAAGGGGGAAGAAAACATCTGCCAGGCCGGACCGCGCACCCTGACAGCCCCGCCCCTGTCTCTGCAGTTTGGTTTCAGAAGAAACGGCGGTATGGCGGAGTACATGGTTGTCCCTCGGGACAACGCCCTGCCGCTGGGTAATAAAATCTCAGATGAGGTGGCAGCAATTTTGGAATCGGTGGCAGTTGGTGTGCATGCCGTAAACAAGATCGGCGACGTTAAAAACAAGAACATCGTAATTTTTGGCCCAGGGCCCATAGGTTTGGGGATAGCGGTGATCTGTAAGGGGTTGGGATCCGGTAAAACCTTGGTGGCGGGGCTTCCTGACGATGAAGAAAGACTGCAAATAGTGAAAAAAATAAAAGCCATTCCGGTAAGAGTAGATCCTGCTGATTTTTCAGCCTTGGCCGGGCATCTTCAGGATAGGCCCGCGGACGTAGTTTTTGACTGCTCCGGTCATCCGTCAGTGCCGGAAAAGGCCATATACCTGGTAAAAAAAGGCGGAAAAGTCATTCTGGTGGGAATATCCACGGGCAGGTTTTCATTGCCCATGGATTGCATGGTACGGGGAGAAATCGGCCTAAAGGGTACCTATGGGACCAGTAAGAAATCTTTTTTGCAGGCTATAGAGTATGCTGGTCTGCCGCAATTCCCTTTTGAACATATTGTCACCGACAGGTTTAGACTGGCAGAGGCCGTAGCTGCTTTTGATCTTGCAAGTAATAAAAAAAGGGGTAAAATATTGCTTTATCCTTAGAAATGGTATTTGTTTTAGAAGGGGACTGAACTGGAGTTTAAGAATCGCAGCAAAGTGAAGCGGTTAAAGAAAATTAAAGAAAATGATTTCTATAAGGGGGCTTATCTTTGAATACTGACTACAAGTCGCTTTTTAACCTGGCCGGTAAGATAGCGCTTATAACAGGGGCAGCCGGTTCCATAGGTCGGGAGTTCGCTGCCGCCCTAGCCCAGAACGGCGTAAGCCTAGCGCTGCTGGATGTCAGGCAGGAAAAGCTGGAAATGCTTAAAAGAGAATTGTCGAGATACCAAGTAAGGGTAGAGATCTTCCCCTGCAACCTCAAAAATACCCGGGAAATAAAAGAATCGGTGGCAAAAGTGGTGGAAAGTTTCGGGAGAATTGATATTTTACTTAACCACGCCGGGTTGAATATCAGAAAACCGGCCCTGGAATATTCCGAGGAAGACTGGCACAGTATCGTTGATGTCAACGCCAAGGGGGCTTTTTTTATGGCTCAGCAGGTGGGCAGATATATGGTTGAGCAGAAAAGGGGCAAGATAATTAACACTGCTTCGGTATCCTCCGTACGCGGGCACCCTAACCTGTGCATATATGCTATGACCAAGGGGGCCGTCGCTCAGATGACTAAAGTACTGGCCAATGAATGGGCCCGCTACAACATCAATGTTAACGCCATTGCCCCTGGATACATAGTTACCGAGCAAACGGAAGAATACTTGAAGGACGAAAAAGTCTATGCCGGTATACTATCAAAAATCCCTATGGGGAGAATTGGCAGGCCCGTAGATTTGGTGGGGACGATGCTGTTTTTGTCCTCGCCGGCCTCGGATTACCTCACCGGCCAGACTATTCTGATAGACGGCGGGAGAACCATTGACTGAACCGGAACATACCTGTCCTTTGATAATTCTATTATTACCTTTCTATTTTCTATTTACAGAAGATATTGACACAATATAATGACTGTTAGTATAATTGTTCCACAAAGGAAAAACAATTCCCTTGGCGGAACACATCAATGTACAGGTCTTCAGTGAGAGGTCATAGCTGGAACCAGGAGCAAATAAAAAATGCAAAAGGATGTAAAAGGAGAGGAGTATTATGGCTGGAGCGTTGGAAGGTATCCGGGTTTTAGAACTGTCGAGAACGTTGGCCGGTCCTTTCTGCAGCATGTTGCTCGCTGACATGGGTGCCCAGGTGATTAAGGTGGAGCAGCCTGGTGTCGGTGATGAGACTAGGGGCTATAAACCGCCCGAATGGGGTGGAGAAAGTTGCTATTATCTTAGCCTGAACCGCAATAAGAAAGGCATCACGTTAAATCTGAAGACCGAAGAAGGCAGGCAAATTGTTAAACAACTGGTTAGCCAGGTAGACGTTCTAATTGAAAACTTCCGTACCGGGACTATGGAGAAATTCGGGTTGGGTTACGAAGTTTTGAAGGAAATTAACCCGCGCCTGGTCTATTGCGCCGTAAGCGGTTTTGGCCGTACCGGACCTATGAAGGATGAACCGGCTTACGATTTGTTGATGCAGGCCTTTGGAGGGCTTATGAGTGTGACCGGTGAACCGGGCCGGCCTCCCGTGAAAGTCGGCTTTTCAGTGGTTGATTTGACCACCGGGCTCTATGCCGCCCTGGGTATAATGCTGGCGTTGCTGGCCAGGGAAAAAACAGGCCGGGGCCAGTATGTAGAAGCTTCCCTGCTGCAGGCCATAGTATCGCTACAAACCTATCTGGCCCAGGGGGTGCTGGCCACCGGCAAGATTCCCGGTCGTTTGGGTTCGGCCCATCCCAACGTGGCACCTTATCAGGTATTTGAAACGCAGGACGGGTACATAATCATTGCCGTACCCAACGACTGGTTGTGGAAGAAAATGTGCGATGCACTGGGTCTCGACCACTTAAAAGAACACCCGAAATTCGCGATTAATGCAGACAGGGTAAAGAACCGGGAAGAACTGGTTGCCCTGATGAGTGATTACACCAGGACCAAAACTTCCGCGGAAATCCTGGCCAAATTAAAGGAAGCAGGTGTTCCTTCCGGTCCGATTTACAACATTGCCGAGGTATTATCCCACCCGCAAGTGGTTCACCTGGGTATGATTCAGGAAGTGCCACATCCAACCATCGGTACGATGAAAGTGCTGGGGATTCCCATTATAATGTCGGAAACACCGGGTTCAGTGCGCATGGCCCCGCCGCTGCTGGGACAGCATACCGTGGAGGTGCTTTCCGGCCTGGGATACAGCGAGGAAGACATAAACGAGCTGAAAAAAAAGGGAGTAATTTAAGTTGTTGGTCCAAAAGAAAAAGCTTTGGGAGGGGTAATGGTGGATTTCAATATTAGCGACGAGTTAAAACTGATGGTAGAGACGGTAAAGGATTTTGTGGACAATGAAGTAGATCCCGTCAGCCAGCGTATTGACGAAGAAGATCGCATTCCGGAAGAAATCATCGAAAAGGCAAAGGAAATGGGCCTGTTTGGGTTGAGCATACCTGAGGAATACGGCGGCGTGGGCAGCATTGGTATGCTGGGCAAGTGCCTCATTTATGAACAACTGGGACGCACCTGTAACGGTTTTACCACTCTTATCGGTGCCCACACGGGAATCGGTACGGTAGGCATAGTAGAGCTAGGCACTGAAGAGCAAAAGAAAAAGTATCTTCCGGATCTCGCCTCCGGTGATCGCCTGGGTGCCTTCGCCCTCACCGAACCAGATGCCGGCTCGGATGCGGCAAACATCAAGACAACGGCGGTTCGCAAGGGAGATAAATACATCCTCAACGGCACCAAGCACTTTATTACCAACGCTCCCGAGGCGGACATTTTTACCGTAATGGCTGTTACCGACAAGTCCAAGGGACCCAAAGGAATCACCTCTTTTATTGTAGAGAAAGACTTCCCGGGTTTCCGGATCGGTACTATCGAACGCAAGATGGGCTTGCGGGGATCCCATACCGCGGAGGTCATTTTGGAGGACTGCGAGGTGCCGGTGGAAAATGTGCTGGGCCAGGAAGGCCAGGGGTATGTCAATGCCTTAAAAATATTGGCCAACGGACGGGCCGGTTTGGCCGCGCGCAACCTGGGCTCCATGCAAAAACTGCTGGAACTGTGTGTTCAATATGCCCAGCAAAGGGTACAGTTTGGCAAGCCCATCGCATCCTTCCAGGCGGTGCAACATATGCTGGCAGATATGGCTGTCGATATTGAAACTACCAGGTGGTTTACATATCGAGTTGCCTGGATGGTTGACCAGGGCATGAAAGTGATCAAGGAAGCCGCGGCTGTAAAATATTTTGCTTCCGAGGCCTACTGCCGGGTGGCCGACAAGGCCGTGCAGATTTTTGGCGGGATGGGATACATGAAGGATTTCCCCATCGAGCGGTACTACCGTGACGCCAGAATTACCAGAATCTACGAGGGTACCTCGGAGATCCAAAAGAACATTATCGCAAGCCAGCTGTTGAAGGAATATGCACTGGCCTAGACCGGCCAGACAATCAGCATGTTTAGAGAGATTATTTCCGGGGAGGAGAACAATAATGATAGTTCGAAAGGTTGCCGTGATCGGTGCCGGTACCATGGGAAGGGGAATAGCCCATGTCTGTGCTCTGGGCGGCTTTCAGGTTAACATGCAGGATGTAAGCAGCGAGTATCTGGAAAAGTCATTGAAAATCATTGAGGACAACATGCAAAAAGGGGTGGAACGGGGCAAGGTCAAGCCGGAAGATAAAGAGGACGCCCTGGCCCGCATCAGCTGTTTTACCGATTTGAAAGAAGCGGCTCAGGATGTAGATCTGGTTATTGAGGCCGTCCCGGAAGATATGAAATTGAAGCAGGACGTTTTCGCCAAGCTTGATGAATACTGCCCCACTCATACCATCCTTGCGACCAACACTTCCTCCATGAGCATTACCGAGATTGCCGCTGCCACAAAAAGACCGGAAAAAGTGATTGGTCTGCATTTCTTCAATCCCGTACACATAATGAAACTGGTCGAAATTGTTTGCGGGCTGGAAACATCGGAGGAGACCTACGCAATCTCTGCAGAAGCCTGCAAACAAATGGGCAAGGAGACTGTAAAAATCAACGAGTTCCCGGGCTTTGTGACCACCCGGATCAATGCGCTCATTGGGAACGAGGCCTTTTTAATGCTTCAGGAAGGTCTGGGTACACCGGAGGACATTGACAAAGCCCTCAAGCTTGGTCTGAACCATCCCATGGGCCCCTTTGAGATGGTCGATCTGGTAGGACTGGATACCAGGTTAAAAATACTGGAATACCTGCATAAAACCCTGGGCGAGAAGTACCGCCCCGCCCCGCTGCTGGTTAAGTATGTTCAGGCGGGCAGACTGGGACGCAAGGTAGGTAAAGGCGTTTATGATTATACCGGGAAGTAGGTGAAGGACATAATGGGTTTCAAAAACCTTATCTTGGAAAAGGAAGAAGGCATTGCCGTGGCCACGGTTAACCGCCCGGAGGTTCGCAATGCCTTAAATCGGGAAACCTGGCAGGAGATCAACTCGTTGATTGACCAGGTGGAAAAAGATGAGGAAATACAGGTAGTGATTTTCACGGGGGCGGGGGATAAAGCCTTTGTGGCCGGTGCAGATGTGGCTTCCCTGAAAGAAAGAACCATGCTGGAAACCTTTGTAAACGAGAACCAGGCCATTTTAAACCGCCTGGCCAACATGGAGAAGGTTACCATTGCAGCCATTAATGGCTACGCCCTGGGAGGCGGCTGTGAACTGGCCCTGGCCTGTGACCTGCGCGTGGCCGCTGAAAACGCCAGGCTCGGCCAGCCGGAACTGAACCTGGGCATTTTGCCCGGAGCAGGCGGCACCCAGCGTCTGGCTCGGCTGGTAGGTATTGGTAAAGCCAAGGAATTGATTCTAACCGGTGAAATCATTGATGCCGCCGAAGCCTACCGAATTGGGCTGGTTAACAAAGTAGTGCCCGCCGGTGAGGCAGTGCGGGCAGCCAAGGAAATGGCCAAGAAGATAATGGCGAAAGGACCTCTCGCCGTTCGTTTTGCCAAGGCAGTGATCAACTGGGGCAGCAATGTCAGCCTTGAATCCGGCTTAATCATAGAAAGACTGGCTCAAACAATACTATTTGGAACAGAGGATCATTTGGAAGGGTTGACTGCTTTTTTGGAAAAGAGACGCCCGGTTTATAAAGGAAGGTAAAAACAGGTGGCAATTCCTTAAAGCGGGGGAATGAGCAATGAGAAGAGTGGCCATTATCGGCGCCGGGCAGACGCCCTACGGTGAATTCCCCACCCTGGGAGTGAAGGAACTTTTTGCCTGGGCCTTTAAAGACATGCTACATAGTGTGGACAAGGGAATAGATCCCAGAGAAATTCAACTGGCCTATATCGGTTCCCTGAGCGCCGGAAGCGGGTTTCAGCTGGGACAACTTGCCGCTCTTTTGATGGGGCATGTGGGGTTGCCTCACGTTCCGGCCATCAGGGTGGAAAATGCCTGTGCGTCCGGTGGTTTTGCCCTGTACAGCGCCATTTGCGCGGTGGCGTCCGGCAAGTGTGATATCGCCCTGGCCGGAGGGATAGAAAAGATGCGGGATGTTTCCTCCACCAAGACGAAATACTGGTTGGGTATTTCCGGGGACACCGAATTTGAAAGGCTGGCCGGGTTGACCTTTGCCGGCATCTATGCCCTGGTGGCCAGCAGGTACATGCACGAGTTTGGCTTAACCCGGGAGCAGTTGGCCAAGGTGGCCGTGAAAAACCACAAACACGGGGCCATGAACCCCAAGGCGCAGTTCCGGAGGGAAATTACCCTGGAAATGGCCGTGGCAGGGGCACCGGTGGCCTATCCTCTGAATATCTGGGATTGTTGTCCCACCACTGACGGGGCTGCGGTGGTCCTGCTGTGCAGCGAGGAGCGGGCAAGGGAATTCACGGATCATCCCGTTTATATTATTGGCTATGGTGCCGGTACCGACTACCTGGCCGTGCAGGACAGGGATTGCATCACCAGTTTCAAGGCCGCCCGCATGGCCGCCCAGGAGGCATACAAGCAGGCCGGGGTAAAACCGGAGGACATTGACTTTGCGGAAGTGCACGACTGTTTCACCATCGCGGAAGTGGTGGCCTACTATGACCTGGGATTCTGCGAGAAGGGAGAAGCCGGCCGTCTTCTTGATGAAGAGGCTACTTCCCTGGGCGGACGTATTCCCGTCAATGTGAGCGGCGGGTTGAAGAGTAAAGGCCACCCCATTGGAGCTACCGGTTGCGGGCAGGCCTATGAAGTATTTAACCAATTGCGCGGGCAGGCCAAAAACCCGGAGCGGCAGATAAAGAACGCCGAAATTGGCCTTTCCCACAACGTGGGCGGGTCTGGTGGTACGGCGACGGTATTCATTTACAGGCGGGAGGGGTAGTAAGATGGCAGTGGGGATAGTCGGTTATGGCGCATACCTGCCCCGGTTAAGAATAACCAAAAAGGAATACCAGCAAGCCTGGGGTAACTGTTCCGCCGGCATTAAGGAAAAAACCGTCATGGATTTTGACGAAGACGCGTTAACCATGGGCGTTGAGGCGGCCAAAGAGGCCCTGAAATGCGGCATAAACCCCGAAAAGATTGGAATAATATGCTGGGCTTCCACTAATCCTCCTTACCAGGAAAAGATGGTATCGGGAGCCGCTGCGGTTATGCTCGGCCTGAGGGAGGATGTAATAGCTATCGAACACGGCCAGTCCATCAGGGCGGGCAGTGAGGCTTTATTGACGGCCTGGGCTTTTCTCAGTGCCGGCAGCGGCCGGAACGCCCTGGTGATTGCCGCCGATGCGCCGCGGGCTTGCCCCCGGGAAAGCATTGAACATGGTCTTGGTGCCGGTGGTGTAGCCTATATTTTGGGTACGGAAAATCTCATTGCTGAGATAGACGGCTTCAATTCTTTTGTCAGTGAAATGCTGGGGGAGCGCTTCCGCCCTGCAGGCGACAACAACCTCAGAGATATAGGAGTACGGGCTTTTACGTTCGCATCCTACAACCAGCTGGTCACCCGGGCGCTCCAAAGCCTGATGGAGAAGCTGGGTAGGAAGCCTTCTGATTACAATTACCTGGTTATTCAAGAGATCGATGGCCGCAGTGCGAAGAGTGTGGCCAAAAAACTGGGGTTTGACGAGGAGCAACTGGCTCCCGGCCTGCTTTACGAGCAAACCGGCGACACGGGTGCTTCCTCTGCCCTGTTGAGCCTGGCGGCTGTCCTGGACCAGTCCAAACCCGGGGAAAAAATTTTACTGGCGGCATATGGATCCGGTGCGGGAAGCATGGCCGTTAGCTTAACGGTTACCGGTGCACCTTTAAAGGAAGGAAGAAACACGGTCAAAAAGCAGCTGGATGAAAACATAACCTACCTTGGCTACGCCCAGTACCTGCAGGTTAAAAGATACATCTAGCGAGGTGATTTACCAGTGGGAGCCCATATATCCATACCCATGTACCAGCGGGCAGTCAAGCAGCGCTACCGCCTGGTGGGCCTGAAGTGTCTGAAGTGCGGCAAAATAAATTTCCCGCCCAAAGCAGGATGCAAGTATTGTGGTAATTTCGATCAATTTGAAGAAGCACAGCTAAGCGGCAAGGGCAAGGTTTATTCATATACCATTATTGCCGGTGCCGGGGCGCCACCGGAATTCAGTGAAGAAGCGGCCTACCGCCGATTCTACCCGGTGGTGCTGGTGGAACTGGATGAAGGGCCCCGCATTGTGGCCCAGCTGGTGGATGTGGAAAAGGATCAAGTAGAAATTGGCATGCCGGTGGAACTGGTCATCAGAAGAATATACACGGAAGAAGATGTGATCAGGTATGGTTACAAGTTCCGGCCCCAAAAAATTAATTCATGAAGAAAAGGCAGAGGTGTTGAATGCCATACCTTATATATAACGACCTAAAAATTTACTACCAGGAGACAACGGGCCGAGAACCGCTGATGATATTTGTTCATGGTGCGGGAGGTTCCAGCCGGCGATGGTCCGCTCAGCTGGAAGCCCTCAAAGGTTTATACCGGGCGGTAGCCCTGGATTTACCCGGGCACGGACAATCCGGCGGGAAGCCTCTTGCCTCCATTACCGAGTACGCCGAGTTAGTTGCTGGTTTTGTCGATGCCTTACACAGCAGGAAATTCGTTCTGGCCGGGCACTCCATGGGCGGCGCCATTGCCCTGGAGTTTACCCTGTGCCATGCGGAAAAATTGCAGGGGCTCATCCTGGTAGGCACGGGAGCACGGCTGAGGGTGAATCCCCAGGTTTTGGGGACCCTGGCCGGGGGTGAATTGCCGCTGCACAATATAAACAACCTCTTTGGTTCTGCCGTTCCGCAGAGCCTGGTGCAAAGCTTCAGGCGAGAAATGGAAGAGCTTCCCGCCGCGCTGTACCTGGCGGATTATCAGGCCTGTGACAGTTTTGACCGGATGAGTGACATTCAGAAAATCAAAGTTCCCACCCTGATCATTGTTGGGGATGAAGACAAAATGACGCCGGTTAAGTATGCCCAATACTTAAACAATCAAATAGCAAATTCCCGGCTAAAAATTATTTACGGTGCCGGGCATATGACTATGTTGGAAAAACCCCGTGAAGTAAACGAAGCAATAATTGACTTTTTAAATATGATACGGGCAAACTGAGTGGCGATACCTTTCTAAAAGCTTTAGCGGGAGAAGGTGTTTATTAAGATGAAGGTAGTAGTATTCACCAAACAAACCTTTGACACGGAAGCCAAAATCACCCTCGACGCCCAGGGCAAAATCAACCCGGAAGGCGTCAGCCTGATCATGAACCCCTACGATGAATTTGCCGTGGAAGAAGCCCTGCGCATCAAGGAAAAAACCAAAGGGGAAGTAACCGTGGTCAGCATGGGCGGGCCAAAGGCCCAGGACGTCCTGCGCCAGGCCCTGGCCATGGGCGCCGACCGGGCGGTGCTCATCACCCCCGAACTGGAAGAAATGGACGAATACACCACGGCCACCATCCTGGCCAGAGCCGTATCCCGCATGGAATACGACCTCATTCTGGGCGGCTGGCGGGCCATTGACGACGGCTCCGCCCAGGTGGCCGGGCGGGTGGCGGAAATCCTGGGACTGCCGGTGGTCAACATGGTCATCAAGCTGGAAATAGCCGGCGGCAAGGTTCTGGCCACCCGGGAAATTGAAGGGGGCAGCGAAATGGTGGAAGTGCCCCTGCCCGCGGTGATCACCGCCCAGAAAGGGTTGAACGAACCCCGCTATCCCACCATGAAGGGCATCATGCAGGCCAAAAAGAAGCCCATGGAAAAACTCGCTCTGAGCGACCTGGGACTTACCGCGGAAGAAGTAGCGCCCAAAGTGCGCGCCCTCAAATACTTCCTGCCCTCCCCCAGGGCACAAGGAAAGATCGTACCCGGAGAACCGGCGGAAGCTGCCGCCGCCCTGGTGCGGCTTTTGCGGGAAGAAGCAAAGGTCATCTAAGGAAGGTGGAAGGAAATGGGGAAAGGAATCTGGGTCTACGCCGAACACAAAAACGGCAAGGTTAAAAAAGTCACCTATGAAATGCTGGGTGCCGCCCGCCAGCTGGCTGACCAGCTGGCTGAAGAAGTTGCGGCTGTAATCATCGGCAAAGAAGTGGGCGAACTCGCATCCGCCCTGGGGGAATACGGTGCCGACAAGGTATACGTGCTGGAAAATGACGCCCTGGCCGAATACACCACGGACGGGTACACCAGGGCGCTGGCCGGGCTGGCCTTAGAACACCGGCCCACGGCCATCTTCCTGGGCTGCACCGTACAGGGGCGGGATTTGGCCGCCCAGGTGGCCCAGCGGCTGCAGGCGGGGCTGTGCACCGACTGCACGAAGGTGGAACTGCAGGACGGCCAGATAACCCTCACCCGGCCCATATACGCGGGCAAGGCCTTTGTCCAGGCCATCTCTCCGGAAGCCCGGCCGGTGATGGCCACCATCAGGCCCAACGTACTGCCGGTGCCCGAACCCCAAAGGGGACGCGCGGCGGAAGTGGTACGGGTGGACGTGGAACCGGGGGACATCCGCCAGATCATTAAAGAAGTAGTTCGCCAGGTATCCAGCCGTCCCGAACTCACCGAAGCGGACATTATTGTCTCCGGAGGCCGGGGGATGAAATCGGCGGAGAACTTCAGGATACTGGAAGAGCTGGCGGACGTGCTGGGGGCGGCGGTGGGAGCCTCCCGGGCGGCGGTGGATGCGGGATATGCGCCGCACAGCATGCAGGTGGGTCAGACGGGTAAGACCGTATCCCCGCAGCTGTACATTGCCTGCGGCATCTCGGGAGCCATCCAGCACCTGGCGGGGATGGGCTCATCCAAGGTGATTGTGGCCATAAACAAGGACCCGGAAGCCAATATCTTCAAGGTGGCCGATTACGGGATCGTGGGCGACCTCTTTGAAGTGGTGCCCCTGCTCACACGGGAGTTTAAAAAAATACGGGCGGAACAAAACCAGTAAGGGGCGGTTTTTCACCGCCCCGCCATTTATTTACTGGCAATGGCTTAAAAATTACCTGAAGAAAGGTAAACCCTGTTTTAACGGTGACAAGCTTGGGTGCGACTTTGAGCCCGGTGGCCTTGGGCTTATCCCCGGCCTTTGCCGCCCTGGTGGCAAAACTACAAAGCCCGTACCCCATCTAACACCGATCCCGATAATAACATTAATAACAAAATTTGGCTGTAATTAGTACAGGGGATTTTGCGCGCCTGTGCAGAAATTGATCCAACCGGGTAATTTTTATCTTATCTTTGAGGTTGTATTTTTATACAACCAATTGTATAATTATAAAGTATTCCCATATAGAAAGGAGCCTCAGAGGGTGACCAGAAACCCCGGCCTTCAGGCCGCCCGGGTTTGCACCTGACGATTATGGTTATTAAAGCAAGCATTATCGGGGCCACCGGTTATGCCGGTGCCGAACTGGTCAGGCTGTTAAATGTCCACCCGCAGGTGGAGCTGGTGGGATTGACCACCCAGAGTTATGCCGGCAAAGCCTTCTGGGAGGTTTACCCCCACCTTTACGGGTATGTGGACCTGGTTTGCGAGGAGCAGGATTTGCCGGCCCTGGTGAACAGAAGCGACGTTATATTTACGGCCCTGCCCCACGGCCATGCCATGGCCGTGGCCCGGGAAGTTATTGGTGGGGGAAAAGCCCTGGTGGATCTGGGAGCAGACTTCCGCCTCCACGACCCTGTAGTTTACCAGGAATGGTATAAGGTCGAACACACGGCTGCGGAGCTGTTGCCTCAAGCGGTGTATGGCTTGCCGGAAATCCACCGGGAAAAAATCCGTTCCGCCCGACTGGTGGCCAATCCGGGTTGTTACCCCACCAGCGTAATTCTTGCCCTGGCTCCCCTGTTAAAAGAAGGCCTGGTGGAAACCGGTACCATTATCATTGATTCCAAGTCCGGCGTTTCCGGGGCCGGGCGGGGATTATCCTTAAACACCCATTACTGCGAGGTTGACGAGAGCATCAAGGCCTACGGGGTGGCGGTGCACCGCCACACTCCGGAGATCGAGCAGGAATTAAGCGCCCTGGCCGGCAAAAAGGTGCTGGTTTCCTTTACCCCCCACCTGACGCCCATGATCCGGGGTATTTTAAGCACCATCTACGCCCGGCTGACCCGGCTGAAGAGCACGGAGGAAATTTTGACCCTCTACCGGGAATTTTACCGGCAGGAGAAGTTTGTCCGGGTGTTGCCCGCGGGCATGCTGCCGGCGACCAAAATGGTGGCCGGTTCCAATCACTGCGACATTGGCCTGGTGGTAGACCGGCGTACCGGCAGGGTGGTAATCATTTCCGCCATCGATAACCTGATCAAAGGGGCTGCCGGCCAGGCGGTGCAGAATATGAATATAATGTTCGGGCTGGCGGAGGAAACGGCGCTTTACGGTCCAGGGGTATATCCGTAGAAATATGTAGAATATCTTTCTGGTTAATATTCAATAGAACCGTTATGACAAGGATGCGGCACTGTCGGGAGCGAATGACTTGCGAAGCGCCGGCAACAGCACCCGGCGAAGCAAGCCGCGGTGCGCATCTTACGCGAAGCACTGGAATGAGCGGGGACCCAGCACTCACCGGGATACTAGCTCTTCCCAAAACCTGATGTGCCAATTAAACCTGAAACACCGGGAGCAGGATCATATTTGGGTGAGTGCTGGGCCGCATCCAACCAGGTTCACTGAATATTTACGCTTTCCGCTTGCACATGAAGCGAGTAATTTAATGTTGAGTCCGGTCCGAACCCGGACAATTTAACGACGTAGTGGATAAGGAGGAATGCTGGCTTGGCCAGAACATGGGAAGAGAAGAGCGGCGGTGTCACTGCCCCGCAGGGTTTTCTGGCCGCGGGAGTGGCCGCCGGGGTGAAGTATAAAGGAAGACGGGATATTGCCTTAATTTTTTCCGAGGTTCCGGCCCGGGCTGCCGGGGTGTTCACCACCAACCTGGTGAAGGGTGCCCCGGTGGTGGTCACCATGGAGCGTATAGCCAGGGGGCGCGCCCGGGCGGTGGTGGTGAACAGCGGCAATGCCAATACCTGCAACGGGGAGCAGGGTATCCGGGATGCCCGGGCCATGGCGCAGGAAACGGCCCGGGTATTGAATATTCCCGAGGAGGATGTCCTGGTGGCCTCCACCGGGGTCATCGGCCAGCCCATGCCCATGGACCGCATTTTGCCGGGTATTGCTGCTGCGGCCCGGGAGTTGAGCTCCGGTGGGGGCGCGGCCGCTGCCGAGGCCATTATGACCACCGATACCGAGCCCAAAGAAACGGCCCTTTCTCTCCCCCTGAGCGGGCATACGGTAACCATCGGGGGTATGGCCAAGGGTTCCGGAATGATTCATCCCAGCATGGCCACCATGCTCTGCTTTATTACCACCGATGCGGCTGTATCTGCGCCCTGCCTGCAGGAAATGCTGCGTCATGCGGTGGACCGCAGCTTTAATATGATCAGTGTGGATGGGGATACCAGCACCAATGACATGGTCCTGGCCCTGGCCAACGGCCGGGCCGGCAACCCGGAAATTGCCGCCGAAAATGAAGATTATCACCTGCTGCGGGATGCCCTCACCGAGGTATGCACCCGGCTGGCCCGGGCGGTGGCCAGGGATGGCGAAGGGGCCACAAAGCTGCTGGAAGTGAAGGTGATCAATGCGGCAAGCGAGAAAGATGCCCGCCTGGCCGCCCGGGCGGTAGTGGCTTCCAACCTGGTCAAGACGGCCATATACGGCCAGGATGCCAACTGGGGGCGGATCATCTGCGCTGCCGGCTACTCGGGTGCGCACTTTGATCCCGACCGGGTGGATATATACCTGGGTGACATAATGGTGGCCAGGGACGGGGTGGCTTTGCCCTTTGACGAGGAAGCAGCCTCGTCCGTGCTGGCGGGCCGTGAGGTGCGGGTGCTGGTGGATTTAAAGTCGGGAGAATATGAGGCCACGGCCTGGGGCTGCGACCTGACCGGCGAATATGTGAACATTAACGCCAGCTACCGGACATAACGGCCTGTTATCCTGTATCCTGGGTTTTTAAGGATAAGTAAACCGGGGGAGGTATCCGATTGCTCAGCGCACAGGAGAAGGCGGCCATCCTGGTGGAGGCCCTGCCTTACATAAGGAAATTCTACGGCAAGACGGTGGTCATCAAGTATGGCGGCCACGCCATGGTGGACTGCGGGCTGAAAAAGACCGTGCTCACCGATGTGGTTTTAATGAAGTACGTGGGCATCCACCCAGTAATTGTCCACGGCGGGGGACCGGAAATTACGGCCATGCTCCAGAAGCTGGGTATCGAATCCCGCTTTGTGGGCGGCCTGCGGGTCACCGACGAGGAAACCATGGAAATAGTGGAAATGGTCCTGGCGGGCAAGCTGAACAAGGAAATCGTCTCCCTGATCAATCGCATTGGCGGCAAGGCGGTGGGCCTTTCGGGCAAGGATGCCTGCCTGCTTCAGGCGGTGAAGAAACCCGGCAAGGTATACCAGCCCGACGGGACGGTGGAAATGGTGGATATCGGCTGCGTGGGACAGGTGAAAAAGGTCAACCCGGCCATCGTCCATACCTTGATCAATGAGGGCTACATTCCCGTAGTGGCCCCCGTGGCCGTGGGCCCCGAAGGGGAAAGCTACAACGTCAACGCCGATACCGCCGCCGGGGAGCTGGCGGTGGCCCTGGGTGCCGACAAATTAATTATCCTTACCGACGTGGAAGGCATTCTGGAAGACAGGGAAGACAAAGACTCCCTGCTTTCAATAATCCGGGCGGACGATGTGCCTGATTTAATTGCCCGGGGCATTATTGACGGCGGCATGATCCCCAAGGTGGAGTGCTGTACCCGGGCCCTTTACGGCGGCGTCAACACCACCCATATTCTGGACGGGCGGGTGCCCCACTCCATTTTGCTGGAAGTGTTCACGGACAAAGGCATCGGTACCATGGTCGTCCGGTGAAGCCAAAACTTTCAGGAGGAATTGCAATATGACCACCGCGGAAATTATCGAACTTACCGGTAAATACGTGATGCATACCTATGGGCGCCTGCCCCTCGCCCTGGTGAGGGGGCAGGGCGCGCGGGTCTGGGACGCGGAAGGGAAAGAGTACCTTGACTTTGTGGCCGGATTGGCCGTTTGCTCCCTGGGCCACTGCCACCCGGCGGTGGTGGAGGCCATAGCCTCCCAGGCCCGGAAATTGATGCATGTATCCAATCTGTACCATATTGAACCCCAGGCGAAACTGGCCCAATTGCTGGTGGAAAATTCCTGCGGCGACAGGGTGTTTTTCTGCAACAGCGGTGCCGAGGCCAACGAGGCGGCCATCAAGCTGGCCCGGAAGTACGGGAAAATCCACGGCGGGCAGGAAAAGTATGAAATCATCACCGCCTTGAAATCCTTCCACGGGCGCACCCTGGCGGCCATCACCGCCACGGCCCAGCCCAAGTACCAGAAGGGGTTTGAGCCCCTCCCTGCCGGCTTTAAATACGTGCCCTTTAACGACGTGGAGGCCCTTTCCCGGGCCGTAAACCCCGGCACCTGCGCGGTGCTGCTGGAGCCGGTGCAGGGCGAGGGCGGGGTGAACGTGGCCACGCCCGAATACTTAAAGACCGCCCGGGAGCTCTGTGACCGTTACAATGCCCTGCTGATCTTTGACGAAGTCCAATGCGGCCTGGGGCGCACGGGCAAGTTCCTGGCCTACCAGCATTACGGCGTGGAGCCGGACATTTTTACCCTGGCCAAGGCCCTGGGCGGCGGGTTTCCCATTGGCGCCATGGTGGCGAAGGAAGAAGTGGCCGCGGCCTTTAGCCCCGGCGACCACGCCTCCACCTTCGGGGGCAACCCCCTGGCCTGTGCGGCCGGGCTGGCAGCCGTGGGATGCCTGCTCAATGAGGGCGTCATTGAAAATGCCGCCCGGGTGGGTGCTTATCTGAAAGACCGCCTCCTGGAGCTGGCCGGCCGGTTTTCCTTCGTCAAGGAAGTGCGCGGGCTGGGGCTGATGCTGGGTATGGAACTAACTATCGAAGGCAGGGACATCGTGGGCAAATGCCAGGACCGCGGTTTGTTGATTAACTGTGTGGACAATCACATCCTGCGCTTTATTCCTCCTTTGATTATCACAGAGGCCGAGGTGGACGGGGCCGTGGACATCCTGGCCGGCGTCCTGGCCGAGATGAAACAGTAAATTGAGTGAACCAGGTTACATGAAGCAGTCACTTTTGCAGCAGGAGGATACCCATGCCCAGGCGAAAGGACATCAAAAAAGTGCTGGTCATCGGCTCCGGCCCCATCATTATCGGCCAGGCCGCGGAATTTGACTATGCCGGCACCCAGGCCTGCCGGGCCCTCAAAGAGGAAGGGGTTCAGGTGGTGCTGGTGAATTCCAACCCGGCCACCATCATGACCGACAGCCACATGGCCGACCAGATCTATATCGAACCCCTCACCTGGCAGACCGTGGCCCGCATAATCGAACGGGAGCGGCCCCAGGGCTTGCTGCCCACCCTGGGCGGTCAAACGGGGTTGAATCTGGCCGTGGAACTGGCCCGGCAAGGGGTGCTGGAAAAATACGGCGTGGAACTGCTGGGCACTTCCCTGGACAGCATCCGCCGGGCTGAGGACCGGGAGCTGTTCAAGGAAACCATGCTGGCCATAGGCGAGCCGGTGCCCCCCAGTACCACGGTCACCAGCGTGGAGCAGGCCCTGGAGTTTGCCCGGGAAACCGGTTACCCCCTGATCGTCCGGCCCGCCTACACCCTGGGCGGTACCGGGGGCGGCATGGCCACAGGCCCGCAGGAGCTGGAGGCCATCGTCCACCGGGGGCTGGTGTTGAGCCCCATCGGCCAGGTGCTGCTGGAAAAGAGCGTGGCCGGCTGGAAGGAAATAGAGTACGAAGTGATGCGGGACGGGGCCGACAACTGCATCACCATCTGCAACATGGAAAACATCGACCCCATCGGCATCCACACCGGGGACAGCATCGTGGTGGCCCCATCCCAGACCCTGGCCGACAAGGAATACCAGCTGTTGCGCTCCGCCGCCCTGAAGATCATCCGGGCCTTGAAGGTGGAAGGGGGTTGCAACGTCCAGTTTGCCCTGGACCCGGAAAGCTTCCGCTATTACGTGATTGAGGTCAACCCCCGGGTGAGCCGTTCCAGCGCCCTGGCCTCCAAGGCCACCGGTTATCCCATAGCCCGCACGGCGGCCAAGATAGCCATCGGCCTGAGGCTGGACGAGATTATCAACCCGGTGACGGGAAAAACCTGCGCCTGCTTTGAGCCGGCCCTGGACTACGTGGTGGTCAAGATACCCCGCTGGCCCTTTGACAAGTTCAGCAGCGCGGATCGCACCCTGGGTACCCAGATGAAGGCCACCGGCGAGGTAATGGCCATTGACCGCACCTTTGAAGGGGCCCTGCTCAAGGCGGTGCGCTCCCTGGAAATTGGCGTGGACAGCCTGCAGTGGAAGGGCTCGGGCAGCTGGAGCGAAATGGAGCTGCAGCAGCTGCTTTCCCGTCCCAACGACCTGCGCTTGTTTGCCATTGCCGAAGCCTTCCGCCGGGCCTGGGCCATGCGGGAAATCTTTCAACTCACGGCCATAGACTACTTCTTCCTGGAGAAAATAAAAAACATCGTGGTTCTGGAAGGAGAGCTGCGGGCGGCCGGGGACAACCCATCCCCCGGGTTGCTGCGGCGGGCCAAGGCCTGCGGCTTTGCCGACAGCCATATCGGCCGCCTGACCGGTCTGGATTTTGACCGGGTGCGGGCGTTGCGAAAGGAGTACGGCATTGTCCCGGCCTACAAGATGGTGGATACCTGTGCCGCGGAATTTGAGGCCGCCACCCCCTATTACTATTCCACCTACGACACTGTGGATGAGGTTGCGGTGTCTTCCCGGCCTAAAGTGATCGTCCTCGGTTCAGGGCCCATCCGCATCGGCCAGGGTATCGAATTTGATTACTGTTCGGTTCACTCCGTGTGGGGTTTGCAGGCCGAAGGGGTGGAGGCCATCATCATCAACAACAACCCGGAGACGGTGAGCACCGATTTTGATACCGCCGACCGGCTTTATTTTGAGCCCCTGACCCTGGAGGACGTCCTCAATGTTGTGGAGAAGGAGAAGCCCCTGGGGGTGATCGTCCAGTTCGGCGGGCAGACGGCCATCAACCTGGCCGGGGAGCTGGCGGCCCGGGGGGTGAAGGTGCTGGGCACGCCGGTAGAATCCATTGACACTGCCGAGGACCGGGAAAAATTCAGCGCCCTTTTGTCCCGCCTGGGCATTCCCCAGACCGAGGGGGGCACTGCCTTTGCCGTGGAACAGGCCCGGCAAATTGCCGAGAGCCTGGGTTACCCGGTGCTGGTGCGGCCTTCCTACGTGCTGGGCGGGCGGGCCATGGAGATTGTCCACAACACTCCGGAACTGCTAAAATATATGGAAACGGCGGTGCAGGTTTCACCGCGCCACCCGGTGCTGATCGACAAGTACATCCGGGGCCGGGAAGTGGAGATCGACGGCATAGGGGACGGCAGGGATATTTTCATCCCCGGCATTATGGAGCACATCGAGCGGGCCGGGGTGCATTCGGGGGACAGCATGGCAGTTTACCCGCCCCAGAACCTCACCCCGGCGCAAATAGAGCAGGTGGTGGACTACACCCTGCAGATTGGCCGGGCGCTGAAGGTGTGCGGGCTTTTAAACATCCAGTACGTGGTGGCCAGAGACGGCATCTATGTCCTGGAAGTGAACCCCCGGGCCTCCCGGACCGTGCCCATTTTGAGCAAGGTGACGGCCGTGCCCATGGTGCAGGTGGCCACCCGGGCCATGCTGGGCAAAAGGCTGGCCGAGCAGGGCTACGGGCCGGGCCTGGGCAGAATTTCGGATTATGTAACTGTGAAGGCACCGGTCTTTTCCTTTGAAAAGCTGGGCGAGGTGGAAATTTCCCTGGGACCGGAAATGAAGTCCACCGGGGAGGTCATGGGGGTGGACCGTACTTTCCCCCGGGCACTTTACAAGGCCATGGTGGCCGCCGGTTTAAGTCCCTTTTCGGGTATAAACGGCACAAAATCGCCCGGTGGGTCTGCTCCTGCCGCGCCAAAAGCGGTGCTGGTTTCCCTGGCCGACCGGGACAAGGTCGAGGCGCTGCCCGTGATCCGCCAGTATGCCGCACTGGGTTACACTCTTTACGCCACCAGAGGAACAGCCAGGGCCATTGCCGCCGCCGGCATGCCCGTGCAGGAAGTGGAGGATGTGGCGGGCCTGTTGCGTTCGGGTACGGTGAACCTGGTCATCAACACCCCCACCCGGGGCAAGCACCCTGCCCGGCCCGGCTTCCGCCTGCGCCGCACCGCCGCCGAATACCGGGTGCCCTGCCTGACGTCCCTGGATACCGCCCGGGCGCTGGCAACGGTGCTGCAGTGCCTGAAGCAGGGGGAGGAGCCGGACCCGGTAAGCGTGCTGGAATTTACCGCGGGAATGCTGGCGCGGGAACGTGAGGCCTTGCCGTGACTCCGTTATCCTTATGTGTTAAATGTTCAGTAAAACCGAACCTGTAAAGGAAGGGATAATCCAGTGAAGGAAAATTTTAAAGGCCGGGATCTTCTCTCCCTGCATGATTTCACTCCGGAAGAGATTATGACCATCCTGGACCTAGCCGATGATCTGAAGTCCAAACAAAAAAGGGGTATTCCCCACCCTTACCTGGCCGGGAAGACCCTGGGCATGATCTTTCAAAAATCGTCCACCCGCACCCGGGTTTCCTTTGAAGTGGCCATGTACCAGCTGGGGGGCTACGCCCTGTACCTCAATGCCAGCGACCTGCAGCTGGGCCGGGGGGAGTCAATTGCCGACACCGCCCGGGTGCTTTCCCGCTACGTGGACGGGATTATGATCCGCACCTATGCCCAGGCGGATGTGGAGGAACTGGCCCGTTACGCCGACATCCCGGTGATCAACGGCCTGACCGACCTGCTGCACCCGTGCCAGATCCTGGCCGATTTGCAGACCATCCGGGAGCATAAAGGCAGGCTGGCCGGCTTGAAGCTGGCCTATGTCGGGGACGGCAACAACATCTGTCACTCCCTGCTTTTCGGCTGCGCCAAAACGGGCATGCACATCAGCGTGGCCTCACCCCCCGGCTACCAGCCCAGGGCGGAAATTGTGGAGGCGGCCAGGGCCGACGCTTTGTCAACCGGCAGCCGCATCGAAATTCTTACCGATCCGGTGGCGGCGGTTGCGGGGGCGGATGTGGTGGTCACCGATGTCTGGGCCAGCATGGGACAGGAACAGGAAAGTGAACAGCGAAAGAAGGTTTTTGCCCCCTACCAGGTGAACGAAGAACTGGTGCGCCACGCCAGGCCGGACTTTATCTTCCTGCACTGCCTGCCGGCCCACCGGGGTGAAGAAGTAACGGCGGAAGTCATCGACGGACCCCACTCGGTGGTCTGGGACGAGGCGGAAAACCGCCTGCATGCCCAGAAGGCCGTACTGGCCCTGGTGATGGCGTGATATGTTCCGGATTACACGCATGCCGCTCATCCTGGCCCTGCTGGGGGGCGCGGGCATTGTGGCCCTGGCTTTCATCAAGCGGGACTTTGTCCACCTGCCCATCCAGCTGGGCGCCTGGTTTACCGGCATAACCCTGGGCTGGGCCGTCATGTACTTGCTATGGCTGAGGAGAAAGGAGCGTTAGTATGAAAAAAGTAGTGCTTGCCTATTCGGGGGGCCTGGACACCTCCATCATCATTCCCTGGCTCAAAGAAAATTACGGCTACGAAGTCATTGCCATGGTGGCCGACCTGGGGCAGGGGGAGGAACTGGCCCCGCTGGAGGAAAAGGCCATTAAAAGCGGTGCCAGCAAGATCTATATTGAGGACGTAAAGCGGGAATTTGTAGAAGAGTACATTTTCCCCACCTTACGGGCGGGGGCCGTTTACGAAGGCAAGTACCTTCTGGGCACCTCCATGGCCCGCCCTTTGATTGCCAAAAAGCTGGTGGAGGTGGCCGAAAGGGAAGGGGCGGAGGCCGTGGCCCACGGAGCCACCGGCAAGGGGAACGATCAGGTGCGCTTTGAGCTTTCGGTGAAAGCGCTGAATCCCGACCTCAAGATTATCGCCCCCTGGCGCGAATGGGACATCCGTTCCCGGGAGGATGCCATTGACTACGCCCAGGCCCGGGGGATTCCCGTTCCCGTGACCAGGGAACGCCCTTACAGCATGGACCGCAACATCTGGCACTTGAGTCACGAAGGAGGGGACCTGGAGGACCCCGCCAAGGAACCGCCCGCCGACGTGCTTCTGCTGACCACGCCGCCGGAAAAGGCTCCGGACCGGCCCACTTACGTGGAAATTTATTTTGAAAAGGGCATTCCCAGGAAAGTAAACGGGGAATCCCTGGACCCGGTGGCGCTGGTGGAAAAGTTAAATGCCCTGGGGGGCGCCAACGGTATAGGTGTGGTGGATATGGTGGAAAACCGCCTGGTGGGGATGAAGTCCCGCGGTGTTTACGAAACCCCCGGTGGTACCATCCTCTACCTGGCCCACCGGGAGCTGGAAAGTATATGTCTTGACCGGATGACCATGCATTTCAAAGAACTGGTGGCCGCCCGTTATGCCGAGCTGGTGTATGACGGCGTGTGGTTCTCTCCTTTACGGGAAGCCCTGGATGCCTTTGTAGAGGTGACCCAGCGTACGGTAACCGGCACGGTGCGCATGAAGCTCTACAAGGGTAACTGCACCCCCGCGGGGGTTAGCTCGCCCTATTCACTCTACAATCCGGAACTGGCCACCTTCAGCCGGGATGAGATTTACAACCAGGCCGATGCTGCCGGGTTTATCAATCTTTTCGGTTTGCCATTAAAGGTGCGGGCGTTGATGGAAAAGAAGGCGGGGCTCCGGGAGCCTTGATTTTACCTGGCTTCGGGATTGTGTCAAAACCTGGATCACAACGAGCGTTCAAGCCTGTTGCCGGACAGGACTAATCCTGTTAAACTAAAAACAGGACTGTACACAGGGGAAGGTGCGGAGATGAAAGAAAGGGAGGAACTTCTGCAACGTATTACCGTCAATCCTGCTATTTTTCAAGGGAAGCCCATTATTCGGGGCATGCGTATCAAAGTAGAGAACGTGCTGGCCCTCCTGGAACAGGGTGTGACGGTACAGGATATCCTGGAGGACTATCCTGAACTGGAGCCGGACGACATCAGGGCTTGTATTGCTTATGCCAGGCACCTTGTAGCAAACGAGGATTTGAGCGCGGTCCGCGTGGAGGCGGCTCAATGAGGTTTCTTGTTGACGTTTGCGCTGGCAGTAAACTGGCCGGTTAGCTCCGTGAAATGGGCCATGACGTGGCGGAAGTGAAGAGCATAAACTACCGCATGGCCGACGATGAGGTTATGGCGTGGGGAGCAAGAGAGCGACGGGTCATAATCACGCTGGACAAAGATTTCGGGCAACTCGCTGTGGCCACCGGAACGGCACGCGCCAGCATCGTTCGTTTGCCTGACATTCCTTTCGAGGAAAGGAAACGGGTTCTGGCCGCGGTGCTGGCCCGGTACAAGGAGGACTTGGAGAAGGGCAGCATTATCACTGCGACCGAAAAACGTATAAGGGTGAGGAAACTTACCGCTAGATACTGAGTGTCATTTTCCTGGGAGAAAAGCCGGGCGTAATGCCCGGTTTTTTCTTGTGCGCCCGGCATGGGCGTTAACTTGGTGGTGAAAGTCCACTGCAGGCGAGGCAGCACGAGTCTGCTAGCCAAAGGCAAGGGTGTCCATCGCGAGATGGAATCCGAAGGAAGCCGGCGGCAAAACCACGGCCCGATGAACAAGAACCCCATAAGAGGCTAGACCGTTCGGATGAGCTGGCAAGACACAGCGAAATCCCAGGCTGCCAAGGGACGGTAGAGTATATGGGGCGGGCACGGGGTGAAGGTTAACGCTCTTACCCGGGGAGGCCTGCCGGATAAGCCAGGCAAAGCTGGTAACCCGTGTCGAGAGGCACGGCTGAACCGGCAGGAGTCAGCAGAGGGCATAGTACCCTGGGGGTCATGAACTCCAGGGGAAGGCCCGAACATCAAGTCAGAGGTGAGACCGATGCGTTCGCGAGAAGGGCAAAGACAGCAGAAAACCCCGGAAGGGGCCTGCCCGCGGGAGGAAGTGGTGAAGCCGCGGGGGACCGCGGGAGGGCCGAGTCCGGCCGTGGAAACTGAAATTCCTGGGGTTTAGCATGTACAAGGTCAAAGCAGGGCAAATCCTTATCCGCCTGGCACCGCAAACCATCAAACGGGTGAAGATGAAAATTCGGGAGATAACTTCCCGGAATAAGCCCGTAAGCATGGCGGAGCGCATAGAGCGGCTAAACGCCTACCTGGGCGGGTGGATGGGCTACTTTGCTCTGGCCGAAACGCCCAGCATTTTCAAGAACCTGGAAGGCTGGATGCGGAGGAGGCTGCGCATGTGCCTCTGGAAGCAGTGGAAGCGAGTGCGGACAAGGTACCGCGAGCTACGTGCACTGGGACTGCCTGAATGGGTAGTACATGAATTCGCCAACGCTCGCAAAGGGCCTTGGCGGATGGCCCACGGGCCAATGAATAGAGCCCTGGGCAACGCCTACTGGCAGTCCCAGGGCCTGATGAGCTTAACCGAACGCTATTCTTATCTCCGTCAAGCTTGGTGAACCGCCGGATGCGGACCTGCATGTCCGATAGTGTGAGAGGACGGGGGCTAGCCGCCCCCTCCTACTCGATGAGTGGGGACACAGCACTCAAGTGAGTACTAGCTCTTCTCAAGTAATATTTTAATTTGAATATCTTGGGTACTTAAATTGGAGGAATGGGGTAAATATGTCTTGTTAAATTTTGAACGTACTGTATACTATACAGAGAAGGGTTATTTCACCTGAAAGGGAGAGGAAGGTGTAACCAGGTGTCCTCCAGGCCCCCCTTTGCTTCCCATTCATCCGAGCCGGTTCGCAGAGCCGAGGTAACCATTCGTTTATCCGAATTTGAAATCCCGCCCATGCAGGACGTGCTGCTGGTAGGGAAAAGGGCGCCCATTGGTCCGGAAGCGGTAAGACGGATGGTGGATGCCCTGACGCCGGAGCAGTACGACATTATTTATCTGGACCACGAAATTTTCGAGGCAGCGGTGCTGAAAAGGTCATTATTGAAATTTCTTCCCCAGGAGAAATTTCTGCCGGTCATCCTGGAAGAGGGGATGAGAGTTGCTACAGAAAATACAGTGGTAAAAGCCCAGGTAAACATTGTGGTGCAGGTGAACAGGGCGGTGGATTTATAGTGTTTTGTGCAGGCGATATTATGCATAAAAATCCAGTCACTATTGGTCCTTTTGAAAGTGTCGGCCGGGCGGCGGCCCTGATGAACCAGCTCAAGATAGGTGGCCTCCCGGTGGTGGAAAAGGGAAAGCTTGTGGGTATTATAACCTCCAGGGATGTCAGGTACTGCCACCCCAACCGGCTGGTGGCCGATGCCATGAGCAGGAATGTAGTTACCGTTTCGCCGGAATGTTCTTTTTGGGAAGCAAAGGAAACAATGGAAAGTCATGGGATTGAACGGCTGGTGGTGGTGAGGGATGGGCGTACGGTGGGCATAATCACAAAATCCCGGCTTTATGCCGAGATAGGCAAACATGTGGACGCCCTTACAGGCCTGAACCGGGCCGAGTTCCTGCAGCATAAAGCGGCGGAGTTATTGCAGAGCGGGCAGGAGATTACCATTATTTTTTTGGACCTGGACAACTTCGGGACGATAGACAAAGAGTTCGGTCACGTTATCGGGGATGAGATTTTGCAGCAGGTAGGGAAAATTTTAAAAAGCGTCATCGCCGAAGGGCTTGATTACCTGTGCCGCTATGCGGGCGATGAGTTTGCGGTGGTTACCGTCAGGCCGCTGGAAGAAGCGAAACAGTTGTCCTGGCAGATGATAAAAGCGCTTGCCGATGCCAGATGGCCGCAGGGAATAAAGGTTACCGCATCGGCAGGCGTGGCCGGCGGGCGGCGGTCACGGGTGCGTGGGGAGCCCAATGGCACTCGCAACGTACGGGATCTGATTAATCTCGCCAGTTTGGCCTCCACCAAGGCAAAAAGAGAAAAACGCCCGGTGGTTGTAGCCGGGTGGGTGGAACTGGAAGAGGTGGGATAAGAGCCTGCCTTTAATTTTAATCGTGAAAAAGTAAGCCTGCATATAAACCTGAAGGTTAAACCTCTAATTTTGGGGAGCCGGAAATGCCGTGGAAAGGTTGCCGGCAGCTTTTCATTGCTGGTTTGCACGGAAGAGTTTTTTGTACCGTTCCGGGTAGTTGCGGGGAGGGTCCAGCTCCCGCAGGCTCTTGACAATATTTTCTATACTCTCCCCGGAACTCAACAGATGAAACAGGGTTCTTTCATTCACATAAATGCTGCTGCCGTCCTGGAATTGAACAAGGTACTTGCTCGTCCCCGGCACAGGGGTAGCCTTAATACCGGCTTCAGCAAAAAACTTGAAATTTTGTACAAGTGCCATGGTGCCACCTCCAACGGGGGGTTTATGAGTTTTATCATACGCATTCTTTGCGAAAAAGGAATTCTCTTGCGCCCAATAAACTAAATTGGCCTTTTTCCGGTGATTGTGAAACGTTAGCCTTATTGCAAGATGTATGCACTGGCGTCCCCGTTGTTCACCACGCTTTCACTGTCCACCCTGGCCGGGGGATGCCGGGAATAATTATCTTAACTATAATTTTAGCATATGGCTCCTAAAAAGCAAGCTTATTTGTGAAAAAAATCTCAAGTTCTTCCGAGTGCTAAAATTTGTTATGTTAACATAAAATTAAACTTTACGATAGCCAACCAACACAAATGATAAAAGGGGTTTTCCCCGTTCATGGAGAATATCAATATGGTTACTTTCTGGTAATAACGATGAGGTGGGGAAATGAAAGTTCATGTTGCCAGGTGGACCCATCCGGTGGCCGCTGCCTCCCGCTATTTGTTTTCCATACACCTTCCCTTACAGGTACTGGGAGCCAGTGATACCCATGTTTTTTGCAATGAACAGGGGCGGGTCATTCTTTACCACGACGGCCACAGGGAGTGTGCCCGGTTAATCAACCGGTTTGCCGCCCAACTGGATGCGGGGGTCACCTGGGCAGACCGGGGCCTGCGCAGCACCACCCATCATTTTGATCCCCGGCGGGGGGTGGGGGTGTGGGCGTGGGCAAATGCCGCCCAGAAATGCAGGCAGTACTTCGACAGGGCGCTATTGTTCTGGCGCCGGGGAAAATATCGCAAGTCTTTATTCATGCTCGGTGCAGCCGTACATCTGGTGCAGGATGCCTGTGTACCCCATCACGCCTGCTGCCAGCTCTTTGACGGGCACCTGGATTATGAAAAGTGGGTTAAGGGGCGAAAGCATTATTACCGCGTGGGCTCGGGAGGCCTGTACCACCTTGGCCACACTCCTGAAGAATGGGTGGCGGCCAATGCCTGGGAGGCCAGGGAATATTATCCCCTGGTCCGGGCCCCCTCCGATGAAGAAAGTTACCACCAGGCCACGAGCATCCTCCTTCCCCGGGCCCAGCGTTCTACGGCCGGGTTTTTGCTCTTTTTTTACAGGCACATACAGCAGCGGTGATAGCAGCAGCCGTACATGCTGCTTTTGTATGATCTTCAGGGCCGGCGGTCATAATAACGGGAAAGAAAGGCGGGAGTGATGGTGATGCAGCTTTCTCCAGGGGAGCGCTCCATCCTGGCCTACTTTCCTTCCAGCACCAGAGCCCGGCGGGCCATGGAAGAATTGAGATCTGCCGGCTATGGTACCGTCAGCCTGGACCGGGTGTCCCGCTTTGGGGTGGAGGACGATGCGGAAATCAATAATCCCGTCGCCGGCCGGGCGGAAACCATTACCGGGTTGACCCTTTTTTCTGCCGGTACCGACAGCCTGTCCAACAGCGAATCCCGGGTCCTCAAGGCGGCGGATCCCTCGGTGAGCGGCATGGCCGCCCATGATTACGGCACGGCGGGGGGCCGGGCGTTTCTCGTAACGGTTGTTACCAGTGAAGACAAGGTCCAGGGAGCCGTGGACATACTGGAAAAACACGGGGCGCAGGTTTAAGGGGGGGGTTGGGGCATGGATCGCCGGAAAAAGGCTGGCCTTGAACAGCCGCGAAGCTTTAATGAAGCGGTGGAACGTATCCGGGAAAAGGTGGAAGCTCCCGTATTGTCGCCGGCGCAGGCGGCCCTGTGGCGTTCGGGTTGTATAGAGGGCTCCGATGAGGCCCTGGCCCTGCTGGAACAGGCCAGGCAGGACAAAAAAGAGGTTGTTCCGGGGATTAGCGATGAAATGTGAGCGGGAGGCTTTGATCCTCCCGTTCCTGTTTTAGGGTGTTAAATTTTTTTCTGATTGTTCGAAAGGCAGGAATAAAAGTCAGTCACGTCGAAGTTAAAATTAAATATATTAGAAGTAGCAGCTTTAATCGTGTCAGTGATGCCAGCAACTGCTGGCCATTTTTGTTCTCCGTACATAACATCAAGTTCAGGGGGGGTAGCGAAATGCTAAAAGGAATTGCCGGGGCACCGGGGATTGCGATTGGCAGGGCCTTCATCTTTCGTCCGGAACAACTGGAGTTTGAACGGAAAACCATTTCGCCGCCGGAAATTGATCAGGAACTTGTCCGCCTGCAGCACGCCCTCCGGCAGGCTCACCAGGAGTTGGCCGGCATTTACGCCCGGGCCATGTCGGATCTGGGCCGGGACCGGGCGGGCACCTTCCATGCCCAGCTGATGATTTTAGAAGATGCCACCTTTGAATCCGAGTTGATTAGTATCATCCGTTCGGGTGTCAACGTGGAAGGTGCCGTGGGCGAGGTGGTGACCAACTACGTGCAGATGTTTGAAGATTCGGGCGACGAGTACCTGCGTGAGCGGGCGGCCGATTACAGGGATGTGGGGTGCCGCTTGCTGCGCATTTTGCTGGGCCAGTCCTGGACGCCGGTGCCGCGCCTGAAGGAAGATTCCATTGTGGTGGCCCGGGATTTAAGTGCCCCCGACAGCATGCAGCTGGACCGTTCCCGCATTCTCGGCCTGGCCATTGAAAGGGGCGGACGGACCTGTACGGCCTGCATTCTGGCCCGGTCCCTGGAAATACCGGCCGTGGTGGGTTTGGGCCGTTTTGTACACCGGGTGCAAAACGGAGATCTCATCATCGTCGATGGCAGCAAAGGTACGGTCATCCTCAATCCCGATCCGGCCACGGTTGCCGAGTACCAGCACCGGCGGGAGACCTATCTGGCCTGTAAAAAAGAAATGCAGATGCTTTCCGACCTCCCGGCGGAAACCCGGGACGGTTACCGGGTTCAACTCCTGGCCAATATCGATCATCCCGGGGAGGTGGCCAGCGCCCTGGCCCAGGGGGCGGAGGGAATCGGGCTGTTCCGTACCGAGCATCTCTTCCTGGGCCGGGATACCATGCCCAGCGAGGACGAGCAATTTGAGTTTTATGTGCAGGTAGTACAAAAGATGCGGGGAAGGCCGGTGGTCATCCGCACCCTTGACTATGCCGGTCCCTCAAGCCCCTTCTTCCAGCCCATGCACTATGAACCCAATCCCTTTTTGGGCTGCCGGGGTATAAGATTAAATTTGAACTTCGAGGAAATCTTTAATACCCAGATCAGGGCAATCCTGCGGGCCAGTGCCTTTGGCAGGGTAAAGGTGATGTTCCCCCTCATCTCCCGGGTTGAAGATATACGCCGGGTCAAGGCCATGCTGCGCCAGGCACAGGAGGAACTGCAGCGAGCCGGGAAAAAATTCGACCCCCGGATCGAGGTGGGCCTGCTGGTGGAAGTGCCATCCGCCGCCCTGACCGCAGAGCTTTTTGCACCGGAGGTTGATTTTTACAGCATCGGCACCAACGATCTGGTTCAGTACACCCTGGCGGTGGACCGGGCCAGTGCGGGGATTAATCCCCTGAACCAGGTTTTACACCCCGCCATCCTGCGCCTGGTTAAGAACGTCATTGATGTGGCCCGTAACACCCGCAAGAAGGTGGCCATGTGCGGGGAAATGGCGGGGGAACCCCTGGCCACCATGCTCCTTCTGGGCTTGGGATTGGACCAGTTCAGTGCCGCCGCGGGCTCACTGCCGGAAATTAAAAAAGTAATCCGGGCGGTTACTTTAAAGGAAGCCCGGGAGGTGGCCCTGCAGGCCCTGCAGTTATCGGCACCGGAAGAGGTTCGCCGCTTTTTAGAACAGGAGATGAAAAGCCGCCGCTTGTATTTTTAGCTCTATTTGGTTACAATGGTTAGGGATCAGCGTGTTTGGGAAATGGAGGTCTTTTTTTGAAACGAGTGGTCAGTGTCAGCCTGGGTTCTTCCCGGCGGGATCACCGGGTGGAAGTAGAGCTTTTGGGCGAGCGCTTTGAGATCAGCCGCCGGGGTACCGACGGGGATTTCGACCGGGCCATCCAGTTGCTTAAAGAGCTGGACGGTAAGGTGGACGCCATCGGGCTGGGTGGAATTGATGTCTACCTGTACGCCGGCAAGACCCGCTATGTGGTCCGGGATGGCAGAAAGCTCATGGATGCCGTCCAGAAGACCCCGGTGGTGGACGGCAGCGGTTTGAAAAATACCCTGGAAAGGGAAACGGTCTATTACCTGCGGGAGCATACGGATTTGCTTCCCACCGGTACCAGGGTGCTGATGGTCAGTGCGGTGGATCGCTTCGGCATGGCCGAGGCATTTGCCGGGCTGGGGTGCCATCTTACCTTTGGCGACCTCATTTTTGCAGCCGGCATACCCTATCCCATTCACACCGTACAGGAACTGGAAGAACTGGCGGCCAAGCTGCTGCCGGAAATGACCAAATTGCCCTTTCACATGCTCTACCCCACCGGGAAGAAACAGGAAACCCAGGATGAGGAAAAAGTCAAGAAATTCGGCCACTATTACCGGGAAGCACAGGTAATTGCCGGGGATTATCACCTGGTGCGCCGTTACATGCCCCAGCTTGACGGCCAGACTATTATTACCAATACCACCACCGCTGACGATGTGGCCTTCTTAAGAGAAAAGGGGGCGGGCTGCCTGGTGACCACCACACCCGAATTTCAGGGGCGCTCCTTTGGTACCAATGTCATGGAAGCGGTGCTGGTGGCCCTGCTGCAAAAGCCCCGGGAGGAAATTTCTTCCCAGGATTACCTGGATCTTTTACGGCGTTTGGACTTTAAGCCCCGGGTGGTGTATTTGCGCTGAAACCCACAGTATGTATCTGGAGGTAGGCATCTTTGGCCAGTCACGAAGAAATTACTGCCAGTCTCCTGGCCTTCCAGGAGGGTTACAACAAGAACGAGCGGTTGAAAATAATGAACCGGGACTGGGACCGGGTGGTCCTGGTGCAGGCCAGCGACATCCCTTCCCAGCACACCCTGGAATTGCGAAACGGGGAATTGTCAGTGCGGGAAGGGGCGCCGCCCCGGGCCGACCTGACGGTAATTTCCGACAGCGAGACCCTGGCGGACCTTTTTTACGGTGATATTACCCCTACCGAACCATATATGAACGGTACGCTGAAGATCATCGGTTCCGAAGATGATATTGTCCGTCTTGATTTCATCTCCCTGATGATCTGGGGTGAGTGAAATGGGTTTAAAACGGGTGCTCACCCTGCGTACCGTAATTGCAACCAGCGCTGGCCTCACCCTGGCCAGTTCCTCTTTTGTGGCCGCCGTGCAGGTGGCCGGTTTTCTGGCCGGGGATACCGCCTGGTTGGCCATTCTCACCGGCGGGCTGTTATGCCTGGGGGCTGCGTCCTGTTTTTCCGAACTAAACGCCCGCCTCCCCTCCGCCGCCGGCATCCGGCTGTATTTCTCCCGGGCCTTCAACGACCGGCTGGCCCTGACCGTTTCCCTGTTGTACATGGCGGTGGTGATGGGGGTGGTGGGGGCCGAGAGCTACGTGCTGGCTTCCGTCCTCAACGCGGCCCTGCCCGCCATACCCCCCCTCGTCTGGATTGTGGCCATGTTCCTGGTGGTCACGGGCATGAATATCCGGGGGGTTAAGATTGCCGGCACGTTTCAGGACCTGATCACCTACGGGCTCATGGGCTCCCTGCTGGTCCTCGCCTTTATCGCCCTGGGCAGGGTGGGGTTTCAGCTCACAGCACCCCTGGCCCCGGGCGGCGCTCTGGCCTTCATTAACGCCGTGGCGGTGGGGGTTTTTCTCTTTGTTGGTTTCGAGTGGGTTACGCCGCTGGCCGAGGAGGTCACCCACAGCCGCCTGGTGTCCCGGGGCATGCTTCTGGCGGTTGGATTGTTGAGCGTGGTTTATGCCCTTTTTACCGTGGCCATGAGCGCGTCATGCTCCCGGGAGGCACTGGTGGCCTCACCCGCCCCCCAGATGGTTTTTGCCCGCACCGTTTTGGGGCCGGCGGGAGTGTTCTGGATGGTGGTCTTGAGCCTTGCCGCTTCCATCACCACCTTTAATGCGGGTTTAATCAGCGTCTCCCGCTTTATTTACGCTTCCGCCCGGGAGTATGTCCTGCCGCCCGTCTTTTCCCGCCTGAGCATGCGCTTTTTTACACCCTGGGTGGCCATCCTCACCGTCTTTGCCGCCGGTGTGACCATATCTCTGGTGGTACTGGCAACCCACCGTTATCTGGTGCTGGTGAACCTGGCGGCCGCCATGGAGTCGGTGGTTTACGCCCTGGCGGGTCTGGCGGTGATCCGGTTGAGGCAGAAAGAACCGCAAGCTGAGTGTCCCTACCGGGTAAAGGGAGGGGTATTTGTTCCCGTTATCACCGCGCTGGTTTTTGCCGGGCTGGCCGTGGCGGTGATGTTCACGGACTTTTATGTGAGCCTGTACCTGCTGACCGGTTTTGCCATCCTGTGGTGGTATGTCCACCGGGTGGTGCCGGTTTTGAAAAGCAAATACCAGCCCCGCCGGCCGGCCCGTCGCCGCCGCCCGGTGGCCGAACCGGCCGACGCCGGGTGCAAGAAAACCTAGCTCCCCCTTCTTAAAAACCCAGCGCCCGGTAGGCCGGTTTGTCGATCACGTTGTCCCGGGAAAGGTTGTGCATGGCCCGGAAACGGTAAACGCTTTCTTCCATGTCCCAGCGCCAGGTACCGTCAATCTTGCCTTTGAACAGCCCCAGCCGGGCCAGCGTCCGCTGGACCTCCATGACGTCGGAGCCGCAGAAGTCCCGGCGCAGGTCCCGAAAAGGCGGCTCCCGGTAGGTAAAGGGGTTGCCGATAATGATTACCTGCGCCCCCACGGGAACCAGGGGATACAGTTCCTCCACGTCCCGGTTGTGCATGCGGATGCACCCGTGGCTGGCGTAGCTGCCGATGGCCCAGGGCTTGTTGGTGCCGTGGATGCCGTACAGTCCCCAGGGGACGTCCAGCCCCAGCCAGCGGGAGCCGAAGCCCGTCCCCCAGTGCATGGCCTTGCGCACTACCCGGAAGTCGCCCAGGGGTGTGGGCGTCTCGAACTTGCCCACGGCCACGGGATACTGGCGGTGGGGCTGGCCGTCGAATAAGACCGTTAGGGTGCGCCGGGTGGTATCGATGAGAATGCTTACATCCTTTGCCGGAGGCCTGTCCTGCTGGCCGGTGGTTGGCCTGGTGGCAGTCTGGCCAATGGCGTTCCAGGTGGCCGGGATCTGGAGGATTTGTTCCTGTTCGCAGCAGCAGCGTTCAAAAGATCGTGTTTCCCCACTGGCCGGCACGGTCCCGTAAAGCAGGAATAAAAGTAGAGTAAACAACAAACACAACTTCTTTCCCGTCTTGCCCACCCCCGTTCAGCTGGTGGCTTGTTTTCACCTTAGTTATTTGCCCTCTGCCATTTTTTATGCACCATGTATTTTTCGCCTATTCCATCGTCAACATCCTCATCCTGTTTCCCGGCGTGCAGCAAAAAAATATAACCAGAAAAGGACCAGCAGAGGTAGGTGGTCCTTTTTTTGATTTTTCTCTGGCAGGATTTCCAGAATTAATGGAGAATCCCTTTATCCAGCGTGTCAAATCATGTTGAACAATGGCTGGAGTTGGGAGGATGAAGAAAGGGAAACTCTGTCGAGTGTTGTCCCTCGGGGCGGTTACCTGCCTGACCGCCGGTTTTTTGTTACTTTCCGGGCCGGGCGGTTCCCTGGCCGGTGGGCTACAGGAAGTTGTTTTTAAAGTGGGGGAAAAGAACTACTACGTAAATGAAAAAACTTTAACTATGGATGCCTCGCCCTTTATTGCCCAGGGGCGCACTTACGTGCCTTTACGTTACCTGGCATTGGCCCTGAATGTAGCTGAGAAGGATATCCTCTGGGATAAAAATACCAAGACCGTGTTGTTAACCAAAGACGGTGTTGAGTTAAGGCTTACGGTGGGCAGCAGGACCATAACGGTGAACGGGCAGGCAAAGGATATGGATGTGGCCCCGGTGATCAGGGACGGGCTCAGCTACCTGCCCGCCCGCCATGTGGCCGAGGCTTTAGGCTACCGGGTGGAATGGAACCAGCAAAACCGTACCGTGCTGCTCCAACCTGCTGTTCCAACGGGAGGCGGTACCACCAAGCCGGGTACCCTGGGTCAGGTGGTCGTCCAGGGCGATTTGGTAAATGTACGGAGCGGTCCCGGCTTGCAACATACGGTGGTGACCCAGGTAAACCGCGGGGATCGTCTGACGGTGTTGGGGAAGGTTCCCGACTGGTACCAGGTGCAGCTGCCCGGTGGAGGAACGGGCTGGATTGTAGCCTGGTATGTCCGGGAGGAAGGCCAGGTTGCCGATCCGGGGGATGGCCCCATTCCCGGAGGGCCGGTGCCGGGGGATGAAAATTCCCGGGGGGTACCCGGCGGGCGCCCCCGGCCGGGCGATGACGGCAATCAGGGACAGGATCCGGGCGGCATACCGGGGCAACAACCGCAAGACCCCCTGCCGGGCAATGAAGGGGAACAGAACCAGGGTCCGGCCGTAACCAGGCTTGATGTTACCGTGGCGGGTAAGGTCACCCGGGTTACGGTAGCGGCCGAAGGGGCCATGACTTACCATGTGTTCAAGTTGACTTCCCCCGACCGCCTGGTGGTGGATTTAACGGGTGTGCGTCCGGGCAACGTGCCGCCGGAAATGTCCGTAAACACAGAGACGGTGAACAGGTTGCGGGTGGGCTGGTTCAGCCGGTCCCCCGATGTTACCCGCCTGGTCTTCGACCTGACAGGGCCTGTGCGCTACCGGGCCAGCCTGTCCGCAGACGGGAGAACGCTGGAAATGCAAATTTATATCCCCGATCCCGGTGATGTTTTGCGGGATGTAGTTATTGCCATTGATCCCGGACACGGGGGGCCGGACCCCGGTGCCGTGGGCAACGGTTTAAAGGAAAAGGATATAACCTTGAGAATGGCCCAGCGGGTGGCCGGCTTGCTCTCGGCAAAGGGAGCCCGCCCCCTGCTTACCCGTAATGCCGATTATGAAGTGGGCCTGTACGAGCGGACGGACATGGCCAACCGGGCGGGGGCAGAAATATTTGTCAGCATTCATATTAACGCCAACATCAACCCCGCCGTCCAGGGTACGGCTACCTACATCCTCAGCCCTGCCGGAGGGGGAGATCCCAGCCGCCGGGAGGAAAGCCGCAAACTGGCCAGTTATATCCAGGCCCGGCTGGTACAAAGGCTCGGTTTGGAAAATGACGGGGTTTTGGAGGCCAATTTTGCCGTCTTGCGCACTTCGGCAATGCCCGCGGTGCTGGTGGAAGTAGCCTACATCACCAATCCCCAGGAGGCCGCCCTGTTGATCCAGGACTGGTTTGTGGAGGAGACCGCACAGGGCATAGTCCAGGGTATTATGGATTATTTAAGCGAGCGCTGGGGCTGAGAAAGTGGCAACTGGTTACTTTCCAGAAGGAAAAATCTATGTTATGATGATACAGGTCCTTTCACGGGCCTGTCTTTTTTGAACCGGAAAAAAGATCCTTGAACGAGTAAAAGCACGCCTCATTGAATAAATATTAAGATGGTACTATCCTGAACATAATTAAAGAAGGACAAGGAGAGAGCCTAAAATTGAGCGATCCCAGACCAATTGGTCTTTTTGATTCGGGAGTAGGGGGGCTCACCGTTTCCCGGCAGATTTTTCGCCTGATGCCCGGGGAATCCACCGTTTATTTTGGAGACAACGCCCATGTACCCTACGGGCCTCGCAAACCGGAAGAACTGATTGGGTTTGCCGAGAGCATCCTCACCTTCCTGGTGTCCTGCGGGGTGAAATACGTGATCTTTGCCTGCAACACCAACTCTTCCATTTCTCTGCCCGTGGTCAGGGAACGCTATGCGGTACCCATGATCGGCCTGATCGAGCCGGGGGTAAGGGAAGCGGTACGGGTGAGTACCGGGGGACGCATTGGGGTCATTGCCACGGAAGCCACCATCAAAAGCGGCGCTTACCAGCGGGCGTTGAAGGCTTTAAATCCGGAACTGGCGGTGTTCGGCCAGGCTGCCCCCCGCCTGGTACCCCTGGTGGAGGCGGGCCGGGCCGGTACCAGGGAGGCCCTGGAGGCGGTGTCCGAGTATGTGCAGCCATTAAAACAGGCCGGCATGGACACCCTCATTTTAGGTTGCACTCACTATCCGTTTCTGGAAGCCGAATTCCGGGAGGTGCTCGGCCCGGAGGTAAAACTGGTCGATCCCGCGGAAGCCACCATCATGGCCGCCCGGGAGGAGATGTCCCGGCTGGGGTTGTTAAACAATCCCGGCGGAGGGCCGGTGCAGCACCGTTATTTTGTCAGCGGTGATCCCCGGGTGTTTCAGGAGGCGGCCCGCCATTTTTTAGGGGAGGATATTCCATCCGTCCAGCAGGTGAAACTTGACTGAAGGTCGAATTCAGCGGCGGCAATGAAAAATTTAGTTATTTGGTGACATGGTGTGGTTGACAAGAGCAATGGGAGGGGAACCAGCGTGAAGTCCCGCCGGGTAGGCATTACCACCACCGTGCCCGTGGAGGTGATTTACGCCGCGGGTTGCATCCCGGTGGATTTAAACAACGTATTCATTACCGATCCCAACCCCGGGGGGTTGGTGGAGGAAGCGGAGCTGGCCGGCTACCCCCGCAATGTTTGCGCCTGGATCAAGGGGCTTTACAGCACTGCCCTGCGCCACCGGGATATCCGCACCCTGGTGGCGGTCACCCAGGGGGACTGCAGTAATACCCATGCCCTGATGGAAACTCTAGAATTAATTGGGGTGGAAGTGATTCCCTTTGCCTATCCCTTTGACCGGGACCGGGATCTCTTGGCCCTGCAGATTGAAAAACTCATGGACCGCTTTGGAGTGGACTGGGCCGCGGTGAACGGGGCCCGGGAGCGTTTGGATCAAATCCGGCGCAAAGTATGGGAGATCGACCGCCTCACCTGGCAGGAAAACCTGGTGAGCGGGTGGGACAACCATCTCTACCAGGTGAACTGCAGCGATTTTAAAGGGGACCCGGACGCTTTTGAGCGGGAAGTGGATGAATTTTTGGCCCGCCTGAAGGGGGCCGGGCCCCGCCGGGAAAAGATCCGCCTGGCTTACATAGGCGTGCCGCCGATCATGGACGATCTTTACGATTACCTGGAGGAGCGGGGTGCCCGGGTGGTTTATAACGAAACCCAGCGCCAGTTCACCCTGCCCTTTGAGACGGAGGATCTGGTGGAGCGCTACCGGTTGTACAGCTATCCCTACGGCATCTTTTACCGCCTGGAAGATATCGTCCGGGAAGTGGAAAGGCGCCGGGTGCACGGTGTCATCCACTACGCCCAGAGTTTTTGCTTCCGCCAGATTGAGGATCTCATCGTGAGGCAAAGGCTCAGGCTTCCCATCCTTACCCTGGAGGGGGACAAACCCAATCGTCTGGATGCCCGCACCCGCATGCGCCTGGATGCTTTCATTGAAATGTTGCAGTAAAGAGGTGTGTTCCTTTGTACTGTGGCGTTGACCTGGGCAGCCGCAATGTGAAAGTTGCTCTTATGGACGAAGAAGGCCGCCTGGAATTTTTCAAATTCGATACCGTCGCTTTTTACCGGGAGCACGGCCGGCTGGAAGAAGGCCAGCTGGCGGTGGATTTATCCGCCCTGCTGCCCGCTGGAACCAAACCCCGGGTGGTGGTCAGTACCGGTTACGGCCGCCAGACCGTAGCCTTGAAGGGAGCCAGGGTGATTCCCGAGATCAAGGCCCACGTTCTGGGGGCGGTCCACCTTACCGGGTTGTCCGACTTCACCCTGCTGGACCTGGGCGGGCAGGACAGCAAGGTGGCCCTGGTGCGGGGCGGCCGGCTGATAGATTTCCAGACCAACGACAAATGCGCCGCCAGTACCGGGCGTTACCTGGAAAATATGGCGGCCGTGCTCAACATCAGCCTGGACGAGCTCAGCCGCCATCACCAGAACCCGGTGGATCTCAGTTCTACCTGTGCCATTTTCGGGGAAACGGAGCTAATCGGCAAGGTGTTGGAAGGCCACCCCATTGGTTCCCTGGCTGCCGGGGTGAATTACACCATCTTCAAACGCATCCGGGCCATGCTGCTGCGCCTTTTCAGCGACACCCTGGTTTTTACCGGCGGTGTGGCTCAGAACGCCGCTCTAAGGGAGATTTTAGCTAAAGAGCTGGGGGTGCGGGTGGTGGTTCCCGATCACCCCCAGTATACCGGGGCGGTGGGCTGCTGTGTGGAAGCCAAGTTGGGAAGTGAGAAGTGAGAAGTGGGAGGTGTTATTATGCGGATCACTGTTCTCGGTTGCTGGGCTCCTTATCCGGCCGCGGGGGGGGCCTGTTCCGGCTATCTCCTGCAGGACGGCGGGGGCAATATCCTGCTGGATGCCGGCCACGGAACTTTCAGCCGCCTGGTACAGTTCATCCATCATTGCGACCTGCGGGCGGCGGTGATTACCCACCTGCATCCCGACCACTATGTGGACCTGCACTGTTTGCGCCACGCCACCGCCGCCGGGCTGCGGGAAAAACACCGCTGGCGTAAAGTGCAGCTTTTTTTGCCCTCGGAACCGGTACATATTTTTGAAGAGCTGTCCGCCTGTACCGATGCCTTTGATGTGGTGCCCATCGAATCCCTGCCGGAAGAAGAGGTGCCCCCGGGAATAAAGGTGCGCTGCGGGTCCGTAGGTCCGGTGCGGCTCTTCTTTTTGCCGGCCCGCCACAACCTGCCCGCCTATTCGGTGGGGGTGGAGGGATCGGGCTATTTTGTATATTCCGGGGACAGCGCACCCACCGAAGAACTGGCCGCCCTGGCCGAGGAAGCGGGCATTTTCCTTTGCGAAGCCTCGGGCCTGGACAAGGACGCTGAATTCCTGCGCTGCCGGCACATGACCGCCCGGCAAGCGGGAACCCTGGCCCGGCAGGCCCGGGTGAAGGAACTGATCATCACGCACTTTTATCCTGAATACGATCTCGCCGTTTTAAAGGCCGAAGCCGAGGCTGGTTTTGGCGGAACGGTGGAACTGGCTGCCGAAGGGGATACGTATTTCCTGTATTAATACTGAACCTGGACATACTAACTATATGGAACATAGGCACGGCAGCTTTTCAAAATAACAGATGTGTGGGAGGACGATTTATGGAAAGGGTAGACGGGAGAAAACCCGGTCAGATGAGGCCGGTGAAGATTACCAGGCATTTTAACAAATATGCCGAGGGTTCGGTCCTGGTGGAGGTGGGCGATACCCGGGTTATTTGCACGGCCACGGTTGAGGACAGGGTGCCTCCCTTCCGCCAGGATACGGGTATGGGCTGGGTGACTGCCGAATACGGCATGCTGCCCCGGGCCACAGGCGTGCGTACCTCCCGCGACCTTACCCGCGGCAAGGGCCGCACCCAGGAAATCCAGCGGCTCATTGGCCGTTCCCTGCGCTCGGTGGTGGATTTGTCCGCCCTTGGAGAGCGGACCGTGATCCTGGACTGCGATGTAATCCAGGCCGACGGGGGTACCCGCACCGCTTCCATTACCGGTGCCTTTGTGGCCCTGGTGGATGCCCTGGCCCACCTGGTGGGAGAGGGGTCGCTCCCCTATCTGCCTGTGAAAGATTTTGTGGCCGCTACCAGTGTGGGCCGGGTAAACGGAGAACTGGTTCTTGACCTGTGCTTTGCCGAGGATTCGGCCGCCGAAGTGGACATGAATGTGGTGATGACCGGTGAAGGCCGCCTGGTGGAAGTCCAGGGTACCGGGGAGGAAGCTTCCTTTACCCGGGAGGAATTGAACCGTATGCTGGACCTGGCAGCGGATGGCATCAGGCTGCTGGTGGATTATCAGAAGGAAGTCCTGGGCCCCGCCCTGGTCAGCCAAATTGGACCCAAAGGGGAAATGACTGATGAAACTGGTACTGGCCACACGCAATCAGGGTAAGGTAAGGGAACTGAACCAGCTGCTCTCCCCGCTGGGTTACGAGGTGGTTTCCCTGGATCAATATCCCGGTGTGCCGGAAATAATTGAGGACGGAGCCACGTTTAAAGACAATGCGGTGAAAAAGGCCACCGCGGTGGCCCGCTATACCGGCCAGCTGGCCCTGGCCGACGATTCGGGTCTGGAAGTGGATTATCTGGGGGGAGCGCCGGGGGTACACTCGGCCCGCTTTGCCGGTGAGGGGCATGACGACCGGGCCAACAATGAAAAGCTCTTAAGGCTTTTAGCCGGTGTTCCCCCCGAAAAGCGTACCGCCCGCTTTCGCTGTGTGGTGGCCGTGGCCACCCCGGAGGGGAGGGTTTTTACCGCGGAAGGAACCTGTGAGGGAGTGATTGCAGATAAACCCCGGGGTGAAGGAGGCTTTGGATACGATCCCCTCTTCTACGTACCCTCCTGCGGGAAAACCTTTGCCGAGCTGGACCCGGCGGTAAAAAACCGGATCAGTCATCGTGGCCGCGCCCTGGCCCTCATGCGGGAAATTCTGGCGGGTCTGCGCCATGAACTGGATGCAGGTTAAGCGGAAAGCAGGTGTTGTTTCATGCGCGTAGGTGTGGTTAGTGATACCCACGGAAGGGTGGACCGGGCTATCAAACTATTAAATCAGTTAGAACCACTGGATTTATTGCTCCATGCCGGAGATTATTACCGCGACGGCCGGCTGCTGGCGGAGGCGCTGAAAGTGCCCGTGCATGCCGTGGCCGGCAACTGCGATTTTGAAACGGGCGGCCCGGAGGAAGAGGTGCTGGCACTGGCGGGGAAAAAGGTATTTCTCACCCACGGCCATCTGTACCACGTGCATTTTTCCCTGCAGAAGCTCCTCTACCGGGCCCTGGAACTGCAGGCGGACGTGGTGGTTTTCGGGCATACCCACGTCCGCTACTGCCAGGAGCACGAAGGCATTTTGTTTTTCAACCCCGGCAGCGTTTACGCCCCCCGGGGGGAACACGGCCCGGGATGCGGCCTTCTGGTAATGGAGGGGCGGGAAGTTAAGCCGGGTTTTGGACCCTAAGGAATGGAAGCCGTGAACCTCCCCCGGGACAAGCCCGGTTTTTTCAATAAAAACATACCCCCGGCGTCTCGACCGCCAGGGGTTTTTCTATGCCAGGTGTTTAGCTGCGCATGATGATGCCTTCCAGCGCGTTGGCCACGTCTTCGCAACAATCCAGAATAGATTCCATCATGGCGTAAATTTCCTTGAACTGAATGATCTTTTTCAGATCACTATTTTCGTCAAAAAGGACCTGCAAACTTTCCCGGTAAAGCTGGTCTGCTTCTTTTTCCAGGTCGTTTATTCTAAACGTATGCCGGCGTATATCGTGGAGCTTTTTAGCAGCCAGCAACTGCACTGCTGCAACAATCTCTTCCGTGCAGTTTTCCACTATCCGGGCAAAAAGGCGCATGTACGGGTCCGGTTCTTTAATGCGGTATATGTCCAGCAGGTCGGCGCAGGCTTCCATGCCGTCCAGCACGTCATCCAGCTTTACCGTCAGCAGCATAATGTCTTCCCGTTCCAGCGGGGTAATGAAGGTCTGGTTTAACGCTTTGAAAATGGTGTGGGTATACTCGTCACCCCGGTCTTCCAAAAGCTTAATGTTTTCCGCGTAAGCTTCGGTGTTCTCCAGAAGCTCAACGTTTTCCCGGAAAAGCCTGGCCGCCTCCCTGATGTTTTCCGCAATCAGGAGGAAATGTTCGAAAAAAATATCGTGCTTGCGTTTTAGAATCATAGGAAAAATTGCCCCCACTTACTGTCCGGTGTTTGATCTCCTGAACCATTTTAAACGTTATGACGGTCAAAAGTCCAGAGGGATCGGCATGTAGGGACAAAAATTTTGTTATTGAATTATTAACAATCAGTGAGATCGGTGTTAATATACAGAGGGAATAGCCTGTCCAAACTTGTTGAAGAAAGGGGAATACCGGGTGCCTGACCCTCACCTCTTGCTGATCTTCGTGGTAATCGTCCTGGCACTGACCTTTGACTTTATCAACGGTTTTCATGATACGGCCAACGCCATCGCCACTTCCATTTCCACCAAGGCTCTGACGCCCCGGACGGCCATCGTCCTGGCTTCGGTGATGAATTTTGTGGGGGCTATGACCTTCACGGGCGTGGCCAAGACCATCGGCGGCAAAATTGCCGATCCTTTAAGCCTGAGCAACGGGCTGGTTATTGTGCTGGCAGCTCTTCTGGCGGCCAGTGCCTGGAACCTGATCACCTGGTACTACGGCCTCCCCAGCAGTTCCTCCCACGCCCTGATTGGTTCTTTAACCGGGGCTGTGATCGCCGCCGCCGGCTTCTCAGCGGTTAATTTCCACGGTTTCATCAATATCCTGAAAGCCCTGGTTTTCTCCCCGATCCTGGCCGTGGGCGTGGGTTTTACCATTATGACCTTAATCAAGCTAGTTTTTCGTAACGCCGTTCCTCACCGGATTAACCGGCGCTTCCGCATGCTCCAGGTCTTTACCGCCGCCTTCCAGGCCTTTTCCCACGGCACCAACGATGCCCAGAAAACCATGGGTATCATTACCTTTGCCCTGGTAGCCGGTGGTTTTCAAAGTTCACTTCACGTTCCATTTTGGGTCAAGCTTTCTGCCGCCCTGGCCATGGCGCTGGGCACCTCGGTGGGCGGCTGGAGGATCATCAAAACCGTCGGTACGCGCATCATCAAGCTGGAGCCCGGCAGCGGGTTTTCCGCCGACTTGAGTTCGGCCCTGGTGATCCTGGGAGCTACTTTGCTCAAGCTCCCGGTGAGCACCACCCACGTGATTTCCTCTTCGGTTATCGGCGTGGGTACGGCCAGGCGTTTTTCCACGGTCAAGTGGGGGACGGCGCAAAAGATCGTCCTGGCCTGGGTGGTGACGCTGCCAGTGACTGCCGTTCTGGCGGGGTTGTCCTACGGGCTGTGCGCCGGTATCGGCCGGCTGGCGGCAGTGTTTTAAAAAGGAAAAAGAGCAAAGTAATAGCTGCCAAGGTAGTTAGTTTTTTCCTTGCAAAAAGTAAATAATTTGCCTGCCGCGTAAAACAAAAAGAAACCCCCGTAAAGGGGGTTTTGCGGGTACGTTGCTTACCCGGGTATATATGAGCAAGGCGATTTTAACGGGGTTACTGGACGCCGGTCACCAGACCGACCTTCTTTTTCCAAATGATGCCCCGGATGGGAGCATACAAAAAGGCTGGCTACCCGGCCTACAGCCGGATTGCCAGCCTATCGTTGTTCGATTCGGCTGAAACCTAACTTACTACCCCTTTTATGCTACCAAAGGATCAAGCTCATGTCAATAGGTTTTTAACGTTTTTAACAAAAGCCCGTATCTCTGATATTTTCATTGACGATTGAGAACAATTATCAGGAAAATTGTCCTAAAAGCTATTGACAGAGGCTTGTGATTTTGGTAACATGAAGCCAAAGAAAAAATAGGCCGAATGGAACAACCATAGGCCGGTTTTCCTGGATATATGCCAGGAAGCCGGCCTTTTTCTCTTCCTCAAAATTTTAACGAAAGGGGAGAACGCCGATGGCGGGTAAACGTTCCCCTGCTGCCGTCCAAAGAGAGAAGATGGAAGACGTCGCCCTGCTGGCCGTCGACGTTGTGGGGGTATCCACTATTTCAGTTCTAACTATCATCCTTTACCTCAAGGCTTTCTCCCCCAATAATTACACTTTACTGGTTAATAAGCTGTTTTTTACGCTAAATAAACTGGAAAAACTTGCCGTACAAATGTCCACCTGGTAAAGAAAGGAGGTGAATTCCATGGGTAAGCTTCTGACTAAGATTTTCATCGTGCTCTTTTGCACCACTTCCGTAGGCCTGTGGCTTTTCTGGTTGCTTAGTGGTCAAGTTAAGGGCAAGGCTGGCTAAAATGCCAGGTAAAAAATTAAGAAAGGAGGAATCATGATGATTGGCGAGTACTTCACATGGGCTGCCGGGCTGGCCAAAAGTTCACCCTTTACTTATGCCGTGGTGAATGTGGGAACCATGGTGGTATTGGGTGTAGCCATCGGCCTGATTGCCGACGGGATCTTCAGGTTATTGCGTGTGGATCTGGGTTCCTACAAGAAAGAATTCGAAGATGAAAGCGCAGTTATCAAGCAATAAAACTCAAGCAATTATTCCGTTCATTCATGGGTTGCAATAATTGTCTTGAAGAAAGGGGTGTTGGGTTATGATGCACATGCCCGTTAGCGGTGTGGATATGGCCTGGTGGCCGCTGCTGCTGATTGGCTTTACCGTCGGGGTGGTGGGAGGCTTCTTCGGCATCGGCGGCGCCTGGCTGATCACGCCGGCATTAAACATCTTCGGTTTCCCCATGATTTATGCGGTGGGCACCGACATGACCCACCTGGTGGGTAAATCCATTATAGCCACCTTCAGACACTGGAAATTCGGCCACGTCAGTGTAATTATAGCGGTAGTGATGCTCATTGGCACCTTCTCCGGCATTGAAACCGGCGCCCAAATCCTCTACTGGCTCACGCAAAAGGGCATTGCCGGAAGCGTGGTACGTTACCTGTACATGATCTTGCTGGCCTCCATCGGTATCTTCATGCTTTCGGAATACTTGCGGGTAAGAAAGCTGGAAAAGGAAGCGGGCAAGCAGGTTAAAGACATCGTCGGCACTGCCTGGTCCCGCTGGATCCAGGACACCCTCAACATCTGGCCTACCTTCTACTGCCCCATTGCCAGGATGCGCGTCTCCATGTGGGCCATTCTCTTCGTGGGCGTAGTCACCGGTTTTGTAGCCGGTATCCTCGGGGTCGGCGGTGGCATCATCCGTGTACCCGCGTTGATTTACCTGATGGGTGTACCGACAAAGATTGCCGTGGGTACCGACCTGTTTGAAGTAATGTTCTCGGGAGCTTACGGCGCCTTTACGTACAGCTTGAAGGGCGGTGTGGAACTGGTTGCCGCAGTAATCATGCTTCTGGGAGCCAGCGTGGGTGCCCAGTTCGGTACTGTTTGTACCAAGTATGTGTACGGCATCACCATCCGCCTGATCTTTACCATCGCTACCTTCTTTGCCTGTACCTCGGTAATTCTCAAGGAAATTTCCTCCCGCTATGCGGCAATTTACAAGAAACCCTTTGAGGCTTTCCTCGCGAAACAAGGGCTTACACCTGCTGAAATCTCCGCCATATACGCGAAAAAGAGCGCCGTTTATCATTACATGGTAGAGGTAGCCAACAAGCCCGATTGGTGGGCCGCGTACACGAAGGACTACCTCTGGAACCAGGCGGGGGGTATCCTGATGCTTACCGCCGCCACGGGTATCTGCGCCTACATTCTCATCCAGCTCTACCTGGGCGTGGCCAGAGAAGTCAAGGAAAAGCGCCTGCGCGAGCAGGAAACTGCCAAGATGAAAGCATAAAGCTTATCTCCCGCAGGGAAGGAGTCCCGGTATATAGCCGGGGCTCCTTATTTTTATAGACCCGGGGGCTTGGGGCGCCAGAACTTATCGGGTTCTTCCGGGTTCCAGTAGGCATCACAGTCCAGGCAGCAGTATTTCCCCAGGGGCGGGATAAGGCATACAAACAGGCCACAAAGTAAAGCAATGGGAATCATGTTGCGTATCCACGGGTAAAAGTAGCCCAGCAGGAAAAAGAATAGTGCTCCCCCAAATCCCAGGCCCAACCCGGCTGCCAGCCTGATAATACGTCCGCGGGTGGTGTTTTTTGAACCACAGGCGGGGCAAGGAGGCGTCTTGATTTTTAGAAAAGATAAACCCACAGCGGATTCCCCCATTCATATGTTTGTGAAATAATTCGCTAATTATCTCGTTTTCCCTATTTAAATAACGTAAAAAATTTTTGGGGAGCCGAATTTTTTAATCTTTTAAATTTTGCGATTTCCATTGACCCTTGACAGGTGGTGTATTATTATTTAAGTTAAAGAAAATGTACCTTGAAAAATAAAAATTGGGTATTGGGGGGAAGATCCATGTGGATGGGGGAGTGGGAGTGTTCTCCTAACCAGGTGGAAGAATCAAGCTTGCTGTGCGACCTTATTGACGTCCTGGGTTCTTTCGTCAGCGGCGCTCTAATGGTTATATGGCTTTCCCGTATGCTGGGACCAATCGTAGCATAGTACTAAGGTTATACGCATTTTAAAGGAAATTTTTTTCTCCTCCACTTTACAGAGGCTTGTCCTTTTGGTAACATAAAGAGAAAGGGCCGAATGGAACAACCATAGGCCGGTATCCTGGTAATTACCGGGGTATCGGCCTATTTGTCTTACAGACAACAACCCCCTCTCCCCTCACTTCACCCCCAAACCCGCATTTGAAATATTACCTTGAATGTGGCCTCCTTTTCAAGGGGCCTTTCCTTTTTGGTAACTACCAAGGAGAAAAAATAAACCATTAAGTTTAAAAAGATTTTTCACTGGCCGGAAGGCGAATATTTTTTACCCGTATAGAAGGAATGTTTACGGCACAAGCGAAATATTTCACAAGTAGGAAGTAATTGCGGGCGGGAAAGGGGAGGTGCCAGGATGGTAAATTTCCGGCCCCAGAGTTTCAAGCTGCAGCTGATAAGTATAGTGGCCATATTGTTGATTGTTCCCGTGCTGGTGATGCTATACGATATTCTTTTTGCTTCCCGGACGGATGACCAGTTGATCAAGGACATGCAAAACCGGCTGGTTGCGCTGGGTGATCATCTGGGCGAACAGATGGAGGCCCGTGCTCTGGAGCAATGGAAAGCCAATCCCCGTCCAGACTTAACCGGTTTTCTGGTGGATGAGTTTAACCGTTTGGCTGCCCCCCTCACCAGCAGTCACCCGGGAATTCGTTGCGGTCTATATATCACCGGTCAGGAACGCATTTGGGTGCAGGGGTTTCTCCACGAATACCGGCCCCGCCAACCGGAAACGCCTGAAGAGCGGGTAGAACGCATTTTTAGGGAAGCTGAGGAAGGCATTAAGGCCGTGCTGGCCGGGGGCCAGCCGATTACCAGGATCGGCCAGACCTGGGATGACCAGTTTCTTGAGTACCTGGTGCCGGTGCGTATCCAGGGAAAAGTGGTGGCTGTGGTCTGGGTTGAGGAGCGGCTGCACCCCCTCTTTGCCCGGAGTGCCCGGGTGCGTCTTTTGCTGCGCTACGCCACTTTAGGAATCTTTAGTTTTGCGGTGGTGGCCACCCTCGCCAGCATTCTTTCCCTGGTACGGGGAGTGGGCCGGTTGAAGGAGGGATTGCTGGAACTGGAGAAAAACCTGGAAGCAAGGATCCCGGAAATGCCCGGGGAACTGGGGGAAATCGGCCGGGCCGTCAACCAGATGGCGGCAAACCTGGCGGAAAAGGAGCAACTGGTGGAGCACCTGCGTCGTTCCGAACACCTGGCGGCCCTGGGCCGGCTGGTTACCGATATTGCCCACGAGTTGCGCGCTCCCATCGGCATCATGCAGTCCACGGTGGAGGTGGTCAGGCCTTCCCTGGAGAAAGATGAGGGGATGAAAGAACCGCTGGCCATCATAGAAGAACAAATTGGCCGCTTAAATGGGCTCATTGGCGAACTGCTGGACTTTGGGCGACCGGGCAGCGGCATGAAGGAAATAAATCTGAACGATTTGATATCCGAAATTGCCGTTGCCAGCAGAGCGTATTTGAGCCAAAACGGGGTGGAATTAAATTTATCCCTGGCCGATGGTTTGCCGCCGGTAAGGGGCAACCGGGAGAAGCTCCAGCAGGTGTTTTTAAATTTGATCGTTAATGCTATACAGGCCATGTCCGGTGGTGGCCGCCTCGATATAGAAACTTTTGCTTCTAAAGACGGGGTTTGTGCGGTTTTCAGGGATACCGGGGAGGGCATTCCTCCCGAGGATTTGGAGCATATCTTCCAGCCCTTCTTTAGCCGCAAAACCAGGGGGAGTGGTTTGGGCCTGGCCATCAGCCAGGAAATTGTCCGCATCCACGGAGGATCGATCACGGTGGAAAGCCATCCCGGCCAGGGCACGGTCTTTACCGTGTGCCTGCCGGTTAGGAGTAATGGAGAAAAGGAGGGTTAACCCATGGCCCGGGTTCTGGTTATTGACGACGAGAAGGGGATGTGCTGGGCGCTGAGAAAGGCTTTAATGGATGAAGGTTATGAGGTGCTCACCGCCAATAGCGGTCCGGAAGGGTTGAATTTACTGGCCAAAGAGGAAGTAGATTTAGTGCTTCTGGATATCAAGATGCCGGGGATGAGCGGTCTGGAGGTCCTGGAGCACATCCGGAAGAAGGATGAAAAGCTGCCGGTAATCATTATGACCGCGTTAAGCAGCTTGCCCACCGCACTGGAAGCCCTGCAACGGGGCGCCAGTGGTTATGTAACCAAACCCTTTCAATTGAGCAATCTTAAGGATACGGTAACCAAAGTCCTTTCCGTTACCTGAGTTATCCCCACTTTCCAACTACCCTGTTTTGGCTCCCGCTCGCTCCAGTGAGCCTCGCGGGCCAAACTAGTGCTCGGCTCAAAGCTCCGGCAGGCTTCCCGGCAAATTCGGCATCCTGCCTCAGTTGCCGGCCTCGGGCATCCATGCCCTCGGGCCTGCCTTCGCTTTTCGCCTCGCTAAGTTTGGCTAGCCGCTCGGCTCAAGTCGCTCGCTACCGAGCCAAAACAGGGGCTTAAAAAAACTGGGGATACTTCAGTTCCGTTACCAGTTGACAATATTGCGCTGATTTGTTATCCTCAAAATAGGTCGGGTTTCCGGGTTGGAACAGACAATCAAGCAATATGAGCAGCCGAATCGAACAACGATAGGCTGGCCTGTCCGGTTACTTGGGTGACCGGCGAGGTCAGCCTTTGTTTTTGCAGTTAAGTTTTTTAGAGAAAAAGTAAAAAAATTAAGACAAGGTAGAGTAGTTGACGGAAAGAGGGCTCTATGATATTGTTTTTGTGAAATAATACACAATTTCAGGCTATTTATTTCCTATCAGGGCTGTTCATCCTGAAGAAACCATAACTGGACAGTGAAAACGGACCGGGCCGGGAAAACCTCCAGGGGAGGGGAAGTAAAATGACAAAAGAGGTCGGTACCCCGCAGGGATTTACCAACCGGGAAATGCAGTTAATAAAATTCATCCGGGAACTGGGCTGGGGGGAAGTCAGGTTGCGGGTGGAAAACGGCCAGCCGGTTTTGATATACGAAGCCATCAGAACAGTAAAACTGGAAGAGGATGCCCTTTTCAGCAAGGGCCGCAAAAAACAGGCCCCCGTGTGACATCCCCTTTTAAAAAATTAAAGGACATCCCATCGCGAGACGGCGGTGCTTAACGCAGGTCAGCCGGCATTCCCCGGATAACCCGGATGATCATCACCTTGGCCTTGAGGGATGCCACGCTAATGCCCTGGGAGCATTGAGCGCTCTAGGGAACGTATAATTCCGGTTTTGGTGATTTTAGCGGTTTAGTTATGTTTTATTTCCTGATAATTGTTTTGACTTCCACAGATGTTTTCGCTATAATATAGTTGCTGCCGACAATTTATACTTTTTCTTATCGAGCGGGTGTAGCTCAATGGTAGAGCACCGGCCTTCCAAGCCGGGTACGTGGGTTCGATTCCCATCACCCGCTCCAGTTTTTGATCTTAATGCTTTTTACTGTACCCGGCAGAATATCTGTTTCATTTTTGCTATCAACTTCTATCAAGTAGCGATAAAAGCGACAGCAAAAGCAGTTCACGCTCTCCGAGAGGCCGGGCATCCCCACCTGCCCGGCTGACGGGGCAGGCGGACCGCGGGCTTCTGGAGTCCCGCCCGAAACAGTGACCGCCAAACCGGTACGTCATCCGGCAGACCCGAAAGGCCCACCGTCTTTATACAGCCTGACGGCTTCCAAACGGCGGGGTGGTCTTATCGCCCAAAGGCTCCCACCTGAAGGACAGGAACGGTTTGGCCGACCGGAATGCCGTTTCCCGTACACCCCAGTGCAGGCTACCCGGCAGTGCTCAGTTCCCAAAGGAAACCTCATCGTTAAAGCCCGCTTCGCGTGCGCCACTGCCAGCCAGCGCACGTTCCATCGGAGCTTTCTCCCGCCGGGCCAGCCCCTGCCCTTTCCCGGGAACATCCCGGGAGAATGAAAGGTGAACATCACCTGATATTAGTTTATATCATACAATATTGGTTGGCAATACCTATTTGAGATAATTGTTACAAGGAAAGAAGCTGTTTTCTACCTCCCCTTTCACTTTTACCGGAGGAAAGAGGGTGGTTGACGATGCGGCGCTGTGTGAAATGCAAAGGGGAGTCGGTAATAAATCTCAAATCGACCAATGCGGCCTTTTGTCAGGAACATTTTATTGAGTACTTTTTAAGGCAGGTAGCCAGGGCCATCAAAAAATATAAAATGCTTGCCGAGGGGCAGCAGGTGCTGGTTGCCGTTTCAGGCGGGAAGGACAGCATGGCCCTGTGGGATGCCCTTTTGTCCCTGGGGTACAGGGCGGACGGGTTGCACGTGGACCTGGGCATAGGGGAATATTCCGAAGGTTCCCGGTTGATTTGTGAAAGGTTTGCCGCTAACCGGGGAGCCAGGTTGTACGTGCTTTCCCTGGTGGACACATACGGCAGCAATATGCAGGAAATCGTCCGGCGTACCCGCCGGGTGAGTTGTTCCGTTTGCGGTACGGTTAAAAGGTACCTGATGAACCTGGTGGTCCAGCAAAAGGGCTACCGGGTGGTGGCCACGGGACACAATCTGGACGACGAAACAGCAGCTTTGCTTGGCAATTTATTTGGCTGGCAGGAAGGATACCTGGCACGCCAGTATCCACACCTGCCCTCCACCCATGCCCGCCTCCCCGCCCGCGTTAAACCGCTGGTCCGGTTGGGGGAAATGGAAACGGAATTGTATTGCCGGTTAAAGGGTATCGAGTTTCTTGCCGATGACTGCCCGCTGGCCAGGGGGGCGACATCTTTAGCTTATAAAGAATTAATTAACTCCCTGGAAGAGAAAATGCCCGGTACGAAACAAAGATTCCTCTTCGGTTTCTGGGACAGGGGGCGCAGGAGTTTCATCGATACACCTGTGGAATTAAAAGGTTGTTCCCTATGCGGCCAGCCGACCACGGCCGATACCTGCCTTTTTTGCCGCCTGATGCAAAAGGCCGGCATCGATCCCCTGACCCAGCCGCAGGTACAGGAGATGTAAAAAGCTTGTCACAGGCTGTTGCTGCGTAACACTTCGTATTGTATAATATAAGCACTGAGAATCAATAGGGGCTGCAGGCAACCTGCCCCCTATCATGTCCCAGTAGCTCAGCTGGATAGAGCAACGGACTTCTAATCCGTGGGTCGGGGGTTCGAATCCCTCCTGGGACGCCAGCCTTGATTTACGGGCCTTTTCCGGATTGCCGGAAAGGGCCTTTTTGTTTTGAATCCGTTTGTTCCTGAAACGCCCTTCCCGACAACAACGGATTCGGCAGGAAAGGGGAGGAAGGGCAACATGCCAAAGGTGCTCAAGCTGCAAAAGCAGGCAAGCCGGACGTGGGAGGATGTTCTGGAGGATTTTTTATTCCAGAAGAAAGCGGAGGGTAAGGCAAAAAGGACAATCCATGACTACCACACAAGAATCAGCAAGTTCTTTCAAGCCTACCCTGACGCCTGGGGTGATTACGAGGCCTTGCGGGCCGCCGTCAGACGTTATTTCGCGGAATTGGCGGGGAAAGCACCGGCAACTTACAACCTTCCGCTGGCCTACCTGCGGGCCTTCTTCAACTGGTGCGTAGAAGAGGGTATCCTGGCCGCCAATCCCACCGCCGGGCTGCACAAAAGAAAGGATGAGGGTAAGGCCAGGGACATTCCACCGGACATACTGGAAAAGCTCCTGGACTTACCCAACAGAAAGACGTATACGGGTATTCGAGATTATGCCTTGATTCTCCTGCAGGTTGACTGCGGTTTGAGGCCGGGGGAAGCACTGAGATTGCTTCCTTCTGATTTCAACCTGCGGGCCTGCCAGGTTACTGTATCCAGGGATGTGGCCAAAACCAGGGTGTCCAGGACGGTGACATACTCCCACACCACGGCAAAGGCCATCAGAAAGCTGATGGAAGCAAGGCCGGAGGATTGGGACGATACCGTTCCGGTTTTCGCCAACCAGGACGGCCAGCCAATGCTTGTAAGCTCCTGGGCACATAGAATAAGGCAATACTCCCGGAAGCTGGGGTATCCCTTGACGCCGTATTCCCTGCGTCATTCCTCCGCCATCATGTTCCTGCGAGGTGGCGGGCACGTCTATGCCTTGCAGAAGATGCTGGGCCATGCGGACTTGAGTATGACAAAACGATACCTTGCCTTGACGGAGAATGACTTAGCCGAACAACACGCCGTAGCCTCCCCGGTGAAGCAGTTACTGCCGGAGAGGACAAGGGCCGGGAAGGTGAAGAAGAAGTAACGGGCCGCATAAGCGGCCTTTAATTTTGGCCTACAGCAGGAGAAAACGGAGAGGGTAATGTTATCATACCTGCCAGCCAGTTATCGCCCTTTCTATGGCCGTTTATGCGTTAGAGGAAGGCAACGGCCAGGAGTGCCTGTTCGCTCAATGGCCTGAGAGGGCCTTCCCGGAAGTGAGGGCACCGGGCCACCTTGAAGGACGGCCTGCCCTCTATCTCCACCATGTAGGCCACTGCACCGACAGCCTCCAGGCCAACCAAAGGCTCCTTGATGGAGAAGTATGCACAATCAGCACCCGTGGCATTGGCACAAGCCCAGCAAAGGGCTGTTTTCTCCTGAAATTCCCTCGGTGAAAGCGGGACAACCGGCATGACCAGCCTCCTTCCGGGGCCGCGGGGGTAGGGGGGAGGGTGTGCCGCCCGCCGGGAGAGTTATCCCTCCCGTCAGTATACACCAAAAAATGCCTCCAACACTAGTAGTAAACACTAGTACCGTATTACCTCCAAAATTTTTCCGTGCATTACCGCCTGGAAGTATCCCAAATAGGGCCTTCAGCACCCTCCAGGCCGCATTTTATGCGGAATTGGCGGGCATACCCGCCGCCCGCCTACTTCGATGATACTGCATCAAGAGAAATAGCCATAGTAGCGAAGCGAATCACGGGCAATATGCCGTAACTGCTGGATTATACCGGCCAGGTTACGTTCTGGCTATTGGTGCGAACATTGCTAAGCAAACTTCGTACCCGAAAGCCAGGGTTGGTTCCGGCGGAAATAGGGCGGGCCGCCTCGTGCCCGGATGGTGCGGGATGTACGGCTTTTCGGGGCACTTCGTTGCCAAAAAAATACCCGCCAAAGCGGGTAACGCAGGGGTGCCATTATGGAAGGTGAAACAAAGCGGAACAGCCTATTTGATAGGCTTCCTCAATTTTTTGAGTACCCCTATTGGGATTTATTTCCTCCTCAATTTTACTACGTGCCTGCCGCCTTCGCAAATTCCGCACACCAAAAGCCTCTGCTCATCCGTCAAATTACGTCTGGCCATTAGTCCCGAACAGCTTTGCCGCCTGTTCTGCAGCTTCGCCGTCGGATTTATTCCTCCGTTGCTCAATTTTTTGACTAACGGTTTCCCTATTTTCTTCCAGAATAGACACTTCCTCAATCTTTTGAGGAAGTGTTTTTGGCCTTCCAGGGGCTGTTCCTCCATGTTTTCTCTGCCTCTCCTTCGCCTCTTTCGCAAGCCATTTTTCGGCTTCCAGTGCCGCTACGCGGATTCCGGCAAGTTTGCCTTTTCCCGCAAAACTTCCTGTACCGTACTATGGTGACACCCCACCGCCTCCGCTATTTCCTCCTGGGTGTGGCAGGCCAGCCATCCGAAAAACGGACGGCTCTGTCGTACTACGAAATTCGTCGAACAGGTTTGCCGGCAAACAACGAAGGGTGTCCATCATTGCCGACACCCTTTGCCGATGAAATTCATCGTTAAATCAGCTTCTTTCGCCTGCCTGCGGCTTTGGCTGCCATTTCCATGTTGGTGACGATTGTTTCACGTTCCAGCCTTATCCGCCGGAGCTGTTCCCTGACGGCTTCATACATTCTGAGGGCCGCTTTAAACTCTTCCTCCCGTTCCTCTACTGTTTGTTTTGCCTTTTCTAGTTCTGGCCGGAGTTGATTTTCGATTTCCACCAGAATCCTTATCTTCTCATTCAGTTTTTCCCACTGCGAAGGGTGGTATTTGGCCATAACCGGGTCCATGTGCTCACCACCTTCTCCACTTGACCGTTTCCGCCAAAGGTCTTATCCGCTCACTGAAGCCTGCCCGCTGGCTTTCGTATTGCACAATCCGCGTCCTGATAGCCCAGGCCAGCCGGGGGGGTAACTCCTGAAGCCTCCCTTTGCCTGCCTCCGCTGTACCCTGGAGGATGGAGTTTTCTTCCCTGGCCGCCTCAGCCACCATGTCCAGGTATTTGGTGACTTCCGATATTGCCCGCTCCACATCTTCAACAATCCTGTCCACGATTTTTTGAAGCTCCCGCAGCTTACTCAACTGCTCCTTATTTACCTGGGGTGGCGGGGATAGCGAAGGTTCGAGCTCGTACACCTGCCTGGCGAATTCGGGCCAGTATCTCAAGAGGCTTTTCAGAAACTCCAAACGGGCTTCCCGCTTGAATCCGGCCAGGGATTCCTCCAGCTCGGCCTTCGGGATGTTCGTCGAAACCTCGGCCAGTTCTTTCTCAAACGCTTCCGTCACCCGCACATCAATATCGCTCAGAATTTCCTCCAGGCTAACTTTGTTTTCCCTTTTTCTCAGGAATGAGGGCTTCTTTTTCTCCTGCTCCTGCTCCATCAGGAAGTCTGCTAGTTCGCTGTAGGCCTTGAATCCGATGTCTTTCGCGTGGACATATACCCTTGTCTTTGGCACCAGTGGCTGCTCAGGACTTGCCACCCGTACCGGAATGCCTTTCGCAATCGCCAGATTTGCCGAAGAGTGTCCGTTCATGATTCATTCTCCTTTCTTTCCGCTAATTATCCGACTGCATTGATAGGCCAACTGCGGCCACGGCCAGCAGGGTTGTGGCTTCCCCGCCAGTCCACCCGCCGCCCGGAGTTTGCCACGGCGGGCCAGTTCTTTTCGCCTCTTCCTTTCATCGTATTCGAGGCAAATTGCACAAACACCGTTCTTCAAATCTTCCGCATCCATTTCAACTCCGCACCTTGAGCATCGCATCCTGGCCACCACCTTTCTTTCGCTTTTTGTAGTTCGGTGGTTTCCCCGGCCAGGCCTGGTATTTGCCTTTCATTCGGGCCACTTTTACGTTGACTTTATGGAATGAGGCCATCTCCGTTTTCCTCCCAACACTAGTGTTTGATACTAGTATTACTTCCCGGCCTCCGGCGGGCCTCGCTTGGGCCTAGGCCGGAGTTTGTAGTTGCCTTGAGCCCAGGAAATGAATTTCCACTGCTGAATGTAGGCCAGGAGAGCTGCCCGGATAATATCCGATACCGTTACATCCATCCGTGGATTGTCCCTGCGGATGTTTTTCAGTAACCGCCTCAATTCAGTATCAATCTCATCGCCCAATCGAAAAGTGATACGGGGCACACTATTCACCTCCCTTCCCGCCTGTCGGGGCCAGTTAAAACTATTCGCTCGCACATCTCGGTGATTCTGCTGGTAACCCTCTCGCCAACCAGCTCTTTTAAATCCGCCTTACTCAGATTCGTGCTTAAAACAACGGGAAGCATTTCATTATAACGTTCGTTGATGAAACTGCCGAATGCCGCCTGGTCGTATTCCGAAAAACGATTCGCTCCCACATCGTCAACTATCATCAGTTCGCATTCACGAAGTTCCTTGAGTTTCAACCTTTTAATACCATCATTCATACTTTGTTTATACAATTCGAGAAGTTCATGACACGTCACAAACTTTACCTGCGTCAGATAACGATTGATTAATTCGGCAGCCAACGATACAATTCTTTGTGTTTTCCCCGTCCCTACGCTGCCGGCCAGGAGTAAACCTTTTCCCTCCCGTTTCAGGGCCTCAAAATCGTTCACATAGGCCAGCAGTTTTGTCTTTGCTTCTCCATCGTCTAAATCGGCCAGTTTAAGCCTCAAGAATCGCTTTGGAAGATTGGCCTCGGCTATGGCTTCCTTCACCGCCGTCTGCCATGCCTTGGGACACTGCACAGTCTCAAACTCACCGGGACGTTCTGTCGGGGCTTTGTATGTGTGTCGCGGATTCAAAGGACGGATGTTGCAGCAATACCCTGATATATGCTCGCTCGCTTCCTTGAAAAGCCTGATGTTTTCAATAATCGTTTCATCAGGCCAGTTCGCGGTAATAGGGAAGAGTTTTCGTACCTTGTCTAGATATTCATCATAGCCAGTCATCGAATGTCTCTGATGGTTTTGCAACGGGTTTAATTCTGCCGCCATTTGGTTTACCTCCCTGTTGTTTTTTAGCTGCTATCTCCATCCAGTTTCTGATTTGGCTTCGCGGGTTGGAGTTCTTCTTTAGTGGCTTATCGAGTTTATACACCGCCCATTTGCGTGTTTCTTCCACTACATCAACGTTCGGAAACAGTTCCTTGAGTTTCTTTAGAAATGCAACATCCTTTTCTATGTCCAGGGGATAATTCTCCACTGTAGACAATGTAGAAATAAATTGGGCTTCTTCTGGTGTAGACGTAGTAGTATTTATCCCTGATTCTTCTTTTATTACTGATTCTTCTTTAGGGGTGTCATTTCGTACACCGGGGCCGGTGTCAAATCGTACACCGGGGCGGTGACATTTTGTCACCGGGGCCGGTGTCATTTTGTCACCGGGGGTATCGTCCTCAGCTATTGGATTTTCTGGATTCTTATCTTGCTCGATGTGCCATTTTAGCTTGTTGAACAGGCCAAAAAAGTCGTACCGGTTTCTGTCCTGGCCGCCGTCCTTACGAAACTGATTTCTAATTTGCAGGTATCCCTTGCTTATCAGCCTGTCCTTAATCCGGTGAAGCCTCCGCCGTGGGACGCCGGTAAGCCGTTCCATTTTTCGCAAAGACGGGTATGGAAGGCCGCCGTCCCATTTGAAGGAGAGTATGTAGACTACAAACCAGGTTTCCTCCGGGCTTAGTCCCAGTTCTTTTTGGTAACGGAAGAGGGCGAAAGGGACGGCAGCCACACCGCCGGAAACGATTGATTCGCCATATCGTTCGTTGAATGAGTATTTATCACTCATAACTACACCGCCTCGAAAAGCCGGGGCTGCATTTCCTCTAGTGTTCGATTTCGCCAGAAGCGGTAACTCAAGTACATTCTTTTGGGGTGCTTAGGGCCAATACTTGCAATATCCATTTTGGGATGTTGTTTTAACGCTTGAAGCGGAATTTCGAACACTGTTTCACTGCCGGATTCGCTTATGACATGCCTAATTATGCAATCTTCGGGAAGAGGGGGTTCGTATCTCAGATCAACACCCGCCGCCCCACGAATTTTTAAGATGTCTCTTTCCCTGATTCGCTGCTCAAAAACGTACCGGCCGTTTTCCTGCTTCAAGACACCGCATTTTTTCAGCTGTCCACCGACATATGCGGAAATGATGGTTTCGTTATTTTTCTTTTGGGAAGATTTCATCTTCCGTCACCCCCAGGGCTTCCGCAATTCTTTTCCGCCAGCCGGGGTATGCCCTCAAAACTCCAGATTCAACTTTGGACAGGTTTACGGGGTGGATACCGGTTCGGCGGGCCAGCTCGAATTGCGTCATCTTCTTCTGCTGGCGAATTTCCCGAATCCGATTCATTTTGAATACCTCCCTCTTGAATTTTTGCTAAGTCCATAGTACTATTATGTTAACGGACAATAACGGACAGGAGAGAAAACAGAACATGGAGATTACCACCGCTATCACCCTGAAAACACCGGGCAAATGCCGGGCCTGGATTGAACAAAAGTTTCCCTGGGAGATTACCCTGCCGGACAGAAAAGCAGAGGAGTTTTGGAAAAGCCACAGGCTGGCCGTGGAAATAGGGGAGGGCTTACCGGGGAAATACCTGCGGCCATGCCTGGTATGGGAGGATCCGAAGAAAGCCGAAAAGCTGCCGGCAGACATTGACAGGAAGGTTTTTACCCTGGCCGAAGAGGTATTGAACGGCAACCACGCCGCATTGATTGATTTCTGGCAGGAATATGGGCCGCTTATCAACAGAAAGGGTAACGCCATCCTGGTAAGCGAATTAGAAAATACCCTGGGTTTTTTCTACATGGTGGTGGACATTTGGAGGGCCATTGTCCAGGGGAAGGAAGCAAAACTAAGGGGGGTATTCCTCCGGCCATTTGAGGAAGGGTATGGCCTCCGGGAATTGGAAGAGTTTGTTCAAGCCTTTACCGGGCCGCCTGAAAACTACCGCCTCTACATGCGGGGCAAAACTCCCGTTCTTTTCTCCGAATATGGCAGCTTTGTCTATGACATGGGGGTTTACTACCTCCAGTTGAAAAAGCCGCCGGAAAGCGGGCTTGTGGACTATGCAAAAAAGATACTGGATCAGAACGTCAAAAGGTATCTCAGGCATCTTAGAAATTTCACCGAATTGGACGTTATCAAAGGCCGGGCCGTTATCTCACCGCCGGACGTGTTCACCGCCGCCTTATACGCTTTCTTTAACCGGGAAATGGGGAAGGAACACGAAACACCGGCGAAAAGAATGAGTAGACGAAGGGCACAAGGGCTAGACTTGAAGGCACAAGTTTTGGACAAGTACAGGAAATGGAAAGAGAGGGGGAAAATAACGCCGGAACAGTATGAAAAGATGAAGGCCTACCGGGACAGGTTGTTTGAGGAAGGACTTTGGGATAGGGAAGAATTGGAAATGAAGATGGAAAGGTATTTCAGGAGGGTGGTAAGGAAGAGTTCCCGGCCACGGAACTAACGTTTCTAAAAAGTAGAAATCTCTTGCAGTAGCCAGGCCACCCTCTCACCAAGCCATCAGGCCACCAGACCACCGGGCCGGAGCATAAGAAAAGCTCATAGAGGCATGGGAAAATTCTATGGGAAAGCGGAAGGAAACAGAACAACGGATTCCGAATATTTACCCGCAAAGAAAAACGACTGAATCCGTTGTTGGTGACGAGGGCAGTTTCGGGAAAGTGCAGGAATGATGCGGGCTGGAGGGTTTGGGCCTGAGCAACGGACTTCTAATCCGTGGGTCGGGGGTTCGAATCCCTCCTGGGACGCCAGAAAAAAGACCGTCTTCAGGTTAAACCCTGAGGCGGTCTTTTATTTGTCATTATGTCATAAGTAAAGGATCAATGACCGGACATTTCCAGGCGCAGGAGCCTGATTTCCCGGTCGTGCTCTTCCAGCTTGATAAAAGTTTCTACTTGTCTTCGTGCAAGGTGCTCGACTCTCTCTTCGATTCTGGCCACGGAGTTCCTGATGCTGACGAAATAATCCATGTGAACTGCGCGGGCATCGAAGAGGGCGCGGATCTTATCGATGATTTCGTTTTCGATAAGGGCTTCCATTCGTTCCATGCGCCCGGCGAGTTCCTGCTGGCCCTGCTCCAGGCCGCTGACGCGCTTGACAAGTTCCTGCTGGCCCTGCTCCAGGCCGCTGACGCGCTTGACAAGTTCCTGCTGGCCCTGCTCCAGGCCGCTGACGCGCTTGACAAGTTCCTGCTGGCCCTGCTCAACGTTGCTGATGCGCTGTTCCATTCGTTCTATGCGCCCGGCGAGCTCCTGCTGGCCCTGCTCCAGGCCACTGACGCGCTTGACAAGCTCCTGCTGGCCCTGCTCAACGTTGCTGATGCGCTGTTCCATTCGTTCCATGCGCCCGGCGAGCTCCTCCTGGCCTTGTTCGAGGCCGCCGATGCGCTGCTCCACGTTGCCGATGCGTTGGTCCATATTGCCGACACATTGATTCAAGGCCTTTAATTCACCGAGGATCTCTTTCAGCAGTTGCTCGGACATGGATCGTTCCCCCCTTTCAATTATATTTCCCTCGCGGGTAATCGTGGGCTTACTAGGAAATCTAGGGATACATCGAAGAAGCCGGCAAAGACATCTCCACCTGCTGAGTTTTTGTTTTACAGGCCGACCCTGGCGCGGGCGAAAGGTTCCATGTGGCCGCGCACATTGAGGCTTTTGGACATGACGATCATTTCTCCGTCTTCCAGGGGGATACCCGTTTTGGGGTGGGGGCCTATCTGCTCAACCAACCATTCTTTGAACAACTGCAGGCCGCCCATGTTAACCGGGAACCCGCCCCACAAATCCCAGGCCCGGAAGTAGACGTAAAAGTGCATCCGGTAAACGCCCGCCTTTCTATCCATGCGGATTTTGGTGTCAATCAGCCTGAGGCAGGGCAGGGATTTACCTCTGGCCAGATCGGACGGAGAAGCGATTTCTATGCACCCCTTCACGTGGTCAAATCCATAGGTGCGGTAGTAGCGAATCAGGTCGTCCACCTGCTCGCAGATGCGTTCGCCGTAAGTGTACGACTCGTTTTCCGCTTTGTACGGGTTCAGGATATAGGTGGCAAAGTACTCCTCGATCTTGTCCATCGTGGTAGGGGGAGCTGGAATACCCAGTCCGGGTGGCAGGATATCGCAAAGCGGTCGCTCCCAGGGGTGGGTGATCTGGCAGACTGCGAAATCAAACTCCCGCCGGCTGTTGTCGCACCGGCCGTGCTCGTCCGCGCCGCCGCCCCACTCGGGGAAATATGTATAGGCGTCAATTTCAAACAGCTTTTTTAAAAGCAGGTACCAGGCTTCAGGCAGGTTCCTGGCTCTAATAAAAACTGGCTCAAGGTATTCCCTCATATCTTCAGACATTTCCGCCCTCTCCTTTTGCTGGTATGGCTACCGGTATGAATTTAACATTTGGGAGATTTTTGGTCAAGATATATCTTTGTCCTGCACGAGAGGGAATGATGAATGAGAAGGCCGGCCGGCAGTTTGACCCGCGCCTGACGGAGCTATTTGTTACCAAGTGTACGGAAGGTAGCCAAAAAAGACAATTTACGGCAGGAAATGAAGAATAATACGACGAAAAATAGCCCCTTAAATTGACGAAGGGGGTATGGTAATGTTTCGGGGTTTCCAAAGCATGCAGGGCAAGGTGGTCACCCTGGTGGTAAGCCTGATTGTTCTGGCGGCACTTATTATTGGTTCATTGAGCGTATGGCAGATTAAACGGTTTGGGGAAAGCAATGTGGAAAAAATCCGCGAACAAATGCTGGCGGAGCGGGAGGGCAAGTTAAGGAGCCTGGTGGAAAGCGCCCATAACCTGACCGGTGAATACGTGCAACGGGTCAAGACAGGCGAGTTAACGGTGGAAGATGCACAGGAGCGGGCTTTTAAACGCATCAGCCACATGCTTTACGACGAGGGACAAGGCTATTTCTGGATTCACACCGCGGGGGAACGGGCGGTAATGCTGATGCACCCCATCAAACCGGAATTGAAGGGTAAGGACATGGCCGCCGATGAGGACCTGGCCCTGGTGCGCTCCATATTTTACCAGGGACAAATCTATACCAAGGATGCCCCGGAAGTCCGGGAGCGGGTGAAGGCGAAGAAACTTTTTGCGGAAATGAACCGCCTCTGTGCCGAAAAGGGCGAGGGCACCGTGGTCTATTACTGGCCCAAGCCCGGTGAAGACCCCTCGGTGGGTTACCCCAAGATTTCCTATGTGAAGCTGTTCGGCCCATGGAACTGGATTATTGGAAGCGGCATATATGTAGACGATATCGAGAAGGAAGCGGCCATGATCAGGCAGGAAACCATGAAAAGGGTCGGGCAGGTGGTGCTGGCGGTTGTCATTTCGCTCCTGGGCTGTCTGGTGCTTGCCGTTTTGCTTGCAGTCTTCTTTGCCCGGCGTTTTGTGCGGCCGGTGAGCGATATGGTGGTGGCGGCGGAGCGGCTGGCCCGGGGTGATCTCACAGCAGCAGTATCTGTAAGCTCCAGCGATGAAATAGGCCGCCTGGCCCACGCCTTCGAGCAGATGCGCCAGGGGCTGCGGCAGTTGATTCAAGGCATCAGCCAGGGAAGCGCCCAGGTTTCCAACACCGCGGCGGCACTTTCCTCCCAGATGGATCAGACGTCAAGTGCGGCTACCGAAAATGCCTCTACCGTTGGTGAAATTGCCGCTACGGTGGACAACGTGGCTGAAAACATAAAAGCCGTCTCCGGCCGACTGGCGGAAGCAGGCCGGCAGGCCGACCAGAGCCAGCGGAATATCGACAGGGTGATAGATACCATGCAGGAAATTGAGCAGTCGTCTCAAGAAGCGGCCCGGTCTGTAGAAACGTTAATCCAGGCCATAGAAAAAATAGTGCTGTTTGTAGGTGCAATTAACGATATTGCCGAACAGACCAACCTCCTGGCCTTAAATGCAGCCATTGAGGCGGCCCGGGCCGGGGAGGCCGGCCGGGGGTTTGCCGTAGTGGCGGAAGAAGTGCGCAAGCTGGCGGAAAATTCCGCTCGCTCGGCAAAAGAAATAAGCTCCATCATCGGCGAGGTGCAGCAACAGTCCGCCCAGGCCGTGAGAATTATGGAAAGCGGCAAGGAAAAAACCGTTCAAGGCAGCCGGGTGGTGGAGGAAGTGGGGCGGTCCCTGATGTCCATTATCGAGCTGGTCAAGGAACTCAGCCAGAAGGCACAGGAAGTGGCTGTGTCTGCGGGGCAGATGTCCGAAGCGGTTCAAAACGTGGCGGCTACCACGGAGGAACAAACCGCGGCCATGGAAGAAGTTGCGGCTTCAGCCGCCGAGCTAAACAAAATAGCTGGTTCTATGAAGGAAATGGTCAGCCAGTTCAGGCTGGAGTAAGGGAGAATCAAAGAGAAGGCGGGCCTGCCTTTGGGACGGCCCGCTTTTTTACCGGCCACGTCACTTGTCAATCCGGAGCCGGTTGATTTCCTTCAAGCTATTGAGGTCGTTCATTTTAATCAAGTGATCCGAGACGGTATACAAAGCGTTTTCAATGTACAGCGCTCTTTTGACCGGCGAGTTTTCACCAGCTCCCATTTAAAGGGCAGGGAAAACGGTGGCTTGCAGAGAATTGGACCTGTAGCCGGAATTTAAAGCCAAAATTTTAAGGATGGTTCACCAAAAAACATGCGAATACACCCTTATCCGGAACAAAAAAAGAGCCCGGGATTCAAAGCCATTATTTCATCCCTGCGCCACCGGAATTTTCGCCTGTTCTGGACCGGCCAGTGCATTTCCCTGGTGGGCACCTGGATGCAGAATATGGCTCAATCCTGGCTGGTGCTGGAACTGACCGGTTCCCCGTTTCTGCTGGGGCTGGTGGGGGCCCTCCAGTTCCTCCCGTTGCTCCTCTTCGCCCTGTTTACCGGGGCGGTGGTCGACCGCCTGCCCAAGCGACCCCTGCTCCTGTTTGCCCAGGGCATGTCTATGCTCATTGCTCTTGTTCTGGGCCTGCTTACCCTTTTTAACGTGGTACAGTACTGGCACGTGGCGGTGCTGGCTTTTCTTTTGGGGACCATGCATTCCCTGGACATGCCGGCACGCCAGGCCTTTATCATCGAGCTGGTAGGCCGGGATGATCTGATGAACGCCATTGCCCTCAATTCCTCCGTATTCAACGGGGCGCGCATCATTGGTCCGGCCGTGGCCGGTCTGGTGATCAGCACCGTGGGGATTGCGGCCTGTTTCCTGGCCAACGCGGCCAGCTTTTTGTTCGTGCTGGGCGGGCTTTTGTTGATCCAGGTACAGGAGGATAAGGCTGTCCGGGAGGGGCATAAAAAACTGTGGGAAGATGTACGGGAGGGCCTTGCCTATATTCTTTCCAACCCAACGGTGTTCACCGTACTGGCCATGGTAGGCAGTATGAGTACCCTGGCCATCAATTTTAACGTGCTGGTACCCGTTTTTGCCCGGGAGGTGCTGCACAGGGAGGCCCAGGGCTTTGGCTTTCTCATGTCTGCCACGGGGTTGGGGGCCTTTATGGGCGCACTTACCCTCGCCTACCTCAGCAATCGCGGCCCGCGGGTCAAATTGCTCCTGGCCGCCGCTTCAGGCTTTTGTTTGTGCGAGCTATTGCTGGCCCTGGTGCGCTACTACCCCCTGGCCCTATTGCTGCTGTGCCTTGCTGGCTTTGCTGTGAGCACCTTTAGTGCTTCCGCCAACGCCACCGTCCAAATGAACGTTCCCGACTACCTGCGGGGCCGGGTGATGAGCATTTATTCCCTGGTCTTTATCGGCCTGGTGCCGCTGGGCAATTTTTTCAGCGGTACTGTGGCCCACTTCTGGGGTGCTCCGGCCGGGTTCGCCCTGGGCGGCGGCCTGGCCTTGCTGTTCCTGCTTTTCCTTAGCCGCCGGTTGCTGCGGCATCAACATTCTCCAGTCCCTTAATTAAAAAAACCGGGAAACTTCACTGAGTTCCCCGGCGCGCCAAAGGGGTTTTCGCCTTAATGGATGGCCGTGATGAAGGCTCCGGCGGCTACGGCAGTACCGATTACCCCGGCTACGTTCGGCCCCATGGCGTGCATGAGCAGATAGTTCTGCGGGTTGGCTTCCGAGCCCAGCTGGTGCACCACCCGGGCGGCCATAGGAACTGCGGATACTCCTGCCGCACCGATCAACGGGTTGACCTTGTTCGTCGTAAACAAGTTCATGATCTTGGCGATCAGGATGCCGCCCGCAGCTGCGAAGGCAAAGGCCACGACACCGAGAATGAAAATGTAAATGGTTTGGGGTTTAAGGAAAGTTTCCGCCGACATGGTAGCGCCAACACCCAGGCCCAAAAAGATGGTTACGATGTTCATCAGCTCATTGCGCGAAACGTCGGTGAGGCGCTGGACCACACCAGATTCCATGAACAGGTTGCCCAGCATGAACATGGCGATTAAGGGCGCCGATTTGGGCACCAGCAGGATAATCACCAGGCTGGCCAGCAGGGGGAAGAGGATTTTTTCTCCCTTGCTTACCGGGCGCATTTGTTTCATGACCATGGCCCGCTCCCTGGGTGTGGTCAGCAACTTGGCCACCGGCGGGATAATCAGGGGCACCAGGGCCATGTAGGAATAAGCAGCCACGGAAACTGCCCCCATCAGATGCGGAGCCAGGTTGGCCGAAAGGAAGATGGTGGTGGGTCCGTCCGCACCGCCGATAATGCCAATGACGGCCGCTTCGGCAACGCTAAAACCAAATAACAGGGCGGTGAAGAAGGCCGCATAAACTCCCAGCTGGGCGGCCGCACCCAGCAGTAAAGTCTTGGGATTGGCAATTACCGGACCGAAGTCGGTCATGGCTCCCAGACCGAGGAAGATCAGGGGAGGGATTAACTCGTTCTGGATGCCGTTATGGAAGAACAAGTAGTACAGCCCTCCCGGTTCCATCAGTCCAGTGAGGGGAAAATTGGCTGCAAAAATACCAAAACTAATCGGCACCAGCAGGAGGGGTTCGACCCCTTTTTTTATGGCCAGGTACATGAGACCAAAGGCAACGGCCCACATGATTAAATTGCCCGGGGTCAAACTGAGGAGCCCCGTGCTGTTGATGACCTCTGTCAACTGCTCCAGCATAGCCAGTTCCCCTTTCTTCTACTCCAAAGTTAAGATTACCGTATCAGGGTTGACTACATCGCCCGGACTGGCTTTAATTTCCTTGACCACACCACTGGCCGGAGCATAGATTTTGACATACATTTTCATGGCTTCAATAGTGGCCACGGGATCATTCTCCTTCACCTGATCCCCCACTTTAACATCAACTGAAATCAGCTTGCCCACCATGGGTGAATTGACCGGAGTAGCCACTTACAGAACCCCCTTTCCTAGTGAATTGCAACTGTTTTTCCCTGAGCAGGTGCCTGCTGGGATTGTTGAACGGCAGCTTTTTTCCTGGCGCTGTAGGCAAAAAGCCAGCCGGAAAAGCTCACCACCGCGCTTAGTATGCCCAGGGCCAGAAACACCGAAACAATACCGCTGATGGCTACTACCAGAGCATTGGTCCAGTCGATCATTTATCAGCCCTCCTTTTTAATTTTTATAAATTCCCGCTTTCATCAATCCCGCTTAAAATTCCCCGGTAAGAACCTTGTAAGATCAGCCGGTTGAAGATAACCAAATTTTGTTTATTGTATTCAACAAACAGTATATTGTATACAGGACGGAAATGCAATACATCTTTTTTCTAAAAAGAATATTCAAGATTCTAAATACCAGAAAGCACGCTCTCTTAGTTTTTGGAAAGGTATACTTTTTGCCGCTTTTCCGGTCCCGCCCGGAGCCCGCAATACCTGCAGCCTGCCGTGACTTTTCGGTGTTTTAATTTTTGACAGAATTTCATATTGCAGTTTTGGCTCTCTTCAGGTAAAATACCTTACTAGTGTATAATGCATATATCGGGCCAGCAAGGGCTTTTTTGGAAAAATTTTTGCCATAAATTTTTTGGGGGCTGGGAAATAAAAGGCCTTTTTTCTGGAGGAAATATCCTTGAACCGTAGAATTAAGTATTTACCTCAAAAATGGTTACACTATAATACTGTTCGGCCTATAATGGCAAAAGGGGCTAAATTTGGTTATTTAAAAAGCTTTATAAGGGGGAGCATAGATGAAAGCTAACGCGGAAAGGATAGAGAAAAATACTGTTTTACTGGAAGTAGAGGTAGATGCCGATCAATTTTCCCAGGCAATGGATAGGGCCTACCGGAAGCTGGTCAAGAAGGTTAACGTGCCCGGCTTCCGGCCTGGTAAAGCTCCCCGGATTATCCTGGAGCGGCATATCGGCAAACAGGCATTGCTGGATGAAGCAGTGGAAATGCTGATTCCGGAAGCCTATTTTAAAGCAGTACAAGATACGGGTATCGAACCGGTGGCCCAGCCCCAGCTGGAACTGGTCCAGGTGGAAGAGGGTAAGCCGGTGGTTTTTAAGGCCAGGGTAGTGGTAAAGCCTGAAGTGGAACTGGGCCAGTACAAGGGTCTGGAAGTAACCCAACCCAGTACGGAAGTAACGCCCGAGGATGTACAAAAAGAACTGGAACGGTTGCAAAACCGCCATGCCAAGCTGGTGAGCCTTGACGAGGGTACGGTGCAGCAAGGAGACCTGGTTACCATTGACTTTGAAGGCCGGGTGGACGGCGAGCCCTTTGAGGGCGGGCAGGCTACCGATTATACCCTGGAAGTTGGGAACGCCGGGTTAATCCCTGGTTTTGAGGACCAGCTTTTGGGGATGGCCATCAACGAGACGAAGGAGATCACGGTCCGCTTTCCCGAAGACTATCCCAAGCCGGAGCTTTCGGGCAAGGAAGCCGTTTTTACCGTTACCGTGAAGGCCATCAAGCGCAAGGAGTTGGCCCCGCTGGATGACGAGTTTGCCAAGGACGTGAGTGAGTTTGATACCCTGGAGGAATTAAGGGCGGACCTGGAGAATAAATTAAAACAAGCTGCCGAAGCCAGGGCAAAGGCCGAAACCCGTCAGGCCGTCCTGAAGAAGGCGGTGGAAAATGCACAGGTTGACATCCCTGAGGAAATGATTCAAACCCGTCTGGCGGAAATGCTTCAAAGCCTGGAGCGGCGCTTAATGGTTCAGGGCCTCACCCTGGAAAACTATTTGAAGTACTCAAACAGCACCGTGGAGGAAATGGAAGAACGCCTCCGCCCGGATGCCCGGGAGAGCCTGAAGACCATGCTGGTGCTGGATGCCATCGCCAAAGCTGAAAACATCACCGTCACCGAAGAAGAAATACAGGCGGAGATTGAGCGGATGGCTAAAGAAATGCAGCAGGATCCCGCGGTAGTGCGTAAAGTGGTGGAGGGCCAGGGTCAGCTGGAGGCGGTCACAACGGGGTTGGTGCGGGATAAGGTAATCCAGTTCTTAGTGGACCAGGCTAATATAGTCGCGCAGGACGGGCAACCGGCGACGGAATAAGTTCCCGCTTGTGATCGCTGTAGTAATAATAATCCATCCTTTACGCAGGAGGTAGCGTTATCATGTCGACTTTAGTGCCAATTGTCGTTGAGCAAACCAACCGCGGTGAGCGGGCATACGATATTTACTCCCGTCTTTTAAAGGACCGGATTATTTTCATTGGCGGACCTATAGACGATCATGTGGCCAATCTGGTTATTGCCCAGATGCTTTTCCTGGAGGCCGAGGACCCGGAAAAGGATATCCATTTTTATATCAACTCCCCCGGCGGCGTTGTTACTGCCGGGTTGGCCATTTATGATACCATGCAGTATATTAAACCAGATGTTTCCACCATCTGCCTTGGGCAGGCCGCCAGCATGGGCTCCTTTTTGCTGGCTGCCGGCGCCAAGGGTAAGCGCTATGCCCTGCCCTACGCCCGGATCATGTTGCACCAGCCCCTGGGCGGTGTGCAGGGTCAGGCGACGGAGATTGAGATCCATGCCCGGGAGATCCTGCGCATAAAAGATATCTTGAACGAACTGCTGGCCAAACATACGGGTCAGCCCAGGGAAAAAATTGCCCGGGATACTGATCGAGACTTCTTTATGTCCGCTGAAGAAGCAAAGGAATATGGTATCATCGATGAGGTGTTGACCTATCGCAAGCCAAAATAAAAGAGGTGTTTAGCTATGTTTAACGACAAAGGTCAGCTCAAGTGCTCCTTCTGCGGCAAACTCCAGGACCAGGTCAAAAAACTGGTGGCCGGTCCCGGGGTGTACATTTGCGATGAGTGCATTGAGCTTTGCAACGAAATTATTGAAGAGGAACTGAGCGAGGACCTTGGGCTTGACCTGGGGGACATCCCGAAGCCTAAGGAAATCAAAGAAATACTGGACCAGTACGTCATCGGCCAGGAGCAGGCCAAAAAAACCCTGGCCGTGGCGGTTTACAACCACTACAAGCGCATCAATCTGGGTGGCAAGATAGATGATGTGGAACTGCAGAAGAGCAACATCATCATGCTGGGGCCCACGGGATGCGGTAAAACCCTGCTGGCCCAGACCCTGGCGCGGTTGCTCAATGTTCCCTTTGCCATTGCCGATGCCACATCCCTGACCGAAGCCGGTTACGTGGGAGAGGACGTGGAAAACATCCTTTTAAAACTCATCCAGGCGGCCGATTACGATGTGGAGAAGGCGGAAAAGGGCATCGTCTACATTGACGAAATCGACAAGATCGCCCGTAAGTCGGAAAACCCGTCTATTACCCGGGACGTGTCCGGCGAGGGCGTACAGCAGGCCCTCTTAAAGATCCTGGAGGGTACCGTGGCCAGCGTGCCGCCCCAGGGTGGTCGCAAGCACCCCCACCAGGAGTTCATCCAGCTGGACACCACCAATATCCTGTTTATCTGCGGCGGTGCTTTTGACGGTATCGAGAAGATCATCCAGAACCGCATCGGGAAAAAGGGCCTGGGCTTTGGCGCCGAAATCCAGAGCAGGCGGGATCAGAAAATTGGGGAGATCTTAAGCCAGATCCTGCCGGAAGACCTGCTTAAATACGGTCTTATCCCCGAGTTTGTCGGCCGCTTGCCCATTATCGTCACCCTGGACGCCCTGGATGAGGAAGCCCTCATCCGCATCCTCACCGAGCCCAAGAACGCCCTGGTCAAACAGTATGAAAAACTGTTCGAGCTGGATGGGGTGAGTCTGGAGTTCCACCCCGACGCCCTGCGGACGGTGGCCCAGGAGGCCCTCAAGCGCAACACCGGCGCCCGGGGACTGCGGGCCATCCTGGAGGACATCATGCTGGACGTAATGTATGAAATTCCCTCCCGGGAAGATATCGCCAGGGTGATCATTACTAAAGAGACCATCCTGAAAAAGGAGAAACCCCTGGTGGTGGCCCTAGACCGCAAAAAGAAAAAGGAAGAAACGGCGTAATTGCCGGAAGGTAAAATAGATTGCAGGCACACGTAGTTATGCGTGTGCTTTTTTGTTTGTTTCATGGGGGATACTCAGTTAACTGTGAAAGGCCGTGTATAAAATTTCAGTAGGCACCAGAAGGGGATCAGCCCCCTGAAAAAGAAATGAGACCTCGCGCGCCAAAACACCCCAAAAAGGAGTGTGAGGTCTCATGCTAAATATTCGCCAAATAGTGGGTGCAGTCCTTCTTTTCATTAAGGGTCTGATTGAATTACTTGGTAGTTGCAAGGACTTCTATGAACTTGAAAAAGGCATCCATGAGCTTTGTCAAAAGGTCTGCAACCAAATATTCACCTGGGCACTGGAACAGCTCGATACCCGCCTGATGAATGAACGTGACCGGAGCACCTGGAGGGTGGTTGGATTTCGGGATAAAACAGCCATCAGCACCTTTGGGGAATTTCTCTACAAAAGGCGCCTGTACAAAAACAAAAAAACCGGGGAAACCAACTTCTTTTTGGATGAGCTACTGGGCTGGCCGAAGCGGGCCACGATTACCCCCCGCTTAAAGGAACTGGCTGTCAAACTAAGCACTGAGCTTCCCTTTGACCGGGCGGCGGAGATTTTGAGCTACCTTGTTCCCGGGGTAAGTTCCATGACCATCTGGCAGGCCACCCAGGAAGTAGGCGAAGTTCTCCAACGCGAAGGCCAAGAAAAAAGAGCAGCAGTTTTTGAAGACGGCGAAGCTCCCGGAGGGAAAGAAGTGGCGCCGGAGCTGTGTATTGAAGCCGACGGGGTGATAATCCGCCTGCAAAGGGAAAAGCAGAAACGAAGAGAAATCAAACACATAGTAGCTTACGAGGGGAAGGAGCAAATAGACCGGGATCGCTTCGCCCTGAAAAACAAGCTTGTATTAAGCAGCTTAAATGAAGGTGAGGCAGCCTGGGAAGAAGGTTATGCCGAGATCGGGGGGAAATGGGATTTAAGCCGGACCCAAAAGATCTACATTGGCGGCGATGGAGCAGACTGGCCCAAGCAGGGAGTGGAATACTTCCCCGGCGCCGAATATCGCTTAGACCCATACCACCTGAGCAAGCATTTAACGGAAGCTCTCTGGTATGATGAAGAAACCTTTCGGAAGGTAGCCGCAGCTATTTCCCGGGGTAACTGGCAGGAAACCCAAGGGATTCTAACGGAAGCAGCGAAAAAGACCAGAGGTAACCGGAAGAAGAGGATCACCAGGCTTTTGCAATATCTTGAGGAAAACTGGGTGGGGATTGTTGCCTTGCCGGGAGCAAAACGCCTGGGCACCATTGAAGGGCAGATACAACACAACGTGGCCCGGCGGATGAAACGCCTGGGAGCCCGGTGGACCATTAACGGTGGGGACCGGATGGCCCGGATTTTGGCCGCTAAGGCAAACGGGAAGCTTGATAATTATGTTTTGCGCTGGCCGGTGAAACGCGAAAAGCTGAGGGAATTAGCGCAGTTAAAGCCAGTGGAAAAACAAAAAGCCGGGGATGTGGAAAAATGGCTGCAGGCGACATTACCGGCATTAAAGGGTCCTTTTGCCGACCGGCCGTGGATTAAGTATGTTTTACGGGAACTTGCCCGGCCAGATTTTGCTGCCCTTATTGGCTAACCTGTTCCCTGGTGAGCCTCAGAGGGCTTAAGAGGCAGCGCCGTTAGGGGAGCCTTGACAGCCGGGGCCCCCGCAGGTGGTATAATGGTTTTGCGACGGGGGGTGTATTATTGTTACCTGTTCCCCGGAGCCGCCCCGTCGGTGGGTTTGTCTGACCACCTGCGGGGTGGATGTCAAGGCCGCTGCCTTGAAGCTAATGTTTTTGAGCGGTGAGGTCTCATAACGGGAAAAGTTGTTGTGGAGATACCTACTGGATCTTGACACGGACGCGGCAGGTGGAGGCGCTTAAGGGGACATATGGCTCTAAATTTTCCGAAATAGTAGTACTGACTGACGTTGGTTCTGGTCTTTCCACCAATCGCAGGAGCCTCACCATAGTCACTTCTTTTGCAGGCAAACTCTACGGGTACAGGTCGCACAAGGTAAAAAAGCTAAAAGCGGAAGTGAAAGGGGCGCTGGAACGCCTTGATACTGACGACGAGCGTAAGGCTGCCGAATGAGTTTGTCGGGCCGGTAATAAACTCTAACTACACTGGGCTTGAAGCTGCAGGAGCAGGCCCTGGGGCATTACTGGTCTTTAGAAGGTTTGGAGAAGGTAGCGGCTCACTCCGGACAGATCTGGAAACTTCTCGACGCGGAGATGTCTCGTCCGGAGGATGTTTACATCCCCAGCCGTCCCTGGCGGTGCATTTTGGAGTCGGCGGGCCGCATCCTGCGCTCCCAGGCCGAGCGGAAGCGCATATTCGAGCACCTGCTCCCGTTCTTTACCGGTGGGGCAAAAAACACGGCGAGAAAGCTCTATAAAGAATTCAAGGCTGAAGGTAACCCGGAAAAGTTCGGATACCTTCTAAACGTGGCCGAACAACTGGCGGAATTCTGCACTGAGCACGAAAGGTTGCCGCAGGACTTTTTCGAATTTCAGAGAAAGCCGGAACCGAAGCGGTTCACGTACACCCTGGCCCCGGATGACGGGGCGGAAGACGGGCAGGCGATAAAGTACCGTTTGGAAGAAAACCGGCTGTCGGGCGAAATAAAGCTTCCGGTTACGATAGAGGTGCGGTCGAAAAAGGACTGGCAGTGGTTCCCCTTTTCCGTAGAGATACCGGCTGAACTTCAGGAGAAGCTGGCCGCGGGCGGGGCTTTGTGCGCTCCCGACCTGCGGCTCAAAGTCAAGCCGGACGGCGAACTCGTAGCTTTGCTGGACGTAAAGGTGGAGGTACCGGAGGAGGAACCTTCCGGTGACCCTGGCCGGGCATTGAGTGTGGACTGGGGACTGCGGAAGCTGGTGACCTGCACGGTGGTTTCGAGGAAGGGCCAGCTCACGCCGCCTTTCTTTGTTTTTTGGTTTGGGCTCAAGGCCAGGCTCTTCCGCATCCGGGAGGACATCAAAAAACTCCAGAAAGAACGTGACCGGTACGAAAAAGGGACTCCAGATTGGAAGAAATGTAACCGGAAGATAGCGGCGGCCTGGCAGAAGTACCACCGGGTACAGCACACTCTGGCCCACACGGTGAGTATGCTTTTGGTTTTATTGGCCAAAATTTTTGATTGCCGGCACATTTTCGTCGAATGGCTGGTCACGCTGCGCGGCAAAAAAGGCCGTAACCGGGACCTCAACTGGTGGGTGTCCACGGTGGTGCGGGGTCTACTTTTCCGGCTTCTGAGATACAAGGCGAAGCTGGCGGGTATCCGGGTGTTCATGGTACCGCCGGGAGGCACGAGCCGGGTCTGCCCGCGGTGCCTCGGTGCTGGAAAGCATGTAATCTCTCCGGGAAACAAAACTGAGAAGGATTCCGGCTCCTGGTTCGTCTGTCCTTCGTGTAGCTGGCAGGCGGACCGGGACTATGCGGGAAGCTTGAATATCGCACGGGTCGGTTTTAACCTTACGAGGCCGCTGTCCTATAAGGTCGGCGGCGCGGCGTTGCTGTTCCCGTCGCGGGTAGCTTCTGCGGAAATTTCTCCGGAAGCGATGACCTTTACCACAACTCTCGGTTATGTATGCAGCGTTTTCCTTGCTAACATTGGTTGCTTAGTTAAACTACTGGATTTGCAAAGCTGTACCTAGAAAAGTCTAGTGTGGGAGGAACGGTAGCAGTGTTTTTTAGATGCATAAAAGGGCAATAATAGATCTTGCCAGAAATCAAGGCAAGGAGGCATGACCGTGGCAGAGTTTCCCGGGGGACTGGGCAGCTTTATCACCTTTGTCCAGGTTTTCTTTGGAGTGATCATCGGCCTTTACTTCTGGAACCTGTTAAAGGCCCAGCAGGGTAATAGAACGGCCGTGGAGCGGGAATCCCGCAAGGAAATAGAAAGGCTGCAGCGGTTGCGGTCCATTTCCCTCACCGAACCGCTGGCCGAAAAAACCCGGCCCAGCAAATTCGAGGAGATCATTGGCCAGGAGGAAGGGCTCCGCTCCCTGCGGGCGGCCCTTTGCGGCCCCAATCCCCAGCATGTCATTATCTATGGGCCGCCCGGGGTGGGCAAGACGGCGGCCGCCAGGCTGGTGCTGGAGGAAGCCAAAAAAAACCCCCATTCTCCCTTCAAGGAAAATGCGAAGTTTGTGGAGGTTGATGCCACCACCGCCCGTTTTGACGAGCGGGGAATTGCCGACCCCCTGATTGGTTCAGTGCACGATCCCATCTACCAGGGGGCCGGACCCATGGGCATGGCGGGTATACCCCAGCCCAAACCCGGTGCGGTGACCAGAGCCCATGGGGGGGTACTCTTTATTGATGAAATCGGCGAACTTCACCCGATTCAGATGAACAAGCTGCTCAAGGTCATGGAGGACCGTAAAGTCCTTTTAGAAAGCGCCTATTACAGTTCCGAAGATCCAAATATTCCCAATCATATCCATGATATCTTTCAAAACGGCCTGCCCGCGGATTTCCGCCTGGTGGGGGCCACCACCCGCACCCCGGAGGAAATTCCGCCGGCGCTGCGCTCCCGCTGCGTGGAGATCTTTTTCCGCCCTTTGCTGCCCCACGAAATTGAAATTATTGCCGCCAACGCCGCCCGCAAGGTTGGTTTTCCCCTGGATGAGCGGGGGCTGGCAGTCATTAAAAAATTTGCCACCAACGGACGGGAGGCGGTAAACATTGTACAGATCGCCGCCGGTATTGCTCTTACCGAGGGACGCCAGCAGATCAAAGCGGCCGATGTGGAATGGGTTGTGCACAGCGGCCAGTACAGCCCCCGGCCCGAAAAGAAGGTGGCCTCCCAACCCCAGGTGGGTCTGGTCAACGGCCTGGCCGTTTACGGTCCCAACATGGGGGCGCTGTTAGAAATTGAAGCCAACGCCCTGCCTGTCCCCCGGGGTCAGGGCAAGGTGATTGTTACCGGCGTGGTGGACGAAGAAGAGGTGAAAGGACGGGGGCGGACCATGCGGCGCAAGAGCATGGCCCGGGGGGCGGTGGAAAATGTCCTCACCGTTCTGCGCCGCACCACTGATGTGGATCCCCGGGACTACGACATCCATGTGAACTTCCCCGGCGGCATTCCGGTAGACGGGCCTTCGGCCGGGGTGGCGGTGGCTACGGCGGTATACTCGGCCATTACGGGCATCCCCGTGGATAACCGGGTGGCTATGACCGGCGAGGTTTCCATCCGTGGTCTCGTGCTGCCCGTGGGGGGAATCGTGCCCAAAGTGGAAGCTGCCCGCCAGGCCGGGGCCAGGAAGGTTTTCATCCCCCGGGAAAATTACCAGGAGCTTTTCCGGGACCTGCCGGACGTAGAGGTGGTACCGGTGGACAGGCTGGAAGAGGTGCTCAAAACGGCCCTGATGGAACAACCCGGCGCCGCCCGCAAAGGCGTCCTGCCGGTGCCGCGGGATGTGCTGGCGGCAGCGGGACTGCTTTCTTCCCCCGGCCTTTCGTCAAACCACTGTCCCGGGAGTTAAACCCCAAAATATGGACGGGTGGTGCGCCGCATTCTCATCATAACGGTTTTACTGAACATTTACGACCAGTGAATATTAGCTGTTCCTGACCCGGTGTCTTGCGCCGGGTTCTTGTTTTTCCGCACCACTTATTGCTATGGCAGGAATGTTAGGTGTATGTTAAAATAGTGGTGTGTGTGGCCGGAACGCAGAAACATACCGAGAAGGAGGTGCAGCTATGGAGCCGGTAGTACGAATTTTACCATTGCTGCCGTTAAGGGGCATACTGGTATTTCCCTACATGGTCATCCACCTCGACGTGGGTAGGGAAAAGTCGGTGCAGGCCATTGAGCAGGCCATGATGAACGACCGCATTATTTTTCTGGCCACCCAGAAGGAAGCCCAGACCGACGATCCCGGCGTTGATGACATATACCGGATTGGTAGCGTAGCCGAGGTGAAACAGCTTCTCAAGTTGCCCGGCGGTACCATCCGGGTTCTGGTAGAAGGTCTTGCCCGGGGCCATATCCGGCGTTACCTGGCCTATGAGCCTTTCTTTAAAGTAGAAGTGGAACAATATAATGAAGATTTTATCAAAACCCCCGAAATTGAGGCGTTGATGCGCAGCCTGGTTTACCAGTTCGAGCAATACGTGAAACTCTCCAAGCGCATCCCGCCGGAAACGGTGGTTTCCGTGGTCAACCTGGAGGAACCGGGACGGCTGGCTGATATCGTTGCCTCCCACCTGCCCCTGCGCATAGAGGAAAAACAGCAGGTGCTGGAAGCCGTGGACATTGTCAAACGGCTGGAGAAGCTGTGCGCCCTGGTGGCCAGGGAACTGGAGATCGTGGAACTGGAGCGCAAGATCAATATCCGTGTGCGCAAGCAGATGGAGAAAACCCAGAAGGAATATTACCTGCGGGAGCAGATGAAGGCCATTCAGCGGGAATTGGGTGAAAAGGACGAGCGCGTGGCGGAGGGTGAGGAATACCGGGAGAAGATTGCCGAAGCCAGGCTGCCCAAGGAAGTGGAAGAAAAGGCCCTCAAGGAGGTGGAGCGACTGGAAAAAATGCCGCCCATGGCGGCGGAATCGGCGGTTATTCGCAATTACCTGGACTGGTTGCTGGCGCTGCCCTGGAGCAAGAGCACCCGGGACCGGCTGGATATCAAGGCTGCCGAAGCCATCCTGGAAGAAGACCATTATGGCCTCACCGAGGTCAAGGAGCGGATCCTGGAGTACCTGGCCATCCGCAAGCTGAACAAGAAGATGAAGGGCCCCATCTTGTGCTTCGTCGGCCCGCCGGGGGTTGGCAAGACCTCCCTGGGCCGTTCCATTGCCCGGGCCCTTGAGCGCAAGTTTGTGCGCATTTCCCTGGGCGGCGTGCGGGATGAAGCGGAAATCCGCGGTCATCGCCGCACATATGTGGGTGCGTTGCCGGGCAGGATAATCCAGGGAATGCGCAACGCCGGTTCCAAGAACCCGGTATTTCTGCTGGATGAAATTGATAAGATGAGCATGGACTTCCGGGGCGATCCCTCGGCGGCCCTGCTGGAAGTGCTGGACCCGGAGCAAAACAACAGCTTCAGTGACCATTACATTGAAGTACCCTTTGACCTTTCCAATGTAATGTTCATCACCACGGCCAACGTCCAGCACAGTATCCCGCGGCCCCTTCTGGACCGCATGGAAGTGATCCAGATTTCCGGTTACACTGAAGAGGAAAAAGTGCAGATAGCCTTGAGGCACCTTTTACCCAAACAGCTGAAGGAACACGGGCTCACCCGGGAGATGTTCAGCATTTCAGAAAAAGCCATTCGCCGGGTTATCCGAGAGTACACCCGGGAAAGCGGCGTGCGTAACCTGGAGCGGCAGATTGCCACCCTTTGCCGCAAGGCCGCCCGGCAGATCGTGGCAGAGGAAACGAAAAAGGTTCGCGTTACCGTGCAAAACCTGGAGCACTTCCTGGGAACGCCCAAGTTCCGTTACGGGGTGGCCGAACAGGAAGATCAGGTGGGCGTGGCCACGGGTCTGGCCTGGACCGAGGTTGGGGGCGACACCCTGGCCATCGAGGTTACCGTTTACCGGGGTACCGGCCGGCTTACTTTAACAGGTAAACTGGGTGAAGTAATGAAGGAATCCGCCCAGGCCAGCTACAGTTATGTACGCAGCCGGGCGGGTCAGCTGGGCATAGATGAAGAAGTGTTTGACAAGCACGATATCCACATCCACGTTCCGGAGGGGGCCATCCCCAAGGACGGGCCTTCGGCCGGCATTACCATGGCCTGCGCCCTGGCTTCGGCCTTCACGGGGCGCAAGGTGCGCCATGATGTGGCCATGACCGGGGAAATTACCTTGAGGGGGCGCGTGCTGCCCGTGGGCGGCATCAAGGAAAAGGTGCTGGCCGCACACCGGGCGGGTATCACCACGGTGATTCTGCCCAAGGATAACCGCAAGGAGCTGGACGATATACCGTCCAACGTCAGGAGCAAGATGCAGTTCATCCAGGTGGAGCACATGGATGAAGTCCTGGAAATAGCCCTTTTAGAAAAGGAGCAGGAGCACGAAGCTGCTGAACTGGGCTCCTCCCCGGGGGAGGTTCCCGAGGTTTCCTACCAGCCTGTGATACCGGTTAAGGAGGATCCCGCCGCGATCCATGAACATCGTTTCTGCTGAGTTTGTTAAAAGTGTAGTCGATTTGCAACGCTGCCCGGCCGGGGGCAGGCCCGAGGTTGCCCTGGCCGGGCGCTCCAATGTAGGGAAGTCGTCCCTGTTGAACTGCCTGGTCAACCGCCGGAATCTAGCCCGCACCAGCAATACCCCGGGCAGGACCCGTACCCTGAATTTTTACCTGATCAACAACCGGTTTTACCTGGTGGACCTGCCCGGGTACGGCTACGCACGGGTACCGGAGAAGATGCGGGCCAGCTGGGGACCTTTGATTGAGGGCTACCTGTCCCGCCGCCCGGAGTTGCGGGGTGTAATCCAGATCGTGGACTTGCGCCATCCTCCCACCGCCCAGGACGTGCAGCTGTACCAGTGGCTGAAACATCACCACCTGCCTGCAGTGGTGGTGGCCACCAAGGCGGACAAGCTTTCCAAAAGCCAGGGCCTGCGGCAGTTGCTGGTAGTCCGGCAGACCCTGGGTTTAACCGGGGATGACCCCCTGATTAAATTTTCCGCCCGCACCCGTGAAGGGCGGGACGAGCTCTGGCGCGTCATCGAGGGATGGATAAATTAAATCTTTAAACGTTCAAGCCAGCGCGGTTTTTCCTTTTCCGGAACGTACTCCACCGTTTCCACGGCTTTTTGGGCAAACTGGTTGTTTACCATTTGTTCCGGGGGAATCCTTCTGGCTACTTCCCGGGATTGGTCCAGCAAATCCATGAGATAGTTGTACCTTTCGGGATCGATGACCGGGTTGGTGGCCCAGGTTTCCTGGGCCCGGTAACGCTCAATGGCCCGCATGAGCAGGTTCTCGTTCATATCCCTTAAATAGGGGCTGACCACCCGGGCGGCCTCACGGGTGCCGTGATGGGCCAGCCAGAGCTGGGCTTTGTATACGGCATTGGTGAAGCGCTGCAGGGCGACGGGGTTTTTACGGATGAACTCCGTCCTGGCCGCGTAAACCGCCGCCGGCAGGGGGCCTGCTTCTTTGCCCAGGGAGACCACCACCCGGCCCAGTCCCGCGTTTTCCACCATTGAGGCCTGTGGTTCGGCCAGGATGATAAAATCCCCCGACCCTGCTGAAAAGGCACCTATGCGTAAAGATGCCGGAATGTTGGTATAAAGGGTTACCTCCCGGTAGGGGGCGATGTTGTTCTGTCTTAAAAGCCCCTCTAAAAGCACCGTTTCAATGCTTTCCGGCCAACCGGCGATAACGGTCTTTTCCTTCAAGCTGGCCCATTCAAAGGGGCCGTTTGCTTTGCGGGCCAGCAGGAAATGGCTGTCCTGCCGGGTCAGCGCGGCAAAGGCTACCACGTCGTCCAGCAATCCATCTGCCCGGCTGTAAATGGCCTGTTCCAGGCCAACTAAGGCCACGTCGGCCCGTTCGCCGGCCAGGGCGGGCAGCAGTGTTTGTTCATTGGCAGTGTTTTCCAGAACCACTTCCAGTCCCTGCTCCTTGAAAAAACCCAGGGCCAGGGCTATGTAATGGGGCAGGTGGTAAACCGAACGTGGCCCTTCCATTAGCCGTATGATGTTGGTTTCCGGTTGTGGTTGGCTAAACCTTTTGATGATTATGGCGCCTGCCGACAGGGTCAGGCTCAAGAGCAGCAAAAGCACCAGCAACAACCTGGGCCTGCCCAATTTCCAACACCCCCCGCTCTCCATGGCCTCATTTTCCCCTTTAACTATCTCTATGAGGTTATTAGCATTTCATGCCAGGAATTTGTTCCGGAGGGTGAGCATTCGCTGTCCGGCCACTGGAGTGAGCGGGGATAGCGCCGCATCCAACGGGGTTTACTGAACATTTACCCCGGCTGAGTTATCCCCACTTTCCAACTACCCTGTTTTGGCTCCCGCTCGCTCCGGTGAGCCTCGCGGGCCAAACTAGTGCTCGGCTCAAAGCTCCGGCAGGCTTCCCGGCAAATTCGGCATCCTGCCTCAGTTGCCGGCCTCGGGCATCCATGCCCTCGGGCCTGCCTTCGCTTTTCGCCTCGCTAAGTTTGGCTGGCCGCTCGGCTCAAGTCGCTCGCTAACGAGCCAAAACAGGGGCTTTAAAAAACTGGGGATACTTCAGTTACCCCGGAGGTTGCTAAAAAGCGGGGATCACATTATAATGTTCACAGATTACAGGGAGGAGAGGCATTATGACGCAATTTGACATGCCCACCACTTATGATCCCCGGGCCGTGGAGGAAAAGTGGTACCGCTACTGGGAAGAAAATAAATTCTTTCGTGCTGAGGTTGATAACCGGGAGCCTTTTTCCATTGTGATGCCCCCGCCCAACGTCACCGGGCAGCTGCACATGGGGCACGCCCTGGATAATACTTTACAGGACATTCTCACCCGCTGGCGCCGCATGCAGGGCTACAACACCCTGTGGCTTCCCGGCACCGATCATGCGGGTATTGCCACCCAGGCCAAGGTGGAAGAACAGCTGGCCAAAGAGGGTAAAAACAAATATGACCTGGGCCGGGAGAAGTTCTTAGAACGGGTCTGGGCCTGGAAGGAACAGTACGGGGGGCGAATAACGCACCAGCTGCGCCGCTTAGGGGCTTCCTGTGACTGGGACCGGGAGCGCTTTACCATGGATGAGGGGTGTTCCGAGGCAGTCAAAGAGGTTTTCCTGCGGCTTTACGAACAGGGTCTCATCTACCGGGATTATTACATCGTCAACTGGTGTCCCCGCTGCCATACCACCATTTCCGACATTGAAGTGGAGCACCTGGACAAGCCCGGGCAGCTCTATTACATCAAATACCCCACCAGGGACGGCAGTGATGCCATTACCGTAGCCACCACCCGGCCGGAAACCATGCTGGGGGACGTGGCCGTGGCCGTTCATCCCGGGGACGAACGCTACCGGCACCTGGTGGGCAAAACCCTGGTCCTGCCCCTTTTGGGCCGGGAAATGCCCGTCATTACCGATGAGTACGTGGATCCCTCCTTTGGCACCGGGGCGGTGAAGATCACTCCCGCCCACGATCCCAACGACTTTGAGGTGGGGCGGCGGCATAACCTGCCCCAGGTGCGGGTGATCAACAAGGACGCGGTGATGAACGAAGAGGCCGGCCCTTACCGGGGCCTGGATCGCTGGGAATGCCGCAAGAGGATTATCAAAGATTTAAAAGAGCAGGGTTACCTGGTAAAAATAGAAGATCATAATCACGCCGTGGGGCACTGTTACCGCTGCAACACGGTCATTGAGCCCATGCTGTCCCGCCAGTGGTTTGTGCGCATGAAACCGCTGGCGGAGCCGGCCATCCAGGCGGTAAAGGAAGGACGCATCCGCTTCGTTCCGGAACGCTTCACGAAAATTTACCTGAACTGGATGGAAAACATCCGGGACTGGTGCATTTCCCGGCAGCTCTGGTGGGGACACCGCATCCCGGTGTGGTATTGCCAGGAGTGTGAGGAGGCTATTGCGGCCAAGGAACCGCCCCGGAAATGCACCCGTTGTGGCAGCTCTCGCCTGGAGCAAGATCCCGACGTGCTGGACACCTGGTTTTCCTCGGCCCTGTGGCCTTTTTCCACACTGGGCTGGCCGGAAAAGACGCCTGAGCTGGGTTATTATTATCCCACTTCCGTGCTGGTGACGGGGCGGGACATTATCTTCTTCTGGGTGGCCCGGATGATTGTGAGCGGCCTTCATTTCATGCGGGAAGTGCCCTTCCGGGAAGTGTTCATCCATGGCCTGGTGCTGGACGCCCTGGGGCGCAAGATGAGCAAGTCCCTGGGCAACGGGGTGGACCCCATTGACGTTATTGAAAGCCATGGCGCAGACAGCCTGCGCTTCATGCTGGTTACCGGGAACACGCCTGGTAACGACCTGCGCTTTCACTTTGAGCGCCTGGACGGGGCGAGGAACTTTGCCAACAAGATCTGGAATGCTTCCCGTTTTGCCCTGATGAACCTCCAGGATTACGATCCGGCCTCGGCCCCGGGCAGGGAAGCCCATACCCTGGCCGAACGCTGGATCTTGAGCCGCTACCAGGCCTGCGTGCAGGAAGTAACCAGGTTCCTGGATTCCTACGAACTGGGAGAAGCAGCCCGGGTTCTCTATGAATTCATCTGGGATGAGTTCTGCGACTGGTATATTGAACTGGTCAAACCCCGGCTTTACCACGGCCAGGACGGTCGGGACCGGGCCTGCGCCCAGGATGTGCTGGCCCGGGTGTTGCGGGGAACCATGGAGCTGCTCCATCCCTTTATGCCCTTTATCACCGAGGAAATCTGGCAGCGCCTCCCCCACCAGGGTCGCACGATTATGCAAGCCCCCTGGCCGGTCTACCGGCCCGAGTTGCGGGATGAAAAGGCCGAGGCCGAGATGGCGGTGCTCATGGAGATAATCCGGTCCATCCGCCACATCAGAAGCGAAATGAATGTTCCCCCGGGCAAGACGGCGGACGTCGTTCTGGTTGTAACTGACGGCGATACCCGGGATTTGATCCAGAAGTGGTCCGGTTACATCCAGGGGCTGGCCCGCTGCCGGGTGCAGGTGAAACCTCAACTGGACCGGGTCCCCCCGCAGGCCGCCCACGGTGTGGCCAGGGGTGTGGAGATTTATGTGCCCCTGGCCGGACTCATCGACATTGACCGGGAACTGGCCCGCCTGAAAAAGGAACTGGAGGCAGTGGAAAAGGAGCTCAAGAGAGTGGAAGGCAAGCTGGGAAACGAAAGTTTCCTGGCCAAAGCGCCGGCGGAAGTGGTGGAAAAGGAACGGGCCAAAGAAGCGGAGCTGGCGGGCAAAGCAACTGCCATCCGGGAAAGGCTGGCCATGCTCGAGGGATAAAGTTTAAAGTGCCCCAGCGTTTAGAGGTGCAGAAATTCGAAGATTGTTTGGGGTGACAGCGGTGCAGTATGATGAAGCCATGACCTACCTGCAGAACCTGACCAAATTCGGGGTAAATTTCGGCCTGGGGCGGATAAAAGAGCTGTTGCGCCGGCTGGGGGATCCCCAGGAAAAGCTCAAAGTGGTGCATATCGGGGGAACCAACGGCAAAGGTTCCACCACCGCCATGGTGGCTTCCGTGCTCACTGCTGCCGGCTATCGCACGGGCACCTTTACCTCACCCCACCTGCATTCCTATACGGAACGATACCAGATTGACGGAGTGCAAATCCCTCCTGAGCGGGTGGCCTCGTTGATCAGCCAGCTGAAGCCCCACCTGGAAGCCATGGTGGAAGAGGGTTTTGAGCATCCCACCGAGTTTGAGGTTAGCACGGCCATGGCCTTCAAGTATTTTTACGAAGAAGGGGTGGATTTTTTAATTCTGGAGGTAGGGCTGGGAGGAGCCATTGATTCCACCAATGTGGTGGAAAAACCCCTGGTAACGGTCATTACCAACGTAGCCATGGACCACATGGATTACCTGGGCCAGACCATCCGGGAGATTGCCACTGTCAAGGCCGGAATTATCAAGCCCGGTGTGCCCCTGGTAACGGCCTGCCGGGGGGAAGCCCTGGAAGTGGTGGCAAAGTTTTGCCGGGAGAAAGGTTCGCCCATGGTGCTGGTGAACAGTGTGGGCACCGCCATTGCTTCGGGGGCGGGAGTGACGGAGGAGACCGGCAACAGATTCAATCTCAACCCGGGAATTTCTTGCCGCACCGTTTTGTGGGAAGCAGCCGGGGGCGGGCTTGATCAGGGCGGCCAGTACCTTGCAGTGCACGGCCTGCGCCGCACCTACCGGGATCTCTTTATCCCCCTGCTGGGGAGGCATCAGCTGGTGAACGCCGCCGGGGCGGTGGCGGTGGTGGAATTGTTGATGGAGCAGGGGTTTGCCATTCCGGAGGAAGCCCTGTACCGGGGCCTGGCTGTGGTCCGCTGGCCGGCCCGGCTGGAGATTGTCTTGAGCCGGCCCCTGGTGCTCCTGGACGGTGCCCATAACTACGACGGCGCCCGCAGCCTGGCAAGGGCATGGGACGATTATTTCACCGGCAGGCAGGTGGTGCTGGTCATCGGTATGCTGGGGGATAAGGAACGGGGCCGGGTGGTGGCTGAACTGGCCCCCCGGGCCCGGGCGGTGGTGGTTACCCGGCCCAACAGCCCCCGGGCCGGCGACTGGCAGCGTCTGGCCGAAGAGGCCCGCAAATATGTAACCGAGGTCTACACCATCGAGTCGGTTCCCGAGGCTGTGGAGTATGCCTTGTCCCTGGCCCGTCCAAGTGAGCTGGTTTGCATAACCGGTTCACTGTACATGGTGGCCGAGGCCCGGGAGGTACTCATGGAGAAGGGGACAACGGATGGGGTCCCGCACGCGGGTGGGAAAGGATAGCATTAATTTGAATTAAAGAATAAATAAATTAAATGAAATTATGGGACACTTCGTAATAAAGCACCGGATGATCCGGTGCTTTTTTTTAATTTTGGTACGTTTGGATAAAACCCCTCCGGCCAACTCATAATACCATCTCGAAGGGTTAATTCATGAAGGAGGTATAGTCTTCCCGGGAGGTGTTCTTTTGGTCCGTATTTTAAAAAAGTTTGCCCGGATTTTACCCCGGAGCAACAAAAAACCCCAATCCTTCAAGGAAAGCCACACTCAATGGGAGCAAAGCTTCGAGGCCGGGGAATTGAAAAAAATGCCCCTGAGTTCCCGGTTAAAGGATAACCTGGCTCTTATTAAGCAAATCCTGGGGCACAGCAGCGATTTGGTTATCCGCGAGCTTCAGCTTGGTGTTGACGGGGGTGTTCCCGGGGCCGTTGTTTTTATTGACGGCATGACGGACAAGGGTACGGTCAACGACACCTTGATCAAGGGCCTGACCCTGGAGTCCCGCATGGCCGGCCTGGGGGGGAAGGCGGCCGGGAATTTGTTCACCCTGGTCCGTAATTTCATGATTAATGTGAGTTCGGTAAAGGAAGCTGCTACTGCTTTTGAACTTCTGGACGGGATTCTTTATGGTGACGCAGCCGTACTCGTTGAAGGGGAGGCGGTGGCCCTCCTGGCCACCGCTCCCGGTTGGCCGGTGCGGGGTATCGAGGAGCCCACCAGTGAGAGCGTGGTGCGGGGGCCCCGGGAGGGGTTTACCGAGTTGCTGCGCACCAACACCTCCCTCATCCGCCGCCGCCTGCGCAATCCCAACCTGGTGGTGGAGAAGATCACCCTGGGGGAGCGCACCCGTACCTTTGTGGAGATCGTTTATGTCAGGGGACTGGCCGATCCCCGGCTGGTGCAGGAAGTGAAAGACCGTCTTTCTCGCATCAAGGTGGACGGCATAATCGAAAGTGGTAATATCGAAGAATTAATCGAAGATCACCCGTATTCTCCCTTCCCCCAGGTGTTCCGCACCGAGCGTCCCGACCGGGTGGTGAGCATGCTTCTGGACGGGCGCGTGGCCATTATCACCGACGGCACCCCTTTTGTGCTCATCATGCCGGCGGAGTTTGTCGTTTTCGTACAGTCTTCCGAGGACTACTACGAACGCTTTTTTCTGGCCACGGCCGTACGCTGGCTTCGTTACATTGCCTTTATTGCATCTTTGATATTACCTTCGCTTTACATATCCATTACCACCTTTCACCAGGAAATGATCCCCACCCGGCTTTTGATCAACATAGCCGCCTCCCGGGAAGGGGTGCCCTTCCCGGCCTTTGTGGAGGCCTTCCTGATGGAGTTTACCTTTGAAGCCTTAAGGGAGGCCGGTATCCGCCTGCCCCGGAACGTGGGCCAGGCAGTGAGCATTGTGGGGGCCCTGGTGATCGGCCAGGCGTCCGTGTCGGCCGGGATTGTGTCCAGCCTGATGGTTATAGTCGTGGCCCTGACCGGGATCAGTTCCTTTGTGGCGCCGGTTTTCAGCATGGCCATCGCTGTGCGAGTGTTGCGTTTCCCCATAATGGTCCTGGCGGCCACCCTGGGGATCTTCGGGGTGATGATGGGGCTTTTGGCTATCCTGGTGCACATGGCTTCCATGCGTTCCTTCGGCATCCCTTACCTGGCCCCCCTGGCCCCCCTGCACGCCAGGGATTTAAAGGATGTGGTGATTCGGGCGCCCCTGTGGGCCATGGAAGCCCGCCCTTCAGAGCTGGCCAAAGAAGATCCCATTCGCCAGACCCCGGGCTTGAAACCCGCCCCACCAACCCAGAAGGGGCAAAAGGGAGGCGGCGGTGGGCAAAGAAGGTAACAGAACCCGCATCTGTATCCTTGCAAGCTTAAAGGGTAGTGGCCAAATGAGCAGGTTTCGTTTTGATTGCAACGCAAAACAGCCGGAACCAGTCCCGGGTCATCGTTTCCGACTTTTTCCCCGGGGCGGGCGGATTAAGGTGTTAGTGTTTCTGTTGTTGTTTTTGCCTTTCGTCCTCACTGGCTGCTGGGACCACCGGGAAGTGGAAGATCTGGGCATTGTTTTGCTCACGGCCGTGGATGCCGCCCCCGGGGGCAAGATACGCCTGGTAGTGCAGACCCTGGTTCCCACGGCCGTTGCCGGCGGAGGTGGAATCACAGGTATGGGCGGTGGTGGTGGAGGTGGCGGAGGTGGCGGAGGTGGCGGACGTAAGCGCTACCTCAACCTGGCTACGGAGGGTAGGACGGTTTTTGAAGCCATCCGCCGGTTGTCCATGGAAAGTCCCCGGGAGCTTTTTTTCGCCCACAACCAGGTGGTCATTATTTCCGAAAAACTGGCCCGGGAAAGGGGGGTTGCGGAAGTGCTGGATTTCTTTGAGCGCAACCGCCAGTTCCGGCGGGATACCTGGATCCTGATAGCCAGGGGGGATCCCAGGGATATCATGGAGGTTCCCGTCCACCTGGAGGTCACCCCGGCACAGAATATCGTGGGGGTAATCAACAACCAGGAACTTTCCGCCCGTTTCGCCCCCACCCACCTGGGGGAATTTGCCGAGATGCTGGAGAGTTCAGGCGAGGAGCCCTATACGGCCATTTTGGAAGCAGTGCCCAACGCCGCTTTTAGCCGCGTGTCCCTGCACCCCGGGGGGGCAGGGCCTGCGCCCTTTCATAACATCAAACTTACCGGAACGGCCGTCTTTCGCCGGGACAAGCTGGTGGGATGGCTTAACGAACGGGAAGCCCGGGGATTGTTGTGGGTGCGGGGGGAAGTGCGGGGCGGGCCAATCACCTTTTCCCTTCCCGGCCCCCGGGGTGAACAGAAACTGGCCGTGGAAATTTTGCGTGCCGGCCGGGGGGGAGTGAAGCTGGAACCGTTTCTGGCCGGCGGGCAGCCGGGCATGAGGGTGGAGATCACCACCCGCGTGAACCTTACCGAATCGGAAAACCTGGAGCTTGATTTAAGGAATCCCCAGGTCATTTCCCGGTTGGAAAAACAGCTGGCCGAGGTAATCAAGCAGGAGGTTATGGCCTGCGTGACCAGGCTGCAGGAGGAATACCGGGCCGATGCCCTCGGCTTTGGTGAAGCGGTGCACCGCAAGTATCCCCGGGTATGGAGGCAGGTAGAAGGGGAATGGGAGGATGTTTTCGCGACCATGCCCGTGACGGTGGAGGTAAAAACGGTGATCCGGCGCATAGGCCTGATCAATAAACCCTTACGGCCTCCCAGGATGCAGGAAGCTCAGTGAACATATCAAGGAGGGTGATCTACGATGGAGATTGCTTTGCTCAGCCTGCTCTTTATCGCCATCATCGCCCTGCAGGTGCCACCCCTGGTGAAAAAGAAAATGTGGCGGGAGTTGGTTGCTTTCAGTGTCCTTTTGATCTTGGGCATGATCTACAGCTTTGGCCTGGTTCTGGGATTACCGCTGCCCAATCCGGCCAGGGCCGTGGAGGCCGTTTTTACTCCCCTGACCGGCTTGATCCAGAAGGCGCTCACGTAAAAAAAGAGGTAAAGATGTACCGGCGCCGGACAGTTTGGCCGGGCACCCCCAAGGCATAAGGCTGGACTTTGCCGGCCAATGGGGCTATAATTAATTCCAGACGTAAGGCCCGTCGTTTTTTGGCGGTGGGCCTTTTTATGTGGAGGGAGCTTCAATGGTTTTGGATCTTGCCCTGTTATTGATCAGTCTGGGGGTTATCCTGGTTAGCGCCGGTTTTTTTACCAACGGTGTGGAATGGCTGGGAAGGAAGCTTTGCCTGACCGAGGGGGCGGTAGGGAGCATCCTGGCTGCGGTGGGTACGGCCATGCCGGAAACGGTCATTCCCCTGATCGCCATCCTTTTAGGCAGCGGTGAGGTGGGGGAAGAAATAGGCATCGGAGCCATTCTTGGCGCACCCTTTATGCTGGGAACCCTGGCTTTACTGATCAGCGGGGGGGCCGTGCTGGTCTTCCGCCGCACGCGCCTGGAGCCCGATCCCCACGTGATCCGGCGGGACCTGTTTTTCTTCCTGGTGGTTTATACATTGGCCATTGCGGCTGCTTTTCTACCCCGTCCGTTAAAGCTGGTGGTAGCCCTGGGGCTGGTTGTCGCCTACATTTATTTTGTATATGAAACCATTACCAAGGGGCGCACCCTGGACCAGGAGGAAGGGGAATGCGAACCCCTTTACCTGTGTAAAAGGGTCGACAATCCTCCCCTGGTTCTGGTAATCGTCCAGGTGCTCCTGGCCTTTTTGGGGATCGTGGCCGGGGCAAAGGTTTTTGTGGATGGCGTGGCGGATCTCTCGGCCATACTGGGGGTGCCTGCTTTTGTTTTCTCCCTTCTGGTTGCCCCTCTGGCCACGGAGATGCCCGAAAAATTTAACAGTGTTATCTGGCTTGCCCAGCGCAAGGATACCATGGCCCTGGGTAATATTACCGGGGCGATGGTTTTTCAGAGTTCCGTTATTCCAGCCATCGGCATTATCCTGACCCCATGGGTGCTCACCGAAACGGCCTTTTTAAGTGCTCTTTTGGCGCTGGCTTCCGGGTTGGTGACTTACCTGTTGCTTTTGCGGCGCGGTTTTCTTGATGCACGGCTTCTGGTGGCCTACGGCGGGGTTTTTTACGCTGCCTTTGTGGCGGCGGTGCTTACCGGAACAATAGGGTAAGATCCCCCCACCCTACCGCCGGGCGAAAAACGCCGGTGCGAGAGTGGAAATGCTTGACAGGGCGGAATTGCAGCTTGTCACAAAAGAGGCAAAATGATAAACTAGTACAGATAAGTGGTCAATTTTCGATGGCCGGGTGATAGCTGTGGCTGCTATGTACAAGCCCCAGAGAAACTTCTGGTTGCTGGTAATTCTTATGCTGGTCGGGGCACTGGTGGGTGATGCGCTGGGAGCAGTGCTCATTCCTTTTTTGCCCGCGCTCAAGCCTTTTGCCTCCGTGGGCCTTGCCCCGGCTACTTTGGATCTTCATTTTGCCCGGCTCACCTTTGGTTTTACCCTTACCTTAGGGCCTCTCACGGCGCTGGGCTTACTCCTGGGATATCTTTTATACCGTAAACTCTAAATGCGGAGGTTCAAAAGTGTTGCCTATTTACCTGGCTTCTTCTTCGCCGCGCCGGAGCATGTTGCTGGAACAGCTGGGCTTGCCTTTCACCGTAGTGGTGCCCGAGGTTGAGGAAGAGGTGCAAGAAGGATTGCCCCCCCATCAACTGGTAGAGACGCTGGCCTTAAGAAAAGCCGGGGCCGTGGCGCCCTCCATTTCCAAAGGGTTGGTGGTGGCGGCGGATACTGTAGTGGTCTGGCAGGGCAAGGTCCTGGGCAAACCGGCCGACGCCCGGGAGGCCGCGGAGATGCTCGGCCTCCTGGCGGGGAATGAGCATGAGGTTTTCACCGGCGTGGCGGTGATGGAAAAACCCTCCGGGCGCCGGGTGGTTACCCACGAGCGCACCCGGGTTAGGTTCAGACCGCTGACCACAGAAGAAATTGCCAGGTATGTGGCCACCGGTGAACCCCTGGACAAGGCAGGGGCCTATGCTGCCCAGGGACTGGGGGCAATTTTTATTGCCGGAATCAGGGGATGCTATTTTAATGTGGTCGGCCTTCCCCTGGCCCGTTTGGCCCAGGTGCTGAAGGAATTTGGTGTGGATCCCCTGGAGTATGTTCAAAACAACTGAGATTTTCCCCGAAAGTTTCCCCGGGAACCCTTTCGGGTATCTTTTAAGTGTGTTTGGAGGCTGCAAGAAGCCTTGGATTCCCCAACGTACCGCATTACCATTAAGGACATGCCCGTGGATCTGCGCCCCCGGGAGCGTATTTTGCGGGATGGCGCCGGGGTGCTGACGGATCTGGAGCTTTTGGCCGTTCTCTTGCGTACGGGTACACCCACGGCCAGTGCTATGGAACTGGCGGCGGCCCTTTTGGGGCATTTCGGCGGCCTGCGGGGCCTGGTTGATGCCTCCGTGGAGGAGTTGAGCAGTGTCCGGGGGGTCGGGCCGGCCAAGGCGGCCATGTTGAAAGCGGCCCTGGAGCTGGGCCGCCGCATTGCCCAGGCCGGCGGGGAAACCCGGCCGGTGATCAGGAGTCCCGAAGATGCCGCCCGTTTGGTCATGGAGGAAATGCGCCATCTGGACAGGGAGCATTTCCGGGCGTTATTGTTGAATACCAAAAACCAGGTGATTGCCCGGGAGATCATTTCCATCGGTACCCTTAATTCCTCCACGGTGCATCCCCGGGAATTGTTTAAGAATGCCATTCGCCGCAATGCGGCGGCGGTAATCCTGTTGCACAACCACCCCAGCGGGGATCCAACCCCCAGCCAGGAGGACCTGGAGGTGACCAGGCGCCTGCTGGAAGCCGGGCGCATTATCGGCATTGAGGTTCTGGATCACCTGATTATTGGGGATAATAAGTACATCAGTTTCAAGGCCAAAGGTTTGATTTAGATGATCTGGATGGAAAGGGGAGAGAACATGCGGATCGGGCTGTTCTCCAAGGATATGGGTATAGACCTGGGCACCGCCAACTCCCTGGTTTATGTAAAGGGCAAGGGTATTGTTTTAAGGGAGCCCTCGGTGGTGGCCATTCAGCGGGATACCGGCCAGGTGCTGGCCGTGGGGGAAGAGGCCAAGCAGATGATTGGCCGTACGCCCGGCAACATCGTAGCCATCCGGCCCATGAAGGACGGGGTAATTGCCGACTTCGACGTAACCCAGAGCATGATCAAGTACTTCATCAACAAGGCCCTGCGCAACCGCACCTTTCTCATCCGCCCCCGGGTAGTGGTTTCGGTTCCCTCCGGGGTGACGGCGGTGGAGGAGCGGGCGGTGCGGGAAGCCGCCCTGCAGGCCGGCGCCCGGGAAGCCTATCTCATTGAGGAGCCCATGGCTGCGGCCATTGGCGCCGGTCTGCCCGTACATGAGCCAACAGGCAATATGATTGTGGATATCGGCGGGGGTACCGCCGAGGTGGCGGTAATTTCCCTGGGGGGTATTGTTACCAGCCGCTCCATTCGCATTGCCGGGGATGAGATGGATGAAGCCATTATCCAGCATGTAAAAAAGGCCTATAATCTCATGATCGGTGAGCGCACGGCGGAGGAGATCAAGATTGAAATAGGAACCGCCTATCCCACCGGGGAAGTCCAGACCTATGACGTTCGGGGAAGAGACCTGGTGACCGGCCTGCCCAAAACGGTGCGCATTACCTCCGAGGAGATTTACAAGGCTCTCTCCGAGCCGGTATCGGCTATTCTGGATGCCATTAAGGGCACCCTGGAGCAGACTCCGCCGGAGCTGGCCGCCGACATTATGGACCGGGGCATTGTCATGGCCGGGGGCGGTTCACTGCTGCAGGGGCTGGACCGGCTGGTGAGCGAAGAGACGGCCATGCCCGTGCACCTGGCCGACGAGCCGCTTTTGTGTGTGGCTTACGGCACCGGGCGGGTGCTGGAAAATATCGATGTTTTACGCCGGGTACTCATTAACCCGCGCAAGCTGTCGTAAACTGAAACAAAAGATAGGTGTTGATCCCGTTGACTTCGGGTAAGAGGCTTTTTTTTCTGGTTATTTTGCTGGTCCTGGTCCTGTACGTGATGCGGGTGACCGCCTTCAGCCGGGTGGAAGTAACGCCCCTGGAAAAGATACTGGTGGATACCTTTGCCCCTTTAGAACAGGTAACCGCCAGGCTGGGCCGGGGGGTCAGGGATATAGTCACCTTTCCCCTCTCCCTGGTGAACGCATCGCGCCGGGCAAGGGAGTTATCGGAGCAGGTGGCCCGGCTGGAAGGCGAGCTTCACCGGGCGAGGGAATACCGTTTGGAAAATGAGAGACTGAAAAAGCTGCTGGATTTTAAAAGCGGTCCCGCTGCCGACTCCGGACTTGAAGTTACCGCGGCGGCAGTAATAGGCCGGGATCCGGGGAACTGGTTCAGCACCATTACCATCAACAAAGGCCGGGCTGAAGGCATCAGAGAAAACATGACGGTATTGACTCCCCGGGGTCTGGTGGGGCGGGTGATTGCCGCCACCGACCGTACCGCCACCGTTTTATTAATTACCGACCCCCGCAGTGCAGTCAGCGCTTTAGTGCAGGACAGCCGTACGCCGGGTATGGTTGAGGGCACCGCCGGGAGTGCCGGAAGCCTGCGCATGATCCACATACCAAACGACATGCCCACAAGACCCGGGCAGGTGGTGGTTACTTCCGGTACGAAGAGCATTTTTACCAGGGGCATCCCCATTGGCGAGATAACCAGTGTGAAGAGGGATCCGACCGGTCTTTTCTTTGAAGCCTCCGTGCGGCCCTTTGTGGATTTTAACCGCCTGGAGGAAGTGCTGGTGATTACCGGGACGCACCCCCCGGCTCCTTAAGCCGGGCCGTGTACCGGACGTTTTTCCTGGAAAGTCGCGATTGAAAAGATGACCGTGCGGGAGGTTTTTTTCTTTGTTGGGCTTGCTGGTCCTGCCCGGGTTTTTATTGCTGGCTCTGCTGCTGCAGGTAACGGTGGTGGATTTGATCCGCATTAAGGGTGTGGTGCCCGATCTGATTTTTTTACTGGTAGTTTTTTATGCGTTCTGGAGAGGGCAGCGGGAAGGGGCCTTCTGGGGGTTTGTTGCCGGTTTGATGAAAGATTTTGTCACCGGCAACTATTTTGGCCTCAACGCCCTCTCTACTGCTGTAGCCGGTTATTTGGTGGGCTGGTCGGAAACCCGGTTGTACAAGGACAGCAGTCTGGTAGTAGCAGCCTTGACTTTTCTGGCCACCCTGATCAGTCAACTGGTTTATTATCTTCTGCTGGTATATTTGCAGATCAAAATTTCCCTGGGGCTGGCCCTGTTCGGGGTGATCCTTCCTTCAGCCGTGTACAATGCGCTGCTGGTGCCGTTATTTTACCGCAAGTTTTACCGCCTTTACCTCAGGGGATGGTTCAGAATGGGTCAGTTTTAATAGGGAAGGATGCGCCGTGGCAACAAACGGGGTAACAGCTAAAAGTCTGGAGAAAAAGCTACGGGTGCTGCTGGGCATGGTGATCGCCGCCTTTACCGTGCTTGTTATCCGCCTGGCCTATTTGCAGCTGGTGGAGGCGGACAAATATCAGATGATGGCCCAGCAGAACCACCTGCGCTTGATTCCCATCATTGCCCCCCGGGGGGAAATTCTCGACCGCAACGGCGTGCGCATCGTGGGCAACCAGCCGGTTTACACCATTTCCTTTGCCTATTTAGGCATCGAGGATACCGACCGGGTGATTGCCAGGCTGGCCCGTATTTTGGTGGGGGAAAAAACCTTCCAGGGCATGAGCGTGGCGGAGATCGAACAGGAAATCCATAAAAAACTCAACGAACAGAAGTTGCGTCTCTATGAACCGGTGCCCATAGCCGATAAGGTGTCCAGTGAAACGGTAAGCCGGATTGAGGAACAGCGGCTGGAGCTGCCGGGAGTGCTCATCGATGTGCGGCCGGTGAGGCACTATCCTTACGGGGACCTGCTGGTGCCCACCCTGGGTTACGTGGGCATCATGGATCAGAAGGAGCTTGAGGAGAATAAAGACAAGGGTTACAGGCTGGGGGACTCCTGGGGCAAGGACGGCCTGGAGAAATCCTTTGAGTCCTATCTGCGGGGCCAGCGGGGTGCCCGCCAGGTGGAGGTGGATGCCCAGGGGCGCCCGGTAAGGGATCTGGGCATAAAGGAGCCCGTACCGGGTAACAACCTGGTGCTAACCATTGATGCCCGGCTGCAGCGGGCGGTCCAGGATGCCCTGGCCCGGGGTATCGCCCGGGTGCAAAAAGAGGGTTACAGCCAGGCCAGGGCCGGGGCGGCGGTGGTGCTGGACGTCCGCACCGGGGAGATCCTGGCCCTGGCCAGCCACCCCACCTATGATCCCACCATTTTCACCCGGGACCTTTCCCGGCAGGAGTGGAATGCGGCCTGGGCCAAAATTGCCCGGGATCAATCGCTGCTCAACCGGGCCATAGCCCTGTATCCCCCGGGTTCTACCTTTAAAATGGTGGTGGCGGCAGCCGCGCTGGAACTGGGCAAAATAACTCCCCAGTTCGCCATTAGCGATACCGGGCGTTACAAATACAAAGTCGACTGGAAACCCGGCGGGCACGGGCGGGTGGATGTGGTACGGGCCCTTAAGGTATCCTGCGACACGTTTTTCTGGACCGTCGGGGCAATGCTCGGCCCCGAACCCATTGCCCGCTATGCCCGGGAATTCGGCCTGGGACAAAAGACGGGGCTGGAGCTGCCCGGGGAGCATGCCGGCCGCATTCCGGGACCGGAGCAAAAATACAACCTGTGGAAGCCCCTTCTGGACAGTGTACAAAAACAAATGGACGATATCCGCAAGGAGTATGAGAAGCGCCTGGCCAGTGCGGGTGAAGGGGAAAAGGCGGCCCTGGAGCGGGAAATGAACAGGCGTCTGGCCCCTTTGCAGGACAGGTACAACAAGATAGAGTGGGAATTGAAATGGCGGGAATACGATACCCTGGATATGGCCATTGGCCAGGGCAACAACTACTATACTCCTCTCCAGCTGGCCAACTACGTAGCGGCCATTGCCAACGGAGGCGTTCTTTACAAACCTTACCTGGTTAAAAAGGTTGTGGCTCCCGATGGCCAGACGGTGGCCCAGTTTTCACCCCAGGAAATCCGCCGGGTCAACGTCTCCGGCCGTACGCTGGAGATATTACGCCGGGGTATGCACGAAGTTACTTTACCGCCCGACGGCACCGCCGCAGGCGTGCTTGCGGGGACCGGGTACAGTTCCGCTGCCAAAACCGGAACTGCCGAGGTCCATGGCCACGACAACCACGCCCTTTTTGTGGCCTTTGCCCCCTATGAAAAACCGGAAGTGGCCCTGGCCGTAGTGGTGGAATATGGCGGCCACGGGAGTTCCGCCGCCGGTTCCGTGGCCCGGGAGATCCTGGATGCTTACTTTAATCTGAAAAACGCTCCTCCCACTGCGGGCCTGTCGGTGGAGCGGGCAACGGGAGCCCTTCGCGCCGCACCTGTACCTTCCCGGCGTCCTGCCGGTGGGTCCGGGTCCGGGAATGTCCAGCCCCGGCGCACCACGACACCACCCGATGCATCTCCCGGGGAACAGAGATATGGCGTTTCTCCCGGGCAGCCCGCAGGTGAGTCCCCACCTGGTGCCGGCAACGAGCAGAGTACCCCGCCCGATGTTCTGCCCCCGTCTGGAGGGGGTGGGGCCGCTCCGCCGTCAAATACAGGTAACCAGCCGTCAAACAACGGCAGTCCACCTCCTTCTCAGGACGTTCCGGGGATACCCGGGCATGAAAGTAATGAATAAACTATAATTATTAGCAGGATTTGGTTGCTACCTGTAGAATTTAAAGCACCACTGGGGGGAATGCACCTTGGGCAGGGAGCGGCCGTCTTACGCCGGGGAAATGGTAGATGATAACACGATTTTAATTCAGCGCACCTTGCGTTCCGGACAAAAGATCCATTACGACGGCAATATCGTCATTATTGGCGATGTTAACCCGGGGGCGGAGGTGGTGGCGACGGGCAACATCATTGTAATGGGGGCCGTACGGGGGGTTGTTCACGCCGGTGCCGGTGGAAACGAAAAGGCCATGGTGCTGGCCTTTCGCCTGGAGCCCACCCAGCTTCGCATTGCCGGTCACATTACGCGCCCCCCGGACGGGCAGAGCTTAAAACCCGAACAGCCTGAAGTGGCCCGGATAAAGAATGGTGTAGTGACGATCGAAATTTTTAATGGGGAACGCCACGGATGAAGATAGAAAACTGCTAAAGAGGAGGCTCTCATATGGGTGAGGTCATCGTAGTTACTTCCGGCAAGGGAGGAGTTGGTAAAACCACCACCACGGCCAACCTGGGTGCAGGCCTGGCCGCTCACGGGCACCGGGTGGTACTGGTGGATGCCGATATCGGGCTGCGCAACCTGGACGTGGTCCTGGGGCTGGAAAACCGCATTGTTTACGATATAACCGATGTTACCGGCGGGCATTGCCGCCTGCGGCAGGCTTTGATCAAGGACAAGCGCTTCGAGGGGCTGTTCCTTTTGCCCGCCGCCCAGACCAAAGATAAAACGGCGGTCAGTCCGGATCAGATGAAGGCCCTGTGTGAGGAACTCAAACAGGAATTCGACTATGTGATTATCGACTGTCCGGCAGGGATTGAGCAGGGCTTTCGCAATGCCATTGCCGGGGCGGACAAGGCCATCGTGGTGACTACCCCCGAGGTAGCTGCCGTACGGGATGCGGACCGGATCATCGGTCTTCTTGAGGCGGCCGAGCTGCGGGACCCCAAGTTGATTATCAACCGTATTCGCCCGCGCATGGTGCGCCACGGGGATATGATGAGCATAGAGGATATTATCGACATCCTGGCCATCGATCTTTTGGGAGTAGTGCCGGAAGACGAGGCGGTGGTGATCAGCACCAACCGGGGGGAACCCGTGGTCCAGGATGAGCGTTCCCGCTCGGGACAGGCTTACCGCAATATTGTCCGGCGGATTAAAGGTGAGCCGGTACCGATGATGAATCTGGACGAAGGCGGTTTTATGTCTCGCTTTTTACGGCGCATGATCGGTTTATCCTAATCTACTGGTAAGGGGGGGGGGTTGGCCTTGCTGGAGTTTTTAAATCGCGTTTTTGGGCGGGAAGCCGGTGGGAGCAAAAATGTGGCCAAGGAGAGGTTGCGCCTGGTACTGGTGCACGACCGGGCCAGTGTTTCGCCCCAGCTGTTGCAAACCTTAAAGACGGAGTTAATCAAAGTTATTGAAAAATACATGGATATTGACGAGGAGGCACTGGAGATCAACCTGGACAGCAATGAAACTCAGGTGGCCCTGGTGGCCAGCATTCCGGTAAAGGGTATGAAACGGGTAACGAGGCACCTGGCGTCGGGTATTTAAGGTGTAACCGCATAATCACCAGCCTGACCCTGTGGTAATTTGGTATTACCCCGGGGCTTTTTTTGTCTTTGGAGGTGGTATATAATTAAACCTGTAGTTTTAGGACTTCATCCAGAAGCGGTGATTTTACTTGGTTAGTAAGCGGTTTGTACGCAGCGTCGATCATATCCTCCTCCTGGCCGCCGGCATGGTGGTTCTCTTTAGTCTGGTGGCCATCGGCAGCGCCACCCTGGAATTTACCGACGAATCATTCAGCCGGTTGAAAAATCTTTTTTTTGCCGTAAAACTCCTGCACCTCGACTATACCTATGTCACAAGGCAACTGGCCTGGATTTTTGCCGGAATACTGGTCATGGCGGCCATCATGTATATACCCTACGAAGATCTTTGTAAACACGCCCGGGGGCTTTATATACTCAACTTGATCGTGCTCATTGCGGTGATCTTTTTGGGACGGGAAGCCCTGGGGGCCCAGCGCTGGATTTCTATCGGTCCCTTGAGCTTTCAGCCTTCCGAGTTTTCCAAGCTGATCATGATCATCACCTTTGCCAGTTTTCTGTCCGCCCGGGAAGGCCGCTTAAACCGCCTGCGGGATCTCCTGCCCTGTTTCGTGTACGTGGGGATACCCACTCTTTTGATTTTGAAGCAGCCGGATCTGGGTACTTCCCTGGTGTTTGTGGCCATCATGTTCGGCATGCTCTTCCTGGCCGGAGCCAGGCCGGGTTTGCTCCTGGCCCTGATCGGCGCCGGCCTGGCCCTGACGGTTGGCCTGTTTGTCCTGCATATGTACCTGCATAATGCCGACGTTAACCTGGAAAAACAGCTGCTGGACCTGGAACGGCAAAAAAAGGCGGCCGTTTCCGAAACGGCCAGGCAGGAGCTCCAAAGAAAATATCAACAGGTGGAGAGGGATTACCGGGAAGCCCACCGCCGGCATGAGTCCTTTCACCGGCACACCCTCAAAGAATACCAGGTGACCCGGCTGACCGTTTTTTTAGATCCCCAGAGCGATTTGCTGGGGGCGGGCTACCATGTGTGGCAATCGCTCATTGCTATTGGCTCCGGGGGGTTCCTGGGCAAGGGGTTGCTGGGCGGCACCCAGAGTCACCTCACCTTTCTGCCCATCCGCCATACCGACTTTATTTTCTCGGTTGTAGGTGAGGAGTTCGGGTTCCTGGGAGCGGTGGTGCTCCTGAGCCTGTACCTGGTCCTTTTATACCGGGGGTTGAAGATTGCTTCCCAGGCCAGGGACCTGCAGGGGACGCTGCTGGCCGGGGGAGTGGTTTGTATGTTTGCTTTTCATATTTTTGTCAATATTGGCATGACGGTCGGGATTATGCCGGTGACGGGTATCCCGCTGCCCCTTTTCAGTTACGGCGGCAGCAACATGATCATGAACCTGGCGGCGCTTGGGATTTTGCTGAACGTCTACATGAGGCGCAAGAAAATCCTGTTTTAGGATGCTGTCCCGATCGCCGTCCTGATACGCGGTAAATTTTGTGCTCCACCGCCGGGCGGACCAGAAGAATGTCGCGGCATAATTAAGACCGGGGCTTGTCATATTTGTCCCCCCTGTCCAATATATTTTTTCCAGCAGGGGGGATGAATCTTGCTTTGGAACAGGCGTAAAAGAAAATACCCTACCTCTGAATATCCACGTACCGAAGACTGGCCATACCGGTACTCCCCTTCCAGGGGGGGCCGGGGTAACAGCTGGTTCTGGCGGGGTATGGTGGCGATGATTATCTTTGCCATTCTGCTCCTGGCCCGGGAACTTCCCTATCCGGGAGGGGAACAGGTGCGGGAAGGCCTGCGCTACCTTTTGACCACCGAGTGGAACTATCAGCCCGTAGTACAAAAGGTGGTGCAACTGGCCCTGCAAATGGTTAACGTGGATCAGCCCTTCCCCGAAGATATACCCCCGGGCACCCGCCAGACCCTGGGTCCTGCCGGTGAAGATGGACGTTTCCAGATCCCCGTGTCGGGCAAGGTGGTACGGGGTTTCGGGTGGCTGCGGGATCCCCTGGACGATCTGGAACGTTTCCATGCAGGTATTGATATTGCAGCGCCAGTGGGTACGCCCGTGAAAGCGGCCCGGGAAGGCCGGGTGGCCAGGGTGGGAGAGGATCCTTCCCTGGGCCGGTTTGTGCTCCTGGATCACGGGGAGGGGGATTATACTTTATACGCCGGGTTGACCGGAATCGCCGTGACCTCCGGGCAGCAGGTGGCCGCGGGGCAAAAACTGGCTGAAGTGGGGGATAAGGGGGATGTGGCCGGCGGCGGTTTGCATTTTGAAGTGCGGGAAAAGGGAAGGTTGATCGATCCCCTGATGAAGTTGCAGTTTTGAGGTGGTTTCCATGCGCCTGGGGCGAGTCATGGGGGTGGATTTATACCTGAATACCTTTTTCCTGGCCCTTTTGGGCCTCTTCTTTGTGGCCGGCATCCTGGGCAAGGGGCTGGTGGCTTTTGCCGTAGTGCTACTTCATGAGCTTGCCCATGTGGCCTGCGCCCGGTATCTGGGCGTGCCGGTAACCGAAGTGGAACTGTTGCCCTTCGGCGGGGTCACCCGCATGGGCAGCGAACTGGTCCTGGATCCCGTCAAAGAAGTTTATGTGGCCGCGGCCGGACCGTTATGCAATGTAATTATGGTCCTTCTGGGCCTGGCCATGAAGAACTACGGTTTATGGCATGACGAACTGGGGCCTTTTTTTCTCCAGTGCAACTTGCTCATTGCCGCCTTCAATCTCCTGCCCGCCCTGCCCCTTGACGGCGGCCGGGTTTACCGCGCCAGCCTGGCCGGCCGGATGAGCATAAAGGAGGCCACCTACCGGGCGGCCACCCTGGGGCAGGTCTTTGCCGTGGCCGTGGTCCTGCTGGGATCCCTCGGGTTGTTCCTTGGTTTTACGGGTTTAGATATTTTGTTTACGGGGCTGTTTTTGTTTTTTGCCGCCACCCGGGAGCGGGGCATGGCCCCCTACCTGTTCATGGGTCAACTGGCCGGTAAAAAGGGGGAAATCCTGAGGGCCGGGGTGCTTCCCGTGCAATCGCTGATTGCCCTGGAAGACGTCCCCCTGGGCAAGATTGTCAAACCCTTTCTACCCCAGAAGTTTCACCTGGTGCTGGTTCTTGACCGTCAGTGGCAGTATAAAGGGTTTCTTACCGAAGCCCAGATTATCGATGGTTTGTTGAGCCACGGGGTGGACCTGCCCGTGGGCCGCCTGCCTTTGCACCCGCTTTAGTGTTTACAACTTTTGGTTAAACAGGTAAAATAATTTTAAGGTGTGCCTTCCCGGGCAATAATACAAGTAGGAGGATCTTATGTTCGAACTGGAACAGGTACTGCACCGGGTGCAAAAACCGGCCCGCTACGTGGGCGGGGAATGGAATGCCATATACAAGGACTGGGACAAAACTGCCGTAAAGGTGGCCTTTGCCTTTCCCGATGTATACGAGGTGGGCATGTCCCACCTGGGCCTGCAAATCCTTTATCATGTGGTGAACAGCCGGGAGGACGCGCTCATGGAGCGCACCTTCGCCCCCTGGGTGGATATGGAGCGGGAGATGCGCCGCCGGGGCATACCCCTCTTTACCCTGGAGTCCCACCGGCCCGTAAGGGATTTTGATATCCTGGCCTTTACCCTGCAATATGAAATGACTTTTACCAATATCTTGAATATGCTGGACCTTGCAGGTATTCCTTTGCGCAGCCACCGGCGGGGTCCGGAACATCCCCTGGTGATTGCGGGGGGGCCATGTGCCTTTAACCCTGAACCCCTGGCCGGTTTTATTGACCTGTTTGTAATCGGCGAGGGGGAAGAAGTTTTTCATGAACTGCTGGACCTGTACCTGGAGCTGGGCGGGCACCGGGCCGACCGCCGGCATTTTTTGCGCCGGGCGGCGGGAATTGCCGGTATTTATGTTCCTTCCCTGTACCGGGTGGAATATCATGCGGATGGAACAATTTCCGCCATTGAGCCCGCTGCCGACGGCGTGCCGCCAAAGGTGATCAAACGGGTCATCCGCAATTTCGACCGGGCTCCCTTTCCCGTGAAACCGCTGGTTCCTTACCTGGGTGTGGTTCATGACCGGGGTATGCTGGAGGTGCAGAGAGGGTGTACCCGGGGTTGTCGCTTTTGCCAGGCCGGGGTAATTTACCGGCCCGTACGGGAAAAAAGCCCGGCCACCCTGTTGCAACAGGCCAGTGAAATTGTCAAACACACGGGGTATGACGAGATCTCCCTGGTATCCCTGAGTACGGCCGACTACTCCCGGGTTCAGGAAGTGGTGCGCTCTTTGCTTGATCAATTGGGGGATATGGGGGTAAGCGTATCCCTGCCCTCACTGCGGGTGGATGCCTTTTCCGTAACCCTGGCCCGGGAAGTACAGCGGGTACGCCGGGCCAGCCTGACTTTTGCCCCCGAGGCCGGTACCCAGCGTCTGCGGGATGTGATCAATAAGGGCGTGACAGAAGAAGACCTCATGGAGGCGATTTCGGCCGCCTTTGCCGCCGGCTGGCAGGCCATCAAGCTTTACTTCATGATCGGCTTGCCTGCGGAAACCGGAGAAGACCTGCGGGGCATCGCCGAACTGGCCCGGCGGGTGCTGGCCCGGGGAAGGGAACTGGGTGTACCCAGGAACAGGCTCCGGGTTACGGTCAGTGCCTCTTCCTTTGTGCCCAAGTCCCATACGCCCTTCCAGTGGGAGCCCCAGGTGGAAATGGAGGAGCTGTACCGCCGGCAAGCGCTTTTGCGGGGACTGTTGAAGGAAAAGGGCCTGGTCTTCCACTGGCATGAGGTGGAAACCAGCTTCCTGGAGGCAGTTCTGGCCCGGGGAGACCGGCGCCTGGACCGGGTGCTGGAAGAGGCCTGGCGGTTGGGCAGCCGGTTTGACGGTTGGTCCGAGTGCTTTGACTTTAACAGGTGGCAGGAAGCATTTCGTGCCGCCGGTTTGGACCCTGCCTGGTATGCCTACCGGCGTTATGAATACGACGACCTTTTGCCCTGGGATCACATTGATGCCGGTGTGAGCAGGAAGTACCTGGTCCTGGAACACAAGAGGGCCATGGAGGGGAAGGCTACGCCCGACTGCCGCACCGGCAGGTGCCCGGGCTGCGGGCTCTGCCCCACCCTGGAAATCGAACCGGAAGTGCTGGACCGGGCAGAGGGTGTATCCGGATAATGTCTCATGTAAATATAATACAGGAGGTACCCATTTTGCCCCGTTACCGGATTGAGTTTCGCAAAGAAGGCCCGGCCCGTTTCATCTCCCACCTGGACCTGGTGCGCACCCTTGAGCGGGCCATGCGCCGGGCCGGGCTGCCCCTGGCCTTCTCCCAGGGGTTCAACCCCCACCCCCGCTTCAGCCTGGGGGCGCCTTTACCAGTGGGGGTGAAGGGGGAAAAAGAGTATTTAGACCTGGAACTGTTGGCCGCGCTCCCGGTGGATGAAATGCTTAAGCGCTTAAACGATCAGCTTCCCCAGGGACTTAAGGTGACCCGGGTATGGCGCATTCCCGATGACGCGCCGGCACTGATGGCCACTCTTGAAAAAGCCACCTACCGGGTGGACGTATCCCTGGCACGGGAAATTACGCAGGAGGACCTGCAAAGAAGCATTGACGGGCTGCTCGAGGCCCCGGAAATCATTATTAGCCGCCGGTCCGGGGGAAACAAGGAAAAGGTCCTGGATATCCGCCCGGGCATTTATGCCCTGTCCGGCCGGCTGGAAGGTGGCCGCGTCAGGCTGGAGATGTGCCTTGCCGTGGGCAGCCGTGGAGCCGTGCGTCCGGAAGAAGTGGTCCAGGTGCTGGCCAGATTCGGGCTTCCGGTTAAGGATGAGCAGCTCGAGGTGACCCGGACGGGTCTATATCCGGCGGAACCGGAAATATCCTATGGAGGTTAATTTTGAAAGAAGGTTTTAGTTTTGTTTAAGGAAATTGTCATTAATGCGGGAGAAGAGGAAACCCGGGTAGCGGTGCTGGAAGACCGGGTGCTGGTGGAAATGTATATTGAACGTTCATTCCAGCAGCGCCTGGTGGGTAATATTTTCCGCGGCCGGGTGGAAAATGTTCTGCCCGGTATGCAGGCGGCCTTTGTAGACATTGGTTTGGATAAGAACGCCTTTTTATATGTGGAGGACGCCCTGCCGCCCCGTGGAGGCAACGGTTTCCATCATCACGGACTGGGGACCAGCATTACCGATATACTAAAAAAGGGCCAGGATGTGATTGTCCAGATTGTTAAGGAACCAATTGGCACCAAAGGGCCGCGGGTGACCACCCACGTTACCCTGCCCGGGCGTTATGTGGTTCTAATGCCCACCATGGATTACATCGGTATTTCCCGGCGCATTGAACAGGAGCGGGAAAGGGAAAGATTAAAAGAGCTGGCCGCCCGCTTCAAACCTGAAGGCATGGGGTTAATCGTGCGTACGGTGGCCGAAGGGGTTGGAGAGGAAGACATTGCCCAGGACGTGCATATGCTTACCCGGCTCTGGCACAAGATCCTCCACCGAGCCGGCCAGGGACCGGTGCCCAACCTGATCCACCGGGACCTGGAGCTGATCCAGCGCATCCTGCGGGACGTTTTTACCGAGGATGTGGACCGCCTGACGGTGGATTCCCGTTCCGAGTATGAAAAAATCATGGAGCTTTTGGACATCACTTCTCCGAAGCTGAAATACAAGGTGTTTTTGGAAGAAAAGGAAAATATCTTCCAGGACTACGGCATTGAACAGGAAATAGAACGGGCGCTTAAGCGTAAAGTCTGGCTCAAGTGCGGCGGTTACCTGGTTATCGATCAGGCCGAGGCCTTAACCGTGATAGATGTAAACACGGGCAAGTATGTAGGCAGCACCAACCTGGAGGACACGGTGCTGAAAACCAACCTGGATGCGGCAGTGGAAATAGCCCGCCAGCTGCGCCTGCGCAATATAGGCGGGATCATCATTATCGACTTCATCGACATGCAGCAGGAAGGCCACCGGCGGCAGGTTCTAAAAGTCCTGGAAGAAGAGATCAAAAAGGACAAGACCAGGACCAACATCCTGGGCATCACCCAGTTAGGGCTGGTGGAAATGACCCGCAAGAAGGTCCGCCCCAGCCTGTCCGAGGTGTTGCAGCGTCCCTGCCCTTACTGTGAGGGGCGGGGTAAGGTGCTCTCAGAGGAAACGGTGGGCATTCATTTCAAGAACCGCATCATTGAACTGGCCCGGCGTACCAGCGCGGACACCATTCTGGTGGAGGCCCACCCCCTGGTGGCTGCCCGGCTAATTGGCAGCGGGGGCGTTAACCTGCGGGAATTGGAGCAGAAAACGGGTAAAAACCTGTACATCCGCGGTTCCCAGGGGCAGCATATCGAATCGGTAAGCATCCGGCCGCTCTACAATAAAGAAGAAGTTATTGCCCACACTTTGCCGGTCAAGCCCGGCCAGGTGCTGGAGGTGAAGGTGGAAGAACCCCATATCTCCAACACCAACGACGGGATTGCCCGCATTGACGGCTTTATCCTGGACATTGAAGGAGCCGGTTCCCTGGTGGGCGAAACGGTGCCCGTAGAGGTAAGTAAAGTTTACCGCACCTACGCCCGGGCCCGGCTGGTGAAGTAATTCTCGTGTTGCTTGACAAAACTACCGGTTGTGTTAAAATGTTATACCGTAGGCAGTTTTCGCGCTGCCGCAACCGCACGAAAGGGGTTTGCCAAAGGGCACCAGGCCCTACCTGCTTTCGGCGAGACCTGAGAAGGGGGAGGTTTTATCCTTGTACGCCATAATTGCCACAGGCGGCAAGCAGTACCGCGTGCGTGAAGGGGACACCCTGCTGGTGGAAAAACTGGCGGTGGAGCCCGGTGAAGTGGTGGAAATCGATCAGGTGCTGGCCGTGGAAAAGGACGGGGAGCTCCGCGTGGGCAGCCCGGTGGTGGAGGGAGCAAAGGTAATTTTAAAAGCCGTGCGCCACGGCCGGGGTCCCAAGATTATCGTCTTTAAGTATAAGCCCAAGAAAAACTACCGCCGTAAAAAAGGACACAGGCAGCCTTTTACCGAGGTTATCGTTGAAAAAATCGAAGCCTGAAGGAGCCGTGCTTTGGGCCGGCCTTAGCAGGAGGTGAATTTTATGGCGCATAAAAAAGGTGTAGGCAGTTCACGCAACGGCCGGGATTCCAATCCCAAGTTTCTCGGCGTAAAGCGTCAGGACGGTCAGTTTGTCACCGCCGGAAGCATTCTGGTAAGGCAGCGGGGAACCCGCATTCACCCGGGGCGTAATGTAGGTAAAGGTGGCGACGATACCCTGTTTGCCCTGGTAGACGGTGTGGTTTCCTTCCATCGCAAAGGGCGCAATAAAAAGCAGGTTAGCGTGATTCCGGTGGCGGCATTGCAAGCTTAGGAGAATTGATACGGGCCAGCTCTGAGGCTGGCCTTCATTTTTTCGCTAGACTTTTTTAAACCGGCAGGGATTCCCTTTTTCTGTATAGAAAAAGTTAACCTGTCGAGTATAATGCTGGAGGAAGGTTTTCATGGAGCTACAGTCCCTGCTGGAATTTATTCGCCTGCAAAGGCACGATTTTCTCAACCATTTACAGGTAATCTCCGGGTTTATTCAAATGAATAAGGGGGAAAAGGCGCGGGAATATCTCCTGGAAGTGGCCCGGGAACTGGAGCGCCTGGCGAAAATCATCCATTTGCAGGTGCCCGAGGCCACCGCGGTATTTCTGGCGGCTCTCGCTCAAGGTACCAATTTACAGGTTGAAGTAGACTACGACATTCAATGCAATCTGGGCGATTGTTCCGTTCCCGGGGCACAGGTGGGTACAGCCCTGGAAACAGCTTTTTCCCTTGCTTTGTCCATCCTGTCATCGCCCGGGGTTGCCAACCCCCGCCTGGAGATCAGCCTGCAGGAGTCAAAAGGGTGTTACACCTGCCGTCTGGTTTTTCCGGCGGTGGCCCCCTTAGAAGCGCTAAAAGAGAAAATATGCGCCATAGATAGGATTCTCGCCGGTCATGGTGGCCGGGCAGAAGCGGTTGCGGTTCAGCAGAACGGCGAAAGTTTCTATGAAATTTTACTTGTTTTTCCCCGCCGGGAGTCCTGAACCATTTTAATGGGGTACATAATAAGCAAAGGTGAAAGAGCATGTTTTTTGATACCGCAAAAATTTATGTCAGGGGAGGAGACGGCGGAAACGGGTGCGTGGCCTTTCGCCGGGAAAAATACGTCCCCGAAGGCGGGCCGGCGGGGGGTGACGGCGGCCGGGGGGGGAACGTGATCCTGAAAGTGGATCCGGGCCTGCGCACCCTGGTGGATTTCCGCTACCAGCGTCATTACAAGGCCGGGCGGGGTCAGCACGGCATGGGTAAGAACATGCACGGCAGGCAGGGGGAGGACCTGATCCTCAGGGTCCCCCCGGGTACGCTGGTGCGGGATGCCGCTACCGGGGAAGAGATTGCCGACCTGGTATACCCGGGGCAGGAAGTGGTGGTGGCCCGGGGAGGACGGGGAGGACGGGGTAATGCCCGTTTTGTCAGTGCGGTGAACAGGGCTCCCCGTATGGCCGAAAAAGGCGAGCCGGGAGAGGAACGCTGGTTGGAGCTTGAACTCAAACTGCTGGCCGATGTGGGTCTGGTGGGCTTTCCCAACGCCGGCAAGTCCACCCTGATTGCCCGTGTTTCGGCTGCCCGCCCCAAAATCGCCAGTTATCCCTTCACCACCCTGGTGCCCAATCTGGGCGTGGTGCGGGTGGACGAGGGGCGCAGTTTTGTCATGGCCGACATACCCGGCCTCATTGAAGGGGCCCACGCCGGTGCCGGGTTGGGCCACCAGTTTCTGCGCCACACGGAACGCACGCGCCTTTTAGTGCACGTCCTGGATATTGCCGGGAGCGAGGGGCGGGACCCCCTGCAGGATTTTGAAATCATCAACCGGGAGCTGGCCCTCTATGACCCGGCCCTGGCGACGCGTCCCATGGTGGTAGCCGCAAATAAAATGGATTTGCCCGGGGCCAAGGAAAATCTGGGCCGTTTGGGCATAGCCCTGGGTGATAGGTACGAAATTTTCCCCATCAGTGCCTTGAACGGGGAAGGGATAGCTCCCTTGATCTACCGCCTGGCCGAGCTGCTGGACCAGCTCCCGGCCCCCGAGCCATTGGCTGAGCAAAAGGTGCGCGTAACCAGGGTGGAGGGACCCCGGTTTACCGTATCCCGCCAGGATGGAGTGTTTTTAGTGGAAGGGCGGGAGATCGAGCGCCACGTGGCCATGACCGACCTGGAGAACGAAGAGGCGGTGGAAAGGCTGCAGCGGATCATTTCCCGGATGGGGCTGGAGGACGCCTTGAGGGAAGCTGGTATCCGGGAAGGGGACACGGTGCGCATCGGGAAATTTGAGTTTACTTATATGGAGTGAAGTAAGGCCTTCCCCACTTTTAAGGGAAAGGCCTTTTAAAAAGGTGTGAACCTCCCCCGGGACAGGCCCTCTAAAAAGGTATAAAAATCAGGTTGATGGGCAGGTAGGACGCTGCCGGGGGCATAAAACGCAGGGTCTTTTGCTGCCCGGCTTCGATGATGCCCACCAGGGCTCCCTGGCCGGGTGGGTTCAGCACGCCCCGGTTGGGCAGGTAGAAGGGCTGGCCGTCCCAGGTGGCCGCGCCGGCAAAGGGCCCGCCCCGGGGCGAGAAAAACACGCCCATGCGGTGCTTCGACTCAATGGTTATTTCGTAAGATACGCCGTAATTGCCCTTGTTGTACCCCAGCAGGTTGGTGGCCCCGTCCCTGCCGTAAAGGAAGGAATCACCCCCGCCGTCGGCAATAATCAGCCGGGCCGGTTTGTTTTCATACAGGTGTACCGACAGGAACCGGTTGGCCCGGGGAAAAGTGCCCCGGATGTGCTTGCCGTCCGGTGGAAGCGTGGACAGATTACTGTATGCGGTTATGGGATCCCCGTTTTCCATGGCCACCACGGAAAAGAGTACTTCCCGGTCGGTATGCAGGTCAAGGATGCCGTGTACGCACAGTCCCGGGGCAATGGGCTTTTTTTCTTCATTTAAAATTCGCGTTTCCCCCGGTTTAATGTATATGGTCCGGGCCTGTTCCGTTCCTGCTGCCAGGTAGCGGTAGGTGGCCGCCCGGCCTGCAGCCATGGGGTCCCCGGGGCCGGCAAAGGCCTGTTTTTTGATGGTAACCGTGGCCGTGTCCAGGCCCTGGTTGGTGGCCAGGAGATAAACGTGCTGGTTGACGGTGCTACCGTTGATGTGGTGGTAATAAAGCCGGGCCGTTCCCCACAGGGTATCGGCATAAAGGATGCCTTCCCGGGTAAATACCTCCGGGCTGTTGCTGACCATCAACATTTCCCGGCTCATGGTGGTGGCGGGATCTACCGCGGGCAGTTTCAGCACTTCAACCGCCGATAAGTCCAGGAGTTCTCCCGGGATGGGGTGGTGCAGGTTGTAGGTTATCTCGTCCATGACCACTTCTTCGGTGACGGTAATGGTTTTGCTGGCTGTTTCGCTCCACGCGCCGCGGCTGTCCTTCACCTGCAGGGTAACGGTATATTCCCCTGGTTTGAAAAAGGCCCGCTGTTTGCCCGTCCATTTCACTTCCACCAGCCCGTCCCCATCGGGGTCATAACTCTCATCCCGGTAGATGACTGTCTCCCCCTGGGCCACGGTGGTCTTTTCAATCTCGAAGCGGGCCACCGGGGGCCGGTTTGGCGGGGGCGGTGGCGGGGGCTGGGCCACCCTGATTTCCCGGGTGGAAGCATCATAGGAAACCTGATATTTTAAGGTTTCGGCCACGAAACGCAGGGGTACCAGGTTGGTGCCGCCGCTGATTGTGGGTGCGCAGTGCAGTTGCCGGATTTGACCTTCAACCACTGCCTCTTTGCTTTCCGGTTTAAGTTGTATCTGGCCCTCCTGTCCTTTAATAGTTATCTCCCGGGACCGGCTGTTCCAGTGTACTTCCATGCCCAGCGTTTCCACCAGAAAGCGCAAAGGCACAAGCGTAACGCCGTCTTTAATTACCGGTGCCGCCGGGAGAGGGTAAACCGTTCCGTCAACCACCGCCTGGTTGGAGGACAGCTTCAAAATAATTGTGCTGGCCGATGCATACGCCGGGGTTTGTAAGGGAAAGGCAAACAGGCAGAGGACCGGTAGACCCATCAGGATCTTCTGGAAAATTGCTTTCATGGGATAGCACCTCTAACTAAAAAGCTGCTAATCTAAAGCTTATAAGCATGAAAAAATCATGCGATTGGCCGGTAGTTATGCGCACCCATGCCGGTGCTGACCACCTCCTTCCTGCACTTTTTAAACCATGGCCTATTATATAGACGTTTCCAGGCGGATTTTGGTTTCATTAAGCCATAAATTTTCCCTTATTGCCAACCCAGCACTCACTTAAAAAGCTATACCGCAAAGACCAGCGTTCGCTAATTGTTACAGCGGGTTCTGGAAAGAGCATCATTTTTCAGTGTGCTGGGCTGTCGGGGCGGCTGCCGTCCGGCAGCCACGCAATAGTATCTTTTGGCACCGGTTCATGGTTTATGGTATACTGTTGCCGGTGGTGATTTTCATGGCCGGGGAGAGGGATTTCCGCCATATCAAACGGGTTGTGGTCAAGGTGGGTTCCAGTTCCATTATCTATCCCACCGGGCGGCCCAACCTTTCCCAGATGGAACAGCTGGCGCGTCAGCTGGCGGATTTACATAACCAGGGCAAAGAAGTGCTCCTGGTCACTTCGGGAGCCATTGGGGTGGGACAGCACCGGTTGGGCTACACCCGCCGTCCCAGGACCATTCCGGAAAAGCAGGCCGCCGCAGCGGTGGGCCAGGGTATGCTTATGCATATGTACGATAAGTTCTTTGGCGAATACGGTGTTGCCGTGGGCCAAATCCTCCTGACCCGGGAGGATTTCAGCGACCGCAAGCGCTTTTTAAACGCCCGCAACACCATGTATACCCTTTTGCGCCAGGGCGTGGTGCCCGTGATTAATGAAAACGATACGGTGGCGGTGGAGGAAATAAAGCTGGGGGATAACGATAACCTGGCGGCCCTGGTGGCCACCCTGGTGGATGCCGAGTTGCTGATTCTTTTATCGGATATAGACGGCCTTTACGATGCCGATCCCCGCAAAAACAGCGGGGCCAGGCTAATTGCGGAAGTGCACGAAATCACGCCGGAACTGGAAGCACTTTCCGGAGGGGCGGGGACGCCGGTGGGTACCGGCGGCATTGTTACCAAACTCCAGGCGGCGCGCATTGCCATGCACTCGGGGATCGTTACCGTGCTGGCCAGTTCTTCCGAAAAGGATGTGGTCAGGCGGGTGGTGGCCGGCGAACCCCTGGGCACGGTATTCTGGCCCTGCAGCCGGCTGGAGAAAAAAAAGTGCTGGATTGCCTATAGCTCCGCCGTGCACGGCCGCATCTACGTGGATGAAGGAGCGGCGCGGGCGCTGCTGGAAAACGGCAAGAGCCTTTTGCCTTCGGGGATCATCCGGGTGGAAGGATCCTTTGAGATGGGCAACACCGTGAGCATCTGCGATCCTGCAGGTAAAGAAATTGCCCGGGGTATAGTGAACTACTCCTCCGCCGAAGTGGAACGCATCAAGGGTATACAGACCAGGGAAATTGCCAGGGTATTGGGGCATAAGGACTACGACGAGGTGGTCCACCGCAACAACCTGGTGCTGGATATTTAAACATGCCGTGCCGGCAATTAATAGGGGGGTAGGAAAGATGATGGAACAAATTGAGCAAGAGGTAAGGGAAAAAGCACAGAGGGCCAGGGAGGCAGCCCGGCATCTGGCCTACCTTTCTACGGAGGTAAAGAACCGGGCCCTTTTGGCCATGGCCGAAAGCCTGCTTAACAACCAGGAGCGCATTCTGGCGGCCAACGAAATTGACGTGCAGGCCGGGCGGGAGAAGGGTTTATCCCGGGCCCTAATCGACCGCCTGCTGCTTACCCCCGGGCGCATCGAGGATATGGCTGAAGGGTTGAGGGCTGTGGCTTCCCTGCCTGATCCGGTGGGGGAAGTGGAGTCCATGTGGCTGCGGCCCAACGGCCTGCAGGTGGGGCGGATGCGGGTTCCCCTGGGGGTAGTGGGGATGATTTACGAGGCCCGGCCCAATGTCACTGTGGATGCCGCGGGCTTGTGTTTGAAGGCGGGCAACGCCGTGGTGCTGCGGGGGGGTTCCGAGGCCATCAATTCCAACCGCGCTATTGTGGCTGTCATTGCCGCAGCCGCCGAGGGCGCAGGCACCCCCGCCGGTGCCATCCAGCTCATTGAGAATACCGACCGGGCGGCAGTGAATGTCATGCTCAAGTTAAACGGCCTTCTGGATGTACTCATTCCCCGGGGCGGGGCGGGATTAATCCGGGCGGTGGTCGAGAATGCCACCGTACCGGTGATTGAAACGGGTGTGGGCAACTGCCACGTTTATGTGGACGATGGTGCCGACCTGGAAATGGCCCGTTCCATCGTGATCAACGCCAAATGCCAGCGTCCCGGAGTGTGCAATGCCATGGAAACGCTTCTGGTGCACCAGCAGGTGGCCCGGGAATTGCTGCCGGGACTTCTGGAGGATCTAAGGGCGGCCGGGGTAGAGGTGCGGGGATGCGAGAAGACCCGTGAGCTGGTGCCCTGGGTAGTGCCGGCCACAGAGGAGGATTGGGCCACGGAGTACCTGGACCTGATCCTGGCCGTGAAGGTGGTGGAATCCATGGAGGAGGCCATGGAGCATATCTACCGCTACGGCACCAGGCATTCCGAGGCCATCGTCACCCGGGATTATGCCCGGGCCAGGCGGTTTTTGCGGGAGGTGGATGCGGCAGCAGTATACGTGAACGCCTCCACCCGCTTTACCGACGGTTACCAGTACGGTTTGGGTGCCGAGATCGGCATTTCCACCCAGAAGCTCCATGCCCGGGGACCCATGGGGTTGAAGGAACTGACCACTTACAAGTATATTGTTTTCGGCGAGGGTCAAATCCGGAGTTGATGCCTTATTGTGGGTTTAAAAGCAAAGGACAGGCTTTGGGTAAAAGGCCTGTCCTTTTTTCGCAATTACTTTGCGTTTAAGCCCTGGCCTGCAGGGCTGCTATTACCTCTTCGGAGGTGATAAATCGGGCGAATTCATCGCAGGCCCGGGACTGGAACCTGGTGCGGTTGCGGATGATTTTGAACTCCCTGGTTATGTTTATGTCCTTCAGCCGAACCGGTTTAATGGTGCCCAGGGCCAGTTCCTTGCGGATGGTCAACTTGGAAAGGAAGGAGATGCCCAGCCCCGCTTCCACGGCCTGCTTAATAGCCTGGGTGCTGCCCATGACAATTATCCTGGCCGGCGTAACCTCCAGCTGGCGCAGGGCGTTTTCCGCAGCCACACGGGTGCCGGAGCCTTCCTCCCGCAGGATGAAGGTGCAGGATTCCAGGTCCTCCCCCGTAGCCTGGGATTTGCCGGCCAGTGGATGTCCCGGGGAGACGATGAGCACCATTTCATCGGTGAGAAAAGGTTCCACCTGCAGGTGGGCATGCTCTACCGGCCCCTCCACCAGGCCGATGTCAATGCTTCCTTCCAGGGTTTGTTCAAAGACCATGGCCGTGTTGCCGGTGGTCATGGCCAGCTCAACATCGGGGTACTTCTGGGCAAAGGCGCCCAGCAGCCGGGGCAGCACGTACTCCCCGATGGTCATGCTGGCTCCCACCGCAATCTTGCCCGTAACCAGTTCGATGAGATCGGTTACCGCCCGTTCGGCCTCCTGGTGCAGGTTTAAGATTTTTTTGGCGTAGGAGTAAAGGATGGCGCCGGCCTGGGTCAGTTCCACCTTTTTGTTTGAACGGTCAAAGAGCCGTGCCCGGTAGTGTTCTTCCAGGGCGTGGATGTGCTGGCTGATGGCCGGCTGGGTGAGGTTGAGTACCTCGGCGGCCCGGGAAAAATTTTTCTTTTCCGCTACAGTTACAAAAACCCGCAATTGGTGATCGAGCACTATCTTTTCTACCCTCCAGTTGCGTTTACTGGTGTGCAACCTTTCGGCTGGCATTTTCAAACGCGGCAAATGTTGGGTTAACTCCGTTGAAAAATGTGAATTATTATTATACTTAATAACACTTTCTAATTCTATACGCACCCGCAAATCGTGTCAACAGGGGGTTGCTTTTTGTCACCGGGGCCATTAAAATGATGCTGAGGTTTTGGCTTATGGCGCAGACATGGAAAAGATTAGGCATTATGGGCGGCACCTTCGACCCCATCCACTACGGGCATCTAGTTGCCGCCGAGGGAGCCCGGCATGCCTTTCAACTGGACAAGGTTATTTTTATTCCTGCCGGCCGTCCCCCCCATAAAACGAAGCGGAAAATTACCGACCCCCACCACCGGTGGATTATGACCGAACTGGCCGTGGCCAGCAACCCCTACTTTGATACATCCACCATTGAAGTGGACCGGCCGGGGTACTCCTACACTATTGATACGGTGCGGGAGGTCCGGAATCTTTATCCAGGGGCGGAAATTTTTTTTATTACCGGTGCGGATGCGGTACTGGAAATATTGAACTGGAAAAACGTAAATGAACTGCTGGAAATGTGCTGGTTCGTTGCCGCCACCCGTCCCGGCTACCCCCTGGGAAATTTAAAGCGCCGGCTGGCGGGGATAGATCCGGAGCACGTGAAACGCATTATCCCCATGGAAGTGCCGGCCCTGGCCATTTCTTCCACGGAAATCAGGGCCCGCGTGCAGGAAGGGCGCCCCATCAAGTATCTCCTGCCCGAGCCGGTGGAGGCGTACATATTGAACCGGGGGCTGTATAAGTGAATGGCCCGCGGAGGGGCAGCACCTGTCCGGAGTAAAGCCGGGATGCAGGTGCAGCCCGCCGTGGGGCTTTTGCTTAAATGTGCTAAGTTGATTTGCCAACCTTCATCAGCCCGTCACGGATTCAGGTTGTGTTATTGAATCTTCATAAAAATCATTAATAATTTTCCAGGATGAGCCAACTTTTCTTAATGTAATTTCATGAAGCGTGCTTTCTGTTGTTTCAAATGGGAGATTTTTATATTGGTAAATACATGTATCAAAAACACGGACTTTCGCGTTGTTTCCAGATATTTTTATTTCCTCAAAATTTGGTTTGAGGCTGAATTTCTCTATGGGAAGATCTCTTAATTTTCTCCACTCTACTAATATGCGACGTACATCTTTCTCAAATTGTGCACTCTTGGCTGAAACCGGGTCTTCTCTAAGAAAGAAGTTGTCAATTGAAACCTCAGTTAATGTTGAAAGTGATTCGTACTTGGAAGCAAAATACTTAGTTATTGTTGACTTGATTGCAGCCTCATCAGCAACATTAGCCTGGCCTAAAGTGTTATTACCAAGCATTGCTAGTATTACTACTGCTGGCATTACTAATGCCAATACAATGATAAATTTTAATTTTTTCACCTTATTCCCTCCCAGTGTATTTGTTTATGAGATGAAAAAAACCGGCACGAACATAATTTTAAGCTTTACCTGCTGGCTCTGTAACAGCTCGCGGGCCAGGAGCCCCCTGAGATTACTGAAGAGTCCCCCGAACTGTATGCGAACTTATCCTCCAGTGATTTGCGGATCTGCTTATAGATTGTGGATGACACCTTCTTCCTCAAGAAAGTATTATTACTCCTGATTACAGAAAGCTAAGCAATTAAAAATTTAATCACATTCCAACCTCATTTTTCTAAATTACTTAAACACTTTTTCAAGCTTTTAAAACTGTGAAATTACTATTTTTTATAGCCTCTTCTTTGCTAATATTTCCTTCCAGTTGATAAACTATCTCCAGCTTTATCCACCTAATTTTAAAAAAAGCAGCTTGAAATAAGGATTTATAAAACATTTCGCAAAGAAATCTCAGAGCTTGAGGATCCTTATTTCTTAATTTTTGCAGGAGCGTTTCCTTCTCCAAATGAAAACCCTCCCTGAAACTTTTTGGAGAACAGGGGGGCCTGTTTCTTCTTGCAGCATTCTGGCCCGCTTAGCCTCCCTGAAGCCTTAAACCGTGGCCTTGCATCCTAGTCCTTTATCTAGATTTAATCCTTTTATTTCCAGGCAAACATTCTACAGAATATATAAAAATTCCTTCTGTCTAAAAATGTTTTAGGGAAGGTGGTTCTAAAAAATATAATATTTCATTTTTAGAAATAAGGGATCCAAAAGTTCTTTTGATCCGTCTTTATAGTGAACTTGAGTCCTGTCAACAGTTGACATATTCCCTGTACAATGATATACTTGCCTCATGAAACATGATCTGGAAGTCTATTTACCAATGAGGAAAGCCTGCGAAATTCTGGGCGTTGTACCCATAACTCTGCGCCGGTGGGAGAAAGCAGGTAAAATTAAGGCCATCCGCACTCCTTCCGGTCAAAGGCGCTACGCCCGAAGCGAGATCCTTCGCCTTTTGGGAGAAAATCAGCCCGAGGGTGTTCGGGCCGTAATCTATGCCCGGGTGTCTTCGGCAAAGCAGGCCGGCGAAGGAAATCTGGAACGCCAAAAGCAGCGTTTAGAAAGATATGCCCAGGAAAAGGGTTACGAGATAAAAGCAGTCATTGCCGAACAGGGTTCAGGACTGAACGAAAAAAGAAAAGGCCTCGATCGGATTTTTAAAATGGCTCGCGAAGGGAAAATCGACCTGGTAGTAATCGAATTCAAAGACAGGCTGGCCCGGTTCGGCTACAATTACATCGAAAAATACCTCAACGCTTTCGGTGTCCGGATAGAAATCGTCAATGGGGCAGAACCGGAATCCCTTCAGGAAGAGCTTGTTGCTGACATGTTAGCTGTTCTTTCCAGTTTCAGTGCCAGGCTGTACGGCCACCGGAGTAAAGAGTTCCGAAAAAAAGTAAGGGAGGCCATGAAAGATATTGAAGCCGCCGAAAAAGCCGAACAACATGTTCACTATAAAAGGCATATTAACCGTGGACGAGCGCCTGGCAGCAACCCTGATTAATTTCATGCGCGTCTTTCAGGCGGCCAGGCGCACCGCCTACCAGGCCATCCGTCGGGGAGTGAAGAGAGAAGAAATTATTTCCTCCCTCCAGAGTAAATTCATCCGCAACGCCCGCTGGTGCCAGTGGGCCTATGCCGAAGCGGAAGACACCATCCGCTCTCAGAAAGAACTCATCGACATGTACATTCACGACCTGGAGGCGAAAATCAAAAAAGCAGAAGAGAAACTGGAACGGGCAAAAAACTCTGTCCACCGCAAGGGGATTTTAAGCAGAATCGAAAAACTGCAGAACAGGCTTTCTTACTGGCAATCACATAAAGAAAAAGGTACCGTTCCCCCTGCTGTTTTCGGCGGTAAGAAAAACTTCATCGCTTTAACGAAGGGTAAGCTTTCCAGAGAAGAGTGGAAAGAACTGCGGAGCAATTCCTTTACCAGCGTTGGCCAGGCCAACCAGAAGGGGTTAAAAGGACAGCTGGGCAACGCCAACACGGAAATCTTCTTCGACGGAGAAAATTTCTTCCTGAACGTTTATCTGCCCCCGGAAGACGAAGATATAAAACTGGGCCGGGGCATTCCCCGTCGGAAGGAAGACTGGATCACGCTGCCGCTGTCCATACCTGCTCCTTACGTCAAGTACCTGGCTGAACATTTAGCCACCGGCCGGCCCTACACGGTACAGGTCATTCGCAAAAAGAACCGGTTTTTCTGCCACATTTCCTTTTCCCTGGAAGATGCCAAAGAAGTTGACCGGAGTTTAAAAATGGCCGGGATAGACCTGAATCCGCAGGTCATTTCGGTAACCATTGTCCATCCCAACGGCAACTATCTGGCTTCGCGCAATTTTCCCTGCCCGGACCTGCCCTATGTGAGCCACGAAAAGAGGTTACACATCATCGGCAGCCTCTGCAGAGAAATTGCCTGGTGGTTAAAGAAACAGAGCGTCACCCAGGTTGCGTTAGAGGAGCTGTTTTTCAATCAGGACCACGACACCAACCGCTTCTTCAACCGTATGAGCCACAACTTTTCGCATAAAGCCATGTTCACCAACCTGGTCATCCGTTTAAGAAAAGAAGGGATTGCAGTTTTTACGGTAAATCCGAAGTTTACTTCCCTCATCGGGTTTGCCAAGTATAAAGATACCTACGGCCTGGCTGTCCACCAGGCCGCTGCTCTGGTCATCGCCAGGCGGGCGCTGGGCTACAAAGAAAAGCTGCCTAAAGAAATCAAAAGGCTGCTGGCGCCGAAGGAAGGACAGCCGCACCTTTCCACCTGGGGCAAGCTTTTCGGCACAGTCAAGGCCGTCCGCCAAAAAGCCAGGAAAAACGGCGACTATAAAAAGAGCTGGACAATCGAAAATTACCTGACTTACGCAATAAAAGTTGCATAAACTTTCAAGCCTGCCGTTCCTGCCTTATGCCCGGCTTTCCTGGGAAGCTGGCACCCGTGATAGAAAAGGACAGAGTATGTGCATAGATGGAGCAGCGTTCGCGGTTTAATTATCGTTCAAGGGGAGAGCGGGGGCGGCAGGTAGGCGGGGTAACTCCCCCCTCCGGTATGTGCCCAAAGGGCAACTCCTTGCGCAAGCAGGAAGTTTGTTCTGCGGGACGGAAAAACGCTGGAGTGCCTCCTTAAAGCCACAAGCCTGCCAGGCGCATACCTGCTTTACAGGTATGTGGGGCTTCCCCTTCCGGGGTTTAAGGTCGGGCCAGACGGTGACGGAGGTAGCCGTCGGTGGCAATGCCATCTGCACAATGAGTACCTTGGTGCAAAGTTATATGTTAGTTAACTAATGTATAACTCTGTATAGGGAAAATTGACCTCTTTGCATTAAACAAATCACGGCTGGTGCTTTACTTTATATAAATTGCCGATGAATAAGACTCCGCGGGCTTGCTGGGTTCGGTTACCCCGTCATTGGTCAGGCTGTGCTCGCCTCTTACTCGATAATAATAGGCATAAAGGGGAAAAGGGACAATCGACTCCCTTTTCCCCTTTACCATATATGGTTGGACAACCGGCCCCCTCTTTTACATGCGGGCCGCCTCTGTCCATGGTTTTTAAGGAAAGCTTCGTAAACTAACAGGCCCTGGTTTGCGGCCTGGCTGCAAGACCGGCCGCGGCCATCCTGCGGCGCACGTAGGCGAGCTGCATTTGCAGGGGCAGCCCCATGGGGCAGTTATCTTCGCAGGCCATGAGGCCGACGCAGCCAAAGGTGCCCTCTTCCGTGCCTACCACTTCGAAGTATTCCTGCGGGCTGCGTTCATCCCGGGGGTCGACCATAAACCGGGCCACCCGGTTTATGCCCGCCGCTCCGATGAAATCTTCCCGGATGTTGGCCGTGGCGCAGCCGGCAATGCAGCACCCGCATTCAATGCACCGCTCCGCCTCGTAAATTTTCAGGGCCGTTTCGTTGTCCATGCGCTCTTCCCGGGCCTGGGGATCGAATTCTTTTGTTGTGTGGATCCAGGCCTCCGTTTTCAGGGACATGTGCCTGAACCAGGTGCCCGTGTCCACCGAGAGGTCCCCCACGAGCTTGAATACCGGCAGGGGAAGGAGGGTAATCCTGGACGGCAGGTCTTTGGTGAGGGTTTTGCAGGCCAGGCGGGGTTTCCCGTTCACCAGCATGGCACAGGAGCCGCAGATGGCCGCCCGGCACACAAAGTCAAACATCAGGGAGGGGTCCTGTTCCTCCCGGATTTTATTTAAGGCCACAAACAGGGTCATGCCCGGCATTTCCTCGAGCTTGTACTCCTGCATGTAGGGCTTTATTTCCGGCGTGTTGGGGTTGTAGCGGAAGATGCTGAAAGTCAGCAGGCGTTCAGCCATGATTCTCCTCCTTATCCTGTGCGTAGACTAAAATTCGCCTGAGTAGCGGTCGCCCCTGGTCGCTCCGTGCTACGGGCCGGGCTCAAAATCGGCTTGCCTTGCTTGCCGTTTGCACCCACGTTCGCTCCGGTTCGCCTCGCAGGCCAAACTAGCGCTCGGGCTTCAAGCTCCGGCGGGGTTCCCGGCCCATTCGCTTCCTGCCTCAGGGGGCCGGTCGAGCGCATCCCGCGCTCGACCCCGCCTCCGCTTTCGCCCTCGCTAAGTTTGGCCTCTGCTCGTTCAAGTCGCTCACTTTGTGCAAACGGCAAGCATTTTTTGTTCTCTATGGTGTGGTTTCCGTCCTGGCGGCATTTGCCGCCGACGATTCGCCGTAGCCCCGGTCTCCCGGCGGGAGTTCGGTGATTTTAACCGGTTCATATTTCAAGACCGGCAGTTCAGCTCCCGGCGGCCAGTAGGCCAGGGTGCGCTTGAGCCAGTTCACGTCGTCCCGGTAGGGGTAATCTTCCCGGGCGTGGCTGCCCCGGCTCTCGGTGCGGTTTAAAGCACCGTAGGCTATGCACAGGGCCAGGCGGATCATGCCGGGCAGCCTTAAAGCGGAGGCCAGTTCCGGGTTGGCATATTTCCCGCTGGACCGCAGCCCCAGCCTTAAGGAGCGCCGGTAAAGCTCCTGGAGCTTGTCTACGGCCTTTTGCAAATCGGGACCGTTGCGGAAGATGCCCACGTATTCCATCAGGGTGTCTTCCATCTGCTTGCGGAGCTCGTAAACATTTTCTTTGCCCAGCCGGCCGGAAATGAGGTCGTTTATCCTGTTTTCCTGGCGCTTGACGTGCTCATCCACCAGTTTAAGGGGGCAATCCAGAGCGGCTCCCAGGGTGTATTCGGCCACCTTCTTGCCCACCACCATGCCGGCCACAATGGTTTCGGCCAGGGAATTGCCCCCCAGGCGGTTGAAGCCGTGCAGGTCCCAGCAGGCGGCTTCTCCCACGGCAAATAAACCCCTTAAGCCGTAGGCATGCCCGTCGATATTGGTTCTCACTCCCCCCATGCTGTAATGCTGGGTGGGACGCACGGGAATCAGGTCTTTGGCCGGGTCAATGCCGGCAAAGTTCTTACATATGTTGGCAATTTCCCGCAAGTTGGTATAAATATGTTTCCGTCCCAGGTGGCGGATATCCAGCCACAGGTGGGGGCCCCACTTGCTTTCCACGCCGTAACCTTTGCGGATATGCTGGATCATGCGCCTCGAGACCACGTCCCGGGAAGCCAGTTCCTTTTTCTTTGGTTCGTAGTCGGGCATGAAGCGGTGAAGGTTTTTGTCCAGCAAGTACCCGCCATCACCCCGGGCACCTTCCGTGATCAGAATCCCCACCGGCACCATCCCCGTGGGGTGAAACTGGACCGCCTCCATATTGCCCAGGGGTACCACGCCCGTTTCCAGGGCCAGGAACATGCCGCTGCCCTCGTTGATCACGGCATTGGTGGAAATCCCGTACAGCCGGCCGTAGCCGCCCGTGGCAATGACAGTGGAGCGAGCCAGGTAGGCATGGAGCTGGCCGGTGCGCAGGCAGCGGGCCACCGCCCCGTAGCAGTTCTCGCCGTCATGAATCAGGGCGATGGCCTCCATGCGGTCGTGGACGGTGATGCCCATTTTGATGACGATGCTGTCCATGGTGTACTGCAGGGTGTGTCCCGTGCCGTCGGAGGTGTAGCAAGTGCGCCACTTGGCCGTACCCCCGAAATCCCGGGCCGTAATCAGTCCTTCGTATTCCTTTAAGTCCTCTATTTCCCGGCCATCGGGGAGGGTTTTCCTGCCCGCCACGACCCGGTTCCAGGGCACTCCCCAGTAGGCCATCTGCCGTACGGCTATGGGGGCGGTGTTGGCAAAGAGGCGGGCCACATCCTGATCGCAGCCCCAGTCGGAACCTTTCACCGTATCTTCAAAGTGAATGTCCGGGTTGTCCCCGTAACCCATGGCGCAGTTTCCCAAAGAAGCCTGCATTCCCCCCTGGGCTGCGGTACTGTGGGAGCGCCGGGGAGGAACCAGGCTTAAGATAATCACATCCAGCCCGTGGGTTGCCGCTTCAATGGCCGTGCGTTCTCCGGCCAGGCCGGCACCGATGACTAACACGTCCGTGGTGTGGGTTTGGTAGACGCTCATTGTGCACCTCCTAGCCGCATGAAGGCCCAAAGGGTGACCGCTCCCAGGGCCACGATGATTACCGTGATGGTTTTCAGTACCACTCCAATGGTATGCCTGTTAATCCAGCCCCATTTCACAAACTGGCGGTAAAGTCCAAAACCGGCGTGGTATTCACCCACCAGGAGCAGGACGATGTAAAACCAGAGGAAGGATTGTACCCGTTCGGCGCTAGTAACGGCCCGAATGGGCCAACCGGACAGGACCATCCAGACGTGAATGCCGGCCAGAACCAGAATGGCCATGCCGGTGATGGTTTGGAAGACCCATATCCAGGTGTCGGTGTGGCCCAGCATTTTGCTGTGGCGCAGGATAATGCGCTGCTCGTGCCATTTGTTGGGGATTCGCCGCCCGGCCACCACCATGTGCACCAGGGCCACGACGATAATAAAAGGAATGCCGATGTAGGACAGGTAATATTCGTCCAGGAGGATTGACAACCGGTCAAAGGTCCTGCCGCCGAGCAATATGGCGGCCACAAATAGCATGTGGGCCCACAGGAACCCCACCAGTAAAAGACCGCTGACCAGTTCGGCCAGATCCACCAGGAGATCGGCCCGGGGATTGCGGGTGAGCAGCTTTTCTTGCGTGGTCATGGGACTCTCCTTTCTTTGGTGGTGTAGGATCGTTTAACTTTTTGCCGCGGCAACGGAGTATTTTCGCAATTTTCGTGCCAAATTTTTAGCCCGTTATCTTTTGGAGCTAAAGGAGGCTTATGCGAACAAAGCGAGAAAAAACTTGACCTCTTAAGTATAATTTGTGCTTATAGTTTTTATAAGCGGTGATAGCTTCTAAAAATTATAAATTTAATATTTAGAAATGCCATTCTTTTTGCGAGCGTATCCTAAACAATTTTCCTAACAATAAAGGGCCATTGAGTAAGAAAATGGCATAGCTTTCGGGTTTATGCGCAGTATGAGGGAAAGATCTTTAGCAAATAATAAGCGCACACAACTTAGACATGCCGCAGGAAAGAGGTGAAACAGGTGGTTCGCACCCTTTATGTGGGGAATTTGCCCTGGGCTACCAGGGCTGAGGATTTAGAAGAAGCTTTCTCCCGGTATGGTGAAATCATCAGCGCCCGGGTAATTACCGACCGCCAGACCGGGCGGTCAAGGGGATTTGGCTTTGTTGAGGTGGCCGATAAAGATGCCGATGCCATCATTGCCGCCTTGAACGGGACCGAATTCAACGGCCGGGTAATCACGGTTAATGAAGCCAGGCCCAGGGAAGAGCGTGCTTAAAAAGAAAAAACCTCCAGATCCTCCGGACCGGGAGGTTTTCTTTTTACCGGCAGGAACTTTCCTCTCGAGGGCGAATATAATATACCCAAAAACTGTTAAGGAGGCATGCCTTTTGACCTTTGATCCGCAGGCGCTGGTTAAGGTTGTCGTTGAGGCGGCGGAAGATAAAAAGGCATATGATATCACCGTACTGGATATCAGCAGGATATCCATCATCGCCGATTATTTTGTGATCTTGAGCGGTCGCTCAACCACCCATGTCCAGGCCATCGCCGAGGAGATTATCAAGGTGGTGGATGAAAAGGCCAGGCTCGTTCCCCGGCAGGAAGGGATGCGGGAGGGGCGCTGGGTGCTGCTGGACTACGGCGGCGTGGTGGTTCACGTCTTCCAGGAGTCTGAACGGCAATTTTATAACCTGGAACGTCTGTGGGGAGATGCCCGGGTAGTGGGTATGCCCGTAAACCTATAAAATTTTTGCGCCAGGCTGTTGACAAACGGGCGGGTATGTCGTACAATTGTAGGTGTCCGTTAATAAGGACAAATGACTGTGATGGGGAGCAGTAAGCAGCAGCGGTATCTGCAGAGAGCCGCCGGCAGGTGCGAGGCGGTGAACCGGGTTGCTGAACTCGCCCCGGAGTTGCCCGGGGGAAAGCTGAAGTACTCCGGGCCGGCGTGTGGCCGTTAAAGCACATCGAGAGGGTAAGTTATGGGGCTGTGGCGCAGAGGGAGCGCGCTTCCTTGGCATGGAAGAGGCCGCGGGTTCGATTCCCGCCAGCTCCACCATTTACCAAGTAGGGTGGTACCGCGGGATAAACCTCCCGTCCCTAGAGGGGCGGGAGGCTTTCGTTTTATATGCTCCCCGGGAAGCCGGTGGGGGAGTGCTATTAGTATATTCTTGTCTCTTTACTAAGTTAACATTTTAAAGTTTTAATATATCAAGGAGGTCGGTGGGATGGACCGGTTTGACCAGATCACTATTGGTGACCTGCTCGACAGGACGGCTGCCCTGTATCCAGATAACGAGGCCCTGGTTTATACCGACCGTGGTTTGCGCTATACATACCGGCAGTTTCGGGAACTGTGTAACCGGGCGGCCAGGGGATTGATGGCCCTGGGCATAAAACGGGGTGAGCACATTGCCCTGTGGGCCACCAACATACCCCAGTGGGTCGTCCTCCAGTTCGCGTCGGCCAAGATCGGCGCCGTGCTGGTTACGGTAAACACCAATTATAAAGTGCGCGAACTGGAGTACCTGTTGCGGCAGTCCGATGCCACCACCCTCTTACTCATCAACGGAACAAAGGAATCCAATTACATAGAAATGCTCCACGAGCTCTGCCCGGAACTTAACCACTGCCTGCCCGGGCGGCTGAATGCCAAAAAATTCCCTATGCTGCGCAGTGTGGTTTTTATCGGCGACGAGGAGCACCCGGGGATGTACACCTGGGAACAGGTGCTGGGGATGGCGGAGGCCATTTCCGAACAGGAGCTGGCAGCCCGCCAGGCCTCCCTTGATCCCGATGACGTGATTAACATGCAGTATACCTCCGGGACCACCGGCTTCCCCAAGGGGGTCATGCTGACCCATAGAAATTTAGTCATGAACGCAAAAAGTGTAGCCGAGTGCCTGAATTTCGGTCCCCGGGACCGCCTGTGCATCCCGGTGCCCTTCTTCCACTGTTTTGGCTGTGTGCTGGGGACTTTAACCTGTGTGGTCTCGGGAGCCACCATGGTGCCCCTGGAGTCCTTCAATCCGGTGCGGGTTCTGGAAACAGTGGAAAAGGAAAGGTGTACCGCCCTGCACGGCGTACCCACCATGTTCATCACCGAGCTGGAGGTGCTGGAAAAACAACCCTTCGACACGTCTTCCCTGCGCACCGGCATCATGGCCGGGGCTCCCTGCCCCATAGAAGTGATGAAAGCGGTGGTAGACCGCATGGGGATGAAGGAAATAGTCATTACCTACGGCCAGACCGAAGCCTCCCCGGGAATTACCATGACCAGGACCGACGACCCCCTGGAGATCAGGGTATCCACCGTGGGCCGGGCCTTACCGGGCGTAGAGGTGAAGGTGGTGGACCCGGCCACCGGGGAAGAAGTACCCCGGGGGTACCAGGGCGAGATTTGCGCCCGGGGATACAACGTCATGAAGGGTTACTATAAAATGCCGGAGGCAACGGCCAGCACCATCGATCGGGAAGGCTGGCTGCACACCGGCGACCTGGGGATTATGGATGAACAGGGCTACGTCCGTATTACGGGACGGATCAAGGATATGATCATCCGGGGCGGTGAAAACATCTACCCCCGGGAGATTGAGGAATTCCTGCATACCCACCCCAAGATCAAGGATGTGCAGGTGGTGGGGGTGCCCAGCAGCAAGTACGGCGAAGAGGTAATGGCCTTCATACAATTGAAGGAAGGCTGTACAGCCACGGCTGAGGAAATCAGGGAGTTTTGTAACGGCAAGATTGCCCGGTATAAAATACCGCAGTATATCCAGTTTGTATCGAGCTACCCCACCACGGCCAACGGCAAGGTGCAAAAGTTCAAGCTGCGGGAGCAGGCCATCCGTGAGTTGAATTTGTTCCAGGCAGCCCGGGTAGAAACAGCCTGAAGTTGCCTGTTGCCCCCGGGGTGGTGAAGACATCTGCTTGTCCACCACCCCGTTTTCTCTTTTCCCCGGGTTGCCGGTTCTTGTCTTAAGCGTAACATTTATGATAAAATGACACTTATGATGAAATGCCGTCGAAACAAGGGACAGCAGTTTACGGTATACGGCAAGGGGGATGCTTTGGTGAACGAACGCTACGACTTCAAGGAAATTGAAGCGAAGTGGCAGGCCCGCTGGGCCGCAGAAAATTTATATAAAACCCCGGACTTCTCCGACCGTCCAAAATACTATTGCCTGGAGATGTTTCCCTACCCTTCCGGCAAGCTCCACATGGGCCACGTAAGGAACTACTCCATTGGCGATGTGGTGGCCCGCTTTAAAACCATGCAGGGTTACCACGTCCTGCACCCCATGGGATGGGACGCCTTCGGCCTGCCGGCGGAAAACGCGGCCATCAAGCACGGTAACATCCATCCGGCCGACTGGACCATGGATAACATCAGGACCATGCGTGCCCAGCTCAAGCAGCTGGGTATCAGCTACGACTGGGACCGGGAAGTGGCCACCTGCCATCCCGGCTACTATAAATGGACCCAGTGGCTGTTCCTGCAGCTCTACCACAAAGGGCTGGCCTATAAGAAAAAGGCGGCGGTCAACTGGTGCCCCTCCTGCGCCACGGTGCTGGCCAACGAGCAGGTCAAGGAGGGTGCCTGCGAGCGCTGCAAGACTCCCGTGGAAAAACGGGAACTGGAACAGTGGTTCTTTAAAATTACCGCCTACGCCGAGCGCCTTCTCAAGGATCTTGAGCTGCTGAAGGGCTGGCCGGAGAAGGTTAAAATCATGCAGGAAAACTGGATCGGCCGCAGCGAGGGGGCGGAAATCCGCTTTAAAGTGGCCGATATGGATGAGGAGATTGTGGTCTTTACCACCCGCCCCGACACGGTGTTCGGGGTGACCTACATGGTGCTGGCTCCGGAACATCCCCTGGTGGAGAAGCTCGTTGAAGGCAAACCCCAGGCCGGAGCGGTGCGCGACTTCGTACGGCGGGTGCGCAATTTAAACGAAATTGCCCGCACGGCCACCGACGTGGAAAAGGAAGGGCTATTTACCGGAGCTTACTGCATCAACCCCATGAACGGGGAACGGGTGCCCATCCTGGTGGCCAATTACGTCCTTTTGGAGTATGGTACCGGGGCAGTGATGGGCGTGCCGGCCCACGACCAGCGGGACTTTGAATTTGCCCGCAAGTACAACCTGCCCATCCGGGTGGTCATCCAGCCGCCCGGGGAGGAACTGGACCCACAGACCATGACGGAAGCTTATGCCGGCGACGGGGTGATGGTAAACTCCGGCCAGTTCAACGGCCTGCCCAAAGACGAGGGGATCCGGGCGGTAATCGCCTACCTGGAGGAAAAGGGCCTGGGCCGGGGCCAGGTGAACTACCGCCTGCGGGACTGGCTGATATCCCGGCAGCGTTACTGGGGCGCCCCCATTCCGATCATATATTGCGATAAGTGCGGCATCGTCCCAGTGCCGGAGAAGGACCTGCCGGTGCTCTTGCCCCGGGACGTGGAATTTAAGCCCACCGGGCAGTCGCCCCTGGCCGACTGCCCGGAGTTCGTGAATACCACCTGCCCCCGGTGCGGCGGGCCGGCCCGGCGGGAAACGGATACCATGGACACCTTCATGTGTTCCTCCTGGTACTACTACCGCTACACCAGTCCCCGGGACGACAGGCAGCCCTGGGACCGGGCCAGGGTGGATTACTGGCTGCCCGTGGACCAGTACATCGGCGGCGTGGAACACGCCATTTTGCACCTGCTGTACTCCCGCTTCTTCACCAAGGTGCTCTACGACCTGGGGTTGGTAGGCATCCAGGAACCCTTCACCAACCTGTTAACCCAGGGCATGGTGCTGAAAGACGGCGCCAAGATGTCCAAGTCCAGGGGGAACGTGGTCAGCCCGGAGGAGATTGTGGCCAAATACGGGGCCGATACCGCCCGGCTTTTCATCCTCTTTGCCGCACCCCCCGAGCGAGATCTGGAATGGAGCGACCAGGGGGTGGAGGGCTGCTACCGGTTCCTCAACCGGGTGTGGCGCCTGGTCACCTCCGTGGCCGGCGGGCTGCTGGAAGCACCGCCAAAACCGGCAGGTAAGCTGGTGGGGGTCAACCGGCAAATGCACCGCGTGACCCACCTGACCATTAAAAAGGTGACCGAGGATATCGGCAACCGGTTTAACTTCAACACCGCCGTCAGCGCCATCATGGAGCTGGTGAACGCCCTGTACCAGTACAAAGAGGTGCCGGAAACCGACCGGGACCCGGCGGTTTTGCGGGAAGGGATCGAGCACCTGCTCATTCTGCTGGCTCCCTTTGCCCCTCATATAACCGAGGAGCTGTGGGAGGCCACCGGCCACCGGGAGAGCATCCACAAGCAGCCCTGGCCCGCCTATGACCCCGGGGCCATTGTGGAAGACGAGATTACCATTGTGGTGCAGATCAACGGCCGGGTGCGGGAGCGGGTGCTGGTGCCGGCGGACATCACCCCGGAACAAATGAAAGAGGTGGTCCTGGCCCAGCCCCGGGTGCAGAAACTGGTGGAGGGAAAGCAAATAGTGAAGGTCATCCCCGTACCGGGGAAACTGGTGAACATCGTGGTGAAGTAACTAAAGAGGGCCGCTGGCATTTCGCCGGCGGTCTTTCTTGCTTTTATGGTGGAAAGTGCCAGGTTATGCAAATTGATGGGGTATTTTTCATTTTTCTGGCAGGACTGTACGGGCATATGTCGAATAACAGGGATAAATCCTGGAAACATAAACCAGGTATGAAGGTGGGTATGGTAAAAGATTACCATTTAAATTAGTAGGCTGCAGCTCTGGTTGTACCGGCCGTTTCGGAGTAGGGTGGAAGATAGAACCATGCATTCAACACCCAGGTTAAGTTAACACTCAGAAAACTGAGTGTTACGATGGGTGTTGGGTGCTGGGGGCGGGTCCCCGGAATTCTATGAATACCCGTAACGGCCGGGAAACGGATTTTTAGAGCGGGAAGGTGGTTATATGAGCCCTCCCTCCGGTCCTCCGGGTAAGAGCAACCACCGTGCCGGTATATTGATCGCCACTCTGGGTGTGGAACCCCAGGTAGTGACCATAACGCTGGACCATCTGTTATCCGGTGGTGAAGCAATCAGTGAGGTGGTGGTAATCTACACGGAAACCCCCAGGGTGCGGGAAGCCTTGAGAATCATAGAGGGGGAGTTTCAGGGGGCGGTCTACCCGGGTATTCAACTGCGGGCCGTTCCCGTTACTTCTACGGATGGACCAGTGCTGGATTTCTGTACCGATAGGGACCTGCGGGCTCTCCTGCGCACCCTGTATGTGGAAATTCGCTGTGCCCGCCAGGCGGGAGGTATGGTGCATCTTTGCATATCCGGCGGCCGCAAGGTCATGGGGATACTGGGCATGGTGGTTGCCCAGCTCCTTTTCGGCCCGGAGGATCGGGTCTGGCACCTGATCACGGAAGGATGGCAGCCCGGTTCCGAGCGCCGGCTGCATCTCTCCCCCGCAGATAGGGCCTGGCTGGTATCCGTGCCGGTTCTCCGCTGGAGTGAAGCCGGGGTGCTGATGCAGACCGTGGCTGAGATGAATGACCCCGCCGAAGTGGTGGCCTGGCATGAAAAACTCAGCCGTGCTACCCGGATAAAACGACAGCGGGAGTTCATTGAACGCCGGTTGACCCGCGCCGAAAGGGAGGTGGTCCGCCTGGCCTGCCGGGGGCTGGATAACGCTGCCATTGCTGCTGCCCTTTTCAAGCAGGAGCAGACGGTGGCCAACCAGCTCCGGGGGGTATACGAGAAACTGCGGGACTGGCTGGGTTACCCTGACGGTAACGTGGACCGCAGCAAACTGATCGCCGAGTTTGCTCCATACTTTGCCCTGGTGGAGGAAGTGAAACAAGGTGAGGATTATTAATTTTTCTCATCCTTTGACGGAACAGAATTTGCGGGAAATTGAAACCCTGGCCGGGTGTGCAGTTTCAGAAGTAATCGAAGTACCCAGCCAGATCGATCTGCAAAGCCCTCTGGAACCCCAGATCGCCTCCCGGCTGGAGGATTTGGGCCTTAGCTCCCGGGAATGGCAAACCGAACCATTGTTAATCAACCTGCCATCTTTGAACTACAGTGCCGCTGTGGTCCTGGCTTTGGTACACGGTCGCATGGGCCACTTTCCGCCCGTTTTACGCCTGGTGCCGGAGACCGGGAGTGTAGTAACCCGTTTTAAAGTGATGGAAATTCTAAACCTTCAGGCCATCCGCGAGCGGGCCCGAGGGAAGCGGTGAAAATTAGATTAAAAGTATGTGCTTTGGGATTTGGTACCGGTTACTGGCTGTTATAACTTATTTGAGAAGGAGTGATGACCTACGCCAAACTGGGAAGTTACTTACCGTGTGACCACGCCCTTGTTCCTGGGTGGAGTGAACCCTGCGGCAGATGTTGAACTGCGCCCGCCGTCGTTGAAGGGATTGATGCGCTTCTGGTTTCGCGCAGTGGCCCTGCCGGGCAAGGGAAGGTGGGAAGATGTTAAGGTGATGGAGAACAGGTTGTTTGGGAGCACTGAGGGCCAGGCGCAGTTCCTCCTGTCAGTGGTGGATCGACGGGATTTAAACCAGGTAACTGCCGGGCAAAACTGGAAAAACTATCAAGGCCTTGGTTATCTGGGTTATGGTGTGGTTGATCGTGGTGAAACCAAACGCCCCTATTTTGAACCTGGTGGGAAAATTACCCTGCGTCTTTCCATAAAGAAAAACATTTCACAAGAGATAACAACCTGTTTATCTACCGCTTTAAAAGCCCTTGGACTTTTTGGAGCTGCAGGCGCGCGGGCGCGCAAGGGTTTTGGCTCACTGTCTTTGGAATCCTTGCGGGTGGATGGAGAAGAAAAATGGTCTGTTCCCAGGAACATGGGAGAACTTCGTGATCGTATCCGGGAGTTGCTCAAGGAGATTAATCTTACCGATGTTTGTCCATCGGAACCGGGTTATACTGCTTTCAGTACGCAGGCAAAAGTGAGTATTGTGAAAACAGGAAAAGATCCCATCCATCTTTTAGATGAAATAGGGAGAGAATTGTTACGTTATCGTAGTTATGGCTGCCGGGATAGAAATCGAGGGGTGCATGTTCTTCCCTGGAGAGAAAAGGCTGAACAGAATTTCGCAGATGATCACGATCTGATACTGCACCTGCTTAGCGGGCGATTATCACAACCCCAGAGTCATCCACGCCGGGTGGTTTTTGGCCTGCCCCATAATTATTTCTTTTTATCGACCAGACAAAAAGCCAGTGTTGATGCCAGAAACTATAAGCGCCGGGCCAGCCCCCTTTTCATTCACATTCATGCCCTGGCTTCCGGGGAATACGCGGCTATCCTGACCCTGCTACCGGCGGTCTTTCTGCCTGAGGGAGAGCGTATCAAAATGTCGGGCGGTGGAAAATATGCCGAGGTTGATTGCCGCGTGAACTATCGGGATATTGAGAACTTTTTTAACCGCTCCGCATTTAAAAATGGGATGGTGGTCTGGCCGTGAAAGAAAAAACCTGTTTACATTTCTCCCTCGGCCCTGTGCAGGGTTTTGTGGCCCAGGCGCGGCGGACCCGGGATTTCTGGGCCGGCTCCTTTATTCTTTCCTACCTGGCCGGCCAGGCCATGCTGGCCGTTATTGAAGCAGGTGGGGAACTGGTTCTTCCGGCAGTTAAGGATGAGATGGGACAAATAACCGATCCGCTGCTTTCGGCCATTCAGCAGCGCAGGGAGGGTATCCCCGTGTCCGGAGGGCCTGAAATAGCCACCCTGCCCAACCGTTTTCAGGCTGAGGTTCCCGACGATTTCGACCCTTCCGTTTGTGTTGAGGCGGTAAAAGAGGCCTGGACGGATTTGGCAGAAAAAGTATGGCAGGCCTACCTGCAGCCGGTGGTCCATCTGGGGCGGAGCACCCGGGAAATATGGGAAAGGCAGATAAACGGATTCTGGGAAATGGTCTGGGTTATGGGTGATGACCCTGCCCTGCTGGACCGGCGCAAAAACTGGCGTACCCACGTGCCACCGGTGGAGCCGGGCGATAAATGCACGCTGATGGGCAACATGCAGGAGCTGTCCGGTTACCTGCGTATGCGGGAAAGGGAACGGCAGGACAACTTCTGGGAGGCATTGCGCAGGCGGGTGGGGGGCCCTCAACCTGGCCGAGACGGAGCGGCTCTGTGCCGTAGCGCTGGTGAAACGCCTTTTCCCGCTGGTAGCGGAGGAAATTCTCTGGAGGGTACCCCGGCGTTACCCTTCCACGCCCTACCTGGCAGCCGTGCCCTGGCTGGCCCAGGTTTGCAGGAACCGGCCGGAAGAGGCCAGGCGGTATGCGGTAAAAGCCGCGTCTTTAACCGGTGTAAGCCGCTGCGAAAATCCGGAACGGTTTGCCTGTTTAAAAGGAGTGCTGGCCAGCTTCCCCGAAACACGGGAATTTGCCTCGCTGGACGGGAATTGTTTTTTCGACTCCTCCCTGGCGAACCCCAATCTCTGGAAACAGGGGACAGAACAGGCCGTAAACATATCGGACCTTCGCCGTGAGTTGAAAAAGCACCTTGCAGAGCTGGGCCCGCCGGCTGCCCCCTTTTATGCCATGTTGGTAATGGACGGGGACCGGCTGGGAGCCCTGCTGAGGGAATACCTGCCCGAAAAGATAAGTGCTGCCCTGCGTAATTTTAGTCAATCTGTCAAAAGAATTATCCAGGATAACAATGGAGTTACTGTTTTTGCCGGTGGCGATGACGTCCTGGCTCTTCTGCCGGTGGATGGTGCTCTTCCAGCGGCCATTGGACTGCATGCGGCTTATCTTCAAAGTTTTGCCGGGGTAGGGGCAGGGAAAGGTACCATTTCCGGGGCTATCGTATATGCCCATTTCACCACGCCGCTGACCGCCGTTTACCGCGAGGCGCACCGGCTTCTCGATGATGTGGCCAAGGAAGAAACCGGGCGGGACAGCCTGGCCGTTGCCGTCTGGAAGGGCGCCGGGCGTGTACTGACCTGGTCCGCACCCTGGGAGGTGGTGACGGATGGCCGGACCAATATATTTGTCGACCTGGTGGAAGCCTTCCAGGGTAATGACAGCAGGCAGAAAGAGTTCAACAGCACTTTCTTTTATAATTTACGGGCTCGTTTTGATATTTTGCAGGAAAAAGGCGCTTTAGAACTTTCCGAAGAGGATATGGTGGACATCCTGGCAGCCGAATACCTGAAAAACCGGGAACGCCAGTGTACCCCGGACGAAGCCCGGGAGAGGGTAAAAAAACTGCTCACTATTTGCCGGCGTTCCTGGCGCGATGAAGAAGGCATAGTTCACAAGGCGGAAGGGGCATTGACCCTTGACGGTGCTCTGCTGGTGAAGTTCCTGGCTGGCAGGGGGGTGGTTTGATGGAATGGCAGCGGTGGACTTTCCGGTTTCTGGACACCTGCTTCTTTCGCGACGGGCTTCCCTTTAACATGGGGGAAGGTGGCCACACGGTGGCCCGCGGTATTTTCCCGCCTTATATGACCACACTGCAGGGTGCCATCCGTACCACTCTGGCGGCAGAGCGGGGATGGCGTCCGGGGCAGGAGCACCGGTGGCCGGTGGAACTGGGTGGCCCCGATGATCCGGGTAACCTTCAGTTGAGAGGACCCTATATTTTCCTCGACGGACAGCCGTTATTTGCAGCTCCGCTAATTTTACTTTCGCGAAAAACCGCAAAAAAGAATCCCGGTAACCGGGTAAAATTTGAATTTATACGGCTTGAGCCAGGCCTTGAAGTGGAATGCGACCTGGGTATTGTACGCCTACCGGTACCGGCGGATACACTGCAAGGTGCGAGCCCACCCCAAAATCTTTTCCTGACACGTTCCGGCCTGGAGTCGGTACTGGAGGGGAAAGTGCCAGCGAATGCCGATGTCCGGGAAAAGAATTCCATCTGGAGTGAGGAACACCGCACCGGGCTGGAGCGCGATGACCGTACCCGTACCGCCGCGGAAAGCAGGCTTTACAACTGCATTCATGTCCGACCCGGGCACAGGGTGGAACTGGTCGTTCTTATTGCCGGAATACCCGGCGGCTGGAAAATTGAAGCCAGGCGGGTGGTCAATATGGGCGGGGAAGGGCGCCTGGCAGAGGTAAGGGTGGAAACGGCCGGTGGTGAAAATATTCTTCCGGTTTCGGCTGTACCCATACCCGGGGTAGACCGTAAAGTGCGTTTTACCGTAACCCTGATCACTCCGGGGTGGTATGACGATCCCCAACGGGTGATTCTTGAAGGGCCGCCCGGTGTTCCCGGTCGCTGTGTTTCTGCCTGTGTGGGTAAGGTCGAGCAGGTAGGCGGGTGGGATCTGGCCAATCAGGAACCACGCCCGCTGGTGCCCCTTCTGCCCGCCGGCTGTACATGGTTTTTTGAAGCAGGAGAGGCAGATTTAAAGAAAGTGGCGGCCCTGCACGGCCAGTGTCTCGGTGACAGAACTGCATACGGGTTCGGACAGGTTGTAATTGGAAAATGGGAGGAGGATATCCAGTGAAAAGTGTTGTTCTTGGTTTACTGGCTGAGACCAGCCTTCATCCAGGAGCCGGTCAAACTGCAGGGGTCATCGACTTGCCCGTGGCCCGGGAGGCCGCTACCTGTTACCCTGTCATCGTCGGCTCCAGCTTGAAAGGGGCACTGCGGGAGCGGGCTGAACAGGTGTGGGGCCGGGAGAATGAAAAGGTTTATGAAATATTCGGGCGGCAGGAAGCTGCCGGGGCAGTGGCAGTAACCGACGCAAGACTGTTACTCCTGCCCGTTCGTTCATTGAATGGTCATTATAAATGGGTGACCTGCCCCTACCTCCTGGAGCGCTACCAGCGGGACATGGAACTGGCCGGACTTTCCATAACCCTCCCCGGGTTACCCGGGCTTTTGTCCGGAAGTGCTGCGGCTGAAGGCCAGGGCCGCCTTTTCCTGGAGGAGCTATCCTTTGATATCGTGACCGCCGACATGGATGGCCTAGCCCGGGCAATTATTCCCCTGGTCCGTCATCAAACAGTACGGCATCGACTGTCCGGCTCGCTGGTTGTTGTGAACGACGATGAATTCGCTTACTTTGCTCGCTACGGCTTGCAGGTCAACGCCCGCAACGTACTGAATGACGAGACCAAGACCAGTGAAAACCTGTGGTATGAAGAAACCCTGCCCCCGGACAGTCTTTTTTACGCCCTGGTAATGGCCCGGCCAGGAAAAGAACAGGCAGTAGACGACCTGGTTCGGCTTTTTGTGGAACGCCCTTATCTCCAGGTAGGGGGTAATGAGACTGTGGGACAGGGCTGGTGTGCCGTTTCCTGTTTAACAGCCGGGGGTGAAAGGCAATGAAACGAACACTGGAACAGGAGCGGGCTGCCCATGCCCTCTCGAAGGTCCATCAAATAGAAAAAACACTGGATCCTGATAAAGCAGACAAATTTGCCTCATATGTAGAACGCTTGCCGGCAACCATCCTCAATAACGGTCTGGGTCAGGCGCTGGCCACCCTGCTGGCACAGTCTAAGGGTGATCGCGGGGATCCTCATTACCAGCTTTATGCATTTCTGCACGATTGGCTCTGCCGGGATGATCCCCAGGCGCCCTATCGTACGGCAGGGGACCTGATGGAAGCCATAGTAAACAATGACCGGCGAACCTACCTGCGCGCCCAGGCCGAGGCCTTGTCATGGCTGAACTGGTTGAAGAAATTTGCCGTCGCTTACTTGAAAAAGAATGGCGGGGGGCGATGAAATTGAGCAAGTTATTGCCGCTATATTCGGGTAACGACGCCCCTGAGAAATACCGGGATGCTTTTAATACCGGTCTCTGGTACGACAAATTCTGCAATATGTGGACGAAAAAAGGTAAAGACTGGACTCTGGAATCGGGAAAAACCGATTGGATCAACCAGATTAGTGGGAGAAAGATTGGCTTACCCGCTTTACTGGAAGAGTTTGTTGACCGCCTGGGACGCATGGTGACGGCTTTGCGGGGTGAGGTGCGTTGCTTTACCACCGACTGGCGCTTTGTCACCGGTCTTGGGCGGGAGCACCCGGTGGAAAATGGCTTTGCCTGGCATTATGTGCTGGGCGTTCCCTACCTTCCCGGTTCCTCCGTCAAAGGTGTGGTACGCGCCTGGGCCGAACAGTGGGCGGGGGCGAATGAAGCCGATGTGCTGCGCATTTTTGGCCCGCCCGGTACAGTCCCTGAAAAAAGTGTGGGCAGCGTTATCTTTTTCGATGCCCTGCCGGCGGGACCGGTAAAGGTCCAGGCAGACGTTATGACGCCCCATTATGCTCCATACTACCAGCCGCAGGGGGTACCACAGCCGCCCGGGGACTGGTTTGATCCTGTTCCCATTCCCTTTCTGACCGTGGCTCCCGGACAATCCTTTTTATTTGCCATCGCACCGCGACATTCGGAGTACCCGGAGGATCGCCGGGATTGCGTGCTTGTGCTGGAATGGCTGGAGGAAGCCCTGGCGGGGATTGGTGCCGGTGCCAAAACGGCTGTTGGTTACGGTCGTTTTATCCGGCGCCGGGAAATGGAGGCGGAGTGGCTTAAACGATGGCCATCACGACAGCCCGGGGATAAGCAAAGTGAGGCTGTTCTTGAAGAATCTGGTGCGCTTTCCCCAGGGCCTTTAAGTGCCATCTGGGCCGAAATGGAGCAGGACGGCTATACCAGTGATCCGGAACGGTTCATGCATGCGCTGACTACCAAATGGCTTTCCAGGATGCAGGATAATAATACGGCAATTGCTGACCGTCGTGAGATTGCCCAACTCCTGGCCGGATGGTACCAGAAGAATAAACCCGACCATTGGAAGAAGCCCAACAAGAAAAACGCCGCCAAGATTGCCAAAATTAGAGATATCCTGGAAGGTGGGGAGGGATAGTAAGCTTGCCTGAACTGATCCTTTCCACGGTGGGTACCAGTCTGCTGACCAACTATGTCAATAAAAAAAATAGTCGGGAGCTGAAATCCCTTTTCATAACCACAGCCAACATGGTTGAAAAAGAATTATCGCCTTACCAAAAAGATGTGATCGACGGGGTGGTTGCAGAAGTTGGTAATGTGCTTCAGAATGCCGGGTATGAAGAAATGCGACAATTATGTGCCGAGCTTAACGGGCTGCTGGGTTACTACGGCCGCGATTTTTACTCCAGGGATTTCAGCAGGGATCATCACGTCCTGGTGGCCACTGATACCTACCAGGGCCATGCAGCTGCCCGTTTGCTTGCTGAACATCTAAAAAGGCTTGGGTTCAATTCAGTTGAGCTTATGGTGCCACCAAGACTGAGTACCAGAGACTGCAGCAGTTTTACCTCCGGTGTAAATGAGGTGGTCAGGTGGTGTGAAGAAACCCTGCCGGGTTACCGGCAGAACCGTTACCGGATAGTTTTCAACCTGGTGGGCGGTTTTAAAAGCCTGCAGGGTTATATGAACACCCTCGGCATGTTCTATGCTGACGAAATAATCTACATTTTCGAGGCACCATCGGCGGATCTCATTCGCATTCCCCGCCTGCCTGTAGTCATGGATGAAATTCCGGTGCTTCGGGAAAAGGCTGTTATTTTTGCCCTTATGGAAAACGGTTATATAGCTACGAAGGAAGAGATACAGGGCATTCCAGAAATTTATCTGGAATCCGATCAGCAGGGTAGTTATACCCTCAGTACGTGGGGACTGCTTATCTGGAAACGGAATAAGCAAAAAATCCTGAGCGGTAGATTGCTGGCATTTCCATCTCTGACTTATGAAAGGTCTTTTGAAAAGGATTACCATTCCATAACAGACAGCGCTCGAAGGGCAGATATACAAACAACGCTGGCTAAAGTGTCCCTTCTTTACCGTGAACGTGGACTTGAGGGATTACGCAGAGACGGGGGGCTGCAATATAAGGACTACGAGAACGTTAGAGATTCATCAGGGAAGAAAATTGGCCACTTCCGGCTTAACCAGGGATGGCGTATTTCGTGTCTGCCCGATGGCCAGGTCCTACGTTTGCGTCACGTTGGCCCACATTCAGTAAATGAAAGCCCTTGAAAGAAGAATAAGCCTGTTAAAAGTGAGGAATGAATGCCATGCAGCTCACCATCTTTTTCTCCGCCCCCGGGCCGGTGGCCGTTCCCGTCCAGTACGGGCACCTGCTCCAGGGGCTGATCTACCGCCAGATGGATAATCCGGTGCTCAGGAGCTTCCTGCACGAGCACGGCTTTGCCCTGGAGAAGCGGCGGTTCAAGCTTTTCACCTTTTCTCGCTTGATGGGACAGGCGGTGACCTACGACCAGGCGGCTGGACGGCTGGTGCTTACCCCGCCTTTGCGCCTGGTCATCTGCTCACCTGTACCCTTTATCCTGCAGGAACTGGGAACCGGCTTTTTGCGCCAGGGCAGGGTGCGCCTGGGGGATGTTTTTCTGGAAGTGAAGGAGATGGCCACCGCAGCCCCCCGTGTTAAAGGGCGGACCATCCGCGTGCGGATGCTCTCCCCCGTGGTGGTTTACAGCACTTTTCCCGGCGACGGGCGGAAATATACCTATTATTACTCGCCCTTCGAACCGCGCTTCGTCGAGCTGGTGGCAAATAACCTGGCCAAAAAACACCTTCTGGTCCACGGCCGCCGGGCTTCAACGGATGGATTTGCCATCCGGCCGGTGCGGGTGGGGGACCGGGACCTGAAGGTTACTTACTACAAGGATATTGTCATCAAAGGTTGGATGGGGGAGTACGAACTTTCCGGCGACCCGGAGCTTTTGCAGCTGGCCCTGGACGCAGGTCTGGGGTCGAAAAATTCCCAGGGCTATGGGTGTTGCTCGGTAATCATGTAGTAATCGGCTACTACTTAAAATGTTAGGCAGTGCTCTCGCCGGGCGCCACGGTAATCGGATAAGCTTTAACAGGCGAACGACAAAAATTGGTCAGCCCGTCATGGTATGCTGAAAAGGAGGAAAATGAAAATCCTGAATCAGGAGGTGATTGATCCTGTTAGAAGCTGTTGCTCTGGTGGGAAAAACCCTGGCCCGGGACGGCGACCCCATCGAGGATCTGGTCCTGCCCCTCCCCAAACCGCCCAGGGTGGACAAGCAATATCTCGTGAGGCTGAACTTTCTAACGGCCGGGACAAAGCCGGAACTGTCGGCGGATTTGGTGGAAATTGATCCCGCCGTGCTCTCCCGGTACCGGTGGGTGGGGAATAACGTCGGCAATCGGCCGCAGTTCTTCCTGACCACGGATAAGCTTGAATACCTGGTGGGACAGGCCCTGCCCAACCTGCAGGCTGCCCTGCAGGGAATGGGCCGGCAGGAAACCGGCTTTTACCAGAAGATAGCCCTCCTGGTGGAGACTTATTTCAGCACCCTTCCGGACGGCAGTCCCGTACTGGACCCGGAAAAGATCGGCCTGGCCGGGAAGGACTTTCTACAAAACACGTGGGATGGCGCTTCCGGCAAGCCGCGGGAAAGGGCTAAGAAAGTCATCCAGGCGGTGGCCGGCGAACTGAAACGCCATTTACTGGCCGGGCTGGACTTAAAGGTTCCGCAGGTAGGCTTATGGTCGGTCCTCCTGGACGGTGAGGTCCTGGCTGCAGATCCTTCCTATGCTGAAGTGGTGGTACAGAGCAAAGAAGGGGCGGCGGCGAAAGGAAGTAAAAAAAGTGTGCCGGGCGTCTGTTCCGTCTGCGGGCTGGAGAAAAGTTCTGTCACTTTCGACCTTTCAGGGCTGGATTTTCTAAAATACTACATTACGGATAAGATAGGCTTTGCTTCCGGAGTCAGCGAAGAAGGATTTACACGTACCTTTCTGATCTGTCCCGGTTGCCTGCGGGCACTGTTGCTGGCTGAAAAGTATGCCCGCCAGCACCTGGGCCTGCGGGCCGGCCCGGTTAACTTTCTGGTGCTGCCTTCCTTTCTCATCGAGCCGGAGATCAGCCGGGCGGATCTGGAGGCCTGGGCGGCAAAATTGCGGGCGCGGGTAGGTGCCCTGAGCAGCCTGGCCGGGTGGCTGGAAAGCCTTGGCGGGCGGGGCGGCCTGGAAAATGAACTGGAGGACTTCCTGGAAGAACTGCCCTACGACAACCTGGCGCTGTTGAATTTTCTTTTTTACCAGAAAAGCCAGAGCGAATTCCGGGTACTGGCCCTGGTGAAAGACGTGGCCCCCAGCCGGATAGCGCATCTTTTGCGCCACAGTTACCGGGTGGCAACAAAAGGGGAGGCCCTCCTGGGTGCCGACCGGGCCTGGTGGCTGGATCTGACCCGCATCTACCGGCTCATACCCATCAGCGAGGGCAGACGGGGGGTAGAACATAAAAAGCTGCTTTACATTTATGAAGCCCTGCTTGGCCAGCGGCCGGTAAGCTACCATTTCCTGGTAGAACAGTTTGTGGCCCTGGCCGCCATTTACCATACCGGTGGTTTTGCGGGCACCAATATTCACCCTCCGGCGCCGGGGTACGAGGAACTGGAGATGGGGCACCACATGCTCCAGGCCAACTTGCTCTTGATGTTCCTGAGGGAAGAGCAACTTTTAGAAGGAGGGATGTCCTTGAGCGGGTCGCCGGAACTGGAAGGTCTCAACAAAGCCGTGCAGGATTACCTGCGGGAAATGAAATACGGGGAGCCGGCCACGGCACTGTTCCTGCTCGGTTATCTGATGAACCAGATCGGGCGGAAGCAGGCGGAGGCGGGTTACAAACAAAAACCTGTTCTGGAAAAGATTAATTACGCCGGGATGCTCTGGGGCAAGGTGGTACAGTTGTCCAATATTGTTTTCAACCAGCTGAGGCAGTACGATATCCTGCGCTACAATGAAGGACTTTTCGCCATTATGAAGAGATTGCTGGACGCCCACCGGAGGGACTGGCCCCTTTCTCCCCAGGAGAATGTTTTCTATATTCTCTCCGGTTATGCCTATGCCACCCGGGCGGCCATCAGGGCAAAGGAAGAAAGTGAAAACAGTGAAATCGCCAGTGAATGAAGGAGGAGCTGAAGAATGGGCGGAGTGATTAAGCAAAACGGAGAAATCCTGTTCCTGTATGATGCCAAAATGTGTAATCCCAACGGCGACCCGGATGATGAAAATCGACCGCGCATGGACACCGACCGGGAGCGCTGCCTGGTTTCGGATGTGCGGCTGAAGCGGTATATTAGGGACTACCTGCAGGAGATGGGCCACACCATCTATGTTACCAAAGCTGAAGGTCTGGTGGAAGCAACCGAACGCTTGAAACAGTTGCTGGGCCGGGATGACCCGACCGGTGCCGATCTGCCCGTTTTACTGAAAAAATTAATTGATGTCCGGCTTTTTGGAGCGACCATGCCCATTAAGGGAGACCGGCGGGGCGGGGGTGAAGCGGTGAACCTGACCGGCCCGGTGCAGTTTACCTGGGGTTATTCCTTGAACAGGGTGCAGCTGGTGGATTCGGTGACCATTTCCTCCCAGTTTGCCACCCGTGAAGGGGCGCGGCAGGGTACCTTCGGGAAGGACTACCGGCTGTATTACGCGCTGATAGGCTTCCACGGCGTCGTCAGTGCCAGGCGTGCCGCGGCAGTGCTGGCCAGGGCCGGAGGGGATGAGGATGCGGCTACCAGTGAAGCCGATCTGGCCCTCCTGGACGAAGCAATGCTCAAAGCCATTCCACTGCTGGCCACCCGCTCCAAAATCGGCCAGTATCCCCGGCTGTACGCCCGTTTTGTCTTTACCGATAACGAAACCTTTATAGGGGACCTGCGTGAGGATTTGAGCCTGGCACCGGAGAGCGGCCTGCGTGCTGTGAAGGATTTCACCCTGGAAATAGGAGGTCTTGCCGGTCGCCTGGAGCGGATGCGGGGGCGCATCGAACGGGTATATATCTGGCAGGATGCGGACCTGCGTACCGCTGTGGATGGGGAGGAGGTTTCCATGGCCGCATGGATGGGCGATCTTCTGGGTCCCGGCAGGATAGAGACTATTGAGGGGATCTGATATCTTGAAACGGGTACTCATTTTTGACCTTACCGGTCCGATGGCCCACTTTCGCAAGTATTACACCAACTCCTCATCCCTGACCTACGGCTTCCCGCCGCGCACCGTGCTGATGGGCGTGGTGGCGGCCGTCGTGGGATATGAACGGGATTCGTATTATGAGTTGCTAGACCGGGGACGTTTTGCAGTGGCTGTAAAGGTGCCCGGGCGGCGGCTGGTTCAGACCGTAAATTATGTGCGGACGAAAAGGGAAGACCTCACCGAGTTAAGGCGCCTGGGCCGGGCGCGGGGCACCCAGACGCCGGTGGAGTTTCTTTTGCCGGAGGGCGACCACCGCAGGTTGCGCTTCCGCATCTTCTTTTCCCACCCGGATGCCGGGCTGGTGGAGGAGGCGGCCGCCCGCCTGCGGGAAAACAGGACATATTATCCCCTGTACCTGGGGCTGACCGAGTGTATTGCCGCCGGGGAGTATGTGGCCCTGGCCGGCCCGGATGACTATGATGTTCTCCCGGCGGGAACGGCGCTCACCCTTACTTCGGTCCTTAACGCCGCCCTGCTGCAGGAAATCCTGCTGGCCGGGGAAACGCCGTCCCGTCGCCTGGTCCGGGAGCGGGCGCCCCACAGTTTCGGACCGGGACGCATCTTACGTCCGCCGGTATCGGTTATCTACGAAGCCCGGGCACAATCCCTGAACGTCCGCCTGGCTGTTCCTGCCTGCCGTTTCTTAGTGGGTGATAACGCGGTGGAAACGGTGGCTTTTCTGGAGGGGTAGAAGTGCTTTACTACGCCCATAAGGATGGACAGCGGTATCATCTTTTAAGTATTCACCTGGCCCGGGTGGCGGCAGGGGCCGCCGCCCGGCTGCGGTCCCTGCCGGGCCGCCGGGAACTTATCCCGGCAGCAGTGCTGGCCGGCCTGGCCCATGATTTCGGCAAGTACACCAGTTACTTTCAGCGCTACCTGCGGCAGGGCCGGGGTGGTCCGGCCAAACAGCACGCCTTCATTTCGGGCCTCTGGGCGGCCCACCTGGCCGCCCGGCTTGATCTTCCCGTTTCGCTGCGGCTGGCGGTTTTCCTGGCCGTGATCCGGCACCACCAGGGACTGGCCACCCCGGATGAGTTCCTGGTACCTGCGCGGGATCTATCCCTGCCGTCCTGGGATACTCTCGACCCGGCGGTTAGCGGGCGGTTGCGCGTGGTAAAAGACCAGGTGGCCGACCTGCGCAATCAGGCCGGTACGGTGGCCAGATCCCTCTCCTGGGCCGCCAGGCGTACCGCGCTGTTCCTGGACGGGCAGGACCTGGCAGTACCGGACTGGTTGGGGCTGAACTGGTCCCGGATTCTGCAGGAGTTTCTGGACCGGTGGACGGCCGCCTATGGAGAACTGTACGGTCAATGGCGAAGGCTGAAGCGCCGGGCCGAAAAGGACCTGAAAAACTATTTCGATCTATTAAGTCTCTTTTCCGCCCTTATCGATGCGGATAAAATCCATGCTGCGGGTGTGGAGGAAGGAAAGCGGGTCGTCTTTCCCGCAGAAGGAGAACTGGTGGAACGGTACCGTGCCGTCCGGTTCAGTACGCCCCGGACTTCCATGGAAATGCTGCGGGAAAATCTCTACCGGAATGTCACTGCCCGGATAAAGGAAGCCCCACCGGGGCAGAGAATTTTTACCATCACTGCCCCTACCGGCTCCGGAAAGACACTGGCCGGAATGCAGGCCGCCCTTTACCTGCGCGGCCGGTTAACCGCCGCCAGTGGCCTGCCGCCCCGTATTATTTACGCCCTTCCCTTTACCAGTATCATTGATCAGACATTTGGCGTGGGGGAGGAGGTATTGCGGGCGGCCCTTGTCTCTCCCGGTGCCTGCGTTCCAACCTCCTGGCTTTTAAAACACCACCACCTGGCAGAAATTCGCTACCAGGAAAGGGGTGACGACGACGGGAGGTCCCTTGATGAGGCGCTCATGCTTATCGAAAGCTGGCAGAGCGAGATGGTGATTACCACCTTCGTTCAGCTTTTTCATACTTTAATTGGTTACGAAAACAGGATGCTGAAGAAGTTTTGCCGGCTGGGGGGCGCCATCCTCATCCTGGACGAGGTGCAGAACATTCCGGTGGAATACTGGCCCCTGGTGGAAGAAACCCTGCGCCGGGCATGCAGGCAGCTGGACCTGCGGGTCATTCTCATGACTGCCACCCGCCCGGAATGGTTCGGTGAGCATGAGATCCTGGAACTGGCCGGGGATCCGGATGCCGTTCGGCAGCAGTTCCAGGCGGTGAACCGGGTCATTGTTTCCACGGATATTACCCCGCTGACGGTGGACTTAGCGGCGGCGGATTTCCTGCGCTGCTACCGTCCCGGCCGCTCTTACCTGGTGGTATTGAACACCATCAAAAGCTCCGTAGCCTTTTACGCGGCGCTGCGGGAGGAATGGGGCGGGAAAGGGCCTCCCCTTTACTACCTTTCCACGAATATCGTTCCAGCCGAGCGGGAGCGGCGCCTGAAGGAAATACGCGCCCGGCTGGAACGGGGGGAGAAGCCGGTCCTGGTGTCCACCCAGGTGGTGGAGGCCGGTGTGGACCTGGATTTTGACGAAGTATGGCGGGACCTGGGACCGGTGGATTCAGTGGTTCAGGTGGCCGGGCGCTGCAACCGTCACTTTCAGCGGCCGCAGGGGAATGTCCGCCTGCTGCACCTGGTTGATCAGGCAGGTGAGGGGGGCCGGTCCCTGGCTTCCTTTGTTTACGGCAAAATCCATACCCTGGCCGCCCGCCGGCTCTTTGCGGCCCGGCCGTACCTTGAGGAACCGGACTTTTTTGATGCCGTGGACGATTACTTCCGCACCGTGCGCCAGGGCAAATCCATGGCCGAAAGCGAGGGGCTGCTAGAGGCCATGGCAAAGTTGCGCTTTACCAGGGGAGCAGGGGGCGAGGAGGGCCCGGCTGTACAGGACTTCGCCTTGATCCGGGACCTGCCGTATTATAAACAGGTTTTCGTCTGTACGGACGCTGCTGCGGAAGACGTATGGAACCGCTATCAGGCCACCGTGGCCGGGGAGCGGGACCTGAAGCGCCGGAAGGAGGCCTTTCTCATCCTCAAACGGGATTTCCTGCGCTACCTGGTTTCCGTGCCGGCAGACCTCCTGCTGCACAGGATTGGCAGCGAATCACGACCACCGGTGATACCTCCCCACCTGCTCGAGGAGTTCTACGATGCGCAGACCGGTTTCAAGCGGGTTAAAGATGAGGGTGCGCTGATCTATTGAGCCGGGAGTGGTGGAATGTCCGGCAGAGGCCGGCAATTCCGGTGCCGTTCAACAGGTGGTGAGAAGGCTGTGGCAACGGATATCCGGGTGATCGGAAGTTTCGTTCAGGCCATGATGATCTGCCCGCGGCAGGTCTGGCTTATGTCGCGGCAGATCTGCCCCGATGAGGACAACGTGTTCCTGGAACTGGGGCGACTGATAGGATCTCACGCCTATGGACGCGAGCGCAAGGAGGTACACCTGGGGCACCTGTGCCTGGACCTGGTGCGCCGCGGTGGGCGTGAATTTGTGGTGGGTGAGGTCAAGAAGTCCTCCCGGGCCCGGGTATGTGATCCTCCGCCAGGCCGAACACTACCTGGATCCCGGCCGCCGTCTCAACCTGGCACGGAAGTTCGTGGAGGGTGCGCTGGCCAACATCCTGCAAAGAACTGGAGGATAAGCTTCAGACCACCTTCTATCACCGGCGCCTCAAGCGCAATGTCAGTTATCAGACCCTGATACGGCTGGAATTGTACAAGCTGGAGAAACACCTGATCGGGGAGGAAACCTATGAGCCCTTTGTAAGCCGCTGGTAATGAGGTGTTCTTCTTCATACCACCGGGGAGCTGCTATCTCTTTAGCAGGCCCTGGCCCGGCAGGTAAGCAGCTACGAAAAAGAATACTGTAGTTGAGTATTTCTAACTAATTTGCTAACGTAAAAACATGGAACTTTTATCCATTGGAGAAGCGGCGAAGAGGTTAGGCGTACACCCGAACCGCCTCCGGGTATGGGAAAAGCAGGGTTTGAAAAGACCTGTGCGTCTACCCAGCGGCCAGCGGAGGTACCCGCTGGACGAGATACACCGCATTCTGGGGACAGGGGGGATAAAAGCAGAGCCAGAGGCGGTTGCCCTTTACGCCCGGGTATCTACAAAGAAGCAGGCTGATGCCGGAAATTTGGCGCGCCAACTGGAAAGGTTGCGGGTATATGCGCAGGGGAAAGGCTACCGTATAGACGGAGGAAAAGGGAGTTGCCCCGGAAGTTATCGAAAAACTCTGCCTGGCGGTCAGGGGCCGGAGCAACCGGGTTGGTTCCCTGGAAAAGAAGCTGGGAGAACTCAGAACCCACCAGGAGAACGGCACCATACCGAAAGTGGTCTTCAGTGGCCGGAAGCTCTGGAAAAAGGTGTGCAGGGGTCGGGCCATGCGGGAGGAGTGGCGGGCCGCCCGCAGAAACCGTCTCTACTCCCGGGGAGACGAAACTAAAGGCGGCAACCCCAACATCAAGGTATCTTTTGACGGGCAAGACTTCCGCTTGACGGTCTCCATATCCCACCTTTCCGAACAGACAGGCATGGATAAACTTGGCCGCCCGAAGATGGGGCGCGCCCCGAGGGTAGAGGGCAGGTTGTGGCTGCCAGAAAAGCACCGGGACCTGGTGCGGATATGGCTGGCTATGAAGTTGCCCTACACAGTAGAGCTGATCCGCACCCTGGAGGGCCGCTACTTGGTGCACCTGACGTTCGATCTTGGCAGGGTACGGGAGCCCGACTTTGCTAAGGGCTGCCTCGCATTAGACACGAACCCCGATGGCGTGGCCCTGTGCAATGTAAACGCTTTGGGCCAACCGGAGCCGTGGCCGGCAGGTTTTAATATCCCTTACCCCAGCAACCTGGGCAAGTATGAGGGAGAGTTTCAGGTCATCACTTACCCCAACGGTTTTCTTTACATCAGGATACCCGACCTGGCTTACGCTTCCGGCTTCCGGCGGGACTACCTGATAGGCGTCCTGGCCAGGGTAGTAGTGGACATAGCCTTCTTTTTGGGCAAGCCAATTGTCCTGGAGGATCTCGATTTCGGCAAAGACAGGCTGGACACTAATAAGAAGTTTAACCGCATGGCTTCCAACTTTCCCTTCGCGAAAATGGTGGGGGCGGTGTGCCGGAGGGTTGCCAAGGAAGGGATGCCCTTCAAGGCAGTGCCTGCCCGGCACACGTCCACCATTGGCTACTGGAAGTACATGAAGCGTTATGCTGTTCCGGTGCACTGTGTGGCGGCATTGAGCATAGGCCGCCGGGCAATGGGCTTTAAGGAACGGGTAACGAAAGAGCTTGAGCAACTGGTAGCCCGAATCAAGCGAAACCTGACCCGTGAGGTCAATCCTGATACACCGGGGGAAGGAAAAGGGATGACCCGTGGGGTCAGGGCCTGCTTGAGGCGGCTGGACAGGAAGCTCCCTGTGTACAATGGGCTCGCCCCGTGGCAGCAGGAAGCCTATTGCTCCGTCTGGCACGATCTCAAACAGTTGGCCCTGTCCGTACGGTGACCCCGTTTAGCCGGTGTCGGACAAACCGGTAGACGTCCTAACAGGATGTGGGAGGCGGGGTTAACTCCCCACCGATAGGTCATCACAATTTTGGTGGAAGCCTGAGCTTCCTCGCGCAAGCGGTCCGTGCCAGTTGTGCCCTATCGGTGCAGCACTCCCGTCCGGGTGGGACTCCCGGGCCGAGGTCCCCTGTCGCCCGCCCTTCGGGGGCAAAATCAAGTATCCGGAAAGGAGGCGAATGCCTGGTCTGGGGGCCGGCTTGGCTAGAAATAAAAACAGTCAAGTTTTTTGAACCAGGTGTCGGAATGTACGTCATCCTTGTATACGATGTAAATGTTGCCCGTGTGGGCAAGGTGCTGAAAATTGCGCGGAAGTACCTGAACTGGGTTCAGAACTCGGTCCTGGAGGGCGAGCTGACCGAAGCAACCTTCCGTGCGTTGAAGGCCGACATGGAGCGAATTATCGATCCGGAAGAGGATTCGCTCCTCTTTTATGTCCTGGGAAACCAGAAATATGCTAAAAGAGAACTGATGGGTATAAAGAAAGGTGGGGAGGAGTGGATCTTTTAGCAGGATTTTTGTCGTCGATGTCCAATAATGCAAAAAGTGCCGGGGAACGACGACAAGCAGGTAAAACTTCGGGGGGATTGATAAGCCGCGCTGGTCGAGGTTCCGGGCCGTTTTGCACCTGGTAAGCAGATTGCCGTATTTACGTTTGTGAAACCGGTCGTAAAAAGTGAGCCTTTATACAATGCGGCCCAAACGGGGTTTCCAGCCTACCTATGAGGGATTGAAACTATAAAAGGCAGCTTAAAAAGAATGGTGTTAAACTGTTTCCAGCCTACCTATGAGGGATTGAAACCGTAATCACCATCCAGGATGCCGGCTCCAATCATGCGTTTCCAGCCTACCTATGAGGGATTGAAACCCTGGGAGGAACTGGATTATATCATTTACTACAATGGTTTCCAGCCTACCTATGAGGGATTGAAACTCCAGGTGGCGGGGCAACAGGGACAGGGTGCCGTAAACGTTTCCAGCCTACCTATGAGGGATTGAAACCGGAAGCAACTCAGTCCCTCGCACCACAACCCAGCCCGTTTCCAGCCTACCTATGAGGGATTGAAACTTTAGTTTAGTTATTATATTAGTAGTGTTGGGTTCGTTTCCAGCCTACCTATGAGGGATTGAAACCTCCTGCAGTGCTAGTTGTGCTTTCAGTTTTTGTTTGTTTCCAGCCTACCTATGAGGGATTGAAACTTTTTGCCTCCAAGATTGCCGGTATATTTTTCGGGTTTCCAGCCTACCTATGAGGGATTGAAACGACCCTGCTTCCCACCGCACAATGTAACCAGCTCCCGTTTCCAGCCTACCTATGAGGGATTGAAACACATCCCGGTCAAGCATGTTAGGATTCCTCCCGATGGTTTCCAGCCTACCTATGAGGGATTGAAACTGGCTGGAAAGCTACGACATCAGGGCAGTCGACAGGTTTCCAGCCTACCTATGAGGGATTGAAACCTATGCCAAACCCCTGCAACACGAAACCAGGCATGGGTTTCCAGCCTACCTATGAGGGATTGAAACGATTTTCCAAGAGCTTTCATGCCGGAAGGTGTGTGGTTTCCAGCCTACCTATGAGGGATTGAAACCCGGTAAATACCTCGATGTCAGATTCAATAGGACTGGTTTCCAGCCTACCTATGAGGGATTGAAACCACGTGACATAGCCGGGAAAGCCGGGTTGAAACTCCGTTTCCAGCCTACCTATGAGGGATTGAAACAGTAAGTACGGTGTGATGTCTATCGAGATGCAACGGTTTCCAGCCTACCTATGAGGGATTGAAACATGGTGACATCTTCCGTGTCGAAAAACAACAACTCATGTTTCCAGCCTACCTATGAGGGATTGAAACTTTTATTCCGGTTGGCCAGATTGTTACACTACTTGGTTTCCAGCCTACCTATGAGGGATTGAAACAAGGGCAGATCCTCGGGCTTATCGGCCAGGTAGAACGTTTCCAGCCTACCTATGAGGGATTGAAACGTTTCGCACGTCTTGCCATTATAACTCCCCCTTATTGTTTCCAGCCTACCTATGAGGGATTGAAACCTGTTTCGTAGCCTTCACTTTCCAGGTCAGATAGCAGTTTCCAGCCTACCTATGAGGGATTGAAACCCGCAAACAAGGTCAATTGTTCGCCCGGCTTCATCAGTTTCCAGCCTACCTATGAGGGATTGAAACGATTTTTGTACGGGAAAATCCCTCCATATTCTTTCTGTTTCCAGCCTACCTATGAGGGATTGAAACTGTTTCTTTAACCACTCTTCTTTTTGTTGTTTATAAGTTTCCAGCCTACCTATGAGGGATTGAAACCTCTTGACCCTTTCCCATGCCTTTTGGTATGCAATTTCCGTTTCCAGCCTACCTATGAGGGATTGAAACCATCCGGTTACGGCTCGCAATTTTTCTTCGGGCCACATGTTTCCAGCCTACCTATGAGGGATTGAAACCGTCTGGGACAACGAGGCCAGCACGGAGATTAGCGGGGTTTCCAGCCTACCTATGAGGGATTGAAACCCTCCTATTCGCCCGAAGCTCGGGCCTGTATTTCTGTGGTTTCCAGCCTACCTATGAGGGATTGAAACGCTTGAGATCTTACTACTTCAATTTTGTGCACTTTGGTTTCCAGCCTACCTATGAGGGATTGAAACGCACACTCCCGAGACTGTGCTGGGAGTCATTGGACGGTTTCCAGCCTACCTATGAGGGATTGAAACGATTCAATAGGACTGCGATAGAGAAAAACCCGGATCGTTTCCAGCCTACCTATGAGGGATTGAAACACTGCACCTTGCTCAGAGCAACCAGCGCGGCTCTGGCGTTTCCAGCCTACCTATGAGGGATTGAAACTTTCCCCTTTCCGCCCTTCCCCGGGCTAATTTTTCGGGTTTCCAGCCTACCTATGAGGGATTGAAACCGAGCCTAAGGCAGTGTGCAACCCGCAGCGTTTTGCGTTTCCAGCCTACCTATGAGGGATTGAAACACGGCAACGGTATCCTAGCGACCGTAACCCAGCAGGTTTCCAGCCTACCTATGAGGGATTGAAACATGCGAGCCGGCATATGGTGATGCCCAGAGCAATTTGGTTTCCAGCCTACCTATGAGGGATTGAAACAATACTTTCGGTACCGCTGTGCTCCTCCCGGCCTCTGGTTTCCAGCCTACCTATGAGGGATTGAAACTCGCTCCAACCGAGCTTCTCTTCAACAGCCCGGCGGGTTTCCAGCCTACCTATGAGGGATTGAAACCTGGCCGGTAACCAAAGTTTTGATCTCTTCGGCAAGTTTCCAGCCTACCTATGAGGGATTGAAACCTTTTTATTGAACCCTGATCCACGCCATGCCCCGCCGTTTCCAGCCTACCTATGAGGGATTGAAACTCGGGAAATTCTCCTGCAAGTGTGCGGTGATATTTCGTTTCCAGCCTACCTATGAGGGATTGAAACATCTAACTGGCATCGGCAAGACGTCTGCAGGGATTTGGTTTCCAGCCTACCTATGAGGGATTGAAACGGGGCGGAGGCTGTGTTGGTTGTTCTACTGGCTTTGGGTTTCCAGCCTACCTATGAGGGATTGAAACATAGAAATCCCCATCGGCGAAAGAGTGGCCATCGCGGTTTCCAGCCTACCTATGAGGGATTGAAACGCAAACTCCGGGAAGAGTGGCAGGAGGTCAACGACAGTTTCCAGCCTACCTATGAGGGATTGAAACTGGTGGAGGCCCAAACTCTGGAAGAACAGCGGCGGGGTTTCCAGCCTACCTATGAGGGATTGAAACTACTTTATCCCGGACAGGTCGCCCAGGAGTTCATCAGTTTCCAGCCTACCTATGAGGGATTGAAACCCGCAACCCTTGCCCAAAAGCTTCTGCACGGCCGGGTTTCCAGCCTACCTATGAGGGATTGAAACTGAATTTTCCACCATGCCTTCACTTTTATCACCTCCTGGTTTCCAGCCTACCTATGAGGGATTGAAACGCTTTGGGGCAGGAGCAGTTCGTATTCGGAAAAGGCGAGTTTCCAGCCTACCTATGAGGGATTGAAACAAGTTGAAATGCTTCTCATCCGCACAGAACGGGCAGGGGTTTCCAGCCTACCTATGAGGGATTGAAACGGTTCTGCTGCCCGGCGGGGAAAGGGCGGTAGATCCGTTTCCAGCCTACCTATGAGGGATTGAAACTGATAAATTCTTCACCGGTATCAATGGAAAGCACGCAAGTTTCCAGCCTACCTATGAGGGATTGAAACCGATGACATCATGGTTTATTTGAAGGATTTCCATGTGTTTCCAGCCTACCTATGAGGGATTGAAACACATCTGCCGGGGATAGTAATTGCTTACTATTATCGTTTCCAGCCTACCTATGAGGGATTGAAACCCGTCGGCATGCCCGCCCGACCCAGAGGCGTCCAGTGTTTCCAGCCTACCTATGAGGGATTGAAACCCGGAAGCCGGAACTCACGCACCGGCACTGCCGCGAGTTTCCAGCCTACCTATGAGGGATTGAAACGATATTCGCTAAGGCGGAGCCAGCGCAGGAGGTGAGAGGTTTCCAGCCTACCTATGAGGGATTGAAACGTGGCAACATAGAATAATCAGCGCCCGGCACCCATGGTTTCCAGCCTACCTATGAGGGATTGAAACTAACGTTTATTCCGGGGATTTGTTTTATCATCCTTTGTTTCCAGCCTACCTATGAGGGATTGAAACTGGCTATGGCTGTAAGCAGCATAATGCGGCATAATGGGTTTCCAGCCTACCTATGAGGGATTGAAACGTTTTTCCTGCATTTCTTTTACAACTTGCTCCACGGGGTTTCCAGCCTACCTATGAGGGATTGAAACAGCTTGAGTTAAATGCCAGCCACACTGCGGCTGGCAGTTTCCAGCCTACCTATGAGGGATTGAAACACGGTCCGCAGGCCGTCCCGCGCCCAGTTTTCAAGGGTTTCCAGCCTACCTATGAGGGATTGAAACCCGGAAGGAATCTTGATCCGCGGAAAATCCACCGGGTTTCCAGCCTACCTATGAGGGATTGAAACTGGCGGATGACTTCTATCGCGCGCAAGGTGTCGTGAGTTTCCAGCCTACCTATGAGGGATTGAAACGTAAACAGTTTGCTGATAAACTTGGCGTCAGTCCTTGTTTCCAGCCTACCTATGAGGGATTGAAACCGCGAGCCGGGTACGTTGCAGTTCCTGCTCGGCGTGTTTCCAGCCTACCTATGAGGGATTGAAACTGGAATAGTGGTAGGTTACTACTAGCCTACCACCCCGGTTTCCAGCCTACCTATGAGGGATTGAAACCTCGTAATTCCTAGCTCAAGTAATGCTTGAGCTAGCGTTTCCAGCCTACCTATGAGGGATTGAAACACATCTCCCCCTTGTGTTCCCTTCTGGCTATATCATAGGTTTCCAGCCTACCTATGAGGGATTGAAACGTTTCTCAAAGTGATCGAATGATTGATAGGCAAATCCGGTTTCCAGCCTACCTATGAGGGATTGAAACTAAGCGATATCCGGATTAACAATAGTCCAGCGCACCGTTTCCAGCCTACCTATGAGGGATTGAAACCTGGGAGGATGTGAACCTAGAGGAAGGTGTCCTGCGCGCTCCTCTTTTATGTCCTGGGAAACCAGAAATATGCTAAAAGAGAACTGATGGGTATAAAGAAAGGTGGGGAGGAGTGGATCTTTTAGCAGGATTTTTGTCGTCGATGTCCAATAATGCAAAAAGTGCCGGGGAACGACGACAAGCAGGTAAAACTTCGGGGGGATTGATAAGCCGCGCTGGTCGAGGTTCCGGGCCGTTTTGCACCTGGTAAGCAGATTGCCGTATTTACGTTTGTGAAACCGGTCGTAAAAAGTGAGCCTTTATACAATGCGGCCCAAACGGGGTTTCCAGCCTACCTATGAGGGATTGAAACAAAGTTCTGGGCGATTATGGATTTACTGATTTATCACAGTTTCCAGCCTACCTATGAGGGATTGAAACTTCGAGGGGATTAATTTGGTATCCCTTAAGGCGGCCGTTTCCAGCCTACCTATGAGGGATTGAAACTTTGTTGCGGGTATTGTGGTTGCAGGGCCTTCAGCCGTTTCCAGCCTACCTATGAGGGATTGAAACGACGCACTGAAATATGCTTGGATTCCCAGGGATGTAAGTTTCCAGCCTACCTATGAGGGATTGAAACTCCAAACGGCTCTTTACATGCGACACGAGAAGATGCAGGTTTCCAGCCTACCTATGAGGGATTGAAACTCAAATCTTTGCCGATACGTCCAGCCGCACTTCTCACGTTTCCAGCCTACCTATGAGGGATTGAAACCCGGTAAACTATCCTCGGAAGCCAGGCCAAGCGGCGTTTCCAGCCTACCTATGAGGGATTGAAACTGCATATACCTCTGCACGCCACGGCCCAGGGGTAGGTTTCCAGCCTACCTATGAGGGATTGAAACCCGACCTGGCCGACCAGGAGGATACTGCCCTGGTGGTTTCCAGCCTACCTATGAGGGATTGAAACAAATGCAATACCTTTGGTGTTTGCTCGAAAACGAAGGGTTTCCAGCCTACCTATGAGGGATTGAAACAGACGTGCTCTTCCCAAAACTGCTTTTCTGCTTCAAGTTTCCAGCCTACCTATGAGGGATTGAAACCCTGTTTCTTTGTCTACCCATGTCAGTATTGCCGGTGGTTTCCAGCCTACCTATGAGGGATTGAAACATGAGGGATACACCCTTACGAACTGCCAAAATCACGCGTTTCCAGCCTACCTATGAGGGATTGAAACTTGGCCTAATGTGCTCATATGGAACACCCTTTATATGTTTCCAGCCTACCTATGAGGGATTGAAACGTAGGTGGGCGCTATTTGTTGCCCGCCACGCCCACCGGGTTTCCAGCCTACCTATGAGGGATTGAAACACGTGGGCAATACCCAAGGTTCGGTAGACGGCTGGCAGTTTCCAGCCTACCTATGAGGGATTGAAACAAGGGGAGATGCTGCCCTACCTGCTAGCCCTGCCGCCGAGTTTCCAGCCTACCTATGAGGGATTGAAACTATGTTCTTATTAGCCGTATTATGGTATCGGTTCGGGTTTCCAGCCTACCTATGAGGGATTGAAACACGCCACACCTTCGCCACCCGCCTGCTGGAGTTAGGGTTTCCAGCCTACCTATGAGGGATTGAAACACTTCTGCCACATGCTTATAGTGTGAAGCTTTCCCGGGTTTCCAGCCTACCTATGAGGGATTGAAACATGCCTAACCGCGTGTGATAATCGGGCAATATGGCGGTTTCCAGCCTACCTATGAGGGATTGAAACTTTAGAGTGGAGACGACCAAAAATATAAGAAATCTATGTTTCCAGCCTACCTATGAGGGATTGAAACTCCGGGTCGCCTACGCAGAACCAGGTCAGCGGTCCCAGTTTCCAGCCTACCTATGAGGGATTGAAACTCGTCAAGACCCCTGACACGGAAGGAAAACAGTTTCGTTTCCAGCCTACCTATGAGGGATTGAAACCCAGTTGCTTGTATTCGTACAACCAGTGTCGTAAAGGGTTTCCAGCCTACCTATGAGGGATTGAAACCAATAGAGCGTCTCTCTCAATTCACCGAAAACAAATGTTTCCAGCCTCTCTCAATAAGGTTGAATAATCTTCGTTAATCTCACAATTTCAGCCATTTTCATTTTTCAGCAGGGCTATGACTGATAATGATGCCCAGTTATGCCTTTGTCTGGAAGGTGGTGTATACAGAAATACCAGGGCTGCTTGTGTGACAATTTTTCGCGCGCTCTTTTCTCCACACTTTACCCTGGCGATATACCCTCTCATGTCTCCCGGGATACCAATGAACCGTACCGGCTCCGGACTTTCCTTCGTCCCACCTGTCCAGGGGTGGAGGCCATTGTGCTACCTAACAGGGTCTACTTACCCTCATGGTTTGATTTTTGGCTCTCCGCGCTGCATGATTGTCAAGGTCCATGTGGCAAGGGCATTATAACGGTACAATGTTATGATGCAGCCAGCACCTTCCGCCTGCAGCCCGGTAGAACGGAAGGAAAGCCGTGGCAGGTACAGGCCGTTGCCTGGATACCGGCCTAAGCGGCTACTTTTGCCACTGGTCTAACCGGTTCGGCATGTACTAAGGCCGGATGGCTTTCAGGCAAAACCAAATCCCGGTTATACGCCATTCCCTTACGTGCCAGGGCAAAGATGATGCGCAAAAGCCTGCAGCAAATGGCCACCAAGGACTGCTTTCCTTTCAATGGGTTGTTGGGCCTGGTGGTGTAATAGTGGTGAAGTATCGAAAATTCCTGCGTTCTGGCCACCAAAACCAGGGCTACCCGGAAGAGCGCGCAGCGCAGCTTTGCTCTGCCCCGCTTGCTGATGCGGGTCCTTCCCTTGTGGGTGCCTGAACTGTTTTCCACCAGGTTCAGGCCGGCCAGCTTTATTAACTGCCTGGCATTGCGGTAGTTGTTCAGGTCGCCCACTTCGGAAACTATGGTGGCCACTTGCAGTATGCTCATTCCCGGGATGGTGAGCAGGTACCCGGCATAAGGGATTTCCCTCAACAGTTCTGCCAGGCGGGCCTCAACCAGCTCGCATTCCTTGAGGATTTCCTTGACCCGGCGTAGCTGGTAGCGGAGCTCCATCCTGGCGCCTTCAAGGCCATCTCTTACACCCACCGAGGTCCTGGCTTTATCCTTTAGGAGCTCAGCATGCTTGAGCCCGACCCGGTTATGAGTGGCCTGACTTAAAACGGCAGCCACTTCATCTACCGGCTTTTCAATGAGGTCAGCCGGGAAAGGGAAATTATCCAGGGCAGCCATGGCGGCCTTTCCTTCAACAGACTTGAAAACGTCTTGAAACTCCGGAAAATACAGGTCCAGAAGGGTGTTGATTCGCGCTTTGCTTTGCTGAAGGTCTTTGTTTAACCGTTCCCGGAAGTTGACGAGATTACGGATATCCGCTATTACGCCGGCTGGAATGTGCGGGATGTAGAAACGACCATCCCTGGCCAGGCGGGCAATTACCCCGGCATCCTTGTCATCCCGTTTGGTTGGTGAATTGTCGTCCAGTTCCTTGGCCTTTTTGACATGGTGCGGGTTGACCAGGACCACCGTAATCCCTTGCGTTTTTAAGACACAGGCTAAGGGGAGCCAGTAATGGCCGGTAGGCTCCATGGCCACCAGAACTTTAGACAGGCCGTGTTTAAACTGGATCGTCCTGATTTGCTGGACTAGATCACCAATGCCGGATATGGTATTCTGGAATGGGAACGGCTTGTGCAGTCCCTCCCCCCGGAAATTGATCATTTGGGCGTAGTGGGTATGCTTGGCCACGTCTACACCCACAATTAAGGTTTCAGGTGTGATCATGGCAAGCTTCTGGGAAAGGGGATTGTACATCGCTGATCCCTCCTGGTATTGGTGGTTTTGGGTTTTGGCATTTACACCATACCAGGATTTTTTCTTTTCCTCAAGCCCCACTACTCCTGTTTACGGGAATGCTACCTATGAGGGATTGAAACGCAGCCACTTCCATGCGGCCCGAACCACGGTCTTTTGTTTCCAGCCTACCTATGAGGGATTGAAACATTCCTGCCAGAAACCACAGTTCGCCAGTTGTAAATGGTTTCCAGCCTACCTATGAGGGATTGAAACGAATTTGGCTATCATGTAGCACCCACGGAAGGCCCCGTTTCCAGCCTACCTATGAGGGATTGAAACACTGAAACCCTGAGGTGGTTAGCAAGTTCGGTAACAGTTTCCAGCCTACCTATGAGGGATTGAAACTTGTGTGGAGTGCTTTCAGTATAAGGTTGCCCACTCCGTTTCCAGCCTACCTATGAGGGATTGAAACCCGGGGAGCCGGTCCAGCCATTTCAGAGAAAACTCCGTTTCCAGCCTACCTATGAGGGATTGAAACCATTCGTTTGCCAACTCGATTTTGCGCGGTTCCCTGGTTTCCAGCCTACCTATGAGGGATTGAAACCTCCGCAGGCAGGCATGTTATCCTTTCCGTTAATTTCGTTTCCAGCCTACCTATGAGGGATTGAAACATTAATTCCCCCGTCCGGGTACCGGAAGAAAACTTGTTTCCAGCCTACCTATGAGGGATTGAAACCCAGTAGAATCCGGATTCTCCCTTCCTGAATCGCTCGGTTTCCAGCCTACCTATGAGGGATTGAAACGGATTTTTGCATAATCGGAATCGTCGTTAAAGCACGGTTTCCAGCCTACCTATGAGGGATTGAAACGTAATAGCAGCCGTTAAAAGCGGTATATTGGCCAGAGTTTCCAGCCTACCTATGAGGGATTGAAACCAGTAACCGTTGTCGTTTTGCTTACAATTTCTGCATGTTTCCAGCCTACCTATGAGGGATTGAAACCCTTCAGCAAGGAAAGGTTCCTGACACACATCCCGCCGGTTTCCAGCCTACCTATGAGGGATTGAAACAGATGATCCGCGCCGTTGCCGACCGGATCCGCATGAGTTTCCAGCCTACCTATGAGGGATTGAAACCCGGCGGCCTGGCACTGTGCCCGGAATGCCACGACGGTTTCCAGCCTACCTATGAGGGATTGAAACCCAGGCAGGCGTACCCACCTGGTAGGCTGATCAAGGGTTTCCAGCCTACCTATGAGGGATTGAAACTGTAGGGGTATATACCATACCGGTGTGGATATATTTGTTTCCAGCCTACCTATGAGGGATTGAAACAAGCTTACGAAGACATGCACGGCCTCCGAGTGCGGGGTTTCCAGCCTACCTATGAGGGATTGAAACGTGTTAGCTTGAGATCTTATTACCTCCAACTGATGGAGTTTCCAGCCTACCTATGAGGGATTGAAACTCGGGTACACTACTTCGGTGACTGCATCCACTGTAGGTTTCCAGCCTACCTATGAGGGATTGAAACGTCCTATCGACCGAAAGGATAGGGTCGCCGCCCACATCGTTTCCAGCCTACCTATGAGGGATTGAAACCCGAACAGATTTATCAGGCATTTGCCAGGCAGGACGGTTTTACCTCGATGTTGGCCGGTCCTATTTTGATCAGTAAAGTATGGTCCTCTTCTATAAATGACTGGTTGCTTATTTCCACCGGCAGCCACCGGTTTGATTTTCCTGGGGTAACTCCGTTCCGGTCTTTAAACTTTCGCAGCCAGTACCATAACTGCCTGGGGCTGATGCCTTCATGGGCGGCGCACCATTCTCTGACGCTTTGCCCACTCATCCTGTATTCGGCTATTCGGGTTTCCCATAGCGCTTCCCGTTCGGCTTTGGTCATAAGAAAAAATCCTCCTCATCGAGCTTATTTTTTGAGCATTCCTGTAATGCTTTAGAGAGGGGTTGACCAATAAAAAGACCTCCTGGTACAAAAAGGTTAGAGCAAATTCCAAACGTACCGGAGGTCGAGATTAATGACGAAACGAAACAAAAACCTAAAAGAGATTCGCAGTGTTCACACCCTGATTGTAGGCGTCGACATCGCCAAAAGGACCCACTGGGCCCGCACGCTGGACGGGTCAACAGGCATCGAAGTGGGCAGCGCCTTCTCTTTTCAGAATAGCATAAACGGCTTTTCCCGTCTACTGGGTAGAATGCACCGAGTCAAAGAACAAATCGGTGCGCAAAACATCGTCGTGGCCATGGAGCCTTCCGGCCACTATTGGAAACCCCTGGCCAGCTACCTGATCAATACCGGTATCCCGGTGGTGATCGTCAATCCTTACCACGTCAAAAAGCAAAAAGAACTCGACGATAACTCGCCCACCAAAAACGACCGGAAAGACGCCCTGATCATCGCCACTTTAACCTGGGAAGGACGCTTTTTCCACTGCTATCTACCCAAAGGGATCTGGGCCGAACTTCGAGGGTACACCCAAAACCGCCATCAGCAAAAGGCCAAACTAAACTCTGCCCAGAACAACCTGGTGGCAATCCTGGACGAGTATTTTCCCGAATATCGCCGTATTTTTAAAAACCTTCTGGGGAAGGCCTCCCTGTACATTCTGACCCACCGGCCCTTCCCCGCCGACCTAAAACAGCTCACGGTAGAAGAGTTGACCGCTGAACTTAAGGCAGCCAGCAGCGGGAAAGTGGGTCAAAAACGGGCCGTTCTTTTACTAGCCGCCGCCCAGGAATCCATCGGCGTGTCGGAAGGTTTAGATGCCGCCCGTCTGCGCCTTACCCAGTGCCTGGAGGAAATCTCCTTCTGGCAAAAGCAATTGACCCAAACCGAAGCGGCCATGGAAAAGGCCCTGGCCAAAACCGGCTTAGCCGAATACCTTTTGAGCATCCCCGGAATCGGAGTCGTCACTGCCGCCAGCTTCTTAGGGGAAGTGGGGGATCTTACCCGGTACGAAGACTGGCGCCAGATCCGCAAACTGGCCGGTTACAACCTAACCATAAACCAATCCGGAGATTCCAAAAAAGGGGTTACAAAGATCTCCAAGCGGGGCCGGGCGGGGTTGCGGAGCATCCTCTACCAGGCTGCCCTGGTCCTGGTGGCCAAAAATCCCCAGTTCAAGGCACTCTATGCTTACTTGAAAACACGGGGGGAAAACACGCTGAAAAGTAAGCAGGCCCTGGTAGTAATCGCCTGCAAACTCCTCCGGGTAATGTTTACCCTGACCAAAGAAAAACGCCTCTACGACCCGGAGAAGGTCTTGGGCAGCTATCGCCGGCAGCAACTGGCGACCTAAAAGGCTCATGCCCTTAGGGGGGTGCCCCTTCTGAAAAGGTGCGGGGGGCCTCCTTCTACCCACGTAAAAGAATCATCAGCAAAGGTAAAAAATCTTGGGTGGGGGAAACCGAAAAAACTTCCATTAGGGCATGACCCTGCTTCTGAGTAACGGTGCCCCACCCGCCCCCATTATGCTGAACGAAGGAATGTAAGGGCTTTTGACCCCGGGAGACATGATAGGGTAAGCAGGGGGCGAACAGGTGGGTTAGACCACCCAAGATAAATTTTTTAAAAATGGCAGATAGAGTGAGCTTTTTAGAGCATCAATGAAAAATATTGAGATAGGAAGATTATCCCTTAAACTTGGGTATTGTGCCAAGGTGGGTTGTGTTTGACGCTTACGTTTCCAGCCTACCTATGAGGGATTGAAACTGGTCCAGATGGATGCAGCCGTCGCAGTTATCGTTTTGGTTTCCAGCCTACCTATGAGGGATTGAAACCGATGATATAATTGGTGTCAATCACTGTATCAGCCGTTTCCAGCCTACCTATGAGGGATTGAAACCTTATATTGTCCATGGTTTATTTCATCTCCCTGTATTGGGTTTCCAGCCTACCTATGAGGGATTGAAACTAATAATGCTTGTTTACGAGTATGATAATCTGCTTCAGTTTCCAGCCTACCTATGAGGGATTGAAACCAGATCCACAAACAGGAGAAAAGGGTGTTTTTGATTGTTTCCAGCCTACCTATGAGGGATTGAAACTAGGCAAAATTGTGCGCCGACAGGCTGCATGGGGAGTTCGTTTCCAGCCTACCTATGAGGGATTGAAACCCAAAGTGGAGCCTGTGTGATGGAGGTGTGTCATGAAGTTTCCAGCCTACCTATGAGGGATTGAAACCCTCGCGGTAGCAGTTGGCGTGGTACGTCTTGCCGGTTTCCAGCCTACCTATGAGGGATTGAAACACTGATTCCGGAATCATTCTCTACCAACTCCGGAGGTGTTTCCAGCCTACCTATGAGGGATTGAAACGCTCCTTCAGGATGCAGCCCAAAAGCGCCTTTTCTAGTTTCCAGCCTACCTATGAGGGATTGAAACAAATAGTTCATTCTTGTTGACAACAACGCAAGCAGTAGTTTCCAGCCTACCTATGAGGGATTGAAACAACGTTCTGATGGTGTATGCTTCTCCGTTTAGGTAGAGTTTCCAGCCTACCTATGAGGGATTGAAACACGTAGGCTGCATGTTTGGAACGTCCATTGCTCCCGTGTTTCCAGCCTACCTATGAGGGATTGAAACAGAAATACCGGGAAAAGGTGGCTGCTGGCGGCCTGGTTTCCAGCCTACCTATGAGGGATTGAAACTCCCAGGAAAATCCTTACGGTGAGTAAACCCGGGCCGTTTCCAGCCTACCTATGAGGGATTGAAACAAACAACGAAAAGATGTAAACGCATTTCTGGCAACAAGTTTCCAGCCTACCTATGAGGGATTGAAACTGGCATGGATAATCTCGCTTGAGAGGGTGTTTTGCGTTTCCAGCCTACCTATGAGGGATTGAAACAACATGTTCTGAGAAAAGTGGAATTCGCTATGATGGGTTTCCAGCCTACCTATGAGGGATTGAAACAATACACATATCGGTTTCATTCTCACATTCCCCTTTCGTTTCCAGCCTACCTATGAGGGATTGAAACATTATGGCCCCGTCTTTGGCTCCGTCTATGACAGGCTGTTTCCAGCCTACCTATGAGGGATTGAAACGGGGAAGGAGGAAGAGTATGAAGCGTTTTCTAGAAAGTTTCCAGCCTACCTATGAGGGATTGAAACGCCTCGGACACTACCACATACACATCTACTGGCCTCGGTTTCCAGCCTACCTATGAGGGATTGAAACCGCCTTTCAGATTCGTCTCGTGCTCGATGTCGTCATGTTTCCAGCCTACCTATGAGGGATTGAAACAATGGGACATTGGCGATGCTGGACTGTTTTATCCGTGTTTCCAGCCTACCTATGAGGGATTGAAACATTGAACTTGGGATTATCCCACGAAAATCTCTCACGTGTTTCCAGCCTACCTATGAGGGATTGAAACACTTGAAAGGGCCGCTCATGGACGAAATTAACGAAGCGTTTCCAGCCTACCTATGAGGGATTGAAACCCTTAAGCCTTATTCTTTGCAATATTGAACTTATTTCGTTTCCAGCCTACCTATGAGGGATTGAAACTTCTTTGAGGGCGTTGTCCCAAAAATCGTGGAAAATGAAGGTGGCGGCCCTCAATCCCCTGTGATATAACAGGGGTAGACAAACCAAACCAAAGGAGGTAACCGCCACCAATGCCAGTATATCACAAGAAGGCTAAAAACCCAATATCCCCTGATAGTTTTTCTAACCTGCCCGACCATGTACAGGTATCTTTGAGGGAAGCTATAGGCAGTGCCAAGGATGGCCTCCTGGCCCTCTCCATTACCGTGGGACTGAATGTTCTTAAGGCCATGATGGAAGCTGAGGTGGCCGAGATAGTCGGACCTAAAGGCAAGCACAACCCAAACCGGCAAGCTGTGCGCCACGGGAGCGAGAAAGGCAGCGTAGTTCCGGGCGGTCGGAAGGTAGCTGTCCGACGGCCCCGGGTACGCACCACAGACGGCAGAGAAGTAAGGCTTAATACCTACGAAGCTTTTCAGGACGAAAGGTTCATTACCGAATCGGTTTTGGAACGTATGATTTGCGGCTTATCCACCAGGAACTATGAACACGGACTTGAACCCGTAGGCGAAGAGGTACCCGCTCAGGGGATCTCCAAAAGTACCATCAGCCGGCGATTTATCCATGCGACTCGCAAGGCCCTGGAGGAACTGCTCAGCAGGCCTTTGGGGGACAAACGCTTTTTGGTTTTGGTAATTGATGGGGTCATGTTTGCCGGCCACACGGTGGTGGTTGCCCTGGGCATCACGGCCGAGGGAAAAAAGGAAATTCTGGGTTTATGGGAAGGAGCTACGGAAAATGCCACGGTTTGCAAGTCCCTGCTTGCCGACCTTGTAGCACGTGGCTTGAAGGCGGAAGAGGGGATACTGGTGGTCATAGACGGCTCCAAGGCCTTGAGGCTCGCGGTCAGAGAAGTTTTTGGGGAACGGGCTGTGGTGCAAAGGTGCCGGGTGCACAAAAAGCGTAATGTATTGGAACACCTGCCCGGGGAAGCTCGGGGGTGGGTGGGTAAAAAGCTAAACCAGGCCTGGGCAGAAAAGGATCACCGTAAGGCTCTGAGTGAACTAAACAGGCTGGCCGACACTCTTGAAGAAAAGTACCCCGGGGCGGCAAGGAGCCTGCGTGAAGGGTTGGAGGAGACACTTACCATAACCCGACTGGGCTTACCTGAAACTCTGCGGAAGAGCCTATGTTCGACGAATTTGATAGAATCAGCTTTTGACAAGGTTAGGGTTGTTACCCGGAACGTAAAGAGGTGGCGCAGTGGGATGCAGGTTTTGCGCTGGGCAGCAGCCGGGCTGCTTCAAGCAGAGAAGGGGTTTCAGCGTCTCAAGGGATATCGGGAGCTGCCTTTATTGGCCACAGCGTTGCTTGAAGTCATCACTACTCCAAAATCTTCCATGGCAGTGAAAACAGCTTAAAATCGCGAAAAAGGGCGCTACCGAAATTCCACGATATTTAGGACATGCTCTCTTTGAGTTGCTCGCTCTTATCTGGAGCAATTAGTGTTTCCAGCCTACCTATGAGGGATTGAAACTCCAAACCAAGATCTCCCAATATTTCTTCTCTAATTGGTTTCCAGCCTACCTATGAGGGATTGAAACGAAATTTTCCCCAAAACAAATAAGCCCCATACGGGGGTTTCCAGCCTACCTATGAGGGATTGAAACCCTATAAGCATATGCGGCCCATTTCCTCATAGCGCGGGGTTTCCAGCCTACCTATGAGGGATTGAAACGGACTATTTTATTTTGCATTTCAAAATCAATAAATGGTTTCCAGCCTACCTATGAGGGATTGAAACGGGGTTGTTCAGCGCGAAGGATAACCTGGAAAGCGAGTTTCCAGCCTACCTATGAGGGATTGAAACGTCAAAGTAGCCATATTAATTCCCCCTTACTTAATTGTTTCCAGCCTACCTATGAGGGATTGAAACCGTTATATTCCCCCTTTCACAAGACCTGTTTTTAACGTTTCCAGCCTACCTATGAGGGATTGAAACTCTTGGTAGTGATTACTTTTTTGCAAGGTGCTATGCAGGTTTCCAGCCTACCTATGAGGGATTGAAACCTGGGAATCAGACATATTTGTAAGCATACACTGCAGTTTCCAGCCTACCTATGAGGGATTGAAACAGCGTACTGTTTGGGCATCAGGGCGTGTTTCCCCTGGTTTCCAGCCTACCTATGAGGGATTGAAACCATGAACCCATAAAATCCTTTTATTTTGCAGGTAAAGTTTCCAGCCTACCTATGAGGGATTGAAACGGGCGCTGGCGACAGTGCCGGTGTGGATCTGGCTGGGTTTCCAGCCTACCTATGAGGGATTGAAACGCTCATCACCACTAGGAAGCAACTGCTTCATCCGGCTCGTTTCCAGCCTACCTATGAGGGATTGAAACGGTACAACCACAACTTTTACATCTTTGCTGTTGCACGTTTCCAGCCTACCTATGAGGGATTGAAACGCGGTCGATGCCAGCGGCAATAAGGGGGAAGTCCTGTGTTTCCAGCCTACCTATGAGGGATTGAAACACATAAGAAGCAAAGAAGGTATAGAAGAAGTAAAAAGTTTCCAGCCTACCTATGAGGGATTGAAACTTCGGGGGCGAACGGTAAAATAGCGCCCCCGAAATGGTTTCCAGCCTACCTATGAGGGATTGAAACCTCCGGGGTGGCCGCCCGGAGCCTGACGAGGCAGGCGTTTCCAGCCTACCTATGAGGGATTGAAACCAATTGAAGGTTTTCCCGGATGTAAAAACCCCGTTATGTTTCCAGCCTACCTATGAGGGATTGAAACTATTGCAGCCTACACGGGAATGCGCTTGGGGGAAGTTGTTTCCAGCCTACCTATGAGGGATTGAAACCCAGTTTACTGCTTCCTGTTTGGTACGGAAAACAGGAGTTTCCAGCCTACCTATGAGGGATTGAAACCAGGATAGCCCCGTTCTGGCTTTTTTGCCAGGTTTCGTTTCCAGCCTACCTATGAGGGATTGAAACGCGAAGCGTCGGGGGGTGGCCCAGCCGCTCCTGGTCGTTTCCAGCCTACCTATGAGGGATCGAAACGGGTTAAACCCTATACCGTAGGCGGCTTTGCCGGGCGTTTCCAGCCTACCTATGAGGGATTGAAACAGAAGTACGAGAACTGGGCTCGGGCCATGAGCGAGGGTTTCCAGCCTACCTATGAGGGATTGAAACCCTTGAATGAAAAGCATAACTGCAAGTTGTTTACTCGTTTCCAGCCTACCTATGAGGGATTGAAACAGGTCAATCCCAAATGGTGGGGTCCTCCCTGTTTTTTACTATTTTCCGAAAAGTGTTGCAATCACTCTCTTAACCGGTTATATTTTGATTAAAAATACACTTGGGAGTGACTGCAATGCATATAGTAAATGTGACAGATCTGCGGAGGAACATTCGCGAGGTTCTGGCGGAAGTAATTCGCTCAAAAGAACCGGCGGTAATCCTTCAGCGGTCAAAGCCGGTTGCTTACCTGGTCGACGCTGAAACGTTCGAGAGATCGCGAAAGTTCGATGAAATGGACGTGTTGACACAAACCAGGAAAAAAAGCCTGGAGAGGATGCTTCAGTTAAGGGCCAAGGTGGCGAAGAGGACAGGTATAAAGAGTGATTCTACAAAACTGATCCGTGAAATCCGGGAAGGATTGAGTCGTCATGAGTAATTATATCTGCCTGGACACTTCGGTTTTGATCAAGGTGCTCATGGAGGAGGAAGATAGTGACAAAGCAACGACGCTTCTGCAAAGGATTATAGACCACCGGCAGCTCATTGTGCTTCCCGCATTCGCGTGGGCTGAAGTAGGTACTGTTCTGAGAAAGAAGCGTAGAAGAGAGGAATTAGCCGTTCAGGAAGCAGATGATCTATGGTTGGAGTTCCGGCAATTTCCCGGGATAGAGTACCTTAATGATGACTCGATAATGGACCTGGCCTGGAAAATCAGCCGCCACTTTGATATGCCTACGCTTTACGATGCGGCTTTCCTGGCGGTTACCGAGGTGGTGGAGGAGAGAACCGGGGAAGGATGTGAATTCTGGACTGCGGATGAAAAGCTGGTTAACCTTTTAAACGGACGAAGGAAGTATGTAAGATTGTTGAAAGAATTGGAGTAAGGGGAGCGTAATTTCAGCGCGCAAGCCAATTACTATATTCCATGGCGTGCTCGATGAGGAGACCGGTGCAGCCTACCGGGCCATCTTCATCATCAACCCCCAGGGTCGTATTGAATATTACTGCAGCCGGTCATCAGGCGGGACTTTGAAAGGGCCGGGACGATTTAGGAGGTTGAGCGATGTAGCGTGTTATGATCGCACTGGCCAGCGAGCAACGTATGCAGAACGTCATTCCGGTATTCCAGAAGGGGCTGGGGTTCGAAAAGGTGTACCTGATCCGTTCAATCGATGCAGACCAACCGGGGTCGCACTTTGCCCGGGCCGTGTCGGACGTTAAGGAGCCGCGACAGGTGGGACGTGGACGTTGTACGGGAACATCTGGGCATCACGGCGGAAGGGCATAAGTGCTACTCATACACCGGCAATCAGTGGCGGCTCAAAGTGACTCGCGCCATTGATGTGACTACGGTGGAAAAAATTCTGTTTGCGCCATGGTTGGGCATCCAGGAAAGCTTCGAACAGGCCGTACCCTTGCGGCCCCTTGGATGACCATGGCTTCGTGCGGACCTGGGTGGAACTGCACTCCTCGGCAGATGTGGCCCGATAACCCGGCTTTTTTTATTTTCGCTATTTTTCAACAAAAAAAGACATTTTTTAACAAGGAGATTGTGAGTTTGATATCCTGTTCCAGTGGACACTCGAAAATGAACCTCTTGATGGGGAAAAATTGGCCGCACTCCGACATGAACTGGCCGACATGGTCATTTACTGCCTGTCGTGGCTAATGTAACGAAAATTGACTTGTCGGAGGCGATGCAGTAAAAGATGGAAAGCAGGGGAAGTGAAAAGAAACTACTCGGCCGTGTAAAATTTAAGTAAGTATGTACCAGAAGGAGAACGACCCCCAAAAAAAAGAAAAAAAGAAATGAAACCTCCTTTGACTGGAACTCTATTACTTGAATATGTTATTTTGACTGGAACTCTATTACTTGAATATGTTATTCTGTAAGTTGAGAAAGCTTGTTGTCTTCGTGCTCTTGCTTGGTGGCCTGGAATTCCAATGCTCCGGCGAGTTCAGTATATGCGTCACGTCTGCTACCTAAAAGTAAGGCCGGAGATCTGCGGATTACCCGGGGTTCTATTTACCGACGAAAATGCGACCAAGCAATACGCATAGTAGGAAGGAGGTAAACAATGGGGCTTCTCTGAGAAAATAAGGCCCGGTAGTTACTCCGATGAAGGGAAATATTCGCTGATGCAGGTTGGATTGCCGGTAATCTGCAAGGAATGTTCAGTGTACTGTTTGTTAATTACAAGATGATTTGCAGGGGGCGATTTTTATTAAGTCTTTTAATCTTTTCAATGGCATTGCCCGTGAGGACCATTTGGTAGCGGCGGGAATTTACTTACCAGAAGATTATACAGCAATGTTTGCTCAAGGGATAGAGGATTACAAAGACTACCTCCTCCGGCGCTACAACTTCTTGCAAGAACTAACGGAAAAAGAGGCGGTCAGGATTGTCCAGGTTCCCTTCGACAGGGAGTGGTATGTGAAATGGCTCCGGAATAACCCCCACTGGGAGGACGGAGCAGAAGCCAGGAGCGCCTGGGCGCTGGAGATGGCGAAAAATCCGGCGGCTCTCGAAAAAGTTCTGTCTTTACATCCTGTTCTGCCTGCGCCGCCCCTGGACGAAGAGCTTACCGTGCTGGTGTTTTACGGCATCATCCCCGTAGTGCTGGAAGATCTTAGAGAAGTCGGCGCTGTTTCCGGGAGGTTGCCGCACGAAGATATCGAGCGGATTGCGCTTGAAGCGCGGCAGTTTTTCGCAGACGTTCCAGAATTCAGTATGCTTTCCCCTTTAAGGTGCAGGGGTATGCGTATTTTTGTAGGCGATCGGCTTGTTGCGCCTCCGAAGGCCAGGGCATTTGAAGATCACGTAAAAGATGCGGCCTGGGAGTTGCTAAATACTGGAGAAATCGTGATACCCGTTTCCTCTGCCTGCCGGGTGAGACGGTCGGATCTGGAAGACGACCTGGCGGGGGAGGGTCCGTTATTGTTGCTACCCCTTTTCCCGGTGATACTGGTCGGGGCGGCATCTGAGATCAATTTCTGCGAAGACCTGGTCGAGGAAAGCCAGGGAAACATTGGGCCGGTAGCGGACTGGCTGAGGGAAATACTCGGTGACAGGCTGAGTTATGACAGGGTCGGCGATGCGGCGTTTGTGCCGGAATACGCTCTGGGGATATTCCTGAAGCATATTGAAGAAAGCATGGGAGAAATCGACATGGAACTGGAAATGGATCTGAGGGAGAGAGTCGGGAAAGGGAAAAAGAACAGGAGCGGATTGAAGAGGATAAAATGAGTTTAAAAGTAAATGTTTTCTGCTGCCGTATAAGGACTCACTCCTCCCCGGAATCATCCAGGCCCCATCTCCAGAGAAGGCGGTTCAATTTCAGGGTAAGGTACCCCAGCACTGCCGCCACCAGGCTGGGGACGTACAGGCCTGCGCCTATGCCCGTGCCCAGGCCGGCGGTAAGCCAGATGCTGGCGGCGGTGGTCAGGCCGCGGATGTGATCCCGGTCCTTGAAGATAATGCCGCCGCCGATAAATCCAACACCGGTGACAATCTGCGCGGCTATGCGTGCCGGGTCCCCCGGCTGGTAGGGGGTTGTTCCCAACAGGGACATGAACCCGTAGCTGCTGATTAAAGTGAACAGGGCCGAACCCAGGCAGACCAGGGCATGGGTGCGCACTCCAGCGGGCTTGTGGCGTATTTCCCTCTCCAGGCCGATGAAAAATCCCACTAAAAAGGCCAGCAGCAGCCTGGCAATCATTTCTTGCAGACTGAGCACCGGGATTCACCCTTTAGATAAGTGTTTAACTGTATTATGATCGGCCCTGCCCGCCGGTTATGCGTGGATGCCTTCTTTAATCCGGGGCTGGGTTGAAAAAACAATGAAGCCTCCGGAATTTTCCCCGGAGGCTTCATTAGAACAAGGCCGATCACTGCCAGATTTTGATGGCTACACTGATGCTAACAGCCAGAGCGGCCAGCGCAATGCCGACGGTAGCCCAGAAAAACCCTTTTATTTCTTGCCTTAGCGAGTTTATCTCCTGCCTTAAATTTGATTCAAAAGTTATCATTTCTTTTCTAAGGCCTTCTTCAACGGTTTTGATTTCTTTTCTGAGGCCTTCTTCAACGGTTTTGATTTCTTTTCTCAGGCCTTCTTCGACGGCTTTGATTTCCTTCCTCAGGCTTTCTTCAACGGCTTTGATTTCCTGCCTTAACCCATCTTCTGTTGAGGATAATTCCTTGCGCAATTCCCGCATTTCGGCCCGCAGGTCCCGTATCTCACCCTGAACCCAGCTTCCCAGAAAGAACATTTGTCCGGCCTGGCGGTATTCCTGTTCATCGGAAGTGGCTGCTATTTCCCTTTTGACCTCTTCCACGGCTGCCACCTGCCTTTCACTTCCAGCATAGCAGGTAAGGGCGTTTCAGGCAAGGAAAAAGTAGGGCAGTATCACACCGTTTCCCCAATCACCAGGTCCACAAAACGGAAGTTCACCGTGTCCACCAGGCCGCGGTTGGTCACCCGCAGTTCAGGTATTACCGGAAGGGATAAGAGGGCCATGGTCATGAAGGGGGAGACCAGGGGGCAGCCCAGCTCCCTCCAGGCCCCTTCCAGGGCGGCCACCATTTCCCGTACCTCTTCCACCGGCCGGTCGGACATCAACCCGGCTATGGGCAGGGGCAGGAGGGCCAGCACCCGGCCGTTCAGCACGGCCGCCATGCCGCCACCGCATTCGGCCAGGGTGTTGGCGGCCAGGGCCATGTCGGCGTCGTCCATCCCCACCACCGTAAGCGTCAAACACAACCCACCTTGGCATAATACCCAAGTTTAAGGGATAATCTTCCTATCTCAATATTTTTCATTGATACTTTAAAAAGCTCACTCAATCTGCCATTTTTAAAATTTATCTTGGGTGGTCTAACCCACCTATTCGCCCCCTGCTTACCCTATCATGTCTCCCGGGGTCAATGCCCTTACATTCCTTCGTTCAGCATAATGGGGGCGGGTGGGGCACCGTTACTCAGAAAATAAGCTCAGAAAATAAGCTCGATGAGGAGGATTTTTTCTTATGACCAAAGCCGAACGGGAAGCGCTATGGGAAACCCGAATAGCCGAATACAGGATGAGTGGGCAAAGCGTCAGAGAATGGTGCGCCGCCCATGAAGGCGTCAGCCCCAGGCAGTTATGGTACTGGCTGCGAAAGTTTAAAGACCGGAACGGAGTTACCCCAGGAAAATCAAACCGGTGGCTGCCGGTGGAAATAAGCAACCAGTCATTTATAGAAGAGGACCATACTTTACTGGTCAAAATAGGACCGGCCAACATCGAGGTAAAACCCGGCTTTGATCCAGCCTTGCTTTCTCAGGTAGTTAAGGTGCTGGTAGCGTTATGCTAAATGAATTTAGTATTATCTCGCCTGCGGCGCCACCGATTTGCGCAAATCCATCGACGGGCTGGCCGTGCTGGTCAAGGAAGGGTTTGAGCTGGACCCCTTCTCTTCCTGCCTTTTCGTCTTCTGTAACCGGCAGCGGGACAAAATTAAAATTCTCCACTGGGACCACAATGGGTTTTGGCTCTATTACCGCCGGCTGGAGAAAGGTAAATTCCCCTGGCCGGAAAGAAGCACTTCTTCAACTATTGCCATTAGCCGCCGGGAACTGCGCTGGCTGCTCGACGGCCTATCGATAGAACAGCCTAAAGCTCATCCCGAGGTAAAAGCACGCACTGTAATATAAAGCACCAGAAAGAAATATTTTCACTTTGTGGTTGATTCTAGAGGGATTCGACGGGTTTCGTCGAATCTTTTATTCATGAACACTACTTCGCAATCTATCGCTGCCATGAATATAGAAGAGCTGCAAAGCCGCTGTCTACAGCTGGAAGAGCAGTGTAGATGGCTGGAACAACAGAATGCCGAGCTGACCGCTAAACTGAATTGGTTTATGGAGCAGTTTCGTTTAAGCAAGAAGTGGCAATTCGGTGTTTCCAGCGAACGGACCAGGTCTTTAGAAGAAGAGCAGCTCTCGCTTTTTAACGAAGCGGAAGTGGAAGCCCGGCCTGAGGCAGTAGAACCTGATTTGGAAACCATCACCTACCAGCGCTGCAAAGGGCGCAGTCGCCGGGAGATGAACCTGGAAAACCTGCCGGTAGAAGTGTAGAGCACCGCCTGCCGGAAGAAGAACGGGTCTGCCCGTGCTGCGGTGGTCCTTTGCATGAGATGAGCACTGAAATACGGCAGGAACTAAAAGTAATCCCGGCCCAGGTGAAAGTGGTTAAACATGTGCGCTACGTCTATTCCTGCCGCCGCTGCGAGCGGGAAGAGATAAGTACTCCCGTTATCACGGCACCTATTCCGGCACCCATACTTCCCGGCAGCCCGGTATCTCCCTCCCTCCTGGCCTACATCATGACCCAGAAATACGGGGCAGGCCTGCCCCTCTACCGCCAGGAGCAGCAGTTTAAGGGTTTGGGGATAGACCTTTCCCGGCAGACAATGGCCAACTGGGTGCTCCATGGAGCCAACACCTGGCTAACCCATATTTATGACCGCCTCCATGAACACCTGCTTAAAAGAGATATCCTCCATGCCGACGAGACGACCTTACAGGTGCTCCAGGAACCCGGGAGGGAAGCTGCTACCAAATCATATCTCTGGCTTTACCGTACCGGGCGGGACGGACCATCAATCATCCTTTGCGAATACCAGACCACCCGGGCCGGCAAACATCCCCGCCGCTTCCTGGCAGGTTTTAAGGGGTATTTACACGTTGACGGCTATGCTGGCTACAATGAGCTTTCGGATGTTACCCTGGTCGGCTGCTGGGCCCACGCCCGTCGCAAGTTTGATGAAGCCTTAAATGCCCTGCCGGAAGATAAACGCAATAAAGCAGTAGCCGCCCAGGTGGGGCTGGAGTTCTGCAACCGGCTCTTTGCCATTGAGCGCGAGTTGAAAGAGGCAACACCGGAAGAACGCTATCAAATTCGCCAGGTGCGCAGCCGGCCTGTGCTGGACGCCTTTTTGGCGTGGCTAAAAAAACAGAAAACGCAGGTACTGCCCAAAAGTTCCTTTGGGCAGGCGGTTTACTATTGCCTGGGCCAGTGGGATAAACTGACCGCTTTTTTGCAAGACGGGCGTTTGGAACTCGATAACAACCGGAGTGAACGTTCCATCAAGCCCTTCGTCATCGGCCGCAAGAACTGGTTGTTTGCCAACACCCCGCGGGGTGCCAAAGCCAGCGCCATTATCTACAGCATCATAGAAACAGCCAAAGAAAACGGGTTAAATCCCTTCCAGTACCTCATTCACCTCTTCGAAAAACTCCCCAACCTGGACCTCCAGGACAAAGATGCCCTGGATCAACTCCTGCCGTGGTCGGAAACTTTGCCTCCTGTATGCCGGATGAATAATTAGCATGTTTTAGCCCCCACCTTGAATGCAAGGGGGGGGTATTTTACGCTTACGGGTTTGCCTGATGCGGAAAAGACGTTTTGTATAATTGGAGCCGCCGCGAGTAAAACCGGGGCACATCCCGGAAACACTTTATCTGTACGCTGGAGGGGAGTTTACCTCCCCTTTTTATTTTCCCGTCTTTCAGCAGCTTACACAGTACCCGGAGTGCATACCCGCCATGTGGTTGCTAGTTATTCCTTTTTTGACCACTGGATTGATAAATTAAAGATACAAATGATATAATTTTCATTGGTAACGTATTAAATTTTTTTATGGGTTCCCTTTTTTATGGGTTCCCTGGTTGAGCTTGCAGCGTGAATGTTCAGGGTAAAAACATAAAAGAAAGGATGAGGTCATGAAAGATATTAAGGGCACTGTGCTGGAAGTTGTTCTGGCTGTTTTACCGGTTACTGTATTTGTGCTCATCCTGCAGGCAGTGCTCCGGTTACCTTCTCTGGTTATGGCGCAGTTTTTGATCGGGGTGGTCATGGTCACCATTGGCTTGATATTCTTCCTGGTGGGCATTCATCTGGGAATGCTGCAAATTGGTGAAGCCACCGGTTCGGCGCTCTCCAGAATTGGTAGGGTCTGGATTCTGGTCCTCTTCGGTTTTCTTTTCAGTTTTGTGGTGACTGTGGCCGAGCCGGATGTCAGGGTTCTGGCCACCCAGGTGGATGCAGTATCCGGGGGAGCCATCTCCAAAGATCTTTTAATTATCTTTGTCGCTCTGGGCGTGGCCATATTTGTGGGACTGGCCATATTGCGGGTGGTTCTGGGTGTTCCCCTGCATCATCTTTTGCTTGCCAGTTACGCCCTGGTCTTCATCCTGGCCGTGCTCGCCCCCGCCGAATTCAGGGCCGTTTCTCTGGATGCCGGCGGCGTTACCACAGGCCCGATGACGGTGCCGTTTATTCTTGCCCTGGGTGTGGGGGTTGCATCTGTTCTGGGGGGTAGAAGCACTTCCGCCGATGGATTCGGCTACGTGGCTCTGGGCTCTGTTGGGCCCATCTTATCCGTGCTGCTGCTGGGAGTGATTTATGGTTGAATGAACTTAAAGTATTTGACGGTTTTGGCCACGTTCTGCTGGAGGTGGCCGTTGCGCTGGCTCCTCTCCTGCTGTTATTTTTAATCCTGCAGGTCTGGTTGCTGAAGTTCAGCAGAAGGAGATTTATCAGAGTTTTAAAGGGTTTTGTGCTGACCTTCCTGGGGTTGTCCTTTTTCCTGCAGGGCGTTTACGTGGGTTTCCTGCCCGTGGGAGAAATAATCGGGAAAACCATGGGTAGCCTGGAGTTCGGCTGGTTAATCATACCGGCTGGTTTTTTAATGGGTTTTGTAGCTACGTTTGCCGAACCTGCCGTCCGTGTGTTAAATTATGAGGTGGAGAAGGCATCGGGGGGTTATATTCCCCAGCAGGTAATGCTTTATACGGTATCGCTGGGGGTGGCCGCCTCCATTGCCCTGTCGCTGTGGAAAGTCTGGCTGGGAATTCCCCTGTGGTACCTGGTAATTCCGGGCTACCTGCTTGCTTTCATACTGGCGCGTTTTTCATCCCCTTCCTTTGTGGCCATAGCTTTTGATTCGGGGGGAGTGGCCACCGGGCCGATGACCGTGACTTTTATATTAACCATGGTTCTGGGCTTTGCCTCGGCTTTAGAGGGCCGTGATCCCTTAACCGAAGGGTTCGGGATGATTGCTATGGTAGCGCTTTCTCCCATTCTGGCAGTTTTATCTTTAGGTCTGCTCTTTAGCAGAAAGGAGAAGCAGGATGAACGCTATCATGCGGAAGTATAAGCTGTTGATAGCCGTTGTGAACTATGGCGTGGCCAGAAAGACGGTAAAGGCGGCAAAGAAGGCCGGGGCTGAAGGCGGGACCACTCTTTTGGGCGAAGGTACGGGGGGCCATCAAGTTTCGGAGATTCTGGGGATCGAACTAGAGCCGGAAAAGGAAATTATTCTTATACTGGTGGATGAAAGCAAGCTGGACGTTGTGCTGCAGGCCGTAATTTCTGCTGCCAGGTTGGATAAACCCGGCCGCGGGATAGCTTTTGTTCTCGACGTGAGCCGGGTGGCCGGTATCTGTCACCTGGGTACCCCCGCTGTACCACCTGAGCAGAATCCGGGAGGAATGGAAATGATAAAGGATGGCGAAGAGGTTTTATACGATTTAATTGTGACCATCGTTAACAAGGGTGATTCGGAAAAAGTGGTTGATGCTTCAAGAAAAGTCGGTGCGGAAGGGGGAACCATACTTTTCGGCCGCGGCACGGGAATTCACGAGAACGCCAAATTGTTCGGTATTCCTATTGAGCCTGAGAAGGAAATCATTTTAACTTTGATTGAACGTCCAAAGAGCGGCAAGGTTTTGGAAGCCATTGTCAATGAAACAGACCTGAATAAGCCCGGAAAGGGCATTGTCTTTGTGCTGGAGGTTGAGAGGGTGGCTGGTATTAATCGCCAGCTCAACAGGATGGTAAGAAAGATGCTTTCTGAAAGTAACCCGCGTTAGTATGTTATGTATAACCACCGGGCTACTTTTATTATCAACCCTCAGGGCCGCGTAGAATACTACTGCGTGTACCCCCGGGAGGTGGGCAGGAACGTGGACGAGATCATCCGCGTTCTCCAGGCCATTCAGTATGCTGCCGCCACGGGTGAAGGTGTGCCGGCCCAGTGGCAGCCGGGCCAGCCGGGGATAAGGCGGGACTTTGAATGGGTCGGGACAATATAAAATACCGCAGGCATTTTCCCCGCCCGGTTTTACGGCGGGCTTTTTTTTTACTCTTCGCCCGGGTCGTCCAGGCCCCATCTCCGGAGAAGGCGGTTCAATTTCAGGGTAAGGTACCCCAGCACTGCCGCCACCAGGCTGGGGACGTACAGGCCGGCGCCGATGCCCGTGCCCAGGCCAGCGGTAAGCCAGATGCTGGCGGCGGTGGTCAGGCCGCGGATGTGGTCCTGGTCCTTGAAGATAATGCCGCCGCCGATAAATCCTACACCGGTGACAATTTGGGCGGCAATGCGTGTCGGGTCCCCCGGCTGGTAGGGGGTTGTTCCCAACAGGGACATGAACCCGTAGCTGCTGATTAAAGTGAACAGGGCGGACCCCAGGCAGACCAGGGTATGGGTGCGCACTCCAGCGGGCTTGTGGCGTATTTCCCTCTCCAGGCCGATGAAAAATCCCACTAAAAAGGCCAGCAGCAGCCTGGCAATCATTTCTTGCAGACTGAGCACCGGGATTCACCCTTTAGATAAGTGTTTAACTGTATTATGATCGGCCCTGCCCGCCGGTTATGCGTGGATGCCTTCTTTAATCCGGGGCCGGGTTGAAAAAACAATGAAGCCTCCGGAATTTTCCCCGGAGGCTTCATTAGAACAAGGCCGATCACTGCCAGATTTTGATGGCTACACTGATGCTAACAGCCAGAGCGGCCAGCGCAATGCCGACGGTAGCCCAGAAAAACCCTTTTATTTCGTGCCTTAGCGAGTTTATCTCCTGCCTTAAACTTGATTCAAAAGTTATCATTTCTTTTCTAAGGCCTTCTTCAACGGTTTTGATTTCTTTTCTGAGGCCTTCTTCAACGGTTTTGATTTCTTTTCTCAGGCCTTCTTCGACGGCTTTAATTTCTTTTCTCAGACCTTCTTCAACGGCTTTAATTTCTTTTCTGAGGCCTTCTTCGACGGCTTTGATTTCTTTTCTCAGGCCTTCTTCAACAGCTTTGATTTCTTTTCTGAGGTCTTCTTCGACGGCTTTAATTTCTTTTCTCAGGCCTTCTTCAACGGCTTTGATTTCCTTCCTCAGGCTTTCTTCAACGGCTTTGATTTCCTGCCTTAACCCATCTTCTGTTGAGGATAATTCCTTGCGCAATTCCCGCATTTCGGCCCGCAGGTCCCGTATCTCACCCTGAACCCAGCTTCCCAGAAAGAACATTTGTCCGGCCTGGCGGTATTCCTGTTCATCGGAAGTGGCTGCTATTTCCCTTTTGACCTCTTCCACGGCTGCCACCTGCCTTTCACTTCCAGCATAGCAGGTAAGGGCGTTTCAGGCAAGGAAAAAGTAGGGCAGTATCACACCGTTTCCCCAATCACCAGGTCCACAAAACGGAAGTTCACCGTGTCCACCAGGCCGCGGTTGGTCACCCGCAGCTCCGGTATGACCGGCAGGGAGAGCAAGGCCATGGTCATGAAGGGGGAGACCAGGGGGCAGCCCAGCTCCCTCCAGGCCCCTTCCAGGGCGGCCACCATTTCCCGTACCTCTTCCACCGGCCGGTCGGACATCAACCCGGCTATGGGCAGGGGCAGGAGGGCCAGCACCCGGCCGTTCAGCACGGCCGCCATGCCGCCACCGCATTCGGCCAGGGTGTTGGCGGCCAGGGCCATGTCGGCGTCGTCCATCCCCACCACCAGCAGGTTATGGCTGTCGTGGGCCACGGTGGAGGCCACCGCGCCTCCTTTAAGATGAAAGCCCCTGACCAGGCCCAGGCCCATGTTTCCCGGCCCGCCGTGCCGTTCAATGCAGGCCACCTTGGCCACATCCAGTTCCACGGAAGACTTGATTTCCCCGTTTTCCACGGGTACTTCCACCTGCCGGTGCAGGGTGCCCACCCTGGCTTCGATTACTTCCATTACCCGCACCAGGGCTTTTTTGCCGTGATGGGCGGCAATGGTGAAATCACCGGCGGCAAGGGACCTGCGCAGGTGCACCGAGTTACGGGCCTTTTCAGGGTAATCGAAGGGCGCCAGGTCAAATAACATCCGCCCTTTTTCGGCCACCATCATGCCGTCCACCATGACCCCTTCCACCTTCATGTCCGCAAGATCGGGGATAAACAAAATATCGGCACAGCGCCCGGGGGCAATGCTGCCCAGATCCCGGGTTACCCCGAAGCACTGGGCGGGATTGATGGTGGCCATCTGGATGGCCCGCACCGGGTCGACCCCTTCCTGGATGGCCCGGCGCACCACGTGGTTCAGGTGGCCCAGGGTAAGCAGGGTTTCCGGGTGGGTGTCGTCGGAAACCAGGATGGCGTAGCGGGAGTCTACCCGGGTTTCGGTGATGCTCTTTATCGTAGCCTTGACATCCTGCCAGGCCGAACCCTCCCGCATCTTGGCGTACATACCCAGGCGCATGCGGGCCAGGGCGTCTTCCATGCGCGTGGATTCGTGGCAGGAGGCGATGCCTGCGGCAATGTAGCCCGGCAGGCCCACTTCCGTTTCCGGAATGGAGTAATGCCCCGTGACCACCTTGTTTGCTTTCAGGGTGGCCTGTATTTCCCCGTGTACCAGGGGATCTCCCGCCAGCACGCCGGGGAAGTTCATCATTTCGCCCAGGCCGATGATCCCCGGCCAGGTCATGGCTTCACGAACTTCCGCCGGCCCGATGCTTGCCCCGGCATCCTCAAAGCCGGGGGCGGCGGGGACGCAGGAGGGCATGGTGGTAAAAACCTTTAAAGGCAGCCTTTCCCCTTCTTCCATCATCAGGCGGATGCCCTCCATACCCAGGACATTGGCGATTTCATGGGGATCCATGAAAATGGTGGTGGTGCCGCAGGGGATTACCGCCCGGGCAAACTGGGTGACGGTAACCATGCTGCTTTCCACGTGAATATGTCCGTCCAAAAAGCCAGGTACAAGGTAACAGCCCCCGGCATCGATCACCAGGGTATCCTTGTCGATGGTATGGTCGGCCCGGCCCACCAGCACCACCCGGCCGAGTTTGATAGCCACATCCAGGCCGGGCTGGACTTCGGCGGTATGTACGTTGACCACCCGGCCGTTTTTGATTACCACATCGGCCGGTATTTTCCCCTGGGCGGCCAGGGCCAGATCGGCGGTAACTTCCCACAGGGGACGCCGGTTGGGTTGATATGCCATTTTTTCACCCCGCAAGATGAATGGTTTTTCCACTATATTTATTGTGTGAAAGGGAATAATACCTGCAAGTAAGGGGGAAAACTGCACTTAATTTTTAGTTAGGGCGGTTTTCCCTTTAAAGGGTCTGGTGGTATGGGAGAGCTCTGCATGCACTTTATTTTTATGAAGTAAGGAGGGGTTGTCTTGCCGGCAGAACGGGACGAGATTTTAACACAAAAGGTGCAGGCCGTCCTGGACAGCGACGTGCGTACCAGGGAATACGGATTGAAGGCCGATGTGGTGGACGGCAAGGCCCGCATTACCGGTATCGTGGATACCCTGGCCGAGAGGGAACAGGTGCGCCGGATTGTTTCGGCCATCGAAGGCATCCGGGCGGTGGAAAACGGTGTGGCCATAAGTACCGACGGGGCCATCACCGACGATGATGTGGCCTTTGAAGTAGGTGAAGAGCTGGAGGCGGCGGGTGTCAACCGCCATCATGTGGGGGTAAAAAGCGTTAAGGGAGTGGTTTTCCTCCAGGGGCGGGTGGACAGCCAGGAAGAGATTGAAGTAGCCAAAGCTGCGGCCGCCAGGGCCCGGGGGGTAAAGGAAGTGATTAGCCAGCTTAAACTGCGCCCCCCGGGTGGTTACGATGATGAAAGCCTGGAGGCCATCTTCCACCACCAGGTGAACAACGACTGGGAGGACGAGGGGGAGGCCCGTATATTTTAAGGGGGATAAGTCCGGCAGCTTACCCCCCGTTTTTCTTCCCGGGCCCTGGATATCTGTTGAGAGCCGTCGTTGATCCGGAAGAGATGAAAAACTGTCTTCTTATCCCACCCCATATCCCAGGGACAGTGGTAGCGGTCTACGGTATGGGCGTCCACCACCGGGTAATCCCGGGAGTCCGTCCCAACCACAATGGCAAAATGCTCGATGCGCCCCTTTTCCTCGTAGCCAATCACATCCCCTTTTTGCAGTTCCCGTACGGCTCCCCGGGGAAATTTAGCGCCGGGTTGGTTCAATTCCGGGAAGGTGCCCCGGGCTATACGCTGGGCATGGCCGCTGTACAAAAGCCAGCTGGCAAAGGCCTCGGTTTGCACCCAGGCCCGGCTGCCCGAACCGCCATTGCGGTCGTAGCGGTAGTACCAGGTGCCGTCCATGGGGAGCCTGCCCCCTTCCTGGTCCCCCAGGCACTGGGACACAAAATTGGTGCAGTCCCCGCCGTTGCCGTTGAGGTCGCGGTAACGGGGGTTGTATTTGTGGTTGTTGCCGGCCCCCCAGGCCAGGCCGGCGTATTTATCCGCGTACCGGGCCGCCCCCTCCCGGTCGAAAACCCCCTTTGTGTAGTTTTGAATGGAATCGGATTTTACAACCGTTCCTATGTAAGCAGGGCCATCAGCAGGAGTGGGTTTAGGTACCAGGGTGTCGTCACCCAGCCCGTCGTTATAAAAGTCCTTCCGGATAAGCCACTTTCCGCCCCTTTTTACCAGCTCCATCCAATGCCGGGTGCCGATTCCAAAGCGGTTAACGGCAGGATCGTTGGGGTAAACGTACCCCAGCTGAAGGGTCTGGTGAACAATAAATTCGGCGGTATCTCCACGAACACGGAACCAGGTGATGTGTATTGATGGTTTCGCTTCAATAAACCGCACCCCTCGCTTTTTAGCCCACTGCTGTACAAAATTCAACTTGTGTTCCTCATGGGCAAGGGCCCAGCGGCCCAGCTTGGCCCCGGTGTCGTAGCAGGCCAGGGCCGGGGCGGGATCGGCTCCGGTGATAATGGCCCGGGCACGGGTGTCAAATATTTCCTTAACAGTGGTTTCCAGTTCCTTTTTTGAGACGGGCGACTCGGTAGCTGTGCAATTTGAAGCCCCAAGAATGCCGGCCATACTGACAATTATTAGTGATAGAATAATTTTTTGCAACAACATAATGCTCCTCCCTTTTAGCTTTTCTGCCGTTAATATATTTTCCTGCGGTTATAAAGTGTTTGCGCGTTTAATAATGGTAACTCTGTCTGAATGAAAAAGCCGCTCGTCCGAGCGGTCACGTTTTAAGTGCAGGTGACTTCCCGCAACACCCGGTTCCAGGCATCCGGGGCTACCTCGCGGTATTTGGCGGGGCCGACAAAATAATCCCGCCCGGGGAGGGCCTGCTTGCGCAGGATTTCCGGGCCGTTCCCCTGCAAGGCCTGGTAAAGGGTCAGGATATGGCCCATGCCCAGGTTTGTTTCCACCCCGCTGGTAAAAATCCACAAAAGGCGCGGCAGTTTAATCAGTACGGCCGGCTCAATCAACCTTGCCGCCAGGGCCCGGATTTCTGTTTGCAGGTCCATGCGCTGGCTGGTATAAGTTCCCTCAAATACCTCCAGCAGTGAAGTTTGTTTGCCCGCCATCTCCACCGGTCCCAGCGCCTCGCTGGTGCGGGTCAGGGTGGCCTGGCTGATATCCACGTAATGGTTGATGGGTATGCCGAAGCGTTTTTCCAGGTATGCCGTCGTCCCTTCCCGTCCCGTTTTGTGGTAGAGTTCCTCCAGCGTTTCCACGCCCCTGATCTCGTGGATGCGGGTGTTTATGGGGATGGAGACAATGCCCACCGGTTTCTTGCGCGGGGTGATGGCCATCAGGGTGATGGCCTTCAATTTGGGGCCGTCGGTCCAAAAAATAAGAACGTTTTCCGTAGCCGTAGTCAGATTTTGTTTATTTTCTAATTTATCGGGTTGCTGTTGTTCCGCACAGGCTTTAGGCGCTGCGTTTAAAAAAATAAATAGGGTGAACACTGCAAGAAGGGTGTACCAAAACAACTTCCGGGAACTCAATACCCGTAACCTCCTTTGCCGTGCCGGATTTATTCTGGCACCGGGTTTTCCTTTTTATGCAACTTCCTATTGACATGGGAGGGGGACTGATCTATACTGGATGATAGTTTTACTAAGTAGTATTTTATCATGTTAAAGCAAAGAAGGATCGTGGGGGTGTTTTATTTGAAGTTGCGTTTGGGCTTGCCAAAGGGGAGCCTGCAGGAAGCCACTTTTCAGTTATTCAAGCGGGCCGGCTTTAGTATAGCGGTCAAGAGCCGTTCTTACTTTCCCAGCGTTGACGATCCGGAGCTGGAAATAGTGCTGATGCGTGCCCAGGAAATCCCCCGGTATGTACATGAGGGTGTGCTGGATGCGGGCATCAGCGGCCTGGACTGGATCATGGAAAATGAGGCCGACGTGGTGGAGGTGGCCGAGCTTGTTTATTCGAAACAAACCACCAACCCCATCCGGCTGGTGCTGGCCGTGGCCAATGATAGCGATATCCGGACGGTGGCCGATTTGCAAAACAAGCGCATTGCCACCGAGCTGGTCCGGGTGACCAAAAAGTTTCTTGCCAGCCACGGCGTAGAGGCTTATGTGGAGTATTCCTACGGTGCCACCGAGGTGAAGGTGCCTCATCTGGTGGATGCTATAGCCGATCTTACGGAAACCGGCAGCTCGCTAAAAGCCAACAATTTAAGGGTGATTGCCACCATTTTGGAATCAACCCCCCGCCTCCATGCCAGCAAAAAGGCCTGGGAGGATCCCTGGAAACGGGAGAAGCTGGAAAACCTGGCCGTGCTGCTGCAGGGGGCGCTCCGGGCCGACGCCAAGGTAGGCTTAAAGATGAACGTGCCCAGGGAGAAGCTGGATGATGTACTGGCATTGTTGCCGGCCATGAAACACCCCACCATTTCCCAGCTGGTAAATAGTGACTGGTGTGCGGTGGAGGTAATTATGGATGAGAAAAAAGTACGGGATTTGATCCCGGCCTTAAAAAGGAACGGTGCCCATGACATCATTGAGTACCCGTTGACCAAGGTTATTCCCTGAAGGCGGGCATGCACGTTACCCTGAGCTGACTTCCGGAGTTCGCCAGTTCTAAACTTCCCCGGGCCGGGGAGGTTTTTATTTTGCTGGCCGGCAGGTTTATCAGAAAGTTTTTAGAATTTAACCGTAAGGGGATCATTCTTGTGGGGAGGGATCGCGATTGCCCGGCAATAAACTGGAGGTGCTGGACAGTATTTTTTACCCCCGCAGTGTGGCTGTAATAGGGGTCACCGAGTCGAGCGACCGGGTAGGTTACAACCTTTTACAAAGTCTTATCTACTCGGGGTTTCAGGGCAAGATTTATCCAATACATCCCCGCCTGGAGAGCTTGCAGGGCCTGCCGGTATACCGTTCCCTGGAAGAAGTGCCCGGACCGGTGGATGTGGCGGTAATTGGGGTAAATCAGTTTGCTACCGTGGAAGTGGTGGAGCAGTGCGGTAAAAAAGGAGTGAAAGGAGTCATCTGCGTAGCAGGCGGTTTTCGAGAAATGGGGCCGGCAGGGAAGGCCCTGGAGGAACGCCTGATTGCCGTAGCCCGGCAATATAACATGGAAGTGGTTGGCCCGAACACCCTGGGGCTGATTAATACCCGGGCCAATCTGAACGCCACTTTTTACCCCCTGCGGTTACCCTCGGGCAAAGTTTCATTTGTCAGCCAGAGTGGTGGCGTGGGGCTTACCATACTTCACAAAGCCATGGATGAGGGTCTGGGCGTTAACAAGTGGGTGGGGGTGGGCAACCGCAGCACCCTGGAGTTGAGCGATTACCTGGAATACCTGGCCCGGGACGACAGCACGGCGGTCATTGGTGTTTTTGTGGAAGGCACCGATGATGCCCGGCGCCTGGTACAGGTGGCCGGGGAGGTGGCCCGGCGTAAGCCGGTGGTATTTTATAAGGTAGGGCGTTCGGATACGGTGAACCTTGCCGCTGTTACCCATACCGGCAGCATGGCCGGCAGTTATCAAATGTACAGGCAGATACTGCAACAATTCGGTCTCTTGGTAGTGGAGAATGCTTTGGAAATGGTGGCTGCCTGTAAAGCCCTGGCCATGGCTCCCATTCCCCGGGGAAACGGGGTGGGGGTGGTGACCCATACGGCGGGTCCCAGTATCGTACTGCTGGATGAAGTAAACCTGCGGGGCGGGGTATTCCCTCCCTTTGCTGAGAGTACTATGGACAGAATCAAAGAGGTACTGGGACAAAACCCCCCGGTGGTGCTCAAAAACCCCCTGGATGCGGCGGGACAGGGCATGCAGGCGGCTGCCATTGGCCGGCTGGTGGAAGCGGTGCTGGATGATCCTCGAATCGATCTCCTGGTGGCCATCTACTGCCTTCACCTGAACTGGCGCTGTCCTACTCCGGAACTCCTGGCCGCACAAAAGCGGAGCGGCAAGCCGGTGGTGGCCCTGTACATTTCGACCCAGGAACAAGTAAGGGAAGAGAGGGAAGTGTTGCACTCCCGGGACATCCCCGTCTACATTACCCCCGAGGAGGCGGCCTGGGGAGTGTCGGCCCTTTTACATTACGCCCTGCAACGAGGAGGGATCAGCCGGTGAACGTTGCAGAATTCTTAGCTGAGGCCCGGGCTGCCGGGCGCCGGTATTTATGTGAGGATGAGGTGAAGGAAATCCTGGGTGGGGTGGGAATACCCGTACCCCCCTGCCTCCTGGCTCATAATGAGGAGGAAGCGGTGGAGCGGGCCGGGGAATTGGGTTATCCCGTGGTTTTGAAGGTGCGGTCCCCTTTAATCACCCACAAGTCGGATACAGGTGGGGTGGCCCTGAACCTGGTGGATAGCCGGCAGGTGCGCCTGGCCTACCGGGAGATCATGGCCCGGGCGAGGGCAACAGATCCCGCGGCTGCAGTAACGGTGCAGCCCATGGCAAGCCCGGGGAGGGAAATGATTATCGGGGTTACTACCGACCGGCAGTTCGGACCCGTGCTCATGTGCGGGCTCGGTGGGGTGTTTACAGAAATTCTGGGGGATGTCAGCTTTCGTCTAGTTCCCGTAAGCCCCGGTGTGGCCAGGAACATGATCCGGTCATTGCGGGGGTACCGGTTGCTGGCCGGGTACCGGGGTACACCGCCCGCAGACGAAGAGGCTCTCGTCAATATACTGGTTAAGATTTCCGATCTGGTGGCCAGCTATCCGCAAATCCAGGAGATGGATTTAAACCCGGTAGTTGTTTATGACCGGGGCGCGCTGGTCCTGGATGCACGGATGGTGCTGGCAGGGTAGGATTTTTGCCGGGCTATGAAAGCGGCCCGGCATTTTTTGTGGGTTACTGGTGCCAATAAAATCCTTGTCAGAAATGGCCGGAAAAGTATATCCTATATTGGAGGAATGGCCACAGCCTGATGCCCTTTGCGTGTGCTCAATTCCCGGCAAAAAAACAGGAGAAGAGGGTTGATTTAGTGATTCCTTTACGCGATAGCATCCGCCCGCGACGCAGGCCCTTTGTGAACTGGCTCTTAATTTTGACCAACTTGTGGGTTTTCTTTTTTAAAGAACTGGGCCTTTCCCAGGCACAACTAAGCGAGCTTTTCTATAACCTGGGCGTTATTCCCGTCCAGGTAACCCATGCCCTCCAAACCGGGGCGCCGCTGGAACCCCTATTGCTGCCTTTTATTACAGCTATGTTCTTGCATGGCGGGTGGGTACACCTCGGGGGTAACATGCTGTACCTTTGGATCTTCGGGGACAACGTGGAGGACCGGCTGGGCCACTTTCGTTTTCTGCTCTTTTATTTGCTCTGCGGCATGGTGGGAAGCCTGGCCCATATACTGGCCAACCCAACTTCACCCGTACCGGTTATCGGTGCCAGCGGGGCAATTGCCGGGGTTCTGGGCGGGTACTTTGTTACCTTTCGCCATTCAAGGATCCTGGCCCTGGTGCCGGTGTTCTTTTTCCTCACCCTGATGGAGGTGCCGGCGGTGATTTTCCTGGCCCTGTGGTTTGTCATCCAGCTCTTCAACGGGGCGGCTTCCCTGGGTGGGGTGGTAAACCCCGTGGCCTGGTGGGCCCATGTGGGAGGTTTTGTAGCCGGAATGATCTTAATAAAGCTTTTGACCCCCCGGAGCCGGATACGTAACAAGTATCCCTGGTGGTAACGGTGTACGTATTATATTATCAAAGGAAGTAAAACAGCGCCCCCAGGGCGGTGGTGGCCGGCAGGGTGAAAACCCACGCTAAAAGAATTCTGGCCACTGTGGGCCAGGATACGGCCTTTGTTCCCCGGGTGAGGCCAACTCCAGTGATGGAAGAAGAAATGACATGGGTGGTGCTGACGGGTAATCCCAAAAGGGTGGCCGTGAAAATCACCAGGGCCGAGCCCATATCCGCGGCAAAGCCTGCGGGCGGGTCAAGATGAGTGATGCCCCTGCCCACCGTACGGATGATCCGCCAGCCGCCGCAGGAGGTTCCCAGCGCCAGGGCCAGGGCCGAAAGGACTTTGACCCACAGGGGGACCACAAAACTCTCCTGGTATCCGGTCAGGACCAGGGCCAGGGTAATTACCCCCATGGTTTTTTGCGCGTCGTTGGTGCCGTGGGAAAAGGCCTGGAGGGCGGCGGCCAGGCGTTGCCAGTGTTTGAACCGGCGGCTTAGACGGGGACCGGCCCGGCCCCTGGTCAGGGAAAAGACGATGGACATGACTGTGAAACCGGCAGTTACGGCCAGAGGTGGGGACAGGACCAGGGCTTGAAAAATAGTGGTCAGTCCGGTAAGGTTAACCCCCATCAGGCCTGTTGCGGCCAGGGTGGCGCCGGTTAAGGCGCCTACCAGGGCATGGGAAGAACTGCTGGGTAGCCCGCCAAACCAGGTAAAGAGGTTCCAAACAATGGCCGCCAGCAGGGCGGCCAAAATAGTTTTGGGATTGTTGAAAAGGACGGCGGTATCAACAATGCCTTCGGCAATGGTCAGAGCCACCCCGGTAAATGTGAGCGCCCCCAGAAAGTTCATGGCGGTGGCCAGAAGGATGGCCAAGCGGTTTGTCAGGGCGCCGGTGGCCAGGGAGGTGGCCACGGCGTTGGCGGTGTCATGGAAACCGTTAATAAAGTCAAAGGCCAGGGCCAGGCAAATAATCAGTATAAGGACTTCACACACTGGACTAGCCCCTTTGCTTTTTTAGAAAAAGTTTTTAGTAAAAGCATATTATCCAGGCTTTGGAGTAATTACCTCATTCTGCTTGCTTGCTGAAATAAAAACTGCCAGCAGGGTAAATACTAGAATAGGTCCTCACGTTCAGGGAAAGAAAGTCAGAGGGGATGGTGGTAATGCAAAAGGATATTTGTGTGGTGGGGATTTTAGTGGATGGGCGGGCAGACAGGGCGCCGGAGGTGCAGCAGGTGCTTACCAGGCACGGTTCCAGGATTTTAAGCCGGTCGGGGATTCCGGATCCCAGCCGCAGGCGGGGGATTATCACCCTGACCGTGGAGGCCGATGAAAGCGAGCGCAAGACGCTGGAGCGGGATTTGCAGCAAATCGAAGGAGTGGTGGTAAAGTCGGTTGCCCTGGGGCCGGCGTTAATGTAAATTCTTCAAATAAAAAATCCCGGTTAGGCATGGCCGGGACTTTTTGCTACAGGTTCCCAAGCCCCTGCTTTGAGCATGTTTTGCCGCACCTGTTCTTCTGCGTACTTGAAAAATTCCTCCAGGTCTGCTTCCACGATGTGCCGGGCCGCGGCAATAAGCCGGGCCGTCCGCTCGATGTCGATGCGGATGCGGTGTTTGTAAAACATCTGCACATCGTACTTGGCCGCCAGGGTGCGGGGGGTAAGCCGGGCTATTTCAATGTAATAGGGAAAGTTATGGATGCGCTGGTAAAGCCGGCGGGGCTCCACGCCGTATAGCGGGGCCACCTGCCGGCTGATTTTATCGATCAGGACGGCATTGCTAAAGGCGGCGGCCAGGGCCCGGCCGTAAAAGCTACCCTCGCCGGTGATGAGTTCAATACCCATCTCCACGATGTTATGGCTTTTCCACCAGCCCATGGCCGGAGGCAGGTTGCATGCCCGGATGGTTTCCTCCACTATAGAGCGGCCCTTTTCAAAGCAGTAACCCCGTTCGTAGTGAAGGTATTTTTCATCCCCGTAGTAATCCAGGCCCTCCGGGGTAACCCCGTGGGTCAGTACCCCCCGGGCAAAATCCCGCAGCTGGGGATCGTCCCCCAGGGCGGCCAGCAGCTCTTTCCCCCGTCCATGACTTTCTTCGCGGCCGGGGGCCAGGGCGGCAATCATATCGGGGAAAATGCTGCCTAAAACCAGGGCATCAGAAAGTTTCCCGCAAACTCTCTCGGCGAAGTAAACGTGGGTTTGAGGATACAACTTGAATACCCCCGCCGGGCAGATTGGATTGCTGGATATTCTTCTACCTCTCTATTTCGTTTTCCTACCGGAAAGGCAAATTTTCGTCTACCACCCTCTGAGGAGCAAAAAACTGGCTCCGGCCAGGAGCAGGGCGAGGGCAAAGGCGAGTCCCCGGATTTGCTTTTCTGCCTGGGAAAGCTCCTGTTCCAGGCGGGTGACGCGTTTTTCCAGTTCCTCCATGGCCGAGCGCCACTCCTGGTATCTATCGTGCAGGGCGGCGTTCAAACTGGTTACCTGCCCGTCCAGCTGCTTAAACCGCCTTTCAGCGGGGGTGACGATCCGCTGGCGGATGGTTTGAGCCAGGGAATCCACCACCTCTTTTTCCTTGCCCTGTGCGGTAGCCATGGCGTTAACCCTCCTTTGCCTGCTGAATGGCATCCCGCAGGGCAGTGAGTGTAACCAGGGGGGTTTCCGTCACCCGGTTTTCCAGCTGGTTGATTAATTCCCGGGTTTCCCGGTAAAAAGCAGTTTGCTGTTCCTGCAGTTCACCTATGGCGCGGGCCAGCTGGTTTATCTCCTGAACGAAAGGTTGCAGCAATTTTTCACGCAGGGTCACCAGGATTTCCTTCATCAACGCCTGAATTGCTTCATCCTGGGCCGTTTGCCTGACGGACATGAAAATCCCTCCCTAAATTTGATGAATGGCCCCTTTGAGCAAGGTTAGGAAGCGGGTTACTTCCTGCTGGGAGTTCTGACGGACGATAGTTGTTACCTCTTTTTCCAAATCCACCAACAAGTCTTGTTTAATTTCATTTCCGGTTTGATTGCTTACCTCCCGGATAATGCGCTTTAACCTTTCCTCAAGGATGCGGGCGTTTTCCATAAGCGATAACCTCCCGGTTGCTTGAGTATCAGCCGGATCTCTTCCAGCTCCCGGCAATATTTTTCCAGCACCCGCCCGGTTGGAGATGATTCGTAACCCTCCGTGGTTAGCAACTCCTTTATTTGCTCGATACGGCGCAGAAGTACTTTCTCGCCCCGTTGGGTGAGGACAAACCGCTCCAGGCGGTGCAGAAACTGGTTAAAAGCAAAGTTGTTTTTATCCTTGAGGGCATCCAGGGCGGAAATGAAATGGATTTCCGGGGGCGCTGACGGGGCCAGTTCCCGGCGCAGGAACGCCGCCACCCGCTCTTTTTCATTGCGGTTTAAGGTATCAGCAAAGTTAATCACGCAAAAACAGTTCTCCCGAAGTTTTTCCGGGAAGGCCGTGTGCCGGAGGAGATCCCGGTGGGTGGGGGAAAGCATATGCCGGCCGTTAAAAAAGATTAGGTGTACGTCACTTTTATTCAGCCATCCTGCTACGGTTTTTGCGTAGCGGGTGTGCACCGAATCTGTTCCCGGAGTATCTACAAAGGTGGCCAGTTTGAACATTTCAGCCGGATGGTAGATGTCGATTCCATCTACAAGCATGGCTTCTTCAGGGGTGACCATCAAATGTCTAAATTCCGCCAGTTCACCAGGATCCGCCAGACGGAAGGTTTTCTCCCGGGTATTATGAAAGGAGAGGCGTACTGCCGTTACCGCCCGGATGGCCCGTTTTGCCGGTATGGAACGGGTAATGGCCGGAACGTGGCTGTTAATGCCCGCCGGGGAGGCCCGCGGGCGGAAAAGGTTTTGGGTTTGGGCCAGGAGTGATGATAACTCTGCTATGTTTACCCGCGTAAATTTACCGCCGGTGCACACCTCAATTCCCCTGAGGGTTTTCAGGAATGGGGGTTTTTTAAGCCAGCCGTTCAGGACAGCCAGTTCCTCCCGGCATAAGAAAACTTCCCCGTCCCTTTCGTCCAGAAGGGAGAGGGTGACTTGCAGCGGGTAGTGGGCCACCGCCAGTTTTTCCGGCCCATGGTGCAGCCGGATAATGGAGGAAGTGGTAGATTTATCCTGGGCCGGCAGCAGGGCCTCCTCCATCAGGGCATTAAGAAAAGTGCTTTTCCCCGAGGAAAAGGGCCCCCAGAGGGTGATAAAAAAGCGGTCATTGGCTATGCTTTTGGCCAGCTCCCTCAGGTGTTCCCTCGTGGCAAGCGACTGTAGAGCCGGATCCTTTAGTAAACGCCGTAATAAATTGAGCAGGCGCTCCTTAATTAATGAAAAATTGACGGTTTGCCACGCCTCCCGTTCAGCGGCTGGGGATACCGGGGCCGGGAGGACTTTCCGGTTATACGCGGCCAGTCTTTCCCGAATCCCGGAGCGCATTTGCTGCAACATTACGAATTGCTGCCCGGTTTCCAGTGCGGTACGGGCGCGCTCGTAAATATCCCAGAACGTGCTTAGAAACAGCCCGTCTTCCTTGATGGAAAGCGTCCTGGCCAGCTGGCGGGGAATATGCTTGTCTTCTTCTTTGAACAACTTTTCAAGTTCCTTTAAGGCCAAAGAGGCCAGCTCTGTCTCTATAAACAGCCGCAGGTTTTCGACGCTTTCCTTATTTTTGGTGTCCAGATAGTTGACCGGGACCTCCCGGCCAAAAATTTCTCCTAAAGCAGTCCGGGTAGCCACAAGGGCGCTGCCGTCGGGGTGACCGCAGTTGCTGTTGATCCAGAAGGAAATCCGGTTAAAGCTGTGGAAGAACGGGCTCCCCTTTAAACGATACAGGAAATAGCGATCCTGTTCATCAAGGCCCCGCTGATGGAACAGGTAGAGGATAAAATCCGCCGCGGGAACGATTTTTTCAAGCAACTGGTTCTGGTTGGCGGCATCCAGCCCCGGGGTATCAATTAAGCTGCACTTTTTTAGCCAGGGGTTGGGCAGGGTGATTTCAACCCGGCTTACGCGGATGTTTTTTTGCCGCAGCAGGGAGACCAGCCCTTGCCGGGATTGGCTGGGTTTAAGTCTACTGTCTGCATGTATGGAAAAGGTTTCGCCGTAGGAAAATAAGATGGGACAGGGGGTAGCCGGCAGGACGTCCACTGGTGAAATTTCTTCCTGCAGGAGAGCATTGATCAGAGTGGATTTTCCCGTGTTGTACGCTCCAACGATGGCGAGAGAAGGTCCAGGGCGTTGTAAAAGGTACTTTTCCCGTAATTCATGGATACGGTCTAAGAGGAGGGGCATTTGCCGCCGGGTTTCCGTAAAAAAAATCCTGGTCACTTTAAGACACGCTCCCCGAAAGGTCCGGCCAGTTTTCGTCTGGCCGGGAAATACCGTCCACCTGCCTATCTGCTATATATTAGCATTGGGGGACAAATATGACATTCGGGAAGGCGCGGATAATTAATTAACATTAATTAACCAGCAGTGGAATTACCGGTTTGTGAATTGCCGGAGTCCATTTTATGCAAAACCTCGAGGACATGTTTTGCCCGGCGGTCATGCTGTTGTATCCTGGTAAAGAACTCGATTAAAAAGCGCCGCACCTTTTCATCCCTGGCTACGGGGGGGCGACGCAGGTGCCGGATGAGCAGGATCATTGACTTTAAATGCTCCACCAGAGCCCGGTCGGGATCGCCGGTTAGCTCCATGCGGCGGATTTTCTGCGCGCAGGCCTGGCTTATTTCCGGCACCGTTTTTTCTTGCAGGTTTTGTAAAAAAGCGAGCAAATTGTGGACGTCCGGGCTCATCTCGTTCATCAATAACACCCCTTTAGGACATTTCTTTTGTTTTTAAGCTGGAATTCAGGTAAATTTCTTTTCGGTAAAAAAATTGCGGGTTCTATATGCAGCTAGTGGATAAGGGAAGGGAGGGTAAGAAAGATTTCCAGCAGAAAGAGCAGCACGATGGCCAGTTCCAGCAGAACGGACTGCTGGTTTACCAGCCGGTTGCTGAGCATGGTATAATTTTGCATTATAACCGAGAGTTTGCGCTGGATACTTTCCACCCAGGCCCTGGTACGGAAAACGGATAAAGCGGCCCCGTATACCCGGGCATAGAAAACGTCTTCCGTTACTTTAAGGGAGTTTTGAATCCTTTCCAGGATTTCATTTATGTCGACAACCAGTTCCATTAAACGGTTCATAATGTGCCGGTAGTGCCCCAGGCGCCGCAACTGGGTAACCCGTTCGGCTTCTTCAATGTCATCGTACATTTTGCCCATTTCTTCACTGAGCAGGTTGTCGTAGTAGCGGAGTTCCAGCAGTTGTGTCAGGGCAAACTCCAGCAAGTCGGGGATGTCATGGCTGCCGGCAGCGTCGTATACCAGGGCTGAGGCCCAGGTAATGATGGTAAGATCATCCGGGCCATAGGAAAAGGAGTGCTGCAAGGTTTCCCTGCGCACCTGGGGGCTCACCGGTTCCGGTTCGGCCAGTAACAGGGGTACGGGATCCCACTCCTGGTTCCATTCCTGGAAGAAAAACAAAATATAATCTTCCTCGGCTCCCTTTAGTCCCGGGTGAATCATGGCTCTACCCAGGCCTTTTATTACTTCTTCTAGCTTGTTCTGGAAAATCCCTTCTGTTATCCCTTCCATTTCCTCGTTTTCGCATAAATACAGGGCCAGATCCATGATCTCCTGATAACTGAATGCCGTAGGGAGCAAAATGTGCATGATCAGGCTGACCACGCCCAGGTCATAAATCTTGCCGGTGAAACGAACGCGGAAATCCCGCTGGCCCAGCTTCATCCATTCTTCTCCCAGTTCCACGGTTACGGGAGGATTGGGGATTTGTATGGATTTCAGCCGCGCCCGGGAAAGGCGCAGCCTGGAAGTGGGTTTGGTATGGGCCAGCGTTTGTTCCACTATGTCCAGCTTGATCTCCTCTGCCACGTCGTACAAACGATAAAGCCATATAGAATTGGGCATCCTCATTCGATCCTTTCCGGTAAGATTCCGGGTAGGCTTTAACGCCGCGGTAGCCGTCTGTAAAAATATTATACCCTTGACAGAAGGGATTTGTAAGACGTATAATAAAAAGTGCGATGTCGGAGTGGCGGAACTGGCAGACGCGCACGTTTGAGGGGCGTGTGGGAAACCGTGCGGGTTCGAGTCCCGCCTCCGACACCACAAGTTTGCCGGGAAGCGGGCTTCTGTGAGGATCGCTGCACAGGGGCCTTTTGTTTTGCAGGTGTGTCGTGGACAGTTAAGTCCACGATTTCTTTTCTCCATAATATTGCCCCGGGCCGTGCGCATTTTAAGCGTAGTGGCCGGGGTTTGTGAACAGTTCGCCTAAGTATTTGGTAGATTTCTAAGGTTGTGAAAAACTCGCCAGGCTAAACAGGCAATTGGCGGAAAAAGTATTTTCCACCATGCTGGACCTTTGTAAAATTAAATTAATCCCGCTGAGGTGGTATCCGAAAGGGGTGGTTGAAATGCGGGAATGGGTGAAGTACCTGGTGACGAAATACCTGGAAGAACCATTCTGCCAGGTCGAGTTGATGCGTGCCGAGATGCTTAAAAATGATCAGGCCAAGCCGAAGCTTCGCCTGATCCGGGGGCATAAAAAATCTTACGCGCGTAATTTACCAGATGAAAGCCATTCCCTTCCCATAAATGGCTAAAATCACATGATAAACATGAAGATACCTTGTATCTTCAACAAGAGGCCTTCTAATTCATAGCCCTTTTCGCAGGCTGTCTTGTGCCAGGCTTCCTTTTCTCAGGAAAGTTCAGGGGTTCCCCAATTAAGGGGAGCCCCTGAACTTTAGGGCGGCTTGCAAAAAGGGGCTTTCACACTGCTATGCCCGCATTGCATAGTGATGTATGAATATGTCGTAGTGGGGGAAATAGGGATCCTCGATGGTTACGGGAATTAGTTTTTCGGTGACCACGTGGAAGTTTTCCTGCAGCCGTTCCTTCAAAAAGTTAAATGTGGCCGGACGCCCCGGGTGGGAGATGAGAAGCTGGCCGCCCGGCCTCAGGCAACGGTTGAAAATATCGGTCAGGAAAGGATGAAATTTGGGGTCGTAGAGAATATCCGAGCCAATAACCCAATCGAATTGCCGGTCTATTTTAAAATCCCGCCAGTCGGCCAGCAGGCAATCAGCTTCCTTTACCCCGTGAAGTCCGGCGTTGGCCATACAAAGCTGCAAAGCTTCGGGCTTGTAGTCGGAAAAGGTTACCCTGGCTCCTTTGAGTCCGCAGACCAGACCCGGCAAGCCGATCCCGGCACCTAATTCTAAAACGGTGTCGCCGGAAAAGGTAATGTTTTCCCAGATGTACCGGGCCAGGCCTCTGGCTGCGGGCCAGATTTCGGCCCATAAAGGAATGTTATCCTCATCCGCGGGATCTGTGATTAAATCTTCCACATTTCTGGCCACCAAAAGGGACAGGGTTAACCCCGGCAGGAAAATAGTGATTTCTCTGGTAGAAACGTTTAAACCATGCATGTGTTCGGCCTCTTTAGTATGAATCTTACGGGTTCGTTCTCAAATCACTTTGAGAACCTGGCTGATTTCTTTCCAGCACCTGCAGCCAGTTTTCTTTTTCCAAAAAGCTGCCCTCGACATTGCTTTCCATCTGCAGGAACATTTTGTAAGGCACGGCAAAGGAGAGCAGGTCCTTGTCCACATGCTTGCGCGCGGATATGTCCGTCAAGCCGATTACTGCCCGGGGGTGTTCCGACTTGCCTTCGGCATAAGGGATGAGGAAGATGGTATGGCAGCCGGCCCCAAAGGGTGCGATGACGTTCAGCCTGCCGCCGCTCTCGTAATTGGCCAGCACAGTTAAGGCCGATAGCTGGTCGGGATTGGCCAGGAAAACGATAACGGCGGGAGTTTCTCCGGGGGTTACTTCTGCCAGAGGTTTGAATACCACGTAGGTGGTGGGAACATCAGTTATGGGCAGGGTGTCCACGAACTTCTTTGCTATTTCCGGTGATTTAAAGTAGCGCTCCCCTTCTTCCAGGGCCGGCAGGTTGCGCACCAGGTTTTTTCCTATCTCGCTGCGGCAAAAGTCCTTGTTGCCGGTGGAGATAAAGTATTCGATGCCGCCGGGAAAATTAACGTACTGGTTGCCGAATCCCAGTCCGACGCCGCCGCCAAGGCAACCAAAGGTTTTCCGGTCAAACACCGCCGTACGTCCTCTGGCGGCAGCGGTGAACATGGCTACCACGCAGCCCCAGCGCCCTTCCTTGAACTGCAGTGCACCTTCCGGTTTTTCGTTAGTTAACAGGATCGCCACCGGGGAATACTTGAGCTTCATGGCCGCGGCAATTTTACTCTGCATAATTCTCGCCCCCCAGATAAAGTTTAAAAAAGCTTCTCCGCCGGCAGGTAAATTCCTGCCCCCTTCATCCTATTCCATGCCCGCGAAAGATTTCCTGCATCGCTTTCAACCGGCTCGAGCAGTGACGGAATGTTCACCCGGGCGATTAATCTCCTGGCAGAAAAATTGTAGTATCCCGGCGAAATTTATAAAAAGCTTTCCTCGATCCGGCAGATCAACCTGATTACAAGTTTATGATGAGAATATCAAAATCTCAGAAATGCACGATAAACTCGGTGAGCTAAAGCAAAGCCTGCTTGAGCTGGACATTGTCCTGGATGTTAAACTAAATCCCAACTTGCACGACCGTGAAATCCGCCTGGACAACGGGTGGGTAATCAAAATTGGGCGAGGCCTCGATTTCTACCAGAAACCCAATAGCTGGTTCAAAATTGGCGCCAGTGACCTGTCCTTACGCAAATGCCTGGAGACAAAGGTGGATATTTTTAAAGTGTTCTGAGCGGTGAAGGCGAAAAAACAAACCCCCTTCGCCACCCAAGTTTTTACGAAACGGGTAGTCGGAAGGGGTTGAATACGGTAAGGCTTGCGTGCCATTTCAAGACCACCGGACTAGCACTCTTCCTGTGGTCGATGGCATTTCCTCCCATGGACGCAAACCCTTGAATTTCCTCATGGTGCCGAAGGCGGGAGTCGAACCCGCACGGGGTGTGAGCCCCACCGGATTTTGAGTCCGGCGCGTCTGCCAGTTCCACCACTTCGGCATACAGTAATTTAAATGTTAGCACATCGCCGGTGAATTGTCAATGCCCCAACCTTTTCGAGCTATTTGCGTTGTAAACATTTTTGCCCTCTGGGAGGCTAACGCCCATACCAGACATGGACGTTTTCCAAGCCATAGGACAGAGATATTAACCTAATATTGGGGCAAATGGCTTATATATCCTTTACCACCCCTGTCAAAGGGCATACTTACCCTAACACCCCCTTGGGGGGGCGCCCTTCCCGTAGTGTAATTTCTCCGATTGGTCCTTCTCAGGCCGCCTTTACCAGGCTTCTCAAATTTATTCCTTGTTTTTGTCGTAGCCGGCCTACGGCCATCGCCAGCATCACCATCAGGGCCAGTGCACAACGCAGCTTCATCTTTTTCAGGCCCCGTATAAAATGCTTTTCAAATCCATAGACCTCATCCAGACGGGCATTTACCCTTTCCACGGCCGTACGCTTCTTATAGGTTGTCTTCCATTTGTAACTGGACCGCGCTAAGGGCGTGAAGACCCGCCGGTCTTCTGCCAGAGGAATACGCACTCCACCCGTTGCGGAACACTGCTCCATTCCCCGGCACTTCACCCCGTAGTGCCGGGCAGGACAGCGATATTTCAAGGTTCCCCGGTCCTTTTCAAATCCCCCGAAAGCCATCTCGCGACGCTTGTTTGTCTCGGGACAGTGGCAATAAACCGTTCCACAGTAATCGTAAACGATGTTCCCTTTACCGGTCACCAGCCGCGTCTCCTCGCCGTCCTGCCACATATTACGGATGTCAATCACGGGCTTGATCTGGTATTCGTCCCATAGTTTCATGGTTAGTTTGATGTCATCATAGGCTTTATCCGCCGCTAATGCCTCACAACGATCTATAATCTCCGGATTTTGTTCGACCACCCGTTCAATCAGCTTATGCCCCTCTTTCACGTCACTGGCTGATGCTCTTGTCACCGTAAAGCCTACGGGTAGCTCATATACAGCATCAACTATGAGATGAAGCTTGTAGCCAAACCAGGAAACTACTTTTTCCCACAGGGTACCGTCTTTTCTGCGCCCCCGGTACGTTTTCTTACCAAAGTCGGCATCAGTGTCGCGGCGCCCATCAGGCCTTTGAACCTTTTCTTCTTCATCCCGCTTTTTGCCCCGGGCCAGACTGTTAATAGCTTTACTGTCCAGGGCCAGCACCCGCCCGAAATCCGGTAACAGGGTACTTATTTCATCCACCAGCCGCGTAAATATTTTTTCCACTTCATCGGCGTGCTGCATCAGTTTTACTAACATGCGGCTGTATACATAAGAAGGTGGAACGGCATCCTCGCCCCGAGCTGGATCAAACCCACATAGTTCCCGCAACTGGGCATTCCGCTTAAGTTCCCGCCGCAGACTCTCAACAGACGTGTGCTGAAATACGACCCCGGCCAGGATTGAGTTCCAGACCGCTCGTACCGGGTAATCGTTGCGGCCGTGCCCACGTTCTCGCTCCAGCTTTTGTATCAGTTCCTCGTCGGGTAGATATTCGAGAACCAGGACCAGGCGTTCCAAATCACCCAGTTCGTCAATTTCCCGCCACCCAAAAAGTCGTTGTTGTGGTATAATAGCCATAAGGGAAACCTCCTCTGGTTCTTTTTTGGGGATATAAAAAAGAATTCGCCAGAAAAGGAGGGTTCCCTTCTTATTTCTCATCCTTTTTCGCTGTTCCTTTGTTTTTCTTCTTTGGGGTCAATTTTGCTAAAACGATATCTGCCCATGCCCACAACCCGCATAAAACCTGAACCGTGCCGGGGTAAAATATTTATGTCAATGCCCTAAAACGGCCTATTCATCTTTACTTCCGAACATCGCAATTAGCTCCTTTTCCTGTGTAATCCGTCTGTGATATTGTCAGGGTAAAATCCGTCATTTTCCGGGGGTGAGCAGGATTGGCTTTCCGTTTATAGAAAAATATATTTCATTAGGGCAAAAGCGCCATATTTTGCCCGGTGGGAGTGAATCCTGTTGCACCCGGATGACCAGGAATTAATAGACCGTTCCGTTGCGGGCGATCTGGAAGCCTTTTCAGAACTGGTACGCCGTTATGAGAAGAAAGTTTTTACCGTTGCCTTCCGTTTTACCGGCAATTACAGCGATGCCTCCGACCTGGCTCAGGAGGTTTTTATCAGGGTTTACCAGGCTTTGCCCCGCTTCCGGGGCGAAGCCAGTTTTACTACCTGGCTTTATCGCATTACCGCCAATCTGTGCCGGGACGAATTGCGCCGGCAGAAACGCCATAAAAAAACCTCGCTGGATGAAATGGCGGCTAATCCGACCGGTCCTCTCCCTCCCATTGAAGACAGCCTTTCTCCTGACGACGTTTTGGAGCGACGGGAGTTTCAGGAAATGGTGCAGGCTTGCTTGAACGAACTGCCCGAGGAGTACCGGCTGGTTCTGGTCATGCGGGAGATCCAGGGTCTTTCCTACGCTGAAATAGCTGCGGCCCTGGACATTTCCCCGGGGACGGTTAAATCCCGCCTTAGCCGCGCCCGTCAGGCCTTCCGGCAGAAAATATCCGGACGGCGGGAACTTTTTGCGTTCCGGCCACGTCTCGTTAAGTAAAGGGGGGATGACATATGCGTTGTCAGCAGATCCAGGAACTTCTTTCGGCATACCTGGACGGTGAAGTGGAACCCTCCCAGCAAGCGCAAATAAAGGCGCATTTGGAAGATTGTGCGACCTGCCGGTGCCAGTGGGAAGATTTAGTGGCCAGCGTGACACTGCTGCGCGGTCTCCCCGAGGTGTCTCCCCCGGAGTCCTTTAGGGAGCAGTTGCTTCATAAGCTGGAAGGCCAGCGTCTCTACGCTCCCCGGCGCAGGTTCCGGTTGGGCTGGCCTAAATTTATTGCTGCTGCAGCCATACTGGTGGTCGTCTTTTCTTTGACCTCGGTTTGGGCCGGTCATATCCTTCCGCAGAGCCTTTGGCCCTGGCAGAAGGGCCGGGATACCGCCCCATCGATAAGCGTGGCTGACCGTTCCCTTAAAAAAGAGGTGAGCACCGCCCCTTCAGGGCTCCGGCCGGAAACTCTTGAATCGGGAACCGGGTCTTCTAAAGATGGGGATGGTTACGGGGAAATTCAGGCAGGAGGACAGGAAGATCGTGCCGGGACAAATTATGCGCTGCGCGAAGGTGACGGAAAGGGCGGGGAGTTATCCCAGCAGGCAAATATACGTATTGATAGTCCTGCCGGCCGGCATCCTCAATCCGGCGGCGTCGTAAAGGAAAAAGTTCACGCTGACCCGCCCCCCGCGGCACCCCGGCAAAATGCCCCAAAATTAATGGCCTTTAGTTCGCCGGAAACAACCGCCGGGGAACAAAGCAAATGGGCCGCGGGCACCAGCCGTTCTGGTTCAAACGGAGAACTGCGGGCCAAAGCCGGCGAAAAAAGCCCATTAAATGCTCCCCAGGCTGAAATGGCGCAAGAGCCTGAAGATTCCCCGGGTGGGGACGATGTCAAAACCGGTGTCAAAACCATTAAAGAGGTCGTGCTTATTCTGGAAGTACCCGATATCAGTAAAGCCAGAAAAGAAGTATTAAACCTGGTGCAAAAATATAACGCCCTGGCGGGACCGGAAGAGCCGCAAGGGCAGTCTAAAGTGATGATCGTTATCTCCAATGAATACTGGCCGGGGTTTCAGGAGGAACTTAAGAGTTTGGGACAGGTCAAGGGACCCCGGACCAACTTCCGGGATGTCACCCTGGAATACAACGGGTTGGTGAAAAACCTGAACCTTTTAAAGGAGAAGGAAAAAGAACTCCTTTCCTCAACAGGTTCCGATTTAACGGAACTGGAGCGGGTGCAGGGCGAGATTAGAAAAATAACGGGTCAATTGCACGCCCTGTCCGAAGCCGCCCAAAAGACCACGGTGGAGCTTGTATTGTGTGCAAATTCTTCTTGCCAGCAGGACCAATTGCAGGTAAAATAGGGTAGGGCAAAACGCCAGAGAATAAGTTTTCAGGGGCAAACCTATACTAGGTTTAACCGTCTTTAAAAATCAGGAAAGGGGGAGAGGGGATTGCGGGAAAAAGTTGAGGAAGTACTCAATAAAATACGCCCTGCCCTGCAGCGGGACGGCGGCGACGTGGAACTGGTGGATGTCGGTGCCGATGGTGTGGTAAAGGTCAGGTTAAAAGGTGCCTGTGGCGGGTGACCCATGTCCACCTATACCCTGAAAATGGGGATTGAGCGGTCGCTCAAGCAGGCAATTCCGGAGGTTAAAGAAGTTATTCAAGTTTAAAGCCGTGAAAAAAGCCTCTGCACGAGCAGGGGTTTTTTCTATAAAAGGGGGTGGCCCAGGTGCAACGGTACAAGGTGGCCGTATGTCAGATGATCATACACCAGGAAAAAGAAAAAAATCTTGTCCGCGCCCGGGAGATGATTGCCCGCGCCGCGAAACAGGGGGCCAGGCTGGTGGTTCTGCCGGAAATGTTTAATTGTCCTTACGTGGCCAGGCTTTTCCCCCAGTATGCAGAGAGTTATCCGGAAGGGCCCAGTTTACAGATGCTGTCCCGGGCGGCCCGGGAGGAAGGGGTTTACCTGGTGGGTGGCTCCCTGCCGGAACGGGATGGCGATCAGGTTTACAACACCAGTTTTATTTTTGCTCCTGACGGGCGGTTACTGGGGAAACACAGGAAGATGCATCTTTTTGATGTGGAGCTGGCCAGCGGATTAACGGTTAAGGAATCCAGCACCCTCGGTGCCGGAAATCAGGTTACGGTGATTCCTTCGGAACTGGGCGACCTGGGTGTGGCCATCTGCTATGATATCCGTTTTCCCGAGCTCATGCGGTTGATGGTGTTAAAAGGAGCCCGGGTGGTGGTGATCCCGGCGGCCTTTAACATGACCACCGGCCCGGCCCACTGGGAGCTGATTTTCCGCATGCGGGCCATTGATAACCAGGCCTATTTCATCGGGGCGTCTCCGGCCCGGGATCCCATGGCACCCTATGTGGTTTATGGCCACTCCCTGGTAGTGGATCCCTGGGGGAATGTGGTCAGCATGGCCCGGGAAGGGGAAGAGATTATCTATGCCGAGATAGATCTGGATTTGATTGAGAGGATTCGCTCGGAACTGCCTTTGTTGCGTCACCGGCGTACGGATGTCTATGCCCTGGAGTTGCTCGCCCCGTAATCCCTCTGGTAGAATAGAAAAGAATGGGGTGAGCAGATGTTAAGTTTTGGCATTGTGGGCCTGCCCATGGTAGGCAAGACAACCATCTTTAATTTGGTCACCGAAAGCGGTGTACAGACTTCAAACTTTATGACCGGCAGAACCGAGACCAATATAGGTATGGCCCGGGTGAGGGATCCCCGGGTGGATTTTCTTTCCCGCCTGTATAACCCCCGCCGCACCATTTACGCCCAGGTAGAGTGCAGTGATGTGCCCGGTTTGGTGCGGGGAGCCAGTGAGGGCAAGGGAGTGGGAAACCAGTTTCTAGAAGGTATCCGGGGGGTGGACCTGCTGGTTCATGTGCTCCGGGCCTTTGCCAACCCGGATGTTCCCCATGTGGATGGGGAAATTGACCCCCTGCGGGATCTGGAAACAGTTAGTTTGGAGCTGCTCCTGGCCGATATGGAGTTGCTGGAAAAGCGAATTGGCCGCATTAAATCCGGTAAAAAGATTAATAAAGAGGGCGCCTTGGAACTGGAAGTATTGGAAAAGTGCCTGGCTGCTCTGGAAAACGAGGTTCCTTTGCACCAGGTGGAGCTTACCGGAGAAGAAAGGGCGGTACTGCGCAACTATAATTTTTTAACCGAAAAACCCGTGATTCTGGTAGTGAATACCGATGAAGAGCAATTTAAATCGAGGCGGTATTCAGGGCGGGAGGCCCTGGAGGAGGCGGCATCGGCCCGGGGGCTGAAAATCATTGAAATTTGCGGTCAGTTGGAGATGGAAATCAGCCAGCTGTCGCCGGAAGACCGGGAACTGTTCCTGGCTGATCTGGGGGTCGAGGAACTTGGCTCGGACCGGTTGGTACGTACCGCTTACGAGGAACTGGGTTTAATTTCCTTCTTTACCGTTGGGGAGGATGAAGTCAAGGCCTGGACCATTCGCAAGGGTACCGGTGCCAAAAAAGCTGCCGGTAAAATCCATTCCGATATGGAGCGGGGGTTTATCCGGGCAGAAGTGGTGGCCTTTAATGACCTCTACCAGCTGGGTTCCATGGCTAAGGTCAGGGAAAAAGGTCTGGCCCGCCTGGAAGGCAAGGACTACATTGTTCAGGATGGGGACATTATCAACTTCCGGTTTAATGTGTAAGGTAAAAACGTATAATAGGAGAAAATGGCAATTGGGGGCTTCTTGAGCTATGGGTTACCGCGATCTTTTTCCGGACGAACTGGCGGCCCGGGTGGAGAAGGCGGTGGATCTCCTGGCTGACTGCACGGTTTGCGCCCAGTACTGTCACGTCAACCGGTTGGAGGGAGAGAAGGGGTTTTGCCGGGGCGGCCGGCTGGCGGCGGTGAGCAGCTGGGGGCCCCATTTTGGGGAAGAGGAAGTCCTGGTGGGCCGGCACGGTTCAGGAACCATTTTTTTCGCCCACTGCAACCTGGCCTGCCGCTTTTGCCGGAACTGCGACATAAGCCAGTACGGCGAAGGCAGCGAACTGACTGCCCGGGAGCTGGCCAATGCCATGCTGGAATTGCAGGACATAGGCTGTCATAACATTAACCTGGTCTCCCCCAGCCACTATGTGCCGCAAATACTGGAGGCCTTGTATATTGCCGCGGGCGATGGCTTAAATCTACCCCTGGTTTACAACACTGGTGGATATGACGCCCTGCCCACTTTAAAGTTGCTGGACGGGGTAGTAGATATTTACATGCCCGACATCAAGTTTGGCGATGACGAGATTGGTGAGCGCTATACCCGGGCGGCCAACTATTTTACGGTGGCCAAACAGGCGGTTAAGGAAATGCACCGGCAGGTAGGGGACCTGGTGGTAGATGAGCGGGGCATTGCCGTGCGGGGGCTTTTGGTGCGTCACCTGGTCATGCCCGGAGACCTCGCCCGTACCGGGGAGGTGATGAAATTCCTGGCCGGGGAAATATCCCCCAACACCTTTGTAAATATCATGGATCAATATTACCCGGCCCACGAAGCCCGCCGTTATCCGGAACTTTCCCGGCGGATTACCCGGGAGGAGTTTCACCGGGCGGTGGAAATTGCCCGGGAATGCGGTTTGCGGCGGATTTACGCGTAAGATATGAAAATCCTCTTCACCGCTTAAGCGGCGGTCGTTCCTGATGCGGCAAGGGATCCGGAACGACCGCCGCTTTTTCTTATGGGGTTTGGTAACAGTGTTTTAAAAAGGTGGTATAAAATACTTTTCCTGTGAAATACTAGGCCGCGAGAGGAGGTGGAACAAATGCATCACTGGCGGATGACCGAAATGGAGAAGCTTCACATTATGGAGCAGTTAAGGGCTGAGGAACTGTGCACCAAGAAAGCCCGCTTTTACCTCAATCAGACCAGGGACCCGGCCATCCAGGGCCTGCTGCAGCAGTGCATTGACAAAGGGCAGCGGCATATCAGCACCCTGAACAACCTGCTTCAGGATGCCGGATTGCCGCGCATGGCGCAACACTAATTTCCAATTTCCACACACAGGAGGTGTGAGCAATGCAGTTTTCCGACCGGGATATCCTGGCCGATATGCTCACCGGAGCCAAGATGATCTCCACGGGTTATCACATGGCCGTGCTGGAAGCGGCCAATGACCGGGTGCGGAACACCCTCATCCATATCAACAATGAAGAAATGCACACCCAAAAGCAGATCTTTGATCTGATGCACTCCCGGGGCTGGTACCCTCTCGATCCTGTTTTCACGGGTACGCCTATGGGACCGGAAGCTACCAACATCCGTGGGCCCGAGGGTCCAATGGGGAGAATGGCCCCTGGAATGGGTCCCGCGCAAATGTAAACCGGTTCGGGACTCCCGTAAACGAATACGGCCAAAGCCCGCTACAGCGGGTACCTGTAGTTAAAAACAAGAAAGGGAAGACCGGGGATAAAGGGGCCCGGTCTTTTTCCTTCTGCCGGTTGCCAGCTTTGTATCGTGTAAACAATCAAAAACAGTGGCCGGAAGGTTGCTTAAGAATGCGGGTTGAAAGGGGGATGGTGTAAACCGTAGGAACAATACTTTGCCGGAAGGCCACCATTGTATAAAGCGGCAAGTTGCTGGTAGGCTTGCTTTTCCTGCATCTGGGGAAGAGTTTTTTACGTTTCAGGAGCCAAAACGTGCACCCCGCAGCCCTTTTGCATCGGCGGGTCCATGATAATGGCCGGTATTGAAGTAAAAACAGCTCATGAAAGCTGGTAGACAGGTGATAGCAGGAGGAATGTGAGGAGATGAGAGCATGGATGGCGTGGATTTAAAAAGCCTGGATGCGGAGCTGGTGGAAAAGGAGTCACGCATAAAAACCGGCGGGGCGCCCAAATATCACCGGAACAATGCCGGGAAGGGCAAACTCTTTGCCAGGGACAGGCTAAAGCTCCTCCTGGATCCCGGCGCCCCTTTCTGCGAGGACGGCCTGTTTGCCAACAACCTGGCGGAAGACCTTCCCGCCGACGGGGTGATCACCGGTATAGGCAGGATCCACGGGCGCACCGTCTGTGTGATGGCCAATGATTCCACGGTGAAGGCCGGTTCCTGGGGCTGGCGCACGGTAGAAAAGATCCTGCGCATCCAGGAGACGGCCATGGATATGAAGGTCCCCATGATCTATCTTGTCGACTCCGCCGGGGCCCGCATTACCGACCAGGTGGAGATGTTTCCCGGTCGCCGGGGTGCCGGAGCCATCTTTTACAACGAAGTGAAAATGTCGGGCATGGTGCCGCAGATTTGCCTGCTCTTCGGTCCCTCCGCCGCGGGTGGGGCCTATATCCCGGCTTTTTGCGACGTGGTTTTCATGGTGGAGGGCAATGCCAGCATGTACCTGGGCTCCCCCCGCATGGTCGAGATGGTCATTGGGGAGAAGACCACGCTGGAGGATCTGGGGGGCGCCAGCATGCACTGCACCGTCAGCGGCTGCGGTGACCTGCTCTGCAAAACGGAAGCGGAAGCTATTGAAGCCTGCCGCCGCTACCTGACCTATATGCCCCAGAACTATTTGGGCCGGCCGCCCATGGCCATGGAAGAGCCTCCCATAGAAGGACGGGATATCGCCGATATTGTACCGGCTCGGGAGAGCGAACCCTTTGACATGTACGAGGTAATTGACCGGCTAATTGACCGGGGAACCTGGTTTGAGATAAAGAAACTGTTTGCCCCGGAGCTGATTACCGGCCTCTGCCGCATTGGCGGCCGGGTGGTGGGCTTGCTGGCCAACCAGCCCCGGGAAAAGGGGGGCGTGCTCTTTGTAGACTCGGCCGATAAGGGTGCCCGGTTCGTTACCCTTTGCGACGCCTTTAATATTCCCCTGCTTTTCCTTGCCGACGTCCCGGGATTCATGGTCGGCGGATATGTGGAGCGGCAGGGCATCATCCGCCACGGGGCCAAAATGATTTCCGCCGTTTCCGAGGCCACGGTGCCCAAAATTTCGGTCATCGTACGCAAGGCCTACGGTGCAGGCCTGTACGCCATGTGCGGCCCGGCCTTTGAACCTGACTGCTGTATGGCCCTGCCCAGCGCCCAGGTGGCCGTGATGGGGCCCCAGGCGGCAGTCAAGGCCGTTTACGAGAACAAGATCAATGCCCTGCCCCCGGAGGAAAGACCGGCTTTCATCCAGCAAAAACAACAGGAATATCTTGAGGATGTGGACATTTACCGGCTGGCCTCGGAGCTGGTGGTGGATCATATTGTACGGCCCGGGGATTTACGGGCGGAATTGATCGCCCGCTTCAATCTTTATGAATCGAAAAGACAGCATTTTTCCGAGCGCAAGCATCCGGTTTATCCGGTATAGGGGAGGTCGGGGAAATGAATTACAAAACCATCAAGGTAGAGCGGGGGCAAATCGGGATCATTTTCTTTAACCGGCCCCAGGCCCTGAATGCCCTGAGCACGCAGATGGCCCGGGAACTGGTGGCGGCTCTGGAGGAGCTGGAACTGGACGACCAGGTGTTTGCGGCGGTACTTACGGCCGAGGGGGACCGGGCGTTTTGTGTGGGGGCGGATTTAAAAGAAAGAAAGAACATGACCAAAGCGGAGGTGAAGAAACAAAGGGCCCTGTTTGTCAAAGCCTTTGAAGCGGTGGTCATGTTTCCCAAGCCCCTGGTGGCGGCGGTGAACGGCTATGCCCTGGGCGGGGGGTGCGAATTCGCCCTGGGTTGCGATTTTATCATCGCCTCGGAAAAGGCATTCTTTGGCCTGCCGGAAGTAAGCCTGGCCGTTATTCCGGCTGGGGGAGGGACCCAGCTACTGCCGCGGGTCATTGGACGCGCTAAAGCCAAGGAACTCATTTTTACCGGGCGGCGCATATCCGCTGCCGAGGCCTACCGGCTGGGCATGGTCAACTATGTGGTTCCGGCGGAAAACCTGATGGCCAGGACCATGGAGATTATGCAGGAAATAGTCCGGAACGGCCCCATTGCCCTGCAGCAGGCCAAACGGGCCATCAATTTGGGGTTGGAGCTGGATCTGCATACCGCCTTTGCCCTGGAGGCGGAATGCTACAACGTTTGCCTGGCTACGGAAGACAGGGACGAGGGCCTGCGCGCCTTCAATGAAAAGAGAAAGCCGGTGTACAGGAACAGGTAATTCCTCAAGCATTGATAAGATTGAGGAGGAATGGGTATGGGGGAGTTAAAATATCCTAAAAAGGTGGTTCTGGGCGAAATCACCGTGCGGGATGGCTTCCAGCACGAAGAAAAATTCATCCCCACCCTGGCCAAGCTGTGGGTACTGGAGCAGTTAATTTTAGCCGGTTTCAAACGATTGGAGGTGACCAATTTCGGCAACCCCCGGGGAATGCCCCAGTTTGCCGATGCGGAGGAGCTTTTCAAGCTCATCCGCACCAGCAAAAAGGTGCAGGATAAACTGCCCGGGGTGGAACTGACGGCCGTAACCATCCGGGAAAAGGCGGTGGACCGGGCCATTCGCGCGCGGCAGGAGGGTTACGGTCCGGACCGTATTCTCATGATGGTGTCCACTTCCGAGTCCCATCAGATTAAGAACTCCGGCCTGGACCACAAGGCCTACTGGGCGGAAGTGGAGCGCTGCATTAAAAAGGCCCACGATGCGGGGATGAAATTTAACGGCACCGTGAGCACCATCTGGGGATGTCCCATTGAAGGGCCTACGGACATGAAGGCGGCTGTCGAGGTAACCAGGCGCTTTCTGGAGCTGGGGGCCGACGATATCGAGCATGCGGACCATGACGGTTCCGCCCCGCCCAACAGGGTGTACGACTATTTTTCCATGGTTCTGGATGCTTTTCCCAACCCGGACCTGCACATCGCCCACTTCCATGTGACCCGGGGTTGGGGACTGGCCAATGTGCTGGCCGCCCTGCTGGCCGGCATCAACCATTTTGAAAGTACCATGGGCGGCATCGGCGGCCAGCCGGCCAATTTTGTCGACGGCGTTCCCGTCGCCGGTACCGGTTCATATTACTACCAGGACCCCAACATTGTCGGCCTGGTCTGCACCGAGGATATGGTGGTGATGATGGACGAGATGGGCATCGACACGGGGGTTGATGTGGACCGGGTGCTGGAAATCGGGCGCATGGTGGAAAAAATTGTCGGCAGGCGGCTGCGCAGCGAATGTATCCGTACCGGCCGCATTCCCAAAGGGCCCACGGGGCATAAGTAAACAACGGGGTTTGACCATTAAAGGCCCCTCGCGCCGGGCTGGCGGAAGGGGTCTTTTTTATCTTATGCATTTTACCGGCAAAAGGAAACCGGTGGTCCTCCGGCGAATGTTTAAAGCACGAACATTGGAGAGGGGAGGATTGAGAATATGGCCGAAGGTAAAAAGACCAGAAAGATTGCCATTCTTGGTGGTCCGGGTACGGGTAAAACAACGTTGTGTAAACAGTTAGATGTGGATTACAGCATGGCCGGTTATATAAGTGACGTTTGCCTGGAATTTGCCCGCTCATACATTGCCTGGTACGGGGTGCCCAGGAGCATTTTTGAACAGTTTCTGCTCTACGAGGGGCAAAAGCGCCGGGAAGAGGAGCTTTCCTACTGCGACATTATTTTCTGCGACAACGCCACCATTTTGAATTACGTGTACGGCCTGTTGAGCTGTGATTTCAAGAACCCGAAGGAAGTTTACGCCTTGATGAAGCTGTACGAGTGGGCCATGCGCGACCTGCCCGAGTATGACATCTTTTACGTGCCCCGGGAATTTGATGTGGAAAAAGACGGCATCAGGTACCAGGACAATGATTTTGCCGTGGTCGTGGATGCCAAAATAAAAAATTTCCTGGACATCATGAATGTACCCTACACCATAGTAAAGGGAGACCTGGAAACCAGGGTAAAGACGGTTAAGGAAAAAATCGGTTTTGTGGAAAAGCGCAAGCGCTGTACTGCCATCCACGAGGTGGCTTTGCGGAACGAAAATGGAAGCTGCCCGGTTTAATGGCTTCTCGATGGAAAGGGCGGCCGGCCGTTCCGGAACGACCGCCGCCCAATTATTTATGTTCGTGCGGGTCCGGTGCGCGGCCCTGGGCCTAGATGGCCCGGCCGTACCCACCCGGTTGTGCCTTTCGAACCGCCGGCAAAGAAGGAGCTTGAGCCCGCGTGGCATTGAGTATGGCCAGCAGGGCGACCCCCACGTCGGCAAAGACGGCCTCCCAGATGGTGGCCAGCCCCAGGGTTCCCAGGCCAAGGAAGAAGGCTTTCATGCCCAGGGCCAAGATGATGTTTTGTTTGACGATTACCCTGGTGTGGCGGGCAATTTCCATAGCCGTGGCCAGTTTGGAGGGAGCATCCTCCATGAGCACCACGTCGGCGGCTTCAATGGCCGCATCGGAACCCAGCCCGCCCATGGCCACCCCCACATCGGCCCTGGCAATAACGGGGGCATCGTTGATGCCATCACCGACAAAGGCCAGCTTCTGCCGGGCAGGCAGGTTGGCCTTAAGTTCTTCCACCCGTTGCACCTTGTCCTCCGGCAGGAGCTGGGCGTAATACTGATCCATGCCCAGCGTTTCGGCCACCCGGCGGGCAGCCCTTTCCTCATCGCCGGTCAACATGACCACTTTCTTTACCCCCAGAGCTTTCAACCTGGCAATGGCCTGGCGGGCATCGGGTTTAATTTCATCGTTGATGACGATGTACCCGGCCAGGGTTTTATCAATGGCTACAAATACCGTGTTGTCTTCTACGCAAGAGATGCCATGGGAGATCCCCTCCCGCTTCAGGAGGCGGTTCCCCCCGACCAGAACGTTTTTGCCCGCGACCCGGGCCAGGATGCCGTACCCCGGGATTTCCCGGCAGTTGCTCACACTGTCCGGGGGAATTTCCCGCCCCCAGGCCTGCCGGATGGACTGGGCCACGGGGTGGGTGGAGTAGGCTTCGGCCGCCGCAGCGTAAGCCAGCACTTCCTCCGGTTGGAAGCCGTTTTGAGCTACCACCCGGCTGACCCGGAAAACCCCCCGGGTGAGGGTTCCTGTCTTATCAAAGACCACCGTATGCAGGTTGGCCAGTACGTCCAGGTAATTAGCCCCCTTGACCAGAATACCCTGGCGGGAGGCCCTGCCGATGCCGCCAAAATAGGACAGGGGTATGGAAATGACCAGGGCACACGGGCAGGAAATGACCAGGAAAATCAATGCCCGGTAGAGCCATTGGGACAAGGTGGCACCGGGAACCACCAGCGGGGGTATAAAAGCCAGCGCAAGGGCTCCCAGCACCACTGCCGGGGTATAGTAGCGGGCAAAGGTGGTAATGAACTTTTCTACGGGGGCCTTTCTAGCCGCGGCATTTTCCACCAGTTCCAGGATCCGGGCTACGGAGGAGTCCTTAAAAGGCCTGGTTACCTTTACGGTCAGAAGGCCCTGGCCGTTGATCATGCCGGCCAGGACTCTTTCTCCCCTTTCCACCTTGCGTGGTACGGATTCTCCCGTCAGCGCCGAGGTATCTACGAAGGACACTCCCTCCAGAACCTCGCCGTCCAGGGGCACCCTTTCGCCCGGGCGGACCACAATGATCTGGCCTGTTACCACTTCCTCCGGTTTTACCTGCCTGGTTTCGCCGTTCACCAGCAAATTGGCGTAGTGGGGACGGATATCCAGAAGGGCGGCTATCGAGCAGCGGGATCGATTAACGGCCCTTTCCTGGAAGTACTCCCCGATGGAATAAAAGAGCATTACCGCCACCGCTTCGGGCAACTGGTGAATGGCTATGGCTCCGAGGGTGGCCAGGCTCATGAGGAAATTCTCGTCAAAAACTTTTCCGCGCACAAGATTTTTCAAAGCGGCCCGGAGGATCTCGCTGCCCACCAGCAGGTAGGCGGTAAGCAGGACCAGGTACTCGGCCCAGGAATAAGGGGTTTGGCGCAGGGATTCCTGGAAGAGAAAGCCAACAACCAGAAGGACGGCCGAGATGCCGGTTACCAGAAGGTTTCTTTTACCGGTCGCAAGTTCACTTGCCTGTTTGGCCTCACGGAGTTCTAACAGCGTAACCCCGGGTTTAATGCGATGAATAGCCTCCTGGGCCCGCCTAGCCAGCTCCGGGGGCAGCTCCAGGGTGCGGTTGGCAAAGTTGATGGCAACATGTTCCAGCCCCTTAATCTGTTGCAATTCGTGCTCTATTTTGGCCGCGCAACTGGGGCAGTCAAGACCAACCAGGGTGTAGCGCATGGACATACTCCTCTCACCGCTCTTCCGCAAAGTGCGCCTGGGCTTCCCGGATCAGGTTGACGATATGGTCGTCATCCAGGGAATAATAGACCATTTTCCCTTCCCGGCGGTACTTCACCAGGCGCATTGCCTTCAGCAGCCGGAGGTGGTGGGAAACGGCAGGCAAACTCATTTCCAGGATTTCCGCCAGATCACATACACAAAGTTCCCTGTAGGACAGGAGGTAGAGGATCTTGGTGCGGGTTTCGTCTCCCAGCACCCTAAAAAGTTCCGACAAACCGGCTACTTCCAGCACTTTGCCCTTGAGATCTTCTATATCAGTGGATAGACAAAAGGTATCACAAACATCGTTGCAGGATGTATGTCTGGCCGTGTGGATTACCCCCTCTTATTTAATCTTAAAAGATTAAGCAATTGCTTAATTGAATTATATTTTTGCCAATCACCATTTGTCAAGCTGCTAAAATGTTGTCGGCGTGAAACCGGTCCGTTGGGCCCCGGAGGGGGTATGTTTGCCGGTTGTTGCTCCCTGTGCCCGGGCTGGAGTAAAATGGAGGTGTTCGGTGGAAAGGAGATGATCTAACGGACATGTTTGAAGCTTTGTACCTGCTGGCAGGGGTAACTGCCGGGGTGCTGGTCGGCTGGCTGTTGGCCGGCATCCGTATACGGGCCCTGTCGGCTGAGGTTATGGCCGCCCGGAGCAAGGCGATGGCGGCGGAAGGCATTAATGCCGAGCTGCGCCAGCAGCTAAACCAGGTGCAGCAGGAATTAAATGATCTCCGCCTGCAGGTGGTCCGGGAACACCAGGCCCGGGTCAGGGCGGAAACTTCCCTGGAAGAGGCCAGAAACAGCCTTACCGAGCAGAAAAAACTCCTTGCCGAAGCCACCCAGCGCCTTACCGATACCTTTAAAGCCCTTTCTGCCGAAGCTTTAAAAAGCAACAATCAGGCTTTCATTGAATTGGCCCGCCAGGTGCTGGAAGGTGTGGTTGTGGAAGCCCGGGGCGATCTCCAGAAGCGGCAGGAAGCCATCGATGCCCTTATCAAGCCCCTGAAAGAAGAGCTTGCCCGGTATGAGGCCCAGGTGCGGGCCATGGAAAATGCCCGCCAGGAAGCTTATGGAAGCTTGAAAAGGCAGCTGCATGAGCTCAGCCAGACCCAGCAGTTGCTGCACAGGGAGACGAGCAACCTGGTAAACGCCTTAAAAGCCCCCCAGGTGCGGGGGAGATGGGGAGAAATAACCCTGCGCCGGGTGGTGGAAGTGGCGGGCATGTCCCCGTACTGCGACTTTGTGGAACAGGTTTCGGTGGAAACGGAAGGGGGGCGGCTGCGTCCCGACCTGGTGGTAAAGCTTCCGGGGGGCAGGACGGTGGTGGTGGATGCAAAGGTCCCGTTAAAGGCCTACATGGAAGCCACCGAATCTGCCGATGAAAACGCGTGGCGCCAGGCCATGCAAAGACATGCCCAGGCCGTGCGGGCGCACATGCAGTCCCTGGGCTCCAAGGCCTACTGGAGCCAGTTTACGCCCGGCCCCGATTTCGTAGTTCTTTTCCTGCCGGGGGAATCCTTTTTCAGCGCCGCCGTGGAGCAGGACCGGCGGTTGATTGAAGATGCCCTGGCCAGCCGGGTGCTGCTGGCCACTCCCACCACTTTAATTGCCCTTTTGCGTACAGTGGCCTTGAGCTGGCAACAGCATCAAATGGCCGAAAACGCCCGGCAAATTGCCGAAGCGGGCATGGAGCTTTACGAGCGGGTGTGCAAGTTTGCCGGACACCTGGCTAAAATAAAGGATGGCCTGCAGAAGGCCACCCAGTCTTTTAACAATGCAGTCGGTTCCTGGGAGAGCCGGGTGGTGCCGGGGGCCAGGCGTTTAAAAGAACTGGGAGCCGCCATGCCGGGCAAGGAACTTTTGCCCTTAAGCCAGGTGGAAATCGCGCTGCGGGAATTGCCCCCGGAGCGGGAGTAGGGCGTGGGGGGGGCAGCCGTGCTTGAATTCCTGCAGGGTGCTGTCCCGCCTGTTCTGCGGGCAAAACGCGGGTGGAACACGGTGCAAGTGGGGGTGCAGCTGCGTGCTGCTCACCGAACCTGTTTTGTCAGCGTTCCGTGGAACTTAGAAATTTCTGTTCTGGAAATTCGCTTTTCGTTTTGTCCTGTTAAACGGCACGGAACCGGGTTTTTTGTTTTTCCAGGAGGTGTTTACGTTGCAGGTCGGTTTATGATAGCCCGGAACTGGTCCGGTTAAAATAACCTAAAAAGGGCAGGTGAACATTTTGACCGGAAAAAACCTGCAGCAGTTTTGCACAGAACTCCGGGCAGATGAGGAGGCACCGGCGGAACTGGCCGTGGATCTAAAACTGGCCGCTGGTACAGGGGCGGTACGGATGGGAGTGGCCGCCAGGGAGATAGGCACACTGGAAATCATTATGATTGGCCTGGCCGTCGTCATTGGTGCCGGTATCTTTGTGGCCAGCGGGATTCCCATACGCATAGCCGGGCCGGCTGCAGTGCTATCTTATCTGGCTGGTGCTCTGGTGGTTATACCGGTAATGCTCTACCTGGCCGAAATGGAGGCTGCATGGCCTTCCACAGGGGCTTTCAGCGACTACGCAAACCGCTATCTGGGTCCCCTGATGGGTTTTGTCACCGGCTGGATGTACTGGTCTTCAGGTGTGCTGGGCATGGCTACGGAAGTCACGGCTTCCGCTCTGCTGGTGCACTGGTGGCTGCCCGGATGGCCGCTGTGGCTATTCAGCCTGTTTTTTTCCCTGCTAATCACCGGTATTAACCTGCTGGATATTCGCGGGTTCACCCGTATTGAAGGGTTGTTTTCGGGCATAAAAATAATGGCCTTATTTCTCTTCATTCTGGCCGGCTTGACCGTTTTATCCGGACTGTGGCCCGGTCTGGCGCCGGTTGGAACTGTCAATTATTTTGCCTACGGAGGATTTTTCCCCCGGGGTGTAAAAGGAGTTTTTGCCTCTCTCCTGCTGGTTATATTTGCCTATTCCGGTATTCAGGTGGTATGCATGACGGCGGCACAGGCCACCAATCCCAGGCATACCATACCCCGGGCCGTCATAGGTACCGGCCTGACAGTGACCTTTTTATATACCTGTGCCATTTTCGTGCTGGTCGGTCTTTTGCCCTGGTTCACCGTTCCGGTCGCTTCCAGTCCCTTTGTCACGGTTCTCGAAAGGTTGCGCATCCCCTTTGGGAGCCACCTGTTAAACGCCATCATAATCACGGCTGTACTTTCCAGTATGAATACCACCATGTTCGGAGTGACCAGAATGCTCAAGTCCCTGGCCGAAAGGCATGAGGCTCCCCGATTTTTATTAAAAACAGACCGGCGGGGCATACCTACCCGGGCGCTGGCCGCCAGCAGTATTTTCTTAAGCATCGCCGTCATTCTGGCCTACTTACTCCCACAAAAGGTTTTTCTCTATGTGGCCAGTGCCAGCGGCTTTATTTCCCTTTTCAACTGGGCGGTGATAACTGTTACCTATATCCGCTTCCGCCAGAAGTTGACCCGGTTCAAGGCGCCTTTTGCCGTACCGGGTTATCCCTACCTGCCCTATACATCTCTGTTACTTCTGCTGGTTGTGGTGGCCTCGGTCCCCCTGGCCCGCAGCCAGATCCCTGGAATGGTTAGTGGATTGTTGCTGGCCATCGCATACGCAATGGTATTTTTCCTTTTTGTCAGACGGCGCTATAAAGCGACCGCATAAATAAGAGCAGCGCAGAATTCGCCTGTAGCAGGCCTGAAAATCCGGCCTGTCAAGCGTGAGTGAAGCTGCCAGGAAAAAGCTCGTCAGTGCCTATGGATTGATGCTATACAAATTTATTGGAGGGAGGATTCATTAAGGTACAGAACGGTTGCGTTTGCAAATGTTTGCAAATACGCTATCCTGTGCTCTGAAATACAGGAGGGACAAGGGCTGTGCTGCTCATCGTCAATGCCGATGACTTCGGTTACACGGTGGGAGTAAACCAGGGGATTATTAAAGCCATGGAATGCGGGGTGGTCACCAGTACCAGCCTGATGGCCAACCAGCCGGGTACCGGGGATGCCCTGGCTGTTTTACGCCGGGGTAGGCTGAAGGCCACGGGGGTACACCTTTGCTTGACGGCGGGCAGGCCCCTGTGCGACCCGGCAGCCGTACCTTCACTGGTAGATAGCCGGGGATGGTTTAAAAAAAGGGACGCCCTTCTCTCGGGGCCCTTAAACGGGGAGGAAGTGAGGCGGGAATTCCTGGCCCAGGTGGAAAAGGTCAGGGCAGCAGGGGTATGGGTAAGCCACCTGGATACACACCATCATGTCCACGCCCACCCCATCATCCTGGAAGCCCTGCTGGACGTGGCCCGGTGCTACGGGTTGCCTGTGCGGAGCCTGGACTCTTCCATGCGCCAGAGGCTTATCCGGCAGGGTGTGCCCACCCCCGATTATTTTTGCGGCGACTGGTTTGGTGAGCAGGTTTCCGGGGAATCGTTTCGCCGGTTAGTTACTGCCGGGGTGCAGAGCAGTGCCGGCGTAATGGAGTTGATGACCCATCCCGGCATAGTGGATGAAGAACTGAGGCAGCGGAGCAGCTACACCTGGCAGCGGGAGAGGGAACTGGCCATACTCTGTGACCCGGGCACCAGGGAATGGCTGTTCGATCAGGGAGTCAAACTGGGGAGTTATCTGGATCTGGCAGGTTTCCCCCCTGGTTAGAGTTTACCGGCCACTTCATGATGGTTGGGAGCCGATTTGCTGCAGTTTCTCCACCATTTAGCTATCTTTTCACTTTTCCTCGCCTGCTCCTGTGTTATGGCGCTGTTTTTTTTCAATGCCGGCGGTAACCCTTTCAATGGAATTCTTGAACTGGTTTAAAATCTTCTCTATCTCTTCTGGCGCTGCTTTCTTCGGCCAGCTTGCGTACTTCCTGGGCTACTACCACGGCAAATCCCCGCCCCACCTGGCCGGCCCGGGTCGCTTCAATGGCGGCGTTCAATCCCAGGAGCTTGGTTTGGTCGGCCACATTCTGGAAATAATTCGGCAAAAATTAAACTTTCCTTGCCGGGGTCCGAAAAAATTTCGTGTAACTTGAAATAACAAAGGCGGCCGGTGATCCCGCAATAAGGAAAACAAGGGATACCGCCGCCCGGGTGGGCCATGCGAGACCTGCTCATATTACATCTTTTAAGTGTCCCATGAGTTTTAAGCGGAAAAAGACGGCATCAGAAAATTTCCCGTCTTAAGTTTCGCGGACACAAGTGTGTCCTCTCCTCCTGCTATCCTGAGGTAAAAACAAGCAGGGAGGAGGATACCGTGAAAAGGAAGGGTGTTGTGCTCGCACTGGTGGTGCTTTGTGTCCTGGGGTTGCTGGCTGCGGTTGGCTCTGGGGAGAGGGCCAGGAAAACCAGGAACCTGGAGGATTACCTGAAGAGCATGATGCCGGTCATTGACGAGACGGAGAAGCTTGCCGCAACGTGGGACGAACTGCGCCAGCAATCAGCCGCCGGGCGCATCAGCGACCTCGAGTTTGGCGCGCGGGTTCTCAATGACCTGATGCCCAGGACACGCGACCTCGCCGAAAGGGCGGAGGCCCTTTCCGCAGACGTGGCCCCGGAACTGAGGGATGCCCACGAAGAGCTGATCAACGCGCTCAACCTGAATTTGCAGGCGTTCTCCGAAGTTGTGGCAGCCGTTGACACCGGGGACTATTCAAGAATCACTTCGGCGAACAGGCTTTTGTCCGATGCCCGAGCTGCGGAGCGCCACTACGTGCAGAAGCTCGACGAACTGGCAGCAGAGTATGGTATCAAGCTCGGGGAATAACGCCAGGTAGTTCCGTGTGCAAGAAAACGTGCACCCCCTGCCACCTACCATGGCCGGCAGGCGGGTGCTGCAGAAAGGTTCTTCGGAACTTCGGAAGTTTCCAGAAGAGGATGAGGACTTAACATGGAATGGAGATCTCCGGTAGGAGAATATGGCAGGTCGCCGCGGGCGATTCTGAGCGCAACTACGCGAAGCTCTGCCTCGAGTGGGACGTGATCCTGAACGGTCGCTCCGGCTGGGGCCTTTCGTGCAAGCTCGCGGACCTTGAGCGCTTCTGCGAGGAGGTGAAGGAGGGCGACCTTGTGGTGCTGCGCGTCGGTACCGCTGAGGTGTACTGGGTAGGCGAAGTAGTCGGCGGCTACATCTGGCACGAGGAGTCGGCGACATTGACGGCTGGGACCTGCAGCACGTAAGGCGGGTGCGCTGGCTCTGGAGGTGTGACAAGGAACCCCAGCGCTTCGAGTCCTATACTCTCAAGCTCGGGGAGACCGTGCAGGTCCTCGACTCCAAGCCGGTGCTCGACTGGATTGCAGCTCTTCCGGCTGACGAGGAAGCTTTCCAGAGGCCCCTGAAGGAGGCGTTCCTCTTTATGGCTGCCGGGTGGGCTTTAAGCCCCCCGCGGCAGGTTTGATGCAGTAGTTGCTTCACAGGTAAGGGTGTGCATCTCGTTATGGCAAGAGTCCGTGCTTGAGAGCACGACCCCGTACAGAAGGCCCTGCGTTTGCCAAATGGATGAGGGGTTTTAGCTCACCTATAGGAGTTCGTCAAAGTTCTTCACAAGACGCATTGGCGGCTAGAGCTCGCTAGAAGGAAAGATGGTAATTTTGTGGAAGTCTACCTGTGACATAGTTAAATGCTGGTGGGCCTGGTACCAAAGGGGGATGCTTTGGGATAAAGCCCCTCTAAAAGGAGCCCTAATGAAGACGGGGGGAACTGGATGATTTACGCGGAAATCGCCGGCAGGCTGGGCTTCGAAGAAGATATCTTAACATCAACGGCAATTGGGTTACTCTCTTTACTGCCGGACGAAGAGTTTATTCGCTTTATCGGTAGGGCTAGAAGCATTGATGGCGAATGTCTAGAAAAGCACATAGGCACCTGCACACGGGTTGAAGCCATTGAGTTTTGGAAGACTGATTTCTTGTACGGGATTCCAGACGTCTTTCTAAGGCTGGAGGGTGAAGCCGGCGTCTCTGTTGCGATTGTCATTGAGGTCAAGCATCGCTCTGGAAAAAGTGGCAGTGCCGAGGAAACTGAGGATGGCAGGATCCAGAACCAGGAGGTGGACCAACTCTACAGGTACTGGAAAAGTCTCGCTCAGCAGTACCCCAACTGTGGAAAGGCGATTGTCTTCCTTACGGGCCACCGCATCATGCCCCGGAAGGATCTAGAAACGAGCTGGAGAGCTGCAGGTGGCGAGGCGCGCCTCTTCTGGCTGGGTTGGCACAGCGTCTACGATTTTCTTGCTGAAGCTCTGCGCAGTGGGAAATATCCTGCGCGAACGGTAGAATGTAAGATCTTACAACTACTGGAAACTTACTTGCGCTTCAAGGGCTACGCTAGGTTCAGCGGTTGGCCACAGCCCGCAATGTCGGGGATCGTCTCAGAGTTACGGTGGTTATGGTACCAGAGGCTTTACACTCTGAATCTAGGGTTGTCAGGCCGTTTGCACCCGGCATACTGCAGAACATACGTAAAGCAAGTTCCGGGGGCCGTGGAAGCCAGCGCGGCAGTTTTCTATAAGCCCTAGGCAGGGAGGCTGTTTGAGACCCAACTGGGTGTTATTTGAACACCCTTGCTAGAACTTTCGTAAGGAGGGAAAATTGCCATGAGTGCGGACCTGGTTCAGGTTCTGCGGGAGGTCGATAACTTTCATAAGACATGTTGTCTATTGCTTGATGATTTCATATCGTATGTGAGGAATCGTATCCCAGACAATGCTTTCGTTTGGTCGGAGAAAGGATACTCCGTATGGCACAGTGGAGCTTCACAACACCTGGGAAACTTCTTGTTCGAACATCTCGGGAAGTACAAATTTGCCTTTATGCTGGTAAAAGTCAACGAGGACAGTAACGTGGCCTTCAAGAGCCGCGACTATTACGCTGTCTGTAACGAGTTGGGGGTTGATCCCTATTTTCCCCTGCTGTTTATTACAGGAGTCTACCAGCCCCGTGACGAAGATTACCTTCGTCGTAATCTATACGCTCGCCGCGCATGGCCTCACCACATCCTGAAGCTGCTCCCAGACCAGATACTGCAAAAGATGAATTGTAGTCCGTCTTATCGCTTAAACGAAGAACTTGTATTTGAGACCGATCCCTCAGCGGGAGACTACTGGTGCAACGGAGCAGAGTTCAAGATAAGACGCCTGACTGACATCAAGAACCAGGAAATGCTAATTGAGATTGCTGAGGAGTTATTGGCCCGCTGAGAGCGCAACAACCCGCGCAGCCTGGAAGGGCCACCCAGTTTGAGGCAGTCATAAAATCACTACATATCTTCCGCAGATGTTACCTGCAATTCTATCCCTGCTGCCCGTTTACCTCCTCGGCCAGCTCCAGGATCCTGGCCAGCACCTTTTGCCTGCGGGCTTCGATGTCCTGGAAGTTCATGTTCGGGATATAATAGGCTTCCACTTCATCGTGGACCTTCTTGGCGCGGTGGATGAAGTCCACGGCTTCTTCCATGCAGCGCCGGTACATCTCCCGGGCGGTATTCCTTTCGGCCTGCAAAATCGGGTTGGACACGGGCCTGACACAGGTCATGGTGTCAATGACCACATCGCCGTGCTGGGGCTTGTAATAATGGGGCTCCACGGAGTTGACCACCGCCAGGTTCAGCCCGGGGATGACCGGGTTCCAGTGGTCCCCCAGATGCACGATTTCATCCACCGCTCCCGGGTTTTTGGGATCAACCACGTGAGGGGTTGTTACGGCTATAAAACATTCTGTGTGGGGGTACAAGCCCGGTAATGCATATGGTTTACGGGTTTTTCCCAAAGGAATCTTCCAATTCCGGCAACAGTGTTGCCAGGCCCTGTTCGGGGTCGGGAATGACGTTTATATTTTCAGACTTGAGAATTTCGTTCATTTCAAAGTAATCAACTCCCAGCATATCTGCGCACTGCCGGATAGTCATCCGGCCCTCCCGGTAAGCCTGTACGGCCTCTTTTTTGTAGATTTCACGTAGCGCAAAGGAAACTAATTGCTGAAGGGCGGATGAACGGTCCAGGTACCTTTTGGAAGCATATGCGTCCAACCTTTTTAAGAGCACCGGATCAAACTCGGTGCTTATTCTTACTCTTTTTTCCATTGTCTCTTGGCCTCCAGGTAAAGTTTTGCTATTTTTTCGTCCAGTCGCCTGTGTTTTACCAAACCATCAAGGGCCGATTTGAAACTGTCATAGTTAAGATAGTACAGAAGGAATTCCGGCGAGGTATGAACCTTCAGGCCGGCTCCAAGAGCCTTTTTACGCAACCTTATATCATCTGTCAACAGGACGGCCTTTCGCTGAAAAGCCAGGGATAAAACGCTATCATCCACCGGAGATACTCCTTTTGTTCCCAGGCGATTTGATACCGCCACGCTTTTGACCAGGGGTGGTTCGGGGAGAAAGACTTCACGGCTGATCAGAAACGCATCAGCGTAGCCCCGGTGTAAACCTGTTTCAACAACTTCCTGGTACACTTCCTCCGGGCAAAGGGCAGGCCCGGGCAGCAGCTTAATCAACTGGAGGGCGTTAATCCTGGACAGCGAGATTAAGAACGATGAGTCCACCACATATTCAGGCAATGCTTTCACCCGCTTATGATTGCGTGTTTGATATAGTCACACTGATGGGCGATGCCCCTTTCATCCAGCAGCACGATGCTGTCGCCCCCATACAAATCCTCCTTGTATTTGCGGGAGCCAGTACCCGGCCCCTTAAACATGCCGATTAACTCTGCCAGGGGGTCATCAGGGCCGCCACGGAATTCTTCGTTTTCTATAGGAAGGGTGATTCCTAATTTGCGGAATAACTCTTCCTTTTGCTTTGGGGTCAGTTTTTTGATTTCCTCAACCAAACGTTCAACCCCCATTTGATTTCACCTCGTTGTCCAGTATACCATATTCTGTAATTAGGAGCAATAATCAGCGATGGGCTACCGCCTTGAAGAAACTGTATGAGTGGGCCATGCGAGACCTGCTCATATCACATCTTTTAAGTGTCCCGGGAGCTTGAAGCGGAAAAAGACGGCATCAGAAAATTTCCCGTCTTAAGTTTCGCGGACACAAGTGTGTCCTTTCCTCCTGCTATCCTGAGGCAAAAACAAGCATGGAGGAGGGATTACGATGGCCGTATGCGACCCTTTCCTGAGCGATTACCTGGGAGACGGGGAAATCATTGAAAAGGTCGACCTCACCGGCGAAGTCACGGGCGTTTTTGTGAAGGCAGGGGAGGAAAAGTTCCCCTTGTTAAACTATCCTTACCGGCTGCTCTGCTACCGGAAGGATGACGGTGAGCTTTTATTCACCGTGGACTTAGAGACCTCTATTTTCGGTACATGCTGTTTGGGAGCTCATTCAAAAGACTGTCACCACAATTTCGGGCCGGCAGACAAAGATATGGGTTATGAAGACTTCAAAGAGAAGGCAATAGAAATAGCCATGAAGTTAATAAAGGACGGTGCGTTCTGGGAAAACATCAACCTCGAAGACCTAAAACCGTACCTGCTGGAATGAATCTAAAACCGCAAATCGGGGCGGCAGGTGAAGGGGACCTGCAGAAGCTGGCCTTCCTGCTGGAGCAAGGTCTGGACGTAAACGACAGGGGCGGCAGCGGGGAAACACCGCTGATGTTGGCGGCCCTGCACGGCCATCTCGATGCCGTGTGGTACCTGCTGGAAAGGGGGGCCGGGTCAACGAGCAGGACAACGGCCAGTGAACGGCCCTGATGTCTGCCGTAGCCATGGACCGCCTGGAAAAAGCGGAGTTGCTTTTGGCCCATGGAGCCGACCCTAACGTTCTTTACTCCGAAAAGTTGGTAGCCATACGAACCAGGATATAATGGCAAGCATAATGGAAAACATTAAAGGATCTCGCGCCCGAAAATATAGATACACTGGCCTAAATGGGCCATCCCTCCGTAGAGGTATACGAGACACCGCTGATGAAGCGAGCAAGGTAATGCCGCTATGGTAGGGTTCCTGCTCCGCTATGGGGCAGACCCCATGGCAAGGACACCCAGGGGGTAAACAGCAGCAGACATTGCGCGGCGGAAAGGATGTGTGAACATAGCACGGATGCTCGAATGATTCAGTGCGGTATGCCATCTGGCCGGGCGGCAGGGAAATACCGTCCCGCACGATCGAGAAGTGCGTTGCTGGCTCAACAGGAAAAAATAAAACACCCTATCGAAAAATTACAAGGAACGAGCTGGCAATTCCGGTGCCTCGAAAAGCGCGGACTCCAGGAGAATGGAGGGCCAACACGAAAGCTGGTCAGGATGGACAACCTGTGGAGGTTTCCGGCAGAGGGCACCATTCGGTGATACCGTGAAGGTAATGGACTCCAGGCCGGTGCTCGAGTGGATGGCCGTTCTTCCGGTAGATTAAGACGTTCGAGGGCGGGCCAAAAACTTAAATAGAGGAGAACTAGGAGGATGGTTGGGGTAATTATGTCTGGCGAATATCTTATCTCGTCACCTGCTGCAATAATAGAACGATGGGCATGTTTGGCCAGACAAAGTTCACGGTCCGTAGCGGTAGGAGAGGAAACCTTTGCCGAGTTTATAAAACGGTGGGCGGCGTTAAAAAGGTCACCTGAAGAAGGTCAGTTTAACGGAACCTGGTCTGCCGTGGAACGGCTGATATTCCCTGCCATCAGGTGCGCGGAGGTGCAGATTCAGCAACTAAAGGCACTCGTGCACCGGTCGGAGGACATGCTACACCCAATCGGAGAACCTTTGAGAATGTCCTTCCCGCTACACAGGTGGCTTGCTGGAGACAGGGAGGAGGCTTATTCCGACTGGTTGGCCTGGATACTTGAAGAACTCGGGTCAGCACGTTGCGTTGGCTATGTTTTATGCGGTAAGGAGGTGTCAGAACTCTCACATTGTAGTGAACGTAGTGAACGATGCTCGGTCGAGCGCGAGGTGTGGGTACCAAAGGGGCACCCTGGATGCTCCGGGCGTCTTGATTGTGTCGTCCGGATCGGGAATCATGCCGTTATCGTTCTCGAGGTGAAAGTGGTGAGCGCCGAAGAGGCAGACAGGAACAAGAACCAAGGGTACAAACAATGGCTCGATAGCCAGCCGATACCGCTGCGGAAAGCATACCTGGTGGCAACCGATGGTGCCGAGCGTCTTTACGAAGGAGGATTCGAACTCCTCACCTGGGGCGACATTTGCCATCGCCTACGCCATCTGATACCAGAATTGGTTGCCGAAGGACGGTTGGTTCTGGCCGCGCTGGTAGGCGGTTTTGTGGGTGCGGTAGAGCAGAATTTGCTCGGCGTCCCTTCCTTGGCCTGGCTTGGGCAAGATGACAACGGCGTTGTAGCGCTGATGCTTAGGAGTCAGGTAGTGGCGGCTACCGGTTACTTAAATCAATGTTTTGAGGGGAGGGCAAGGCAATGACCAAAGTTGATCCTAAAATCGAATTATTTGCCGAAGGTTTGAAAAGCTACCCTGCGGCAAGGGAAGCGATTAGGGCGTTCGAGGAACTGGTAGGGGAGCTGGCTCTGCAGGTGATGGTAAGACATCTAGACGATTTGAAACGGGCGACAGGACAGCCGGGGATTACAGAGCACGATATCAAAGTAGAAAGAGATCTTGTACCGCCGCCGGCTGTCGGAGTTGGAGCGGTGTGTGGAGCTCCTGAAACATGGGGTATTAGATGGGGGATAAAGTGGGTACCACCCCAGCCTTCCAGGTCCGCCCGGCTGGAAGCCTTTATGGGTGTGCGCGTGAGGGCGGCATATATACAGGACTATATACTCAGGAATCTTCAGTCCGTGATTTCAGATGAGAAGGACCAGGGGGTGAGCATAGAAAAGGTATCCGGCTGGGGTCATGAAGTGCATGTCTCTACTCCCATGACACCCGACCTTTCGCTTGAGGAAGCAGAAAAACTCATAGATAAAGTCGTATCATTTTTCCTTAATATGGCAAACCGTGCCGGTGGCATCTCTGCTTTGTTGGCCGCCCCTACTACGTCAAATGATTGACAGCGGGTGTAAATTGTGTGCACGCCACCTACGTGGTGGCTAAAATCACGGTCCCTTCGACCACTGAAGTCATCTGGCAGTGCGTACGCTAGGTGCTGGTCAAAATGAAGCACAAGGTTAACTTCGTGTACAAGTCTTCGGTGTAGACCAGGAAAATCTGGGGCGCTGGTACCTATAGGGTCAGGGTGCCAAGCCAGTCCTAAGCCGGTTTACCCTAACCGAGTGCCAGGGGCGGTTAAAGAGGGTGGTGGGTGCTCAAACCCTGCTACCCTGGCTGGGCATCGCTTACCAGCAACTGCCTGCTGCACTGTAGGTGATATCCCTGGACGCAAGCCTAGTATACAGAGGGCTGTTCAAGAAGCCGATATTCCGTAATACGTATTCTGGGATTGCTTCGGGCCACCTGGATTGATCGAGGTTAAAGGTGGGGCCACCTGGCACCCTCTCAGATTCCTGAAATATAACAGCGCAGATGACCTGCTTGAGGGGGAACACTAGCCCGAAGATGGAGAAATGCTCTGGCCTCACGAGGTCTGTACTGCTCCTGTTCTTATGCTTGAATCTGGTTTATGCCAGGGCCTACTCTACCCTTCGGTTCCAGGTAGGAAGAAAGACGATTATTCGGAAGAAAGATAAACGAGATAACGAGATTAAGGGGAATACGAAGATGAGTGAATTTCGTCGGATTGTTGAAAAATTGGCATCATTGATTGATGAACTAAAGAATAATAAGCAAGGGATACGTCCGGAAGGCATACCTCGGATAGTTCAAGAAACTTTTGGTCGTGAGTACGGTGCGGTAAATTGTTACCCTGGAATTCCAGACCCTCATTGTCATGATATAGCACTGTTCATATCGCTGAGTTCACCATCATATGCAAAAGGCAAGGGACACCTGAACTGCAGGCAGGCCATAGAGAAACTTGTTCAGCATATGCAAGGAAGTTGTTATAGACGGACAAGAATAGCCTTACTAATCACAGACAACTGGGATCCGACAGCTTTTGATGATTGGAAAGCAAATATACGCAATATCAAAACTGAGGCTCATGTCGAAGCATACCTATTGGCAGAGAGAAACGTCTCAGAAATACATCTCTGACTCTCTGCATAACACAGGAAGCCAGATGATATGGGAGGAAGCGTTTCGCATGTCGCTGCTAATAGACGAAATAGGCCAGTTGTTAAGAACAGGTATACTGAAAGCAATCAACAAATTTAGGGAGGCACCACAGATCTTTTTCACCGAAGCTGACCTGCGCTCTTATTTGTACTATTGCCTGTATAGCACGAAAATGGAGATGAGGGTTAACGGTGTAACCATTAACTGCCTGCACCAGGAATACCCGAATAACTTTCGCTATAAACCTGCTGACCTTAACCAGCCGCCTCTTCCATTAGATTCAGCAGAAGGGGACAGAGGAAATTACGATTTTGTCGTGCTGAACCCCGACTTTGTACGCCTTTGCTTGGACGGAATTGCCGATGCAAACAGCCTTGAGGAAAAGTATAGATGCTTGGGCCACATCATCAATAAGGACTACAAGCTAGCCCTGCAACGAGAAAAGCAACAAGGCATTTTCAAGGATCACGATATTACCACTGAACTTTTATATGCTTTGGAGTACAAATATGTTACCAAGTTGCACAAAGTTTTTATTGATGGAATAAGAAAGGACATTGGAAAGTTACAGCTTGCCTATCAACAAAGTAAAGGAAATCTGCGTTGTATTTCCCTGGTCTTTTGTAACACATACCCCCACGGGAGAGACCTTCGGCAACAAAGTGACCATCTTGAGGAAGTAGTAAACATAATAAGGAATGCTCCTAGTGAGATATTGGCTATTTTTGTTCACTCTTATTACGTATTAGATAGCGGGGAACTAAAGAAGATAACACCCAAGCCATGCACAAATCACTGCCGGCATTCATGGGCCCGACAGTTTAAGTTTTAAATAGATACTGTCGCAAAACCAGAAACTGGATGGACGGCGGTCTTCCCTTAAGGAGCGACCCAGCACTCACTGCTACAACTATTCATTGGCACAGTCATTGAGCAATATGTAAATAACATGACTTCGAAGGCATTCCTTACCAGTGAGTGCTGGGCTGGAGGGCCGGATACGAAACACGCCCAGCACTCACAAGAGCCCATAATCTTCAGAGGCCTTTAACTTGGGTCTGCTCTTTGACTACCTGTCAAGTATGTTGCGTTCGGTGAGTGCTGGGCCGAGGTTAGCAAACCGGCAGCGCGAATCGCGCTGGTACCAGTATCGATATAATGATTGGGTTACTTAGGCTGTAACTATTTCATAAGGAAAGTAGACTTCCGGCGCATATGCAGCGCTGCCAGGTTTGCTCCGAGGCAAGCCGATGTTTCGTCCGGCCCGTAGCACGGAGCGACGGGGGACGACCGCCGCCCCGATAGTTATGCGACAGGACCTATTTCTCTCCAACCCGGACAACTTTTCTGGTCGGGCAAACTGGTTGAAAGGAGTTACTCCGGCCCCTCGAGCCCGCCGGCAGGAGAGCCTTTGAAAGGGAGGAACGGGCTCCGGCTTGCCGGCGTATAAAGTGGCACAGAAAGCAAGCACCAGCTTTTCAGGAAGGGAGACGGCAGGGGTTTTAGGAGTTCTAACTAAGAAAATTTTTTTCGGTGAAGACCACCTCTACGAGGTACTGGCCGTCGTAAATAAGGCCGGCTTTTTCTTTTTTCACGTGTTGACCCTCCATTCCTGATGCTTCACTTTACCCTGCGCAGCCTGCTCCGGCGGAGCGGGTTTGGTTTCTCCACCGTGGAACGAAGACTACCCTTGATTTCCTCGATGTACCCGTCTGCATGGACTTCGAAGAAGAAGCGGTGGGCCTCCCTGGCCAGGAAAGTGATTCCGCGCTCGGCAAAGAAACTCTCCCACAGATCCAGGGGGAGTTCCTCCGGCTCGGGGCAGCGGGCCAGTGTTTCCGCTGTCTCTACGTCGTCATGGGCACCGATTAACAAAAGCGGCGGGCCCAGGATCTCGAGCCACGGGTAAGACCGGGGCGGCCTGATGCGATGGCGGGCGGGCGCGGTGAAGGAAGCCGGTAGTTCCGCCGGTACGCGGGCCACAAAGCGAGCTATGGCAGCCTGCAGGTACTTGACCTGCACGGCCAGAATCAGGCGGTCGCCGGGAACGGCGGCGAACCCCCGGGCGCGCAGCGGCGAAAGCCGCTCGAAGGGTATGGCATTCCGCCAGAGCTTCTGGAAAAGCCCCCTTATAACCGCCTGCAGAAATTCCGGCGGCAGGGGAGCGGTAAGGCTGTGGGCCGCAGCCGCGTCGTATACCACGACCGGGAGGCCCCACACCGTGGTTTCGGTTCTGAGTAGCTCGTCCGAGGGGACGTAGCACTGCAGCCGGTGGCGCGAGCGCAGGGCTGCCAGACGTTGTGGCTGCCGGGCAACCCATACCGCCCACTCCAGGTGAGCATCCGGCTGACCTGCCTTTGTGGGGTTTTCCCGTGCCCAGGCCGCGTAGTCCTCCGCGTCGAAAGGCACGCGCACCGGCCAGTGCAGCGGGTGTTCATCCCGCGCCTCCTGGCAGGCACGGTTAGCAGCGGCCAAAAAGTCAAGGTAGGCGTTGTCGTCTCCGCCCCAGAGCCTCCTGTAATCCTCCGGCCCGTAGTCCACCCATATAAGGCGGTTGCCGTCGCAAGAGAAGCGAAATTTCGGCTGCATCTCCACACCCCCTAGAAACTGCCGGTTTCATGCTGGTAAAGCGAGAGCGTTTCTCTCAGCACTTCGGCCACTGCTTCCCGGAGCCAGCCCGGCTCCAGTACCTCTATAGCCGCGCCCCAGCTCAAGAGCCAGGGGATCATCTCCCCGGCGCCGGCCACCTCAAAACGCACCTCGATGCCCCCGTCCGGCAGCTCCTTTACGACCTGGCTGGGGTGGTAGCGGGTGACGCGGAACTTGTGGGCAAGGCCGGGACTGACCCGGAGGCGCACCGTCTCCGGGGGGCCGGGCTCCTCTTCCGTCCAGACACCCCAGGCGTGCGCGTAGGCATCCCGGAGCGAAAAGTCCTGCGGGATGGTGTAGGTGCTGCTTTCCACCAGCTCCAGGCGGTCGATGTGGTCGAGGCGAAAGACGCGCTTTTCGCCCGCGGCGAGGCAGCGGCCAACCAGGTACCAGATCCCGTGCCGGCAGAGCAGGCCGTACGGCTCGACCTCGCGTGTGGTCAGTTGCCCGTCGGAGGCGCGCCGGTAGGCCAACCGTACCCTTTTGGCCAGGCGGATGGCCTGGAGTATCCGCTCTACCAGGCGCGCGTTCTTCTGTGGGTTTGCCGGGCCGTGCCCCGAGACGTATACGTAGCGCTCCATCTCCTGCCGCAGGCGGCACCACTCGGCTACCCGCTGCAGTACGCTCTCGAAGACGAGCTTCAAAAGTACTTCGAACTGGTCGGGCAGGAGGTGCCGCTGCTGCGGGTAGAGGCTCAGGGCTAGGAGCAGGTCCAGGCCCGGATCGAACCGGGGCGCAGCGAGGTCGCGGGTGAAGATGTACGTGTGGCGGTCGCCCTTCTTCCGGGCCTCGATGGCCCGCGGTTCCCTGTCGATCTCCTCGCAGTCGTCCTCATAGTCGTAGGCCAGCGGGTCGAAGAGGAGGTTGATGCGCCGGATGATGCGCCGGATGGTCTTCTCGCTCGGTTCCCGGTCCTTGACCTCCCGGTACGCTTCCTTCAGCTCTTCCAGGGTGGCCCCGCCTGCGGGTGTTTTCTCGATCACCGTGAGCAGGATCTTGATGACCGCTTCCGGGTGGTCCCGGGTACGCGGGTACGGCATAGTGGCTCCCCCTCCCTTGTCCTTCTACCTGATGCCCGGGGCATTGTATTCCCGTCTCATTCTCCGTGGTCGTGAAACATTTCCCCCGGATCCATTCGTTTTGTATGTTCAGTAGAGGTTGTCGGCGTGCCGGTTCGTTCCATGGTGATAATACCAGGGCAGCCGGACACATAAGTGTCCGCCCGCGCAGGTGGTAAAGTTGAAGGGTTAGCGGAATCAGCGGTTGCAAATATACTAAATACGGACCAAAATAAAAAATGGCCTGCCAAGGGCCATCTGATTGAGGCAACAATACAATCATTACATTTTCCCCAGAAAAGGTCTTTGCACCCTGTTCCTACTGCCCGTTTACCTCTTCCGCCAGCTCCAGGATCCTGGCCAGCACCTTTAGCCTGCGGGCTTCGATGTCCTGGAAGTTCATGTTCGGGATATAATAGGCTTCCACTTCATCGTGGACTTTCTTGGCGCGGTGAATGAAGTCCACGGCTTCTTCCATGCAGCGCCGGTACATCTCCCGGGCGGTATCCCTTTCGGCCCGCAATACCGGGTCGGACACGGGCCTGACACAGGTCATGGTGTCCACAACCACGTCGCCGTTTTGGGGTTTATAATAGTGGGGCTCCACGGAGTTGACCACCGCCATATCCAGTCCCGGGATGACCAGGTGTTCGATCCGGGACGGGTCCAGGGCGCAGTGGTAGGCTTCCACGTCGAACCCGCGCATTAAAGCCGCATCCATAATCCGCCGGACCAGGGTGGTCTTGCCCGTACCGTCGTCGCCATTGACAATGTAACGTTTCTTTAAATGGCCAACGATGGTGTCCAGGTAGCTTACCGTCCCATCGGGGGTGATGGCCGTAGCAAAAAGGTGGCGGGCTTTGGGGTTATCTGTCTGGCGCGTTTGCCCCGCAAAAATCTCGTGGGTCAAGTCAAGCGCGAGCTTATCAAAGGCACCCACATTAAAGGCGCCGGTTTCCCGGTAATGGCTGCGCACCTCTTCCAAAAAGAGGTGGGCGGCGGCCAGGTAGCTGTAGGCCCGTTTAAACAGCCGCCCTATTTCCTGGTTTAAAGCCAGGATTTCCTTTTTATGTGCCCGCAGGCCTTCTTCGTTCCAGTGGTCCCCGAGGTGAACAATTTCATCCACCGCTCCCGGGTTCTTGGGATCAACCACATGCAGTGTCGTGTCTACCGTAGAAACCATTGCCCGCAGCAGCAGTTTCGAGAATGGCTACGGTTTCGGGTATAGTGTCGGGAATTTTGGCTTTGATGTCAATGCGCTTCCCGGTAACAGTAATCTCTTCAATCAAGAGATTAACCAGGCGCTTTTTCTCTTCAAGAGAAAGAGTGTCGAGAGTATCTCCAACCTGGGCAGCAAGCTCTTCTAACCGTTCCAATTCCTGCGCCGCCAGGTCGTGCCGGGAAAGTTCCCTTAAAATCCGCTCCCGGCGGCGCGAGAGGTACTCCCAGCGCTCCTTTATTTCCCTGAGCCGCTGTTCCATTTCAACTTCCGGTATCAAATCTTTTTGGAACATGGTCGCTACCCGTGACCGTTCTTTGGAGACTTGAACCAATTCTTTTTCGATGGTGGCAAGCTCGATTTCCAAAGCTTTGGCAATCTCGTCAGGAAAAGCGGCCTGCAGCTCTACGCGAAGCCTTTCCGGATTTGTCAGCCAACCTGAGACTCTTTCCCAAACGATTTCTTCTAATTCCGGAGCATTAAGATATTGGGATTTACAGCGTTCCCGACCCGGTATGCCTGGTGATTTCGCAGTGCAGACGTAATAAGCCCTCTTCTTTCCTTTTGACGTAACAAGATTCCCGTGTATAGTCGCGCCGCATTTTCCGCAGCGCATAAGGCCCGAAAGAAGATAAGGGTAAGTGCTGAAGCTGCGCCAGCGCCTTCGAGAGTTCTCAAAACGCTTTTGGGCTGCCTCCCAGGTTTGTTTATCAACAATGGCGGGGACAGAAATAGGGACCCACTCTTCGCGGGGTCTTTCTTTTCTGCTTACCCTTTCTTCAGGCGGCTTATATTTATTGAACTTGACATCCTTAGTATCATAGCGGCGGATATACAGGATGCCCGCATAAGCGCTATTGGCTAAAATACGTTTAACCGTTTGTTTGGCCCATTGTTTGCCTTTGGGACTAGGGATGCCCATGGCATTTAATCGCCGCGCTATTTCATACGGGCTGACGTCTTCCTCGGAAACGAACCATTGATACATAAGCCTGATGATTTTAGCCTCTTCTTCGATAATGTGCAGGGTATCTGTTTCTTTATCAAATTCATAGCCGTAAAGTCCAGGGCTATGAGTAAGTTTCCCCGCTTTTGCCTTGGCTCTTTTGCCAATTAAGGAGCGGAGCCTGGTCCTGGCGCGTTCGTATTCGTCAACGGCGCTAAGTACAGTTAAGTGAAAACGGTCTTCAGGGGTGTCGGTAAACTTGGAGTTGACAAAAATCAGCTCCGCTCCTGCTTTTTTAATCTCGTCAATCAATAAAAGCTGGTGTGCCACGCTGCGTGACAAACGGCTGGTATCCAAACAAACAAACCAGCGGATGCCGCCGGCTTTTAGCTTTTCCAGCGCCGCCACCAGGGCGGGGCGCTCTAAGATTGAGCCCGAGACCCCTTCGTCTATAAATTCTGTTATTTCAGTTGCGCCTAATTCCTGGGCCTTGGCCCTGCATTCCTCCCGCTGCGCCGCAATGGAATAGCCGCGTTCGGCCTGTTCCTCAGTGGACACTCGTAAATATATCAGTGCAGCGCTCACCTTCCCTGCCCCTCCTTCAGCCTCGGAATATTTGGATGTGCTTGCTGCAATTTCCTGCTAGACACAGGAAGGCGACAGAGAACAAAACGAATCGCTTCGCGGTAGGCTTGTTCACGTTCATCCTGGGAGCCGGTACGGGTTACTATTACTTCAAATTCCCGCTTTGCCAAGGCCCCCACCTCCTATTAAGGCCCGGTGGCCGGGCAAAAACCCTTCCACCTCTAAGCCTACCGTACCTCGAAGCAGATTCCAATTATCAAGCAAATAACTGCACTTTTTTCATTTCAGTTTATGCTGGAGGCGTCTATGGGACGACCCGGGGAGAAATAATTACCATTTCTAAGCCTTGGGCCTTTGAGACGGCAAGGCGGAGACAAAACAAAAACCCCTTCACCTTGCTGGTGAAGGGTCTGGTATAAGTTTCCGCCGTCAGTTTATTTCCCAATTTCTTCCTTAATTTTTGTTCTTACCCTTTCGCTAAAGCGGAACCCATTCTGTTCCAGGCTATCGAGGATTGGATCAATAGCAGGCAATAACCCCTTTTTTACACCAAGCGCCACAACGCCTAAGGTACCCATGATCCTTAAGCCCGAGTTTCTGGCGATACGTCGGGCTTTTTTCTCATCAACTAAAAGATAATCCGCCTTAACTTCCCTGGCTAAAACGATGGCTTCCGCTTCTCCCCGATCAAGGTCGGTTCTAAGTAGGGAAACCGCCAGAGCGTTTTGTACTTGGAGGGTCTCGATCCAGGTAGCTTCTCTGATTTCTTTCACACCGGGAAGTTCAGTTCCCTGTAGTACCACTTCATTGTATACACCTTGAGGAATAATAATTCGTCCAAATACGGCATGCAGGAGGTTTACTTGCTTAATCCGGGCTAAAGCAATAAGTGGTGTCGAGTTAGAGACCACTTTCATTTTGCAAAAACTCCTTAACGGTCGCCAAGTCTTCCTCTAGCTCGTCGAGATCATAGTTGAGAGGAATGTTATGTGCGGCCAAGAAATCGAGGAATTCCTGTTTGGAAACGTTGGCCAGTTCCGCCGCCTTGCCCAGGGATAAACTCCCATCTGCGTAAAAGGTTGCCGCCAGCCTCTTCAAGGCCTCCATTTTTACCCGTTGAGCCGATTCCTGGCCTTTGATGAACAGTTCTTTTGGCAACTCGAGATCAATCCTTATAGTTTGGTCCGGCATTTTATCGCCTCCCGGTAATACCAACTTTAGTAAAATCATACCATAAGAGATACACGTCCTCAACTTTATGTTTATTATAATCCATCTGTGATATTGTCACCTTGAAAAAATCTGTAACAGCTTGTAAGGCTTGCTTATGGCGGGCAGGAAGTCAATAGAGAGGAAAGAAAAGGCAAAATACAGTATAATGATAACGATGATTGCGGCAGCCATAAACATCAGCCGAGCAGAAAGACTGCTTAAGCCAAAAACAGCTGCCCGGGTAACAGTGACGAATGAAGGGGATGAAATGAGTTATGTTTAAAAAACCGGCCGTTCCTCTTGAACGCCGGCAGATGGAAGCTGCCCTGCAGTTGTGCCAGAAATGCAAGGGGTGGCAGGCGACGGATGAGGCGCTGGATTCCCTTGCCCGGTCTTTTCCGGACTTCGATTTCAAATCGACCCTGCTCAAAGCGGCAGCCGTCAACGCCCTCTACGGAACCCAGGTTTACGCCGTAGCAGAGGTGGCCGAACACTTATGCAGCGTCTTAGGAAATACCACGGTACCGGCTACTCCCGCCCTCGTAGAGGAGCTGGCAAAGGTGAAATTTGTCAGGGGGTCAAAGCACATAACATGGACGTTCCGGAGTTTTGCGTCCAAATTCGCCCACTTTTTTATTGTATAATGGACCCAGGATTTTAGACACGAAAAATGGGGGTCCTAAGCGACAAAATGGGTACTAGGAAACGAATACGAGAAGAAAATCCAAGACCTCTACGCCGAAGTCGACCGTTTAACCACTGAGCTGACCTGGCTTAAAAAAGAGTGGCCTCTGAGCTTAGCCGGGATGAGCGCCTGAGTTTGGTGGAATGGGGTCATCCAGAACTATCTATCAAGAAGCAAGCCGAGCTCTTAAGCTTAAACCGTTCCAGCTTATACTACCACCCCGTGCCTCCTTCCCCAGAAGAAATAGCCATAAAGCACCGCATCGACGAAATATACTCCGAGTTTCCCTTTTACGGTTCCGGGCGCATTACGGCCAGCTTCGAAAGGAGGGATTCCTGGTCAACCGCAAAGCCGTCCAGCGCCACATGCGAGAAATGGATATAGCCGCCATCTATCTCAAGTCTAACTTAAGCAAGAGAAACCGTGAGCATCGAGTATATCCCTACTTGCTGCGGGGCCTTCCCATTATTACGGTCATCCGGTCTGGCTGGCCGAGACGTTCATTGACCACACGCGTTTTACCGATGCCAAGGGATATAAGTATACTGATAGTCTAATAGGTCACCGTGCTGACGTAGTTGCACGTCACGCCGCTCAACACGGTCGGCGTGAGAAAAAGGCCGCCGGGCCGCGGCGTCTAACCAGCGACCCTGACGTCCAAGCAGCGACGCCCGGTGGCGAATAAGCGGCATCTTTCAGCCGTCGGCTGAAAGATCCGGTAATGAGGAACCGCCGCAAACCTTATTTAAAAACCACTACTTCGAAGGCTTGTCCGCTGTTTCTTGGGTAGACACGACCCTGTGGGGAGCGGTGCCGTCAAGCAATGCCACCTTGATGGCCGGAATAACTACTCCGTCCAGCGAGCCGTTGTCCGAGGAGCAGCAATGGAATTCCACGTCGTAACCCCGCTCCAGCATTTCTTCGCCAATCTTGCGCATAAAAGTTGACTTACCGACACCGGGTCCTCCTTTAATAACAAAAATGCGGGTGGCGTCGGGTTCAATAATGTAGTCGTAAAACGAGTAAAATCCCCGGCAGGTGTTGCCCCCCGGGAAAACCTTTTTTAGCCTGCCCTTATCCAATATGCGTACCCCCCAGATTGTTTTTGGGGAAATATATGCTTATTTACAAGTTAAAATGACACGTTGCTGCAATATTGGGATTAAAAAACCGGCTTCAAGAGAGTATGGCACCCTGAAAAGGCAGCCCTGGCAGCGGTTCCCCGCATCAATAGCCGCATGTTATAATGTAATTCAGTGACGAAAAAGGTGGAGTGTGGTCCCGGTGTACAGGACCCGCATTGTTGTTGCCGAAAGCGACAGGGATTTTCGCGCCCGGCTTAAAGAGATCCTGCGCCATGCAGGATACATGGTGATTGGGGAAACGCAGGACGGCCGGTCCTTGCTGCAAATGGTCTTTCAAACCACCCCGGAACTGGTGATTCTGGAGTACCGCCTTCCAGGCAGTGAGGGCATAGATGTGGCCGGCATTATCGAAGAGCATCATGTAGCCCCGGTGGTGCTTACGGCCGACTTGCACCAGCAAAATGTGGCCGAGCTGGTTCGTTCGCCCGGGGTTTACGGGGTGCTCCCCAGGCCATTGCAGGAGGAAATGGTGGTGCCGACCATTGAAATGGCCATGGCTTCCTTTGAGCGGACCATGCGGCTGGAAAAGGAAATTAGAGGCCTGCGCAAGACTCTGGAAGAGCGCAAGTTGACGGAGCGGGCCAAGGGTTTGCTTATGGAGAGAAAAGGAATGACGGAGCGGCAGGCCTATAAATACCTGCAAAAGATGAGTATGAATCGCTGCGTACCTTTAGCCCGGGTGGCCCGGGAAGTTATTATGGCCCTGGAAAAGTAATCTGTCGGTATTCACTTAACCTGCCAGGGTATGGCGTTGTCCACGTTCACTCCGGTGCTCCGTGCTGGGTATTTTGCATATTTTTGCGGCGGGGCTAACTGTATACAGTATTTCTTGTTAAGAACATCTTGATCTCCCGGGCAGTCTTGTTATAATCATCATTGTACGGTTTTTTTCAGGGCAATGGCGTCCTGATTCAGGCCTGTAAGGTAAACGCGGGCCTGAAGCAGGGCGTTTTTTGTTTTCTTGTCCCAGAGTTTTGGAAGGAGAGATCACCATGCCCACCCTGACGGCCGAAGACGTACTCCATAAAGCCCGGGAATACAATGTCAAGTTTATCCGGTTACAGTTTACCGATATTTTTGGTGTCTTGAAAAATATAGCCATCACTGTGGAGGAATTACCCCGGGCGCTGGAAGGCCGGGTGATGTTTGACAGTTCGGTGATCGAGGGTTTCGTCCAAAACCGTGAGTCGGACATTTACCTGCTTCCCGACCCGGCAACCTTTGTGATCTTTCCCTGGCGGCCCCGGGAAGGGGCAGTGGCCCGGTTGATCTGTGATGTGCTGACCCCCCAGGGTGAACCTTACGGTGCCTGTTCCCGGGCGGCTTTAAAGCGTGTGCTGGCCAGGGCGAAAGAAATGGACCTGGAGTTCCGGGTAGGAGCGCAGATCGAATTTTTCCTTTTCCATACCGATGCCCAGGGCAAGCCGACCGTTACCACCCACGACCGGGCAGGGTATTGTGACCTCACGCCGGTGGATCTGGGTGAGAATGCCCGCCGGGATATGGTGCTCACCCTCCAGGAGATGGGCCTGGATGTTTCTTCTTCCCACCACGAGATTGCGCCGGGGCAGCATGAAATCTTTCTTAAAGAAGATAACGCTTTAACTGTGGCCGACAGCATTGCCACCTTTAAATTTGTGGTGCGCACCATTGCCCAGCGGCACGGCCTGCACGCCTCCTTTATGCCCCGCCCCCTGGCCTGTTGCAACGGCTCGGGAATGCATTTGCACCAGTTTCTGTGGCGGGACGGTGAAAATGCCTTTTACGATCCTGCGGGGGAGCACCAGCTGAGCGAGCTGGCTTACCATTATATAGCCGGGTTGATTGCCCATGCCGGTGCCTTAACGGCGATTACTAATCCGCTGGTCAATAGTTACAAGCGTCTTGTGCCCACCGACCTGGCTCCCGTACTGGCTGCCTGGTCGGAGGAAAACCGCAGCACCATGATCCGTGTGCCGGCCCAGCGCCAGGAAGGCACCCGGGTAATTTTGCGCAGCCCCGACCCCACTGCCAATCCCTACCTGGCTCTGGCTGTCTCCCTGGCAGCCGGACTGGACGGCATCGAACGCGGCCTGGTGCCCGGGGCACCCCTGTCGGAGAATCATGCGCCGGTAAGGGAGCTGGTTCGCCGCATTGGCCTGCCCCGCAACCTGGCCGACGCTTTACGGGCCCTGGCCGGTGATGCGGTGATCCAGAACGCCCTGGGGCAAAAGATTACCGCTCGCTTCCTGGAAGCCAAGGAAGACGAATGGGAGCGCTATCAAGCCCAGGTGCACCAGTGGGAGCTGGATGAATATTTGACTAACTTTTAGTTCTGAAATTTTGTTACCAGGACATTTTAAAGAAACAATCCGGGGTGTTCCCGGTGGAAAAAATAGATGAGAAAGGGGGGATGGTTGGCAAAGAATTGGCTGGTATAGAGAGAAACGGCGGATAAAAAAATACCGGCTTGATGTTGATCACCAGGCCGGCAATAGAGAAGAAAGCATTTTTAGAAAGAACCACTGCCTTAATTTTACCGTGTTTTTTAGGAGGATGGAACAATGAGTTTTAGTAAAGGTGTTAATGCCACTGCAGCTACCCTGACCCGGCTGCGCACTGGTGAGAGCTATTGTCCCTTTAGCGGGATGTGTGTGACCTGTCTGGACGGCTGCCCCGGCCTTTGTGAAATAGGTAAATCTTCCGTGCGGGGCAAGGAAGTACTTTATCCCCAACCCTTTGGCAAAACCACCTCTGCTTCTCAGAAGGATTACCCGGTGGATTATTCCCACTTCAACATTCTGGGTACCACCGTGGGCGCCCACGGTATTGAAGCTGATCCCGACAAGGCCATTTTCCCGGCAGTCAGCCTGGAAACCGCCGTGGGAGCCAGCGCGGATTTAAAACTGAACCTGCCCATTGTAATTGCTGCCATGGGATCCACCAATGTGGCAGCCAATAACTGGGACCACCTGGCCGCCGGTGCGGCTGTTTCCGGAGTAGGCATTGTTGTTGGTGAAAACGTATGCGCCATGGACCCCAATGTGGAAATAAAGAACGGGCGGGTTGTCCATTCACCCAACCTTGCCAGGCGGGTGAAGGACTTCCAGGAGTGGTACAACGGCAGGGGGTTTATTGCCGTACAGGCCAATGTTGAAGATACCAAACTGGGGGTCCAGGAGTACGCCATTGAGAAGCTGGGCGTAGAGGCTGTGGAACTTAAGTGGGGCCAGGGGGCCAAGGACATCGGCGGCGAGGTTAAGCTGGACAGCCTGGAGCGGGCGCTGCAGCTGAAGAGCCGCGGCTACATTGTGCTGCCCGATCCCACGGACCCCAAAGTACAGGCGGCCTACCGGGCCGGTGCTTTCAGCGAGTTTGAGCGCCATTCGCGCATTGGCATGGTGGAATACGAGTCCTTTATGGCCCGGGTGGAAGAACTGCGCAAGGCCGGAGCAAAGTACGTCTTCTTGAAGACCGGCGCCTACCGTCCGGCCGACCTGGCCCGGGCAGTCAAATACGCTTCGGACGCCAGGCTCGACCTGCTCACCGTTGACGGTGCCGGCGGTGGTACCGGTATGAGCCCCTGGCGGATGATGAATGAGTGGGGCGTACCCACCCTCTACCTGCAGGCGCTGCTGGTCAAGTACCTGGATAAACTGGCGGCCAGGGGCGCCTATGTCCCGCCGGTGGCCATTGCCGGTGGTTTCACCCTGGAGGATCACATGTTCAAGGGACTGGCCATTGGTGCTCCCTACGTGAAAGCCATCGGCATGGCCCGCTCGCCCCTGACGGCGGCCATGGTAGGTAAGACCGTGGGCGAAGCCGTAAAATCCGGCAAGGTGCCCAATGAGTACAAGAAATACGGTGAGTCCCTTGAGCAGGTCTTCATTGCCGCCAGCGAGCTGAAGGAAAAACTGGGTGCCGAAGCCTTTGAAAAACTGCCCGTGGGAGCTATCGGTGTCTACACCTACTTTGAGCGGCTGGCCCAGGGCCTGCGGCAGTTCATGTGCGGCGCCCGCAAGTTTGCCCTGTCCTACATCACCCGGGACGATGTGACCGCCCTGACCAGGGAAGCAGCTGAAATTACCGGCATCAGGTACGTCATGGATGTGGATGCCGAAGAGGTTGAAGAAATTTTAGGTTAACACAAAAAAACTGTTGCCAAGGGCCGGGGTACGGATTATAATAAAAACATGCCAAAGGTTTATTTGTAGGGTACAATGATGTGCCCGGCTATGAACAGGCAATGACGCCCTCGACAGGCCATACGGCCTTGAAGAGGGCATTTTTCTTCCCGGGAAGGTGGTATTTTTTCCAGTAGTCCGGCAACGCCCGGCGGATTGGTTACCAGGAACAATTTGGGAGGAAAATCTCCATGGCGGAACAGAGAATAGTGCTGGTAGATAGCGATGCCACCTGGAGAAAGTCCATTAAAGCCGTGCTCACCAAGCTGGGATACTGGGTCGTGGGTGAGGCATCGGATGGCCTTTCGGGCCTCAAGCTGGTGCGCAGCCGGCAGCCGGATCTGCTGATCATCGAGGCCGGGGTGCCGGGCATGGACGGGCTGGAAGTGGCACGCATTCTCCATGAGGATAAGTTGGCCCCAGTGGTCGTGCTGGTTAACTCCATGAGTCCCGGCCTTTTAGAGAAAGCCAAAGAGGCGCGGGTATCGGCCCTCCTGACCAAGCCGGTGGATGAAAGTACCCTGTTGTCCGCCGTGGAACTGGCCCTGGCCAACTACCAGGAAATCATCAGGCTGGAAAGCCAGGTCCAGGAATTGAAGGAAGCCCTGGAAACCCGTAAATTAGTAGAAAAAGCCAAGGGAATCCTGATGGAGACACTGGGACTCACGGAAGCCGAGGCATTCCGGCGCATGCAAAAAAGCAGCATGGACAAACGCATTTCCATGCGTCAGGTTGCCGAAGCCATCATCCTGGCCCACAACTTAAAAAGTTAAGGTATAATGACGTACCGAAAAATGGGCAAAGGCGCCCTGTGGGGAATTAAGTCAGTATGAACTATTCCCCTGGGGCGCCTTTCCATTTTGAAAAATTTCAAGAAGGTGGTTGTTTTATGGACGAAGCAATTAAAAAAGAAGTACTGGCCAAAGCGAGGGAAATGGGCGTAAAGTTCATCCGCCTGCAGTTCACCGACATTCTCGGTGTGCTCAAGAACATGGCCATCACCGTGGAACAGCTGGAAAAGGCCCTGGACGGGGAGCTGATGTTTGACGGCTCTTCCATTCACGGATTTACCCGTATTGAAGAGTCCGATATGTACCTTCGTCCCGATCCCAGAACCTTTGCCGTATTTCCCTGGCGTCCCCGGGACGGTGCCGTGGCCCGCCTCATGTGCGATGTCTATAATCCCGACGGCACTCCTTATGCCGGCTGCCCCCGCAACACTCTCAAGCGGGTGCTGGCCCAGGCGGCGGAAATGGGCTTTACCATGAATGTGGGACCGGAGCTGGAATTCTTCCTTTTCCAGGTGGATTCCGAGGGACGTCCCACCCTGCGCACCCACGATAAGGCCGGTTACTTCGACCTCAGCCCTGTGGATCTGGGGGAGAACGCCCGCCGGGCTATGGTGCTCACCCTGGAAGAAATGGGTTTTGAAATTGAGGCCTCCCACCACGAGGTGGCTCCCGGCCAGCATGAAATTGACTTTAAGTATTCCGATGCCCTGGATTGTGCCGATAAAATTGTGACCTTCAAATTTGTGGTGCGGACCATTGCCCAGCGGCACGGTTTGCATGCCACGTTCATGCCCAAGCCCGTCTATGGCATTAACGGCAGCGGCATGCACACCAACCAGTCCCTCTTCCGGGGGAACGAAAATGCTTTCTATGACCCTTCCGCCCCCGACGGGTTGAGTGATATTGCCCGCTACTACATCGGAGGTCTAATGAAGCACGCCCGGGCCCTGGCCGCGATAACCAACCCCACGGTAAACTCCTATAAGCGTCTGGTGCCCGGTTATGAGGCCCCGGTTTATATTGCCTGGTCGGGGCGCAACCGCAGCCCGCTGATCCGCATCCCGGCCAAGCGGGGCATGTCCACCCGCATTGAGCTGCGCAACCCCGACCCGTCCTGCAACCCCTACCTGGCCCTGGCGGTCTGTCTGGCGGCCGGCCTGGATGGGATTAAAAACCGCATTGCGCCGCCGCCTCCCTGTGACCGCAACATTTACGAGATGACCGCTGCCGAGCGGCGGGAACTGGGCATCGAGAGCCTGCCCGCCAGCCTGGAGGAAGCTCTGCAGGAACTGGCCGGGGATGAGGTAATCAGGGGAGCTCTGGGCGAAGACATTTACACCAAGTTTGTCGAGGCCAAACAAAAGGAATGGGAAAACTACCGCGTCCAGGTTCACCCCTGGGAAATTGAAGAGTACCTAACCAAGTTTTAAAAAGTTTTGTTACCATCCTCCTAATAGCCCTGCCGGGGATACCCGGTAGGGTATTTTTTCCAGGGTAAAAAATTTGTCAAAAAGCCCTTTTCTTTTGAGGTATTTATGGTATATACTATAAACTAGCTTTAAAATAACGGTGCAACAACATAATTCGGGTACGATGTTGTATCCGGAAGGGGCAATGGGGCCCACATGCAGCAGGTGAGACCGCTATCCTGCAGGTGTGGCCTTTTTTTCGTAAATAGCCCCGGTTTTTTAGAAGGGAGAGGTTGAAGGCCCGTGGCTCAGTTGACTAACGATGATGTAAGGCATCTGGCCAAAGAACTGGGAGTGAAATTTATCCGCCTGCAGTTTACCGATATTTTCGGTGTGTTAAAAAACGTCTCCATTACCGTAGAACAGCTGGACAAGGCCTTAAATGGGGAAATGATGTTTGACGGCTCTTCCATTGAAGGTTTTGTTCGTATCGAGGAATCGGACATGTACTTGCGTCCCGACCCGGCCACCTTCGTAGTCTTTCCCTGGCGCCCCCGGGACGGGGCGGTGGCCCGGTTGATATGTGACATTTATAATGCCGACGGCACCCCCTTTATCGGCGACCCCCGTTACGTGCTCAAGCGTGTTATAGCCGAAGCCAGGGAAATGGGCTTTACCATGAACGTGGGTCCGGAGGCGGAATTTTTCCTCTTCCACGTGGACAGTGACGGCCGTCCCACCACCATCACCCACGACCGGGCGGGCTATTTTGACCTGACGCCTGTGGATTTGGGTGAAGATGCCCGGCGGGACATGGTCCTCACCCTGGAGCAGATGGGTTTTGAAATCGAAGCTTCCCACCATGAGGTGGCTCCCGGGCAGCACGAAATTGATTTTAAATATGCCGATGCCCTGGATACCGCCGACAAGGTGGTCACCTTTAAGTTTGTGGTGCGCACTATCGCCCAGAGGCACGGGCTTCATGCCTCCTTCATGCCCAAGCCCATATTCGGCATTGCCGGTTCGGGCATGCACTTAAACCAGTCCCTTATGAAAAACGGGGAGAATGCCTTTTACGATCCCCAGGCACCCCTGCAGTTGAGCGATACAGCCCTGTATTACATCGGCGGCTTGATGAAGCACGCCCGGGCCATTGCCGCCATAACCAACCCGACGGTAAACTCGTACAAGCGTCTGGTTTCCGGTTACGAGGCACCGGTGTATATCGCCTGGTCCTCCCGCAACCGCAGCCCCCTCATCCGTATTCCGGCCAAGCGGGGCCAGTCAACCCGCATCGAGCTGCGCAGCCCGGACCCGTCCTGCAACCCGTACCTGGCCCTGGCAGTGTGCCTGGCGGCGGGGCTGGACGGTATTAAAAATCGCATTTTGCCTCCGCCGCCCTGCGACTGCAACATTTATGAAATGAGTGCCAGGGAACGGGAGGAGCGGGGCATCGGCTGCCTGCCCGAGAGTTTGAAGGAAGCCCTGGATGAGCTGGAGCGGGACGAGGTGATCAAGGAAGCTCTCGGCCCCCACGTATACAGCCGCTTCATGGAGGCAAAGCGCATCGAATGGGACCGTTATCGCGTGCAGGTGCATCCCTGGGAGATTGAGGAGTATCTGACCAAGTACTAGGCGTGCTCGCTGGAGGACGGCGTAGTACCTTGCGGAAGGGCCGGACGGGCCAGGAAGCCGGCCGAACTTGAGCACCGGGGGGGGGGCGACCGCCCCCAAATATGCGAAAATAAATTGAACCGGTACAACGGTGTGCCGGGGTAACGAGGGCAACGAGGCCCACGTGCAGGTCACCTTTCAAGGAGGAAAATGTCCATTTCCATCCCACAGGCCTGCCGTGGGCTTTTTTAGTCTTTTTTACAACTTTAGTCTATAGTCTATCGGGGAAGGAGTGACGGAAATGCCTCGAGTTGTGGTCAAGCCGGAAGTCTGTATTGGTTGCCACCTGTGTGAGGTCTGGTGCGTGGTGGCACATTCACGCAGTAAAAACATTCTCAAAGCATTTCTCCATGAAACACCACGGCCGGTACCCCGGGTGGTGGTGGAAGAAAACCTGCCCTTTACCCTCCCCGTGCATTGCCGGCACTGTACCGAACCGTCCTGCGTGGAGGCATGCATCAGCGGGGCACTGTACAGGGACCCCCTCACAGGCCGGGTGGAACACGATGCCGGACGCTGTGTAGGCTGCTACAGCTGCGTTATAGCCTGTCCCTACGGGGCAGTGGTCATCGATGAAGTCAACCGCAAAGTAGCCAGGTGCGATCTGTGTAAGGAAATGGGAGAACCGGCCTGCGTGAAGCAGTGTCCCAACCGGGCACTGGTTTATCAGGATTCGTTCACCAGTTAGGCAAGGGGGAAGCTTATGGAGAGGTTTGATTATCTGATCATTGGTAACTCGGTGGGTGCGGTGGGTTGCATTGAAACCCTGCGTTCATTCGATAAAAGCAGTTCCATAGCTGTTATCGGGGAAGAACCACACCATGTCTATTCCCGGGCCCTGCTGCCCTATTACCTGGATAATGAAGTGCCCGTGGAGAAAATGCTCTACCGCCCGGTGGATTTCTATGAGCGTCTGGGAGTTACCCCTGTGCTTGGCCGGCGGGCGGTGGGCCTGGATACGGCCGGACACGTGGTAAAACTGGATGACGGCCGGACCATCTCCTATGGAAAACTGCTGCTGGCCACCGGCGGGCGGCCCATTGTACCCCCCATACCGGGACTGGATACGGAAAAGGAGAACATCTGCAACTTTGTGGCGTTGCAGGATCTGCAGCGCATCAGCCGGTTGCTCCCGTCGGCGGGGCGGGCGGTGGTGCTCGGCGGGGGGATCATCGGCCTTATGGCAGCCGAGGCGCTGCATAAAAAGGGTCTGGAGGTCGGTGTGGTGGAACTGGCTCCCCGGGTGCTGGCGCCGGTGGTGGATGAGTTTACCTCCCGGCTGATTGAGGAGGCCTTCCGCCGGTCCGGCGTGGCCATATACACCGGAACCACCTTTAAAGAAGTCCAGGGCGGGGAGCGGGCCACCGGAGTGGTGCTCACCGACGGTACTTCCCTCCCCTGCGACCTGCTGGTGGTGGCCGTGGGTGTGGTCCCCCGGGTGGACCTGGCCAGGGAAGCCGGACTGGCCGTGAACCGGGGTATTCTGGTGAATCAACAGATGGAAACATCCGCTGCCGGTGTTTATGCCTGTGGAGACTGTGCCGAAGTTTACGACTTCCTGATGGGTAACCGGCGCGTGCTCCCCCTGTGGCCCAATGCCTACGCCGGCGGCCGGGTGGCCGCGTACAACATGCTGGGTATGAAGCGGGAATATGACCGGGCCACCTCCATGAATGCCATGCACTTTTTCGACCTGAACATTATCACGGCCGGTCTCAACACGGCAGGGGAAAAGGATGGCTTTGAGGTTATCAGCCGTTTTGATGCCGGCTCCCGCAGCTACCGGAGATTTGTGTTGAAGGACGACCGCATTTACGGGTTTACCCTGGTGACCGGGATTGCCCGGGCGGGTATCTTTCTTCACCTGATGCGCCGGGGTTGCCCTGTTACTTACTTTAAAGAGAAGCTCCTGGAGGAGGAATTCGGTTACCTGGCCATTCCGGAAGGCCTGAGACGGGAGTTGCTGATGGATGAAGGAGTGATGAGCGAACATGCAGCCGCAAATCAGTGAGCGTTACCTGCCTGAAAAAGATTCCCAGGCCTGCGGTTTGTTTGGAGTAATGAACACGGCCGGGGAAAGGTTTGGCGGGGAAATGGCCATAAACGCCATGGTGAACATGAAGGTGCGGGGTAACGGCCTGGGCGGCGGTTTTGCCATTTACGGGCTTTACCCGGAGTACAAGGATTATTACGCCCTGCACATCATGTTTGAGCGTCATCAACTGGGGGCCAAAGAAATAGTGGATGAATTTCTGGCCGACCATTTCCACGTGGTCTATGATGAAGAAATCCCCACCAATAAAAAGGCAACGGTTCTGAACCCGCCGGTGGTGTGGCGTTATTTCGTATCTCCCCGCCAGCACCTGGAAGAAGGAAATAACCTGTCAGATGACGAGTTCGTGGTGGAAAAAGTGATGTACATCAACACCCGGATCGATGGTGTTTACGTCTTTTCTTCCGGGAAGGACATGGGCGTTTTTAAAGGGGTGGGTTTCCCCGAGGAGATTGCCGATTACTTTATGCTTGACCGGCTGTACAAGGGATACATCTGGACCGCCCACAGTCGTTTTCCCACCAATACGCCCGGATGGTGGGGCGGGGCACACCCTTTTTCCATCCTGGACTGGACGGTGGTGCATAACGGTGAGATTTCTTCTTACGGCACCAACCGGCGTTATCTGGAAATGTTTGGCTATTACTGTACCCTTTATACGGATACGGAAGTAATGGCCTATGCCGTGGACCTGCTCATGCGCCGGCAGGGCCTGCCCATAGAAGTGGTGTCCAGGATCTTCGCCGCCCCCATGTGGGACATCATTGAACATATGGAACCGGAACGCCGGGAGCTTTATAAGACCCTGCGCATGGCCTACGCCCCTCTGCTGATGAACGGCCCCTTTACGGTTATCGTCGCCCATCATAACGAAATGTTCGGCCTGACCGACCGCATCAGGCTGCGGCCAATTACAGCTGCTGCGGCGGGGGATTTTGTCTTTCTTTCTTCCGAAGAGGCGTCCATCCGGGCCGTGGCTCCCCGGCTTGACCTGGCCTGGACGCCGCCGGGGGGCGAGCCGGTAGTGGCCCGGCTGCACACTAAGGACCATCTGGCCAGCCTGGCCCGTGCCGTGTAATAAGTTAATATGGTGCCAGGCACCTTATTAACTTATGTGCTGACCGGTATTTAACAAGATCACACATAATGAGGGTGAGATAGCATGTTTTCCCATCTGTTACCCGAGTTTCTGGTTGAACGCCGCAGTGACCGGTGTATAAAATGCCGGGTCTGTGAGCGGCAGTGTCCCAACGGGGTTCACCATTACGATACAGAACTGGACCTCATGTTCAGCGATGAAAGCCCGTGTGTGGGGTGCCAGCGTTGTGTGGTGTTCTGCCCCACCAACGCCCTTTCTGTATACCCGCACCCGACGACCTATCGTCCCAATGCCAGCTGGACCAGGGAGAAGCTGCAGGATTTAAAGAAACAGGCCGAGACCGGAGGGGTTATTCTGACCGGCAGCGGCAATGACAAGCCCTACCGGATTTACTGGGACCACCTGGTCCTGAATGCCTCCCAGGTAACCAACCCTTCCATTGACCCGCTGCGGGAGCCCATGGAACTGCGTACTTACCTGGGGCGCAAGCCGGATACCCTGGAAGTGGAAGTATGTGGAGACAAAGTGTCCATTACATCCCGGCTTTCACCCAATGTGCCCGTGGAAACGCCCATTCTTTTCTCGGCCATGTCCTACGGTGCCATCAGCTACCAGGCCTTTGTGTCCCTGGCCATGGCCGCTAAAGAGTTCGGTACCCTCTTCAATACCGGTGAAGGCGGTCTGCCCCGGGAAATGCGGGAAAAGTTCGGCCAAAATGCCGTCGTGCAGTGTGCCAGCGGGCGCTTTGGGGTGGACCCGGAGTATTTAAACTCGGCGGCGGTGGTGGAAATCAAGATCGGCCAGGGGGCCAAACCGGGTATTGGCGGTCACCTGCCGGGAGAAAAGGTGGCGGCCAACATTGCCCTGACCCGGATGATCCCTGAAGGTACCGATGCTCTCTCCCCGGCGCCGCAGCATGACATTTATTCCATTGAAGACCTGTCCATGCTCATCTATGCCTTGAAGGAGGCCACCAACTACGAAAAGCCGGTATCCGTCAAGATTGCGGCGGTGCACAACGTGGCGGCTATTGCCTCCGGCATAGTCAGGGCCGGAGCAGATATCGTGGCCATTGACGGCCTGCGGGGCGGTACCGGTGCCGCGCCCAAAGCCATCCGGGATAACGTGGGTATTCCCATCGAGCTGGCTTTAGCGGCAGTGGACCGGCGGCTGCGGGAAGAGGGCATCAGGCACAAGTGCTCCATCATTGCGGCCAGCGGTATCCGCTGCAGTGCGGACGTGGTCAAAGCCATTGCCCTGGGGGCGGACGCGGTGTACATCGGTTCGGCGGCACTGGTGGCCATGGGCTGCACCCTGTGCCAGAAATGCTATACCGGCAAATGTGCCTGGGGTATCTGCACCCAGGATCCCTACCTCACCCGCCGCCTGAACCCGGAAATCGCCAGCCAGCGGCTGGTCAACCTGCTGCGGGGCTGGAGCCATGAGATCAAGGAAATGCTGGGCGGCATGGGCATTAACGCCATTGAAAGCCTGCGGGGCAACCGGGAACACCTGCGCGGGGTGGGCCTGGAGGGCTGGGAACTGGACGTGCTGGGAGTAAAAGGAGCGGGGGAGTGAGAACATGGCGGTAAGCTGTGCCCGATATGGGCTGCGGGAAATGTTTTTAGGTGGTGTTAGATCCCTTGATGAACTGAGGAGCCGCCTTTCAATAGATGGACAGGAGGCGGAAATAGACGCCCGGGATCTTGTGCACAAGGAAGTAAATGATCTGATCCGGGAAGCGGCCCTTTCCGGTGCCCGCAAGATCACCCTGCTGAACGTTTGCGGGCAGCGTTACATCGGGACGCGGCTCTTCCTCCCACAGCAGGAAGGCAAAATAGAAATTCATGTTTATTCCACGCCGGGCAACGACCTGGGAGCTTTCCTGGCCGGGCACCGCATCGTGGTGCACGGCAATGCCCAGGACGGGGTGGGCAATACCATGGATGACGGCGAGATCGTGGTTCACGGGCGGGCAGGGGATATCGTGGCCATGGCCATGCGCGGCGGCAGGATTTTTATCCGGGACAGCGTCGGTTACCGGGCGGCCATTCATATGAAGGAGTATACCGGCAAGGTGCCGGTACTGGTAATCGGCGGGACGGCCCAGGACTTCTTTGGCGAGTACATGGCCGGGGGTATTGTGATCCTGCTGGGCCTAAACCTCAAGCCGGGCGAGCGCCACCACGCCCACTACATCGGTACGGGCATGCACGGCGGGGTAATTTACCTGCGGGGAGAAGTTGCCCCCCACCAGCTGGGCAAGGAAGTGGGCGTGCTGGAGCTGGATGACAAGGACCGTCGGCTTTTACACCAGTACGTTGGTGAATTTGCCCGGCACTTTAACCTCAATGCGGAAAGCATCCTGGATGACCGTTTTGTCAAACTGATGCCGGTATCCAAAAGACCTTACGGCAGGATTTACGCCTATTAGACCACAGAAGATAAATGGCCGCCGTTTTGCACGAAGCGAGCGACCTTGAGCCGAGCCAGGTGCCAAACTTGGCGAGACCGAGGGCGGAGGCGGGGCCGAGGGCATGGATGCCCGAGGCCGGCCCCTGAGGCATGGATGCCGAATGGGCCGGGAACCCCGCCGGAGCCCGAGGTCGAGCACTAGTTTGGCCTGCGAGGCGAACGGAGCGAGCGCGTGCAAACGGCGGCAATTACTATTTTCAGGGTAGAGATACCTACTGGATCTTGACCACGGACTCTTGCGTTAATCCGATATTCAATGTGCGGGTTTTATGTTAAAATAAACGTATCACAGAAAGAACGGGGGGATAGGCGTGAAACATACCTTGGCGGTGCTGGTGCTGAACAAGCCGGGGGTGCTGGCCCGGATTTCCGGCCTGTTGAGCAGGAGGGTATTCAATATAGAAAGTATTGCCGCCGGTTACACCGAGGAGCCGGACATCACCCGCATTACCATTGTGGTTAACGGCGACGACCGGGAACTGGATCAAGTGGTTAAACAACTATCCAAGCTGGTGGACGTGATCAAGATTCAGGAACTGCACAGCAGTGAATCCATTGAGCGGGAGCTGGCCCTGATCAAGGTGAAGGCTGATGCAGCCCGCCGCTCCGATATTGTCGATATTGTCGAGATCTTCCGGGCGAACATTGTGGACGTCAACCGGGAAACAATGGTTATTGAACTGACGGGCGATGAAGAAAAGATCAACGCTCTGTGCGCGGTGCTGGAGGATCACGGCATTGTCGAAATGGTGCGTACCGGTAAAATTGCCTTGTGCCGCGGCCCGGGAGCAGCCAAGTATTATCAGGAACAGTAAATAATACCCTTTTTTAACCAGGTATTGACATAACCCGCGCCCAGGTGTATATAATATGTTATACTGGTAGTTTTGCCTCGAATTTAAGGAGGGTATGGCTGGTGGCTCAGGTGAAGAGAATTATGGTTAGCCTTCCCGACAATCTCCTGGCCGAGGTAGACGGGATTGTGGCTGCAGAAAGACTAAACAGGAGCGAACTGATCCGGGAGGCCATGCGCTTCTACATTGCCGAACGCAAGCGCCGGCAGCTACGGGAGCAGATGAAAAAGGGGTATCAGGAAATGGCCAAAATCAACCGGGAATTAGCTGCTGAACACTACCGGCTGGAGGCGGAAGCGGTAGGACAATATGAGAAGGCGGAGGTAAAATAAATCAATGCAGGTCCGCCGTGGCGACATCTTTTATGCCGACCTCAGCCCGGTGGTGGGTTCGGAGCAGGGTGGTACCCGACCCGTATTAATCCTTCAAAATGATATTGGCAACCAGTACAGCCCCACCACCATTGTGGCGGCCATTACTTCTCAAATTGCCAAGGCCAAGCTTCCCACCCACGTGGAAATGCCCGCAAGTCCGGGCGGACTGGAGAAGGATTCGGTCATCCTGCTGGAACAGATTCGCACCATTGACAAGAGCCGCCTGATGGAAAAAGTCACCTCCTTAAGCCGCGAAACCATGCTCAAAGTGAACCATGCCGTAGAAATCAGCCTGGGCCTGGTGGACATATAGAGCGCCTGCAGCAGGTGCTTTTTCTTTTTGAGCGGGGGTGCTTTAATGCTGCCGTTAATTGGCATTACCTGCGCCTGGGATGAGGAAAAAATGCACTTTTTTTTAAGTCGCTTTTATACCAGGGCTGTGGAAGCCGCCGGCGGGTTACCGTTATTGCTGCCGTACACCGGAAGGGAGGCCGGTTTGAATACATGGCCGGAGCTTTTAGACGGGTTAATTCTCTCCGGGGGCGGCGATGTGGATCCCGTCCATTTCGGGGAAGAACCCCTGCCGGGTTGTGGAGAGATAAGCCCGGAGCGGGACGACTTTGAGCTGGGCCTGGCCCGCCGGGCGTTATCTTTGGGCCTGCCCGTCCTGGGTATTTGCAGGGGGGCCCAGGTATTGAATATTGCCGCCGGGGGGAATATTTATCAGGATATTGCTGCTCAGGTTCCGGGTTGTTTAAAGCACCACCAGCGGGCTCCCCGCTGGTGCGCCACCCACGGAATTATGGTGGAGGAAAACACCTGCCTGGCCGCTATATTTGGTGCAGGGGTTATGCGGGTGAACAGCTTTCACCACCAGGCGGTACGGCGGCCTGCTCCGGGGTTTATTGTTTCTGCCCGGTCCGTGGATGGTATTATCGAAGCCATAGAAAGCACCGCCCGGGGTTTTGCCCTGGGGGTGCAGTGGCATCCCGAAACCATGTGGGAGCGGGACGGGCGCTTTTTAGGTATCTTTGCGGCCCTGGTGGACGCCGGCCGGGAGTACAAAAAAGGCAAAAGGGGAGATGAGCAAGTATGCTGGCCATAACCGGTGGAAAAGTGATTACCATGACCGGACAAGTATATGAACCGGGCATGGTGCTTGTAGAGCGGGGCAAAATTGTCGCCGTAGGCCCTTTAAACGAGGTTCCAGCAGGTGTTGAGGTGGACGATGCCACCGGCTGTGTGGTAATGCCCGGGTTTATAGATGCCCACTGCCATGTGGGCGTGGCCGAGGAGATTTACCGGGAGGAGGGGGATGATACCAATGAATATACCGATCCGGTTACCCCTCACCTGCGGGCCATCGATGCCGTCTACCCTGCAGATTTGGGCTTTGAAGATGCCCGGGCCGGGGGAGTGACCACCGTGGCCACCGGTCCCGGCAGCGCCAATATCATCGGTGGGGAGATGGTGGCCCTCAAAACCGCCGGCCAGGTGGTCGACCGGATGGTGCTCCGGTCCCCGGTGGGCTTAAAGGCTGCCCTTGGTGAGAATCCCAAGCGCACTTACGGGCGCGAGAAAAAAATGCCCGCCACCCGTATGGCTTCGGCGGCCCTCTTAAGGGAGGCGCTGGCTAAAGCCCAGGATTACCAGCGCAAGCTGGAAGCGGCGGCGGCCGGGCGGGGTGAACGTCCCGACCGGGATCTAAAAATGGAGTCGCTGGTACGGGTGCTGCGGCGGGAAATTCCATTAAGGGTGCATGCCCACCGGGCCGATGACATTATGACCGCCCTGCGCATTGCCCGGGAATTCAATCTTTTGCTGGTAGTGGAGCATTGCACCGAAGGCTACCTGGTGGCGCAGGAGCTGGCGGCCCATGGGGTGATGGCCGTGGTGGGGCCGATGATTACCAACCGGGCCAAGGTAGAGCTGAAAGGGATTTCCCTGCAGACTCCCCGGGCCCTGGCCGGGGCTGGTGTCACTTTTGCCATCATGACCGACCACCCGGTGGTGCCCATTCAGTATCTGGCCCTATCCGCCGCCCTGGCCGTCCGGGGCGGGCTGCCGGAGGAAAGGGCCCTGCGGGCCATTACCCTGGATGCGGCCAGGATACTGGGCCTGGAAAACCGGTTGGGCAGCCTGGAGCCGGGTAAGGATGCCGATGTAGTCGTGCTAAACGGCCATCCCTTTGATCCCCGCACCCGGGTAATTAAAACCTATATTGATGGACGCCTGGTTTACAAGGATCTAACGTAGTTAATTCGGTAATGTTCTGCCCAGATAAAATAATATTAAAAACAAAAATGTTATCATTAATGAAATGGGAATGAGTAATATCATGGAAACAATAAAACCAGGTAGTGATTTTTTAAAGGAATATTGTTTGAATTATTTAAAAATATATCCATATGAGTGAAATCATTGTTTTATTAAGAATTTAGGGTAACATGGCAGGATTAAATGACTCTGTGTCGAACATGTAAAATTCAGAAACGGAAGGATTAAACTTCAATGTAAATTCATGTCATATTATGTCGGAGGTGCAGTGCGTGAGAAAAGAGACTCTTGATGTTCTAATAGTTGATGACCAACCCGGGGTGCGTTACTTATTGGACATACTTATCAGGGAATTTGGTCACCGGGTACATACCGCGGAGAACGGACTGGTGGCCATTGAGAAGGTGCGCCAGATTCACCCGGATGTTATTTTTATGGATGTAAGGATGCCTTTAATGGACGGCCTGGAGGCCCTGCGGCGCATTAGAAGGATTGCCCCGGACACCATTGTTATCATCATGACCGCCTATATTTCCGAACAGACCAAAGAGCAGGCACTGAAAAACGGGGCTCTTTGCTGCATGGCCAAACCCTTTGATATTGAAAAGGTTAAGGCATTGATCCAGGATTTGACCTGGAATCAAAAACAGAACTATTTTTGGAGCGAAAGTTACGTAATTTAAAATTTAAAGCAGGAAAAATTTTTTTGTTGACGAACAATTATACAATATACAAGTGAAAAGGTTTTATACCCATGGGGGTGCCCGGTACCGGCAAATCTCAGCTAATTTTAAGCTAGCATGAGGGGCCAGGGTTTTCTCGTGTTCGTGGGAGGTGCCGGGCTGAGAAAAGCGTTTCTCGCTTTACCCTTTGAACCTGATCTGGATCATACCAGCGTAGGGAAATGGGTGACCGGTAGCGTACTATACCCATCTCCTTATCAGGTGGATGGGTATTTTTTATGGGGGTGGTTCCATGGGAGATCTTTACCGGGTCCTGGATGCCAATTTTAACCGCGCCCGGGAAGGGTTGCGGGTGGTGGAAGAAGTAGCCCGTTTTGTTCTTGACGATGCCGGGATGACCATACGCATAAGGGATATGCGGCACCGCCTGGGTATATTGCAGGAAAGTTTTCCCGGACGGGGGGCGGTTCTGGTGCAGGCCCGGGATGTGGAGGGTGACGTGGCCGCCCCCGCTCCCCCGGCCACGGGAGAGGAAAAGACCAATCTTATACAGCTGGTGATGGCCAACTTTAAGCGGGTGCAGGAAGCTACCCGGGTGCTGGAGGAGTATGCCCGCCTTTTGCCGTTAACCGCTCCCTTCAAGGAGATCCGCTATGCAGCTTATTTGGTGGAAAAGGAAATGGTGAGCCGCCTGGTGCAGTTGGACGTGAGTGAAGCTCCCTATTGTAAACCGGGGGCCCGCAAAGTTGATTACAGCCTCTACGTGATTACGGGTGATAAGTTTAGCCGGGGCCGGCCGGTGGTAGAAGTGGCCCGGGCGGCTATTGAGGGCGGGGCAACAGTTTTACAGCTGCGGGAAAAAGATTTTACCGCCCGCCAGCTAATTGACGCCGGATACCAGCTGCGCCGCCTGACCCGGGAGAAAGGAGTAACCTTTATTGTCAACGACCGGGTGGATGTAGCCCTGGCGGTGGGGGCCGACGGTGTACATTTGGGCCAGGATGATCTGCCCATCGGCATGGCCCGGCGCATTCTCGGCCCCGGCAAAATTATCGGCATCTCCACCCACAGTGTGGAACAGGCTCTGGAGGCCCAGCGGCAGGGAGCGGACTATATCGGCGTAGGTCCCGTCTATGAAACCCGCACCAAGGATGATGTGCAGGCTCCGGTGGGTGTGGACCTGGTGCGCCAGGTGGCGTCGGTGGTAAGCATACCCAAAGTGGCCATCGGGGGCATCAAGGCACATAATGTAGAAGAGGTGATTGCCGCCGGGGCTGACGGGGTGGCGGTGATCACGGCAGTGGTGGCGGCAGAAGATGTATCCGGCGCTGCCCGCGAACTGCGTTCCCGGATCGATAATGCAAGGAGGTATTTGCCATGACTCAACTTTTAGCAGCCCGGGCAGGGGAAATAACGGCGGCCATGCGCCGGGTGTCTGAGAGAGAAAAAGTGCCGGTGGAGGAAATTTTAAAGAAGGTAGCTGCCGGAACGGTGGTTATTCCGGCCAATAAAAACCACGTCAGTCTTGATCCCTGCGGCATTGGAGAGGGGTTGCGGACGAAAATCAATGCCAACCTGGGCACATCCACCGCCTTTCCCGGCATTGAGGACGAATTAACCAAACTGGAAGCTGCTTTAAAGGCTGGAGCCGATGCGGTGATGGACCTGTCCACCGGAGGCGACCTGGACGGCTGCCGCCGGGCGATTCTTGCCAGGAGTTCCGTACCGGTGGGTACCGTGCCCATTTACCAGGCGGCTGTGGAAGCCCGGGAAAAACGGGGTGGTATTGTGAAGATGACGGCCGACGACCTTTTTGCCGTCATTGAAAAGCAGGCTGCCGATGGGGTGGACTTCATTACCGTGCACTGCGGGATCACCCTGGAGACCATTGGGCGCCTGCAAAGGCAGGGGCGCGTTACCGATATTGTCAGCCGGGGAGGCTCCTTTCTGGCCGGGTGGATGCTACACAACGAACGGGAGAACCCCCTTTACGAACAGTTTGACCGCTTGCTGGAAATATGCCTGCGTTACGATGTCACCTTGAGCCTGGGGGACGGCCTGCGGCCGGGATGCCTGGCCGATGCCACCGACCGGGCCCAGATCCAGGAGTTAATTGTACTGGGCGAACTGGTGGACCGGGCACGGGCGGCGGGTGTGCAGGCCATGGTGGAAGGGCCGGGGCATGTTCCCCTGGACCAGGTGGCCGCCAATGTACAGGTGCAAAAGACGTTGTGCAACGGGGCTCCTTTTTACGTCCTGGGCCCTCTGGTTACCGACGTGGCCCCCGGCTACGATCACATTACCGCCGCCATTGGGGGGGCGCTGGCCGCCATGGCCGGGGCGGACTTCTTATGTTACGTAACCCCTTCCGAACACCTGGGGCTGCCTACTATAGATGATGTAAAGGAAGGGGTGGTGGCGTCCCGCATTGCCGCCCACGCGGCGGACCTGGTCAAGGGTGTGCCGGGAGCCCGGGAATGGGATCTGGCTATGGCCCGGGCCCGCAAGGCCCTGGACTGGGAGGCCCAGATTAATCTGGCCATTGACCCGGAAAAAGCCCGGGCATATCGTGAGAAGCGCAATCCCGCCGGGACTAAGGCCTGCACCATGTGCGGCGACTTCTGTGCCATGGAGATTGTGGCCAGGTACCTGGGCGCGGAAAGGGTGGAAGAGTGCTAAAGGAATGCAATGTCGCTCGCTTCGTACAAAGCGGCGGCCATTTTCATCCTCTGTTGGTGGCTCTGAAAGCGTGATGGGTGTCTACATGGCATTAAGGGGGTGGTAGAGCTTTGAAGCTCGGCGATCTGGGCGAGTTTGGCCTCATAGACCGTTTGTCCCGGGATTTGATCAACCGGCCGGGTGAAGTGGTGCAGGGCATAGGGGATGACGCAGCGGTTTTAAACCTGGAAGGCCCCTGGTGGCTGCTGTTCACCACCGACATGCTGGTGGAAGGGGTCCACTTTTCGCTGGATTATGCCACCCCCGCCCAGGTAGGCATCAAGACTGTGGCGGTTAATGTGAGCGATATTGCGGCCATGGGTGGTTGGCCCGCCCATGGCGTGGTTTCCCTGGGCCTGCCCGCCCGCCTGTCCGTGGAGGAGGTGGAGGAACTTTACCAGGGTATCAGGCAGGCAGCGGGGGAATATAACCTCAACATCGTGGGCGGGGATACAGTGTTAAGTCCGGAGCGGCTGGTGATCAACGTGGCCCTGCTGGGGTTCGTGGAAAAAGGCCGGGCGGTCTACCGCAGCGGGGCCAGGGTGGGGGATTTGATCTACGTCACCGGCGGTCTGGGCAAATCCGCAGCCGGGCTGTACCTGTGCCGGCATCCGGATTTAACTATTGACCCCGGGATGGCAGCTTTCCTAAAGCGGGCTCACCTGGAGCCCCGGGCGAGATTGCGGGCCGGGCGGATTCTGTCCCGTGCCGGGGTTACGGCCATGGATGACGTCAGCGATGGCCTGGCCGCCGAACTGCGGGAAATCTGCCGGGCCAGCGGTGTGGGTTGCCGGGTGCGGGCGGAGGGTATTCCCGTGGATTTCCGGGTGAGAAGGGTGGCCGCCCTGGCCAATCACGATCCCCTGGATTGGGCCTTTTCCGGGGGGGAGGATTTTGAGCTTGTCTTTACCGTTCCACCGGATTTAGCCCGGGGTGTGGAGGAAAAGCTTGCGGCGGCCGGCGAAGAATGCCGGTGCATTGGTGAGGTCATCCCGGCGGAAAAGGGAATGGTTTTGGAACTGGCCGGCGGCCGCTGCGTCCCCCTGGAGGCCCGCGGCTACGATCACTTTGCCCCTTAGGCTAAGAATCCAAAGTGACGGTTTTACTGAATATTTATCCCAGGACAGGTTCGCAAGTAAATGTTTAGTCAGCCGCTTTAGGCACGGCGTTGTCCCGCTCACTCATGTGCTCCGCGTAAGATGCGCACCACGGTTCGCTTCGGGCCGGCTCTGGCTCTCTGCGGATTGCCCGTTACTAGTTTTGCTTCGTTGTAGGCTTTGACACCAATGTGTCTCAAACTTTTTTCGGTTAGTTAATCTTGCGTCCTCGAGAGCCGAGCCGGCAGCCTCGCTTCACCGGGTGCTGTTACCGGCGCTCCGCAAAATCGTTCGCTCTGGACAACGCCGTGCCTTTCTAGTTATCGCGGTTTAACTGAATATTTGCGCTCACAAAGAGTTTTGTCCCGGCCCGCCCATCGGTTATAATACTGGCAGGCTTCTTTTTTGCGTGGTAGAATACGAATCAGGTGGTCTCATGGCTTTGGTATGGCGAACCCGTTCTGCCGGGGAAACTGAAGAATTCGGCCGCCTTTTGGCCTCCGTCTTACTTCCGGGGGATGTCCTGTGCCTGCACGGTGATCTGGGTGCAGGGAAGACGGTACTGGCCCGGGGTATCGCCCGTGGCCTGGGGATCACGGGGCCGGTGACCAGCCCCACTTTTACTTTAATTAACGAATACTCCGGCCGGTTGCCCCTTTACCATATGGATGCCTACCGTTTGGACGGGCCCGGGGACATGGCCGACCTGGGCTATGAAGAATACTTCTATGGTGATGGAGTGACCCTGGTGGAGTGGGCGGGGCGGATCGAAGAAGTTTTGCCTTCCAAACGGCTGGACATTTACCTCAAAGGATTCCCCGGGGAACCGGAATTACGGGAAATTCTTCTCATTCCCCGGGGAAAGCGTTATGAAGAACTGGTGAAGGAGCTGAGCGCCCTTGTTTGTGCTGGGCATTGAAGCCGCCACCCCGGTGGCTGCAGTGGCGGTGGTCCACGGGGAAAGGGTGCTGGCCGAGCGGATGGTTAATAACCAGCGCACCCACTCGGTGAACCTCCTGCCCATGATCAAAGCGGTACTGGAAGATGCCCAAGTTACCCGTGAGGATCTGGGGGGCATCGCCGTTTCCTCGGGCCCCGGTTCCTTTACCGGCCTGCGCATAGGCATGGCCACGGCCAAAACCCTGGCCCAGGTCTGGGGATTGCCCATTGTGGGCATCAGCACCCTGGATGCCCTGGCGTACCCTTTAACAGGCCAAAGGGGGTTAATTTGCCCCATTCTTAACGCCCGGAAAGACGAGGTCTATGCGGCGATATATCGAACGGTCGAGGGGAAACTGGAACGCCTGGAAGGTCCCATGGCGGTCCGGCCTGAGGAACTTGTTCGACGCTTTGAACCCCTGGAGCTTCCCGTTACCGTGCTGGGCGACGGGGTTCCCATTTATGGCGAATTCTTTAAAAAACAACTAGGTAGCCGGGTTTTTCTGGCCCCGGGTAGTGCCCGCTGGCCCCGGGGTGCCCCGGTGGCCGAGCTGGGTTACCGGCTGCTGATGGCCGGGGAAGGTAGGGATCCCCTGGAGCTATTGCCCAACTACATCCGGTTATCCGAAGCTGAAGTGAAATGGCTTCAAAAACAAAAAGGGTAAGCCGGTGTATGCCTATGGAACTGACTTTTACCGAAATGTCCTGCGATCATCTGGATGAGGTACTGGCCATTGAGCAGGTCTCTTTTACCACTCCGTGGTCCCGCCATGCCTTTACATATGAATTGTTGCAAAACGAGTTTGCCGTATACATCGTCGTTCTGGCGGGTCAAAAGGTGGTCGGCTATGCCGGGATGTGGCTGGTTCTGGATGAGGCCCACGTGACCAATGTGGCCGTTCATCCCCAGTATCGCCGGCGCCATATAGGGCGGAAACTGATGCAGGAACTCATGCGCCGGGCGGTTACGCTGGGAGCCAGCCGTATGACCCTTGAGGTGCGCACCTCCAACTACGTGGCCCGGCACCTTTATGCATCCCTGGGTTTTGTGGAACGGGGCCGGCGCCGGGGATACTACACCGACACCAACGAGGACGCCGTGATCATGTGGAAGGACCCTCTTGGTGGTTTCACAGGAGGTGAGTACTAGATGAACCGTAACGTGCGCTTGCTGATTCGCCTGGCCGGCCTCGGGGTGGCCATGGTGGGGCTGCTGGCCAATTTGCCCGCGGGCTGGACCATTGGGCTGGTGGGTGTCGGTCTGGCCACTTTTTTGCTGGCCGGGGGTGGAGGGTGAAATTGCTAACAGTAGCGGGTTGGTAACCCGTTTCCGGGACCACGCTTTATGAGATTGTGCAAAAAGATATCTTCCTTAAATATATTCCCACAGTTTCCTGGGATATGTTATTAACGGATTTTCTTTTCACCTCTGGAGGTTGGTTGCATGCGCATATTTAATGACGTGACGGAATTGATTGGTTCCACGCCCCTGGTTCGTTTACGAAAGATGGCTTTCGGTCTACCTGCCGTTGTTTTGGCCAAGCTGGAGTACTTTAATCCCGGCGGAAGTGTTAAAGACCGAATAGCTTACAACATGATCCGTGAGGCGGAGGAAAAAGGGTTGATAACTAAGGACACCCTGATCATCGAGCCTACCAGCGGAAATACCGGCATTGGCCTGGCCATGGTTTGCGCGGCCCGGGGTTACCGGCTGGTGCTGACCATGCCTGAAACTATGAGTGTGGAGCGGCGCAGGCTTCTCGCCGCTTACGGGGCCGAAGTGGTCCTTACCCCCGGGAACGAGGGTATGGCCGGGGCCGTACGCAAAGCCCGGGAACTGGCGGCCTCCCATCCAAATGCCTTTATGCCACAACAATTTGCCAACCCGGCCAACCCGGCCGCCCACCGGGCCACAACCGCCGAAGAAATCTGGCGGGATACCGGAGGGGAAGTGGATTTCTTTGTGGCCGGTGTTGGTACTGGAGGTACCATTACCGGGGTGGCCTCCGTTCTGAAAGCCCGCCGCCCCTCCCTGAGGGCGGTGGCGGTGGAACCGGCCGCCTCACCGGTGCTTTCCGGCGGGAAGCCCGGCCCGCATAAAATTCAGGGCATCGGCGCGGGCTTTGTACCGGAAGTAATAGATATGGCTTTGCTGGACGAGATCATAAAGGTGGCCGATGAAGATGCGCTGGACACCGCCCGTCGCCTGGCCCGGGAGGAGGGCCTGCTGGTGGGTATTTCTGCGGGGGCGGCTGTCTGGGCGGCTTTACAGGTGGCCGGCAGGCCGGAAAACCGGGGTAAGATCGTGGTGGTTTTGCTCCCGGACACCGGGGAGCGTTACCTGTCCACTGAATTGTTTGGATAAGGCACAAAATCGTATTGGGTACCGCTTTAAGCAGATTTCCCCCAAAATTTGACTTAAAGATAATCCTGGGGATAAGTTTCGGATTTGCCGGATGAAGTTAACTTAACCTGCAGGAATTCCTCGTTCACCGATAGAATATAAACGGCAGCCCGGTCGTTCAAAGTAGGAGACAAATGAACATGCCCACAAAGGTATCTGAATGCCCGCTGCAACAAGATTCAGGCTTATTAACCACCGGCCTGGAGCGCCCCTTTGTCAATCCCTACCTGGCCATCCTGGTGGGGGTGGTGGGAGCCGCCTTTTCTTCCATCTTTACCAAACTCGCCATGGCTCCACCTCTGGTCATTGCCTTCTACCGGTTGGGGTTTACCGTGCTCATGATTGCTCCCATTGCCCTGACCAGGGGACGGGAAGAACTGCGCTCCATGGGCCGGCGTGACATAATGCTGGCCTGCCTTTCCGGCGTGCTGCTGGCATTGCATTTCACTGCCTGGATTACTTCCCTTGAGTACACATCCATTGCCAGCTCCACCGTGCTGGTCACCATGCAACCCTTATTTGTGGTTTTAGGTGGCTACCTTATCTTTAAAGAAAAAATCGCCCGCACGGGGCTTGTGGGGGCAGCCCTGGCTTTAACCGGCAGCACTATTGTGGGTGTGGGTGATTTTCAGATCGGCGGGCAGGCTTTCTGGGGAGATATCCTGGCTTTTGCCGGGGCCATTTTTATTGCCGGCTATGTATTGATCGGGCGCGGTTTACGGCACCGCCTGTCATTATTCCCGTACATTTTTGTTGTTTACGGGGCCAGTACCGTGACTTTGTTCCTGGGTGCGCTGCTCACCGGTTTGTCCTTTTTTCCTTACCCGCCCTCCACATGGCTGTGGTTTTTCCTCCTGGCCCTGGTTCCCACCATTTTCGGGCATACCATTTTTAACTGGGCCCTGCGTTATGTCAAGGCTGCCGTGGTCTCAGTGAGTATACTTGGCGAGCCGGTGGGGGCAACCATTCTGGCTTATATCATTTTTCACCAGGTACCTTCACCCTTACAGCTTGTGGGCGGGGCGATTATTATCACGGGTCTGGCCATTTTTATCCGGGCGGCAGCAGAAAAATAGATTATTCTATTTTGCGGCTGTGGGGGGCGTTCTGTGAATGGGCTTCATTTATTATCCACCAAAGCGGGCTGGGTTGGTACTGCCTGGGGTAAGCAGGGGCTGCTGGTCCTGACATTTCCCCGTCCAAGCCGGGAGGAAGCCCTGACTGCCCTGCAGGATGAACCAATGCCTGTAAGAATTAATGAAACCAGCGAGCCTGCGCTAAAAAGGTGGCCTCCGCTCCTGGAAGAAAAGTTGGATCAATATTTCCAGGGCCGGCCGGTTTCCTTTACGGATATTCCCGTGGATCTTTCCTGGTGCCCCCCCTTTGTGGCCCGGGTGCTGGGTTTCGTACGGCACATCGGGTACGGTGAATTATGGTCGTACCAGCAGGTGGCGGCAGCCGTCGGGAATCCCCGGGCCGCCCGGGCCGTGGGCGGGGCTTTGGGGGCCAACCGGGTTCCACTGGTCATCCCCTGCCACCGGGTAATCCGCCAGGATGGATCACCCGGCGGTTTTGGCGGCGGTTTGCCCTTAAAACTGCAGCTGTTGCAGCTCGAAGGCGTACGACCCGGTCCCACCGGGCGATACCAATTGACAAATGACTCTGTTTGCGTTAATATAAGTAAGGCGCCGGGTTAGTCGAATGAGACAACAGAAAAGTGCTGGTGTGGCTCAGGGGTAGAGCAGCGCACTCGTAATGCGCAGGTCGTCGGTTCGAATCCGACCACCAGCTCCAAAAAAGCTAGACGCCGCAAGGGTTTGCGGCGTTTATTGTTTATTATATTACATTGTCTTGCTTCATTCAGAAGGGAAAATAAAAATGGATATCGTATATTAACTTTTGGGTGCAGGTATCTTGTCCGCAGACATGCTTTGGTACCGGTGGTTATGAATTTTGTTTACATCGAAAACTGGTGAATGATGGCATTTAAACGGAATTTCATGTCTAATTTTTGTTAAAAAGGGAGTCGAAAGGAATGATCGGGAAGATAAAAATGTTGGACCATTGTGATAGAACACATGTTCTCTTCGGTATTAAATGCAATAAATACCAAAACCTCTCATTTTCTTGGCGGGGCTTGTATAGAAAAGCTTCCACTTCCTGCTTACTTACCCTCCAAATCGCCTACCGAGATAATTCCTCTCTGCTCCTTCTGGTTGCTGGCGGAGCACGTCATGTCCGTTCTTATCCACACGGGCCTGTTTTGTATTTTCTCTCATCATATTTCCCATACCTAACAGGATCTTCAGGGGCTGAATTTTTCGCTGGTCGAAAATTTTCTGTGTTCTGGCGGTGTTGAATCAGCCTTTTCACTGTTAAATTAAAAACTTTATTGTCTTTATTGTGTTAAAGGCAAACCACTCGAAAGGGTGGGGCGCAAAGCCATGGGTCTGCAGCCCTAAAGGGTATGACTGCCAGGCTGCCGCGATAAAGGTATTGATTGTTTTCTGTTTTCTTTTTAATGATGTTTTTGTTGCGGCAGCCTGGTCAGGCTGCCGTTCCTGCTTATAAAAGTATGTTTACCCATTTGGGGTATAGAGGTCGACTCTAACAGAGCCAATGGCTGGGACGTTTGCTGGCAGTATTGTGGCAATTGAAAGGGCATGGGGCCGGGAGGGGCTGAAAGGCAGAAGGGTGGTGAAAAAATGCAACGGTGTCTTGAGTGCGCAAAGAAAGAACCGGACCGTCCTTGTGTGGAGTGCCAGTATTTTGTCCAGCTAAGCCCCCTTCGCCGGGTGCCTTCGCCGCCTGTCCGGGTGTTACTGGAAGATGAGCATGGCAGGCATTATCCGGCCCGCATCCTGGTGTTAAATACCACGGAGTTTGGGCTGGAAACGGAAGCTCCTGTTCCGGGCCGGTATGTAATCAGGCTGCAGGAAAACTTGTGGGTCGAGGTGGCCGGGGTACCGTTCAAAGGGAAAAATAACGTCCACGTTTTTGATATCCTGTGTGTCCACCGGAAGCAGGGGACTGCCCGTCGTCTTAGCAGGGAGGAGTATCAGTTGCTGGCCGGAAGCGCCGGCGAGCTAATACAGGAGATTTCCCGGCACTTGCCGGAGCACCTTCAGGACCTGGTCAGGGAGAAACTGCTGGCTGAGGTGGAGAAATCCGAACTAATTAACGCTCTCAGGGTGGGGAAGGTGATGAAATATGAAGGAGGGCGCTTCTGCTACCTTTCGGGCCAGGCTGACCTGGACCTGCCTATGGAAGAAGCGGAAAAACTGATGCGCCAGGCTATCCGCAAGGCCGAACACCGCCGCGAGGTGATCATTAGCGCTGACGGGCAAAAGGTGTTTGACCTTCACGGCGTGCCTTTCGACCACAGGAGCGGTGGACTGCTGGCCTTTGACATCACCGAGGTGATTGAAAAGGAGAGAAAGATGCACCAGCAGGAGATGCAGGCTTACCGGGAGGCCATAGCGGCGGTAACGGGGGGCCGGTTATACCTGGTGAATAGTGGAGAAATGGAAAAAGTGATCTCAGAAGGGACGGAACTGGCCAGGGGTGAGGTCCGGCAGACCCATGACATTCCGGAAGCCCGCCGGGCAATGCGGGAAGCCTTGCCTGTTCTCGACAGCCGCAGGCAGCACGCGATTGCCTTGTGCTTGACAGAGGCGCTGGCCAATGCTCTCAAACATGCAGGGGGCGGTTGCTGGCAAGCCAGGCAGTCAGGGGACACCGTCAGGATTATCGTTCAGGACCGGGGTCCGGGAATCAAAACCAGCGAATTGGCCCGGGCAACGCTGATGCAACATTATTCAACCAAGAATTCCCTGGGGTGTGGATTTACCCTGATGCTCTACTATGCGGACCACCTCTACCTTAATACAGGACCGTCAGGTACCGCCCTGGCCCTGGACTTCGGCATTAAAACCGGACAAGACCAATGAAAGAGGGGGTGATTTTGTTGCTGAAAGTAGATGTTTACGTTGACAGGGGGGTGTGCCGGCTGGTGCTGAACGGTGAATTGGACGTGGAAACAGTAGCGCAGTTGCAAGAAGTTGTTGGGAAAGTGGGAGAACACACGCTGGAAGTTGACCTGTCGGGCGTTTCTTTCGTTGATTCCACCGGTTTGAAAAGTTTGCTGGACATTAGCAACGACTGGCGGCAAAAAGGGGGCCAGATGCTGATTTTGAGGCCGCAACCTGATGTGGCGGAGGTGATGCGGCTGGTAGGGTTGGACAGGCTCCTGGCGCAAAACACCGCTCCGGGCGGAGAAGAGAGGTAGGAGCAGGATGGGAGAAGTGATTACAGGGAATGGAAAAATACTAAGGGCTTACGGGTTGGAAGTTAGTGGGTGTAGCCTGCCTGCCGAACAGGTCGGGGGGGATTTTTTTGAGTTTATTTCCTGCGACGAGAGAACCGTGTTTGCCGTCATCGGAGACGTAATGGGTAAAGGATTCCATGCGGCCCGGCTGATGGAAACAATCCGCCATATGCTCCGGGAGTGTATCAGGATTAATCCCCATCCTCTGGAGGTGGTGCGCCGGTTAAACAGGGTGGGAGGGGATGAACTGCGGAAATGCGGGGCTTTTGCCACCCTATGCCTGCTGTGTTACGACGGGATAGCTGGACGCCTCTCCTGTGTCAATGCAGGGCACCACCCTCCCCTCCTTCTATCTGACGGCAAGGTGAAAGTGGCCCGGTGCCGGGGAGTCGCCCTGGGCCTGCTGGAAGATTACCTCGGGTCAGGGGTGGAGGAATTTTTTCTTGCCGACGGAGATGCGGTGGTGCTGTATACCGATGGACTTGTGGAGGCCTGTGGCCCGGGCGAGCAAAGGTACGGGCAGGAACGATTGAAGGAGATAGTTCGCCTTCAGAATGGTGCTGATGCAGACAGGATGAAACAAAACATTTTATCTGACCTGGAGACATTTACCCGCGGTTTTTCCCAAAAGGATGACGTGACACTGGTTGTTATGAAGGTGACGGGAAAGGGAGGTGAAAGGGGTGGAGATTAGAGTCCGGCAAAAGAAAGAGATGGTAATCCTGGAGGTGGAAGGCGAACTGGATTTCAGCAACGTGGAGCAGTTGCAACAGGAAATTCAGCGACGGACGGAAGAAGTGGTGGAGATAGATCTGCAGGGACTTCGGTTCATAGACTCTTCCGGGGTGGGAATGCTCCTGAGTCAGGTCAGACACCTGTACAAGCAGGGGCGTACCTTGAGAATTGTTCGTATCCCCGATTTTATTCGAGAAGACCTGGAAGTAATAGGTTTTTTTCAAGTACTGGAAGCTCTTAAGACAAATCCCAACGCTTAGCAGGAGGTGGGTTCCTTATGAAATATAAAGAAGAGACTATCCGGGGCTCCCCCGCAGCAACAGCGAGTAAAGTGGACAATGCTTTTCCGGATGGAGAATCGGTGGGTCCATATGCTTTTGTGAAACAGGGGCGCCTTGTTGTCCGGCACCGGCCGGAGGGACCTTACCCGGTGGTGGTACCTTGTCCGGGGGTAAGGCTGATTGTTAACGGCCGGGAGTGCACTCAACCCACCCCCGTATCCATGAAGGATACGGTGCGGGTGGAAACGGTGGAAGAGCGTAGAGAAGGGAGCTGGTCTGTATCCGTTTCTTCCGATGGTCTACAAGCGATATTGCGAACGCGCCCTGCGGTGGTAGTTCATCGGGAACTGCCGGATCTCCCGCCTGCCAGGGTACTGCAACTGAAGGTAGTGGAACGGGAAGAACGTTTTCCACCACTCACTAAGGACGAACTATTGCGGGAGTTGTCCCGGTTGGGGATTAACTATGGCGTAGACTGGGAAGCATGTTCTCGCGGTGTTGCATCCTGTGTTGAAGAGGAGGTGGTTATCGCCCGGGGTATTCCTGCAGAATCGGGAAAAGACGGCCGGGTAGAATTGCTTTTTTCCTCTATTTCCAAGGTGCCGGTACTGGCGGGGGAAGACGAAGCGGTGGATTTCCGGGAACGCTATGTTTTTACTTCGGTGGAGGCGGGAGACGTCCTGGCTGTCAAACACCCGCCTGAGCCGGGTCGTCCCGGCACCAGCGTCAAGGGTGAGGTAATTGTGCCGCCGTCGCCCCGGGACTTCATCCTTTCGGTAGGCGAAGGAGCGGTGCTTACCAGGGATGGTGAACGGGCCGTAGCGGCCCGGGCTGGACGTCCTGTGGCTTCCCGCTGGCGCGACCTGGTGAGAGTAAGCGTATTGCCTGAACTGGTGCATGCTGGTGACGTAGACCTTGCTTCAGGTAACATTGTCTTCAAAGGAGATATCCTGATTGCTGGAAATGTGGCAGAAGGGATGGTGGTAGAAGCGGGCGGGAATGTCAGGGTGGGAGGGTTGGTCTCCGGCGCGAGGGTTCAAGCCACGGGGTCCGTCGTGATCAGGATGAATATCCTGTCATCGGTGGTAATCGCAGGAGGAGTTCCTGCTTTCCTGCAAGGAATGTTGCCACAGGTTCATACCCTGGCGACCGGTTTGCAGGAGATGACCATGGCTATCCGGCAGTTACTGGGTCACCCGGCGTTCAAGCAGGGCGATCTTAAACGCGGCATCGGCCCCCTGGTAAAGCTACTGCTGGAGGGGAAGTTTAGCCACCTTCCCGCTGCCGCCAATACCTTCAAGAAACAGGTTAAAAACATGCCTCCGGGAATGGTCGCTGAAGGCCTGGAAGAGTTTGTCCGGGAAGTCGAACGGGCGCTGGTTCGTTCCCCTCTGGCCGTGCGTGACCTCCGGGAACTCGAAATATTGGCCCGGCGAGCCGGGGAATGGGAACAGGCCTTTGCGTCCCCGCCGTCTGCAGAAAGTGATGTGGTGGCGTCAAGTGTCCACAATTCCACCGTAGTAGCTACCGGCGATGTCCGGGTGGTGGGGAGTGGTTGTTATAATTCCCGGATCCAGGCTGGCAAGAGAGTGACTGTATCCGGGGTATTTCGCGGTGGCGAGATACAGGCTGGCGGGGATGTGCATGTGGGAGAGCTGGGGTCCAGAGGTGGGGCCACCACGAGGGTGGTGACTGGCCCGGCAGCCGTGGTTACCGTAGGATATGCCTTTGAGAACACTTCTATAGTGGTGGGCGGCCTGGTTTATCGTTTTGATAGGGAGGAAAAAGGCATCCGCCTCTGGTTGGATAAAGAAGGGAACCTCAGGTCCAGAGGAATTCCAGCTTGGGAAATTGCAGATCTGCCGCAAAACCGTCGCTGATTCTGATGGACTCCATTAGTAGAAAGCCGGGCGCCATTTTTTTGCGCCCGGCCTGAAGGTTGTTTTTACTGGGCCTGATAGGGGAAGAAGCCCTTGCCGAAGAACAGCAGGATCAGAATCAAGAAGAGAATGAAGGAGAATTGGCCGTAGTAGTAGTAGCCGGGATCAGGAGCCATATAGTTGCCTCCTTTCTATTTTTTGTATATTGTTGGTTTCAATAATAGGGTATGAACGAAGCCTGAAAAAGGTGCAGGGCTTAAGATAAAGTTGGAGACTGGTTCCAACTTGTTTAATGGATAGGGTGGGGATTCCAAAAGCTCAGTACCGTGGTATAATTAAAAAGAGATGAAAAGCTCCGGAGAACACCCGGTTGCGCCGGCAACCTGCACGGAGCGATTATGAGGTGGTGGGGGTTCCTTGATATCGCGGGGGGAGTATCATTTTTATCTTTACTTTCCGGAAGGGGCAGAGCAAGTGGGGGCCTATTTTGCCAGCCGCCTGCCGGGGGTAGGAAAGGTACCGTGGTTTATTTGTGAAACTCTTTCCTGTTTGTTTGATGACCTGGGAGAGATTAATCCCGACTATCCCGGTTTTAAGAAGATGTCAGAGCATTTTGTCCTCTCCATGTTCGGCAGCGATGGCCAGCCGGTGGGGTTCTGCGTATTTATCCCGGAACGATTGGACTTGGTTCAGATTGATATTATACTGATCAAAAAAGAATTGCGGGAAAGGGGATTGGGCAGGTTACTGCTGGGTTACCTGGAGCAGGCGTTGGAACAGGGCACTATTCTGTATGTCAGACAGGTAACTAACACAGGCAGGAAATTTTTCACCCGTTGTGGCTTTGCTCGAGATGTACAACTATTTAAAGTATTAAATCACAATAATCGTTTGCTCAAAGAAAAAACCTGCTATACGCCGGCCGTTTATGCCTGCGTATAATTGGTCAGTATCCGTCGCTACCATAAATTTACACCAAAATCTCCTTGACTTTTGGGAACGGGATTGTTATAATAACAAATGCTGACGGAGCAGGGGCACACCGGGAAGAGGTGTCGTTCCTGTGCGCAGCAGCATGTGGTGGATGTAGCTCAGTTGGTTAGAGCACCAGGTTGTGGCCCTGGGGGTCGTGGGTTCGAGTCCCATCTTCCACCCCACGCTGGGGCGTAGCCAAGCGGTAAGGCAGCGGGCTTTGGACCCGCCATTCGTTGGTTCGAATCCAGCCGCCCCAGCCAAACAAGACAGTAGTAGTTGGTCGCATCAGGCAATTATTTCTGCCAGCGGCCAACTATAATTTTATATTTATGGAATTAAGTGGGCCATTAGCTCAGCTGGTAGAGCACCTGACTTTTAATCAGGGAGTCGGAGGTTCGAGTCCTCCATGGCTCACCAGTTTTTATGCGGGCGTGGCGGAATGGCAGACGCGCCGGACTTAGGATCCGGTGGGGCAACCCGTGGGAGTTCAAGTCTCCCCGCCCGCACCAAAAACAGAAAAATCAAGGGCCTGCGTTCCTGGGATCAAATACCACCGGCTACGGGAAAAGTCTAGTCCGGTGGTATTAAAAAGGTACGCAAACCACACCGGATTCAGCCTCCTTCGGTTACCCGTTACGTAAAAACCTGGGTAGCGAAGGAGGTTTGCTTTTTATGGCGAAGGGAAAAGTTTTAATTGTTAGCTTCTTGAAATCGCGCTTTGGGCGTACCCCAACAATTCTTTGCCATTCCCGCCGTGTTCCGGGTAAACCGCCAGGCCAAAGCGCCACCCTTTTTCAGCCACCCACTCCTGCAGCTTTTTTATTACTGTGGCTGCTCCTTCCTTATCTGTTAAGGGAAGTACCAGCGCCAGGAGGTTATCATCAAGCATCAGTACCTCGTCAATTTCACGCAGCTTTTTCTGCAGAAGCCTCTTTATACTTGCTGTGTTGAACCTGCCGGCTGCTGTTCTCTGCGCCAGCACCAGGGAAAATTTTGAATTTCCTCTCTTGGCGCGGTTAATTTCTAACCTAAGCATCCTTTCTAAAATTTCGCGGGGGTCTTCGCTGCGTCCAATAAGCCTTTCAACCCGCTGCAGTAATTGTTCGGAGCTGAAAGGCTTGCAAAGGTATTCGATGGCGCCCACCTGGATGGCCTGCTTAACCGTGGATATCTTTGCTTCAACAGTCAAGATCATCACCGGAACGTAGCGGTAATGCGGGATGGCCTTTATTTTTTCTATAGTGGTCAGGCCGTCGATACCGGGCAGGTTAATGTCTACAATAACAAGATCAAATGGATCAAGCCTTTCCCTTATTTTGACCAGGGCTTCTTCCCCGCTGGCCGCCTCTGCTACTTCATAACCGTTGTTTTCTAGAAGTCTTCTGGAATAAAACCTGGTTAATGTAGAGTCTTCCACCAGAAGTATCGATCCTTTGCTGCGGCTTAAAAACCCCACCCCGTCTCACTCCTGTAAGTCCAGATTAGATAGTAGGGCCTTTTTTCTACATCAAAACAAAAAATTCCTGCATTAGAAAATATAGATCCTACCTTATCTGGAGGAGGTTCGCATTTTACGGCGAAAGACTATAAAGGCAGGTGACAACCATGAGCCTCTTAAATAAATTTGATCATTTGAAGAAAATTCTGGAGAATCTGGATGGTTGTCTGGTGGCCTTTTCCGGGGGGGTGGATAGCACCTTACTGCTTAAAGTAGCCCGTATGGTTCTGGGGGAGAAAAGAGTTTTGGCGGTTACGGCCACTTCCGATATTTATCCCCCGGAAGAGGTTGAGGAGGCAACAGCGCTGGCCCGTTTAATTGGAGCCAGGCACCTGGTTATGGAAACAGCGGGTTCAGGTAACCCGGTATTTGCCACCAACCCTCCGGACCGGTGTTACCACTGCAAGAAAGAAATATACGCCAGGCTATGGGAGGAGGCCCGCATCCACGGCTTAAATTGCGTGCTCGACGGCCTGAATGCCGATGACACGGGCGATTACCGGCCGGGCATAAAAGCCGCAAAGGAAATGGGGGTTCGCAGCCCTCTGCAGGAAGCAGGTTTGACTAAAGGGGAGATCCGCGCCCTGTCCCGCCAGCTGGGGCTGCCCACTGCCGGCAAGCCGGCTTCTCCCTGCCTGGCCACCAGGTTTCCCTACGGCACCCCCGTTACCCGGGAAGGACTGGTACGGGTGGCAGAAGGGGAGAGGTTTTTACGGCAGCTGGGCATTTCGGAGCTGAGAGTCAGGGACCACGGCAACCTGGCCCGGCTAGAGGTGCCAAAGGATTATCTTGCTTTCATTATCCAGCGATCCAAAGAAATTAGTGAAAGATTAAAGCAACTGGGATATACCTATGTAACGCTGGATATACAGGGTTTCCGGAGTGGGAGCATGAATGAGACTTTGAGCCTGTGGAGCTGACTTTAATCCGGTCACATCGTTAGTTTTTCAAAGGGCCACCACTCAGCTCCAGCAGGTGGGCCAGGCACGGGAATGATCTGCCGGGGCGGCGGGGTCCGGGTTATGCTCACGGCTTTTGAACAGCTGATAAAATCCTTCTATCACTTCATCCAGCGGTTCGGTATTTTTGAGCGACTTTAGCCACCTCTGGGGGATGGCCTCAAAGCCGTAATAAGTCCCGGCCAGGCCGCCGGTTACCGTACCGGCGGTGTCTGTATCATCCCCCCGGTTGACTACTGCAATAAGGGCATCTTCAAAACTTTCGGTATGCAAAAAGCACTGCAGCGCTGCGGCCAGGGTATCCAGGGCACTGCCTTGGGGAACAACCTCCGGCGCACCCTTCTGGATGTGGCGGATAATATACCAGAAAAATTTGCTCGGCTGGATGCCTACCTGCTTGCAGTGTTGATCCGTTAGCTGCAGGGCCCGGGTTACCGCTTCCCGCCGGTTTAAATGCCGCTGGGACCCCAGCAGGTAGATCAGCAGGTTGTAAAAGAGGCAGCAGGCGGCGCCCTCCTGGCTGTAATGGGTCATGTAAGCTATTTCCACCGACCACTTGGCCATGGCCGGAAGGTTGTGCCAGTAACCAAAGCTCACCGGCAGGGTGCGCATAAGCCCGCCGTTTGAGTCCAGCTTGTTCAGGGTCTGGGCGGTAAGGCGGGAGGCTTCCTGCCAGTTGCCCGTGCGCAGGAAATTGCGGAAAGACATTAAAGTGGTGTTGCCGATATCCTTGGGCCTGGACTGGTACCAGCGGATGAAGCCGCGGCCGATTTCTTCAATGGGGGAGACGGGGTTGGCCAGGATGCCCCGGGCCACCGCCAGGGTCATCTGGGTATCATCGGTGTATTCCCCGGGTTCTAAATTCAGCCAACCGCCGCCCACCATATCCTTCAGGACGCCGTACATTTCGCGGATTTCGCCGGCACTCATAAGTTCCACGGGGCCGCCCAGGGCATCCCCCACTGCGGCACCGTAAAAGGCTCCCTTAATTATGTGTTTCACCGCGGTCACCTCCCGTAAAGATAGCGGTAAACCTGGTAGTTCCAGAGCACTTTACGGACAAACTCCCTGGTTTCGGCAAAAGGGATCTGGTCCAGTTTGCTTTTTTCGCCTGTCCAGTGCTGCTGTTCCAGCCATTTTAGCACGTTTCCCTGCCCGCCGTTATAGGCAGCCAGAACCAGGATGGTGTCCCGGTCAAAAGTCCGGTACAGGTCGGCTAAATACCAGGTGCCAATGCGAATATTGAATTCCGGATCATACAGCAGGTCCGGGTGGTAGCAGGACAGGCCCATTTTTTTAGCCGCCCAGGTTCCCGTTTCCGGCATTACCTGCATCAATCCCCGGGCACCCCGGCGGGATGTGGCCCGGGGATTAAAGTTGCTCTCGGTTTTAATTACCGCCGCTACCAGGTAAGGATCCAGCCCGCGGCCGGCGGCATACTCCATTACCGTTTCCCGGTAAGGGAAGGGGTAGATGAGCCGGCCCAGGTGATCGATGTTCAGGATGGCCAGCAACGATAAGATGAAGAAAAACAACCGTACCTTGAAGCCTTTACTCCTCTTCAGGTGTAAAGACAAGCAGTCATCACTCCTGCAAGTAAAAAATTAAAAATAATCCGCTGACTTCCCTTATTATGTACAAGCAATTCGCTCCCGCAGGGCCGGGTTCCTGCACGCAGCCCTCTTTCATTTTTTCCCTGGAGAAATATCCCCAAAACGTACGAATGAAAAGTATAAACTTAAAGGCAGGTTGCTGGGGCCGGGCGGGGAAGAAGGTGCTGGACCGGGTTAGCCGGTCTTATTTTTTAGCAAAGTACAGTTGGCCGCGGTCAGTTTTGCCCGGAAGGCTCCGGGTAAAATTTTTTTGTTTTTTTAATTTTTTTTGCAGGAGTTTTAACCGCATTGTCGAAAGTGTTAAATAAAATGCAACATACAACATGTAGCATGCATTTTGATTCGCTCCCACATTGTGGCCTGTGTTTTAAGGGGCTGATTTTAGGGAAAGGGGGGATAGCGATGGAAGTTCAAAAAAGGTTGAACAAGTCTCCCTTGTATATGCAGGCTTACGTGGCCCTGAAGGAAGATATCATGAGCGGCAGGCTGCAAGCCGGTGAAAAGCTTACCGACCAGGGATTGGCTGAATTGCTGGGCATTAGCCGCACTCCGGTAAGGGAAGCGGTCAGGCAGTTGGTCAAAGAAGGCCTCCTGGTGGGCGCCCCTAACCGCAGCGTAACCGTGTTTTCCCCTAATGCCAGGGATATCGCGGAAGTTTACGCGGTCAGGTCGTGCCTGGAGGGACTGGCCGCAGGGCTTGCGGCGCTTCGCCCGGACCGGTCGTCCTTTACCGACAAAATGGCCCAAATAAGCGAGGAGGCCAAGCAATACGCTCGAAATCAGGACGCCGGCATGGTGGCAAGAAAAAACACCGAGTTTCATGATCTTCTGATTGCGGCCAGTGGGTGCGATAGCCTGGTATCCTTGCTGGAGCCCATAAGGAACAGAGCTTTTATCTGCCGCCTGTCTTCTATGCGCAACCAGGCCAGTGTTCATGTATCTCTCCAGGAACATGACGAGATTATCAAATGCCTGGTGGAGGGTGATAGCTCCAGGGCCGAGCAACTGGTCCGGCATCATGTGACCATGGCCGGAAGGCGTTTACTGATGAGGCTTCATGCCAGGGAACTAAACGAATCGGATCCAATTTTCAGGTATTACCGAAAACTAGCAGATGAAGATGGGGGTCTGAAACTTGAAAATAACCAATGTTGAAGCCGTTTCGCTGGTTGTACCCATGGAAAAAGCCATTAAAGCACCCATCAGCCTCCCGTATGCAGACGATTTGGCCAAAGTCGTCTTCAGTGAGTACAGGACCACACTGGTCAAGGTATACACCGACGAAGGCATAACCGGCGTAGGGGAGTGCATGGTCAGGCTTGCTCCCGTGGCCACCAAGAAAATTGTAGAGTATGTGAAGCCCATTCTGATCGGGGCGGATCCTTTCGACATTGAACTGATCTGGGACAAGCTTTACGGTGCCATGATGAACCGGGGCCATTACAAGGGCTTTTATATCGAGGCTATCAGCGGGATTGACGTGGCCCTGTGGGACATTATGGGCAAGGCGCTTAACATGCCGGTTTACAAGCTTTTCGGGGGTCACACCAACAAAAAAATGTGGTCCTACGCCTCATCCCTGCGCTTCAGGGACATGGAAACCATCCTTGCCGACGCCCAGAGGTTTATCGACATGGGATTTAACGCCATGAAGATAAAAATCGGGCAGGATCCCCGGAATTACAAGAAGGATATCGAGGTGGTGCGGGAGGTCCGCAGGGCTGTAGGCGACAAGATCACCCTGATGGTCGACGCCAACTGCGCTTATGATGTCAAGACGGCCATCCAGGTGGGCCGGGCTCTGGAAGAGCTGGACATCTTCTGGTTTGAAGAGCCCATCTCGCCGGACAACATCGAGGGTTACGAGCAGATATGCAAGGCTTTGGATATGCGCATCGCCCTGGGTGAGGCGGACTTCACCAGGTTTGGCTACCGCCAGTTTTTCACCCGCCAGGCCATTGACATCATTCAGCCCAACGTCTGCCGCACCGGCGGGTTTACCGAGTGCCGCAAGATAGCCGCGCTGAGCAGCACCTTCCACATCCCGTACGCTCCCCACACCGGGAGTTCGTCGGCAGTTTGCATGGCCGCTACCCTGCACCTTGCTGCTGCGCTGCCCAATTTCCTCATTTACGAATACATGCAAAGCGACTGGAACAAGGATCAGAAAAACCCCCTGCGCTGGGACCTGGTTCAGTTGCCCATCAAGTCCTTTAAGGACGGTTACATTGAAATCGACGACAAGCCGGGCCTGGGCATCGAAATCAACGAGGATGTGGTCAAAAGGTACGCGGTGGAATAAGCGCCGCGGGGATTTGACATCACGAAAAAGAGGAAGCAAGGGGAGGTACATACAGTGTTTAAAGCATTCGAGTTCCAGGTAACCACCCGGGTGAAGTGCGGCGCCAACCTGGTGGACGGGCTGGGGAAGGAAGTCCTGGCCCTGGGCGGCAAGAAGGTGGTGGTGGTGACCGACCAGGGCATAGTGAAGGCAGGACTGCTGGAGAGGGTGACTGCGGCTCTGGAAAAGGAAGGCCTCGCTTTCGAGGTTTATGACCGGGTGGAAGCGAACCCGCGGGTGGAAACCATCGACCGCGGCTATGAGTTTTACCGCCAGGTCGGGGCTGACGTGATTGTTGGTTTCGGCGGGGGAAGCTCTATGGACACGGCCAAGGGGATTGCCGTCCTGGCCACCAACGGCGGATCCATGGCCCAATACGCGGGGCAAAACAAGGTGCAGAACCGGCCGGCTCCGGTCATCGCCGTTCCCACCACTGCCGGCACTGGTAGCGAGGTCACCGGGAACATAGCCTTCACCGACCTCACCAAGAAGGACAAGATGTCCTGCCGCAGCCCCCTGAATTTCCCCAGGGTGGCCATTCTGGACCATACCCTGTTGGCCTCGCTTCCAGCTTCCATCGCGGCGGCCACCGGTATGGACGCTCTCACCCACGCGGTGGAGGGATACCTGTCCAAAAAGGCCTCGCCTATGAGTGATGTGCTGGCCCTGGAAGCCATCCGCATGATCGGAAGCAACATACGGAAGTTCGTGGCCAATCCGGAAAACGAGGAAGCGGCCGCCAATATGCTCCTGGCCAGCGCCCTGGCCGGCATGGTGATTACCAACACCGGCACCGGCAACGTGCACGGTATGGCCAGGCCGGTAGGCGGGCAGTTTGACGTTCCCCACGGTGTGGCCTGTGCCATTATGTTCGCGCCGGTGATGCGCTTTAACCTGATCAGCAGCCCGGAAAAAATGGCCAAAGTGGCCGCGGCCCTGGGTGAAAAGGTTGAGGGGCTGCCGGTGCTGGAGGCCGCCGCCAGGGCGGTGGATGCGGTGGAAAAACTGGTGGCCGATCTCGGCATTCCGAAAAAACTGTCCGCCGTTGGCGTAACCAGTGACGCTATCCCCACCCTGGCTCAATTATCCCTCGCCAACACGGGACCCAACCCCAGGCGTACGACTTATGAGGACTTGGTTGCGCTGTTTAATGAGGCCATTTAAAAAATTAAAGGGAGGGCAAACCATGAATTGGAAAAAATTAACCGGCCTCGGATTGGTTCTGGCATTGGTTGTCTTTTCTGCGGTGGGCTGCGGCGGCAAGGATACCGCCAAGCAGGCCGACCAGAATGGCGCCGTTAAAAAACTGGTGCTCGCCCACTCCGCCACTCCGGATAACTCGCTGGCCATAGCCTACGATAAATTTGCCGAATTGGTCAAGGCCAAGTCCAACGGCAAGCTGATCATTGAAGTCCACGGCGGCGGCAGCCTGGCCGGCGACCAGACGGCGGTGGAAGGGGTAAAGATGGGCACCATCGACATCGGATCGTCGGCCAGCAACAATATGGCCCCATTCACCAACGCCTTTTTGTTTGCCGACCTCCCATATATATTCGACAGCATTGAGAGCTCCCATAAAGTATGGTGGGGACCGATAGGCGAAGAGCTAAAACAGAAAGTGGAAAAAGACATCAACGCCAAGGTGCTGTTTTATCTTGACACCGGCGGCGGCTTCAGGGTAATCACCAACAATAAAAAGGAAGTTAAAACCCCGGCCGACCTGAAGGGGCTGAAGCTCCGGGCCACCGCCTCCCCCATTGAAGTGGCGCTGCTGAAGGCCTGGGGGGGCCAACCCCACTCCCATACCCTGGCCCGAGGTTTACACTGCCCTCGAGCAGAAAGTGGTTGAAGGCGAACACCTGCACCCGGTGTGGATTTACCAGGCCAAGCACTATGAGGCACTCAAGTACATGACTGTGGTTAACGCCATGTCCAACGTGCACGTAGCCCTGATGAGCAAAAAGGCCTGGGACAGCCTGACCCCCGAAGAGCAAAAGATAATCATGGAAGCCGGCAAGGAAACGCAGGAATTCTGCGCCAAGGTAGACGCCGAGAAGGGCCAGGAGGCCCTGAAGAAGCTGCAGGAGGCGGGTCTCAAGCTGTACAAGCCCACCCCCGAGGAAGCGAAACAGTGGAAGGACGCGGGTGTAGCCATCTGGCCCCAGTTTTACGACAAGGTTCCCAAGGATTTCATCGACCGGGTGATTGCTGCTCAGAAATAGAGGTATTGTTTTATTCCCCAGTTTACTGTCGCCTTTAACGGAGGGGCCCTTCGGGGCTCCCCTCCACCGAATTAATGGGGAAGGGGATGCTGATGTCTTGGTTTAACCGCTGCTATTCGGCCATGGAAAAAATCAGCCTGGCGGTAAACGCCCTGGCCCAATTCATGGTCATTGCCTTTCTGGCCACCATGACCTTGACCACGGCGGCCCAGATATTTTTTCGCTATATTTTGAATGCGGCCCTTATCTGGCCTGAAGAACTGAATGTTTTCCTAATGGCCTGGATTACTTTCACCGGGTCCAGCATCGCCCTGAGGAATATGGGCCACATCGGCGTTGAGCTGTTTGTTAACCTGCTGCCCGCGCCTTTGACCCGCGTTGTGGGCTTGTGCACCAAAGTGGCCATTTTGTTTTTCGTGGTCCTGCTGATTAAATACGGCTTTACTGTGGCTCAGATGAACCTCGGCGTTTCTTCTTCCGCCCTGGGAATTTCCATGTTCTGGCCGCGGTTTAGCCTCGTGGCGGGAGGTTTGATGATGCTTGTGCAGGCTCTTTTCCTGTTGATGAGGGATCTGAGGGCAATTATAACCAAGGAGGAAACGGCATGATTGCCTGGCTGGTGATTCCCTTTGTCATTGCCTTAATTGGCGGAATACCTATAGCCTTTAGCCTGTCCCTGGGGACGGTGGTCTTTCTGCTGGCGACCAGCAAGGTGAGCCTGGATGTGATGGCGCAGCAGATGTACCAGGCATCGGCTTCCTTTCCCCTCATGGCCATACCCCTCTTCCTCCTGGCCGGTGACCTGATGGATAGGACCGGAATTACCACCAGACTGATCAACTTTATAAAAATTGTGGTGGGTCGCGTCACCGGCGGCCTATCCCAGGTGATGATTCTCTCGGGGACCATTTTTGCCGGGCTCAGCGGATCCGGGGCTGCTGACACGGCGGCCCTGGCCAAGGTTCTGGTTCCCGGCATGAAGCGGGAAGGGTACGATGTCAGTTACAGCGCCGCCGTGGCCGCGGCCACCGGGGTATTGGGGCCCATTATCCCGCCCAGCATTGTAATGATTGTATATGGATCTTTGATGAATGTTTCCATCGGCGCCATGTTTATGGCGGGCATTGTTCCCGGCCTCATGATCGGCCTGTCGCTTATGGTTACCGCCTATTATATAAGCAAAAAAAATAAATATCCCAGAAGTGATAAGCCATTTTCCTGGGCTCAGTTCTTCTCAGGATTAAAAGACGCTTCCCTGGCGCTGATGATGCCATTCATCATTCTTTTTGGAATCAGGGGGGGGCATTTTCACCCCCACCGAGGGCGGCGCCGTTGCTGTGGTATATGCGCTGCTGATCGGTATTTTCGTTTACCGTTCCCTGCGGCTGAAGGATTTGGTAGAGTCGCTGTTGAGCAGCGGTGTAATGGCGGCTGTGATTATGCTCATTGTGGCGGCGGCCAATCCCTTTGGCTGGTTGTTGTCCTTAAACCAGGTGCCCCAGCAGGTGGCCGGGTTAATGCTGGGCATAACGCAAAACAAATACGTAATTCTGCTCTTAATCAACGTATTATTGCTGATCATGGGCATGCTGATGGAAACCAACGCCATCATATTGCTGCTGGCTCCCATCCTGGCGCCCATTGCCATCAAGGTTGGCGTTGATCCGCTCCACTTTGCCGTGATTATGGTGATCAACCTCTGCATCGGGCTGGCAACTCCTCCGGTGGGCATCAACCTGTTTGTGGCAGCGCCCGTGGCCGGAGTTTCCCTGGAGAAGATAAGCCGGGCCATCTGGCCCTTTGTTCTGGTGGAAATCGCCATACTTTTGCTGATTACTTACATTCCCGAGATTACCCTTTTTGTGCCGCGTGCTTTAGGGATGTAGTTTAACGGCAAAGGAGGTCTTGTTTTGAAGGTTATACCGCTGCATCTAGGGTCTATGACCGTGGACAAGTCGGGGCTTACTTCGGTCAGGGACGCCGGGACAAAGATTGACATCCCGGTAGTGGCCTGGCTTATCGAGGGCGGAAAGGAATGGGTCCTGGTGGACACCGGGGCCGGGGACCCGGAGTGGAGCAGGAAATACCACAATCCCATGGTGCGCACCGAGGAACAGAGGATCGATAGAGCGCTGGAGTCACTGGGGATCAGTCCGAAGGAGATCAGAATTGTAATCAACACCCATTTGCACTGGGATCACTGCTTCAACAACCACCTCTTCGAGAACGCCGTGATTTACGTGCAGAGGGAGGAACTGGCATACGCCGCCGACCCGCTGCCCAGGGACAGGCGCTACTACGAAACCGATCTGGGGGCGCCGCCTTATCTGAAAGCCGCGGATAATATAAGGGAAATTGAGGGCGATGTAGAGATCATCCCCGGAGTCTGGGCCGTTCATATCCCGGGACACACCCCGGGTATGCAGGGCGTGGCCGTGGAAACGGTTTCCGGCACCTGTTTTATAGCCAGTGACGCCGTGGCGCTGTGGGAAAACTGGGAGGCCGACCCGCCGGTGCCTGGCCAGATATACGTGGACCTGCGCCAGGTCTACCGCTCATTCGAAAAGATCCGGCGCCTGGCCGATTTTGTGCTGCCCGGCCACGATCCCAGGATATTTGACAAAAAGTGCTACCCCTGAATGACCTGAGGTTGATATCAAAGCGGCCGTTGAATTTTTGGCCGGGGGGAGGGATATTTTCCGTTGTCAGGCAAGGACGCTTATGCCGGCAGCATTCTCTTCGTTGATCTGTCCTCCCGCACGGTGAGGCGGGAGAACACGCCGGAAGATCTGAAAAGGAAGTTCCTGGGCGGGAACGGCTTTGCCGTGAAGCTGGCTTATGATTTGATAAGGCCGGGTGCGGATCCGTTAGGCCCGGAAAATGTGCTGGTCTTCGCCGTGGGCCCGGCGGCGGGAACCCTGATTCCCTGCAGTTCACGATTTGTGGTGGGGTCAAAGTCGCCCCTGACGGGCCTTTTTGTGGACAGCTACGCGGGCGGTAGCTGGGGGGAGGAGCTAAAATGCGCCGGCTATGACGCCCTGGTTGTGACCGGGGTCTCGCCGGCACCGGTTTACCTGCTCATAGACGGGGACCACGTGGAGTTAAGGGACGCCGGCCACCTGTGGGGGCGCATGGTCTCCGGCGCCCAGAGGCGCATTGCCGGCGAGTGTCAAATACCCGGTTTAGCGGTGGCAGCCATCGGCCCGGCGGGAGAAAACCTGGTCCGGTACGCCTCCATTATCGCCGGCACCCGGGCCGCCGGCAGGGGCGGCATGGGGGCAGTGATGGGGGCCAAAAAATTAAAGGCCATTGCCGTACGAGGGCAGAAACCCGTTTTTGTGCCCGATCAGGAGGGCATGTGGCGGTTTTTCCACGACAGCTTAAGGCGGTTGAGGGAGCATCCGGGGACCGGGAAGTTATTGCCCGAGGTGGGGACGGGGGCGGGAGTAAACGCCTTTAACAGGCTTGGCATGCTCCCCGCCAGAAACTGGCAGGAAGAAGTTTTTGCCGGCGCAGAGAACATCAGTGGTGAAAGATTGAGGGATGAAGGATACTTTATCCGCAGCAAGGCGTGCCCCGGATGCCCCATCGGCTGCGGCAAAGTTGCCAGCACCTACGGCGTTGACGGGGGGCCGGTAATTACAGAAGGGCCGGAATACGAGACCCTGTATTCCTTTGGGTCGCTGCTGGGCAACAGCGACCTGGATTCAATCATATATGCGGACCGGATGTGCGATGAATTGGGAATCGACACCATTTCCTCGGGGGTGACCATCGCTTTTGCCATGGAGGCCTTTGAAAGGGGAATTTTGTCCCCCGGGGACACCGGTGGGATTGACCTGCATTTCGGCAACCACCGGGCGGCCATTGATCTCCTGCAGGATATAGCCTACCGCAGGGGGCTGGGGGACACCCTGGCCGAAGGTGTGAAGCGGGCTGCGGAAATAATCGGGCGCGGCAGCGAAAAGTACGCCATGCATGTCAAGGGCATGGAACTGCCCGGCCACTCGGCCCGGGGACTAAAAGGGATGGCCCTGGGGTATGCCGTTTCCACCCGGGGCGGCACTCACCAGGACACCCGGCCCACCGTGGAGCGTTCGGGACAGTTCGACCCCCTGGCGGTGCAGGGCAAGGGGAGGATGAACAAGGACAACCAGGACATGACCGCTGTATGCGATTCACTGATTATTTGCCGCTACACCGAGGGGATTTACGGCTTCTTCCTGGGCGAGGATCACGTCAGAATGGCTAACCTGACCACCGGTGCCGGCTACTCGCTGGAGGATTTAAGAAAGGTAGGGGAAAGGGTTTACACCCTGGAGAGGCTCTTCAACGTCCGCGAAGGGTTAACCCGCAAGGACGACCGGCTACCGGAACGCTTCCTGGAGGAACCCATTCCGGGGGGGGCCCGCGGCGGGGCGGGTCGTACTCAGGGCAGACCTGGACCAGATGCTGGACGAGTACTACACCGCCCGGGGCTGGGACCCGCGGACCGGCGCTCCCACGGAGGAGAAACTCAGGGAGCTGGGCCTGTAAAATGCCGCGCGGGGGGTGGTTCGGGATGGGCTTTAATGAAGGAAAAGGCGGTACGGTGACCATATCGGTGGTGTTCCTGGGCAATTACCGCCTGCTTACCGGGCAGGGCAGGGTGGAAATACAACTTCCCCAGGGATCCAGCGTCAATGACCTGATTGCCTGGCTGGCCGACCGCTATGGCGGCGACCTGCGGGACCAGTTGATTGATCCCGGCACGGGGAAGGTGTGGAACCTGATGGCCCTGGCCGTGAACGGTAAAATACTCAACAGCGTTGAAAAGTTTTCTCTACTCTTAAAGACAGGTGACGAGGTGTTATTTTTACCCCCCGCCCTGGGGGGCTAATCTTCTTGGGGGTGCAAGTTTTATGTATAGGATACTGGTTGACGCTGAAAAGTGCACGGGATGCCGCGTATGCGAGGCCGTTTGTTCCACCCGGATTTTGGATAATAAAGGCTTTAACCGTAAAATGGCGGCCATCAGGGTGCTCTTCAGGGGCGAACTGGAGGAGGACATCAGGCCGGTTTTGTGCAGGCAGTGCAGGCGGCCCCTTTGCGCCGAAAACTGCCCCACGGAGAGTATTTCCCGGGGCGGGGACGGGATTGTACGGATCAGCAGGAACAGCTGCATAGGCTGCGGCAACTGCGCTGAAGCCTGCCCCTTCGGGGCCGTGATACTTCACCCCGACCTTGATTTTCCAAGCAAGTGTGACCTCTGCGAAGGCGATCCCCTCTGCGTGAAATACTGCGTTGCCGGGGCCCTTCGCCTGGTCCATGAAAACGCCGTAGGAGTTGAATAGGAGGGACAGGGAATGGCCAGAGACAACTCGCAGCAGATGATCCTGTTCGTTGACCTGAGTACCGGGAAAACCAGGCAGGAAGCCGTCAGCCCCGAGATGCGCCGGAAATTCATCGGGGGCAACGGCTTCGCCGTTAAGATTTTATATGACCTTTTGCGGGCGGGGGTGGATCCCCTGGGGCCGGAAAACGCCGTGGTTTTCGCAGTAGGCCCGGCCACCGGGACGGTTATTCCGGGCGCCGCCATTACCGCCGCCGCCACCAAGTCGCCCTTGACGGGAATTTTCATTGACAGCTATATGGGTGGGCAGTGGGGTACGGAACTGAAGGAGGCGGGCTGCGAGGCGCTGGTCCTGCAGGGGGCGGCGGCCGATCCGGTCTACTTGTTCGTGGACGACGGCCGGGTGGAAATACGCCCGGCGGCCCACCTGTGGGGGAAGAAGACCTCGGAAACCGAAAGGGCTATCAAGGAAGAGCTGGGTGACCCGCGCGTGCAGGTGGCGGCCATCGGCCCTGCCGGGGAGAACCTGGTTAAATTCGCCACTATTATCCATTCCACCAGGGCCTTCGGCCGGGGCGGCCTGGGGGCGGTTCTGGGATCCAAAAAGGTAAAGGCAATTGCCGTGCGGGGAACCGGGGGGGTTCCCCACCCCAATACACAAAAAATACTGGAGTACGCCCGGCGCACCTACGACGAAATGTTGCGCCAGCCAGCCTTTGCCAAGAATATACCAACATTTGGTAGTACTGTGTCGGTGGCCGGGAACAACGCCCTGGGTATACTGGGATCTTACAACTGGCAGCAGGAGGTATTCGCCGACGCCGAAAAGATCAGCGGCAATGACATGGTCAACCGGGGGCTGAGGGTGGGGCACAAGGCCTGCGCCAGCTGCATCGCCCGTTCCGCCATAATCTGGCGGGCCTGCGAGGGCCCCTTCAAGGGAGCCACAAGCCGCGGACCCGAGTATGAAACCCTGTATTCTTACGGGTCCTTGATCGGCAACGGCAATGTGGAGTCGATTATCCTGGCCGACAGGCTGAGCGACGAATTGGGGCTGGACACCATAAGCACCGGTGTGGTCATAGCCTTTGTGATGGAGTGTGTGGAAAAGGGAATTTTGAGTGCGCAGGAACTGGACGGCATGGATGTGAGATTTGGCAACTGCCGGGCTATGCTTGACCTGCTGCCCAAAATAGCCGCCAGGGAGGGGGTCGGTGACCTGCTGGCAGAAGGCGTGCGGGAAATAAGCCGGCGCATCGGCAAGGGCTCCGAGTACTTTGCCATTCACGTGAAGGGTCTGGAGTTGCCCGGCCACACCGCCCGGGGCCTGAAGGGCATGGGGCTGGGGTACGCCACTTCTTCCAGGGGAGGCAGCCACCAGGATTTCCGGCCGGGGCCCGAAAGGTCCGGCAAGTTTGACCGGGCCACCATCGAGGGCAAGGCCGCCCTGGTCAAGAAAAACCAGGACATGACCACCATCGGCGACTGCCTGATCGTGTGCCGCCGCCACTCCGAGGGTTTCCACGGGGCGTTCCTCAATGAAAGATATGTTGAGCTGGCCAGCCTGGCCACCGGCATGGAATTCAGCCTTGAGGAGCTGACTCTGGCGGCCGAGCGGATATACACTCTGGAAAGGATGTTTAACGTGCGGGAAGGAGTCCGCCGCAAGGACGACACCCTGCCCGAACGCTTCCTGAAGGAAGGGATCCCCGGAGGTCCCAGCGCAGGGATGTACGTCAGTCGTGAGGAGCTTGACACCATGCTTGACGAGTATTACCAGATCCGCGGCTGGGACCCTGAAACCGGTGTGCCGACGGAATCCACTCTGAAAAAGCTGGGGCTAAAGTGACCCATGAATGCATAGAGCCCTGGGCAACGCCTGCTGGCAGTCCCAGGGCCTAATAAGCCTAACCAAACGCTGTCACTGCAGTTTGAATAGCCCCAGCAAGATTAATATGTACCCGGGCAGGGCGGAGAACTGGCGGCCCAGAGCGGTGGCACCAAACCCCCGTCCGGCCAGCAGGCCCGCATAAGTGGTAATTATATGCCCGGCGCCAACTAAAAGGGCGGTGAGCACCAGGTCGAAACCCAGCATGGAAAAGGCAAAGCCGGCGCCGAAGGCGTCCAGGGCCAGGGCCAGGCCCAGCAGGATGGCCTCCCCGGCAGAGATCACGCCCGAGCGGTCCAGGTCGGCCCGGTGGGGTTCCCGCAGTACCTGGACCATTACCCCCAGGGTGCGGATCCTTATTTGGACCACCGTTTGGGGTTCCTCTTCACAGGCAGACGGTCCAACTCCTTTTTTGCCTTCCCTGAGAGCCTGGAACATTATCCAGAGCCCGATGAGTATTAAGATGATCCCGCCCAGGCGCCGGGCGAAGCTTATGGAGATGGCCTGGGCCACCAGGTTCCCGGCGATCATGGAAAGGCTGATGGCCGTCACCGACATGAGGCTGATGATCAGTACGGAAGAAAAGGGCAGCCGGATACCCCTTACCCCGTAGGCTACCCCGGTTGCGAAGGCGTCCATATTCAGGGCGAGGGCAAAGATGAGGATGGTGAATAATTCCACTGACCAGTCCCTCCCGGGTGGTTTTTAAAGTCTCCTAACCATTTGTATGGGAGGAACGGCCGAATGGTGATTTTAAAAGCCCCGGTTACTTCTGGCATCCGGGACAAAAGTAGGCGCTACGGCCACCCAGGCGCAGGCGTTCGATAGTTTTGCCGCACCGCATGCAGGGCCGGCCGCTTCTGCCGTAAACCCTTAGTTTTTCTTGAAAGGTACCGGCCTGTCCCGTGCCGTCCACATAGTCCCTCACGCTGGTACCCCGGCTGGCAATTCCCTCTTCCAGCACCGCCCGGATGGCCTGGAAAAGGGCCTCCACTTCCCCGGGAGTGAGGGTGTTTGCCTGTCTTGAGGGGTGCAGCCCCGCCCGGTGGAGGGCTTCATCTACGTAGATGTTGCCCAGGCCGGAAATAAATGTCTGGTCCAGTAAAAGGGTTTTTAAACGGGTGCGCCGCTTTTTTAATTCCTTTTTGAGAAAATCTATGGTAAATTCCTTGCTTAAGGGCTCCACCCCCAGGTCTTTCAACCCGCTGACGGTCTTGAACTCCTTTGCCGGCACCAGCCAGAAGCGGCCGAACTGGCGCATATCGGTAAAGCGCAGCTGGTGGCCGTTGTTCAGGTGAAAAACCAGGTGGGTGTGTTTGGACCGGGGTTCATCCGTGACGGTGTAAACAAGCTGCCCCGTCATGCGCAGGTGGACGACCAGCATCAGCCCCCGGGAAAGGGAGATTAAAAGGTACTTGCCCCGGCGGCCTACGTCCAGGATCCTTTTGTCCACCACCTGGCGGCAGAATTCCTCCGGTGAAGGCGTCTGGATGATTTTGGGAAGATAGATGTCAACGCCGCAGATGGTGAAGCCGGGTAATCTTTCCTTCAGGGTGCGCTTGACCGTTTCTACCTCCGGTAATTCAGGCATCTGCTTCTCTCCTAAATTTTCTTCACCTCGTACCAGTTTGGCCCCAGCTTCATGTCTACCACCAGCGGGACATCCAGCACCAGGGCGTTTTCCATGTGCCGCCGGACCAGTTCGGAAACCTCCGGCAGTTCCCCGGCGGGCATGTCGAAAATCAATTCGTCGTGCACCTGCAGGATCATCCTGGTGGCCAGTCCCCGCTCCTTTAATTCCCGGTGGATACGCACCATGGCCAGCTTGATGATGTCGGCGGCGCTGCCCTGAATGGGTGTATTGATGGCGGTACGCTCGCCAAACATGCGCACGTTACGGTTGGCGCTAAAGAGATCCGGCAGGTAGCGGCGCCGGTTTAAAAGAGTGGTTACGTAGCCCTTCTCCCTGGCCTGCTGGATGGTGCGCTCTATAAAAGCCTTTACCCCTGCGTAACGGGCAAAGTAATTTTCAATGTATTGCCGGGCTTCCTGGCGGGAGACGTTAATGTCCCGGGCCAGGCCAAAATCACTGATGCCGTAGACAATACCGAAGTTGACCGCCTTGGCCCGGCCCCGCATATCGGCCGTTACTTCGGTGATGGCCACGCCAAAAACCTCGGCGGCCGTGCGGGTGTGGATGTCCTGGCCCTGGCGGAAGGCTTCCAGCAGGTTGGGATCCCCGGCCATATGGGCCAGAATCCGCAATTCGATCTGGGAGTAATCGGCGGTAAGGATCAGGTTTCCCTCCCGGCGGGGGATGAAAACCCTTCTGATTTTGCGTCCTTCCTCCATGCGGATGGGGATGTTCTGCAAGTTGGGATCGGAGCTGGATAGCCGTCCGGTAGCCGTTACCGTCTGGTGGAAGGTGGTATGCAACCGGCCCGTTTCGGGATTGATCAGGGCGGCCAGGCCGTCAACGTAGGTGGATTTTAATTTCATCAGCTGGCGGTATTCCAGTACCAGAGGAACAATGGGATGAGCGCCGGCCAGTTCCTCCAGCACGGAAGCATCGGTGGAATAACTTGTTTTGGTTTTTTTGATTACGGGCAATTCCAGCTTTTCAAAAAGGATGTAACCCAGCTGGCGGGTGGAGTTGATGTTAAATTGTTCCCCGGCCAGCTGGTAAATCTGCTCCGCTGTAGCGGCGAGCTTTATCTCCAGTTCCCGGGACATTTCTTCCAGGTATTGTTTATCCACGGCCACCCCGGTCATTTCCATGTCGGCCAGTACGGCTACCAGGGGCAGCTCTACTTCGTAATACAACCTTTCCATTTCCGCCAGGCGCAGCTTTTCGGCCAGCAGTTCCGACAGGCGCCAGATGACGTCGGCCCGGGCCGCCAGGGCTTCCTCACCCCGGGCGGGCAGGACAACTTTTAAATGTTCCAGGGCCAGGTCCGCGAGTTCCTGGTTGGCCGAGGCGGGATTGAGCAGGTACGCAGCCACCATGGTATCAAAAGCCAGGTTGTTTAAGGCGAGGCCGTGCTTTTGTAAAAGCCACAGGGCGCTCTTGCCGTCATGGAGGAGCTTTTCTGTATCGGGGTCGCGGAAAATCCCGGCCAGGGCATCCAGGGCTGCCGGGTTGCTGGCCGGGTCCCCCGGTTCCAGGTAAAAGATTGATAGATAGGGTGCTTCCGGACTGTCCCCGGGGGCTTTTAATCCCAGGGCCGCCGCCACTATGCCTTCCTGGCGGCTCCCACTCAAAGCTATAGCCACCCGGCCCGCGCGCCGGCACAGTTCCACCAAACGGGATAACTCTTCCTGATCTGCCAGGTGCCGGAAGGTTACCCGGTAGGTTTCCACCTCCCGGGCAGGCTGCCTGCCTTTATCTTCCTCTTTTTGCCCAAGCTCCTGCCTGATAGCCCGGATTAAAGTTTTAAATTCCAGCCTGCTGAAGAGGGCCAGCAACCGGTTGTAATCCGGCCCCGGCCAGCGAAAAGCGTCCACGTCAATTTCCAGGGGTACCTCCCGCTCAATGGTGGCCAGTCGTTTGGACAACAAGGCCTGTTCCTGATAAGGGAGTATTTTATCCCGGAAACGGACGGGCAGGGTGTCGACTTGGGACACCAGTTCTTCCAGGCAGCCATATTCTTTAAGCAAAGCTTTAGCTGTTTTAGGACCAATTCCCGGTACCCCGGGAATATTGTCGGAAGGATCTCCCACCAGTCCTTTATAATCGGGAAACTGGGCCGGGGTAATGCCAAAGCGCTCCCATACCCGGCCCTCAGTGTATTCCTCCAGTTCACTGATTCCCTTGCGGGTGAGGAACACCCTGGTCAGAGGTGAGACCAGTTGCAGGGTATCCTGGTCACCGGTAACGATAATGCTGGATATTCCCGCTTGCTCTGCCCGGTTGACCAGCGTCCCGATTAGATCATCGGCCTCATATCCCTCACGTTCCAGCACGGGGATGTTCATGGCCGCTAAAACTTCTTTGATCAGGAGGAACTGGGGGCGCAGCTCATCGGGGGTACCCGGACGGTGGGCCTTGTAATCCTCATAATGATCGTGGCGAAAGGTGATCTTTCCCTTATCAAAGCAAACGGCTACCAGGCCGGGTTTGAGTTCTTTGAGAACCTTGAGGAGCATATTGGTAAAACCGTAGACGGCATTGGTTGTTACCCCTTGACTGGTCGCCAGATGGGGTATGGCATGAAAGGCCCGGTGGGCCAGGCTGTTGCCGTCCAGGATTAAGAACGTGCTTTCCTGCAAAACTACACACCTGCCTTTTTTAAATTATTTCACCATATAAATCTCCAATACCTTCTGCATAAGAATGTTGATAAATTTAAACATCTCCCTGTTTTCTTCCGGAGCTTGGCGGCAGGAGATTAAACCTGGCAGGGCGAATTACAGCTTATGGATTAAAAGCTTTGGGGTGAGCCGGCTTGCGGACAAGATTAATCCTTCTGGTAATGGCTTTATTATTTTTTCTGCCTGTTTTTCCTGCCGGTGCGGGCGACGACCTGGAACGGGCAGCTGCTGCGGTGACAGAAGTGATGGACTATGTTTACCATTACCATATTGCCCGTCCCGGTGTGGACCAGCTTGTGGAGGGGGCCATTAACGGCCTTCTAAGCAGCGTGGGTGACCCTTATACGGAATATTTTACAGCCGAAGATCTTGATAATTTTACCGGTTCTCTGGAAGGTAACTTCGCCGGAATTGGCGTGGAACTGGAAGGGTGGCCCCCTTACCCCCAGGTGGCCAGGGTACTGCGCAACTCACCGGCTTACCGGGCCGGAATCAGGGAAAAAGACCTGATTATTCGGGTGAATGGGGAAGATACAGCCGGGTTAACCCTTTCCCAGGTGGTGGAAAAAATTCGCGGCCCGGCCGGATCCCGGGTGCAACTGACCATTCGCCGCGGAGGTGTTCCTGATTTTGAGGTGGAACTTGTACGGGAAAAGGTAAGCAGTCCCCCGGTTGAAGGGGAAATGCTTCCTGGGAATATCGGCTACGTGAGAGTGCATGTTTTTGGTTCCAGGACGGCTGAGGAATTTGGTGTCCTGATGCAGGAATTCCGGGCCAGGGGAATCAAGGGAATGATCCTGGATTTGCGCAATGATCCGGGGGGCTACCTGCAGGCGGCCGTTGATCTGGCCGGTTATTTCTTGCCGGCCGGTCAGGTGGTGGTTACTACGCTGGACAGGAATGATCACAAAGAAGTGTATTATACTGCCGGTAAAACCCCCACCCTTGATCTGCCCCTGGTGGTTCTGGTCAACGACACAAGCGCCAGTTCCGCCGAAGTCCTGGCCGCAGCATTGCAGGACTACCGGCGGGCGGTGCTGGTGGGTGACCGTACCTACGGCAAGGGGGTTGTCCAGGCCATCATTCCCCTGGAAACAGGAGGCGCACTGAAATTAACCATTGCCCGTTATCTAACCCCGGCCGGCAGGTCTATTGACGGCCGGGGCATTGAGCCCGACCGGTGGGTTTCCACGCCATCCCTGCAGCTGGTGGCTGCCCGGCAGGAATTGCAGCCCCACTCACCGCGCAGTATAATATTTAATTTTTCGGGCACCGGTGTTATAGTTAGCGGGGAAAAGATAGGCGATTTTATATCACCCCTGATTCAGGCCGGGGAAATTTATGTTCCCCTGCGTTTTACCCTGGAGGCTCTGGGGTTCAGCGTCCACTGGCACCGCGAAGGTCATAAGGTTTTAGCCCGTGCCGGTGACCGGGAGCTTATTCTGGACGTGGGCATGAAAACGGCCATAATCGGGGGACAAAAGGTGGGATTGGGATCTCTCATGATCCGGGGAGGGAGTATATACCTGCCGGTCTCCCTTTTTTCCCGGTTGGGAGTAAAAGTCGAACGGGAGGGGGAACAACTAAAACTGGAATTATTACCGGTTAAGCAGGAATAATGCTGCCCGTGTTGAATCACTTAGAATAAACTAAAATAAAAGAATGCATGCATAACCCGCGGGCCAGGTTTTCTGCCGGCAAAGGGGGTGTTTTAAAATGGGTGAATATCTTTGCCCTTGCGGGAGCGGGAAATCTTATCGCAAATGTTGTGGTGTCAGGGAAAAGGTAATTTTTTTGGAACAGTACAGGTGGCGGCGTGCCGGCCAGGAGTTACGCCGTAAACTGGGCGAATTTGCCGATAGCCAGTGTTTTGCTCAGGAAGCACTTAAGGCCCAGGAGAAGTATCTCAGTTGTCTTGATCCGGAACTGGTTGACCGGGATGACGAATTTACCATGGAAAGATGCTTTGAATGGTTTATCTTCGATTATGTCCTCCCCAACGGGTCAACCATCATTGAAATGTTCCGGCAGAATCCTGACCTCTCGGAAAGGGAGCAGACCTTACTGGCAGACTGGGCCGCGGCGAGAATTTCCCTTTATGAAGTGCTCCAGGTTCTTCCTCGTAAAGGGGTTGTATTACGGGATCTCCTTCAGAAAAAAGAATTAAAGGTGCACGATATAAATGCAGCTGTGGAACTTCAACCCGGGACTATCCTGCTTATGCGGATTTTAAAGGTGGGAGACGAGTACGAGTTTTCCACCAGTGGTCTTGCTTTACCGGGTTTCTGCAAGGATGTCCTGTTGAAAAAGTTGCGCCGGGACCTGCGGTTTTATGCCCGGAAACGAAATGCTTCTACCAAGCAGGTGCTCAGTGACTACCTGCGGGAACGTTCCCATATCATCAATGGTATCGTGGTGGAAATGGGGTTTAATTATACCTTGCCCCATTTAGTTGATGATAGTGAGGGAGACGAGTATTTTCCGCCGGTCAACGATGACTTGTTTGACAGGATTTCGGCCCGGATTGCCCAGCAAATTACCGAGGCCATCTTAGATGAATATTACGACCGCTGGATCGATAAGCCCGTTCCGGCCCTGGGTGGGAAAACTCCCCGGGAGGCTTGCCGTACAGCCGAAGGCAGGGCCAGGCTGGAAGAGATGTTTCGCGAACTGGAATTGATGGAAACCAGCCGGGAATTAAAGGGGGAACCCCATTACGACGTTCAGAAGGTGCGTCGCAAGTTGGGGCTTTTGCCGGCCGGTGGCAATGTAGATCAGGATCTACGGGAACAGGGGAATTTTAAAAAGCCCGAGGATTACCAGTGGCCGACGGTAACCCATGCCGATGTGGCCCGGGGTGTGATGGAAGACCTCAGGGGAAGAGGTTATGGGCCGGGTCAAGTTCAGGGAGCTTTACACCTGTGGCACGACTACTGCTCCAAGGTCCGGCCCTCCTTTCGCAAGCCGGCCCTGTGGGTGGCTACGGTGGTATATGCCATGGCCCGCCTGGAGTGCGATCACCGGGTGAGCCAGCATGAGCTGGCCAGGCAATACGGGGTGGCTCCCTCGAGCATTTCAGCCAATTTCCGGGCTATGTGCCGGGCGCTGGATCTGGTGGCCTTCGACAAGCGCTATTCCACACGGAAGTCGCCGCTCGCCGGGCTGAAGGAAGCTGATCCGCTTCTGGCCCAGATACTTGAGAACCTGAAGCTGTAACCCCGGTTGAGATACATGATATTGAATGATATTGCAAGGAAAAGGGCGGGTTAAGCACCCGCCCTTTTTCAGGCGGAGGGATTATTAGTTGGATTATCTTTCTTCTTTGCTGGAAATTGTTGTTGAATGGGTGGTTGGTTTTATTTCCGACCTGGGGTACTGGGGGATTGCCATCGGCATGGCCATTGAGAGTGCCAACATACCCCTGCCCAGCGAGGTCATTCTCCCCTTTGGCGGCTACCTGGTGTCCACAGGCCGGTTGGATTTCTTCTGGGCGGCAATGGCCGGTACCATTGGCGGTACCGTGGGGTCGATCATTTCTTATTTGATCGGTTTTTGGGGTGGGCGCCCTTTTTTACTGCGTTACGGGCGCTACATTGGGATTTCCCACAAGCACTTCGAACTGGCGGAGAGATGGTTTCATCGCTATGGTGAGGCAACAGTATTCTTCACCCGGCTGATGCCGGTAGTGCGCACCTTTATTTCCCTGCCGGCGGGAATTTCCGGCATGAACTTTCCCCGTTTTGTCATTTACACCTTTTTGGGTTCTCTGCCCTGGTGCTTTTTCCTCACCTATCTGGGTGTGAAAATGGGCCAGCACTGGCAGGATCTGAAATACTGGTTTCACCGCCTGGACCTGGTGGTGGTCCTGGCACTGGTTGCGCTGGTGGTTTACCTGTGGCGCAAACGGAGAAGATAGGCCGGATTTTGCCCGGCTGACGGGCATTGAACGAGTCTTTTTTACAACCAGCCTTTTCCTGCGGCTGGTTTTTTTTGCTTTCATAAAGCACCCGGCGGGCGAGGGAAAATAAGGGGGAGAAGGGAAGGGGTTGCTTTGAAACGGAAAACAGGTGAAAAAACGGGCGACAGGCTGCTTTTGAAAGCCCCAGCCGTCATCCGGTATTCTGCATATATTTTAACCCTGACATTGTTCCTCTCTGGCGCTTTGCTTTTGTGCTTCCCTGCGCCTGCAGGAGCTGTTCCGCCCTCTGTAACTGCAGATGCTGCTGTGCTCATGGATGCGCGCACGGGGCAGATCTTCTACGATAAAAATGGCCTGCAAAGGCGTGAGCCGGCCAGCCTGACCAAGATCATGACAGCCATTATCGCGCTGGAGTACGGCCGTTTAAACGATGTGGTAACCGTAAGCCGCAATGCTGCCGCCATAGGCATGGGTTCCGTGCTGGACCTGCGGGCCGGTGAAAAAATTACCCTGGAAGACCTGCTCAAGGCGGCCCTGATCATGTCGGCCAACGACAGCACCGTGGCTATTGCGGAACATGTGGGCGGCTCCGAGGAGGCCTTTATCGAGATGATGAATGCCAAGGCACTGGTCCTGGGGGCCCTGCACACCCGCTTTGCCAATACCAACGGTTATCATGATCCCCGGCATTACACCTGCGCCCGCGACCTGGCCGTGATTGCCCGTTACGCCCTGCAAAATCCCCTTTTTAACCAGATAGTACGCACCCGGGAAACAACCATCAGCTTTTGTGATTCCAAGCGGAAAGAAACCATTTACAACACCAACCGCCTTTTGCGTGAAGGCAGCTACCCGGGCATTGACGGGGTGAAAACCGGCTCCACCCCCCGGGCGGGCAACTGCCTGATTGCTTCGGCCACCCGGGGCGGCCGCCGGTTGATTGCCGTGGTGCTCCACAGTGCCAACCGCTACCGGGACGCGGTTACCCTGCTGGACTATGGTTTTAGCGAAGTGACACGGGTGACCCTCGGTGCCGAAGGGGAAGAGGTGGCCCAGCTACCCGTTGCCAACGGCCTGACCGGTAGGGTACCCGTTATTATTGCTGCTCCAGTGGAGGTTGACCTGGCCCGGGACCAGCTTTCCCAGGTGCGAAGGGAAGTCAGGATGGTGCCGTCACTTGCTGCCCCCGTTAAGGCCGGGCAAAAAGTGGGTGAAGCAGTCTTTCGTTTAAAAGATGAGGAACTGGGCCGGGCGGGCCTGGTGACCGGCCAGGACGTTCCGAAAAAAGGCCTCTTCTCCCGGTGGCGAAAAACAATGGCCCGAGCAAACGCATCTGGTGCTGGTGCGGTGGATGCCACCTGTGATCCCTTCTTCAGGTTGCCCCTCTTATTTAGCTGTAATGTATCCTATCCTTGGGGGAGGTTCCCTTAGCCGGGGAACAACTTTCCGGGGGTCACCCCTTGACATCCTCCCCGGTTTACGTCATAATATAGGTGTTGTAACCATATGCGGGCGGGTAGTTCAGTGGGAGAACGTCTGCTTGACGCGCAGAAGGTCGTAGGTTCAATTCCTACCCCGCCCACCAGGAAAATCAAGGTGTTGTCAGCCCATCATTCGCCTTCCTGAACGGAAGGCTTTTCTTTTGCCTTCAGGAAGGCCGCCCGGGGCCTGACCTCGGAACAGGAAAAATTTGCGACAGGAAAGTAACTTTTTCGTTTCAGAGAAGGATTCCACGCCGGAAAGTAGAAAGAAAATCCAAAAATGACGATGGTACGTAACCGTTTAGCTAAAAAGTTGTAGAAGAACCGGCAATTAGATAAGCGGGGGACGGCGAACAGGCATTCTCCGGCAGGTGATGGCAGGATATTTGGCCGGTTTCGTGGAAAGGGGAAGCTAATGCAGCTCTACGGAGAACTAAAAAATTTACAAAAACTTCAAGAAACCATGAGCCGGGCTCTGGGACTGTCGGCCCTGATCGCTTACCCGGACGGGCGCCTGCTTACCGAAATCACCAACCTGTGTTCATTCTGTGCTTTAATAAACAGCAATCCGGAAGGAAAGGCCAGGTGCGCCGCTTCGCGGGCGGCCTCGGTCAGAGCCGCCGCGAGCGCAGGGAAGGCGGTTACCCACACCTGCCATGCCGGGCTGGTGCACCTGGCAACGCCTTTAAATGTGGCGGGGGAGCTGGCGGCAGTGCTGGTGGGCGGCAGTGTGGCGCTGCAGGAGCTTGCAAAAGAAGCGGTGCTGCAACTGGCCCGGGAAACGGGCATTGACCACGAAGAGCTTCTGGCGGCGGCCATTAAAGTACCCGTCTGGAGTGAAGAGCGGCTTTCAGCTGCCACGGGGATGATGCAGGCAGTGGCGGAGACTGTAGCCCGGCTCCTGTACACCGAGCAGGAACTCCAGAAGAAGGTGAACGAACTTACAGCCCTTTTTGAGTTCAGTAAAACTGTTTCCAGCAGCCTGAAGTTGGCCGAAGCAGCCCGGCAGGGGCTGGAGGCGGTGCTGAGGCTGACCGGGGCCGCCGGCGGCTCGGTGCTTATGCTGGACGAGGCGGAGCCGGGGGCGGCAACCGCCGAAGTGGCGGCCGCCCTGGAGCCGGACAACGGGCCGGGAGTTATTCCTGCAGGGGAAATAATAGCCGCAGTTGGACGGGAAGCTGCCGCCGCACACTTTGACGATGAAAAAAACGCAGCCGAAGGAAAGCGGCCGGCAGTGGCGGTACCTCTTACAGTCGGAGGCAGGGTGACGGGGGTGCTCACCCTGGCGGGCAGGCCGGGAGGGCAGCACTTCACCGGGGAGGAAACCGTTTTCCTGACCACCCTGGGCACCGCTCTGGGCCTGGCGCTGGAGAACGCCCGGCTTTTCCGGAGGGTTCAGGAAAGGGCGGCTATGCTGGAACGGCTGCTCGAGGTAGGACAGGTGGTGTCGGGCAGTTTCGATGCAGACCGGATCATCGAAGCCGCTCTGAGTGGCGTGCGGGATGTGCTGGGCGCCCGGTGGTGTGTATTGCGGCTGCTTGACGAGAGTACCGGCGATCTGGTGCTCAGGGGTAATGTGGGCATGAGCCCGGGGTTGCAGGCGGAGACGGGCCGTATCCGGCCGGACGGCAATTTGCTGGGCGAGGTGCTCCAGAAGGGGGAACCTGTGGTCGTGGAGGACCTGGCCGATGCCGTGACGAGTACGCGCCTCCCCTACTCCGTGCCCGAGGTGCGGGCGCTGGTTGTCGTGCCGGTGAAAGCGGGCGGAAAGACCCTGGGCACTTTAAAGATCTATTCTCCCGTACCGCGGCGCTGGTCGGAAGAGGAAGTCGAATATCTGGTCATCATTGCCTCTCAACTGGGCCTGGCGCTGGAAAATGCCCGCCTGTATTCCTCGCTGCGGAAATATTACCTGAATGTCGTGCAGGCACTGGCGGCTGCCCTGGAGGCCAGGGACGCTTACACCAGGGGTCACTCCTTGAGGGTTGCAAAGCTGGCGCGTTTGTGCGCCCGCTTCCTGGGACTCGGTGCCGGAGAACAGGAGCAGGTGTATATGGCCGGGCTCCTGCACGACATCGGCAAAATTGGCGTCCGCGAGAATATTCTTCTCAAGCCGGGTCCCCTCACTCCGGAAGAAAGGAAAGAAATGCAGGGTCACCCCGAGGTGGGGGCCAGGATTCTGGAACCGGCCGGGTTCCCCGGCGGAGTTACGGCAGCCGTGCGGCACCACCACGAAGACTACGGCGGCGGGGGCTACCCGGACGGGCTTTCAGGAGAAGAAATTCCGCTCCTGGCGCGCATAATCCGCGTGGCCGACGCATACGACGCCATGACCTCCGCCAGGCCCTACAGGAAAGCACTTACCCCGGACCAGGCGTTCAATGAACTGAAGCGGTGCGCGGGCAGCCAGTTTGACCCCCGGGTAGTGGAGGCATTCCTGCGAATCCCCGGGGACGAAATGGTAAATATTGACGTAGCAACTCTTCTGGCTATTTTAGGAGAAATTCTCTTTTTGTTCAAACAGGTGCGGTGACGGCCGCGGCGCGCTCCGGATGAAAAACCTCTGAGGGGAGAATCTCACCGTTTTCTTCCTGCAGCAGTTTAAGGAAAATTTCCACCAGGTGAGGGTCGAACCGGGTTCCTGCCCGCTGCTTGAGTTCTGTCATGGCTTCCTCCCCGGGCATGACTTTTTTGCCGGGCCGGCCGGCAGTCATGGCCTCGTAGGCGTCAGCTATGGCAAGAATGCGGCTTAAGAGGTGGATTTCTTCCCCTTTTAAACCCTGCGGGTACCCCCGCCCGTCCCACCACTCGTGGTGCTGCAGGATTAGCTCAGCCACCGGGGTCAGTTTGGGTGAGCACCTTGCAATCCGGTATCCTACTTCGCAGTGGCGTTTCATTTCTTCCTCTTCTTCTTTTGTGAGTGGTTCATTTTTACGCAGGATGTGATCCGGGAGGCCCACCTTTCCAATGTCGTGCACCTCGGCCAGCAGAAGCAGGTTGTCCATCTCCCCCGTGGAAAGGCCTGCTGCCTTCCCCAGTAGCCACGCCAGTTCCTTAACCCGCCTGGCATGCTTATCAATGTGGGGGTAATTCTTGAAAAGCGCTGCCAGGAGGGAACGGCCTACATCGTACCTCTCTGCAGCACAGCGCTGTAACTTGTCACGGTACATTTCATCGTCTGCCTGCTTGTAAGCGTCGTAAACGGACCTGCGGGGGTTCTCCGTGACACCCACCCCGGCGGAAATGCTGAGCGGGATGACAGTGTGACCCCTGTTGAACTTCTCCCGGGTTTCCACTAAAATCGAGCAGGCTTTCTGTGCAGCTTCCCTATCCCTTGCCGGCAGGATGACGGCAAACTCGTCGCCGCCTACCCGGAAGGCTTCTTCTCCGGGGAACACTTCGCGGATCAGGGCGGCAGCCTTTTGAAGCAACTCGTCCCCCTGCCTGTGACCCAGGCAGTCGTTGACCGGCTTCAACCCGTCTACGTCACACACAATGACGCTTACCGGCCGCACGCCCTCTTCATCCAGCTGGCGGATTTTCTGCTCGAAGTAATTGCGGTTGTAAAGGCCGGTCAGGCTGTCAAAAACGCTCAGGCGCCTGAGTTCTTCCTCCATTTGCTTTCGCCCGGTTATGTCTATGATCATGCAGAAAACCTCTTCCACTTTTTCGTCCTGCTTCACGGGGACCAGGGTTAAAAGCGCCCACCGCAGGTCTCCCTCCGGCGTTTGAATCTGCCATTCCCCGGGTTCGACAACCTGACCGGTTTCCCATGTCCGGGTCAGGAGCTTTTGAAAATCGGCCGCCGGCCTTATCCGGGTGAGCCAGTCCCCGTCCTTTAGCAGCGCATCCTGGCCGAGGATTTTCTGCACTTCCCGGTTGTAGTGTAAAATCCTTCCCTCCCGGTCAAAGGATAGGGCACCCACCATGGGCATGTTTTCGAAAACCAGCCGGAAGCGCTCTCTCAGCTTTCTGGTTTTCCTCTCCCAGATGTGGAGCTGCAGGATATTTGCCAGCCGCCCGGAAAACACGTCCAGCAGGCGGCGTTCGTTCTCCAGGAAGTCTTCGTTTCTTTCAAGGTAAAGATTCCCGAGAGGAGGGCTCCCCAGTTCCTTAAGATAGACCCTCCCTGGACCCCGGTTCTGCCAGGGCTGTTCCTTGAGAACGTTTACTTTGTTCCGCCCGAAGCCCCAGGTATGGCAGGTGGACTGCCCTGTGTCGTCGTGGAGGACGAGGGCTGCCCGCTGGACCCCGAAAAGCCGCACCGCTTTTTCTACTACTTCATCAAAAAGGTCTGCTTCTGAACCGGGCCAGGCAAGCGAGGAAACCTCGTACAGAAAGGCCAGCTCCAGCGCGCCGGGGTTCATCACAAAGACGTCCCTCCCATGGCGATGAGAAAAGTTTTGTTGTAAAAGAGGGGGGGGCCGCTGGCGCAACTGCCAACTTCCCCAAAAGTCAGAAAACCCGCCACCGGCACCCCGCCCAGTGTATTCCGGATCGCTTCCAGTTCCCGGTCTGCATGTTCTCCCATTAACAGAAAGCGGGACACGCAGTCGAAGATCAGGGCGAAGCGGGGAAAGTTCACAGACTTCCTGGCCTGCACGGTTGCCTCAAGGGCCGCCCGGGTAAGGCTTTCGGGACTGGTGTAGCGCATGAGGTGGGCCACGGCACGGTAAGGGACTTCTGTGACAAATTCAATCGAATCGTCTGCACCCAGTTTGAAAGGATCGCGGATAATGAATCTTCCGGTGAGGTCCGGTACCCCCAGCGGGTAGCGGACGGCGCAGTCAGGAAACTCTTCGCTCGTTATCCCCCCGAGCCGGCGCGAATAGACCTGAAAGGCCGGTTGCTCATCAATTTCGAAGACAACCTTGCCCCTTGTCCTGGTGATGAGCAGCGGAGGGCCGAAAGGTTCCCAGCCGTGACCCATCCCGGTGGCAAAGGAACACCCGGCAACCAGGGCCGCAGCTACCGCGCCGCTGGCAACGCCGGTTTCGGTCATCTGGTATGTCCTGAAAAAGTGCATGTTATCTCCGGTTCCCCCGCCTGCATATGTAAACCGGGAGCCCAGCACGTCGTAAATACCGCGCAGCATCCGTGCAATGTTGCCCGCCAGGCCGTCGGGAAACACAAATACAGTACCTTCGCCCGGAGTCTGCCCGCTTAAGAGCTTTTCGGCCAGTTCCCTGCCCGTTTCGTCGGCCCGTTCGCTCAGCATTTCCACCAGGGCCGTCCTGGCCGTAATCCCTTCACCGGCGAGCGTCACCACTTCCACACCGTGCTTTTTGATCCCTTCTGCCGTGATGATTCCCGCTCCGGACGCGCCGACCAGTTTTGGGGTCCCCGTTTCGGCCATCACTGTTTCGAGGATCTCTTCCTGATTGTACCCTTCGGTGGTAAACAGAAATGTGAGGGCGGGCGGTCCCGATCGGGCCGCGGCGAACCGTGCCGCCTTCCTTGCGGCTTCCCGGGAGTCCGGATGTAAACTGTACCCCACACCCACCTTCATGCGCACAGGACTCCTCTCTTCTCCAGTCCGGCAACCAGACAAGGAGATTTTCTGCAAAGGTTTTAAAAACCCTTCCCGGGCCGTAACAAAAAGAGGAGTCCCTTTGCAGGCCGGGCTCCTCTCATCCTTGGGCTTCTCACGGTTCGATCTTTGTTCCCAGAAGCTTGAGGAATTTCGCAAGCCACTCGGGGTGGGCGGGCCAGGCTGGTGCGGTAACCAGGTTGCTTTCAACGTAAGCCCCGCTTACCTCTACATCCACCCATTTACCTCCTGCATTTTCCACCTCGGGTTTTACCGCCGGGTAGGCCGTGCAGGTTTTCCCACGGAGCACACCTGCCGCCGCCAGTACCTGTATGCCGTGGCAAATGGCGGCGATGGGCTTGTTGGCTCCGGCAAAGTGCCGGATTATTCCCTACACTAAAGCAAGTGCAATCCTGCCGGCAACTTTCATTCCAGTACCGGCTGGTCATCCCACCGCGCCTTTAGCTCCCGGTCTTCGAGAAACAGGGAAGCCAGCAGTCCCCCCGTCAGAAGGATGGCTCCGATGAAAAAGCCATGGGTGATGCTCAAAGAAAAAGCTTTTTTAAAGGCCATCAGGCGGGGATCACCGGGAACCTGCATCAGTCGGCCCATGACCCGGCCGGGATCAATATTTGCCTGTGCCCCGGGCGGCATCAGCTTTGCCAGGCGGTGGCTCAGGTCGGTCATAACGATATTGCCGGTAAGGGCGCTGCCAAAAACGCCGCCAATGCTGCGGAATAGCTGGGAGGCGGCCGTAACCGTTCCCAGTTCCGTGCGGCGGACCGTATTCTGAACGGCGACGGTAAAGGTGGGCATGGCCATGCCCATGCCCGTACCCGCGATAATCATGCCGGCGACCACCATGGCATGGGTGGCGTCTACGGGCAGGCGCCCCAGGTAGAACATGCCGGCGGAGGCAACGGCTAGCCCCACCACGGCAAAAATTTTATAGTGGCGCAGGCGGGAAATCAGCATCCCGCTGGCCATGGAGCCAAGCATGATCGAAAGCATCATGGGTGTGAGCAGGGTGCCGGAATGGGTTGCGCTGACGCCCGTTACAATTTGCAGGTACATGGGCAGGTAAAGGGTAATGGCGAACATACCCAGGGTAACCAGGAACAGGGTAACAGTGGAAACGACAAAGATATTGTTTTTCCATAGCCACCCCGGTAGCAGCGGTTCATCCGACCGGCTGTCGGCCAGGGAGAACAGGAGGCCGCATAAAACCGCCACGGCAAAGCCGGTCAATACCCGGTGGGTGGTCCAGCTCAGATCCTGCTGGGCAAAGGTCAGGGCCAGCAACAGGCCGACCAGGGAAACGGTCAGCAGCAGGGGGCTCCAGATATTTATCCGCGGTTTTTCAGCTGCCCGGTGGGAGGGCAGGGCGTAAAACAACAGGATCAGTGATAAAAGGCCGAAAGGTGTGCTGACATAGAAAACCCAGCGCCAGCTCCAGTGGTCCGTAATCCACCCGCCGATGGTGGGGCCCAGGAGGGTGGCCAGGGCAAATACGCTCATCATGATCCCCTGCCAGCGCCCTCTTTTGGCCGGGGGGAAGAGGTCCCCGATGGTAATGGTGTTCATAGCCATGAGCATGCCGCCGCCCAGACCCTGTACGGCCCTGGCGGTAATCAGCCACTCCATGCTGCGGGCCAGGCCGGAAGCCCAGGATCCCACCAGAAAGAGCATTATTCCGGCCAGGAAAAAGGGCCTGCGCCCCCACAGGTCGGAGAACTTTCCGGCCAGAGGTACCACCACGCTTGAGGTAAGAATGTAGGCGGTGGCCAGCCAGCTATAGAAGTCCAGTCCACCCAGATCGGCAACTATCCGGGGCATGGCGGTTGCTACCACCGTCTGGTTCACGGCGGCCGTCAGCATGGTAATCAGGAGGGCTACCAGGAGCAATCTCCTTTTATCGCTCTTCAAAACTCTGAGCACCTTAAATTCACCTTCCTGTCGGTATTTATAAATTACTTAAGAACGTTAAATATTATATCCCTAAAGTATACAGAAGACAATGGTGTTTAAATTTTTCTTTAGATCATCCGCCGTGACAAGTTGCAGACCGGAAAGCAAAGCCTGCAAATTTTTGTTTCACTCATGGCAGGGGTATAGATTGTTGCCCCGGGTGCTTCCGCATTGACACGAACCGGTCTACGCTGGTCGTTGCTCGCGCTTGCTGGATTATGATATAATCATTCATTAAGTAATTGAATCTTGCAGAAAAAAGCACCTCATCTGGGACTTTGGCCGCCTGGATTGAACCGAGCGGCAATTTTGGGATTAATGTATAAACATAATTCGACATTATAAAATTAAGAAAAAGTTCAGAAGAAGTAGCAAAGGAGGCACTTATCTGTGGCAAGAACCAGGAACAGAAGTGGAACCGCGCAGGAAATAAACACTATTCAATCAGTAGAAAGGGCAATCAAGATCCTGGAGTATCTGTGTCGTGGACCGGTTTCCCTTTCTGAGCTCAGCCGGGAACTGGGGCTTCATAAAAGTACTGCCTTTGGGTTACTGCAAACTCTGGTTAAACACAACTATGTACACCAGGAGATCAAAACGGGCCGGTACCGGCTGGGTTATCGAGTTTTAGCCCTGGGTGGGGCTTTTCTCGAGCACTGTGACCTGCGTGAAATTGCCTCTCCTTATTTACAGCAACTGGTGGATGAACATGGGGAAACAGTGCACCTGGTGATTATGGACGACGGCCAGGTGGTTTACGTGGATAAAATTGATAGCCCGCAATCCATCCGCATGGTCTCCCGCATCGGAAGACGGCTGCCTGCCCATTGTACCGGCGTGGGGAAGGCCATTCTGGCCTATCTTCCCGAGGAAAAGGTGCGGGCCATTGTTAAAAAGCGGGGGCTGCCCAGATTTACCGCCAACACTATCACCACCTGGGAAGAATTGAGTGTGGAGCTGGCACGGATCCGGGAAGAAGGGGTGTCCTACGACCGGGAAGAAATTGAAGAGGGGCTGCGCTGCGTGGCGGCACCCCTTATCGGTTATGGTCAATACCCGGTGGGAGCAATCAGCGTTTCCGGACCGGCATCACGAATGACGGAGGAGAAAATGTCCCGTATCGCCGGGTCCCTTAAAAAGGTGGCCGGTGAGATTTCCCGGCAGATGGGCGCAAGTATCGAGCTTAATGGCTACGTTCACATTTAGGCCTGAAAGTTAGATTTCGAAGGGCTGGAGAGGGGTTTTGCGCTTTCCAGGAGGGGGCCGATAAGGTTGTCTATTTCAGTACTTATTGCTCCCAACAATTTACCTCCCCGGGTTTGGCGGGCCGCGGCTTACGGACTGTTCGCTGGTCACCGGTCGGGGGCAGAATTGCTTACCGCTTACCCCAGGGAGTTGATCCGGGCAGGTTGAGTTTTCAGTTCTCTTTTAGAATACAATTTTTTTGATGATTTCAAGAAGGAATTTATAAGTAGAGGGAGAATTTATTCTACAAAGACGTATCATATTTGACAATGTCGAACAAAGGAGGGATGGGCCTTGCGCGCAGTAACCTTGTACGCGGTAGTAGATGTGGATAAATGTAAGGGCTGCACGCGCTGTGAACGGGTTTGTCCGGTGCTGGCCATTAAAGTGGAAAACAAAAAAGCAGTGGTAGACCCGGAAAACTGCCTGGGCTGCGCCAACTGCGAACAACGCTGTCCGGAAATGGCCATCACCATGGTCCCCCTTGAACAGTCGCGGGTAGTACAGGAGAGCCTGGCGGGGGTAGATATGGCGGCTGTCATTGATCTCTGCCGGAGGGCGCACCTGCACCCCAAACAGATTATCTGCTACTGCACGGCTACCAGGGCTGAGGAAGTGGCGGCGGCGGTACTCAAGGGAGCGAAATCTCCGGAAGAGATCTCCCGGCGCACAGGTGTACGTACCGGGTGTAAGGTGGAGTGCATCCAGCCGGTATTGCGGTTGCTGCATGCAGCGGGAATTGCACCGGAGCGGCCTGCCAGAGGTTATCAATGGTACGGCTTGACGCCTACGGTTTGGGATATTCCGGAAGAGGTTAAGAAAAAATACGCTCAACGCGGTTTTTACTTCGATGAAGATCGCAAACTGCTGGATTCACTGGTTGGTGCCTGTGAAAAGGGGGGGGGAATAATGCTACGAGCACCTGTTATGCCCTTACCGCCGCGTCGTTCCCAGTACGGGGTAGCACCCGAACTGGTCCGCAAGCGGGCCGCAGAGTTGCCGGACATGGTTTCCGTGCTGGTGCGGGATCTTTTTCCTGATGCAGCGCCGGTTATTTACCCGGGTGAAAACGGCCTGGAGATGATCCGGGAAGCCACCCGGAAGCAGATGGAAAAAGTGGATCTGAGCATGATCAAACCCGGTGACTCGGTAAATGTGCTGGGTTCACACCACGGGTTCACCTTGCTGGGTGGAGCGCCATATGCCGAGATGCTCAGGACCATCCGGGACGTGGTGCGGGAACGCACGGGCTGTACGGATATACGCCTGCGGGTAGGTGTGGGGCTGCGTTTCCGGGAGAGCGAAGAATATATTAAGGCATTTGGCCTGGACGAATACTATGAAGGCAAGGCCGCCGGCGTGGCTCCGGTGGATGAGGGGGTTGCCATCGAGACCGAAATCGGCACTCTTTACGGCATCAAAAAAATATACGATGCCCGGTGGATCATCCACGCCCACAACAGTGACGTGCGGGAAGTTCACTTCCACCGTCAGGTGGACCGGGCGGTAAAACCCTTCGGCATGTCCTATGCGCGCATAGAAACCCGCTCCACTTATCACCAGAACCTGGGTCCGCGGGCGGCCAACTTTGTGGCCAGGGCAATCTTTGATTCTCCTTTTGTCCAGGAGAAATTTGCCTGCGCCGTATTTCTGATGATGTCGCCCAGCGGGGTGGTAGGGGTGGACGCGGACAACGACCTCTATGCGCTCAACGACCGGGTTACTTATTTGGGTTGCCGGGATTACGGCAAGATGATGACCCTGCTGGGTGAGATTGACGAGGCCATCACCATTCTGGACTTCCCCAGCCCAGTGCCATATGTATTTGCGGCGGGGGTCATTTTCGCCAACTTTGCCGGGGCTAACCGGGACCTTTTCGATTTGGACGATCCGCTGCCGCCGTACACCTGGTATACGGAGGCCTTCTACGGTGAAGACGGGCGGCCGCTGATCGAAGGGGTGCCGCCGGTAAATCCGGCAATTAAGGTAGTTATCCATAACTATGCCTGGGGTGGGTATCCCAGCGCCTTCTTTACCGAGCACATCCCGACCATTGTAGTGGGCCGGGAACAGGCAGAGCTGCTTAACCGGGACCCGCAGAACCTCAGCTACACCAGGCATACGTTGCTGGCGGAGGATTTGGACACGGCAGTGCGTTTTGCCAAACGGGTTGCGGGTACGGATAAGATCCTCGCCTTTGACGGTGCTTCAGGAGCTTTGAACGTCAGCCGTTCCCTGGGTGAATACCTGCTGCAGAAAGCACCTCTCGTTTCACGTCGAGTGGACGGGGAACTGCTTCCCAAATGGTTGAAGCAGAGGGGCATCGATCCGTCTCGATTTAAGATTTGTTGAGGAGCTGGCAGGAGGTTGGCTCAAATGGAAAAGCACATTCTCCCTCCCGATGATATTCGTTATTCCATTTTCAAAGCAGTGGAAAATCGTATCTTCCAGGCCGGGGTGGTCTTTACCCGGCCGGCGGTGGTCGCCGGCCTGATCGAAGGTGAAAATGAAGCCAGTTCTCTGGGGCTGGAGGTACGGAGCCAGGTGCGGGAGGGTATGAATGTGCTGGCCGGTCAGGCGGTACTCACACTTACCGGGCCGGCCCTGGCCCTGGCCGTAGCCGAAGATCGAGTGCTGGGTTGGATCGGCAAGGCTTCCGGCGTGGCCACCGCCGCCCGTTCGTTCCGTGAGATGCTTCCCGGCCGTATCCGGGTGGTGTGTGGAGGATGGAAAAAGCTACCTTTGCCCTGGCGGCAGAATTTGCGCCGGGCTGCGGCAGTGGGCGGTGTGGCCACCCGGATCCTGGATGAACCCTTCATCTACCTGGATAAAAACTATATCCGTATGTTTGGAGGTATCTCCGGCACCCTCCAGGCGGTAGCGGCTCTGCCCGGTGAAAAAGTCATCCAGCTGCGCGGTGAGTGGGGCGACATTACCGAAGAGGCTGCCCAGGCGGTAATCAATGGAGCTGCCGTCTTAATGGTAGACACCGGCCGTGTGGAAGATGTGACCAGGGTGGCCGGGTACCTGCGCGGGAGTGGATGGCGGCAGAGAGTGCGTCTTGCTTTTTCCGGGGGAATTACCAGGGAGGATCTGCCGGCCATCGCAGAGCTGGATGTGGACATTATAGATATAGGGCGTTCGGTGCTGGATGCGCCACTGGCTGATCTGCGCTTTGAGGTTCTGGGGCCGGCGTAGGGTGCGGTACCGGACATAATGTCCTTCTAATTTTGGGTAATCCCAAAACATTGTTCTTCAATATCAAATAGATGGAGTTGAGACCATGCAGCAAATCGAAGAGTGGGCCGGGCGGTTACTGCAGGCGGAAGAAACTAGAATGCCCATCGAACCGCTGACAGCGGCCTGGCCGGAAATTGATATTCCCACGGCCTATCAGATTCAATTGAAGGTAATAGAACACAAGTGTGCCCGGGGCCAAAGGGTGGTGGGGATGAAGATTGGCCTGACCAGCAGGGCCATGCAACAGATGCTGGGAGTTTATGAGCCGGATTACGGTCATATTCTGGACACCATGGTGCTGCTCGAGGGTGAGCCGGTACGCCTGTCAAGGCTGATTCAGCCCAAAGTAGAAGCAGAAATAGCTTTCGTGCTGCGGGAGCGGCTAACCGGCCCCGGGGTTACCGTGGCCGATGTATTACGGGCCACGGCGGGAGTGATGCCTGCATTGGAGATTATTGACAGTAGAATTATTGATTGGAAGATAAAAATTCAGGACACCATTGCCGACAACGCTTCCTCGGCGGCCATTATTCTGGGTGGGACGTTAATGCCGGTGGAAGGGTTGGACTTGCGCCTGCTCGGGCTGGTACTGGAAAAGGATGGGGAAGTCTTTGCTACCGGCGCGGGAGCCGCGGTACTTGGCCACCCGGCGGCAGCGGTGGCCTGGCTGGCCAACGCGGTGGCCCGCTACGGGTTGAGCCTGGAGCCGGGTATGGTGGTGCTTTCCGGTTCGTTCACCCAGGCAGTGGCGGTGAGTCCCGGCTCGGTGATCCGCGCTTCTTTCGACCGCCTGGGCACGGTAACCGCAAAGTTTATTGGTGCTTAATCTTCAACCTCATTATATGGATGCATAATCTTTAAATGCATAATCTTCTAAGTTAAGGAGGACGTTCTGTTGGAAAAAATAAAGGCAGCCATCGTCGGGCCGGGTAACATCGGTACCGACCTGATGTACAAACTGTTGCGCAGCAAATACGTGGAAGTAGCCATGATGGTGGGAATTTACCCGGAATCCGAGGGCCTGGCCCGGGCCAGATCACTGGGCATTAAAGCCTCACACGAAGGGATCGACGCAGTACTGCGGGAACCGGAGATCAAGATTGTCTTTGACGCTACCGGAGCCAAGCCTCATCTCAAACATGCTCCCCTGCTGCGGGAGGCGGGCAAGATTGCCATCGACCTCACTCCGGCGGCGGTGGGTCCTTACGTAGTCCCGGTGGTTAACATAGATCAGCATCTGGACGCCATGAACGTAAACATGGTTACCTGCGGTGGCCAGGCCACCGTGCCCATCGTGGCGGCAATTAACCGGGTGGCAGGCGTTCAATACGCAGAGATCGTTTCTTCCATTTCAAGTAAAAGCGCCGGGCCGGGAACCCGCCAGAACATCGATGAGTTTACCGAGACCACGGCCAGGGCCCTGGAAGTGGTGGGCGGGGCTCAAAAGGGCAAGGCCATTATTATCCTTAACCCAGCCGAGCCCCCAATCATGATGCATAACACCATCTACACTCTGGTGGAGCATCCGGATGAGGATAAAATTCGTACTGCAGTGCTCGACATGGTACGGCGCATTCAGGAGTACGTTCCCGGTTACCGGCTCCGGGTAGAGCCGCTGGTGGAAGGAAACAAGGTGACTACGATCATCGAAGTGACCGGGGCGGGAGACTTCCTGCCCACTTATGCGGGCAACCTGGACATTATGACTTCGGCTGCTGCACGGGTGGGCGAGTTGATGGCCATGCGCCTGCTGGGGATTTACAGTCGGAAGGATGTGGAAAGCTGTGCCTAAGATCAGAATTATGGACACCACCTTGCGGGATGGGATGCACGCCATGGCCCACCAGTTCACCCCGGAACAGATGGCCAGGGTGGCGGCCGCCCTGGATGAGGCCGGCGTGGACGTAATCGAAGTTTCTCACGGCGACGGGCTGGCCGGTTATTCATTCCAGTACGGGTTTGCCGCGGCTACAGACGAGGAGTACCTGCACGCAGTTGCTCCGGTGCTCAAGCGGGCAAAGCTGGCAGCCCTGGTACTGCCCGGTATCGGTACTTGTAAGGACATGCAGATGGCGGTTAAAGCCGGGGTAAAGGTCTTCCGCATAGCCACCCACGTTACCGAGGCGGACATATCGGAAGAGCACATGGGCCTGGCCAAAGAGATGGGGGCGGAAGTGGTAGGCTTTCTGATGATGTCCCACACCGTAGACAAAGAGAAGATTGCCGAGCAGGCCAGGTTGATGGAAAGTTACGGTGCGGACGTGGTCTATGTGGTGGACTCGGCGGGGGCCATGACCCCGCCGGAGGTTAAGGAAAAGGTTGGCTACGTGCGTTCCTGCCTGAAGATTCCGGTGGGTTTCCATGCCCATAACAACCTGGGTCTGGCCATCGGCAATACACTGGCAGCAGTGGAAGCCGGGGCCACGGTAGTAGACGGGACCCTGCGCGGCCTGGGAGCCGGGGCAGGTAACGCGCCTACCGAAGTGCTGACGGCAGCCCTTAAAAAGGTTGGCTGTGAGGTAGATGTGGATCTCTATAAGATCATGGATGCTGCCAATGTCCTGGAGCCCATGATGCGCCGCCCCCAGGTGATCGATAATGCGTCCATCATGCTGGGTTATGCCGGCGTGTACTCCAGCTTCCTCCTGCACACCTACCGGGCGGCGGAGAAGTTTGGCCTGGATCCGCGGGACATTTTAATGGAACTGGGGCGCCGCAAGATTGTAGGCGGTCAGGAAGACTACATTATTGACGTGGCTTACGAGATGGCTCAGAATAAACAGGTTGTGGCTGGTTGATAAACTGTTTGATAGGCCATTCAGCAATGGGGGTTCGGTTCCGGAAAGAAACCGGCCCCCTGTGCCCGAATATCTTGCCGGATGCGTTTTGACACCATTTAAAATAACGCATAAATTTCTAAAATAAATTTTTAGGGAGAATGGCAGGAGTTTTAAAAATAATGTCGAACAATGACAATTATAAGAAAACCAGAATAGAGTTTGTTAATGTCAAACAAGTGAAGGGTCGGCGTTTTTCAAAGGAGCGGGGTATTTGGTTGCTATAAACAGAATAGGGTTTGGTATTATCAAACATACCTGGCAAGCTTTAAAAAGAAACCTTAGGGGGTGAATTTTGAGAAAAGATAGCGAGGCCTGGAGGTAAAAGTAAATTCACTGGTAGTACTTATGGTAGTTTAAATCTTATGGCAAAAATACCAGGGTTAAGGGGGTTGTGTTATTATGTTCCCAATGCTCAAAGTGGTTCAATACTATACCCCTCAAAAAGTAGTGTTTGGTGTAAATGCCATAGACAATATTGGCCAGTATATCAAAGAAATGGGTATAAGCGGAAAGGCTATTATTGTAACTGATCCCGGGGTGGCTCAGGCGGGGATCGCTGATCGGGTAGCTCAGGCCCTGAAGAAGGACGGATTTGAGGTAGCGGTTTTTGACCAGGGTAAGCCCGAGCCGGATAATGTGGTCTGTGACCAGGCTGCTGAATTTGCTCGTAAAGAAGGTGGCAGCTTCGTAATTGGTCTTGGCGGCGGCAGTGCTATCGACATCGCCAAGGTGGCTGCTCAGCTCCTGGCGCTGCCGGGTAAAACTGAGGATTATCTGGTTAACACCACCTTCCCCAAAAAGGGCGCACCGATTATTGCTGTTCCCACCACATCCGGAACAGGTACCGAATGTACGATGTATGCTGTAATCACATTTGCTAAAGATGGTATTAAAGGTTTCTTCTCCACGCCGACCATCCTGCCGGATATGGCACTGGTGGATCCTACCCTGACTGTAAGTATGCCGCCCAAAGTTACTGCTTCTTCAGGTATCGATGCCCTCTCTCATGCTATCGAGACGATGATGGCCAAACAGGAAAACCCGCTTACTGATGCAATTGCTCTCAAGGCGATTGAGTTCATCGCAGAGACCCTGCCGGTGGCCGTTTACGAAGGGGATAACCTGGAGGCTCGGGTCAAGATGGCTTATGCTTCAATGATGGCTGGCATGGCCTTTAATGATCCGGGAATCGTAGAGGGTCATGCTCTGGCACATACGTTGGGTTCCGTATACCATGTTCCGCATGGTGTTGGTTGTGCGGTTGCCCTGCCCTATGCGATGGAGTATAACATGGGTCACTGCATGGAGAAACTGGCTCGCATTGCCGTGGCCTTAGGTCAGAATACCGCTGGCATGAGTGTCCGTCAGGCTGCCCAGGCTGCTGTCTACGCGGTCAAACAGTTAATCGAAGATGTTGGTATTCCCACTACATGGGCACCCTTCGGTAAGAAGGAAGATATTCCAAAGTTAGCCGAAATGATGGTTGAGAGCCCGTGGATTACCGCTTTTTACGGCTGGTCCAAGCGTCCGATGACCAGAGAGGCGGCGGTAGAACTGCTGACCAGAAGTTATGAAGGCCGTCTTGGGGATAAACTGTATTAGAGCCAGGGGTAAATTAGGGAGCAGGCGAGACTATCCTTTCTTCCTGCTCCCTCTTCCAGTTATGATAATTACGTCATGGAGGTGACCGCCAGTGTCGAAGGTACTGGTAGTGGACCCGTTCTTGTGCACCGGGTGCCACCGTTGTGAAATGTGGTGTTCGCTAACTAAGTATGGTGAAATAAATCCTTCCCGCAGCAATGTTTATGTGATACGCCGGGAGCCGGCGGTAGATGTGCCCGTAGTATGTATGCAGTGCGGCTTATGTATAGATGTTTGTCCCACCGGAGCACTTAAGCGGGATGGAACTACTGATGCGGTGGTAGTGGATGAAAGTATTTGCACCGGCTGCGGTACCTGTGTGAAGGTTTGCCCTTATGGAGTGCTCAGAATTGATGAAGAAACAGATGTAGCGGCCAAGTGTGACCTGTGCTCCGGTTCACCGGCATGTGTCAGCCATTGCCCGCATGGTGCTCTTCGATACGAAGATGCAGGTAAAGCTGCGGCCATGCGCCGGGAGATTTGGGCTATGGCCCACGGCGTAAGGATCAGATAGGAGGTGCTGGTTAATGTGGTATGGATTTGCCGGTAAGCTGCTGCGGGTTAACCTGACCAGTGGTGAATTCAAGGTAGAAGAACTGGATAAAAACGAATTGCGCAAGTATATGGGTTGTGTTGGCTATGCAGCCAGGCTTCTCTACCAGGAAATGCCAGGCGGCATTGATCCTCTGGCTCCAGAAGCTAAAGTGGTGCTGGCCACTGGTGCTGTAACCGGGACCCTTTGTCCCAGCGGTGGAAGCTACGAGGTGTGCTACAAGTCACCTTTGACCGGCACATGGAATCAGGCCCGGTCGGGAGGGGCTTTTGGTCCAAAACTCAAATATGCGGGGTTCGACTTTGTGGTCATTGAAGGTAAGGCAGAAGAGCCCGTCTATGTGTATATCCACGATGGCGAGGCGGAGATTAAACCCGCTAAACACCTGTGGGGGCTTAACGTTGAAGAAACTACAGATGCCCTGATTCGCGAACTTGATGATCCGGAAATCTCTGTGGCAACCATAGGTCAGGCGGGCGAAAATGGTGTTCTGTATGCAGCTCTTATGAATGATAGGGGACGGGCTGCCGGCCGCGGCGGTATTGGAGCAGTGTTTGGCAGTAAAAATTTGAAGACGGTTGTGGTGAATGGCCGTGGCGGCATTAAAGTGGCCCGCCCGAAGGAATTTGCGGAGGCTGTTGAGAAGGCAGAGCAATGGTTAAAGAATTACCCCTTCGGCAGCATTCCTTCTCTGGGTACGGTTGGCCTGGTATCGTTGAACAACAGCCTGGGAATCCTGCCGACAAAGAACTTCCAGACGGCTTATTTTGATAAAGCCGATCAGGTTTCAGGTGAGACTCTCAACCGGAAATATCAGATTAAACGGCGGGCTTGTTATGGTTGCAGCTTCGCCTGTGGGCGTTATACTTCAGTGGGTGGTGGAAAGTTTGCTACACCTCCCATGGAGGGTCCGGAATACGAAACTGTAGATATGCTGGGGCCCATATGTGGTGTTGACAACCTGGAAGCTATTATTAGAGGAAATTACCTCTGCAACATTTATGGTTTGGATACAATTAGTACGGGCATGAGCATTGCTTTTGCGATGGAGTGTTATGAAAAGGGGCTGCTAACCGATAAGGACACGGATGGAATGCCTTTACGGTGGGGTGATGGAGAAGTAGTGGTAAAATTGGTGGAAAAGATTGCCCACCGGGAAGGAATTGGGGCATTGCTGGCCCAGGGTGTAAAACGTATGGCTGAACAGCTCGGTCCTGCTGCCGAAGAAGCGGCTATCCATGTGAAAGGACTTGAACTGCCGGCTCACGAGCCCCGTTCTGAATCTAAGGTGCTTGCTGTGCAGTATGCCGTTTCTCCGCGGGGGGCCTGTCATATGCACCCCAACTGGGCAAGCACCTGGGACTTCGGTCAGCTTGATTGCGGCATGAAGGAATTCGGGTTGCCCTGGCCGCCAGCAGGGATACAGGATGAATCGCCTCAAAAAGGCATTGTTTACCGGTATGTGGCGTTACAGGGTGAAATCAGCGAAATCCTGGGGGCATGTATCTTCTACTCGTGGGGTACTGAAGGCAGCTGCATCACGCCGCAGCTTTACGCCGAGATTGTCAGTGCTCTCACCGGGTGGGACGTAACAGCGGCAGAACTGGTGACGGCAGCAGAGCGTTCCTGGAATCTCAAGCGGTGTTTTAACGCCCGTGAAGGTTTCACCCGCAAGGATGATAAGTTGCCCGGGCGGTTTTCTCAGGCCATCCAGGATGGTCCTTCCGCAGGGGCCAGGGTGGAAAATCTGGATGCTATGCTGGATGCGTATTATGAGGCCATGGGTTGGGACAGGCAGACCGGCTTTCCTGCTCCCGAAAAATTGAGGGAGCTGGGCCTGGAATTTGCGACCAACTAAAGGGTAGCTTCATTACCGCTGTTCCTCCATGACATATAGCGGTTGTGTATAAATTCGCCCTGAGCTCCCGTAAAAGTAAAAGTTCAATAAAACTGCCGTTAACTGCAGAGGAACGGCGTTGTCCAGAGCGAAAACGATTTTGCGGAGCACCGGTGACAGCACCCGGTGAACCCAGCACTCACCGGCAAAAAAGTGAGCGGGACAACGCCGTTCCTCAATCGGGTTAACTGAAAACTTACCCGTAAAAAAAGGAGTCTGGATAGAAATGCAGGTGACGGTAAAATTATTGGGTATTCTTTCTTTTTCCTACCCTGCCTTCGGCAAATTTCATCCTGTTCAACTGAAAGAAGGCGAGACAATCAGAGAGTTACGGGAACGTTTGGGGCTGCCTTTGAATGAGGTACGCTTTGTTTCCGTTAATGGAAAAATGGTGGGAGAAGAGTATGTGCTGGTTGAGGGAGATGAGGTTGTTTTCTTCCCGGCGGCCAGCGGGGGGTAAGAACTTTGGGAAAATTTCATGATACTTTGGATGCCACTGCTGGCGCTTCTTGAGCGGCTATTTTTCCGGGTGAGGCATTTATCTTAACCTTAATTTAGCTTTATCAGGAGATGGTTATTCTTGGAACTCGACCTGCTGCAAAAAACCGAGCTCTGGATTACAGGTATTGAACTTCAAGGGGCAAATCTTAACGAAATAGCCGCCGTTACCGCCCGTGTATTGGGATTACCTGCTGAAGCTGTGATGGTGGTAGATGTGCGGGACCGGGTGGTGGTGCTGGATATCATGCGGCGCACGGTGATGGCTGAACAAATTGTGGGGCGGGAAAAAGAACTGCTTTCAGCCCTGAATCGCGTGCCGGGGGTACGGGCCACATCCAGTGCGGCTGTTCACGCCCGGGGCATATTGGGCCTGATTGCCGCCGATGCGGAACAGCGGGAGGAATTACTGGAGCGTTCCACCCGCCTGGCGCAGCAGGTAAGGGCCGGTGTGGCCCGGCGGGGGGTGGTTTTTGCTTCCGGCCGGGAAGTCCAGGAAGGCCTGATTGAGGATACAAATTCGCCTTATTTGATCGGCCTGTTTGAGCAGCACGGCTACCGGATGCGTTTTGGAGGCATTCTGCCGGACGATCTGGATCTGATTACCGGCCGCCTCCGGTCGGCAGTGGCGGACGGTTACGGCCTTGTGATCACCACCGGCGGGGTTGGTGCGGAGGATAAAGACTGGATGGTGGAGAGCATTTCCCGGCTCGACCCAGCGGCGGCGACCCCCTGGATCCTCCATTTCCACGCCGGAAAGGGACGCCATTTGAAAGACGGTGTGCGCATTGCAGTAGGTCAGGTGGAATTAACCACTCTGGTGGCTTTACCCGGTCCCCACGACGAGGTACGGCTGGCGGCTCCCGTCCTGCTGGAAGCGCTGGAAGCAGGTTGGGGCAAAGAAATTCTGGCCGGCGCTCTGGCCCGGGTGTTGCGGGAAAAGTGGCGCCGGGCGATGGTTCACGAGCACCATGGATGAAAGAATAGGGTGAGGATTTTTAAAACGTTTTCTAAAAATGTGCAAAAATTTTTAGGAGTAATGGAAGGAATATTGTAAGTAATGTTTTAAGTCACACTTTAATATTAGTAAAATATCAAACAATGTTTAGTATTATCAAACAAACCTAAAAGCCAAATTTTTATAAATAGGATACGGTATTGTCAAACAACAACCTTTTCTAAGTCTTAGCAACTATGGGGGTTGAAAGACCTATTGGGGAGGTGAAATTAATGGTTAAATGAACAATCTACACTAACGTATCAACTTATTGTTGTATGGTCTGGATAGTTCAAATTCTCAAATTTTAGTAAAGGAGGATTATTATGTCTGGTTACTCAAAGTGGTTCAGAATTCCAAGAGATATTGTTTTCGGATGGGGCTGTCTAGAATATCTCAAACAGCTGGATGGAAAGAAAGCCGTAATTGTAACGGATAAAGTAATGCAGCAGCTCGGTTTTGTAGAAAAAGTAAAAAGTTATCTGGCAGAAGCAGGAATTAAAAGCACCGTCTTCGACGAAGTGGAACCGGATCCTTCCCGTCAAACGGTAAAGAAGGGCGCCAAGTTAATGCTTGAATACCAGCCGGATTTAATCGTAGGTTTAGGTGGCGGATCTGCCATTGATGCCGGTAAAGCTATGTGGATTTTTTACGAACATCCTGATGTAACGTGGGAACAAATTTTCGTTCCTTTCACCGGCGTTCCTAAGCTGAGAAATAAGGCCAGATATGTGGCTATTCCTTCTACAAGTGGTACCGCTACCGAAGTAACCCTTGCCGCAGTAATCACCAACCGCGATGTTCAACCCAATGTGAAGGATTTCACCCTCTCCTATGAAGTCACGCCCGACATTGCTATTTGCGATCCTGAACTGCCTTCCACTATGCCGCCGGTAGTTACCGCCAATACCGGTTTTGACGTAATCGTACATGCCGTCGAGGCGTACGTTTCAGTAAACGCTACTGATGTGACTGACCCAATTGCATTGAGATCGGCTGCTATGGCTTATGAGTGGCTGCCCAGGGCTTTTGCTAACGGTTCCAACAAAGAAGCAAGGGAGAAAATGCACACGGCTTCCCTGATGGCAGGATTTACATTCACTAATACTGCTCTGGGACTGGTCCATAGTACCGCTCACCAGATCGGAGCAGAATATGGAGTACCACATGGTCGGGCGAACGCAATCATGTTACCATATGTGGTACAGTACAACACTCCTGCGGCTGCAGCCCGCTATGCTGATGTTGCCCGGGCATTTGGCCATGATTCGAGTGATCCGTATGAAGGTACGGCCAAATTTATTAAAGCGATCCGGGATTTGCAAAAACTCCTTGGCATACCTGCCTGCCTGAAGGATGCTAGTATTGATGAGCAAGACTTCCTGAATAAGGTAGATATGCTGGCCCAGAATGCCATGAAAGATGGCAGTACACCGGCCAATCCGCGAGTACCGACTGTGGAAGAAATCAAGAAAATCTTCCTTTGTGCCTACTACGGAAATGACGTCCTATAAGATTTTTAATGTAGTACGGGGCTTTAGGCCCCGTACTACCAAAAACCTTTCTAAACTATGGGAGTGAACATAATGGGTATTGAACCTATGATGGTAATTGGGGCTCTCGGCGGGGGCATACTGGGAGCAGCCATGGGGGCTCTCCCGGCCATTACGCTGTGGGGTGCTGTTTTGATGGTTGCCGGCCTGGCCGGGCTTGTCACCGGTAAACCCGCATTAGTATGGGATATTGCCTTTAACCCGCTTTTTGGTGCACATATTGTATATGCCGGCGGGGCGGCTGCCGCTGCTTATGCGTGGTCAAAAGGGGTTTTGGAAAGTGGGTTGGATATACTCAAGCCCTTATCCGGTTTTGGTAGAGCAGATATTCTTTTGGTTGGTGGAATATTCGGCGTTATCGGTATGGTTTTGGAACGCGTAGGCACTGGCTTGGCGCTCCCTACTGATAATGTAGCGTTATCTGTGGTCATTACAGGTTGGTTGGCCAGGCTGCTTTTTGACCCTAAATGGCGAACTAATCGTGGGAAAGGTGGAGAAGGTGAAACCTGGTGGCCTAACAGTAAAGAATTGAGTTTGCTTATAGTACTGGGATGTGGAGTAGGATTAGCAGGGGGAATAGCTGCGGCTAAAATAGGTGATGTGCTTATACCTTTCGGATTGGCGCTGTTGTTTCTTATCTATTTACAGATGGGATTTAATGGATTGCCATGGCACCATATCGTCATAGTGGCGGGTATGGCCGCAATTCAAGGAAACGGAACCGTTAATGCCATTATTTGGGCAACACTGCTTGGAGTAGTGACAGCTATTATAGCAGGTTTGCTTAATAAGCTTTGGATTATTAGAACTAATTCATATATAGACCCTCCAGTTACCAGTATAGCGATAGGTAAAAGTATTATAATTGCTTTAGCTGCGTCTGGATTATTATGAAAACCCCGCAAGGGGTCTCCCCGCTGGAGGAAGTGGTGAACCCACAGGTGGTGTGAGAGGACGGGGGTTAGCAGCCCCCTCCTACTCGTTTCCCCCAGAGGTTGGGACATTGGGTTTTGGTTTCAATTGGGGTTTAGCGACTGCATCACTTAAGGGGCAAAAGACTCCCTTCCAGATAGGATTGCATGAGTCATTGCTTTCCTCCGGTATTTGTACTACCAAATGGTTGTGGTAAGGGGTCATCTTGCTGTGAAAGTAAAAGTTAAGCTGCTTGCACCTTTTAAGTTTTGTGACGGTACTGTAGAAAGCGAGCTGGAAGTGCCTCGAAACAGTACCGTGAGGGATTTGGTTACTTTGATTGCTGAGCGAAGCAACATAGATAAATATGGCCGGGACCAGGTAATGATTCTTGCCGGCAACAAAATAGTTGGTTGCGATGACCTGATTGACAAAGACATGGAGGCATGGATCATGCTTCAGCCCATGGGAGGTTAAGGTGAGCTGGTGGATATGAAACATGGTTATACAGGTAAGATTTTATGGGTAAATTTGGCGGAAAAGAAATGGTGGGAAGAGGAAACTGATGATGATTTTGCTTCCAAATGGCTGGGAGGCAGCGGCTTTGGCGCCGTTACTTTAGCCAGGAATACTGATGCCCAAACAGATCCCCTTGGAGAGAATAATGTCCTGGGATTTTTTACGGGGCCCCTTACAGGGACGGTTGTGCCGTCTTCGGGGCGACATTCGGTTGTCGGCAAGTCACCGCTAACGGGAATCTGGGGAGAGGCCAGTGTGGGGGGTAGCTGGGGCAGAGAGCTGAAACGGGCCGGATACGATGGTTTAGTATTGCTGGGGAAGGCCGATTCTCCGGTATATCTCTGGATAAGCGAAGACGGGGTAGAAATAAGGGATGCCGCGGAACTCTGGGGGCTGGATACTTATCAAACCGCGGAGAGGCTACAAGAATTACATCCTGGTGTCCAGGTGTGCGCTGTTGGCCCTGCAGGTGAACGTCTGGTTAGAATCGCCGGGCTTTTTACCGATGGTAAAGAAGGGCGGGCGGCGGCACGCTGCGGTCTTGGGGCAGTGGCAGGCTCCAAGAACGTAAAAGCTCTTGCAGTGCGGGGAACAAGAAAACCGTCCCTGGCCTTCGAGGAAGAACTGAAAGCCAAAATAAAAGAAGCTGTAAAAAGGATTAAAGAAAAAACCAGGGCTCTCAGTGAGTTCGGTACGCCGGGCCTGGTAATACCCTGCGAGCAAATAGGCGATTTCCCCGTGCGAAACTGGCGGGATGGAAAGTGGGAGGAAGGAGCAAAAAGTATTAGCGGTCCACGGATGGTTGAAACTGTGCTCAGCGGTCGCTTCCACTGCGCAGGTTGCCCTATAGGTTGCGGGCGCCGGGTAAACATTACCAGTGGACCATATAAGGGAGTTAACGGCGGTGGTCCCGAGTATGAAACTCTTGGTCTAATGGGGGGGTCCTGCCTCATAGATAACCTGGAAGCCATCTGCTATGCCAACGAACTTTGCAACCGTTACGGCATAGACACCATAGATGCAGCGAATCTGATTGCTTTCAGTATAGAAGCATTTGAGCGTGGTGTTATTGGGAAGGAAGAAACAGGCGGCCTGGTTTTGCGGTGGGGCGACCCCGGGATTTTAATTGAACTCATTCACCAGATTGGGCAGAACAAGGGCTTTGGTGCCGTCCTGGCCGGGGGATTTAAGACTTTACTTAACGGATTAGGTCCGGAAGCAAAAGAATTTGCCATCCATGTCAAGGGTATGGGTTTCCCGGCCCACGACCCAAGGGCGTACAATAGCATAGCTCTCGGATATGCTACTGCAAACAGGGGGGCATGCCATTTAGAAGGGTTCAGCCATGCCTTTGAGCGCAACGTGGCCATGCCTGAATTTGGGTTCAGCGAACCGCTTGACCGGTTTTCCGTTGAGGGGAAAGGGAAACTTGTGGCCCTCACTCAAAATCTCATGAGTGTTTTTGACTCGCTGGCCTTATGTAAGTTTTTGTTGTTTGGCGGTGTCGGAATAAAGGATCTGGCTGAATGGGTTAAGTTAGGTGCGGGCTTTGACTTTACCCCGGAAAAACTCATGGAAATAGGAGAAAGGATCTTCAACTTAAAGCGCTTTTACAACGTAAAATGCGGCATCAGCCGCAAAGATGATATTCTACCGCCTCGCATCCTTAAACAGAAACGGGGCAGCGGGGGAGCCGCTGAAAATTTACCCCCCCTGGACAGGATGCTTGACGAGTATTATGCCGCCCGTGGCTGGGATGAGGACGGTATTCCCACTCGAGAAACATTGGAAAGATTAGGACTGGGTGATTTTATTTTTTAGGACCTTACTGAGAGAGGGAGGATTGGTTCAAAATGGAAGCATTTACGTTTCAGCTGAAGACCACAGTTTGTTTTGGGGCCAATGTTGTGTCCGGCATTGTTGACTGGTGCCGCAACTACAATGCAAAGCGTGTTCTGATTGTTACGGATCAGGGGGTTAGGAAAGCCGGAATTCTGGAAAAAGTTGAGAAGATTTTAAGCGACGCAGGAATAGAAAATGTGGTCTTCGATGATGTTGAACCGGATCCGGGCCTGGAGACCATTCATCGTTGTGCTTCATGTTTTAGGGAAAACAAATGTGATTTGATTTTAGCGGTTGGCGGGGGTAGTCCGATTGACACGGCCAAGGGGGCCCAAATTATAGTAGAGAACGGCGGTCATATCAGGGACTATGCCGGTGTAAACAAGGTTCCCAGAGCTCCGGTTACACCCCTGATCGCAATTCCTACCACTTCCGGTACAGGTAGCGAAGTTACGACGTTTGCCGTTCTCTCGGATTGGGAAAATAGAATGAAAATAACCATTTCCAGTCCCTTTTTGGCACCGGAAGTTGCCGTGGTTGATCCGCTCCTTACGATGACGGCTCCACCGTCCGTAACCGCGGCGAGCGGGATTGACGCCCTGTCCCATGCCATAGAAACCTATGTCTCCCTCAAGGCACAGCCGCCTGCTGAAGCGCTCGCTTTAAAGGCTATTGAACTCATTGGAGAAAGCCTTAGAACCGCGGTGGCTGACGGAAGTGATAAAGAAGCACGTACCAGAATGTCTTTAGGCAGTCTGTTAGCCGGCATGGCGTTCAATAATTCCTTGCTGGGCCTTACCCATTCCATCGGAGCAGCTTTGAGCGGGCACGCGCACGTGAGCCACGGGGTGGCGATAGGTCTTCTCCTGCCCTATGTTATGGAGTTTAACGCGATGGCCAGAATGGAAAAGTTTAGCAAAATAGCAATTGCCCTGGGTGAGAACGTCAAGGGCTTGAGTCTAAGAGAAGCGGCTTTGCGTTCAGTTAAAGCCGTACGCGAGCTGGTGGAAGATATTTCCTTGCCGCGCAGGTTGGGAGACGTGGGAGTAACCGGGGATATGATTGAAGGTATGGCTAAGGATGCCATGGGACATGGTATGCTCAAGTTTAATCCGCGAGCGGTCACGGAAAAAGATATCATGGCCATACTGCGGAAGGCTTTATGAAGGGAAGAGGATGATTACAGTGAGTTACCATACCCTTCGCAGCTGGTTGGAAGCGCTGGAAACCAGGGGGTATCTGAAGAAAATCAAAAGGGAGGTTGACCCGGTTTTCGAACTGGCTGCCGTAGCCAAGAAGGCAGACGGGCAGTGGGCGGTCAAGTTTGAGAAAGTGAAAGGCTATTCCATGCCCGTAGTAGCCGGCATATTATCCACCAGGCAGATGATTGCCGAAGCTATGGGTGTAAGCATAGCTGAAGTAGTGACTAAATTTGCCGCGGCTCAAGCCAATCCCGTGCCGTGCCGTCTCATTAGTAGGGAACAGGCTCCTGTCAAAGAAGTTATTATACGAGATCATATTGACATTGTTTCTATGTTTCCTGTTCCGACCCATCACGAGAAGGATGCCGGGCCGTATATCACTGCTGCTCTTCTTATCACCAAAGACCCTTCTACTGGCGTTCGTAATGTTTCCATCCACAGGCTTCAGGTGCTGGGTCCAAACAAACTGGGCATCCTAATTTTACCCCGCCACCTGTGGCATATATACCAAAAAGCGGAAGAAAAAGACCGGCCGCTGGAAGTGGCGCTGGTTATCGGTGCAGATCCCCTTACCTTGCTGGCATCACAGGCAATTACACCCTTTGGGGTTGATGAACTGGAAATTGCCGGTGCCCTTCATGGAGAGCCCCTTCAGTTAGTCAAGTGTGAAACAGTGGATATAGAAGTACCGGCGCATGCAGAAATAGTCTTAGAAGGGCGGTTGCTGCCCGGGGTGCGTGAAATGGAAGGGCCCTTCGGTGAGTATCCGAAGTATTACGGGCCTGCCAGCAAAAAACCCGTAATTGTTATTGATGCTGTTACCTGCAGGCGCCAGCCGATCTATCAGACCATTGTGGCAGCGACAAAGGAGCATTTGCTTTTGGGAGCTATTCCGCGGGAGGCGGGTCTCTTCCAAATCGTCAAGCAGGCAGTCCCTACGGTTCAGGCAGTGCACTTAACACCTGGAGGCGCATGCCGCTACCATGCTGTTATCGCCATCGATAAGAGAAACGAAGGAGAGGCTAAAAATGCCATGTTTGCTGCCTTTGCCAGCAGTGCGGAAATTAAGCATGTAGTGGTTGTAGATAAAGATGTAGATATTTTTAACTCCGAAGATGTGGAGTGGGCCATTGCTACCCGCTGCCAGGCCGGTAGAGATGTAATCATAATTTCTGGAGCACATGGAAACAAACTCGATCCTTCCAGCGATGACGGTATGAGTGATAAAATGGGCATTGATGCAACTGTGCCGCTTGGTGCCCCGGCGGAACGTTTCGAAAAAATTAAAATCCCGGATTTTGAAAAGATCAGGCTTGAGGATTACTTTGAGGACCATGAACAAAAAACGGTGTTATAATGTTTTATAACGTGTGACCTGGACCTCACTTGATTAACAGGCAAATTTAGGAGGGTAAAGGTTTTACTGGAGTAACAAAAATGATTAGTTTATTGATAGGATTAGCAGCTGGTTTCTTTGGGGGACTTGTGGGTCTCGGCGGCGGGGTGATCATGATCCCCCTTATGGTGGGCATCCTGAAGATGGGGCAGCATAAGGCCCACGGTACGAGCCTTGTAGCACTCGTTTTCACCGGAATTTCGGGGGCTGTCACCTATGCCTTAAATGGTTCGGTGGATATATTTGCCTCCAGCCTTTTGGCTTCCACTGCCATATTTACCGCCAGGGCAGGAGCGCGCTATGCCAATGCCCTTCCCGAATGGAAGCTCAAAAGGTCCTTTGGCGGGTTTTTAATCCTGGTCTCCCTGCTCTTGCTTTTAAAACCTTACCTGCCCCACGTATCGCTGCATACCACAGGCTGGTTAGAAATGTTTATTCTCTTATTAACAGGTATTTTTACCGGCTTCCTCTCCGGGATGATGGGGGTCGGCGGGGGAACGATAATGGTGCCTTCCATGGTGCTGTTAATTGGCTTCACCCAGTATACCGCGCAGGGTTGTTCCCTCCTCGCCATGGTTCCTGTAGGAATAGCCGGCGCTTATACCCACTGGTGTTTGGGGAATGTCAGCGCAAGCATCCTGCCGGGATTAATCCCGGGTATCCTAATAGGCACATATCTGGGTGGCTCCCTTGCCCATGTCCTGTCCGAAGGAGCTTTGCGTATCATATTCTCCGCCGTTTTGATCTGGACTGGTGTTAGATATTTGAGAACACCGAAGCCGCAGGCTGAAGAGAGGTTTAATTACAGCTGAACAGGGGGAAGGAGCGGGTAACCTCTCCTTCCCATTCATTTCAGCAATTCTGATATCGCTTAGTAGTCTAAGTTTTAACTTAGAGGCTTTTTTAAGACCTGGCTATTTTAATTTTAACCACTCCGTAAAGTTGATTCATAGGGGAAAGGAGCTGCGAAGGTGAAAATACTTTACCTGGACTGCTTCAGCGGGATCAGCGGCGACATGATGCTGGGTGCGTTAATAGACGCCGGCGTTCCCCTGGCGGCTGTACAAAGCCAGCTGGATCTTTTAGGCCTGGAAGGCTATTCCCTGAAAATTTATCAAGATAAAACCCACGGTTTTCAGGGCACCAGGTTCATGGTGGAAATGGAACAATATCACCACCCTCACCGGACCTGGGAAGATATCAGACGCATCATTGAGGGTAGCGGACTGCACCCGCAAGTCAAACGTTGTGCCCTGGACATTTTTGAAAAGTTGGCCCGGGCGGAAGGCAAGGTTCACGGGGTTGAGCCCCTTCATGTTCACTTTCACGAGGTCGGGGCAATCGACTCAATAGTGGACATCGTGGGAACGTCAATCGCCTTACGAGAAGCGGGCGTGGAAAAAGTTTATTGTTCTCCTCTACCCACCGGATACGGAACTGTCCAAACTCACCACGGCGTGCTTCCCGTTCCGGCACCGGCCACCGCCGAACTTCTCAAGGGTTTCCCCATTCGCCCCGTGGAGGTGGAAGGAGAACTCGTTACCCCAACGGGAGCTGCCATTGTAGCTGCTCTGGCCAGAGGTTTTGGGCCCCTGCCGGCAATGAAAATTGCCCAAATAGGATACGGGCTGGGAGCTAACGATTATGGGATTCCCAATTTTTTGCGGGTTTTTATCGGCGAGGAAATTGAACGGCAGCCAGCATCGGAACAGGAGATCTCCATCCTGCAAACCAACATTGACGACTTAAATCCGGAAATACTAGCTTATGTGACGGAAAAGCTGCTGGCATCAGGGGCCCTGGATGTCTGGCTGACCCCTGTCATTATGAAAAAGGGCCGCCCGGGTAATTTATTGACTGCACTTTGCCTGCCGGAGAAAGAAGAGGAATTGATGCAACTTATCTTTGCTGAAACCAGCACCCTGGGCGTACGGAGGCGCCGGGAAAAACGTTTTTGTTTGCCCCGGAAACATATTAGTGTAGAAACGGAATTTGGGACGGTGCGCGTGAAAGTTGCCACCTGCCGCGGTGATTCGGGCTGGCAAATGAGCCCGGAATACGAAGATTGCCGCCGCCTCGCCCTGGAAAAGAATGTCCCTTTAAAAAATGTATATATATGTGCCATTGAGGCAGCCCGGGAGGCTTTGTGTAGATTTGGGGAGTGATTGCAATGCACAATGATTTAACTTAGAAGAATCAGCGAAAGTTCCTTGGCGGTGGTTACCACCAGTTTTTATATTACCGGAATGCTTCGGAACAATTTGACAGGTCAATCACTAACTTGATTTCGACAATTTTTTGTGATAACGTAAATATGGTGATTAATTGGCACAAGCTTCCTATCTTAGCTTGCACAGAGCCATAGAACGGGGGTTTATCAGGCAGTACAACCTCATTACCACCATATCGGAAAACACCAGAAGCTTCGCGGTCCTGATAAACAGCGGCAACCGGGTGAGCCATATGAACCGTGCGGTTGCCGGCCTGTTCTTCGGTTTGGACAGCTCCGGCGCGGACTACCATCAGAGGAAATAGAGAAGTCCCTTTCGCAGTCCCGATTAAAGGCAAAGCCATTGAAAAATGGCGGCGCAAAGCTATAGGGGCTAAGGCGAACAACGCTATGCCAGCCAGCTGCCGGGTTAAGGTGCAAATGTGTGTATTCTGAGCAGGACCCGCCCTAACCGGCTGGGTCCTTAATTATTATGCTGGAGAAATTGTTATTCATCTCTCCATATTAGTTTACTTCACAGGAAAGAGAAAGTATGAACGACTACAAAATTAACTGGAAAGAAAACTTCGGTGTCTTCGCACATTTAAGTAACCGTATTGCCGCAAAGCGACAGAACAAATGTGCGTATTATCTTCTAGTGATGGCATCATAATCCACCCGCATAAAATAAACTTTTTTCCTCCCTCCCCTGATTGTCCACAAAACAAGGGACCTCCTGCCTCTTTTATTCCGCCTGGAAATTCCCAATTCATTCAAAGCAGGTTAGCCTAAAACACCAAAGTTCTTTGCAGCCATAAGGAAGGTTAACAGGAGGTGAACAGGAGGTCCCATGTTATCTCCCGCCATACAGCCCATTCTTACTATAGCCCGCCCGTTTTTCCCCGACAGTGCCCTGGAGGAACTCCTCCGAACCATCCCGGAATGCACGGACGAATACCAGCCCCCGGACGTTTCCAAAGATCAGCATACGCGGATCATCCTGGTTAAAGTTCTGGACAGGCTCTTCGGCCTATTAGTAGATCGCGTTTTGGAAGTAAACACGTACCGTGAAAAAGAACTGGAGACGCCCGAGGTGGTGGGCGTTAACGGCAACATTCTGGGGGCATCGTCAAGAGGCCGGGCACGATGTGGCTTATCATCAATCTGAGTTCCATTGCTTGAACTTAATACGAGGGGGATCTTGAAATGAGAATGTCCATTGGGATGAAAATCGGCGGCGGTTTCGTATTGCTGCTTCTTTTCATGGCTGCCGTGGCAATCCAATCGTCGCTCATAATGGGGAATACGATCTCGAATGCCGCCAATGTCGATCAGCAGGTGGTACGCCTCAGTCTTGACTATCAGATTGTCGACGCCTACAAGGAAGCATCAAGAGACCTGCGGGCTTACCTCCTCTATGGTGACGAGAAATACTTAAACGAATACAAAAAGGATATCGAGAACACGCAGACCCTGCTGGAGAAACGACTCAACAACTGTTCTGCCCAGGCCCGGCCCAAACTGGAGGAAGTGCTCGCCAAGGTCACTGAATACGACCGTCAGCTTACCAGCAATGCAATTCCTCTGGCCAAGGAAGGCAAGTTCCAGGAAGCAGTTGCCGCAACACAAAGCTTCGCTTCGTATGCCGACGACGCTGAAAAGATTCTGGTCGAACTGATTATGGAAAATGAGCAAAAGACCGGGGACGTCGTGGATAACATGCAGGCCAATGCCGCCCACGGCCGCTCTCTGGTCATCCTTGTGGGCGTTTTTGCTCTGGTCGTCGGGCTCCTCATAGCAGTGTTTATAACTCGCATGATCACCCGTCCGATCCTGGCCACTGTTCGCGAAGCGGGCCGTATCGCTGAAGGCGACCTCACGGGCGAGGAACTGGTGGTGCGCACCCGGGACGAGGTTGCTCGTTTAGCCGAGGCTTTCAACCGCATGCGCACAAACTTGCGTGAGATCATCGGCCAGGTAGTTCAAACGTCCAAGCAGGTGGCCGACTCGGCCTCCCAGCTCGCCACCCAGGCCGAGCAGACCGCCGCCGGGGCGAACGAAACGGCCGCCACCATGAGCGAAATGGCCTCGACCGTCGAACAGGTAACCGAAAATGTGCAGAAGGTTTCAGCGGCGGCCGAACAGGCTGCGGCCCGGGCCGCCGAAGGTGCCAGGGGTGTCGAGCGGGTTATCGGGCAGATGAAAGCCATTGAGCAGGCAAGCGCCAACGTTTCTTCCGCCATTAATGCTCTCAACCAGACCGCGGGCCAGATTACCCAGATAGTAGATTTGATCACCCAGATCGCCGACCAGACGAACCTGCTGGCCCTGAATGCCGCCATTGAAGCCGCCCGCGCCGGGGAACAGGGCCGCGGCTTCGCCGTCGTCGCCGAGGAAGTCCGCAAGCTGGCCGAGCAGTCGGCCAACGCCGCCAAAGAGATCTACGAGCTGATCAGCACGGTCCAGGACGAGTCCAGGAAGGCGGTCGAAGTCATGGCCGCCGGGGCGGCGGAGGTTACAGAGGGAAGCAAGGTGATCAACGAGGTGGGGGCCAATATCAAGGCCATCAACCTTGCCATCGAGGATGTTGCGCGGCAGGTCCAGGAGGTGGCCGCCGCTGCGGAAGAAATGTCGGCTGGCGTGCAGAATGTTGCCGGGACAACAGAAGAGCAGACGTCGGCAATGGAGGAAGTCTCTGCCTCTACCGAAGAGCTTACCGCGCTGGCTGGCGAACTGGACAGGTTAGCCGCACGCTTCCGCGTGTAGGGTCCCCGACCGCCGGTGGGGATTGAGTAACGCAAAAGCTTTTAGGATCTGAGCAGGGGGCGGCGCTGGTCGCCCCCGTATTTCACCCCGTTACACGGCGACTACCGTAAGGCAATGCGGCTGCAGAAATCCCTGGCGGAGCAAGCCTGATACTTTTTGTAATTTTTCAATTTTTTTGGAGCGGTGAATCGTAACTTCTAATTGGATTCATTACCATCCTTTCCCTCCCCAGCCAACTCCTCAGCCACCTCGAAGGCCATGGCCGGGGTGGGTTGGCGGGCCAGTACGGCCTCTCTAGCCTCCACTGCTGGCTTTACCTTTCTATCCTTAATAAAACCGTATACCAGGGAACCCAGGAGTAAAAACCCCGCGAAGCCCACCGTCGGGAATAGCGTGCCCACCAGATTTGAAAAACCAAATTGCGCCAGGCCGAAAGCAGCCGCTCCCGCCCCTAAAGTAATCCAGCGGTACTTTGCCGTACCCTGTTTGCCCATCCTGGCTACGAAGCCGAAAAGACTGCTAACTGCTGTGGTATAAATTTCGGCGAGAAGCACCATGGTATACCCGATACGGGCCAGGGGTGAAATGGTGCCGGCCACGTAGATCATTGGTATTTCAAAGTTTGCCGCCCGGCCGATATGCGTTAAAATAGAAAGATTGATGGCGGTGGCCCCCGCTCCCAGGCCAATTCCTCCCAGAATGGCGCCTATTTTCAATCTCCGGGCATCGGACATGCTGCCCAGGGGAGCAAGTATGGCCACTGAAAGCACCAGGTTATAGGAGGCATATAAAAGGGCGGTTAAGGGCCAGAAGGGTACCGGTGCTTTCCCCGGATTGGCGTAAACCCGGAGCGTGGAAAGGAGGGCACCCGGGTCCGTGGCGATGGTGTAAATAGCCACCCCAAAAACTGCGGCCAGAAGAAGCGGCACTACGAAACTGATGGAAGTAACCACTCCGGCAATCCCGGTAAGTACCGTGACAAGGGAAATAACGATCATTGCAAGGCTTCCCCAAAGAAAGGGCAACCCCAATTGTTCCGTAAAAATTGCCCCGGCTCCCGCGCCCATGGTCACCAGGCCGCCAAACAGGAAAAGGGTAATTACCCAATCTACGGCCGTACCTATCCATTTCCCGCCGGCATAACGCACAAGGGGCAGGTGGGAATCCGCGTGAAGCCTCCTCCCCAGGTCCAAAATCAGGTAACCAAAAAAAGCCAAAAGAATGGTCGTCAATACCAGTCCCAGTATTCCGGGCAGGCCAAAGTAACCGAAAAACTGCAGTACTTCCTGGCCGGAAGCAAAACCTGCCCCCACCACTGTTCCTATGTAAGTTGCGGCGATTGTAAAAACGGAAAGCTGCTTTTTCCTGGTCATATCCTTATTTTTAAATAAATGGCCGGGGTTTAAACGCTTAAAGATAGTTTCCCCACAACATTACGGGAAAGGCTGGTTGTATACCGGTTTTTAGCCGCACATATACTAGAACGGAAAGGACGGTGAAATTGATGACCGATATCTCCATCGGGACGGCCCGGCATATAGATCTCATTAAGTTCCGGTTGGGGCGGGAAATGAAAAATTTAGAAAAAGAGGGGTTAAAAGTAAGTTTGAAAGAAAGCTCGGCCGGCAGGTTTAACTTTGTATCCTGTCAGGTAATGCCCGGTGGAGGGCAAAGGGGAGACATTCAGGCCATTTTTCGCCACCATATCGCCCGCTCTCTCTCCGATTTAATTTTGGGCCAGTGGCAACAGTTGCTGCTCAAAGACATGATCAGGGAGAACTATTATTATTTTAACGAGGAGGAGCGGCAAAACATTTTCAAGTATGCCCTTGGTCACCTGGGTTACGGCAAGGGCGGTCAAAAAGCGGTTTACCAGCGCCTGTTTAAGAATAAGGTTATGGATAGGATTTTAGATTTTTTGCGGCAAAACAACCAGATCATCGTAGAGGGCTTTATCCGTTTCCGGCTGAAGGATTACGTGGAAGAATTGGAGCAGGCCGTGGAAAGGGCAGTGGACGACTTCCTGATGGAGAGGGAGTATCAGGAATTTATCCAGCTGCTTAAATATTTTGTGGAAATTCAGGAATCCCGTGTGGAACTGGTGCATGTGCTCAGGCTGCCCGGTGGGGCGTTTAGACTTTTAGACGATCAAAAACAGGTTCTCAGGGTAGACTACCTGGAAAATTTGTTTATGGATTTAACCGATAGGGAAATTAATTATGAGGACATGCTGATCAGCACCTTGATTACCCTGGCGCCCAAACATATTGTTATTCACAATAAGGATTCCGGGCAAAAAAATACCGTCATGGAAACGATCAACCTTGTCTTTTGGGGCCGGGTACGGGAATGTACCGGTTGCCCCTTATGTCAAAAAAAATAGTTTGTTGCCCGTTTTTTTTTGTTCTGGTATATTTGTTCTGATGTAGTTTTTTGAGGACCAGAACGAGGTGAGAAGGATTTGCACTGGACGCAGGCCGTGCTGTTGCCGGTAGTAGGGGCGCTGATCGGGTGGCTGACCAACTGGCTGGCGGTACGGCTGATTTTTCGTCCCTACAAACCAGTTCGTGTGCTTGGTTACACCATCCAGGGGGTAGTGCCCAAAAGGCGTGGTGAGCTGGCCAGGGTTATCGGCAAGGTAATTGAGGAGCAACTGCTTCCCAAGGAACGACTCCTCAACTACCTGCGCTCAGAACAATTAAACGAGGACCTGATCTCTTCCGTGAATACGGCAGTCCGTGTCCGGGTGATGGACAGGTTGCCCGGTTTCTTACCCCTGTCCCTGCGGCGAATTATTTCTGATGCCCTGGCTGAACAGATCAGAAGGGAATTGCCACCCCTGGTTGAGGGACTGATAGACCGTTTTGGGGAAAAGCTGAAAGTAGATTTTTGTTTGTCGGAGGTAGTGGAGGATCAGGTTAACAGTTTTTCCCTGGAGCAACTGGAAAAAATCATCACCTCCGTCGCTTCCCGGGAGCTAAAACATATCGAAATTCTGGGAGGATTTTTGGGTTTTATGATTGGCCTTTTGCAGGTGGGCATTTTTTGGTTTTATAGATAGTCACTGTACCAGAAACCTTCTGGGTGCCTTGCGGTTGACATAAGTATAGATTCCCAATATAATAACGAACGAAGCATAAAGCAACGGTGATGAAGGGGAAGAGTAGGCCCTAAAACGCCCATCCCCAGAGAGGGGGTGCCGCGGCTGAAAGCATCCCTGGAGGGTAGGGACTGAAAACCACCCCGGAGCTGCCCTGCCGAACGCCGCCGGGAGCGGTTACTAAGCGGGGCCGGTGAGGTGCCGTTATCGCCTTTAAAGCGGGCGGGCCGGTATATTGCTTTTGTCCGGCTGCCAAGCAGGGTGGAACCGCGGAATTTTTCGTCCCTGAAAAGGGGCGTTTTTTATTTTGGGTCAGAAGTAAGCTGAGGGACATCGGAAGTTAAATTTTAGCGGAAGGGGGACTGCTTGTTATGGTTAAGGTAACCTTAAAAGATGGTTCCGTGCGGGAATACGAACCCGGTACTCCTTTGGTGCGCATAGCACAGGACATCAGCCCCCGCCTGGGCAGGGAAGCCCTGGTGGCGGCGGTGGACGGGCGGCTGGTGGACTTGAGTTACCCTCTACACAGGGATGCCGCCGTTGAGTTCTACACCTTTGAAGATGAGCCGGGGCGGGATGCTTTCCGCCACAGCGCCGCCCACGTCATGGCCCAGGCCGTGAAGCGTCTTTTCCCGGAAGTCAAGCTGGCCATCGGCCCGGCCATTGCCGGGGGGTTTTACTATGACTTTGATGCGGAAAAGCCCTTCACGCCTGCGGACCTGGAGAAAATTGAAAGGGAAATGCAGGCCATTGTGAAGGAAGATCTTCCCTTTAAAAGGGTTGAAGTGTCCCGGGAGGAGGCGCTGGAGCGGTTTTCTGCCGCCGGGGAAAAATACAAGGTGGAGCTTATCAATGAGCTGCCGGAAGATGCGGTGATTTCTTATTACCAGCAGGGGGAATTCGTGGACCTGTGCGCCGGTCCCCACATTCCTTCCACCGGCCGGCTGAAAGCCTTCAAGCTCACTTCCGTGGCCGGGGCTTACTGGCGGGGCGACGAAAGAAACAAGATGCTCCAGCGCATTTACGGCACCGCTTTTCCCAAGAAGTCCCAGCTGGAAGAATACCTCTTCCGGATTGAAGAGGCCAAACGCCGGGACCACCGGAAGCTGGGTGCGGAACTGGACCTGTTCAGCATCCAGGAGGAAGGACCGGGCTTTCCCTTTTTCCATCCCAAGGGCATGGTCCTGCGCAACCAGCTGGAACAATTCTGGCGGGAAGAGCACTACAAGCGGGGCTACCAGGAAATCCGCACGCCGATTATCTTAAACCGGTCCCTGTGGGAAAGGTCGGGGCACTGGGAGCACTACCGGGAAAACATGTACTTCACCCGCATCGATGACGTGGAATACGCCATCAAGCCCATGAACTGCCCGGGCGGCATCCTGGTGTACAAGAGCCGCCTGCACAGCTACCGGGAACTGCCCATACGCCTGGCGGAACTGGGCCTGGTGCACCGCCACGAGCTTTCCGGGGTGCTCCACGGGCTCATGCGGGTGCGCTGCTTTACCCAGGACGACGCCCACATCTTCATGCTGCCCTCCCAGATCCGGGAAGAGATCATCGGGGTCATTGACCTGGTGGATTATTTCTACGGCATCTTTGGTTTCAACTATAAGGTGGAACTTTCCACCCGTCCCGAAAAGTCCATGGGCTCGGACGAAATCTGGGAGATGGCCACCACCGCCTTAGAGGAGGCCTTGAAGGCCAAGGGGATGAAGTATAAAGTAAATGAAGGGGACGGGGCCTTTTACGGGCCGAAGATTGACTTCCACCTGGAGGATTGCCTGGGGCGCACCTGGCAGTGCGGCACCATTCAGCTGGATTTCCTCATGCCCGAGAAGTTTGACCTCACCTATGTGGGCGAGGACGGCCAGAAGCACCGCCCCGTGATGATCCACCGGGTGGTGTTCGGCAGCATTGAACGTTTTATCGGCATCCTGACCGAGCATTTTGCCGGCGCCTTTCCCACCTGGCTGGCCCCGGTCCAGGTCAGGGTTCTGCCCATTGCCGACCGCCATGCCGATTACGCCCGTCAGGTGGTGGAGCGGCTGGAAAAGGAAAACATCAGGGTAGAGCTGGACGCCCGCAATGAAAAGGTGAATTACAAAATCCGCGAGGCCCAGGCACAAAAAATACCCTATATGCTGGTGGTGGGTGACAGGGAGGCCCGGGAAGGCACTGTGGCGGTTCGCCACCGCACCCGGGGCGACGAGGGGACCCAGCCCCTGGAGGAATTTGTCGCCCGCATTCTGGAGGAAATTCGTACTAAAGCTATTGGTTAGGAGATACTGTCGCATAACTACCCGGGGCGGCGGTCGTCCCCCGTCGCTCCGTGCTACGGGCCGGACGAAACATCGGCTTGCCTCGGAGCGAACCTGGCAGCGCTGCATATGCGCCGAAAGTCTTTTTTCCTCAGGGATAGTTATAGCATAAGTAACTCAATCATTCTATCGATACTGTTACCGGCGCGATTCGCGCTGCCGGTTCGCTAACCTCGGCAGCACCGTGTTTCGTATCCGGCCCTCCGCAATGTCGCTCCTTATGGGACGACCGCCGCCTGTTTTGTTTCTGGTTTTGCGACTGTACCTAGGAAAGTATGAAGGGGTGGGTTGTTTTCAGGCCCCTTGACGGGGAACTTGTAACCATGCTATAATTGCAAGGATAAAACTGCCTGTAAGAAGAAGCCATCCGCTTCTCACCCCATGACGCCCTTTGGTAGGCTGTCTCGGGGTTTGTTGTGACATAGGTTCCATTGTTTTAAGCGGGTGGGGTGCGCCCGTTTTTGTTTTTATCAATTCCAGGAGGTGCATAAATATTACCAAAAACTTCCGGGTGAATGAGGAAATTCGGGCCAGGGAAGTAAGGGTCGTTGACCCCTCGGGTAACCAGCTCGGTATCATGCCCGTGCGGGAAGCCCTGCGGCTGGCAGAGGAACGGCAGCTGGATCTGGTGGAAATTGCCCCCCAGGCCAAACCTCCGGTTTGCCGGCTCATGGATTACGGCAAGTATAAGTATGAGCAGAGCAAGCGGGAAAAAGAGGCCAAGAAAAGGCAGCGTATCATAAACATCAAGGAAGTCAAGCTGCGGCCGAGCATCGAGGAACACGACTTTCAGGTCAAGGCCAGGAATGCAGCCCGGTTTTTAAAAGAGGGCGACAAAGTAAAGGCTACCATTATGTTCCGCGGCCGGGAAATTATGCATACCCAGCTCGGGCACCAGCTTTTATTGCGCCTGGCCGAACAGGTTAAGGACTTATCCATTATTGAAAGACAGCCCAAGCTCGAAGGAAAAAATATGGTCATGATCCTGGCCCCGCGGCAGGATATAAAACCGGAAAATAAACAGGAAAGCAAGCAGGAAACTAAACAGGAAATTCAGCAAGAAGTTAATCAGGAATAGAAAGGAGTGCCTTCCTTGCCCAAGATCAAGACACATCGTGGTGCAGCTAAACGGTTCAAAAAGACCGGTACTGGCAAAGTAAAGCGCATGCATGCCTTTCACAGTCACCTGCTGGGTAAAAAAAGTGCCCGGCGCAAGCGCCGGTTGGCTCAGACTGCCCTGGTCAGCGCCGCGGATATGAGGAGGCTTAAGAGGCTGCTTCCCTACTAAGTTCAAGAATTTTCGAGGAGGAGATGACCATGCCACGCGCCAAAAGCAGTGTGGTATCCCGTAAAAGACATAAAAAGATTCTTAAACTGGCCCGGGGGTACCGGGGGGCGAAAAGCAAGCTTTACCGGATAGCCCGGCAGCAGGTCATGAAGTCCCTGGCCTATGCCTACCGCGACCGGCGGGCCAGAAAGCGGGATTTCCGCAGGCTGTGGATAGCCCGCATTAATGCTGCCGCCCGGATGAATGGCATCACTTACAGCCGTTTGATGAACGGCCTGCGTAAGGCCGGGGTGGAAATCAACCGCAAAATGCTGGCCGACCTGGCCGTTAATGATGCCCGGGCTTTCGGGAAGCTGGTGGAAGTGGCCAAATCAAAGGTGGGCTCTTAACTTAATAATCCAGCAGTATTTTTAAATTCCCAACGCAAAAACTAAGCATGGTGGCAACCATGCTCTTAGTTTTTTGTGGACTTTTTACCAGCACTTTTCTATAATATCCTTTGTATAAAATTACTGAGAAGGTCGATCTCTTTGGGCTTCAGGCGTAAAACGGTCCGTATGTATACAAAAAAGGGGTTTCCATTGAAGCTCAGCCCGCCCCAGGTGCTGGTGCTGGGATTCGCCACGTTGATTCTGGCCGGCGCCCTTGTTCTCATGCTGCCGGTATCCAGCCGTTCGGGTCAGGTAACGGATTTTCTCACCGCCCTGTTTACCGCCACCTCGGCGGTGTGCGTCACCGGCCTGGTGGTGGTGGATACGGGCACTTACTGGTCTACCTTCGGGCAGGCGGTGATCCTGGCCCTGATTCAAATTGGCGGGCTCGGGTTCATGAGCATGGCCACCTTCTTTTTTATCCTCATGGGCAGGCGCATCGGCCTCAAAGAGCGCCTGATCATTCAGGAGTCTTTAAACCAGCTGCGGGTGGCGGGAGTGGTCCGGCTGGTACGGGCTGTTCTCCTGTTTACCGTTCTTACCGAAGGTTTTTTTGCTCTAGTATTATCCCTGCGGTTTTACTTTGACTACGGCTTCCCCCGCTGTCTGTGGTTAGGTATTTTTCATGCTGTTTCGGCCTTTAACAACGCCGGTTTTGATCTGATGGGAGATTTCAGAAGCCTTACCGGGTACGTAAGCGATCCGGTAGTCACACTATCCGTGACCACTCTCATTATTTTGGGCGGGCTGGGTTTTTCCACGGTTATGGAACTCTACAACTACCCGCGCACCCGGCGTCTTTCGGTGCACACCAGGCTTGTACTCCGGGTAACGGGAGGGCTCATTCTTTGCGGTGCCCTGCTCTTTGGCCTGCTGGAGTGGGGACATATCCTGCGTGATTTACCCTTATCCGGTAAGATTCTGGCCTCTTATTTTCAGTCCGTTACCCCCCGTACAGCCGGCTTTAACACTGTGGACATTGGGCATTTAAATGCAGCCACCCAGTTTCTCATAATTACATTGATGTTTATAGGGGCCTCTCCCGGTTCCACCGGCGGAGGGATCAAAACCACTACCTTTGCCCTTCTGGGAATCACCCTCTGGTCTTTAAGCGAGGGGAAGGAGGATGTGGAAATTTTCCGCCGGCGCATCCCCCCGTGGCAGGTTTATAAGGCCCTTTCGGTTACCCTGTGGGCCATTCTGCTGGTAAGCACGGTAACCCTGCTTTTATGTGTTACTGAAGGCGGTAATTTCCTGGCCGCTTTATTTGAAACGGTTTCTGCATTTGGTACCGTCGGCCTGAGCATGGGGCTGACCCCGGACCTGACTCCCCTGGGCCGGGTGGCTATTATTTTCACCATGTTTGCCGGCCGCCTGGGTCCCCTGACCCTGGCCTATGCCTTTGCCCAGCGCCGGCGCAAAACTGCTATTCGATATCCCGAAGAAAAAATTATGGTGGGGTAGGGGTGGATTATGAAACAATTTGCCGTTATCGGGCTGGGGCGGTTTGGTTCCAGCGTGGCCAGGACCCTTGCCCGCATGGGTTATGACGTCCTGGCGGTGGACACCAACGAAGAGCGGGTAAATGCCATTACCGACGAGGTTACCTATGCCGTCTGTGTGGATGCCATGGATGAGCAGGCGCTGAAATCCCTGGGCCTGCGCAATTTTGATGTGGTCATCGTGGCCATCGGCCAGGAAGTACAGTCCAGCATTCTGGTTACCGTTATGCTCAAGGAAATGGGTGTTCCCCGGGTGGTGGCCAAGGCAGTTACCGAACTTCACGGCAAAGTGTTACAAAGGGTGGGGGCTGATATGGTGGTCTTCCCCGAGCGGGATATGGGGGTGCGGGTGGCCCACGCCCTGGTCTCCAAAAATATCCTGGACCAGATCAATCTTTCTCCTGATTATAGCATTATTGAGCTTATGGCTCCCCCCGAGTTTGTGGGCAAAACCCTGCAGGAATCGGCCATGCGCAGGGAATACGGTGTTACGGTCCTGGCCATCCGTCGCGGTGAGGAGATTATCATTTCCCCCGGTGCCAGGCAGGTCATTAATGAAGGTGATATCCTGGTGGTCGTGGGGCGCAACGATAAGCTGAGAACCCTCGGGGGCTAAATTATGATCCACAGCAAAACCAACCCGCATATAAAATACCTGCGCCGGTTGGCCCGCCGGCGCCAGCGGGAAAAAGAAGGCCATTTTCTCCTGGAAGGGGTGCGCCTGGTAGAGGAAGCCCTTTATACCGGGTGGCCGGTAAAAATGCTCGTCTACACCCCGTCTGCGTGGGAACGGGCCGGTGCCCTTTTTGAGCTGGCCCGGGAGCGGGGGATTCAGATCTTACAGGTGGAAGAAGGGCTCCTTAATGAGCTGGCGGATACGGAAACTCCCCAGGGAGTGCTGGCAGTGGTGGAAAGGCCCCGCTATACCCTGGAGGAGATCCTGGCACCAGGGCCGTCCCTTTTGTTGCTGGTGGACGGCGTTCAGGACCCGGGCAACCTGGGCACTATGATCCGCAGTGCTGATGCCGCCGGTGCCGGTGGAGTGATCTTGTTTCCCGGGACGGTGGATTTGTACAACCCGAAGACCATCCGGGCTACCATGGGCTCCCTTTTTCACCTGCCCGTTGTGGCCGTACGGGAAAGGGAGGGTGCGTTGACCCGGTTAAACGCGGCCGGCCTTATGCTGGTGGCCGGTGTTCCCGCAGGCGGCATGCCTCTCCCCGCCGTGGCTCTGACCCGTCCCCTGGCCCTGGCGGTAGGCAATGAGGCCCGGGGTCTTTCTCCGGAACTGCTGGCCCGCGCCGATTTGCTGGCCACGGTCCCCATGCCCGGGCGGGCCGAGTCCCTGAATGTAGCGGCAGCCGCCTCCATCATGCTTTATGAAGTGGTTCGCCAGCGGATGAGCTGCGGTCAAGACCAGGCCGGGTTTGTAAGTGTTCATCAAAACCATTATGACGAGGACAGCACCGCATCCAACAGAGTTCACCCAGGCTTTAAAGCCCGCCTACGGTAACAGCCTGTTCCCGAATTTTTCTGGAAACTTCCTTGTTTTAAGCGGGGGCTTGTGATATAATCAACACCGAAGGGTCCCCAAAAAACAGGGAAAGGTCGTGGTTAAATGTTTTTAACCGCCGAATTTTTTTGGAGGCTGTTCGAGGCGACTGGTTCAATCCGCGCCTACATCCTGTACCGGAGGTTAGCCGTACACTAAAGGCCTGGTTTGAAAATAATATAATTGAACGGTCACCCCTTTCACAGTAAGGTTACATTATGGGACGCATGGCAGTTCAATTCTCCATTGTGTGGATCTAAGTTTTAGTCCGGGCATAAACAATAAGGGTGGTACCGCGACAAGGAACAATTACCGTCCCGAAAAAGGGGCGGTTTTTATGTTTTTTTAGATACTGTCGCAAAACCAGAAACTAGATGGGCGGCGGTCGTCCCTTAAGGAGCGACATTGCGGAGGGCCGGATACGAAACACGGCGCTGCCGAGGTTAGCGAACCGGCAGCGCGAATCGCGCTGGTAGCAGTATCGATATAATGATTGGGCTACTTAGACTGAAACTATTCATGAGGAAAGTAGACTTCCGGCGCATATGCAGCGCTGCCAGGTTCGCTCCGAGGCAAGCCGATGTTTCGTCCGGCCCGTAGCACGGAGCGACGGGGGACGACCGCCGTCCCGATAGTTATGCGACAGTATCTTTTAGAGAGAAAGAGGGTAAAAAGGAGGACTAGTCTTGGAAGAACAGTTACATAAAATGGCGGTCGAGGCAAAGGAAGCCTTAGCCCGGGCGGATAGCCTGGAAGCCCTGGAGGAAATCCGCATCCGTTACCTGGGCAAAAAGGGTGAACTTACCAGGGTGCTGCGGGGAATGAGCGCCCTGCCGGTCGAAGAAAGGCCGAGGATCGGCCAGCTGGCCAACAGCATCCGGGAAGTCCTGGAAAAAGAACTGGCGGAGCGCACGGCGGAAGTTAAAGCCAGGGTCAAACAGGCGCGCCTGGCGGCTGAGAGCATCGATGTAACCCTCCCGGGGACGCCCTTTTTGCCGGGCAAAAAGCACCCCCTTACTACCGTGCAGGAGGAAATCGAGGAAATCTTTCTGGGACTGGGGTTTTCCATTGCCGAGGGGCCCGAGGTGGAATTGGACTATTATAACTTTGAGGCCCTGAATTTGCCCAAGGACCACCCGGCCCGGGACATGCAGGATTCCTTTTTCATCGGTCCCGAGGTGCTCCTGCGCACCCATACCTCTCCGGTGCAGGTGCGTACCATGGAGCGTACTGCGCCGGCGTTGCCGGTGAAAATCATTGCCCCGGGGAAAGTTTACCGGCGGGATGACGATGCCACCCACTCGCCCATGTTCCACCAGGTGGAGGGGCTGGCGGTGGACCGGCGGATAACCTTTGGCGATTTAAAAGGGGTGCTGGATGTCTTTGCCCGGGAAATGTTTGGCGAGAGCACCAGGACGCGTTTTCGTCCCAGTTACTTCCCCTTTACCGAGCCAAGTGCCGAGGTGGATATCTCCTGTGTCATGTGCGGCGGTAAGGGGTGCCGGGTATGCTCCCACACCGGCTGGCTGGAAATCCTGGGCTGCGGCATGGTGCATCCCCGGGTTCTGGAAATGTCCGGCTATAACTCCGCCGAGGTTACCGGCTTTGCCTTTGGCATGGGTATCGAGCGTATCGCCATGCTCAAATACGGCATAGATGACCTGCGCCTATTCTTTGACAACGACCTGCGTTTCCTGGCCCAGTTTTAGTTGAAAGGAGAAGGATTAAGCTTTGCGGGTTTCGTTTAAATGGCTGCAAGAATATGTGGATATACCCATCAGCCCGGCGGAACTGGCCGACCGGCTGACCATGGCCGGTCTGGCCGTGGAAGGCCTGGAGGAGCCGGGAAAAGAGATCAGCAACGTGGTTACCGGACGCATTGTCAAAATAGAACCTCACCCCAATGCCGATAAGCTGGTGATTTGTCTGGTTGCCACCGGTGAGCCGGAGCCCCGGCAGATCGTTACCGGTGCTACCAACGTCCGGGAAGGGCACGTGGTTCCCGTAGCCCTGGAAGGGGCGCGGCTGGCCGGGGGGCTGGTAATCAAGCGGGCCAGGTTGCGGGGGGTGGAGTCCCGGGGTATGCTATGTTCCGGCCAGGAGCTCGGTCTTGACCCCAAAACCATGCCCGCCGACCAGGCACACGGAATTATGATCCTCCCTGCAGATACCCCCCTGGGGTTGGATATCCGGCCGGTCCTCGGGCTGGATGATGTCATTTTTGAGCTGGATCTTACCCCCAACCGGGGCGACTGCCTGTCCATGATTGGTGTAGCCCGGGAAGTGGCCGCCTTATTGAGGCAGCCCCTACGTTTCCCCCGGCTGGAAATTCAAGAAATACCGGGCAGCTCCCTTGAGGGGAGGGTGCGGGTGGACATTATGGAGCCCGTGCTCTGCCGGCGCTACGTGGCCCGTCTCTTCACCAATGTGAGGGTGGGACCATCACCCCTTTGGATGCAGGAACGCCTGCGGGCCGCCGGCATCCGCCCCATCAGCAATATCGTGGACATTACCAACTATGTCATGCTGGAGCTGGGCCAGCCCCTGCATGCCTTTGACTACGATAAGTTGAGGGACGGCCACATCATTGTCCGCCGGGCCCATCCGGGGGAAGTAATCGTTACCCTGGACGGGTCGGAACGGCACCTGGAACCTGAAATGCTGGTCATAGCCGATCCCGGTGGAGCGGTGGCCGTGGCCGGGGTCATGGGAGGGCTGGATACCGAGGTCACGGAGAATACCACCACTGTCCTGCTGGAATCGGCTTACTTCCATCCCACCAGTATCCGCCGCACATCCCGGGCCCTGGGCCTGCGTTCCGAGTCTTCAACCCGTTTTGAAAAAGGGATCGATCTGGAAGGATGTCTGGCTGCCGCCAACCGGGCTGCCTCCCTGCTGGTGGAAATTGGTGCCGGGGATGTGGTGGCCGGTGCGGTGGACAATTACCCCTCCCCGGTGGCCAGAAAGCCCATCATCCTGCGTCCCGAGCGGGTGGGATACATACTGGGGGCGGACATTCCCCGGGAAGAGACGGCTGACCTCCTGGCCCGGCTCGGCTTTACGGTACAGGACGCCGGTCAGGACCTGCTGGTAAACGTGCCCAGCTACCGGGTGGACATCAACCTGGAAATCGATTTAATCGAAGAAGTGGCCAGGCTGTACGGTTATGACCGGGTACCGGCCACCCTGCCCTTTGGGGCCACCACCCGGGGAGCGAGGACAAAGGAGCAGTCACTGCTCAAGCGATTAAAAGAGGTGCTGGTGGAGTGCGGCCTGACCGAGGTGGTTACGTACAGTTTTGTGAATCCCGCGGTATTTGACCGGTTTAAAGTGCCACCGGACAGCCCCTTGCGCCATACGTTGAAACTGCAAAACCCCCTTTCCGTGGAACAATCGGTCATGCGCACCATGCTCCTGCCCGGCCTTTTAGAGGTGCTGGAGCGCAATTTCAACCGCCGGGTAACCAGCGGGGCCATTTTTGAGGTGGGCCGGGTATTCCTTCCCCGGGGCGGGGAAGCCCTTCCCGAGGAACGCCCGATGCTGGCCGCGGCGGCCATGGGCGAGGGGGCCGCGGGGTGGAACCGGCCGGCTACTCCCCTGGATTTCTATTACCTCAAAGGGGTTCTGGAAATGCTGGCCGCAAAACTGGGCCTGCCCGGCCTGATCTTCGAGAGGGAAAAGGAAAACCCCGCCTTCCATCCCGGTCGCGCCGCCCGGATCAGGGCGCAGGAGAAAACGCTGGGGATAGTGGGGGAGCTGCACCCCGATGTGCTGGAGGCATATGAGCTGGAGGTGCGGGTGTGTGCCTTTGAGGTGGACCTGGCCGCGTTGCTTGCCCTGGCTGGTAAGCCGCCCCAATACCGTCCCCTGCCCCGTTTCCCCGCCGTGAAGAGGGATATAGCCCTGGTGGTGAGCCGAGAAGTTACGGCTGCAGATGTGCTGCGGGTGATTCGCCGGGCCGGCGGCCATCTGCTGCGATCGGTGGAACTGTTTGATGTTTATGAAGGAGAGCAGGTGAGGGAGGGTTGCCGCAGCCTGGCCTTTTCCCTGCTTTTCCAGGCTGACGACCGCACCCTGACCGATGCGGAAGTGGCTGCACAAACCGAGGTCATATCTACCGCCCTGGTTAAAGAGCTGGGAGCTGAGTTGAGAAAGTAGACGCCTGTGACGCTTTGCGTCACTGCCGTTTTGCACGGAAGCGAGCGACATTGAGCCGAGCAGATCAGGTATTCACAACAGAAAAATTGTCGCACTGGCAGGAGTTTCCCCGGTCAACGCCGAAAAGAGTAAGAATTTGAAAACCAGGGGGAAACGGCTATGGGCAAGCAGGAAACCCGGGTCGAGGTGGAGATTTTTGGCGAATACTATGTTTTAAAGGGCGATGAACCGGAGGAATACCTGTGTATGCTGGCTCAATACGTCAATAAGAAAATACGCCAGGTAGTTACCCGCAACCCTCGCTTGGGGTTGTCTAAAGCAGCACTGCTCACTGCCCTAAACATTGCCGATGAACTGATGAAACTGCAGAAGGAATACGACGAGCTGGCCGAACTTTTGGAGATGGACAGAAAAGCAAAATAGGCTTTGGCTCTGGGATTGACCGCTTGCCATCCTTATATGGCAGGCGGTTTTAGTTTAGGGAAAAACTTGACAGACCTACCAGGGGAGGTTATAATAAAGTAAATCTATACTAGTCGGGTATATAATATAGAATTGGTTACTATTAACCTCGCTTATTAGTCGGCAGCTCCATTGCTTCCGGTGTGTCCAAAGATTCAACGTTCAACCACCATGGATTAAAGGGGAATTGGGACGTCAAAAGTATACTTAAAGAGTATATATAATCGTTTCTTTTAGGACTTACCGGGTTACCCGTCAAGTGGAGGGGGTGGGACTTCAAAGGGTTCCGGTTTACGTTATTGGAAAGGTGGTTTATTGGCAGAGCAAGTAGTTAGCAAGTAGTTAATTAATTAGGGAGGGGAAATGTATGGATGCGCTTTTGCTGGCCCGGTGGCAGTTTGCCATTACCTCCGTTTACCACTTCCTCTTTGTCCCCCTGACCCTGGGACTCTCGGTGCTGGTGGCCATCATGGAAACCATCTACGTCCGGACGGGTAATGAAACATACAAGCAAATGGCCCGGTTCTGGGGGAAGCTTTTCCTGATTAACTTTGCCATGGGAGTGGTAACCGGGATCGTGCAGGAATTTCATTTCGGCATGAACTGGTCGGAGTATTCCCGCTTCGTAGGTGATATCTTTGGTGCACCCCTGGCGGTTGAAGCCCTGGCTGCCTTTTTCCTTGAATCCACCTTTCTGGGCGTATGGATCTTTGGGTGGGATAAACTTTCCAAATCCCTCCACGCCGCGGCCATATGGCTGGTGGCCCTGGCGTCCAACCTCTCGGCTTTCTGGATCCTGGTGGCCAACTCCTTTATGCAGGAACCGGTGGGCTACGTGATCCGCAACGGCCGGGCGGAAATGACCGATTTCTTTGCCTTACTGACCAACCCCCATGTGCTCTATCAGTATCCCCATACCGTTCTGGCCGGTTTTACCACCGCCGCCTTTTTCGTCATGGGCATCAGCGCTTATCACCTCTTGCGCAAGAACCACCTGGACTTTTTCCGCCGCTCTTTCCGGCTCGGCCTGATTTTCGGCGTTATCAGCGTCCTTCTGGTGGTTACGGTGGGACACTTCCAGGGGCAGCACCTGGTTAAATCCCAGCCCATGAAGATGGCCGCGGCAGAGGCCCTGTGGGAAAGCCGGGACCCGGCTCCCATGAACCTGGTGGCTGTAATTGACGAGAAACAACAGGCCAACCCCTTTGAGATCCAGATTCCCTACTTGCTGAGCTTTTTGTCTTATAATTCCTTCAGCGGAGAGGTCAAGGGAATCAAGGAAATTCAGGCGGCGTACGAAGACAGGTATGGACCCGGCAACTACATACCGCCGGTAACTTCCGTTTTCTGGAGTTTTCGCATCATGGCGGCCGCCGGGTCGTTGATGCTGTTGCTCGCCTTTCTGAGCCTGTACCTGTGGCAAAAGGGGAGGCTGGAAACAAAGCCGCTGGTTTTAAAGGCGCTCTTGTTCAGCATTTCCCTCCCCTACATTGCCAACACCAGCGGCTGGTATATGGCTGAAGTGGGCCGCCAACCCTGGATCGTCTACGGGCTCCAGCGGGTGGAGGAGGCTGTTTCTCCCGCGGTTTCCGCCGGTGCCGTGTTAACTACTTTGATTGCTTTTACCTTGCTGTATGGAGTTCTGGCGGTGGTGGACGTGTACCTCATCGCCAGAGCGGTGAAAGAAGGACCCGGCGAAACGCCTGCAATCCCACCGGTGGAGGATGTTAAGGGGGTGTCATTATGGACTTGAACGCTCTCTGGTTTGTTCTCATCACCGTTTTGTTTATTGGCTACTTCTTCCTGGAAGGTTTTGATTACGGCGTGGGCATTTTGCTGCCCTTTTTGGGAAAGGACGACGGCGAGCGCCGGGTGCTCATCAATACCATCGGCCCCTTCTGGGACGGCAACGAAGTGTGGCTGCTCACCGCCGGCGGGGCCATCTTTGCTGCCTTTCCCCACTGGTACGCCACCCTTTTCAGCGGTTTTTACCTGGCCCTATTCTTGATGCTACTGGCTCTGATTGTGCGGGGGGTAGCCTTTGAGTTCCGCAGCAAGGATGACCGCCCATTCTGGCGCAGCCTGTGGGATTGGCTGATCTTTGCGGGCAGCCTTTTGCCCGCCCTGCTGTGGGGCGTGGCCATAACCAACCTGATCCGGGGAGTGCCCATAAACGAGCAGATGCAGTACGTGGGTACCTTCTGGCATCTTTTGTCTCCCTATACCCTGACCGGAGGGCTGGTGACGCTCCTGCTCTTTACCCTCCACGGCGCCCTGTTCCTGGCCCTCAAAACCAGGGGGGAACTGGAGGAGAGGGCCCGCCGGGCGGCCGTGCGGGTAGGAGCCGTGGCCGTACCGGCCCTTGTTCTCCTGGTGTTCTTAAGCTATAGTCAAATCGGCCTTGCAGGCAGGGCGGGTGCTGCGGTTGCCTCCTGGGGTGCGGTGGTGTTTTTGCTGGCTGCTTACTGGCTTTCCCGCACCGGCCGTTACGGTCTGGCTTTTGTGGGCAACGGTCTGGCCATTGTTTTTTCAACTGTGGCGTTCTTTAGCGCCCTTTTCCCCCGGGTAATGGTTTCCAGCCTGAACCCGAAGTGGAGCCTGACCATTTACAACGCCTCTTCCAGCCCCTATACCCTCAAGATGATGACTATCGTGGCCCTGATCCTGGTGCCCGTCGTGCTTTTATACCAGGGCTGGACGTACTGGGTATTCCGCCACCGGGTAGGCAAGGAGCACCTGGAGTACTGAACGCCCCTAAAAAAGCCCAGACGGGACGGAGTTAAATCCGCCCCGTCTATTTTTAACATTAACATAGAGGTAGTTTGAGCCTTTTCGTTCAACTTGAGGGGGAGAGTGAATTAAAAGTGGTGGATAAAAGGCTCTGGCGGGAGGCCCGGGCAGTACGTTTTTTGCTGGCCCTGACCGTAGGGTTGGGCCTGGGGGCCGGCCTTTTAGCGGTGGTACAGGCGGGATATCTCGCCCGGGTGGTGAACCGGGTTTTTCTCGAGGGGCAGGACTTAAGCGGGGTATGGCTCTTGCTACTGGCCCTCCTGGGGGTCATTATTTTTCGGGCTGTGCTGGCCTGGGTGAGTGAAGTTATGGCTTTCCGGGTGGCCGCCCGGATCAAATACGACCTGCGCCAGCGTCTCCTGGAGCATCTGTTGGCCCTGGGTCCGGTTTATGTGCGGGGGGAGCACAGCGGGGAACTGGTCAATCTCCTGGTGGAGGGAGTCGAAGCGGTGGAAATCTATTTCGCCCGCTACCTGCCCCAGTTGGCCCTGGCCGCTCTGGTCCCCCTGGCCATACTGGGGTTTGTCTTTCCCATAGATCTAACGGCGGGACTTATTCTGTTTTTTACCGCTCCCCTCATTCCTTTATTTATGTACCTGATCGGCGGGTGGGCCCAGACCCTCACCCTTCAGCAATGGGAAACTTTAAGCCGGATGAGTGCCCACTTCCTGGACGTTTTGCAGGGTCTCACTACTTTGAAAATTTTTGGCCAGAGCAAGGCCCAGGCCCGGGTCATGGCCCGGATTAGCGATCGTTTCCGGAAAACCTCCCTGGGTGTATTGCGGGTGGCCTTTCTTTCCGCCCTGGTGCTGGAGTTCCTGGCCACCATCAGTACCGCCCTGGTGGCGGTTACGGTAGCCCTGCGCCTGGTCTACGCGCGCATACCCTATGAAGAGGCCCTGTTTCTTTTGCTCCTGGCCCCGGAATTCTACCTGCCCTTAAGACTTTTGGGCACCCACTTTCATGCCGGTATGGCCGGGGCCAGTGCTGCCGGGCGCATATTTGAAATTCTGGAGACTCCCCTGCCTCAGAAACGGTCCTTCGGGGAGGTCCACCTGGCGCCGGGCGCCGGGTTGCATGTGGCTTTTGAAGGGGTGTACTATACCTATAGTGATAAAGAACATCCCGCCCTGGAAGATGTTTCTTTTGACCTGGCACCCGGGGAACGGGTGGCACTGGTCGGGCCCAGCGGGGCGGGGAAGAGCACCGTGGCCAGCCTGCTTTTACGTTTTATAAAGCCCCAGGGCGGCCAGATTACGGTGAACGGCGTCCCCCTGGACCGGATTCCCGCGGATCAATGGCGGCGTTATGTAGCCCTGGTACCCCAGCATCCCTACCTTTTCTACGGGAGCATAGCCGAGAACATCCGCCTGGGGTGCCCGGAGGCATCCCTGGATGAAGTGATGGCTGCGGCAAAGCGTGCCGGTGCCCACAGCTTTATCCAGGGCCTGCCCCGGGGATATGACACCCCGGTGGGCGAAGGGGGGATCCGCTTGAGCGGCGGGCAGGCACAGCTCCTGGCTATAGCCCGGGCCTTTCTCAAAAATGCCCCCTTATTAGTTCTGGACGAAGCCACTGCCGCCCTGGACCCCGCCACGGAGGAACTGATCCACCAGGCCCTGGAAAGCCTGATGGCGGGGCGCACGGTGCTGGTTATTGCCCACCGCCTGGCCACCGTTTACCGGGCCCACCGCATCCTGGTCCTGCAAGGAGGGCGGGTGGTGGAAACAGGGCAGCACGAGGAACTGCTAAAGCGGCAGGGAGTATACCATCGCCTGGTCAGCGCCTACGGAGGTGTCCAGTGATGGGAGTTTTTATCCGCCTTTTGGTCTTGATTGCCCCACACTGGAAGGCCATGCTCCTGGGGGTCATCCTGGGTTTTTTAACCGTGGGCAGCAGCGTCGCCCTGATGGTTACCGCGGCGTTTTTAATTGCCAGTGCCGCCCTGCATCCACCGGTATCGGAATTACTTGTGGCCTCCACCGGGGTGCGGGTCTGCGGGATTTCCCGGGCGGTGTGCCGCTACCTGGAACGTTATCTTACCCATGATGCCACCTTCCGGGTGCTGGGCTGCCTCCGCACATGGGTTTACCAGGCCATTGAACCTCTCGCTCCAGCCGGGCTGGTGGATTACCGCGACGGCGACCTCCTGGCCCGTATGGTGGCCGATGTGGAAACTCTGGAGCGCTTTTACCTGCGGGTGCTGGCGCCGACGCTGGTGGCCCTGATGGTGCTGGCGGGAACCTTTGCCTTTTTGGCCCGCTTTGAGCTCAGGCTGGCCTTGATCCTGTTGGGGTTTTACCTGTTTGCCGGTGTGGTAGCGCCCCTTTTAAACAGGAGGTTTAGCAGGGGCCTGGGCTGGCGGATGGTGGAGGTCAGGGCAGAACTTAACGCCTATCTGGTGGACGTCGTGGGTGGGATGACGGAGATTGTGGCTTTTGGCCAGGAAGAGCGGCAAAAGAAACGGGTCAGGGCGCTGGGCCGGCAGCTGCTGGAGCTGCAGGGACGGGTGGCCGGTCTTGGCGGGCTTTCCAATGCCACCCTGAGCCTGGCCATGAACCTGGCCCTGTGGTCGATCCTGTTGCTGGCCATTTCCCTGGTGGCCGGGGGTAAGCTGGACGGGATCTACCTGGCCGTGCTGGCCCTGGGAGCCCTGAGCAGTTTCGAAGCCGTTCTGCCCCTGCCCATGGTTTTTCAGCACCTTGAGGAAAGCCTGGCGGCAGGAAAAAGGCTTTTGTCCCTTGCTGACACGGGGCCGGTGGTTGCCGGGCCGCCCGGAACCTCGCCCGCTCCTGAGGGGTACGGCCTGCGGGTGGAGGGCCTGCGCTTCCGCTATACCGAAGGCGAACCCTATGTTTTAGACGGGGTGGATTTCGTACTGCCGGCAGGGGGGCGCCTGGCCATTGTCGGCCCCAGCGGGGCGGGGAAAAGCACCATAGTAAACCTGCTCCTGCGCTTCTGGGATTACCGGGAAGGGGTCATTTACCTGGGGGGACACGAGCTTAAGAGGTATTCCCCGGAGGATCTGCGGCGCCTGCTGGGGGTGGTCACCCAGCACACCCACCTTTTCAACGCCACCATCCGGGAAAACCTCCTGCTGGCCAGGCCTGGAGCCAGCGAGGAGGAACTCATTGCGGCTGCCCGTCGGGCCCGAATTCACGATTTTATTCAAACCCTTCCCCGGGGGTACGATACCTGTGTAGGGGAAGGGGGCTTTAAACTTTCCGGCGGTCAGCGCCAGCGGCTGGCCATTGCCCGGGTCCTGCTGAAAAATGCGCCCATCCTGGTGCTGGACGAGGCTACGGCCGGTCTTGACCCGGTAACGGAGCGGGAGGTAATGGATGCCGTCTATTCATTAATGCAGGGGCGCACCACTCTGGTAATCACCCACCGCTTGGTGGGTCTGGAGGTTATGGACGAGATTCTGGTTCTCGATGGCGGGCGTGTGGTGGAACGGGGGCGGCACGAGAATCTTCTGCGGCACAATGGACTCTACCGCCGCCTGTGGGAGTTGCAGCACCAGGTCCTGGCCGGGTAAAGTTTTTATATATGTGTCAAAAATTTAGCCAGGTGCAACTGAAAAACCTAAGTAGGCGCCCATGACGCATTCAGCGCCACTAACAGCGGATAAAATGGCCGCCGTTTTGCACGAAGCGAGCGACCTTGAGCCGAGCAGGTGCCAAACTTAGCGAGACCGAGGGCGGAGGCGGGGCCGAGGGCATGGATGCCCGAGGCCGGCCCCTGAGGCATGGATGCCGAATGGGCCGGGAACCCCGCCGGAGTCCGAGGTCGAGTGTTAGTTTGGCCTGCGAGGCGAACGGAGCGAGCGCGTGCAAAACGGCAGGCGAGTACAGAGTTACCTACTGAATCTTAATACGAACGAGACACCTACTGGAGCTTGACACGGACAAACCAATTACGGTTTGCCGGAAGGAAAATTTCCTGGTATGGTAAATATGTCGGAGTAAAAAATGCTGGAACGGTCAGCTAAATACAGCCGTTGCTTTCTGGGGAGTTATGGAACATGCAAAACATGGAAATCTCCTGGGCCTTCCGGGAGCTGGCAGATCTTCTGGAATTTGAGGGCGAGGTTTTTTTCAAAATCCGGGCTTACCGCCGGGCGGCGAAAGTGATCGCCGGCCTTGAAGAACCGGTTGTGGAGCTGTACCGGCGGGGTACCCTGGCCAGGGTTCCGGGGATCGGCAAAAACATCCTGGCCAAGATTGGTGAGTTAATTACTACCGGTGAGATGAAAAAACTGCAGGAGCTCCGCCGGAAATGGCCTCCGGGAATTCTGGAAGTGATGGCCCTGCCGGGCATTGGACCGAAACGGGCGCGGTTTTTACACGAACAGCTGGGTGTCACCTCCCTGGCTGAGCTGGAAGAGGCGGCCCGCCAGAAAAAAGTACGGGCTCTTAGAGGGATGGGGGTCAAAACCGAGCAGGAAATCCTGCGCAGCATTGAACTGGTGCGCAGCCGGCGGGGGCGCATCCTTTTGCCTTTGGCCCGGGAAATAGCAGGTGAGCTGGCCTCCTACATTCAGGATACCCCAGGTGTGTATAAGGTAACAGTGGCGGGCGGAATCCGGCGCTGGCAGGAAACGGTCGATGAAATCCTGCTGGTGGCCGCGGCTGAAGATCCGGAGCCATTGTTGAACGCCCTGGCGGTATATCGCCGGGTAAGGGAAGTGCTGGTGCGGGAGAGTGACAGGATGCGGGTCCAGACCTGGTGGGGGGTGCCCGTGGAACTGCGCGTGGTTGGCTTGCCGGCCTACGGGGCTACCTCGTTGTGGGCTACGGGAAGCGCCGAACACTGGCGCCAGTTACAGGCCCTGGCCGCCCAAAGGGGCTATCATTTGGATATGCGGGGACTGGCTGGTGCAGATTTTCCTTCGGGCAATGATGAGCCCGTCCTTGAAGATGCTCCCGCCCCCGTTCCCCCGGTTCCCGGGGCACCCCTGCCACGGGAGGAAGAGTACATCTACCGCCGGTTGGGGTTATGGCCCGTGCCGCCTGAATTGCGGGAAGGCCGGGGAGAGGTGGAACTGGCCGCCGGAGGGGTTCCGCCCCGGCTTTTAGAGGTTGAGGACGTAAAGGGTGACCTGCACGTACACAGCGACTGGAGCGATGGGGCCAATTCCATCCTCCAGATGGTGCAGCGGGCCAAGGAGAAGGGTTACCGTTACCTGGCCATTACCGACCACTCCCGTTCCCTTACTGTTGCCCGGGGCCTGTCCCTGGAGCGCCTGCAGGAACAGCACAGCCTGATAAAGGAACTGAACGAAAAGGAGAAGGACTTTCGCATCCTCACGGGGATTGAAGTGGACATTCTGGCCAGGGGCGGTCTTGACTTTCCCGACGAGGTTCTGGCGGAAATTGACGTGGTGGTGGCCTCGGTGCACAGCGGTTTTCGCCAGGATAAAGAGACCCTGACCAGCCGGGTCCTGCAGGCCATCGAAAATGAGCACGTGGACATTATCGGGCACCCCACCGGCCGCCTTTTGGGCGAGCGGGAGGCCTACGCCCTGGACGTGGAAAGAATCCTGGAAGCGGCGGCAAAATACGGGAAGATCCTGGAAATCAACTCTTCTCCCGACCGCCTGGACCTCAACGAGCACTATGCCCGCCTGGCCCGGGACTACGGCGTGAAGCTGGCCGTGAATACCGATGCCCACGATTTAAGGCGCCTGGATGAGATACCCTACGGGGTGGCCGTGGCCCGCCGGGCCTGGCTGGGTCCGGAGGATGTGGTGAACACCCTGGACCTGCCGGATTTATTAAAGCTGCTGGGGAAGCAGTAGGGGGTAGTATGGGGGAAAAGACAATCGATTTCTCACTGGTCCTGCCCCGCTCTTTTTACGAGCGGGATACCGTTCTGGTGGCCCGGGAGTTGCTCGGGCACTACCTGGTTCATGACAGCGGCGAAGGCTTGACGGCCGGCCTGATTGTGGAAACGGAGGCCTATTTGCAGGGGGATCCTGCCTGTCACGCTTCCCGGGGGATGACCCCGCGGAACCGGGTGATGTTTGGCCCGCCCGGCCATGCCTACGTGTATTTTATTTACGGCATGCACTACTGCTTTAACGTGGTCACCCGGGAAGAAGGGGTGGGGGAGGCGGTGCTCATCAGGGCCCTGGAGCCGGTGGCGGGGATTGAGCTCATGCGGGCCAGGCGGGGGCGGGAAAAACTGGCCGAGTTATGCAGCGGGCCGGCCCGCCTGGTACAGGCCATGGGCATCACCCGGGAGCATAACGGTTGCGATTTAACTAAAGGCCCGCTTTTCCTCTGCCGGGGGGAGGGGAAACCTCTCCCGGTGGTCACCACCACCCGCATCGGCATAAAAGAAGGATCTGATTTGCCTTTGCGTTTCTATCTGCGGGACAGTGCTTACGTTTCAAAAAAATGATTGCGCTAGCCGGCTTTTTTTTAACATTCTGGGTTGACCAGGCTGAGCAAAGTGGTCAGATAACACCGGATCAGGCCAGGGCTTGGCGCCAGCACTTTCAGTACATGAGGGATTTTCATAACCAATACGGCATGGGTCCCATGATGGACGGCATGATAGGTGGCTTCTAAGGAAAGAATAATAAAGGCGTTAGCCTGCTGATAGTGGATGTTTCCATACTAAGCCAGAACCCGCGCGGGGGTGGCTATACCTTCCCGCGCATTAAAATGAGCAAAGGAGGGAGAAAAAAATGATGCACTATGGATTTGGCAACTGGCTTGGCAACCTTGGCTGGGGTCTGGCTATGTTGCTGTACATGCTCCTCCCCCTGGCCCTTCTTTTAGGTTTAATTTACCTGGGCTTTTATTTGTGGGAACGGCGCAACAAAAACAATGTGGTAACAACCGGTCCGGATCCAGTGGAAGTTGTAAAAATGCGCTATGCTCGGGGGGAAATTTCTGCTGAAGAATACCACCGGCTGAAAGAAGAGCTGCGTAAAGAATAAGTAGAGGGTGTCTACGACGGGATATTGTATTTACGGGAGCCGTATGAAATCCTTTCCATTGACATGCCATACATATAGAAAATATCTTCTGTGTCATGGAACATTTTACCAGTAGCTGTGCATACCTTGTATTAAAGCTGATAACCCTCAGAAGAAAGGAGGAAAACATATGGCTCCCGATCCCGGTTACTATTACTATGGCCGATTCTCCTTCATCCTCTTCCTGATTCTGATCCTGTTGTTCTTTGGCCGCGGATTCTTCCCCTATGATGCCTCATAACAGCTAAGACCTCCCAGGCCGGGCGCTTTTAATTATGCGCCCGGCTTTTTTAACGCAGGAAATTACCACGGTCAGGGCGAAGTTTAGAAACTGCCAAGAATTTTTGGGGTATTAAAATGATACTTAAGTTGGTTCACAAAATAGCCGTAAGGAAATTGGCAATTAAAGCCGGGAGATTTTTGTTAAGCGCCATTGGAAAGATAAATATAGAAGACCCCGAATATAAAGAACAGGAGGATGCAGATGAAGATCCGGGAAATTTACGAACTGGCTATTGCCAAAGGTATGGAAAGCGACCCCCGCGGCCTGGAGGCCGTGCAAAAATTCCTGGCCCGGGAAAAGGAAAAGTACGAAAAAATGAAGGAAGATGAGAAAGAGGAATATGACCTGGAGCGGCTGGTCAACCCCTACGATGACACCCGCGTTTTGGTGGGTGACCCGGAAAGGGAAGTGCGCCGGGTGCTGGTGGGTATTGATATGGAAGTGGGGGAAGTTTTGCTGGCTGACCGCCTGGGGGAAAAGGGCCGACCGGTGGACCTGATCATCTCCCATCACCCGGAAGGGAAGGCCATGGCCTCCCTCTACCAGGTGATGCACCTGCAGGAGGATGTGCTGGCCCGCTTTGGCGTGCCCATTAACGTGGCCGAGGGAATCATGTCCTCCCGGATTGCCGAGGTCAAGCGGGGCATCCTGCCCTTGAACCATAACCGGGCCGTGGATGCCGCCCGGATTTTAGGGCTGGCTTTCATGAGCGTGCACACGGCCGCCGATAACCTGGTGGCTTCCTACCTGCAGAAGCTGATGGATGAAAAGCAGCCGGAAACGCTGGGGGATGTTTTAAAACTGCTCAAAGAACAGCCCGAATACAGGGAGGCCATAAAATATAAAGCCGGCCCGACCATTGTGGTGGGAGCCAGGGAACGCCGTGCCGGCAAGATCATGGTGGATATGACCGGGGGCACCAGCGGCTCGGAGGATGCCTACGCCAAGCTGGCCCAGGCCGGGGTGGGAACGCTTCTGGTCATGCATATGGGCGAAAAGCACCGCAAAGAGGCGGAGAAAAACCACATCAACGTGATCATTGCCGGCCACATGGCCAGCGATTCCCTGGGCATGAACCTGTTTCTGGACGAACTGGAGGCCAGGGGCGTGGAAATCATCCCCTGCGCGGGGCTTTTAAGATTCAGCCGCCGGTCTTAGCATTGGAGGGAGCAGCCTTTGACCCGGTCGTCTAAACCCGAACTGCTGGCCCCAGCCGGTGATTGGGAGGCATTGGTGGCGGCGGTACAAAATGGTGCCGACGCCGTTTACCTGGGCGGCAAGCTGTATAACGCCCGGCAGGGTGCGGCCAATTTTGATCGCGAGGAATTGCAACGGGCCGTTGATTATGCCCACATCCGGGGTGTAAAGGTCTACGTTACCGTCAATATTCTCCTGTCGGATGAAGAGCTGGAAGATGCGGCTCGCTTTCTCCATTTTCTGCAGCAGACCGGGGCCGACGGGGTGATCGTGCAGGATCTGGGGCTGGCGAACCTGGCCCGGCAGGTGCTTCCCGAGTTGCCCCTGCATGCCAGCACCCAGATGACCGTCCACAACCGGGCGGGGGTGGAAAAACTCCTGGCCCTGGGTTTCCGGCGGGTGGTGCTGGCCCGGGAAATGAGTTTAAAAGAGATCAGGGATATCAAGGAGGCTACCGGCGCCGAGCTGGAGGTTTTCATCCACGGTGCCCTCTGCATTTGTTACTCCGGCCAGTGCCTTCTGTCCAGTATGATCGGCGGCCGCAGCGGTAACAGGGGCCGCTGTGCCCAGCCCTGCCGCCTGCGCTATACCCTGGTGGATGAAAAAGGGCGACCGGTGGTGGATCCCCGGGAGGTTGGGGAGTACCTGCTAAGCCCCCGGGATCTCAACCTCTCGGAACACCTGCCCGATCTCATCCACGCCGGCATCAACTCCTTTAAAATTGAGGGGCGCATGAAACGTCCGGAGTACGTGGCTACAGTGGTGCGGGTCTACCGGAACCTCATCGACCGGGCCATGGTGGATGAGGATTTTTACATTACGCCGGAAGAGGCCAGGGATCTGGCCCAGATTTTCAACCGGGATTTTACTACCGGCTATTTCTTTAACCGTCCCGGATACGAGCTGATGAGTTATAAGCGGCCCAACAACCGGGGTTTGTTTCTCGGCCGGGTGGTTCGCTACCATCCCGGTACCGGCCGGGCGGAAGTGGCCCTGGAGGAGCCCCTGCGGGTGGGGGACGGGGTGGAGGTTTGGGTGAGCCGGGGCGGCCGGGTGGGTGTGGAAGTGCATGCCATCTGGGAGAAGGGTCGGCAGGTGGAACAGGCCCCGGCCGGTAGTGTGGTGGAGATTTCCCTGCCCCGGGAGGTGCGGCCCCAGGACCGCCTGTTCAAAACCCACGATGCGTTTTTAATGGAACGGGCCCGGGCTACTTTTGCTTCCCCCCGGGAGGTGCGCAAGAGCCCGGTGACATTCCACGTGAGAGTCCGGCTGGGGGAGCCGTTCCGGGTGCGGGTCGAGGACGGTGCCGGGCACAGCGGGTTGGGAACCGGCCTTACTCCCGCTCAGCCGGCGGTCAAAAGACCCCTGACCCCCGGGTTTTTAAAAGAACAGCTCGACCGCCTGGGGAATACCCCCTTTGCCTTGAAGGATGTGCGCTGCGATCTGGACGATAATGTCATTGTGCCCGTGGGTGAAATTAACGAGGCCCGTCGTCGGGCCATAGAGGAGATGGAGGCGGCCATTATCAAATCGGCCCGGCCGGCACCTCCCTTACCGGAGGATGTCTTTGCGCGCAGGCTGGCGGGGGCCCGGGTGAAGGCCACGGGCCGGGCCCTGCCCGCCGGCTGGTCTCCCGGCAAGCGGCCTTTGCTTTCCATAGCGGTTACCGACCTGGCTTCCCTGGAGGCCGCCGTTTTTGCCGGAGCGGATCAAGTCTATTTTGGGGGAGAAAGTTTTCGATCCGGGCCTCCCGTGGGGGAAGAGGAAATCCGCCGGGGGGCGGAAATCTGCAAAAAACATGGCGTTCGCTTTATCCTTTCCACGCCCCGGATAATCCATGACCCGGAAATGGCTGCCGTGGAGCGGCTGCTGGATCTGGCCGCAAACCTGCCGGCCAAGGGCGTACTGGCGGGGAACCTCGGGCTGATTGACCGGGTGGCCCGCACGGGCCTGCCCTTGTATGCTGACCTGGCCTTTAATGTTTTCAACCTTCGTGCCGCCGCTTATCTTTTAGACCAGGGTGCCGTCCAGCTGGCCCTTTCCCCGGAATTGACCATGGAGCAGGTGACCGCCCTGGTGAGCGGCGGTCATTTTGCCGCCGAGGTCCTGGTCCAGGGGGCGGTGGAGTTAATGGTTTCCCGGTATTGCGCCCTGGGGAGCCTTCTGGGAGGCCTGGCTGCCGGCCGCAACTGCGCAGGCCCCTGCCAGGGCCGGCGCTGTGCCCTGAAGGACCGGGTGGGGGCCGTTTTCCCCCTGGAAGTGGATCAGTTTTGCCGCATGCATCTGTTTAATTCCCGGGACCTGTGCCTGGTGGATGAGGTGCATAAATTCGTGGAGATCGGGGTGGCCTCTTTGCGCATTGATGCCCGGGGGCGGGGAGCGGAGTATGCCCGGGTCACCGTGGACGCCTACCGCCGGGCCCTGTCCTTGAATCCGGCCGGGGATGCCGGCGAGCTTTCCCGGCTGCGGGAACGCCTGCAGCAATACAGTCCCGCCGGCCTCACCAGGGGCCATTACTACCGGGGGGTGGAATAACCCCCCCTTAACTTTTAAGTAGACACCCATGACGCTTTCAGTCACCAAGAGAAGTTGAAACTCGCTGCCGTTCTGCACGTAAGCGAGCGACATTGAGCCGAGCAGATGCCAAACTTAGCAAGACCTTAGCCTTTATTTTCTAGGGTGCAATTAACTGACGGAAGTGCTATGATAATAGGGGATCAACTATGGATGAGCGCACACTAAAACGATTGGAATACGACAAAGTGCTGGAACACCTGGCCCGGTACACCATTTCTCCCCTCGGCCGGGAACGGGTCTTCTCCTTGCGCCCGGTAACGGACAGGCAGGCCATTCATACCATGCTGGCCCAAACCACCCAGGCCAGGGATCTCCTGCGTCTTGAGCCCGGCACCGAGTTCGGAGGGTGGCATGACATTCGCCAGTACCTCCAGAGGGTTGTCCGGGGTGCTGTGCTGGAACCCCAGGAACTCTTTGAAACAGGCCAAACGCTGGGAGCCTGCCGGCGCATCAGGAAGTTTTTTACCGAACGCCCGGGGCGCTATCCTCTCCTCGAAGAAATTGCCTTAACCATAGGTAATTTTACAGAATTAGAGAAAAAAATCACCAGGGCCATTCTACCCGGAGGGGAGATAGCCGACGACGCCTCCGCTGCCCTGTCCACCATCCGGCGCCGGCTCCAGCGCGCCCAGCAGCAGGTGAAGGAGCAGCTGGAAAGTATCGTCCGTTCCCCTGCCTACCAGAAGTACCTGCAGGACCCGATAGTGACCATCCGGGAAGGGCGCTACGTGGTGCCCGTGAAGCAGGAATACCGGGCCCAGGTTCCGGGAATAGTTCACGACCAGTCGGCCAGCGGCGCCACCCTTTTCATCGAGCCCATGGCCGTGGTGGAAAGCAACAATGAGGTTCGCCGCCTGCAGGTGGCGGAAAAACAGGAAATCGCCAGGATTTTAGGCGAGCTTTCCGGCGCCGTGGCGGCAAGGGGTGAGGAGCTGGCCCTGTCCCTGGAGGCCCTGGGGCAGCTGGACTTTATCATGGCCCGGGCCCGTTACAGCGAGCATCTGGATGCCGTGGAGCCCCGGTTGCTCCCGGCGCCCAGGCTAAATTTAAGGCAGGCCCGGCACCCGTTGCTCTCCGGCAGCGTGGTTCCCATATCCATTCACTTGGGTTACCAGTTTGATACCCTGGTTATCACCGGCCCCAACACCGGCGGAAAAACCGTGACTTTAAAAACGGTCGGCCTGCTTGCCCTGATGGCCCAGTCGGGCTTACACATCCCCGCCGGCGAGGGTAGTGAATTGGGCGTTTTTGATGAAGTCTTTGCAGACATCGGGGACGAACAGAGCATTGAACAATCGCTGAGTACCTTTTCTTCTCATCTCACCAACATTGTACAAATTTTAAACCAGGTCGGCCAGGGCAGCCTGGTTCTCCTGGATGAACTGGGCGCCGGTACCGATCCAGCCGAAGGGGCGGCCCTGGCCCAGGCCATCCTGGAAAGGCTGCATGAAATGGGCGCCAAGACCGTGGCCACCACCCACTACAGCGAATTAAAGAACTTTGCTTATGCCCGGGAACGGGTGGAGAACGCTAGCGTGGAATTTGATGCCGTCACGTTGAAACCCACCTACCGGCTGTTGATTGGCAAGCCCGGTTCGAGCAACGCTTTTGAGATTGCACGCAGGCTGGGTCTTGCCCCGGACCTGGTCGAGCGGGCCAGGAGCTTCATGACCGCAGAGCAAGTACAGGTGGCCGACCTCATGCAACAACTGGAACGAGCCCGCCAGCAGGCCGAACGGGAGCTGGAAGAGGCCCGGCGCATGCGGCAGGAGGCAGAAGGCTTGAAAGAACGGTATCGGGCCTTAAGGGATGAGCTGGCAGCGCGGCGGGAAAGCATTCTGGCCCGGGCCCGGGAAGAGGCCCGGCAGCTCGTTAAACGGGCCAGGCAGGAGTCAGAGGAGGCCATAAGGGAACTGCGGGCGCGGCTGGCCGATGAAGCGGCCAGGGTACGGGAGGAGGCCATCCGGGAGGCCAGGGAGAAGCTGGCGGGAATGCAGGAGCGCCTGCAGGTCGGGGCTCCTCGCCCTAAGCCGGAGCCGGGTGTGATTCCCGAATCGGTGAGCGTGGGTCAAACGGTCTTTTTGCCCCGCTTTAACCAGCGGGGTACTGTGGTGGCCCTGCCGGAGGCAGGGGAGGTACAGGTACAGGTAGGTATGATCAAAATCAATGTTCCCCTTGCAGAACTGCGCTTGCCAGCAGAAGATGAGACTTCCCGGGGGGAGGTGCGGGTGGCTTCACTGGTACAGGATAAAACCCGCTCCATTTCCACCAGGCTTGACCTGCGGGGCCTGCGGGCCGAAGAAGCCCTGCAGGAGGTGGAGAAGTACCTGGACGATGCCACTTTAGCCGGGTTATCCCGGGTCTACCTGGTTCACGGCAAGGGTACCGGAGCCCTGCGGGCCGCCATCCAGCAGCAGCTGAAAACAGACCGGCGCGTAAAATCCTTCCGGTTGGGCGAACATGGTGAAGGGGGTGCGGGAGTTACCGTTGTGGAGCTGGTTTGATAAAGGGTAAGGGGGCCGGCTGTTATCCGGCAGCAACGGCCCCTTGACTTTTTGTTCTCTTATTCGGCCCACTTTTTATTGCGGAACCAATCCAGGCCGGGGTTAATTTCTTCCCTCAGCACCCTTACCGGTCCCTGGCCGTTTCCCTTTTGTCCCTGTGGTTCCGGAAGCTGGTTTAACCCCGTGTCGGACTGGCCCGGCGGATTGGGCTGGCCGGGCGGAGCCGGAATTACCTCTCCGGGTTGTCCGGGCTGGCCCGGCTGGTCTGGTTGACCCGGGCTCGCCGGAGGTGGTGCCGGTTCTTCGGCTGTGTGCAGCGTGCAGACCGTCGTGGGTACCCGCTGGGCATAGTCCTCGACAAAGCTGGGTACGTTATAGGGCAGTTTGATCATCACTTTAGTGATCCGGTCCGGACAATACTGATTGGGGAGCTGACCGGTAGTGGCACATACTTCTACCAGCACATGGGTATCATCAACCCGGGTGGGTACGGTTCCCTGGGCAAAAAGATCGGTAACCAGGTCGGAAGGAGGCGTATTGGGACCCGGTAACAGCCCCGATTTGCTGTCCACCGTGGCGCTGACGATCCCCCCGGGCCTGGGGAAGTCCCGTACCGGTGTGTTTTTAAGAGCCTGGGTCATGATTTGACGCCAGATAAGGGCCGGGTAGCGCCCGCCGAATTCGTGGGGCATGGCCCTGGGCTTGTCGTAGCCGATCCACACCACCCCTACCAGCTCCGGGGTGTATCCGGCAAACCACAGATCCTTACCCTGGTCTGAGGTACCCGTTTTGCCCGCCGCGGGACGACCTATTCTGGCGTTAGTGCCGGTGCCGCTTTCTATAACGGTTTTGAGCATGTCAGTAATAAGGTATGCGGTGGTTGCCCTCATAGCCTGGACAGGTTTTGGCTGGTATTCATAAATAACGTGGCCGCTGGCATCTTCCACCCGGGTGATGGCCGTGGGCTCCAGGTATATGCCCTGGTTGGCAAAAGCACCGTAAGCGGCGGCCATCTGCAAAGGGGTGACGCCCTCGTGCAGGCCTCCCAGGGCCATGCTGGGGCCGTGGGTGCTGGGGTTGAGGTTGATGCCCAGCCCCCGGGCAAACTTAAGGGCGTTGGCAATTCCCACGTGATCCATGAGCACCCTGACGGCCACCACGTTGATGGATTTGGCTATAGCGGTACGCATGGTAACCAGGCCCCGGTAACGCCCGTCGTAATTCCGGGGGGTATAATTGCCGTATTTTACCGGGATGTCGTCAATTACCGAGGCTGGGGCCATCCCCTTGTATTCAATAGCCGGGCCATAGGCAATGATTGGTTTGAAAGTGGAACCTGGTTGCCTCCCCGGGGCCATGGTTGCCCGGTTCCATTGCAGCCGGTGGGTGTGCTCCCGGCCGCCTACAATGGCTTTTATGTACCCCGTATGGGGATCGAGTACCACTGCAGCCCCTTCGGGTTGAAGAATACCCTGGTTGTCCCGTGCCGAGGCCGGAAAATTGCGCGGGTCGGACAGGGCTTTCTCAGCAGCCTCCTGTATTACCGGGTCCAGGGTGGTGTATACCCGCAGCCCCCCCTTGAAAACCTGTTCTGTCCCATACTTGTTGACCAGTTGTTCGGTTACATAGTCCACAAAATAGGGATAGGGGTACTGCCGCCCTTTTCCCGGCTTGAGCATCTCATCCAGTTGAATGGCCTTGGCCTGGGCCGCCTGTTCGGCAGTAATAAACCCGTAGCGGGCCATGTTGTTCAGAACCAGGTTGCGTCGCCTGGTGGCCCCTTCGGGGTTGCGGAAAGGGCTGTAGGCGCTGGGTGCCTGGACCAAACCGGCTAAAAGAGCACCTTCTGATAAGGTAAGCTCCCTGGCTGGTTTATTGAAGTATGTCTCGGCGGCAGACTGAATGCCATAGGCTCCCTCGCCAAAATACACCTTGTTTAAGTACATCTCCAGGATTTCGTCTTTGGTGTAGCGCCTTTCCACCATGACGGCCAGGATAACCTGCTGAATCTTTCTTTTAAAAGTCCGTTCGTGGCTCAAGAAAGACAGCTTGACCAGTTGCTGGGTAATGGTGCTCCCGCCTTCCTGGATGCGGCCGCCGGTAATATCCGTCCAGGCCGCCCGCGCGATCCCCCGCAGGTCCACGCCACGATGCTGGTAAAAGCGCACGTCCTCAATGGCCAGGAAGGCTTCCTGGACATGTTTGGGTATGTCCTTGAGGTCTACCGGTACGCGGTTTTCCTCGCCTACCCTGGTGATCAGCTCCTTATTTTGATCGTAAAGGGAAGTGGATGCACTGGAGAGCAATTTTTCTTCACTCCAGGCGGGCAGGTCCTTGATGCTGACGACAACCAGCCCAAGTGCCGCCACACCGCCAGCAATCATGAGCAACAGGAATAAAGAAATGATCAGGCGAAAGATATTCAACCTTCTTTTCTTTCTTCTAGCCAACGTGCATGCCTCCTACTGACTTTCATACCAGCATTATAACATAACCGGCACAAAGTTTGACCCCCATCCCCGGCAAGTCCGGCAAGAGACTGCCTTGTCAGGGAGCTCTGCGTTTTGATATAATGTAGGGACCTGGAAAGGGAAAGGGAAAGGAGAAGTAAGATGCTCAGTATAGATAAACAGCTAGAAATCATCAAGCGGGGTGCCGCGGAGATCATTTCCGAGGAAGAGCTGGGGCAGAAGCTCAAGCGGTCCCTCTCCACGGGCCGTCCATTGCGGGTAAAGCTGGGCCTGGATCCCACGGCTCCCGATATTCATCTTGGCCATACCGTAGTGCTTCAAAAAATGCGGCAGTTCCAGGAACTGGGTCACGAAACGATTATTATTCTGGGGGATTATACCGCCCGCATCGGCGATCCCACGGGGAAAACCGAAACCCGCAAACAGCTCAGCGAAAAAGAGGTGCTGGCCAATGCCCGCACCTATGAGAGACAAATTTTCAAGATTTTAGATCCAGAGCGAACCAAACTGGTTTTCAACAGCCAGTGGCTGGCACCCCTTACTTTTGCCCAGGTTATTGAACTGGCGGCAAAGTATACTGTCGCCCGCATGCTGGAGCGGGAAGATTTTGCCCGCCGCTTCCGGGAAGGTCTGCCCATCAGCATTCACGAATTTTTCTACCCCCTCATGCAGGGTTATGATTCGGTAGCCCTGGAAGCGGATATCGAGCTGGGGGGAACAGACCAGAAGTTTAACCTGCTCATGGGCAGGACGCTGCAAAGGGAATACGGTCAGGAACCCCAGGTAGCCATCATGATGCCCATTCTTGAAGGTCTGGACGGCGTGCAGAAGATGAGCAAGAGCCTGGGGAACTACATTGGCATCGATGAGCCGCCCCGGGAAATGTACGGGAAAACCATGTCCCTGCCCGATGAGCTTATGGTACGTTAC
>NZ_JAAOEF010000001.1:0-665000 GCF_011393055.1 Desulfofundulus sp. TPOSR | reverse complement strand
GGGTGAAATGCCAATCGAACCCGGAAATAGCTGGTTCTCCCCGAAATAGCTTTAGGGCTAGCCTCATACGAGAGTACCGGAGGTAGAGCACTGACTGGGCTAGGGGCCTTCGCGGGTTACCGAACCCAATCAAACTACGAATGCCGGTTACTTGATGTATGGGAGTCAGACTACGAGTGCTAAGATCCGTAGTCGAGAGGGGAACAGCCCGGACCGCCGGCTAAGGTCCCGAAGCGGTGCTAAGTGGGGAAGGATGTGGGGCTGCGAAGACAACCAGGATGTTGGCTTAGAAGCAGCCATCATTCAAAGAGTGCGTAATAGCTCACTGGTCAAGTGGCCCTGCGCCGAAAATGAAACGGGGCTCAAGCACCGCACCGAAGCCGCGGATCTGAGAGGTGAGAGGTGAGAGGTTGGAAGTGGGAATAACGATTCTCACATCTCACTTCTCACATCTCACCTCTCAGGTGGTAGGGGAGCGTTCCCACCGGGTAGAAGTCACACTGGGAGGTGTGGTGGACTGGTGGGAAGTGAGAATGCCGGTATAAGTAAGCGAAAAGGCAGGTGAGAATCCTGCCCGCCGAAAGCCTAAGGGTTCCTGGGGAAGGCTCGTCCGCCCAGGGTAAGCCGGGGCCTAAGCCGAGGCCGAAAGGCGTAGGTGATGGGGAATCGGTTGACAATCCGATGCCACCGGTAGGCCGATTGAGGATGGGGTGACGCAGGAGGGTAGGCCAAGCGCGCGGCTGGAAAGGCGCGTCCAAGCCGGTAGGGTGTGGGACAGGCAAATCCGTCCCACTCAAAAGCCCGAGAGGTGATGGGGAGGGAAATAAAAGTACCGAAGTGGCTGAACCCAAACTGCCGAGAAAAACCTCTAACGAGGAATACCGGTGCCCGTACCGCAAACCGACACAGGTAGGCGAGGAGAGAATCCTCAGGCGCGCGAGAGAACCCTCGTTAAGGAACTCGGCAAACTGACCCCGTAACTTCGGGAGAAGGGGTGCCCCGGTAGCGTGAAGGTATGAACTGCTGGAGCGCGAGGGGGCCGCAGAGAAGAGGCCCAAGCGACTGTTTACCAAAAACACAGGTCCCTGCGAAATCGAAAGATGAAGTATAGGGGCTGACGCCTGCCCGGTGCTGGAAGGTTAAGGGGAAGGGTTATCCGAGAGGAGAAGCTCTGAACCGAAGCCCCAGTAAACGGCGGCCGTAACTATAACGGTCCTAAGGTAGCGAAATTCCTTGTCGGGTAAGTTCCGACCCGCACGAAAGGCGTAACGACTTGGGCGCTGTCTCAACGAGGGGCTCGGCGAACTTGTAGTACCCGTGAAGATGCGGGTTACCTGCGACGGGACAGAAAGACCCCGTGGAGCTTTACTGCAGCCTGACATTGGACTTCGGTATTGCATGTACAGGATAGGTGGGAGGCAGGGAAGCCGGGGCGCCAGCCCTGGTGGAGCCGACCTTGGGATACCACCCTTGTGGTATTGGAGTTCTAACAGGGTACCGTGGAGCCGGTACATGGACAGTGTCAGGTGGGCAGTTTGACTGGGGCGGTCGCCTCCTAAAAGGTAACGGAGGCGCCCAAAGGTTCCCTCAGCGCGGTTGGAAATCGCGCGTAAGAGTGCAAAGGCAGAAGGGAGCTTGACAGCGAGACTGACCGGTCGAGCTGGGACGAAAGTCGGGCTTAGTGATCCGGCGGTAGCGAGTGGAAGCGCCGTCGCTCAACGGATAAAAGCTACCCCGGGGATAACAGGCTTATCTCCCCCAAGAGTTCACATCGACGGGGAGGTTTGGCACCTCGATGTCGGCTCATCGCATCCTGGGGCTGGAGTAGGTCCCAAGGGTTGGGCTGTTCGCCCATTAAAGCGGTACGTGAGCTGGGTTCAGAACGTCGTGAGACAGTTCGGTCCCTATCCGTCGCAGGCGCAGGAAACTTGAGAGGAGCTGTCCCTAGTACGAGAGGACCGGGATGGACAGACCGCTGGCGTACCAGTTGTCCCGCCAGGGGCAGCGCTGGGTACCCAAGTCTGGTGGGGATAAGCGCTGAAAGCATCTAAGCGCGAAGCCCTCCTCAAGATAAGGTTTCCCACCCAGCACTCAACTGAGCTTGTCAGGCCAATCCACTTAAGGAGAGATTGGCACGCTCAGTTGAGTGCTGGGGTAAGACCCCTGGAAGACTACCAGGTAGATAGGCCGGGCGTGTAAGCCGGGTAACCGGTTGAGCGGACCGGTACTAATAGGTCGAGGGCTTGACCTGGACGAACGAAACTCCGCTGTGAAGTTTTGAGGGAATAAAAAATTTCCGGTGGCTATACCGGAGGGGAAACACCCGTTCCCATCCCGAACACGGAAGTTAAGCCCTCCAGGGCCGATGGTACTTGGGGGCCAACCCCTGGGAGAGTAGGTCGCTGCCGGAAAGTATTTTTCATACCCCCGGTCTGTAACCCGGGGGTATTTGCATGTATTAAGAACCGACACCGGTTTGACGTCGGGTCATGATGTTAAAATACCCTTAAGTTCCGGGAAGGAAAAAGCTTCTGCATACATCGTATGGCAAAGAATGGCATGCCTCAAATCACAGGATAATTGCTTTATCCAAACCCGCGTGATATGATAAAAACTAAGATTTTTATAACGGGGGGATTGGGTTTGCATCTGCTCGCGCAGCGGTTAACCGAATGGCTTAAAGAACAGGTCACCGCAAGGGGCGCCCGGGGTTATGTGGTAGGTTTAAGCGGCGGTATTGATTCCGCTGTTACGGCTGTATTATGCAAGCGGGCCTGCCCGGATAGCGTCCTGGGGGTAATCATGCCCTGCTACAGCAATTCCCAGGATGCGGAGGACGCCAGGCTGGTGGCCAGGACCTTTGATATTCCTTTTAAAGAAATCGTGCTGGACGAGCCCTTTGCCCTTCTGGTTCGCCTTTTGACCGGTGAAGATTGCAACGTGGAGAAAAAGGATCTTTCCATTATCAACATCAAGCCAAGGCTGCGCATGATCACGCTTTATTTTTATGCTTCCCGGCTGCAATATCTGGTTGCCGGAACGGGCAACCGCAGTGAAATAACCGTCGGTTATTTCACCAAGTATGGTGACGGCGGCGTGGACCTTTTGCCCATTGGCAACCTCGTCAAGCGCCAGGTTTATGAGCTGGCTGAATACCTCGGCATACCGCGGCGTATTATAGAAAAACCCCCTTCTGCCGGTCTGTGGGCCGGGCAAAACGACGAGGCGGAGATGGGCATAACATACCAGGAACTGGATGAATTTATCCTCACCGGTAAGGCTGACGACCGGGTAAGGGAAGTAGTCAAGTGCCTGGCGGCTAAAAACGCCCACAAAAAGCAGATGCCAGCCCTGCCACCTTTTTAGCCTTCCTCATAGATACCGCCGCCCAAGTGGTTATGCGAAATTACCCCGGCGCTTTTGGGTGGGGAAGGAGGTTGTGAGAGATGTCCGGTCATTCCAAATGGTCAACCATCAAACGGAAAAAGGCCAAGGTGGATGCCCAGAGGGGCAAACTATTTACCCGCTTGTCCAGGGAAATTATCGTGGCGGCTCGTCTGGGAGGCGGAGATCCAGACGCCAACCCCAGGCTGAAAGCGGCAATACAGCGGGCTAAGGAAGCCAATATTCCCAATGAGAATATTCAACGGGCCATCCAGAAAGGCACCGGTGAACTGGGCGCGGCCAACTACGAGGAACTGATTTACGAGGGCTACGGTCCCGGTGGGGTGGCGGTTATGATGGAGATCATGACCGATAACCGGAACCGCACCGCCGGGGAGATCCGGCATCTTTTCTCCCGTCACGGCGGTAATCTGGGTGAAGCGGGCTGCGTCTCGTGGATGTTTTCCAAAAAGGGCGTTATCGTAGTAGAAAAAGATGGCCTGGATGAGGATGAGTTAATGCTCACCGCTCTGGAGGCAGGGGCCGAAGACATGAAAACTGAAGAGGACGAGTTTGAAATCATCACCGCTCCCGAGGATTTCGAAAAGGTGCGCCAGGTCCTGGTGGAAAAAGGTATCCCCATTGCCGAGGCGCAGGTAACCATGGTGCCCCAGAGCACGGTTAAGCTTGCCGGCCAAGAGGCGGAACAAATGATGCGTTTGATGGAAGCCCTTGAAGATCACGACGATATTCAGGAAGTGTACGCCAACTTTGAACTGGAGGATTACTAGGGAATAAACCTGGAGAAGTATGGTTCCGGCAAAAAGTGGCAATAATATGGTCGGTAACGAATTGCAGTTTTAAGGAGTGTCCGGAACCATGTTTAAAAGGTTACTCTATGCCTTCGCGGGCTTGTTGATGATGCTTGGGGTAGCCATAACTGTCTACCTGGGCTTGAACCTCCTGGGGGAACCCTCCATCAAGCCTGGCCTGGCTGTCTTTGACTCCGGCGACCAATCTATTCTGCCGGTGAAAAGCGACACTTTTGTCCAGGAAGAAAGAGAATATCTTTGCGGTGACATCCACATTGTCTTTTTGGGTCGTGCTCCCCGGGAACTGCTCGGGTTGGACCGGGAAGACCTGGCCAGGCGTTATCCCTCGGCTGAGGGCTGGAGCATGGAAGAGCAGGGCAGGATGTTAATATTAAGGCAGCAGGTCAAGGATTTCTGCCCGGAACACAAGAACTACCGGCACCTGGGTGTTCACGAGGGCTACCTGGCCGTATTTGAGGGACCCCTGGGTTATGATGAAAAACTGCTCCGGATAGAAAAAAATATGCCCGTAGCCACCCTTCATCCCGATTTACAGTTGAAATTGCACAAGGCGGGCGATTTTAACCGCCAGGATCCGGAAACCCAGGCTATTTTGCGGGCGGAACTGGAGTTTCCTTCTGAGCAGGCAGTAAACGCCATGCTGGAAAACCTGGATGAGGCAACGGAGTCCGGGACTAATCCCGGGCTTGATTTTTGATTTGGTGGCAGGAGCCCGGGCGGGTGGTGTGGAATTTTTTAGAGGAGGAGAGAGTTCTATGCGGGTTATTGGTGTCGATCCGGGCACGGCCATCACCGGCTATGGCATAATCGAACTGCAGGGAAACCGGCTGACGGTGGTAGCCTACGACTGCATTACAACACAAGCCGGCCTGCCTATGCCTTTTCGGCTGCAGCATCTTTACCGGCAGCTGGAACTGGTGCTTAAACTCTATCAACCCCAACAATTTGCCGTGGAAGAACTTTTTTTTAATAAAAATGCCCGCACAGCCCTGGCCGTGGGACAGGCCAGGGGAGTGGCCCTCCTGGCAGCCGTAAATGCCGGTCTAACAGTAGCCGAATATACCCCCCTGGAGGTTAAACAGGCCGTGGTTGGTTACGGCCGGGCGGCCAAGGAACAGGTCCAGTACATGGTGCGGGCCCTCTTATGCCTGCCCGAAATCCCCCGCCCCGATGATGTGGCAGATGCCCTGGCGGTGGCCATCTGTCATGCCCACCGCCTTGGTTGTCAAGGGACAAAGGGAGGAAACCCATGGCATGATTGCCTTTCTCAGTGGTAATCTGTTGGAAATACAGGAGGATGGCATTATTGTGGATGTCCATGGGGTAGGGTACCTGGTGCGGGTACCCCTATCCATGGTGAGCCTTCTACCGCCAAAAGGGCAGCCGGTGCGCCTGCATACCCATTTAATCTGGCGGGAAGACGGGCCGGCCCTCTTTGGTTTTTCCAGCCGGGTGGAGCTGGAAACCTTTCGCAGTCTGTTAAATGTGGCCGGAGTAGGCCCCCGGGCGGCCCTGGCTATTCTCTCTACGGTAACCCCCGGCACTTTGCGCCGGGCGGTGGTGGAGGAAAATGAAAACATTCTTACAGCCGTTCCCGGGATAGGTAAAAAAACGGCCCGGCGCATTATCCTGGAGTTGAAGGACAAGCTGGCAGACATGGTTTTCGAGGCTGACGGTACAGATGATACAGGTGAAACAGGTACTCCGGGGAACGAGGGGGAAGCCGTAGCTGCCCTGGTGGCTTTGGGTTACGCCCAGATGGAGGCCCGCCGGGCCGTGCGGCAGGTCCGCCAGCAGGCCGCTTCCGGTTCTACCGAAGAGTTGCTGCGGTCCGCCCTCCAGTGGCTGGGCCGGCAAAAAAACGCTTGACCGGTGATGGGGGTGTTTACCCTTGGAAGAAAGGCTGCTTTCCGCCGCCTTTCGGTCGGAGGACGGGGAAGGCGAACACACCCTGCGGCCACGGCGGTTGCAGGATTTTATCGGCCAGGAAAAAATTAAGGAAAGCCTGTCCATTTTTATAAGCGCGGCCAAGGAGCGGGGGGAAGTGCTGGATCACGTGCTTTTGTTTGGTCCCCCTGGCCTGGGTAAGACCACCCTGGCCGGCATCATCGCCAGCGAGCTGGGGGTAGGCATCCGGGTCACATCGGGTCCGGCCGTGGAACGCCCCGGTGACCTGGCAGCCATTCTGACCAACCTCTCCCTGGGAGATGTGTTGTTTATTGACGAAGTCCACCGCCTGAGCCGACCGGTGGAGGAAATACTGTACCCGGCCATGGAGGACTTTGCCCTGGATATTGTCATTGGTAAAGGACCGGGGGCCCGTTCCCTGCGCCTGGAGCTGCCCCGGTTTACCTTGATTGGCGCCACCACCCGGGCCGGCCTGCTTACATCTCCCCTGCGGGACCGCTTTGGAGTAATTTGCCGGCTGGAATATTACGAGGTCAACGATCTGGTGCAGATTATCTCCCGTTCGGCCCATATTCTCGGGATTCCCATAGAAGCGGAGGGGGCTTTAGAAATTGCCCGGCGCTCCCGGGGAACACCCCGGGTGGCCAATCGTCTATTAAAACGGGTGCGGGATTACGCCCAGGTCCGGGCCGGAGGCATAATCACCCGGGCAGTAGCTGTGAAGGCGCTGCAGTTTCTGGAGGTGGACCCCCTGGGCCTGGATCATACTGACCGGCGCCTCCTGCACATAATTATAGAGAAGTTTAACGGCGGGCCTGTAGGCCTGGATACCCTGGCGGCAGCTGCCGGGGAAGAAGCGGGTACCCTGGAGGATGTTTTTGAACCCTACCTTTTGCAGATAGGGCTCCTGGCCCGTACACCCCGGGGGCGGGTGGCCACCCCTGCGGCCTACAAACACCTTGGCTTACCTTTAAAACGAGATCCTGTTCAAGCCAGCCTGTGGTAAAGGTGATGTCCAATGAAAATACTGCTGCATACCTGCTGTGGCCCCTGCACCATCTATCCCCTGGACTACCTGCGTAATGAGGGGCATATAGTCCACGGCTATTTTTTCAACCCCAACATCCACCCCTATACCGAGTGGCAAAAGCGCAGGGAAACGCTGGAAAAATACGCCCGGGAACAGGAACTCCCCGTAATTTTCGACGACGATTACCCCCTGGAACAATTTCTGCAGATGGTCGTTTACCGGGAAGCACGGCGCTGCCAGTTCTGTTACGCCCTGCGTTTGCGGCAGGCGGCCCGGGTGGCCAGGCGGGGGGGTTTTGATGCCTTTACTACCACCCTGCTGGTCAGCCCCTTTCAAAAACACGACCTGCTCCGGGAAATTGGCGAGGCCGTAGGTGAGGAATTAGGGATCCCCTTTTACTATGTCGATTTCCGTCCCGGTTTCAAGGAAGCGGTGGCCCGCTCCAAAGAGCTGGGTATGTATCGCCAGCAGTATTGCGGGTGCATATATAGTGAAAAGGAGCGCTACTACCGTTCTTCCAGAAGAGAAGGTGCAGGTGAAGAGAAATGATGTACGGCTTGGGTAAAATGATCGCCCTGATGGGTATTTTCCTGCTGGTCGTCGGCGGCCTGCTCATGGCATCGGAGAGGCTCTTCCACCTGGGCCGTCTCCCGGGAGACATCTTTATCCAGAAAGGCAATTTTACCTTTTACTTCCCCCTTGTTACTTCCATTATCTTGAGCCTTATCCTCACGATAATTCTAAACCTGATTTTTCGACGTTAGCTCCTGAATGGCAGGAAACTGGGAGAAATGCGTCGAAATTACCTGGGTGGGGGTAATTTTACATCCAGGAGGTTAATGTTTAGTGTTTAAAAAGAGCTTGAGTTCAATTATCCTTCTTTTAGGACTGCTGGCCCTGCTGGGTTATCCCGCTTTGCCTGCATTGGGGGAGGTCGTGGTGGCACCTCATGACGTCCGGGTCGGCCTGGTACAGCAGGCCAGTCAGGTTGCGTTTTCAGTAACGGGAAATTATCAACTGGTTGATTATGATACCAGTAAGATTATATCTGAAGTTGTTCCCGGCCAGCGCTGGGAGGTGTGCTATTCTCCAGAGGGCCTGGAATTGTACAGGGATGGCACCCGGATTGGCAGCTTTAAAGGACCTTTAAGGTTGCGGGGCAAGGTATTTCAGGTGGACGTTCTTTCGGGGACAGGAAAACAAATAGAGCGGGAGGGCGGCCTGCACGCCCTGGGGGCAAACGGCAAGAAGGTCGTGCTCAATAATCTGGCGGGCGTCAGCGTAATGGGTGCCGGGGGGCAAATGAAAAAAATTGCCCCTGCCGGGGGGCTGAACCTGGTTGCCCTCTACCAGGGGGATCAGGCCCGCCGCTACAGGGGCGATATGGAGTTCCGCCTGGATGACAAGGGGATCACGGTGGTTAACCAACTGCCCATTGAAGAATACCTTTACGGGGTGGTGCCGGCGGAAATGCCTGCCCACTGGCCCGGGGAAGCGTTAAAGGCTCAGGCGGTGGCCGCCCGCAGTTATGTCCTGGCCCAAATGGGGACCTACGCGAGCCAGGGCTTTGATGTACTGGCCACCCAAGCAAGCCAGGTATACCGGGGATACGATGGGGAGCATCCTGCCACCAGCAAAGCGGTGGATGAAACCAGGGGAATTGTAGCAACCTACCGCGGCCGGCCCATCAGTGCCGTATTTCATAGCTCAAGCGGCGGGTACACCGAGAACAGTGAGGACGTCTGGAAAAGCCAGGTGGATTACCTGCGCGGCCGGCCGGACCCGTTCGATCGCAACCCCCAGAACAAGCATTACGACTGGACCAAAACTTACACCGCCGGGCAGCTCAAGGAGCAACTGGCCGCGGCGGGGTATCGCTTCAGTGAAATTTACGATTTAATAGAAGTGGAGCGCACTTCCACCGGCCAGCGGGTGAAGTGCCTTGCGGTTAGCGGTTTGGGCCTGGACGGCCAGCCTTTAACCATCGAAATCGGCCGTGATCCCCTTAAAGGAAAAGCCGATGAGGTGCGCCGCGCCCTGGGCTTAAAAAGCGCCTGTTTTACCATGGAAAAGATCATGACAGGCAACGGAGCGCCGGGGCAGCAGGACCCGTCGGCTGAGCAGGTCGTACCCGCTCAGGGTCAGCAGGATGGCCACCCCCGTTTAGTGAAGGTTACCTTCCGGGGGAGCGGCTGGGGCCACGGGGTGGGCATGTCCCAGTACGGCGCCCTTGGCATGGCTTCCCAGGGTTATAGTTACCAGGAAATCTTGAAATACTATTATTCAGGTGTCCAGATAGTTTCCAATTATGGCGCCTGAAGTTCGGGTGATGGTTTTTTGGACTTGCAGTTGAGTGACTTTGATTACGAGCTGCCGCCGGAACTAATAGCCCAGGACCCGGCCCCCCGCAGGGATGAGTCCCGGTTGATGGTGTTGTTCCGGCAGGATGGCCGCATGGAACACCGGTTGTTCCGTGATATCGTGGAGTACCTTTCACCTCCGGATGTGCTGGTGATCAATGATACCCGGGTCATTCCGGCCCGGTTGACGGGCCGCAAAGCGGAAGGCGGGGCAGAAGTGGAGGTTCTACTCCTCAGGCCGCTGGACGAGCGGCGCTGGGAGGCGCTGGTACGTCCGGGGCGGCGGCTGAGGCCCGGTACCCGCCTGGTCTTTGGCGATGGTCTGGCTGAGGGTTTGATCGAGGATGTCACCGCTGCGGGCGGCCGTGTAATATCCTTTACCTCTGCCCTTTCCTTTGAGGATGTGCTGTCCCGGCTGGGCAAGATGCCCCTGCCTCCCTACATTAAAAAGTACCCGGAAGATCCCGAGCGTTATCAGACAGTTTACGCCCGGCAGGAGGGGTCCGCCGCGGCTCCCACCGCCGGGTTGCATTTTACCACGGAACTGCTTGGCAGGATTGAAGCCAGGGGTGTGCAGCTGGTTCGGGTACTGCTGCACGTGGGATTGGGCACCTTCCGGCCGGTGAGGGTCCAGGATATCACCCGGCACCACATGCATGCCGAATATTACGAGGTTACTGAAGAAGCCGCCCGCGCCATAAATGCGGCCCGCGCCCGGGGTGGGCGGGTGGTGGCCGTGGGCACGACCACCACCCGGTGCCTGGAAACGGTGGCGGACACCGACGGGCAAATACGGCCCGGGACGGGGTGGACGGATATCTTCATCTATCCCGGCTACCGGTTTAAGGCCGTGGACGCCCTGGTGACCAACTTCCACCTGCCTAAATCCACCCTTTTAATGATGGTCAGTGCCTTTGCGGGCCGGGAGAAAATTTTATACGCCTACCGCACGGCGGTGGAAATGCGCTACCGCTTCTTCAGCTTTGGCGATGCCATGCTGATTCTTTAGCGTGTGCTGCCGGGACATTCATGACGACTTTATCGTCGCTGCGGCGACATTCCGGTAGAGAGGTAGAGAGACCCGTGACCGTTAGCTTTTCCATCATCAAGGAAGATGCCCGCACCGGGGCCCGGGCGGGGGTTCTCCATACCCTTCGAGGGGACGTAGAAACCCCGGTGTTTATGCCCGTGGGTACCCAGGCCACGGTGAAAACCATGACCCCCCATGAAGTATGGGACCTGGGCGGCAGGTTGATCTTGAGCAATACCTATCACCTGTACCTGCGTCCCGGCGCCGGCCTGATCCGGGAGGCCGGGGGGCTGCACCGTTTCATGGGCTGGACCGGCCCCATTCTCACCGACAGCGGCGGCTTTCAGGTTTTCAGCCTTGCGTCTCTGCGCCGTATTGAAGAAGAGGGCGTCTGGTTTCGTTCCCATATAGACGGCAGCGAGCACTTTTTCAGCCCGGAAAAGGCGGTGGCCGTTCAGGAAGCCCTGGGTTCGGACATCGCCATGGTCTTTGACCAGTGCGCCCCCTATCCCTGCACCTATGAAGAAGCCCGGGAAGCCATGGAACGGACCAGCCGCTGGGCGCTGCGTTGTAAAGAAGCCAGGCGGCGGGAGGACCAGGCCCTGTTTGGTATTGTTCAGGGAGGTGTGCACCGGGACCTGCGGGAAAAAAGTATAAAGGATTTGGTGGAGCTGGATTTTCCCGGATACGGTATCGGAGGGCTCAGTGTGGGGGAGCCAAAGGATATCATGTATCAGGTTCTGGACTATACCGTTCCCCTGCTGCCCCGGGAGAAGCCCCGTTATTTGATGGGCGTGGGGTCGCCCGACTGCCTGCTGGAAGGGGTGGCCCGGGGGGTGGATATGTTTGATTGCGTTCTGCCTACCCGCATTGCCCGCAACGGGACTGTTTTCACCCGTGACGGGAAACTGGTGGTCCGCAATGCCGAGTACGCCCGGGATTTTCGCCCCCTGGATCCGGAGTGCGGTTGTTATGCCTGCCGGCACTTTACCCGGGCCTACATTCGCCACCTCATCAAGGCCAACGAAGTGCTGGGTATACGCCTGACCACCATCCATAACCTGCATTTTGTTCTCGAGTTGATGAGGAACATTCGCCGGGCTATCTTAGAAGGAAATTTCCACGAGTATAAAGAGGCATTTCTGGCCCGCTGGAACAAAAATTAAATTTTTCTCCCCGTCTTAAAAGGGAATTGGCTTTCCAGCACGAATAATAACTTGTCAGGAGAAAGGAGGTTTCATATGAACCAGCAGGTCGTTTCGTTGCTCTACATTGTAGCCCTGTTTGCCCTGCTCTATTTCCTGCTTATTCGCCCCCAGCAGCAACGGCAGAAAAAGCACATGGAAATGATCCGTAACCTGAAGGTAAATGATCCCATTGTGACGATAGGTGGTATCTATGGTACCATAGTTAAGATAAAGGATGATACCCTGGTGGTGCGGGTGGCGGACAATGTGCGGATTGAGATCTTGAAAAATGCCGTTGCCCAGGTAAGGCCACGGGAGGAAGAAGAGGAAAAATAAACCTGGTTTCCCGGAAGAGTAGGCATTCCTACTCTTTTTCTCCGTAAACATGGTATTGGTTAAAAATACCTGGCGGTTTCAAATAGATACCCATGACGCTTTCAGCGCCACCAGCAGAGGGTGAAAAAGGCCGCCGTTTTACACGAAGCGAGCGACATTGAGCCGAGCAGATACCAAACTTAGCAAGACCGAGGGCGGAGGCAGGGCCGAGGACATGGATGCTGAATGGGCCGGGAACCCCGCCGGAGCCCGAGGTCGAGCGATAGTTTGGCCTGCGAGGCTCACCGGAGCGAGCGCGTGCAAACGGCAGGCAAGTGCTTTTTTTCAGCTCAGGGTTCTTAAGTTAAGGAGATGGGAATTCTTTGGTTACCCTGGAAGATATCAAAAACAACCCGATCGTGGACAGCTTCATCCGCAAGGGCAACGAGTACCTGGGAGTAATGGGTTTCACCGAGCACAGCTACCGGCATTTAAACCTGGTGAGCAGTATTGCCCGCAGCATCCTGGAGCGGCTGGGCTACCCCGAAAGGGAAGCCGAGCTGGCGGCCATCGCGGGTTACCTGCACGACATTGGCAATGTGGTAAGCAGGAACGACCACGGTATTTCCGGGGCGGTCCTGGCCTTTTCTATTTTGAACGGCATGGGCATGCACCCCGATGAGATAGCCACGGTAATCTCGGCCATCGCCAACCACGAGGAGCAGTACGGCCAGCCGGTCAACAATGTGGCGGCGGCCCTGATTGTGGCCGACAAGTCCGACGTACACCGTTCCCGGGTACGCAACCAGGACTTTGCCACCTTTGACATACACGACCGGGTAAACTATGCCGTGGAACATGCCTTTATCTGGGTGGATAGGGAAAAACGCACCATTACCATGGATCTCACCATTGACATTAATATCTGCCCGGTCATGGAGTATTTTGAAATCTTCCTGACCCGGATGACCCTTTGCCGGCGGGCAGCCAGCTTCTTGAAGTGTAATTTTGAGCTGATCATAAACGGTTCCAGGTTGCTCTAGTGCAGTTTGAGAGGGGATTTGGTCATGAAGTGGAACAAGATTTTTATTCTCGCGGGCATCGTGGTGATCGTGGCCCTGGCCACAGTAGCCGCAGTATCGCCGGTTTTTAAGAACAATCCCTATCTGGGGAAATATCTGCCCCTGGTTAAAGACATTACCCTGGGCCTGGACCTGCAGGGCGGGGTTCATGTGGTCCTGGAGGCTAAAGACACCCCCGAAGTGAAGGTTACCCCCGATACAATGAAACAGCTGATGGCCGTAATTCAGCGCCGCGTAGACCAGTTCGGGGTGGCGGAACCGGTTATCCAGCAGCAGGGGCGGGACCGGTTGATTGTGGAAATTGCGGGCAGGATAGACCCCGAGGAAGCCGTGCGCACCATGGTGAAAACGGCCTACCTGGAGTTTAAAACCATGGACGGCAAAACGGTGGTTACCGGGGCCGACCTGAAGGATGCCATTGAATCCAAGGACCCGGTTTCGGGGCAGATCACAGTAGATCTCACCTTTAATGCCGCTGGGGCCAAAAAGTTTGCCGAGGCAACGGCGGCCAACGTAGGCAAACCCATAGCCATTATTTTGGACGGGCAGGTGTTGCAGGCTCCCGTTGTCGATGAACCCATTCCCAATGGAAAAGCCCAGATTAGGGGTTACCAGTCCCTGGAGGAAGCCCACAATATTGCCATTCTGTTGCGTTCCGGTGCCCTGCCGGTAAAGGTGGAGGTGGCGGAAAAACGGGCCGTGGGGCCGGCCCTGGGGGCCGACTCCCTGGATAAGTCCAAGCACGCCGGCCTGGTGGGTGTGCTGGCCATTTTGATCTTCATGGTCATGTACTACCGCCTGCCGGGACTGGTGGCCGATTTTGCCCTGCTGATCTACGCCCTGATTGTCCTGGCCATTTACGTGGGCCTGCATGTGACCATGACCCTGCCGGGCATCGCCGCCTTCCTGTTGTCCCTGGGTATTGCCGTTGATGCCAACGTGATTATCTTCGAGCGCCTGAAGGAGGAGTTGCGGACCGGTAAGAGTTTGCGCTCGGCCATTGATGCCGGGTTCAAGCGGGCTTTTACTGCCATCTTTGATGCCAACGCCACCACCCTCATTGCTGCCGTGGTGCTCTACTTCTTCGGCACGGGTCCCATCCGGGGCTTTGCCATTACCCTGGGGATCGGTATTGTGGCCAGCATGTTTACGGCCATCACCGTTACCCGATGGCTGTTGCACCTGGTGGCGGCAAGCGGCCTGGTGAGAAACGCGAAAGCTTATGGGGCATAGGGGGGTGCAAAGGACATGCATTTCATTAAGCTGCGGAAAATCTGGTATGCCATATCCATTGCGGTTATTCTGCCCGGATTGATCTCCCTTATGCTTCAGGGGTTGAATCTTGGCATTGATTTCACCGGCGGCAACTTGCTGGAGGTCCGTTTTGCCGAACCGGTGCCGGTGGAAAAGGTGCGGCAGGTGGTGGCCGCCCAGGGACTGGAGGTCAGCCGGGGCATTCAAAAAAGCGGCGCTACCGATTACATTATCCGCACCCGGCATTTGACGCAGGATGAGTCGGACAAGTTGATCGCGGCTCTTTCTAAGCTGGGCAAAAGTACCGTGTTGCGCAACGAGTCGGTGGGTCCCACCATCGGCCGGGAGCTGACTACCAAGGCCATCCTGGCCCTGTTGATAGCTTCGGTGCTGATGGTTATTTACATCACCATTCGTTTTGAGTTCAAGCAGGGAATTGCGGCCATTATTGCGCTTCTGCATGATACCCTGGTCGTTACGGGTATCTTCTCCCTGTTCCGGATTGAGGTGGACAGCGCCTTTGTGGCGGCCCTTTTAACCATTATCGGATACTCCATAAACGACACCATTGTCATTTTCGACCGCATCCGGGAGAACATGCTGACCCGCAAAAAAGGGGAAAGCCTGGAAGATGTGGTCAACGCCAGCCTGTGGCAAACCCTGACCCGGTCCATTAACACGGTGCTGACGGTGGTTTTTGTGCTGGTGGCCCTTTATTTCCTGGGCGGCAGCACCATCCGCAACTTTGTCCTGGCCATGCTTATTGGCGTGGTCAGCGGTGCCTATTCCTCCATCTTCAATGCCAGCCCCCTGTGGGTGGACTTCAAGCTTATGGAAAAGCGGGCCAAAGTAAAGGAAGCCCGCGCTTAGGCGGGTTCACTAAAATGTAATTGTTCAGTAAACCCGCTACCATCGGCACGGTGCCGCGTTGTCCAAAGCGAGCGACTTGCGGAGCGCTGGTAACAGCACCCGGCAAAGCGAGGGTAACCGGACTGCGGCGCGAAACCAGCGGCACCGAAATGTAGCTTTAGAAAAGGTAACTTACTGAAATGGCAAAAAGATGACAGTAAGGTACAAGTGCCATGCCGCCTTTGCAGCGCCGCTAGTCCGGTCCGAAGCGAGCCGCGGTGCTGTCAGCGCGGAGCACCGGAGCGAGCGTGGACAACGCGGTACCATAGCCGGGTCACTGAACATTTACTCTAAAATAAAAGTAATCTTGCAGTTGTACAAAGCGGTGGCAAAATGCCGCCGCTTTTTTGTTTAGCATTGACCGCACGGGGAAAATTAAAATTAAACCATGTTCACGGGAGGCTGACCCCGGTGGATGAAAGGGAAAGGCGCATTCTGGAGGCCCTGCGGGACAAAATCACCGAGCTGTCCATTAACATGGAAAAGATGAAACTGGCCGAGTATGTTCAGCTTTTAGAACAGCCCGGCCGCCTGCTCTACGTTAATTTTCTTTCCGGCCTGGCCCGGGGTGTAGGTGTAGCCGTGGGTTTTGCCCTGCTGGGGGCCATCCTGATTATGATATTGCAGCGGCTGGTAATGCTCAACCTGCCGGTAATCGGGGGCTTCATCGCCGAGATTGTGGCCATTGTCCAGAGCCGCCTGGGTAGTCCCCCCTAAGGGAAAGGTACCGAATGACCCTGACCGCCCCATGCTAAAGAACAGGAGGATTTATGGTGGATGCACAACAACTGGCGGGGATACGCCGCCGCCTGGAAGAAGAAAAACAAAGACAGCTGGAGCTGATCAAAGGCATCAACGAGGGTGGCCTGGCCACTTCCATGGCCGATTCCATTGGTGAATTGTCCCTTTACGACAACAACCCGGGCGACATCGGCACGGAAATGTTTGAGCGCAGCAAGGATTTCGCCCTGCGGGAAGATGCCAAAATCAAGATTCGCGCCATTGATGAAGCGTTGGCCAGGCTTGACCGGGGCACATACGGCACCTGCGACATCTGCGGGGCGGCCATTGACCCGGAAAGGCTGGAGGCCATTCCCTACACTACCGTTTGTTATCGCTGCCGCCTGCAGGATGAAAAGCGTCCGGTTAGCTCCTACCGTCCTGTAGAGGAGGAAATCATTAAGGACCTTTACCAGATCAGCTTTGAAAAAGATATGGACAGTGTTATGTATGATCTGGAAGATTCCTGGCAGGAGGTGGCACGCTATTTCGAGCATGCCGGGCAGGCTGAAGCCGGTGCTTATTACGGCCCCAACGAACTGGCCGAGGAGGACCGGGGATATGTGGAAGAGGTGGAGAACATCCCCTACGAGATAGGGGATGACGGTATGATTTACGAGAACCGGCGCGGCTATGACGACGAAGGCGCACCCTCCGAACGCATCGATGTGGGCATCGAGCATAGCAAAAAAGAGGAGGACAGTTCTCCGTACGGCTAAGTATAAATGCTGCTGTGGGTAACGGCCCAGCACTCACTGCAACTGAGGTTCTTTGGTATGGATGATTGCCAAATATGTGCAGAGTCAATCTCTACGCAGGTACCTGGATCCGGTGAGTACTGGGTGAGTGCTGGGCCGCATCCAACCGGGTTCGCTGTAACATTTACAAATTTTCTTGTCCCCCGTTGCCCTTAAAAGGACCACTGTGCTATACTATCGGTATGTAACCGGAACGAGTCAGCAGGCCGGCCCTTCTTGAAGCTAGCAATTACACCCGCGGGACATCAATCCTGGTTTCGGGATGATGGCCCCGGGTCTGTTTTTTATGGGAGTGGTGGGCTTGGACGAGAAAGTAAAGATTGCCAGGCTTTCGGTCATCTCAAATACCCTGCTCACCGGCGGCAAATTGGCTGTGGGTCTGGCCATGAATTCGGTAGCAGTTATTTCTGAAGCATTGCACTCAGGTCTTGACCTGACGGCGGCACTCATTGCCTATGCCTCGGTGCGGCAATCCTCCCGCCCGGCTGATGCCGAGCATAATTACGGTCACGGTAAGTTTGAGAATGTGGCTGCCATTATTGAAGCGCTGTTAATTGTCGCTGCCGGGATCATGATCGTGCTCCAGTCCATTCCCAAACTCCTGGGTGGCCGGGAGGTGCACCACCTGGGCCTTGGCATGGCGGTGATGGGGCTGTCGGCAGCCGTCAACCTGGTCATCTCCAGCCTTTTGATGCGTACCGCCAGGCGCACCGGTTCCCCGGCCCTGGAAGCCGATGCCTGGCACCTGCGTATCGATGTCTACACCTCGGCGGGAGTGTTTATGGCCATGCTGGCCATTCAACTGACCGGCTGGTACATCCTGGATCCCCTGATTGCCCTGGCCGTTTCCCTGTTTATTTTCAAAGCGGCTTATGATCTCCTGCGGGGCTCCTGGGGCAGTATTGTTGATGCCCGCCTTCCCGACGATGAAGAACGGTTAATCCGGCAGGTTCTCACCTCCTATGCCGGTGAATTTGTCCAGTTCCACGACCTGCGTACCCGCCGGGCGGGTCCGGATCGTCACATAGATTTTCACCTGGTAGTTCCCGGTTACCGTCCCATCTCCCAGGTGCACCAGCTCTGTGACGCCATCGAAGACGATATTCGCCGGCAGCTGGACGGTGCCAGTGTACTTATCCACACCGAGCCCTGCCGTCCGGGCACAAGCGACTGCCATGTCTGCCGGGTGCACATCTCCCTGGCAGGCCCCGCCCAAAAACGCAGATGCGAGGAGTGTCGCGCCTGCGCCGGGCGCCTGGAAGGAGTCCCCCCGGACACGAATGGGAATGGTTGAAATAGATACCTCCATGCAGGAAAAAAACTATCAGGGTCGAATAATAGAAAAAAAAGGGGTGAAGGGAGAATCCTGCACCCCTTTATCATTACCATTGAATCACAGCCCCCCATGCTCCCCAAAAAAGAGCGGTTACCGCGTAGTAATAAAGTAATAGACGTTGGGCAGACCGGGGGTGAATCACGGGGGCCTGAAGGATGGTGCTAGCCGGTGGAGGATTTAGAACACCTCCTCGCCCTGGCCAGGGCAGGGGACGGTACGGCCCGGGAAAAATTGCTGGCCGAATGCCGCCCCTTTATTGCCCGGGTCGCTGCCGGGCTTTGCCGCCGGCATCTGGAATGGGGTTTTGATGACGAATTGAGCATTGCCTTCATTACTTTTAATGAAGCCATTGATCGTTACGAAGAGAACCGGAAGGTACCCTTTTTAGCTTTTGCCCGGCTCATGATTAAGAGTCGTATCACGGATTACCTGCGCAAGGAAGCCAGGGCGTCCGCCCACATGGCCGGGTCACTGAACAGTGAACAGGAAGACCTGTCCGTACCCCCCCTTGAATCATCACTGGCCTGGCAGGATTACCTTGCCCGGGAGGCAGCCCGGGAAAGGGAAGAAGAGATCAGGGATTATACCAGGATGCTGGCCGAATTTGAGATCTCCTTTTCCGAACTGGTACGCTGTGCACCCAAGCATCACGATGCGCGGCGGGTTTTGCTGGATGTCTCCCGCCGCCTGGCTGCCGACAGTTCCCTTTTCCAACAGCTGATGAAAACAAAAAAACTACCCCTAAAAGAGCTTTCCCTGCTGACCGGTGTGCACCGCAAAACCCTGGAGCGGGGACGTAAATATATCATTGCCATGGCCCTTCTATGGCACCACTGCCATGAATTTTTATACCTTTGTTATTATCTTAAAGCCAGCGGTAAAGGAGATTGAAGAAAATGATTACCGGCATCGTCGTGGAGATTAAGGCCAAAACATGCATCATTCTCACGCCGGATGCGCAGTTCCGGGAAATTCCCCTGCCCGCTGGCGGAGTGCGTCTGGGTGAGGAGATCTGCTATATTCACCGCAAGCGCCCTGTTTTCTGGCAGTCTTTGATGGCTGCTGCGTGCCTTTTGATCTTATTAGGAGCAGGTCTTCTTTATCATGATTGGTTGAGCCAGGCAGTGGCTTTTGTCTCCATGGACATCAACCCAAGTGTGGAAATGGCCCTGGACCGGCGGGAATACGTGTGCGAGGCGAGAGGTTTGAATACCGCCGGGGAAATCCTACTATCCCGGGCTGCCGTGCTTGGCCGTCCCGTGGAAGAGGCCATTGCCACCATACTTACCCGGGCGGTTCAGTCCAACTATCTTCTCCCGTCTCAAAACAACGTCGTGCTGACCACCATTACCACGAAAAATGGACGGGAGCCGGCGCTGCAGCCGGGGGAGATATACCAGACCATCGTTAAGTCCCTGCAATCGACGGGAGTGCCGGCCGAGGTGGTGGTGGAAACCGCTACACCGGAGATCCGCCGGCAGGCCCGCAAGCTTGGTCTGTCCACGGGCCGTTATCTAATCCATGTGGAGGGAAGTAAAAAGGGCCTGGATATTGGCCTGGAAGAGTTAAAGCGGGAAGGTATCGCCAGCCTCGAGAAAAAGAAGGGCATAGTGATCGGGGAAGTGCTGGGCGAACACGGCTACACCGGGTGGGTGGATCTGCCCAAACCGGTTTCCCAACCGGGTCCTGAAGCCAGGAGTAATCATCCTCCATCCGGTTCGGTAAATAACAAAGGTCTTGAGCGGGTTTCCATAACGGAGGATAAAGCCCCCCGGGTGCACCCCGGTGCCAGTACCCCGGCACAAAAAACAAGTGTCCCTGTTAAACCGGTGTTACCTGACGATGCCCGGGAACAGCCCGGCCTGCGCACCCAGGGAGTTTCCCCGCATGGCAATGATCAGGAACATAGTGGCATCAAGGAACGTAACATTAACAAAGAAATTAATAAGAACGAGGAACAAGAAGGCAAGGGTCTACATGATAATGATAATCAAGAACTTCGTGACAACAAAGTCCTTCCCGGCACCACAGATCGTGATCAGGACTTTCGCATTAACAAAGAGTTAAAAGATAACAAAGATAGAAAGAACAACCAAAACGGTGATCATAATAAAGCTGCATTGCCAGACAGCCGGCGAAAGTGGTAGAATGTAGTTACCTGGATTACTACCAGCAGCAGGGTAGGGGGGATTCAAGATGCCTGCGTTGGTACAATCCGCCGGCGATGTCCTGGCCAGGTCATTTAAACGGGAAAAAACCGTGGAAGAGTTAATGGTTTCCCTGGAAGCCTGCCAGACTATTCCTGCGGATGGTAGCCTGAAGGATGCCATTTGCCTGCTGAAAAGAGTTGCCCTTCAGTCACGGGCGGGAGCCATTCCACCCCTGGTGGTGCTGGAAGCAAAAGTCCCCGTTGGATTACTAAAAGTTGACCACCTGCTGGCCCTGGCCCACTTGCCACTGCCCCAAAGGGAATCATATGCCGGATGGTCAATTCCCTTCCCCCAGGAAGAGCCCCCTTCCTATAACGGCCTGTTTACCTCACGCGTCCAGGAAATGGCCAATAGAAAAGTGCGGGAAGCCATGCATCCTTTTCCGGCAACGTTACGGCCCCGGGATCCCTTGAGCCGGGCGGCTTTTCTCTTATCTCACAGCGGTTTTGAAATCCTGCCGGTGGTGGAAAAGAACCGGGTGGTGGGTCTTTTACGGGACAAGGAGCTGTTTCTTGAACTGAGCAGAATCGTTACCGGCGGATGAAAAACAATAAAGCACCGGTGAAAAAAAGCCGCCATTTAAGGCGGGTAAGGTTTAAACTGTACATTTTCTAGGCCTCGTTGTACTTGGACAGCACCTTGGCTGCGGACCGGTCTTGCGGGCGGAAGAGCGCGTTGTTCAACAGAACGGTCACCAGCCCCAGTACGGCTGCCGCCGCCAGGGTTCCCACCAGGGATACCGGCCCGTGGTAGTGGTACCAGAAAAGGAGGTAGGCCGTGGATATTACGATGGACATGATCATTAGCGGAAAAGCCACCTTCATAAAACCGAGGAAGGAGATGGGCTGCCCCCTCTTCTCCGCCATGCCGATAACCACGACGTTGGCTGATGCGCCGATGATGGTACCGTTACCCCCCAGGCAGGCACCCAGCGACAACGCCCACCAGAGCAGGTCCAGGTTTGTCATCCCGCCCAGGCGCCCCATGTCATGAATGAGGGGGATCATGGTAGCCACGAAGGGGATGTTGTCCACAAAAGCCGAGGCCAGGGCTGAAATCCACAGGATGAGCATGGCCGCCGGCACCAGCTGTCCCTGGGTGATTTCCAGGGAAAAGCGGGCTACCGCCTCGATTACCCCCACCTTTTCCAGCGCTCCCACCACTACGAAGAGGCCGACGAAGAAAAAGATTACCGGCCATTCCACCGCGTGCAGGGCATGTTCCGGGTCTTCCCGGGTGATCAGTAACAGCAGGCTGGCTCCGGAAAGGGCGATGACACTGGACTCCAGGTGCAGGTACTGGTGCAGGACAAATCCCATTATGGTTAGAAAAAGCACCACCAGGCACTTTTTCAACAGGACGGGATCCTTGATTTCATCCCTTTCATTCAAGAGCATAATTTTTTCCTGAAGTTCCGGGCGGGCCACCAGCTGGCGACGGTAAATCAGGCGCAATAAGAAAATTGTTAAAATATAGATAACTATAATTACCGGCGTCAGGTTGATTACGAAATCCATGAATCCCAGGTGGGTCTGGCTGCCGATCATGATATTGGGCGGGTCGCCGATCAGTGTGGCCGTGCCGCCTATGTTGGATGCAAGGATTTCAGCAATGAGAAAAGGTATGGGGCTGATCTGCAGCTGGCCGGCGATGGCAAAGGTAACCGGGACAATCAGCAGCACCGTGGTCACGTTGTCCAGAAAAGCCGAGAGGACTGCCGTCACCAGGGAAAGGGCGGCCATGATGCGCAGGGGTTCGCCCCTGGCCTGGCGGGCCGCCTTGACGGCCAGATATTCAAAGACGCCCGTCTGGCGGGTGATGCCCACGATGATCATCATGCCCACCAGAAGGCCGATGGTGTTAAAGTCAATGGCGTGGGTAGCCTCTTCGGGGTTCAAAATTCCGGTGAGGGCCAGTATTGCTGCTCCCACCAGGGCGGCCACCGCCCGGTGGATTTTTTCGGAAACAATCACAGCGTAGGTGAGCAAAAAAACAGCCGTAGCAAAGATTACCTGGGTTTGTTCGGACAAAGTTCACCCCTCCTATGGAGATTTAAGTAGGCGCCGCACAGCTCCCGGTTGACCCGGAGAACTTCCCTGGCAAATTCCGCCCGTTCCGGGGAGACCTCCGGCAGGGAGGCTACATGCTCCGGTGTCGTCACCACGGCAAGACTGGGGATATACCTGCCGCCGGGTATTTCCACACCATCGATCAGAGCTCCGTGGCCGACAAAACACCTGCTCCCCAGGCGGCTCCGCATAACCATGGCCCTGAACCCCACAAAAGTATCATCCCCGATTTCGCACGGTCCGTGGATGATCGCCCCGTGGGCCAGGCTGCACCTTTTGCCCACGGTTACGCTGCCGCCTTTAAGACAATGGATGATCACACCATCCTGTACGTTGCTGTATTCGCCAATGATAATGGGAAATCCTTCATCGGCCCGGAGCACTGCGAAAGGATATACGGCAACCCCATCTTTGATGACCACGTCTCCAATTATAACTGCCGTTTCATGAACAAATGCGTTGGCACTCACCACGGGGAACCCCCCGGGTTTCCAGCTAACTGCCGGGGCATGCTGCAGCATCTTGTGTTCCTCCTATTGAGGCAAGCGGGCCCGCCGTGTGCGTGCGGCTGGCCCGCTCCCGACACGTTATTTTTATTTTACCAGTGCTGATTTTATTTTACCAGTGCCGGCACACCCAGGAGCGGCCAGACGGTCAGGGCAAAGACGGCCAGCAGGACAAGGGCGATAATACTGGCCGGGATGCCGACCACGAAGAACTCACCGGCGGAGAACTGTTTGGATTCGTAGGCGATGGCGTTGGGTGCCGCCCCCACCAGCAGGCAGAAGGGCAGTGCCGCCGCGGCCAGGGAGGTCCACAGGATCAATTCCGGGTTGACCCCCAGGTATTTGGCAATGATCAGGGCTACGGGCAGAGTGATGGCGATGGCGGCCACGTTCATGATGAAGTTGGTCATGACCATCACCAGGAAGAAGATGGCCAGCACGAAGATTAGCCAGGGAGCATTTTTAAACATGCCCAGCCAGTGCACCGCCATCCACTGGGCGGCCCCGGTCTGCCACAGGCAAAAGCCGATGGACATGGCTCCGCCGAATAAAAGGACTATATTCCAGGGAATCCGCTTTTCCAGATCCTCCACGGTAAATACCCGGGTCAGGAAGAACAACAAGCCCAGGGTGAGCATGATGGCGCTCTTGTTCAGGCTTTTCAGGGCCGGAATGAAGTTTTGCGAAGCCAGGAGAGCCACCACTACCGCCACGGCTACGCCCACAAAGATTTCCTGTTTACTCAGGGGCCCCAGGCCGGCGGAAAGCTCCTTCACCTTTTCCTTTAGACCGGCAATGCGGTCCTTTTCCGGCCTGAACCAGATGATCATCAAAAGCCAGATTAAGAACATCATGGCGAAGCCGTAGAGGGCCATAACCTCAGTATATCGGGCAAAGCTGATTTCATGACCGGTAATCTGCTTGTAGAACCCCAGGGCCACTATACCCCGGGCGGCTCCCAGCAGGGTAATGGCGCTGCCCGCTCCGGCGGTAAAGGCCATACCGATGAACAGGGCCTTCCCAAACCGGCTGGTTTCTCCTTCCCTGGTGCCGTACAGTCCCAGGATGGCCATTAAAATGGGGAACATGGTGGCGGCCACAGCTGTATGGGCCATGAAGAGGGTCAGGATAACGGTGACCACGAAAACTCCCAAAAGAATCATCTTCGTGTTTTCGCCGGTGACCTGCAACATCTTGAAAGCCAGCCGCCTGGTCAGGCCCACTTTGGTAAAGGCCAGGCCGACCATTAAAGAACCGAGGATGAATAAGACCGAAGGATCCATAAAATCCCTGAAGGCAACGTCGGCCGGCCGGATGCCGAACAGGGCCTGGAAGATGCCGATGGCCAGGGCGGTAGCTCCAATGGGAATAACCTCGAATACCCACCAGATGCCGGCTAAAAGGAACAGCCCGATGGCCAGCTGGCCTTGCCTGGAGAGGGCGAATTCTTTACCCGCCGGGTCCACGGCTACCGGCAGCGGGGGTAAAAAGTAGAGCAGGAAAAACATCGCCAGGCCAAGGGAGATAAATACGGTGCGCTTCAAGTCCCACTTAAATTCTCTTTGCAACTCCAGTGGTTTGGGTGCCTCTGAAGGTCTGGCGGCGGTTTGGGACCGGGCGCGCCCGGTGATATCTTCTAAAGTTTTGGCCATGAAAACCCCTCCTTGCCTTTTTCATTGTCACTGGACCGTGATGTAGCTGGATAGAGCTTCCGCCACCCCCTTCGCATCAGATTCCCGGCAAATTGTGAACTTATGTACTATTCTAGGTATAAAAAGGCCATGTAACCGAAAGTCATAGCGGGATAAGCGCTGCCCTTCTTTATTTAATCAGTTAAAATGCTCACAGCTAGCTGTTTTTGGGATTGTAATGAAGAACGCCGGGAAAGAATTGCTTTAAGTTCAGGAGCGAAATGTGAGATAAGACACATGCAGTTGTGAATGAGTGCACTAAGGTGCGTTTAAAAAAACCGCCTGTCCTTTCCTTGCCTTTAAGGCCCAGGGCACTACCTTCGGACAAGTGTGTGTTGACAAATCAGGTTACTTTTGTCACTCCCATCATAGCACAAGAACTGCGTGAAATCAAGCACAAGTTTTCTAAACGCAGGTAAATTTTTTTCGGGAATTGTGATGACAAGTGACGCTTTCAGCGCCCACTAACAGAGATGAAAAAAGACGCCGTTTGCACGGAAGCGGGTGACGTTGAGCCCGGGCAGATGCCTCCGAAAGAAAAATTGCCAGGAATTCTTTTTTCGGGTAGAATTGGGTAAGGATAAGTATCAGTTACGCGCCGGAGAAGGGATGGGGGATGAGCTTGCGTCTTTTAATCGGACGGGCGGGGACGGGTAAAACCCGCCGCTGCCTGCTGGAGGTTTGCGCGGAGCTGGAAAGGGAACCCCTGGGTCCCCCGCTGCTCCTGATTGTTCCGGCCCAGGCCACTTTTAACATGGAGCGGGAACTGGCCGCCCGGGGAGGGAGCCTGCGGGCCCAGGTGTACAGCTTCCGCCGCCTGGCTCACCGGGTGCTGCGGGAGGCGGGCGGCGCGGCCCGCCTCCCCGTTAGCGAGCTGGGGCGGCGGATGATGCTTAAAAAAATCCTGATGGAAGAAAGGGAAAACCTTGGCCTGATGGGTTCCCTGGCCAACCGGCCGGGTTTTCTTGCTTCTTTATCTGATGTAATCGGCGAGCTGAAAATGCACCGGATTGCCCCGGAAGACCTGGAGGAACTGGTGCCCGGCGGGGATAGCCAGCTGGGCCAGAAGCTTCAGGATTTGTGCCTGGTTTACCGGCGGCTGGGGGAAGAGCTGGCCGGACGGTTCACCGATCCCGATGATTACCTGGACCTTTTGGCCCAGCGCCTTTCCAGCGCCTCTTTTTTAAATAACTGCCGGGTATGGGTGGACGGCTTTTCCTCCTTTACCCCGCAGGAATACGCGGTACTGGGGGCACTTTTTTCCAAAGCCCGGGAAATAACCGTAACCCTGTGCCTTGATCCTGCCATCACCGGGCGCCCGCAGGAGCACGATCCCTTTGTCAAGCCCTGGCAGACCCGGGAGCGCCTTAAGCGCCTGGCCCGGGAAGCCAATGTGTCGGTGCGGGAGGAGTATCTGGTGCCCGGTGACACCTGGCGCCTGGCCCGGGCGCCGGAACTGGCCCACCTGGAGCGCCACTTTTTCCGCTATCCCACCGTTCCCTATACCGGGAGCGTAAAAAAGGTATGCCTGCTGGCCGGGGTGAACCTGCGGGCCGAGGTGGAGGGAGTAACCCGGGCCATCCGGCGGCTGCTGCGGGAAGAGGGCCTGCGCCCCCGGCAGATCATGGTGGCCGTGCGGGACGTGGATACCTATTTCCCCCTGTTCCGGAGGATGCTGGCGGACTACGAAATCCCCTTTTTTATCGACCACCAGCAGCCGGTGATCCACCACCCCCTGGTGGAGTTGCTGCGTGCGGCCCTGGAGGTGTGGCAGAAGAACTGGGCCTACGAGCCCGTATTCCGCTTTTTAAAGACGGGACTGGCCCGGTTGAATGCCGGGGAAGTGGACCGGTTGGAAAATTACGTCCTGGCGGCCGGCATCCGGGGGAGCCGCTGGTACAACCCGCAGCCCTGGAACTACCTGCCCGGCCGCACCTGGGGAGAGGACGGGGAGCGTCAGGAGTCCCCGCCGCCGGAACTGGAAGAGATCAACCGCATGCGCTGGCAGGCGATCAGGGAATTGCGGTCCGCCCAGCTGAAGGCGCGGGAGAGTGCACCGGGCCGTGCCGTGCGCCTTTCCGGCCGGCAGTGGGCCCGGATCCTGCTGGAGCTGTGCCTGGATCTGGAAGTGCCCCGGAAGCTGGATGAGTGGAGCCGGGCCGCTCAAGAGGCAGGGCATCCCGACCTGGCCCGGGAACACCGCCAGGTCTGGCGGCTGGTGAGCGGCCTGCTGGATGAGCTGGTGGAAGTGCTGGGGAACGTAGAGCTTACCGTAGCGGAGCTGTCCGGTGTGCTGGATGCGGGCCTTGAGGCCATGCGCCTTTCCCTGATTCCCCCGGCCCTGGATGCGGTGACCGTGGGCAGCCTGGACCGCTCCCGCCCGCCCCGGGATGTAGAGGCCCTCTTCCTGCCCGGCCTCACCGAAAGGGCGCTGCCCGCCGGCATCCGCACCGGCGGGGTGTTCACCGAACGGGAACGGGAGCAGCTCACCCTGCTGCTGCGGGACCGGGACCGGGAACTGCCCGCCGGTACCGTTGACCGGCTGCACCAGGAGCAATTTCTGATTTACCAGGTCCTGACCCGTACGGGCGGCAAGCTTTTCTTGAGCTATCCCCTGGGGGATGGGGAGGGGCGGGCCGTCACTCCCTCACCGGTGATTCGCCGGGTGCGGGAGCTGCTGCCGGATTTAAAGCCCCGGTTCCTCCCGGTGGAGCCGCCGGGCGGCGCGGCGGACGTGGAGTACGTGGAGCACCCGGCGGGGCTGCTTCCCCGCCTGGCCCTGCGCTGGCGGGAAGCATCCTGGGGCCTCCCCGTTCACCCCCTGTGGTGGCGGGTACATAACCTGCTGCTGGAAAAGGAAAGCTGGCGGGAGAAATTATCCATTTTAACAGCCGGGCTGACGGGGCGCAATGTGGAATCCCCCCTGGGGCGCGAACTGGGTCTGAGGCTCTGGGGCAGGCGGGAAGGGCAAAAGTACAAGCTCTTCAGCAGCGTCTCCCGCCTGGAGCGGTTCGTCCAGTGCCCTTTCGCCCATTTCCTGGACTATGGCCTGGGGCTGGAGGAGCGGGCGGTATACCGGCTGGCACCGCCCGACACGGGCCAGCTGTACCACGAAGCCCTGCGGCTCTTTGTGGAACGGGTGCAGGGGAACGGCCTCTCCTGGGAAGAGCTGGGGGAAGAGGACGTACACCGCATATGCGCGGAACTGGTGGACAACCTGGCTTCCCGCCTGCAAAACCGCATCCTGCTCTCCAGCACCCGCCTGCGCCAGCAAAAGGAGCGCCTGCTGGAGCGGGTAAAGGATTCCGCCCGGGCGCTGGTAAGGCAGATGCAGGGAAGCGGTTTTCGTCCCGCAGCCCTGGAGGTTTATTTTGGTCCGCAGGGGAGCGAGGTACCGCCCCGGGTTCCGGGTACGGGAACAAATGCCCTGCCCTTCTGGCCCCGGCTGGTTCTGCCCCCCCTGGAGCTGGACCTGGGCGAGGAGATTGCTTTAAGCCTTGGGGGACGCATCGACCGGGTGGACCTGGGGCGGGGCGCTGATGCCCTTTACCTGCGGGTTATCGACTACAAATCCGGTCCCAGCGGGCTCAGCCTTCCCGGTGTGCTGGCGGGGGTACAGCTCCAGCTTCTGGTTTACCTGTGGGTGGCCCTGGAGCACTTTGCGGTTCTCTGCCGCCGCTACCAGCAGTCCCTGTTGCCGGCGGGCGCCTTTTACTTCCAGGTGCAGCGGCCCATCCTGAATCTGGTCCAGCCGGACCTGCCACCGGAGGAACTGGAGCGGGAGTGGTTGAAGGCGTTCAGATTATCCGGCTGGCTGGTGGATCAGGGCGCCGGTTTGTACTCCCTGCTGGACCGGGCCCTTGCAGCCGGGGCCACATCCCTGCTGGTGCCTGCCGGATTGAATGCCGGCGGCGGCCTTTCCAGGCGCCACGAGGCGTCCGTATTTACACCCGGGGAGTTCCGGATTCTCCTGGATGTCCTGGGCGGGCTGCTCAGGAAAATCGCCGGCGGCATTATCGAGGGACGGGTGGACATCGCCCCTTTGAAAGCGGGCAGCAGCAGCGCCTGTAATGCCTGCCTGTACCGTCCCGTGTGCCGTTTCGACCTGTGGCTGCCCGAAAACCACTACCGGAGCCTGGTTGCAGATGCCAGAGAGCTGCGCGAGCGCCTCCGGAAGAGGGCCGCTCAAGAGGAGGGAGAGGGCCTTGACCTCTACTCGCTGGACTGAAGAGCAGCAAAAAGCCATTACCACCCGGGGAGGGAACCTGCTGGTCTCGGCTGCTGCCGGTTCGGGCAAGACCGCGGTGCTGGTGGAGCGGATTATCCGGCGCCTGCTGGACGAAAAAAATCCAGTGGATCTCGACCGCCTGCTGGTGGTTACCTTTACCGACGCAGCGGCAGGGGAGATGCGCCAGCGTGTGGGTGCGGCCCTGAACCGGTCCCTGCAGGAACGCCCGGCGCACCCCCTGGTTTTGCGCCAGCTTTTCCTGGTACCCCGGGCCTCCATCGGTACCCTGCACTCCTTTTGCGGCGAGGTGGTGCGGCGCCACTTCTACCTGCTGGGACTGGATCCGGGCTTCCGGGTGATGGATGAAAACGAAGCGTCCCTTTTACGCTTAGAGGTACTGGAAGAGGTTCTGGAGGAATATTACGAGGAGCACCGGGAATCGCCGCCCGATGCACCTTTCCTCTACCTGGCCCGGGTCCTGGCGGGACGCCACGGCGACGACCGGGAGCTGGTGGAGCTGGTTTTGCGCCTGTACGATTTTGCCCTGAGCCTGCCCCGGCCCCGGGCCTGGCTGAACTGGGTGGCAGAATCCCTGGCCGGGGCGGCGGCCCGTTCCTGGGAAGAGCAGCCCTGGCACGAACAGTGGCAGGAAATGATGCGCCTGGAACTGGAGGACTGGCTGGACGTCCTGGAAGAGGCGCGGCACCTGGCCGCCGGTCCCGGCGGGCCGCAGCAGTACGCACCGGTACTGGAAAAAGACCTGGAAAGGGTACGGGGCTGGTTGAAACTGGTAGACAAACCCTTTCAGGACTTGCAGCTGGCCCTGAAAGAGGGTCAAAAGTGGCCGGCCCTGCCCAGGACGGCCAGGGGAGAGGCGCTGGATGAAATTAAAGAGCGGGTGAAAAAACTGCGGGACCATATCAAAAAGCGGGCGCAGGTCCTGTTTAATGAATATTTCTCCCGTTTGCCGGCGGATATGATTGGCGATTTGGCCCGGGTTGCCCCCCTGGTGCAGGAGCTGGTGGCGGTGGTACTGCGGTTTGAGGAGGCCTACCGGCAGGCCAAGCTGGAGCGGGCCGTGGCCGATTTTGCCGACCTGGAGCACTACGCCCTGGCCATTCTGGCCCAAAACGGGGAGGGTTCCCCCTGGGGGGAGGAAGCGCCGGCGGATCCCCGGGCACCCCTCCTTCCTTCCCCCGTGGCCGCGGAATACCGGGAGCACTTTGTAGAGGTGCTGGTGGACGAGTACCAGGATATAAACGGCGTGCAGGAGGCCATCCTGGAGCTGGTCTCCCGGGGAGATAACCGCTTTTTAGTGGGTGACGTCAAGCAAAGCATTTACCGCTTCCGGCTGGCGGACCCCACGGTCTTTTTAAACCGCTACCACCGGTTCAGGCCTCTTGCTCCGGGGCAGGAGCCCGGGCCGGGCTGGCGCCTGACGCTGCGCGCCAACTTCCGCAGCCGGCCTGAGATCCTGGAGACGGTCAACTACCTCTTCGGGCGGCTGATGACCCGGCAGGTGGGGGAGCTGGATTACGACGAAGAAGCCCGCCTTTGCCCCGGGGCCAGTTTTCCGGAAAGTACGGCAGGGACGGCGGGTGGCCCGGTGGAGATTCACCTGCTGGATTTCCGCGCTCCGGAAGCGGATCAGGACGCCGGCACAAAAGGCCGGGAAGAAAACGGGCAGCCGGACATGGAGGAACTGGACCTGGTCCGCCTGGAGGCCCGGTGGGTGGCGGAGCGGGTGCACCGGCTGGTGCTCCAGGAGAATTTGCACGTCTACGACCGGGAAAAAGGGGGGTACCGGCCCGTCACCTGGCGGGATGTGGTGGTGTTGATGCGTTCCTTAAGGGGCCGGGTGGGGGTGTTTCTGGAGGAGTTCCGCCGCCTGGATATTCCGGCCTACGCGGACGGCACGGGGGGTTATTTCGACGCCCCGGAGGTGGAAACGATACTCTCCGCCCTCCAGGTGATCGACAACCCCCGCCGGGACATCCCCCTGGCGGCGGTGCTCCGTTCACCCCTGGTGGGGCTGGATGCCCCACGGCTGGCGGAGATCCGCCTGGCCTGCCCTGAAGGCGACTTTTACACGGCGGTGGAAAAGGCTGCGCAGCAGCCGCCGGGGGTGGACCCGGAGCTGGCGGAACGGCTGCGCCGTTTCCTGAAAAGGCTGGACCAGTGGCGGGACCTGGCCCGGCGGCTGCCGCCCGCCGAACTGCTGGAGGAACTTTACCGCCAGACCGGCTACTACGACCTGGTGGGAGCCATGCCCGGCGGGGTGGTTCGCCAGGCCAACCTGCGGGCGCTGGTGGACCGGGCCCGGCGTTTTGAGGGGACCATCTACCGGGGGCTCTTCCGCTTCCTGCGCTTTATCGAGCAGTTCCGGGATGGGGGCGGGGACATGGATGCCGCCCGCTCCCTGGGCGAAAACGAAAACGTGGTGCGGATCATGAGCGTCCACAGGGCCAAGGGCCTGGAATTTCCGGTAGTGGTGGTAACCGGCCTGGGCCGCCGGTTCAACCTGCGGGATCTTAGCGGCAACTTTCTTTTTCACCGCCGGTTGGGCTGCGGGCCGGTGGTGGTGGATCTGGAGAAGGGGGTGCGTTACCCCACCGTTCTCCACCGGGTGATCCGGCAGCGCCTGCGCCTGGAAACCCTGGCCGAAGAGATGCGCCTTTTATATGTGGCCCTGACCAGGGCCCGGGAGCGCCTGATCCTGGCCGCCGCCGTGCGCAATCTGGACCGGCAGGTGGAGGGCTGGCGGAGCCGGGTGGCGACAGTGCTGCCGGAAGGGTCCCTGGGCGTCTCCCTGCAGGCGGGGGCCAGGTGTGCCCTGGACTGGCTGGGCCCGGCCCTGTGGAGCCATCCGGCCCTGGCCGGGTTTTCCCCGGGCGGGGAGCCGGCGGCGGCCGGGACAGGGTGCTGGCAGGTGCACCTGTGGCCGGCGGCGGCTCTCCAGGGGCTGTGGGCGGAAGCCGGTTCGGGCGCGAAAGAAGGGGGTCCCTCCTGGACCCGGTGGCTTGAGCGGCTGGAACCGCTGCCCGAGGACTGGCTCCGGCAGCAGGAGGAAAGCTGGCCGGGCGGCGGGGCTGAACTGGTGAGCCCCGGCGAACTGCGCCGGCGCCTGTTCTGGATCAGCCCCCACCGGGAGCTGGCCCGCCTGCCTTCCAAAGTCACGGTTACCGAATGGCGGCACCGGCACGAGGAGCTGGAGGAGTGGACCGGTGAGGAGGTGCCCGGGGAAATTTGGACGGAGAAGGTACCGGCTGAAAGGCTGGCACCACCCCCGGAGCAGGCGGTGACTTTGCAGGAATTCCCCCCCGGGTTTGACCTGCCCGCCTTTTACACGGGAGAGCACATGAGCGGAGCCGAACGGGGCCGGGTGGTGCACCTGGTAATGCAGAGCCTGGAGCTGGAAGATCTCCCGGATGAGGCGGGGGTGCGCCGGCACCTGGACCGGCTGGTGGAGCGGGAAATCCTGCGCCCGGAAGAACTGCAGCTGGTCCGACCGGCGGAGATCGCCCGCTTCTGGCGGACAGACCTGGGCAAAAGGGTACTAACCGCCGCAAGAGACGGTCGACTCTGGCGGGAGGTGCCCTTTACCCTGGGCCTGGAGGTGCCGGAGTTTTACCCGGAGTTAAGCGATAAAGTGCCGCCGGGAGAGTTCATCCTCCTCCAGGGGGTCATCGACTGCCTGCTGGTGGAAGAAAACGGCCTGGTGATCATCGACTACAAGACTGACCGGTTGACGGAAGAGGGCCTGGGGGACGCGGTGCGCCGCTACCGCATTCAGCTCGACCTCTACAGCCGGGCGGCGGTAAAAATCCTGGCCAGGCCGGTTCTGGAAAAGTACATCTACTTCTTCGTCCTCAACCGGGCGGTGGCGGTTTGAAGGGGGATTTAACTTGGACAAGGCCCTGCGCATATTACATACCTCGGACTGGCACCTGGGGAAAACCATTGGCGGCCACCGGCGCTGGGATGAGCAGGAGCAGTTTATCGAGGAGATTGCCCTTCTGGCCAGGGACGAGGGGGTGCACCTGGTTTTGCTGGCCGGGGACGTCTTCGACACCGAAAACCCCCCGGCCAGGGCCGAGGAACTGTACTTTGACGCCCTTTCCCGCCTGGCAGTGGACGGGCGACAGGTGGTGGTGATCGCGGGCAATCACGACCAGCCCGAGCGCCTGGCCGCTCCGGCTCCCCTGGCGGTGCGCCAGGGGGTGCACATCCTGGGACGCCCGGGGGACGTGTTGCCGCCGGGGCCGGGGGTGCTCGAGTCAGGTCCCTCCTACCTGGTGCTCGAGGGGCCCGGCTGGCCCTGCCCGGCGGTGATTCTGGCCCTGCCCTACCCTTCCGAGGCCCGGCTGGGTGAGTTGCTCACCCCCTCCCTGGAGGAAGCGGTGGAGCGCCAGGCGGCCTATTCCCGGCGGGTAGCGGCCTTCTTAAAGCAACTGGCCGGTTCCTGCCGCCCGGGGGCGGTAAACCTGGCCGTCAGTCACCTTTATATGTACGGCGGGCAGATCAGTGACTCCGAGCGCACCCTGTCCCTGGGTGGGGCCTACAGCGTGGACCCGGGTGCCTTTCCGCGCGAGGTACAGTACGTAGCCCTGGGGCACCTGCACCGGCCCCAGGAAGTGGTGGGTGCACCCGTCCCCTGCCGGTACAGCGGTTCGCCCCTGGCCTACAGCTTTTCCGAGGCCGGCCAGGCCAAGGGCGTCGTCCTGGTGGAGGCCTTCCCGGGCCGGCCGGTGCATTTCCGGGAAATAACCCTGAACTCCGGCCGGCCCCTGGTGCGCTGGCGGGCCACCGGGGGGTACGAGGAAGTACTGGCCTGGTGCCGGGCCGGGCGGGATGAGCGGGCCTGGATTGACCTGGAAGTCCACGCGGCAGCTCCCCTTACCCGGGAACAGGTGGAGCAGCTGCGGGAGATGCGGCCGGGGATCATCGACATCAGGACGGTCCTGCCGGAGCAGGAAGGGGAGGTTGCCGGAACCCCGGATGTGGGTGCTCTGCCCCTGGATGAGCTTTTTAAACTTTTTTACCGCCAGCAGACCGGGGGCGGCGAGCCGCCAACCGATCTGGTGCGTATTTTCCTGGAACTGTTGGAACCTGCGGCAGAGGAAAGGGGAGACGAAGTTGAGGCCGGTTGAGCTACGCCTGGCCGGGTTGCACAGTTACCGCCAGGAAGAGGTGGTGGATTTCGAGGCCCTGTGCGAGCAGGGGATCTTTGGCATTTTCGGACCCACCGGCAGCGGCAAGTCCTCCATCCTGGATGCGGTTACCCTGGCCCTGTTTGGAGAGGTGAAGCGGGCCAGCCGGGGCAGGGAGGGAATCATCAACCAGCAGAGCGAGCAGGCCCGGGTAGCCTTCACCTTTGAAGTGGGCCGGGGGGAGGAGCGGTGCCGCTACCGGGTGGAGCGGGTGCTGCGCAAAAGCGGCGATTTTGGCGCTCATACCCGGGAGTGCCGGCTGGTGCGTATTGACCCGGATGGGGAAAGGGTACTGGCGGATGGAGCCGACCAGGTGAAAACAGAGGTTCAAAGGCTGCTGGGGCTCACCGCGGACGATTTCACCCGGGCGGTGGTCCTGCCCCAGGGCCGCTTTGCTGAGTTTCTGGCCCTGCGGCCGGCCGACCGGAATCAAATGCTGGAGCGCATTTTTGAACTCGACCGGTTCGGCGAGCAGTTAAAGAAACGGGTTAGCGATGCCGGGGCTAAAGTGCAGGCAGGCCTGGACAGGATAGAGGCGGAGCAAAAGGGTCTGGGCGACTGTTCACCCCAGGCTTTGGAGAGGGCCCGTCAGGCCCTGGAAAAGAACCGGGCGGCCCGCCGGGAAGCGGAACAAAACCTGCAGGTGATCCGCAGGCGCCTGGAGGAGGCCCGCGAGATCCGCCAGGCTCAGGAGCAGCGGGTCAACCTGCAGCGCCGGCTGCAGGAACTCCAGGCGGCGGAAACGCAGGTGCGCTGGGCCGAGGAACGCCTGGAACGGGCGGCCCGGGCCGAAACCCTGCGCGGGTTGCTGGAAGAGTACGGGCGCCTGGAAGAAGATCTGGAAAGACGCCGGAAGGGGCTGCGCTCTTTGCAGGAGGAACTGGTACGGCGGGAGGAGGCTGCCCGGGTGGCGGCGGAGGAGGCCGCCCGGGTGCGGCAGCAGTGGGATGAAAAGGGACCGGTTCTTTTAAAGCAGCAGGCGTGGCTGGAACAGGCCCGGGAGCAGGAAAAGGAGCTGGACACCTGGCTTGCCCAGCAGGGTAGGGAACGGGAACAGCTGGAAGAATGGGAACGGGCTGCTCAGGTTCTGGAAAGACAACAGACAGAACTCTCTTCCCAGCTTGATGAAGGGGAGCGGCATCTGGCAGAGCTTTACAGGCTGCGGGAGCAGCTTCAGGTTGCGCCGGAGGAGGCGGAGCAGGCCCGGTCCGCCCTGGATCTGTACCGCGAGCTGTCCCGGCTGGGCCAGGAAATAAAAAAGATGGAAGGGGAGCGGGATGAGGCGGGCCGTGAACTTGCCGCGCTGCAGCAGCAGGAGACGGAACTGGCCCGGCAGGTGCAGGAACTGGAATGGGAGCTGAAGCGGTACGAAGAGGGTTTGGAGCACCTGCAGGGAAACCCGCCCGTACCGGATGGATACCTGGAAAGACGGGCCGGTGAAATACAGGACCTCAGGCACCGGGTCCAGGCGCTCCAGGAACTGGCCGCCCGGTACAACAGGCTCCAGGGGGAGCACCGGCAGGCCGGGGAGCAGCGGCAATCGCTCGAGCGCCAGCGGGAAGCCTGGAGGCAGAAGGCGGCAATCCTGCAGCAGGCCCTGGATGAGGCAGGTAAGGCCCTGGAACGGGCCCGGCGGGAACTGGAGGAAGCCCGCTGCCGGAATATGGCCGCCGCCCTGGCCCGGACGCTGGAGGTGGGGCGGGCCTGCCCGGTCTGCGGTTCGCCCCATCACCCCTCGCCCGCCTCCCCTGCGGGGACGGAACTCACCCCCTATGAGGAGGCGGTGGAAGCTGCAGAAGAGGAGCAGGCGCGGCGGCAGGATGAGTGGCAGGAGTGTGAAAAGAAAGTCGTCCAGCTGGAAACGGAGATTGCGGCGTTAAAGCTCCGGGAGGAGCAGCTGGCGGGAGAACAGGAGCAGGTTGGGGCGGAGGGCAAGCGTTTGCGGGGCGAACTGCCGGCGGAATGGCAGGGGGTACCGGTACAGGATCTCCCCGCCCGGCTGCAAAGGGCGGAGCAGGCATATCAGGAACAGCAGCGGGCCTGGCGCGACTGGCAGCAGCACTTAAAAGAAGCCCTGGACCAGAAAGAGGAACTGCGCCGCCGGCTGGATGAACAGAGGCCCGCCCTTGCCCGCCTGCAGTCCGACCGGGCAGGCCTGGCCCGGCAGATCGATGTCCTCTGCCGGCACCTGGGGGAAAAAGGGGCGGAGCAGCAGGCGGTCAGGGAAAAACTCCGGCAGCTTCTGGAGGTGCTGGGCCTGGCGGACCCGGACCAGGTCCCGGGGTACTGGGATGCTTTAAGGGAAAAGCAGCAAAAGCACCGGCGCTGCCAGGACGAGATAGCAGGGCTGGAGGCGGAGTTGAAAGATCTGGCCGGGCGGCTTCAGCAGCTCAAAGATGACCTGCGGGACCTGGTGGTTCGAAAGGGTGCCCTGAAAGCCACCCTGGCGGGCAGGGCAGAACAGATCCGGCGGCTCCAGGCGGAGTTGCACCAGCTTACCGGCGGTTTGCGGGTGCAGGAGGCCCTGGAGCAGGTGCAGGAAGAGCTGTCCTTGCTGCAGGGGGCGGTGGCCCGGGCGGAGGAAGAAAGCCAGAAGGCGGCTGAGGCCTTCCAGCGGGTCCGGCTGGAACTGAAGGGCGAAGAACAGACCTGTGCCGCCCTGCAGGAGCGGCTGGAGGACCTGTGCCGGCGTCTGGAGCGGTCGGCCCGGGAGAACCATTTCGCCGGTCCCGCCGAGGCTAAAGACGCCCTGCTGGACCCGCAGGAGCGGGAGGAATTAACCAATCAGGTGAAGAAACACCGCCAGGAGGAACAGGTGCTGCTGAAAGCGTTGCAGGAAGTGGAGGCCCGCCTGAAAGGCATGCGCCTGGACGAGGGAGACTGGCTGCGGCTCCAGGAAGAGTTACAGGCCGCGGAAGAAGCCCTGGGTCTGGCCCAGCAGCAGGAGGGGGCGGCGGGGGTGCTGCTGCAAAGGCTAAAGGAAAACCAGCAGCGGTGGGCCGTCCTGGAGGAGGAGCGGCGGCAGCTGGCCCGGCGTTCCGAGCTCCTGCGGGAGCTGGAGGGATTGCTGCGGGGCAGGGCGCTGGTGGAGTTTCTGGCCCGCCGGCGGCTGGAGAACCTGGTTGCCCTGGCCACGGAGCGGCTGGGCCGGCTCACCGGCTACCGTTACGCCCTGGAGCTGGACGGGCAGGGAGGGTTCATTCTCCGGGACGAGGGTAACGGCGGCCTCAAACGGCCTGTTTCAACCCTTTCAGGCGGGGAAACCTTCCTGGTTTCCCTGGCCCTGGCCCTGGCCCTGTCGGACCAGATTCAGCGGCGGGGCCGGGCTCCCCTGGAGTTCTTTTTCCTGGATGAGGGCTTCGGTTCGCTGGACGAGCAGTGCCTGGAGGCGGTGATGGATACCCTGGAGCGCCTGCCCCTGGAACGGGTGGCCATCGGATTGATCAGCCACCTGCCCCAGTTGAAAAGCCGCCTGCCCCGCCGCCTGGTGGTTGAACCGGCCCGGCCCGGGGGCCCGGGCAGCCGGGTCCGCCTGGAACTGGCGTAAGTTCAGACTGATTGTCCGCTACGTGCTGGTCAAGCGGCGGCAAGTAAAATAAGGACGGCTTGCATCATTTTAAAAAGCTGTCTTTTTGGGGGCGCCCGGATAATCAATGTCAAACTCGGCAGATGCAGATCAACAACTGTTATACGACCTGCACGAAAATCCACCGGCCAAACGGGCCGTGGTATATGCCCTGCAGTGGTTGATCTTTACCCTGGCCAACATGGCGGTAGTGCCCCTGGTGATAGGCCGGGCGCTGGGGTTGGACCAGCCGGGCATTGCGGCTCTGGCCCAGCGTACACTGTTTTTCTCCGGCCTGGCTTCCCTTTTGCAAGTGCTCTTCGGCCACCGGCTGCCGATTATGGAAGGACCATCGGGTATGTGGTGGGGTGTGTTCATCACCCTGGCCGCCCTGGCGCCGGGGCTCGAAAAGCCGCTGGCGGTATTGCGCAGCGACCTGGAATTGGGAGTGCTGGTGGCCGGTGTGGTGCTGGTGCTGGTAGGTTCCAGCCGCCTGGTAGGCAGCGCATTGAGCTTGTTCACCCCGGCGGTGACCGGTTCGGTGCTGATTTTGCTGGGACTGCAGCTCAGCGGTACCTTTGTGCGGGGCATGCTGGGCGCGGGCATGGATGGGGGCGGGGCAAATCCCCGGGCGGTCTTGCTTTCCGTGCTGGTGGTGGCGGTGGTTCTTTGGGCCAGCCTGAAAGGGAGGCCCTTTACCCGCAGCGTGGCGGTGCTCATCGGTATCGGGGCGGGCTGGCTGGCAGCCTTCCCCCTGGGCCTGGCTCCCGGGGTGCCCTGGTCGGTTTCCGGCGTCTTTGAGCTACCCCGGCTTTTTGCCTGGGGTACTCCTACCTTTGATGCCGGCATTGTAATCACTTCGGTCATGACCGGCCTTCTGGTTTTGAGCAACCTGGTGGCCAGCATCCTGGCCATGGAAAAAACCATCGGGCAAAAGGTGCCCCGGCAGGCCTATAACCGGGGGGTGGCCCTGACCGGGGTGGCCGACATTATGGCCGGGATGGGGGCTACCGTGGGGTTTGTGCCCTTTTCGGCCGGGGCCGCCCTGGTGGGCATGACCCGGGTGGCATCCCGGATGCCCTTTATTTTGTTTGCCATCATTATGGCCATTTTGGGTCTAATCCCCCCCGTGGGAGCCTTTTTGTCTTCCATTCCCATTCCCGTGGGTTATTCAGTCTTGCTGGTTTCTTTCTGCCGGATGATAGGGTTTGGTTTGCGGGATTACCTCCGTTTGCAATTGGATAACCGCGATTTCTATATTATTGGCATCACCTTGCTCTTTGGAACGGGAGCCATGATGTTGCCTCCCGAAGCGCTGGCCGGCATGCCGGCCCTGGCCCGGTACCTTCTGGGCAACGGTTTTTTAACCGGCATGTTGCTCTGTATCTTGTTGGAACATGTTTTTCTACCGGCAAAGTTTTTTGCCGCTGAACCCGGCCCCAACGGGAAAAAAGATTCTGGAATGGACAGATGAAGTGCCGCCGCTTGAAGATGGAGGGGAAAATTTTTATTGGCCGGCAGGATTTCAACCCGGCCTGCAGAATACTACATAAAGTAACGGCTTTTTGAAAAATGGGCATCAAGGAGGTGCCCGTTACAGCCAGCCCAAAAGGACAACGACATTACGGTACAATGGTGACCACGGAGGTCTCTTCCAGGGGAAGGCCAGCGTGGTCATTTTTGTTCCCCTGGTGATTATAAGGCTGCGAAAGGTTGAAATTATCGAAACAGGAGGAGGCGGTCTAATGCATATTCCCGACGGATTTTTGGACCCCAAGATCTGGGTGGGGGCCAGTGCGCTTAGCGCCGGTGCTTTGGCTGCGGCGGTTTCGAACACCAGGAAAGTGCTGGAGGACCGGCAAGTGCCGGCCCTGGGCGTGATGGCGGCCTTTATCTTTGCCGCCCAGATGATTAATTTCCCGGTGGCCGGCGGCACCTCGGGCCACCTTTTGGGAGGAGCCCTGGCGGCAGTTCTGCTGGGCCCCTGGAGTGCCGGCTTGATTTTGACCACGGTACTGGTTATTCAAATGCTTTTCTTTTATGACGGCGGCCTGACCGCCCTGGGGGCGAACGTATTGAATATGGCGGTAATCGCCCCGTGGGTGGCTTATGGTACTTACCGGCTACTGGGCGGCCTGTTCAAGGGTAATGCCGGCCGCACTACAGCTACCTTCCTGGCGGCCTGGCTGTCGGTAATGGCTGCGGCACTGGCATGCAGCCTGGAAATTGCCTTCTCCGGTACTGTACCCCTGGCAGTGGTCCTGCCGGCCATGCTGGGGTGGCACGCCCTGATCGGTATCGGCGAGGGTCTGATTACCGTGGTGGTGGTTTCCTTTGTTTCCCGGTTGTGGGGGCTGGAGCAGCCCGGGCAGAAGAGTTATGCGGGAGGTGAGCAGTTATGAACAGGAAGAATTTAATCTGGGGTCTTCTGGTTGCCCTGGCCATTGCCGCCTTTCTTTCTCCCTTTGCCTCTCCCAGCCCGGACGGGTTGGAGCGGGTGGCCGAGGACAAAGGATTCCTGCACCTGGCCGAGGGGAAAGAACTGATCCACGCCCTAATGCCCGACTACGTTTTTCCCGGCATTGCCAGCGAGGGCCTGGCCACTTCCCTGGCCGGCCTGGTGGGCACACTCCTGGTATTTGCGGCCATGTATCTTCTGAGCCGGGTTTTTGTCCGGCCAAAGGGAAATGCCGGGAAAGGGCATTCCTAGACGCCCGCAGGACCTTACCTTCACCGCCGCTGGCTGGAATAAAAATACTTGAACAGAAGGGGTTGTTGACGGTATAATTAGCTAAACGGGGTCAAGGAGATCCCATGGTTTTCAAATCATGAACTTTTTTAAAATCACATAAGATAAGAAAGGCCATGGAGGCAACAGCCTGCCCGTAAAGACAGGCGTGTTACCACATGGTCTTTTTCTGTGAGTTTCTGCGTCCGGTACGGAAATAGCATAAGGGCTGGAAGGGAAGTGTTGGCGTGTCACAGGTGATGGATCATTTTCTTCAACCCGGCGGGCACTCCGGGTCGTTTATGCACAGGCTGGATCCCCGGGTCAAGGTGGTGGCGGTGGCAGGCTTTGTTGCCCTGTCGACCATGCTTACCTCCCGGACAGGTCTGGTTCTGGCGGTGGGCTTTCTGCTGGTGCTTACGGCAGCGGCCCGTCTGCACCTGCGTCAACTGGTCAGTCGCCTGTTGTGGTTGCTACCCTTTGCCGGCGTAATGATTCTCCTGTTCCCCTTCATCATCCCGGGTGAGCCTTTCTGGCGCTGGGAGTGGGGAATACTAACCTTAACCGCTACCCGGGAAGGGTGGCAGCACGCCCTTATGCTTTTCCTGCGGGTTTTTGCTGCGGTTTTGGCCGTAAATTTCCTGATGGCCACAACCGGCCTGCGCCGTGTGCTGGAAGCGCTGTCCTTCTTTCGAGTACCGGCTGTGTTTATCCAGTTGATAGAGTTTACCATCCGCTATATCTACGTGGTGGGTGATGAGCTGCGGCGGATGAATACGGCCCGCGCGGCCCGGGGGTTTGTGCCGGGCAGGCATCTTTTCCACCTGCATACCTTTCGCACCCTGGGGCAGACGGTAGCCGTCCTGTTTGTGCGCTCCTGGGAGCGGGGGGAGCGTATATACCACGCTATGCTGGCCCGGGGATATTCCGGGGAGAACCGCAAAAGGGCCCTTCCTCCTCCGGGAGGATGGGATCTGGCCTGGGGGGCTTTCATCCTGTCCGTGGCCGTGGGGTTGCGCCTTTTTGAACTGGGGGGACAGATTTGGCTGATGTCATTGAAGTAGAGGAAATTAATTAAAGGAACCATCGGACCTGTAAGACCCTTGATTTTCAAGGCTTTCGTGTGCTTGACATAAACTGGCAATCCAGAACAGTCCAAAATAGAACCCTTGATTTTACTGGGTTTCTGGACAATCTGTTTGCAAACGGTTTGCAACAGGTTTGCAACTCGTTAGCAATTATCGCGGGGATGGAGGGACGGAAACCCCTGCCTCAAATCCCAAAAAAAGGGAGGTAGGCAAGGGGGTTCTTTTTTCCGTGCGACAGCAGGGACAGGACGGGAACTAAAAGGCAGGGGTAAGGACGATAAAATAACCTGCAGAGCCTGCCTGAGCATCGGTAAGCCTAATGCCACATATCACAACTGGATAGATTATACAGAGTGCAGGCGTTCCTTCGGGGGGTGACATTGTGCCTTGCGATATGTCCACATAGATCACCGTTGCTTTCCAGATTTACAACCGGTAAAAAATGGTCAGGTCATCGTTGTCCAGTATACCATATCCTGTAATTAGGAGCAACAAGGCCTAGAGGGAACGGGGGAGCTACCTTCTCGGGAAAACGGGAATCCTGGTATACGGGCCGGTGGCCTCCGGCTGGATGAACAAGATTCTGACGGCCATGCTCAAAGGGTCCAGTTGCCGCGGGGTGAGCCGAGGCCCCGGTTGGGCAGGTGCTGGAAGAAGTGACGACAGGGGGAACAGCGCCCCTGGCGGAGGCCATGCGCAATAGTGAGCGCAAAGCAGCTCCCCGCTTGAGAGAGCGGATCGGCCATCGTATGCCCGTGCCCCGGGCCATGGGGGCGCGGGTACGTCGAAAAAGTAGCAATATTTGTCGCAAACTGCCGGCGGGATGGCCCCCCCCGGGATCATATGTGATTTTATTTTTATCGAAATATTTACCCTCAAGCAACGTGTGATATAATATAACCAAGTAAAGAAGGTTTAAGTCGTGGGCAAGTTTGAGAAGTTAATCAAAAAGATCTACTCGCGGCCCGTACCGGTTGACATTACATACCAGGAAGCAGCTCGACTGCTCATCAGCGTTGGTTGCACCATGCGGAAAAGAGGCGGCAGCCACAGGGTATTCACTTACCCGGGTTACCCCTACGTTATTGTTTTGATGGAGAGTGAAAATCTCAAACAATACCAGGTCTTGGACATAAGAAAGCTGCTTGAGCACATCGGTCTGACCAGGCCGAGTTAGGGGTGATGAAGTTGACAGTTATCATTAACAAATCTTTTAAATTCAACAAGGAAGCCTTTGAGGGGGAGCTTGACCGTTTCCTGGACATTCCGGACAACCACGAAGAGCTGGTCAGAAAAAGTGACTCCTACCGGCACGTCAAGTATCCGGTAACCTTCACCCCCCTTCCGGACGGTGACTGGGTGGCCGAACATCCCGACCTCCCCGGTTGCAAGGCACACGGAAGGACGCCTGAAGAGGCGGCCGCAAAACTGGAGGAAATCAAGCTATCCTGGATTTACGCAGCTCTGGCCGAGGGTTACAGAATTCCCGAACCAGGTCAAAATATGCGGGTTGCAATAACAAGTTAATGAAGTTTACAAGCTCAGACCGGGTTTGACCCGGTTTTTTTATATGGGGGTGATTTCGTTGCTCACCGAACGGGAAATTGAGACTATGGCAGCCTTTCTCACTGTAGAGGAGGTGGCCAGAATACTGCGGCTGAAACGGTCCACGGCCTATGAGTATGTGCGGCAGGGGATTATCCCTTGTGTTGGATTGGGCAGTTTTATCAGGATGGATACCAAAGGCGCGGCTTGTACAGTGGATGAAAGCGGACAGGCAGGAAGATGGCGGAGGGACGGCGAATTTCTAACCCGTCCCTCCGCCCCCGTACTGAATGCGGTAGGTCGGAAAGGTGAAAGGGCACGTCAGGAAACGCGGGAAAAATTCCTGGGCGGTGGTGACGGACCAGGCGGTAAACCCTGCCCGGTTTGCAAATGTTTGCAAGTTAGGGTAAACATATTCTAAAAAATCCAGGAGTGATAAGGGTTATGGCTGCTGTCATTGAAGTAGAGGATCTGCACTACACCTACCGGGACGGTACCAGGGCCCTGCAGGGCCTTTCCCTTTCTATACCCCGGGGGAGCCGGGTGGCCCTTTTGGGGCCCAACGGCGCCGGTAAATCCACCCTCCTGATGCATTTAAACGGCCTTTACCTGCCCCAGCGGGGAAAGGTGCGGGTTATGGGGCAGGACGTCAACGCCCGCACGGCCAGGGAGATTAAGAGCCGGGTGGGCCTGGTGTTTCAGGATCCCGATGACCAGGTTTTTTCCTCCACTGTAGGGGAGGACGTGGCCTTCGGCCCGGTGAATATGGGCCTGCCCGCCGCAGAGGTCGAACGGCGGGTACAGGAGTCCCTGGCGGCAGTGCAGATGGAGGCATACCGGGACAAACCGCCTTACCACCTTAGCTACGGGCAGAAAAAACGGGTGGCCATTGCCGGGGTTCTGGCCATGGGGCCGGAAATTATCGTCCTGGACGAGCCCATGGCCTACCTGGACCCCCAGGGCAAGGATACATTGCTGGATATTCTGGACCGGCTGCACCGCCGGGGTGCCACCATCCTGGTGGCCACCCACGACGTGGATATGGCGGCCGGTTGGGCCGACCGGGTGGTGATCATGAAAAACGGCCGCACCCTGGCCCAGGGTGACCCGTCACTGCTGGTCCGGGAGGATATAATCCGCCAGGCCAACCTGCGCTTTCCCCTGGTGGCGCAAATTTTTCGCTCCCTGCCCGAATTGCAGCTCAAAACCGTGCCCTATACGGTAGAACAGGCGGCAGCCTTGCTGAAAGATATTTTGGCAGGACACCGGGCCTAAGCTCCTCTAGAGAAGAGGTGCTTTTATTATTATGGCCAGGCGATTAAGCTGTGGTATAATAAACTGTAAATGTTTTCTTTTCGGAGATTTCGGAGGTGAAGGGGATGTCCCTGGGTGGATTAAAAATGACTTACCGTGAATACCTCCAGTTACCCGTGGATAAGCGTTATGAACTAATTGGGGGGAGGCTTTATATGGTACCGGCGCCCAGCGTGATCCACCAGATGATATGCGGAAGTCTGGAATTTATTTTGCGCTGGCATGTTCAGGAAAACAAATTGGGGGTCATTTTAGATGCTCCCATTGACGTTTACTTAACGGAGGAAGATGTGGTTCAGCCGGATATCATTTTCATCAGCCAGGAGCGCCGGCACATCATCGGTGAGGCCAATATAAGAGGCGGGCCCGATCTGGTGATTGAGGTTCTATCCCCTTCCACCGCGGCCATGGATCAAACCGTTAAAAAAGAGCTCTACCGGAACCACGGGGTGCGGGAAGTCTGGTATGTGCACCCGGTGGCCCAAACTATAGAGGTGTGTACCTTCATCCCGGATGGAGAAAAAAAGGAGCTCTACGCCCGGTACGATGAAAAACCTTTTGTTTCCACGGTGCTTCCCGGCCTGCGGCTGGATCTGAACAGGGTTTTTTAATTTTCGCTTCAGAGTACCAGCAACTAACTTAGTGTCGGTGCGGAGCATAAAAGTAAGCGGCAGACAACGCCGGATGCCATTCTACTAAAGGGGGAGTTGTTGGTTGTTACCGTTACACAGGATAGTGGTGCCCACCCCTTACGCGGTGGGACCGGTCAATGCCTATCTCATCGCCTCACGACCCTATACCCTGGTGGATCCAGGGCCCGATACCGGCGAGGCCAGGGAAGTATTGCAGAAAGAACTGAACCGTTTGGGTGTTCCCCTGGCCGAAATTGAACGGATTTTGCTGACCCATTTCCATTCCGATCACAGCGGCCTGGTCCAATGGATAAACTCCCTGACGGGGGCAAAGATATATATCCATCCCTTTGATTTAAAGAAACTAAGCGGTAAAAATGATTTTATCGGGGAGAGGATGCCCTTTGTCCTGGAGGCCGGTACCCCGGCGGAGATCATAGCGGAAGTTCTCAAGGACGGGGATAAGCTCCCCCGGCCCTTTGTGCCGCCCGGGGGTGCCATAATCGCCACTGACGGCACGGAAATACCCTTTGAGGGCGGGAGTTTGAAGGCGCTCCATTTTCCGGGCCATGCCACCGGGCACCTGTGTTTTTACGACCCGGCAGGGAAAAACCTGATCTCCGGCGATTTTTTGCTGCCCCGTATTACCCCCAACCCGTTTCTGGAGCCCGATCCCGTTCACCCCAATCGCCGGGCACCCAGCCTGCGCCACTACCTGCAGGGGTTGGACAGGCTGACGTCCATAGACATAAAGCGGGTGTGGCCGGGGCACGGGGAAGTCATAGACGACTACCGGCAAGTGGTGGCCATGGTGCGGGAACACCACCAGGCCCGTTTCAACGCCCTGGTAGACCTGTTGCGCAAGTACGGGCCATGCACCGCCTTTGAGCTTTCCCGGATCACCTATCCTGATTTGAAGGGGTTTAACATCTTTTTAGGACTTTCGGAAGTACAGGCCCACCTGGACGTACTGGTGGAAGAAGGCCGGGTGGAAGTGGAGAAGAAGGACGGCGTGGCGTATTATTTCCTCTAACAAGGTACTGTCGCAAAACCAGAAGCGAAACGGGCGGCGGTCGTCCCATAAGGAGCGACCCAGCACTCACTGAAGAACCTCTTTCTTTTAGAATAGCCGTTGAACATGTGTGTATCACGTTACTCCGAAGGAGTGCTTGCCCTGTGAGTGCTGGGCTGGAGGGCCGGATACGAAACACGCCCAGCACTCACAAGAGCCCATAACCTTCATAGGCCGTTAACTCGGGGCTGATCTTTGACTACCTGTCAAGTAAGTTGCATCCGGTGAGTGCTGGGCAGAGGTTAGCGAACCGGCAGCGCGAATCGCGCTGGTAGCATTATCGATAGAATGATTAAGCTACTTTATACTATAACTATCCGTGAGGAAAAAGACTTCTAGCGCATATGCAGCGCTGCCAGGTTTGCTCCGAGGCAAGCCGATGTTTCGTCCGACCCGTAGCACGGAGCGACGAGGGACGACTGCCGCCCCGGGTAGTTATGCGAAAGTATCAACAAGGGGTGCAGGAAAGACTTGGCTTTTCGCTTGCGTTTGATCCTTGCCATACTGGTTGCTAAAGTAATCATGTGGCTGGTTCGCTTGCTGGGACGGGGTAAAGGCTCCTCCCTGCCCGGTATGGTAGCCTTGAGGATCTGCCCCGGCATCCTGCCCTGCCTGGCCCGGCAGGCCCGCCGGGGCGTGATCATGGTGACCGGCACCAACGGCAAGACCACCACCAACAACATGATTGCCCGGGTTGTTAGAGAGGCTGGTTACCGGGTGGTGGTTAATGCCGAGGGGGCCAACCTGATTACCGGCGTAACCGCCGCTTTTTTAAAGGCCGCATCCCTCTCCGGGCGGGTGGACTGCGATTACGCCCTCCTGGAGGTGGACGAAGCCTCCTTTCCCCGGGTTACCCGCCAGGTATATCCAAACATCGTGGTGATCACCAACTTTTTCCGGGACCAGCTGGATCGTTACGGGGAACTGGACAAAACCATATCCCTCATCCGTGAGGCCCTGGTTCAGTTGTCGGGGACCAGGCTGGTATTAAATGCCGATGATCCCCTGGTAGCCCCTCTGGCTGCCTCCACCGGTAAAGAGGCGTTTTATTATGGCCTGGGGGAACACCATCAGGTGGCTTCCTTTTCCACCGCCGCCCGGGAAGGGCGCTTTTGCCCTCATTGCGGGCGGGAGCTCGTCTATGTCTACTATCACTACAGCCAGCTGGGTAATTACCGTTGTCCCGGTTGCGGCTTTTCCCGGCCTTTCGCCGATGTGGAGGGCACGGAAGTTTCCCCGGGCAGTCACAGGGTAAGTGTCCGCCTGCGTTCCCCCGCCGGTTCCTGTGAGCTGGTTATTCCCGTGCCCGGGCTGTATAACCTCTACAACGGCCTGGCGGCTTTTTCGGCCGGCCTGCTCCTGGACGTGGAACCGGAAGTCATAATTAGCGCCCTGGCCGCTTACACCCCGGCCACCGGGCGTATGGAAAGGTTCCGTTACCGGGATAAGGCGGTACTCTTAAACCTGGTCAAAAACCCCACCGGGTTTAACGAGGGGTTAAACACCCTGCTTTCCCTTCCCGGGCCAGTGGATGTACTCATCGCCATTAATGATAACGATGCCGACGGCCGGGACATCTCCTGGTTGTGGGACGTGGATTTTGAGGTTCTGGAGGAACACCACTTCCGCATAAACTTCCTGGTTTGCACCGGGCAAAGGGGGGCGGAAATGGCCGTCAGGCTGAAATATGCCGGGGTGCCCCTGAAGAAGATTGTGGTGGAGGAAATGCCGCGGGCCGTGGAGCACGTTTTAAGTGGCTCCGGCAAAACGGCCTATCTTTTGGCTACCTACACGGCCCTGTGGCCTCTGGAAAGGATTTTGAGCGGCTATGCAAAAAGGGAGAATCATGTTGAAAGTCTGCCATCTGTATCCTGACCTGTTAAATCTCTACGGGGACCGGGGTAATGTGATGGCCTATGTCCGCCGCTGCCAGTGGCGGGGTATGGAGGTGGAGGTATACCGCATTAATCTCGGCGATCCGGTTGACTTCCAGGAGATGGATTTTCTTTTCCTGGGTGGGGGTTCCGACCGGGAACAAAACCTCATGGCCAGGGATCTGGAAAAACGCCGGGAACTTTTGCAGGCGGCGGTGGAGGATGGGCTGGTGGTGCTGGCCATCTGCGGCGGCTACCAGTTGCTGGGCAGGTATTACCGCACCCTTGAAGGCCAAGTGATTCCCGGCCTGGGTCTTTTAGACTTTTATACGGAGGCCGGGCGGAAGAGAATGATCGGCAACGTGGCCGTTGAGCTGGAGATAGAGGGGGAACCGGTGCGGGTGACCGGATTTGAAAACCACGCCGGACGCACCTTCCTGGGACAGATTTCCCCGCTGGGCCGGGTGCTGGTGGGTTACGGCAATAACGGGGAGGACGGCACCGAGGGAGCCCGTTACAAAAACGTCTTTTGCTCCTACCTCCACGGTCCCCTTCTGCCCAAGAACCCACGGCTTGTAGATTACCTCATTTCCCTGGCGCTCAAGCGCCGGGGTTTGCCCGCAGAACTTGCTCCCCTGGACGACCGTCTGGAAAGGGCAGCCGCTGAAATAATGCTCAAGCGCCTTTTGAAGTAGACCATGACACTTTCAGCGCCACCAGCAGGTGATGAAAATGGCAGCCGTTTTGCACGAAGCAAGCGACATTGAGCCGGGCAGATGTTTCAGGACAAAAAGGCAAATAATACATACTGTATCACTGGATACAGGAGGGTTTTCAAAATGGAGAAGGAAGTAGTGTGCACCGACAGGGCTCCGGCCGCCATAGGACCTTATTCGCAGGCCATTAAAGCCGGTGGATTTGTATTCGTCTCGGGCCAAATTCCCATCGATCCGGTCACAGGTAAGGTGGTGGAGGGGGATATTAAAGTTCAAACCAGGCAGGTGTTGAACAACTTAAGAGAAGTGCTGGCGGCGGCAGGCACTTCCCTGGAGCGGGTGGTGAAGGCTACCGTGTTTATCACCGATGTGAATGACTTTCCCGGGCTAAACGAAGTGTACGCTGAATTTTTTGCCCGGAGTGCGCCCGCTCGCTCATGTGTGGCCGTATCGCGCTTGCCAAAGGATGTGCTGGTGGAAATTGAAGCCATCGCTCTCCTGTAGGGCAGGGTATACCCGGCGGTTTTGAGCAAATATTTGGATGTGGCCATTACGGTAGATGGTCCCCGGTTTATACCGGGGACTATTCAATTTCTAATGAGCAAAAAGTTAACAAAGTCCGCTGCCCGCTCTGGCGGGACGCCATGTAAAGTCAAAAAAAGTGGCATGTCAAACGACAACTGTCTACAATGTATACACTTTGCCCCGGCAGCCCTTGGTCAAAATCCATAGAAAAATCAAATAAAATAAAGTTTTCTACTTGAGCGATAATTCAGCTATATTCTTTTGGCATGCCTTTTGCTCTATTCTGAAAATAAGTACTTGCCTGCCGTTTACGAGCACCGCTCCGGTAAGCCTCGCAGGCAATCTTGCACCCGCTCCCCCGCTTCCGCTGCTGCTCTGCTGACTCAGTGTCCCTCGTTTCGTGCGAAACGGCGGCCATTTTCATCCTCTTTTTGTGGCGCTGAATGCGTTGTTGGTGTTTATAAAATTACTGCGGGGAAAGGAGAAGTTTTTAGTGCGGGAAACGGTAATCGTCAGCGCAGCCAGGACGCCCTTTGGAAAGCTGGGCGGGGTTCTGGCACCCCTCACTGCCGTCCAGCTGGGGGGTATGGTGATTAAAGAAGCCATCCAGCGGGCGGGCATCAACGGGGACCAGGTGGAAAACGTGATCATGGGGCAGGTGCTGCAGGGCGGCTGCGGCCAGATTCCCTCCCGCCAGGCCACCCGGCTGGCGGGGTTGCCCTGGGAGGTGCCCTCGGAAACCATAAACAAGGTCTGTGCCTCCGGCCTGCGGGCGGTAACCCTGGGCGACCAGATCATCCGGGCCGGCGACGCCGACATCATTGTTGCCGGCGGCATGGAAAGCATGAGCAACGCGCCCTACTTTGTGCACGCCCGCTGGGGCCTGCGCATGGGTGACACCAGGTTTGCCGACCTGATGGTCCACGACGGCCTGTGGTGTGCCTTTTACAACCGGCACATGGCCATCCACGGCGGCGAAGTGGCCAGAGAATACGGCATCTCCCGGGAAGAACAGGACGAATGGGCCCTGCGCAGCCACCGGCTGGCCATCGCGGCCATGGACGGCGGGCGGCTGAAGGAAGAAATTGTGCCCGTGGCCGTACCCCAGAAAAAGGGCGACCCGAAAGTGGTGGACACGGACGAAGCGCCCCGGCGGGACACCAGCCTGGAGGCCCTGCGCCGCCTGCCGCCGGTTTTCGACCCCAACAACACGGTTACGGCGGGCAATGCCCCGGGGGTCAACGACGGGGCGGGGGCTCTGGTGCTGATGTCCCGGGAAAAAGCACACGAGCTGGGCATAAAACCCCTGGCCACCATACTGGGGCATGCCTCGGTTTCCCAGGATGCCAAATACATTGCCACCGTACCGGGTTTGTCCATCAACAAACTGCTGGCCAAAAAGGGACTCCCGGTGGACGCCATTGACCTTTTTGAAGTGAACGAAGCCTTTGCAGCGGTGGTCCTGGTCAGTGCAAAGATTGCCAATTTACCGAAAGACAAAATAAATGTGAACGGTGGCGCGGTGGCCTTCGGCCATCCCATTGGCGCCAGCGGCGCCCGCATCCTGATGACGCTCATCTATGAACTTCGCCGGCGGGGCGGCGGTTTGGGCATTGCGGCCATCTGCAGCGGCGCCGCCCAGGGCGATGCCCTGCTGGTGCGGGTAGATGACTAGAAAGCAAGGAGCTGAATTAAAATGACCCTGGACTTTGACCTTACCGAAGAACAACTGATGATCCGCGATACCGTGCGCAAACTGGCCCAGAACGAGTTTGCCCCCCGGGCGGCAGAAATCGACAGGGAGCACCGCTTCCCCCGGGAGAACATAAAGAAGCTGGCCGAGCTGGGCTTGATGGGCATACCCATACCCGAAGAATACGGCGGTGCCGGGTGCGACTTTCTCTCATATATCATGGCCATTGAAGAAATCTCCCGGGCCTGCGCCTCCACCGGCGTAATCCTGGCGGTGCACACCTCTTTAGGGTGCTTTTCCCTCCTCTATCACGGCACGGAAGAACAAAAGAAAAAATATCTAACCAGGCTGGCTACCGGCGAGTGGCTGGGCGCCTTTGCCCTTACCGAATCCAACGCCGGTTCAGACCCCTCCAACCTGTCCACCAGCGCCCGGCTGGAAGGCGACCACTATATTGTCAACGGCAGCAAGATCTTCATCACCAGCGGCGGGGAAGCGGACCTCTACGTCACCTTCGTACGCACCAGCCCGGGCAAGGGGCACAAGGGAATCACCTGTCTTTTAATCGAGAAGGATACCCCGGGCTTTACCATTGGCAAAGTGGAGGAAAAGATGGGTCTCAACGGTTCCCGGACCACGGAGCTGATCTTTGACAATGCCAGGGTGCCCCGGGAGAACGTGCTGGGCCAGGAAGGCGAAGGCTTCAAGGTGGCCATGGCCCTTCTGGACGGCGGCCGCATCGGTATCGGCGCCCAGGGTCTGGGCATTGCCCAGGCGGCCTTTGACGTGGCCCTGGAGTATTCCAAGCAGCGGGTGCAGTTTGGCCGTACAATAGCGGAATTCCAGGCCATCCAGTTCATGCTGGCCGACATGGCCACCCAGATCGATGCCGCCCGGCTGCTGGTTTACCGGGCCGCCCGGCTGAAAGACAAAGGGCTGCCTCACTCTAAGGAAGCCTCCATGGCCAAGATGTATGCCACGGATACGGCCATGTTTGTCACCACCAATGCGGTACAGATCCTGGGCGGTTACGGCTACTGCAAGGAGTACCCCGTGGAGCGGTACATGCGCGATGCCAAGATCACCCAGATCTATGAGGGCACCAACCAGATCCAGCGGCTGGTCATTGCCAAAAACCTGTTGCGGGGCTAAATCTGTAACACCGCTGTATCTCTATGAATCTTCAAATTTAAGCCGGCCCAAAGAAATTTAAGGAGGGATTTTTCATGGCTAAAAAAAATAAACGCATGAGTATTAAAGAAGCGGTACAACTGATTAACGACGGTGACATGATTACCTTTTCCGGCTTTACCATCTGGCGGCGACCCATGGCCATTGTCTATGAGATAGTGCGCCAGCGCAAAAGAAACCTGCACCTGATCGAAGTCAATTCGGGTACCCATGGGGAAATCCTGATCGGGGCGGGTTGCGTCAAGGTTTTGGAAACCTGCTGGATTGGCCACGAGTTGTACGGGAAGGTCGGGGCCAACGCCGCCCGCAAGCTGAAATCCGGGGAACTGATTGTGGAAGATTACAGTCACGTGCACATGATCATGCGTTTTGCTGCCGGGGCCATGGGCGTTCCTTACCTGCCGACCCGGGCTTCCCTGGGTACGGACATCCTCAATCCCGAGTATGACGTCCTGGGTAAACATGGCCTGCGGGATGGCTCCAACCCCCGCATTCCCAGGCGCAAGTTTGAATTTTTAACCGATCCTTTCTTTGGTGAGCAGGGCGATATTATTCATGTACCCGCAGCACGGCCTAACGTGTGTATTGCCCACGTACAGCAGGTGGGGGAGGAAGGCACCGTGCGGGTATACGGGCAGCGCTATTCCGACGCGGAAGCCATCAAAGCCGCCGACAAGGTGATCGTGGTAGCCGAAGAAATCGTGCCGGAAGAGGTTATTCGCCAGGAACCTACGGCCAACCTGATCCCGCACTACCTGGTGGATGCCATCATTGAGCAACCATGGGGTGCCCATCCCACCGGATGCTTCGGGTATTACGAGGTGGACGGGAAGTTCATTCGCGATTTCTACAGCAAGACCAAGACCCAGGAAGGCTTCGATGCGTGGGCGGAAGAGTGGATCCTCAAAGTAAACAGCTTTGATGAATACCTGTACAAGATAGGCTTCCGGCGTCTGGATACGCTGCGGGCCAACTCCTCCTACAAGTACAGCACGCGGGTGAAGAGGGGTGCGTAGGGAATATGCGTAATAACCACAGTCCGGCTCAGCCCGGGGAATACAAGCTGATAGAACTTTTGGCCGTAGCCGGTGCCCGGGAAATCCAGGACGGCGAGGTCGTCTTTGCCGGCACCGGGCTGCCCATGCTGGCGGTAACCCTGGCTCAGAAAACCAGTGCGCCGCGGGCTTCGATCATTTACGAGGCCGGCTCCATGGACGGACGGCCGGCACACCTGCCTTCTTCCGTTGGGGATGCCCGCTGTGAGTACAGGGCTTCGGTATCCTCGGGCCTCCTGGACGTTTTCAGCCAGCTGCAGCGGGGGGTTGTGGACCTGGCCTTTCTGGGTGGGGCGGAAATTGACAGGTATGGCAACGTAAACACCACCGCCATCGGTGGTGACTATTACAATCCTGCGGTGCGCCTCACCGGTTCGGGCGGTAACCCGGATATCAACTCCCTGGCCAGGCGCACCGTGTTCATCATGGTTCAGGAGAAGCGCCGTTTTAAAGAACAGGTGGATTATGTCACCTCACCGGGCTGGCGGGTCAAGAAGTGGCCCGGTGGTGAATGGGTCACGCGCCAGGAGGCTTTTGGTTCGGTGTTCCGGGGTGGGCCGGTGGCGGTAATCACCAGCATGGCCGTCTTCCGTTTCGATGAGGAAACGGGAGAGATGTACCTGGATACCGTTCATCCGGGCGTTACCGTAGAAGACGTGAAAAATAACGTGGGTTTCGACCTGGATGTCAGCCGCTGCCGGGGTGAAACTCCTCCGCCCACCTATCATGAGCTGTACCTGCTGCGCAATGTCATTGATCCGGAAGGACTCTTCCTGGGCAGTTGAACAGCCGGGTACCGGCGGATGTCCAACACCGTGGGGAAGTTGATTGCTAGGAGCCTGTTGCAAAACTCCTTACCACCCATAAAAATCTAACGGAAAAACCATAAGATTTTCCATTTAGAAGGAATTGACCAGCAATTTGTCGAATATCTAAGGTATCATTAGATAGAGGGTGGTAATTTGAAATGCTGGGCCGCCAAAAACAACAATTGAAATTTACGAACATCGACGTCCTGCAGGCCTGGGAGCAAAAGCCCCTCGTTCCCGAAGACAGCTTTTACTATGGCCTCTCTCAGGCTGACGATATCTTCCGGGACGAACTATTTGCCGACTGCTATGCCTCCTGCGGACGTCCGTCCATCCCACCCAGCCGCCTGGTCAAGGTGCTCCTGCTGCAGTTTCACGACCGGGTATCAGACCGGGAAGCGGAACAACGTGCTTTATACGACCTGCGCTGGAAAGTAGCACTGAACCTTTCCCTGGGGGAAGCAGGATTTGACCATACCGACCTGTGCCGGTTTCGGGCCAGGTTATTGTTGAACAAGAAAGAACGCGCCGCTTTTGAAGAAATCCTGAAGGCGGCGGAAGCCAAAGGGTTGCTTCCCGCTAAATGTGTTCAACAGATCATGGACTCCACCTACGTCCTGGGTGCCGGAGCGGTCCAGGACACCTACACTTTAATCCGGCTGGCCATAAGAAAACTTTTGAGCGCCCTGAAAAAACGCCCTGATTTCCCGGAATTGAGGCTGAATCTTAATTATCAGGGCAAGGGCAAACCCAAAATCAACTGGGAAGACCCCGCCGAACGGGAAAGGCTGTTAAACCAGCTTTACCAGGATGCCTTAACGATTATTAGCGCAACGGAGGGGATGGAATTATCCTGTAAAGAAAGGGAATTAAAAGACCTCCTATTGACGGTAGCCACCCAGGATATAGAACAAAAGGAAGACGGCTCGGTAACCATAAAACGGGGGGTGGCCAAGGACCGGGTCATTTCCACCACTGATCCCGAAATGCGCCACGGAAGAAAGTCTCACTCCCGGCTCTTTGACGGCTACAAGAGCCATACCGCCATGGATAAAGAAAGTGAATTTATCACCGCCGTTACCGTAACCCCCGGGAACACCCACGATTCAGAGGCAACTTTTGCGCTTGTCGACCAGCAGCCCGAAGAGCGCCGGCCAGAGGAAGCGATCTTTGACACTGCTTATGGCACGGGCAGGGTCAGGGAAGAAATGGCCACCCGCCAGATTAAAGTGATCAGCCCTGTCCCCGAAGGAATCGGGAAAGATGGCTGTTTCCCCAAATCGGCTTTTGAAATTGACCTGGACAGACAGATCTGCCGCTGCCCAGCCGGTCAAATCGCACCTGAAAAAATCTATGACAAAAAAACGGGCCGGCTCAAAGTATTTCTCTTTTCCCCGGAACAGTGCCAAAACTGCCCTTTATTAAACCAGTGTACCAGAAACAAAAAGGGTAGACGGACAGTCACGGTAAATGCCTACGAACGCTACCTCCAGGAGGGTCGGGCCTTTCAAAAAACCGATGAGTTTGCCGGTAAATATCCCGAACGCTGCAAAATCGAGAGAAAGCAGGCGGAAATGGTGATGCATGGCCTGCGAAAAGCTCGTTATCTTGGTCTGGCCAAAGTAACCCTGCAGGCGCTTTTAATTGCCACTGTGGTTAACTTTAAACGTTACTGGAAGCTGCTTAACCAAAAAGAAAATTCTGTGGTTCCCCATACCGGTATGGTAATAAATTGCACCACACTAGTCCTGGCAAGTGGATAGGTGGGTAGTTTACCCAAATGCAGGTAAAATAAGGAAAATAAACGTAAAACAAATGGTTATTAGCTGATTTAAGCATGTTTTAAGCCTGTTTCTATGACAGATTACCATTAATTGTAATCCAAAATTTTTGCAAGTGGCTTTTCAGCAGAAAAAAGAGACCATTTTGCAACAGGCTCCTAGGTCTGATTTGAACGAAGGCCCGGGGAAGGAAAAAGCGGCCCCGGGCCCTTTTTTTGGCCGGCGGTGCCGGCCTTTACTTTTTTTGATTTTTAAAAAGGAGAGGATTCTGAAGAAGACGTGTAGAAAAAAGTAATCAAGTGTAAACATAAGTAGAATGCCTGGCGGTGAGGTGGGACGGGCTTTGAACAAGAGGGTTGGTCTGGCGGAGACATTAATACCGGATCTGGGTGACATTTTAGATTCCCTGGCCAGCAATGTCGTTGCCGTAGACAAGTCAGGGGAGATCATTTATTGCAGCCCGCAGTTTGCCCGCTACCTGGAAATGCCCAGGGAGGAACTGATTGGCCGCCATATTAACGAGTTTTTTCCAGGAACACCGCTTCTGGATGTGCTTCAGGACGGGCGGCCGCAGCTGGGACGCCGCCTGCAGTTAAAAGACGGGGTTTACCTGGTCAACCGCACTCCCATCTGGCGTAACGGGGAGATAGTGGGTGCTATTTCGGAATTTCAAAATATCAACGAAATCCAGAATATCATCGACGAGCTTTCCAGCGATAACGCCCGCATCCGGGAGCTGAAAAATTTACTGGAACAAATTCTGGATCTGTCCAGTGACGGGATCGTGGCTATAGACCGGAATTACGTGATTACCATGGCCAACCATAATTTTGCCAGCTTCTTTAACAAAACCCCCGAAGAAATTATCGGCAAAAACGTTTATGAAGTGTACGGGGAGAGCAAACCCATCTTTCCCCGGGCCATGGAGACGGGGGAAGCGGAATATGGATATTTGGCCAACCTCAACGGCCATGAAGTTATTGCCAACCGGGTGCCCCTGATCCGGGACGGGGAAATTGTCGGGGCCCTGGGAGTGGTGGCCTTTCGGGATGTGGAAGAGTTATACGCCCTGATCAAAAAGATCCGCCATCTCAAAAGCGAGCTGGATTACTATAAAGGCGAGCTGGAGCGGGTTCACCGCAGCAAGTTCAGCTTCGACCAGATTATCGGCCGCAACAAACAATTTGAAGCCGTCAAAGAAACCGCCCGCCGGGTGGCCATGACCAGTTCCACCGTCCTCATCCTGGGGGAGAGCGGTACCGGCAAGGAACTTTTTGCCCATGCCCTGCATACCGAAGGCCTGCGCAGCAAGGGTCCATTTATCAAGGTGAATTGCGCGGCGGTGCCCGAAAACCTTCTGGAATCGGAGTTATTCGGCTACGTGGAGGGGGCCTTCACCGGCGCCCGCAAAGGCGGGCAGCCGGGCAAGTTCGAGCTGGCCCACGGGGGAACCATTTTTTTAGATGAAATCGGCGATATGCCCCTGTCCATGCAGGCGAAACTCCTGCGGGTTTTGCAGGAAAAGGAAATTGAACGGTTGGGGGATACCAGGCCCCGCCACGTCGATGTCCGGGTTATCGCGGCTACCAACCAGAACCTGGAAGAACTGATCGGCAAAGGCCGCTTCCGGGAAGATTTGTATTACCGCATCAATGTGGTCACCTTAAATATTCCCCCTCTGCGGGAACGCATGGATGACCTGGAACTCCTGGTGGAGCACTTCATTAAGCATTTCAACCGCCAGTTCGGCCTGCGGGTAACCGGGGTTTCCGCGGAGGTCATGGAAATACTGATGAACCACCACTGGCCGGGCAATGTGCGGGAACTGGAAAATGTTTTGGAACGGGCCTATAACGTGCTGGACGGTACCATTATCCAGAAAAAACACCTGCCCCTCTACCTGCAAAAGGCCGGCCTGGCCGGGGGGCAGCGGACCGGCCAGAGCGGCCTGCCCAGGCTGGTGCAAGAGGCGGAAAGGGAAGCCATTTTAGAGGCCCTGGCGGCCACCAAAGGCAACAAGCGGCAGGCGGCCCAATTGCTGGGTATATCCCGGGCCGGCCTGTACAAGAAGTTAAAGCGTTATCAAATTGAGGGTTAAAAAGAAAAAACCGGGAAACGTGCTCCCGGCACCTAATGTCTCACCTGCTCCGGTGCCACACTGAAAAATTTTTTCAGGGCGGGGTAGACGTCCTTTTTGTCTTTAATGGTAATGGAAACGAATCTGGGATTGTTTATTTTTTTATAAGCCGAACGCAAGGTGCTGGTATAATAATATGGCCCTTCGATTTCTCCGTAACCCACCAGGTTGCACACCTTCAAGAGCTCATTGACCAGCTTGACACAGTTTTCGTTGTCCGAGGCCAGGTTGTCACCGTCGGAAAAGTGAAAGGCATAAATGTTGTAGTCCTGGGGCGGGAAACGGTTTTCAATGATCTCCAGAGCCAGCTTGTAGACCGATGAGCAGCGGGTGCCGCCGCTGGCTCCCTTGGTGAAAAACTCCTCTTCGGTGGTTTCCCTGGCCTCCACGTGGTGGGCCAGGAAAATAATTTGCACATTCTGGTATTTGGTACGCAAAAACCGCACCATCCAGAAAAAGAAACTACGGGCGATGTACTTCTCAAAGGGCCCCATACTGCCCGAAGTATCCATCATGGCCAGGACCACGGCGCTGGATTCGTACTTGAAGGTGACATCCCAGGTTTTGTAGCGCAGGTCATCTCTGGTGATGGTGGAAAGCCCTTTTTTGCCCTGCAGGGCATTGCGTTTAATGGCCTCGTAGATGGTCCGTTTGCGGTCGATATTGCTGGAAATGCCCATCTTGCGGACGTCTTTAAATTCCACCGATTCGGAAGCCAGTTCGGGTTTTTTCTTTTGTTCCAGGTTGGGCAGGCCCAGGTCCTCAAAGATCAGTTCGGCCAGCTCATCAATGGTGATGTCGGCTTCATAATAATCCACGCCCGGCTCCTCACCAGCCCCACCTTTGCCCTTTCCTCCCCCCTGCTGGGGATCGCTGCCCAGTACGTCTCCTGCCTTGCTCTTGCCGTCGCCCTGGCCGGCATGCTTCATTTTCCCCCGGTCATAGCGGAAATGATATTCTTCTATTGAACGGATGGGAACTTTAATTACTTTATTCCCATCGGACATGATAATGCTTTCCTCACTGACTACGTCCGCCAGGTTTTTCTTAATGGCCTCCCGGACCTTCTCCTGATGACGCTGCCGGTCAATCTCCCCTTTGCGGTGCAGCGACCAGTCTTCCCGGGAGATGATGTATTTTCCGGACATCAGCCTCACCCCTAGCGGTTCAACAGGCTGCCAACATATTTCAGCAGTTCGTTGGCACAAACGGCGCAGTACCCGTATTCGGAAATGAGCTTGTTGCTGACCTCGTTGATGCGTTTGAGCTGCTCGGCATCGGGAGTCTTGGTGGAGGTGGTGATTTTGACCACGTCCTTCAAATCGGCAAACAGTTTCTTCTCCACCGCTTCCCGCAGCCTCTCGTGGCAGGTGTAGTCAAACTTCTTACCCTTGCGGGCGTAGCTGGACAGGCGGATGAGAATTTCCTCCCGGAAGCTCTTTTTCGCGTTTTCGGACACGCCGATTTGTTCCTCAATGGAGCGCATCAATTTTTCGTCGGGATCCAGCTCTTCGTCGGTAATGGGATCTTTTAATTTGGTCCCGTTGCAATAGGCTTCCACATTGTCCAGGTAGTTGTCGAAGAGTATCCGGGCCGACTCTTCGTAGGAATAGACAAAGGCCTTCTGCACTTCCTTTTTGGCCATCTCGTCGTACTCCTTGCGGGCTATCGAGATGAAGTTTAAGAGCCGCTCCTTCTCTTCCCTGGTGATGGAAGGGTGCTGGTCCAGCCCGTCTTTCAGCGCCCGCAGCACATCCAGGGCGTTAATGCACCTGGTGGAGGTGCGGATGAGGGCAGAGGAGAGACGGTTGATCACATAGCGGGGGTCCACTCCGCTCATGCCCTCCTCCGGCGCTTCATTTTGCAGTTCGGTAACGTCCTTTTGTTTGAAGCCTTCCACATCCTCGCCGTCGTAGAGCTTCATCTTTTTCACGATGTCCATGCCCTGTTTCTTGCTTTCCTTCAGCCTTGAGAGAACGGAGAAGATAGCCGCCACCCGCAGGGCGTGGGGGGCAATATGAATATCTTTCAAGTCGCTCTGGCGGATGAGCTTTTCGTAAATTTTGACTTCATCGCTTACCCGCAGGTTATAGGGAATCTTCATAACAATGATGCGGGAATGCAGAGCTTCGTTTTTCTTGTTGCTGATAAAGGCCTTGTACTCGTTTTCATTGGTATGGGCTACGATCATCTCGTCGGCATAGATCAGGGCAAAACGGCCGGCCTTGAAGTTTCCTTCCTGGGAAAGGCTCAGGAGGTTCCACAGGAATTTTTCATCACATTTTAGCATTTCCTGGAACTCCATGATGCCCCGGTTAGCAATGTTCAGCTCACCGTCAAACCGGTAGGCCCGGGGGTCCGACTCCGAACCGTACTCGGCAATAGTGGAAAAGTCCACGCTGCCGGTGAGATCGGCAATGTCCTGGGACTTGGGGTCGGAAGGGGTGAAGGTGCCAATGCCCACCCGGTTTTCTTCAGACAGGAAAATCCTTTCCACCCGTACATTTTCAATCCTGCCGTCGTATTCTGTTTCCAGTATCATACGGCAGTAGGGGCAGAGCTCCCCCTCCACGTAGACGCCGTATTCCTTCTCAAATTCCGGCCTCAGTTCCCTGGGGATTAAATGCAGGGGTTCTTCATGCATGGGACAGCCCTTGATGCCGTAGAGAGCCCCCCGGTCGGTGCGGCTGTACTTCTCAAGGCCCCTTTTTAACATGGCCACCAGGGTGGATTTGCCGCCGCTTACCGGTCCCATCAGCAGGAGGATGCGCTTGCGCACGTCCAGCCGCCGGGCAGCCGGATGGAAGTATTCCTCCACCAGTTTTTCCAGGGTTCTATCCAGGCCGAAGAGTTCACTGGAGAAAAATTTATAGCGCTTAACACCATCTATCTCTTCTACCCCGGCGTCCTTGATCATGTTGTAGATCCGGGCGTGGGCAAGCTGGCATATCCAGGGACGTTCCTTAACTATCTGTAAATACTCCTGGAATGTACCCTCCCAGGCCAGTTCCTTTTCCAGGGACCGGTGTTCTTCCAGCCTCTTCAGGAAGTCCATAGTCTCACTCCTTTGCCGTGGAATAGATCCACAAGCCGGATTTGTACATTCCCAGTGTTTAGTATTACATTATATGCGCCCTGGCCTGGTAGAAGAATCCGTCAGCCGACAATATCTGCACCTGGGCTGCATATGAAACAGCTGTTTGACGATAAAGCTGGCAGCTATGACTCGTGGTACCAAACTGTCGCCGGCCCGTTTCGTGGACCGAGTGTTCTCCTTGTATTTGGCCAGATATTTCCCCAGCGATCTGGAGAGGGCGGTGGCGCTGGCCTGGCGTCGAGGTCGAAAAACATAGAAAACACCCATGCTACCATGTTATAATTGTTCATATATGGAAGGAAAAACGAACCACTGCATCCATATGGAAACCATCTGGAACAATCTGGCCAGCGCATCGCCCGGCCAGTGGGTGACCCGGGCGCTGCCGCTGCGGGACGCGCGGCACCCGCGCCTGCGGGATGCCGGTGATAACTTTGTTTACGGTGTTCTGAAAGGGGGAGGAGCAGTTTGAAAGCTCTGGTACTGGCCGGCGGGAAGGGCACGCGCCTGCGGCCCCTAACCTATACCACGGCCAAGCAGCTGATCCCCGTGGCCAACAAGCCCATCATCTTTTACGTGCTGGAGCAAATCGCAGCGGCGGGGATAGATGATGTGGGGGTAATCATTTCACCGGAAACGGGCGAAAACGTGAAAGACGCCGTGGGGGACGGTTCCCGCTGGGGAATAAAGATCACCTACATACTGCAGGAGACTCCCGCCGGGCTGGCCCACGCCGTGAAGACGGCCCGGGAATACCTGGGGGATGCCCCCTTTTTGATGTTTCTGGGGGATAACCTCATCCAGGGCGGCGTCGGGTCCTTTGTGCGGGACTTTGCCGCCGGCGAAGCCGGCGCCCTCATCCTGCTCAAAAGGGTAAAAGATCCCCGGGCCTTTGGCGTGGCCGTTCTGGACGGCCGGAACCACGTTGTCCAGTTAATTGAAAAGCCAAAGGACCCGCCCAGCGATCTGGCCCTGGTGGGCGTGTATCTCTTCCGGCCGGCCATTCACGAAGCCATCGGGCGCATAAAACCCTCCTGGCGGGGGGAGCTGGAGATCACCGATGCCATCCAGGAGCTCATCCATATGGGCTGTCCGGTGGAAGCCCGCATCCTGGAGGGCTGGTGGCTGGACACCGGCAAAAAGGACGATATCCTGGAGGCCAACCGGGTGGTGCTGGACGAGTTCGCCCGGCGGGACGTCCGGGGAGAGGTGGATGGCAATAGCCAGGTGGTGGGCCGGGTGGAAATAGGGGAGGGCAGTCGGGTGGTGAATAGCGTCGTCCGGGGGCCGGTGGTCATCGGCAGTGGAGTTAGCATCATTGACTCTTTTGTAGGCCCCTACACCGCCATTGCCGGCGGCAGCCACCTGGAACGGGTTTCCCTGGAACATGCGGTGGTGCTGGAGAACTGCCGCCTGGTGGACGTGGAGCACATCGAGGACAGCCTTATCGGGAGCAACACCCGGGTGGTCCGGGCCGGCGGCCGCCGCCGGGCCCTGCGCCTTTTCGTGGGCGACGACGCGGAAGTGGTAATTTGAGAGCAGGAGGGGTTTTTTTATGGAGCTGATCGGCGGCGTGCAGGTAAAGAAGCTGCGCCTGATCCCCGACGAGCGGGGTTTTCTCATGGAGATGCTGCGCTCTGACTGGCCGGAGTTTGACAGGTTCGGGCAGGCCTACATCACTGCCTGCTACCCGGGAGTGATCAAGGCCTGGCACTACCACAAAATCCAGTGGGACCACTTTGTCTGCGTGGGGGGTATGGCCAAAGTGGTGCTCTACGACCCGCGGGAGGGCAGCCCCACAAAAGGGATGATCAATGTGTTCCACCTGGGCTACCTCAACCCCTGCCTTTTGAAGATCCCACCGGGGGTTTATCACGGTTTTACCGCCGAAGGCAACCAGACGGCCTTAATCGTCAACTTCCCCACGGAGCTGTACAACTACGAACAGCCCGACGAATACCGCCTGCCCTATAACGACCCCTCCATTCCCTATTCCTGGGAGGTGCGGCATGGTTAGGCGGGTGCTGGTCACCGGCGCCGCCGGCATGCTGGGCCGGGCGGTGACCGCGGAGTTCGGGCGGCGCGGGGAAGAAGTGCTGTTCTTTTCCCGCCGGGAACTGGACATCACCGACTTCGCAGCGGTGCGGTCCGCCCTGTGGCGGCTGCGGCCCCGGGTGGTGGTCAACTGCGCCGCCTTTACTGACGTGGATGGTGCTGAAACCAGCCGCGAGCGGGCCTTCCTGGTCAACGGCCTGGGACCCCGGAACCTGGCCCTGGCCTGCCGGGAAATGGATGCTGTACTGGTGCATGTGAGCACCGACTACATTTTTGACGGCCAAAAGGGTGAACCCTACGGCGTATATGACCCCCCGAATCCCCTGAACGTCTACGGTAAAAGCAAGCTCTGGGGCGAGCGGGCGGTGGCGGAGGCCGGCTGCCGCTGCTTCATCGTGCGCACCAGCTGGCTCTTTGGCCCCGGGGGCAGGAACTTCGTGGAGACCATGCTCCGGATCGGCCGGGAAAGGGGCGCCGCCCGGGTGGTCAGCGACCAGCGGGGCTGCCCCACCTACACGGTGGATCTGGCCCGGGCCATTGCCGACCTGGTGGAAAGCGGCCGGTACGGCACCTACCACGTCACCAACAGCGGCAGCACCACCTGGTACGAATTTGCGGCGGCAATATTCAAACTGGCCGGCCTGGAGGTGGAACTGGCCCCCTGCTCCACGGCGGAGTTTCCCCGCCCGGCCAGAAGACCGCTCTATTCGGTGCTGGACCCGTTTCCCTTGAAGGAAACCACCGGCTACCTGCTCCCGCCGTGGGCAGACGCCCTGGAAAGGTACCTGTCGGAAAGACAAAAAATAACTTAAAAGGAGCAATGTGATCAATGAAACTGCTGGTTACCGGCGGAGCCGGATTCATCGGCTCCAACTTCATCCGCTATATCCTGCAGGCCCGCCCCGGGGTTACGGTCATCAACCTGGATAAGCTCACCTATGCGGGCAACCTGGAAAACCTGGCCGATCTTGCGGACCACCCCCGCCATGCGTTCATCCACGGTGACATCTGTAACCGCCGCCTGGTGGGGGAGATTTTTTCCCGCGGCGTGGACGCGGTGATCAACTTTGCCGCCGAGTCCCACGTGGACCGCAGCATTATGGACGCCTCGCCCTTCATCGAGACCAACGTGCGGGGCACCCAGGTGCTTCTGGACGCGGCCGCGGAATACTGGAAGGAGAGGTTTGGCGGGCGGGCGGTTGCCGGGTCTGAAAGGCCCGTGATCTTCGTCCAGGTCTCCACCGACGAGGTTTACGGCTCCCTGGGGCCAAAGGGGCGCTTTACGGAGGAGAGCCCTTTAAAGCCTTCCAGCCCCTACTCTGCCAGCAAGGCCGCCGCCGACCTTCTGGCCCTGGCCTATCACCACACCCACGGCCTGCCGGTGGTTATCACCCGCTGTTCCAATAACTACGGTCCCTACCAGTTTCCGGAAAAGCTCATCCCCCTCATGATCACCAGCGCCCTGGAGGATAAACCCCTGCCCGTGTACGGCGACGGCTTGAACGTGCGGGACTGGCTGCACGTGGAGGACCACTGCCGGGCGCTGGAGCTGGTTCTCTTCCGGGGGAGGCCCGGGGAGATCTACAACATCGGCGGCCATGGGGAGCGCACCAACCTGGAAGTGGTGCGGGTAATCTTGAAACTTCTGGGTAAGCCGGAAAGCCTTATTCGTTTTGTCAAAGACCGGCCCGGCCACGACCGCCGCTATGCCATCGACCCCTCGAAGATCACCCGGGAGCTGGGCTGGCGGCCCCGGCACACCTTCGAGGAGGGGCTGGCGGCAACAGTAGAGTGGTACAAACAAAACCGCTCCTGGTGGGAGCGGATAAAGTCCGGTGCTTACCGGGAGTATTATCAGAAGATGTACGGGGCAATAAATGCTTGAAGCAATTTTTCTCTGCGGGTATACCCGGCGCCTAATACCATTGCCAGGGCTGCGGAGGTAATTATCGCCCGCACGGCCCGGGATTGGCACCGGCGCCACCCGAGGGGTATGGGGATGGGGAGTCATCGAGGTTCAGCTGGGTGAATACCTGGAAGAAGACTACATCGTGCGCTTCGACGAGAAAGAAGGTGCAAAACATTAACAGGGATGGCTGTATACGGTGCGGCACCTGCTGCCTGAAGGGCGGGCCGGTCCTCCACCACGAGGACAAAGGCATACTGCTGGCCGGGCATGTGGGATACCAGCACCTGGTAACCATCAGGAAGGGTGAACCGGCCTATGACCCTGTCCTTGACACCGTTAGGCCGGTGGAACGGGAACTGGTCAAGATGCGCGGGAAGGAGAAAGAATGGTCCTGCTGCTTTTTTGATGAAAAAAGCTCATCGTGCACCATTTACGAGCACCGCCCGCTGGAATGCCGGCTGTTGAAGTGCTGGGATACCTCGGCACTGGAAGGCCTGGTTGGCAAAAACACCATCGTACGTGCCGATATTATCAATTCCCGGGACCCGATTACAAAGGTGATTGAGATGCATGAGCAGGAATGTCCCTACCAGGAGGTTGAAGAGTTGCTCTCCAGCCTTTCCCGGGGAACGGATAAATCGAAAACCCTGGCCAGACTGAATGAGCTTGTCCGGAAAGACCTGGCCATACGTTTTTTCGCCATAAAGGAATTGGGATTGCGGGAGGAGTTTGAACTTTTTATTTTCGGCCGCCCTTTATTTAAGGTGCTGAGTTCCCGGGGGATACCGGTTCGTTTGGCCTGAAACTTGATTTTCATCGCCCGGGCCGAGAAATTGGGAAGCAGGGCAGATGATGCTGTAGTTATATGTAGAATCAAGAAGGAAAGTTAACGGTAATGTTGAAATACCTCTTGAAAAAATATTGAAATACCTCCTGAAAATTCGCAACTTTCCGGAGGGCAAACCCGGCGAAAGCCGGGGACGCAAAGCCACAGGTCTAAAGTTCCCCGCGGGGAACCATGACGGCTGGGTTGCAAAGGGAGAAAGGAAGCCGCAGGGAAGCATAAAATTTTTCTCCCTGCGGCTTTTCATTTTCTAAAGAAATTTTTAGAATAAATTACGCTGAGGTGCTTCCATGAAATCCACATTTATCCATGCTGCCCGGGCGTTGATGAAATTACAGGAGGTCCGGTTTAAGGTAGCTTCCAATCATTCCTGGCGCGTGGCGGCCTATGCCGCTGCGCTCGCGAAGAAACTGGGTATGCCTGAAAAGGAACAGAATTGTATATACCTGGCCGGGTTACTCCACGACATAGGGAAGCTGGGCATATCCAGTTCTATCCTGCATAAGCCGGGTAAACTGACTGCCGCGGAGTGGGAGGAAATAAAAAAGCACCCTGTTTATAGTTATGAAATCATTTCGGCCATACCGGGGATGAAAGCCATCAGCCTTATGGTCCTTTACCATCATGAAAGATATGACGGTTGCGGGTATCCGGAAGGATTGGGGGGTGAGGCCATTCCCCTGGGGGCGCGAATTCTGGCCGTGGCTGATAGTTTTGATGCCATGACTTCGGATCGGGTTTACCGGCCCAGGATGTCTATAAAAATGGCCACAGAAGAGCTCTACCGCTGTGCTGGTACTCAATTCGACCCGCAGCTGGTGGAAGTGTTTTGCTGCCGGGTTGTGCCTGAGGGGATAAATCCTGAACTCTACCGGATCACTGGCAATGTTCCTGGAGGTGTGAAGCACTTGCGAAATAACTAACCGGGAAACCAGGCCTTATGTTCATACTGGAGCGGTAGCTTTTAGCTGAAATGGAGGGGGCTGTTGTGAGCGAAATCATCGAAAAACGGATCGGACACTATGAAACTTTGCTGAGGGAAATGTGGACAGCGTCGTCCAAGTACCTTGGTACGTTTTCCATGAATCTGCTGGTGGAAAGGGTCGTGTGGGAGGTCTCGCTGGAATACAAGGAGATAGAACTCCTGCAGTACGATCAAAATGGGATATCGTGCGCGAAGATGGCGGCCAGGTTGGAGGAAAACCCGGACCTGCCGGTCGAAGACATGTTTATGAAGTTTATCACCAGGTATGTGGAAATCCTGGCCAGGCTTCTCGGCCATGAAAGAGCGGAAGAGATTAGAAAGAAGCTGGACGAGGAGTTTGCCGGGGATCTTTCTGCTTCCAGGGGGGAATGAGAGATGGAGAGGTTGATAACGGGCATAAAAAATCTCGATTATATTCTCGGCGGCGGCATACCCGCTTATTCACTGAACATCATTTCTGGTTCTCCGGGCAGTGGAAAGACGATATTCGTCCAGAACATCATATTTAACAATGCCAGGAACGGCCTCAAGAGCCTGTACCTGACCACTATATCGGAATCACAGCTGAAGATGGTGAGGCATCTACAAGGTTTTGAGTTCTTCTCGGATGACCTGCTGGGAGACAGGGTTATTTACGGGGATCTGGGGGCCGTCCTGCGCAGTCAGGGCGCGAGCGAGGGCCTGGATTACCTGACTCGAATGATCAAAGAACATTTGCCAAACATAGTTGTAATCGATAGTGTCAAGGTTATAAGGGACCTCTTCCCGGACGAGAAAACCTTCAGGGCCTTTGTTTTTGAGCTGGCTGCCGTTCTATCGATATGGGAGATCACTGCGTTTCTCGTCGGCGAGTACGAAGAACAGGAGTTGACGCGCCTGAGCGAGTTTGCCATCGCCGATGGGATTTTTCACCTTTACGGGCAGGAGGAAAAGCGGTTTCAAAAAAGGTACATGCGCGTCCTGAAGATGAGGGGGACCAGTTTTCAGCATGGGGAACATTTGTTTCAAATTGGTCCTGTGGGGATAGAAGTGTACCCAAGGATGAGACCGGAGGGTGAAGAACTCCGGTACGATGTCAAGCTGGGGCGAAAGGAATTCGGGATCTGTGGACTGGACGAAATGTTGTACGGTGGGTTGCTGGAAGGGACTATCACCCTCATTTCCGGTGCCACAGGTACGGGCAAGACGATGTTTGCCCTTAAGTTCTTGCTGGAAGGGGCTGAGAAAGGCGAAAAGGGGGTATTCCTTTCTTTTGAAGAGCCTGTAGACCAACTTCAGAATACTGCCCGCTATCTGGGCTGGGAGATAGATAAATATCTGGCAGAGGGCCAGCTGGAGATCAAGTTTATTTCCCCCGTAGAACTGGACGTGGATAAACACGCTTTCGAGATACTGGACATGATTGGGGAAAAAAAGGTGGAAAGGTTTGTCATCGACAGCATCTCCTCTTTTGAAAGCAGCGTTACCGATATGCAAAAGTACAGGGATTATCTCTGGGCGATAGGACAACAACTCAGGAGGCGGCACGTAACCACTATTTTTACGGTGCTCAACGAAGACCTCTTTTCGCCCCTGGTGGTATCCAGAGCGCAATTATCCCTGATCACCGATAATATAATCATACTGCGATACGTGGAGGATAATTCCAGCATCAGAAAAGTTCTTGGAATCCTAAAAACCCGTGGAAGCAACCACGACAACTCCCTGAGGGAGTACGAGATCTCTCCAGAGGGGATAAACGTTCTCGGCAGGTTGGCCAAAGCAGACATGCTAAAATGAGGTGTTACTTAGTGCACACGAACCTTTTACTCAGCGTCCCGGTAAGGTACTGGCAGGATTTTCAAGATACGCTGGCCAGGGCCACGAACGCGAACATCTACATCTTTGACGCGAACGGCGCCCCTTTTTCCCGGTTCAGTTTACCGGCTGAATTATGCCAGGAGGTGAATAAAGGGAGGGAGCTCCATAACGAAAAGTGCATCGATTTTTATAAGCTTGCCTGCGGTTCGTTAGAAGAGGAAGACACGATTACCTGTCCTTATGGACTTAAGCTCTGCGCGTACCGTCTGGGCAGCTATGCCCAGAGGATAGGTTATCTCATGGTTGCCCCTTCCAGACACACGACCCTGGTGGAACGCGAGGAAGAGATTGCTTTCATCACGAAAGCACACAATGTTTACCGGACGATCAACGAGGTTTTCAGCGCCATTTTAGAAAAGAACCTGTTAGGGTTGCGTAGACTGGAGTTGAACAGCATCTACGAGATCAGCCGCCTCATGACCTCGATCGTTGAGCTGGACAGGGTTCTGGAACTTATAACTAATTCGTTGATCATAATTTATCAAGCCGACTTGTGCTTTGTCGGCCTCAGGGAAGGTGATAAAATCAGGGTGGCCCAGGGCAAAGGCGTTAACGGCAGCCAGTTGATCGGGAAGGAATGGCCCCTGGTCCACCCGTTGATTGAGCGGATTTTTTCAAAAGTTGAGCCGTCTTCTTTGAGTATTGAGGAGCTTAAGGTTTTACCGGGCTTTACCGGTACAGAGGTTGCTCCCGGAACTGAAATCATGGTTTATCCCCTCTGGACCGCCCTGGGAATTGTCGGGTTGCTGGGTATAGCGGCCCCTGTTTCCCTGGGTGACAGCGGCAGTAAAAACCTGCAGATATATATAAACTTCGCCGCGGTAGCCCTGGCCAATGCGACTCTCATACGCCGCCTGGAAAGAGAAGCCGAAACCGACTACCTGACCGGTTTCCTTAACAGGCGCGTTCTGTGGGATGTGCTGGCTGCCGAGCTCCAGAGGGCAGCGAGGTATGGTTACCACCTGTCGGTTATTTTCCTGGATATAGATGACTTCAAGGCTTATAACGACACTTTTGGGCACCTGGCCGGCGATGTGGTGCTGCAGAAGACGGCAGAGTTAATAAAAAACTCCATCAGGACTACGGATATTGCGTGCCGTTACGGGGGTGAAGAGTTTATAATCATTCTCCCGGGGACAAAAGGGGGAGATGCTGCGAAAGTGGCAGAAAGAATACGTAAATCTATCGAGACTTACCCTTTCCCGCACCGCCGGATTACGGCAAGCCTGGGTGTGGCCCAGGCGAAAAAAAAACGATTCTGCCGACTCGCTGCTTGCAAGAGCGGATCAAGCCTGCTATCAGGCAAAGGAACGAGGGAAAAACCACCTCTGCCTGGACCCATCGTAACACTGTTTGTGAAGTTATACCAGCCCCAGCGCCCGCACCGCCTGCGCCACCGCGAAGCAGACCAGGCAGGCTACGGCCAGGGGGATGGCGGCCGCCCAGAACATCCATTTCAGGCTCTTTGTTTCCCGCTGGATGGTGAACAGCGTGGTGCCGCAGGGAAAGTGCAGCAGGGAAAAGAGCATGGTGCACAATGCGGTCAGCCACGTCCAGCCGTGCCCATGAACCAGAATGTTTTGCAGAACGGTTAAGCTGTCTATTTCCACCATAGTTCCAGCGGATAAGTAGCCCATAAGGAGAATGGGCAGGACAATTTCATTGGCCGGCAGGCCCAGGATGAAGGCCAGCAGGATGAAGCCGTCCAGACCCAGGGCCCGCCCTAGGGGTTCCAGCAAACCCGCTCCCCGGGCAAGCAGGCTCTGTCCTTCAAAGGAGATATTGGCCAGGACCCATATCAGGGCTCCCGCCGGGGCGGCTACAGTTACGGCCCGGGCCAGGACGAAGATCGTGCGGTCCAGTACGGAGCGGACCAGCACCCGGCCCACCTGGGGCGGGCGCAGTGGCGGCAGTTCCAGGGTGAAGGTGGTAGGCACCCCTTTAAGGATGGTTCTTGAAAGGAGCCACGAGGTAAGCAGGGTTATCAATATCCCCGCCAGAATAAGCCCTGCTACGGTAAAGGAAGCGGCCAGAGAGTTGAAACCCGGGGCTGCCGCCGGGCCAACGAATATGGAGGCCAGGGCTATCAGGGTGGGAAAACGGCCGTTGCAGGGGACGAAGTTATTGGTCAGGATGGCGATCAATCTTTCCCGGGGAGATTCAATAATACGGCAGGCCATTACGCCGGCTGCATTGCAGCCGAATCCCATGCTCATGGTTAGCACTTGCTTACCCTGGGTGCCGGCCATCTTAAATAAAGGGTCGATATTGAAAGCCACCCGGGGTAGGTAGCCCAGTTCTTCCAGCAGGGCGAAGATAGGGAAAAAGATGGCCATGGGAGGCAGCATCACCGATACCACCCAGGCTGCGGTGCGGTAGACGCCCGTAACCACCAGCCCGTGCAGCCAGGATGGAGCGTCCAGCCACACAAAGACTTCCAATAGCCGCTTCTCCCCCCAGAACAAGGCCTTTGCCAGTAACTGAGAAGGGTAATTGGCTCCCACCAGGGTTATCCAGAAAGCCAGCCCCAGGAGCAGGAACATAATCGGGAAGCCCAGCAGGCGGGAAGTGAGGATGTCGTCCACTTTATGTTCCCAATCCCTGTGGGGACCGGTTTGCCTGACCACCCGGGCGGCGATGGCTTCCGCCTCCCGGTAGATTGTTTTAACGATGCGGTCCCGTATCTCAAGCTGATGGGCTTCATTCACCACGCCGGGTCCGGCTTCAGGTGGGGCAGTATTTATACCGCTCACGCAAAACACCCCATTCCGGTACCTCAAAGTATTGTCTTATATTATCGAAAGTGTTCCGGTCGTGATCTATTATTCTTAACGCAAGCCAGCGGGCGTTGATCAATTCCTTGATTTCCCCGGGTATTTGCTGTTCCACCTGGGCTACGGCATCTTCGATGTCTGGATCATAAACCATCCGGCGAGGGGTGGGAACTATTTGTCCCCGCACCACGGCGTCGATCCCGGCCTTTAATTCCTTAAGGCCCAGGCCGCTCCTGGCAGCCGTGATTACCACGGGTACACCCAGTTCCCGGGTCAGGCAATCGACATCAATAAAAATGTTTTTCCTGCGCGCCTCATCAATAAAGTTAACGCAAACAATTACCCTGCCGGTAATTTCCATCACCTGTAAAACCAGATTTAAATTTCTTTCCAGGCAGGTGGCGTCGGTGACCACCACCGTGGCGTCCGGCCGGGCAAAACATAAAAAGTTCCGGGCGACCATTTCTTCGGCCGAGTTTGCCAGCAGGGAATAGGTTCCCGGCAGGTCCACCAGGATGTACCTTTTGCCGCCGGAATGAAATGTGCCCTGGGCCTGGAGCACCGTCTTGCCCGGCCAGTTGCCCGTGTGCTGTTTCAACCCGGTCAGGGCGTTAAAAATGGTGCTTTTGCCGGTATTGGGGTTGCCAGCCAGGGCAATTACGGCAGCGTCGGGGTCCGGGGGTATGTTAAACCTTTCGCGCAGTTCGGTTGCAAGGGGCATAAAAACACCTCACTACTTGTGCTGTGGCAGAAGATGCGGATGGCGTACCGCGGTTTTTCAAGGGCTTCGCACAAGCCAGGGGGAGGCGGCGGTAGGGCGGGAGCACAGGAACTGCGGGAAAAGTAGGCCGCCGCCCGGGCAGTTTGCAAAGGTGAGTAGTGCTGCCTTCAGCGCGCCGGCAGTATCATAAGGGTGTCACCAGCACCTGGCCGGCTTCTTCCCGGCGCAGGGCAATTAATGCTCCCCGGATGCGGTAAGCGATCGGGTCGCCCAGCGGGCTGCGCCTTACCGCCTGGACCGGCGTGTCAGGAACCAGGCCCAGGTCCAGCAACCGGCATCTGGTCATGCCCCGTGCTTTTAAAGACACCACCCGTCCCCATTGGCCAATGGGTAGTTCGGACAGCGGCAGGACTTTCACTTCAGCATTCCCCTCCTTATGGAAATTTTAGGGCGACAAAACGATCGCTTTCCCGACGCCCGGTTCATCCTGGAGCAGGTTCACCGTGTCCGGCGTTTCTTTTTCCGGCGGTTATATATTACGGGTTTACGGTTATATTGGTTACTTAAAAATAAAAGAAAACGATGGATGCGCTTCCTGTTAACCCGGCACTATTCGCTGTCGTGCCTGGATAACAAAAAAGCAAGGGGAACGCAAGGTGCGCTCCCCTTATAATTTCAGCCGTATTCAGGTAAATGTTACCATGCCACTGCCGGGCAGGTGGTTGCATTCTTCTTTTTATGCAGCCGGGTTGAGTTTGGTAACTATGAAATGCTTTTCCGTTTCCCAGATCTCCGCCAGCTCATCTTCGTCCGCGAAGCGCCAGCATACCTCTTCCCCTTCGAGCCAGGTCACCAGGTAGGGCATCATTTTCCGCTCCCCCCGCATTTTGTATACTTGTATACAATATTCCCTTAACCCAATCTTAACAAAAAAATCTGGCCCCGGCAAGACCTGAATTGAAAAGAAGAGGGAGAAAGTAGAGCATCGTGAAGGAAGAGCATTTTTTTTGTCGAATAAAGCTCGGGTAAAAATACTGCCTCCGGGAGAGCAGGCCCGGTTAAGGCCGGGGATTAAATAAGGGGTCTTTAGTTTCCTGCAGGTAATCATTATTTGCGCAAAAGAAAAAGACAGGAACGGGGATGATTTCCATGGTGCAGAGGAAAAAGAAGCTTAGCTTTAGAACGTGTGTGTTTTGGGGGGGGGGTAAGGATACCCGGTTATACCATAATATACCTCATATGGATTGTTATGGCGCACATCCTCCCCCGCGTCTACCTGCGTTTCCTACCTTTTTCCCCCTGATTTTCATTCGTCAGGTAATTTCCCAGTATAATTTCCCTGATGCTTGAGGTATTTCCGTGTAATCTATACTTAACTGTGTCATATCGAAACCAGGCTGATACACTGTTGCCTGTGCATTCATCCAGTTGAGAGTATTAGACATACCCATGGGAGTGAAGGTTGAAGTGAACAGCGAGGAAAGGGTTGTCCCAGCTCAGAGTCAGGAGAAAAATTCCGGGACAGCCCCGGATACTAACTGGCTTAAGGCCCATATTCTGATTACCAGAGAAGTAAATCATCTCCTTCTTGAGGTTCGCGAGGAGAGCGAGCTGTTTAAGCGCATTTGCGAGCTTCTCGCCGGGCTCGAATTTATCAGGTTTGCCTGGATTGGTCTTGCCGAGAAAGAGACATTTGGCGTGACGCCCATTGCCCACAGCGGTTTTGAGAACGGCTACCTTCGTTCAGTAAAGGTTACCTGGGACGACAGCCAGACGGATTCCGGACCGACCGGCGCAGCCATCAGAACGGGCGAGCCCGTAGTGGTACGGGATATATGTTGCGACCCGCAGCATACGCCCTGGCGCGAGGAAGCGGTACGCCGTGGCTATGCGTCAGGCGCGGCTGTTCCCCTGGTGCACGAGGGCGAAGTTGTGGGAATCCTTAATGTTTATTCCCACCTGCCGGACGCTTTTGACCCCGAAGAAATGGCCTTTCTCGCCGAAATTGCAGGCGACATTGCCCTTGGGATCAAGAGGCTGCGCCTAGAAAGAAAGCTGGACGAAACGGTCGTCCGGCTCCGGCAGATGCTGTACGGTACGGTGGAGGCTCTCAGCAGGATGCTGGAACTGCGGGACCCGTACACAGCCGGCCACCAGATGCGGGTGGCGCGGCTGGCCTGCGCCATCGCCCGGGAAATGGGGGTGGGCGGAAGACCGGGTGGAGGGCCTCCGGCTCGCCGCGTTGCTGCATGATATAGGCAAGATGGCCATTCCGGCAGAGATCCTCACCGCACCGCGCCGGTTGACGGAACCGGAGTTGCAGCTGATCAGGTTACACCCGGTGCTGGGGTTCGAGGTGCTTAAGGGGATAGAGTTTCCCTGGCCGGTATCGCAGGCAATGCTGCAGCACCACGAGAGAATGGACGGGAGCGGTTATCCGAACGGGCTGCGGGGAGAGGCCATCATTCCCGAGGCCCGGATTCTGGGTGTTGCCGACGTGGTGGAATCCATGGCTTCGCACCGGCCCTACCGGGCCGCCCTGGGTATGGAGGCCGCCCTGGAAGAAATCAGCCGGAACAGCGGCGTCCTTTACGACCCGCAGGTGGTGGAGGCGTGCCTTGCCGTCTGCCGGAACAATCCCGTCGTCCTGGTGCAGGATTAAACTGGCGGTTATCAGGTTGGTGACGGTGGTGTTTCTCCGGGCGGGGTACAGGAAGGCGTTAATGAACGGCGGCGTTATTCTTGACGGTAACTTCAGACAGTGGTTTAATTGAGTTAGAAGTAATCATGAAGGCCGGGTTGCAAGAGAGAGACGTAGCTGCAGGGAAGTCAGGGTTTTCCCTGCAGTTTTTCTCATTAATGAAGGCGTTTTGAAAGGGCAGCTCCTGCGGGTGCTTCCGGCAGGAAAACAAGGAATTATGTCGAAATAGCAAAAAATGGTCTTCAGGCTACAGGCTATGGAGGGAAGTATTGATGGATGCTATTAAGGTGACGGAAATCGTCAATGGCCTCACGACAGACGGCAGGCAAAAAGACCTGTGGTGCCGGGTTATGGAGGAAGCGCTAAGCAAAAAAGCAGCAGACGGCTTATTTGAAGCCCTGCGGTCATTAATTGAAGAATTGGGTGAAGAAGAAGTAGGGGCGAAAATACTGCATATTGCAGAAGAACATGCTTCTTTCCCGGCTGTTGATATACTCCGGGCCGCATTGAAGGTTTCCGGGGAGATACGGCGCGAAAATGAGCATATTTTAATGCAGCTCCGCCAGATGCTTTCGGAGCTGGCCACCCCAATAATTCGTATATGGACTGATATTTTACTGGTGGCCATGATTGGAAACCTGGATGGCCAGCGTGCCCAGAATATCGCGGAGAGATTGCTGAACAGGGTGAGTTCCGTCAGGGCGAAAGTGGTACTGGTGGATGTTACGGGTGTCCCCATGATCGATACGGTGGTCGGGGGATTTCTTATGGAGATGTTTAACGCCATAAAATTTCTAGGTGCCGAGGTCATTCTTACCGGTATCAAGCCGGAGGTTGCCCATACCCTTGTCAAACTGGGAGTAGACTTCCAGATGGTTACAGTCGCCAGAGACCTGGAGGATGCTCTCCGCCGCGGGATAGCCATAACCATGGAAGAAAGGAAGAGGCGCAGGCAGCTTGCCCTAAGCCTGGCGGGCGGCAGGCTGGAAGAAAGCGGTGAAGATGATGAGCTTTGAGGACAGGGTTGTGCCCATTATGCAGGTGGATGGCTACCTGCTGGTGCCCATCCAGATCGACCTGGACGACAGAACGGTAGGACGGCTGCAGCAGCAGCTTTTGAAGGAAATCGAGCGGACGAGGGCCAGGGCGATTATACTGGATGTAAGGATGGTGGAAGTGATTGATAGCTATATATCATACACCCTTTCTGAAACGGCTGCTATGGCCCGCCTTATGGGGTGCCGCACTGTATTGTGCGGCATTCAACCCCCTGTAGCTTTGACTCTGGCCCAGATGGGTGTCACGCTGCAGGAGGTCGCGGTGGCGCGGAATCTGGAACATGCCCTGGTACTGGCCGGCTCTTTCCAGGAGAGGGATAAAGGTGTATGAGGAAAAAATAACCTCCATAATTGAGGACCCGGCGCAGGAATTCGATATAGTGGTCCGCATTACTCGAGAGGAAGACATTGCCGTAGCGCGGCAGATGGCCAAACAACTGGCCCAGGAGATCGGCTTTTCCCTGGCCGATGTTACCAGGATAGCCACTGCGGTTTCGGAGCTGGCCCGGAATATCTACCGGTACGCCAGGCAGGGCAGGATAATGATAAGAAAGCGGCTGGAGGACAGGGACAGTCCGGGCATTGAAGTAATTGCTGCCGACCGCGGCCCCGGTATCCCTGATGTCGAGCTGGTCTTGACGCGGGGCTATACCACCTGGGAGCGCAGTCTCGGTATAGGCCTTTCGGGAGTAAAACGTCTGATGGATTCCTTCGCCATTCACTCCGAAGTGGGTAAGGGGACGGTGGTTATTACGGAGAAGAGGAGGCGTACATTTTGACTTTCTCTAAACAGGCCACGGCGTCCGGCCACGGCTGGGAGGTCTGGTCGTGCTGGAGGCCGCGGACAGGCTATCCGGTGGGCGGGGACCTTTGTTATGCATATAAAGGAAATGATAAACTTTTTATTTCGGTAGTGGATGTGCTGGGGCACGGTGAAGAAGCTCATCGCTGTGCGGAAGGGCTGCACAGAGTTCTGGAAGAACGTAAAGAAGACCTGCCGGGTGTGTACGGTGATATCGAAAGGGTCGCTGCCAGAATCCGAGGATGTACCCTCTTCCTCGGCACCCTGGACAATGCGACTCTAAGTTATATCATGGTGGGGAACATAAGGGGCTGGGTGATTGGTGATAAAAGGTTGGAGTTTTTGCCGGGGCAGCCCGGGGTGGTGGGAGGGCGGAAGCTTGTGCCGGTTATCCGGAATGTAAGGATTGATGATTATTCTCTTGTAATAGTATGTTCTGATGGAATAAGGCGTAGCTTTGTGCCCGACCGGGGTGACGGGCACCTGTGGCGACAGGATGGTCTATACCTGGCGGTTACGATAATAGAGAAATATGGTGTTCCGGAAGACGATGCCAGCGTACTGGTGGGGAGGAGGCGTACCTGAGTTGGCTTCAGAGGCCTTTTATAATACTTATAAAAATTACCTTGAACGATATGTATGTGAGGGTGGAACCGAAGGAGTACTCGTGGAAGCCTATCAGGACCTGACACACAGCCTGGATGAGAGTAAGCGTAAAATAAACCCCACCTTGCAATCAGGTGGGGACATAATCTGGCTTATTTATTAGCCCTGCAGACAGGGGGTAATGAATTGGACCAGGGGAGCAACTGATCCAGGGCGTTACTGTCTTTAGGGTCCAGGTTGGGAAGTTTTTCAAAAAGATAACTGAGGTACTGGAAAGGATTCAACCCATTCTCCTTTGCCGTTTCTATGATGCTGTAAGTAATAGCGCTGGCCCGGGCACCCCGCGGAGTATTGGCAAACAACCAGTTCTTGCGGCCAATGACAAAGGGTTTGATCGACCGCTCACTCCGGTTGTTATCCAGTTCCAGGCGTCCATCCTGCAAAAAGGCAATGAGTTTATCCCACTGGCTCAGGCAATAGTTAACTGCCTGACCAAAGGAACTTTTGGGCAGTACCTGTGTTTTCTGGGTTTTAAGCCATGCCCGAAAAGCATCCAGCACGGGGCGGCTGCGCACCTGGCGGGCCTGATAACGCTCCTGGGGCGTTGCATCTTTCAAGTCGCGCTCAATGGCAAAAAGTTGGTTACAAAATTCCAGCCCCACCTGGGCGGCCACTGCTTTATTGCGTTTATCTTCCGGCAGGGCCTTTAACGCTTCATCAAACTTGCGCCGGGCATGGGCCCAGCAGCCCACCAGGGTGACATCCGGCAGTTCGTTGTAGCCGGCGTAACCGTCAACGTGCAAGTAGCCTTTAAAACCTGCCAGGAACCGGCGGGGGTGCTTGCTGGCCCGGGTGGTCTGGTAGTCGTAGAGAATAATGGGAGGACCGTCCCGCCCGGTGCGGTAGAGCCAGAGGTACGATTGGGTTTCAGCAGCCCGGCCCGGCTCGCGGAGGACCTGCAGGGTTGTCTCATCGGCATGCAGGATATCCCGCTCAAGCAGGTGTTCATGCAGGCGATCGTAGATCAGGGCCAACCAGTTGTTCGCCCCGTACAGCACCCAGTTGGCAAGCGTCTGCCGGGACAGCTCCACCCCCAGGTGGGCAAACTGCTGCTCCTGGCGGTACAGCGGCAGACCTTCCCCGTATTTCTGGTTCATGATGTAAGCCATAAGCGAGGGGGAAACCATACTTCCGGGAAATACAGGAGCCGGCATGGGAGCGGTAACAATGGGGGTGGTTAGCTCGTTGCGCTCGCAATGGCGGCAGGAATAAACGTAACGCACATGCTTGACCACTTTTACCTGGGCCGGGATGATCTGCAGTTCCTGTCGTACTTCGGTGCTCATTTCATGTAAAGGACCACCGCAGCACGAACAGACCCGCTCTTCTTCCGGCAGGCGGTACTCAACCGTTTCCACCGGCAGGTTATCGAGCACCATCTCCCGGCGGCCACGCTGTTTGCGGCGCTGGTAGGTGATGGTTTCGACAGCCGGTTCGGGTGAAGCCGGCTGGGCTTCCACTTCCGCCTCATTAAAAAGCGAAAGCTGCTGGTAGCCAGAAGCGGTCCGTTCGCTGGAAACACCGAATTGCCGGTGTTTGCTCAAGCGAAGCTGCTCCATAAACCAATTCAGTTTAGCGGTCAGCTCGGCATTCTGTTGTTCCAACCATCTGCACTGCTCTTCCAGCTGTAGACAGCGGCTTTGCAGCTCTTCTATATTCATGGCAGCGATAGATTGCGAAGTAGTGTTCATGAATAAAAGATTCGACGAAACCCGTCGAATCCCTCTAGAATCAACCACAAAGTGAAAATATTTCTTTCTGCTGCTTTATTTATATTACAGTGCGTGCTTTTACCTCGGGATGAGCTTTAGGCTGTTCTATCGATAGGCCGTCGAGCAGCCAGCGCAGTTCCCGGCGGCTAATGGCAATAGTTGAAGAAGTGCTTCTTTCCGGCCAGGGGAATTTACCTTTCTCCAGCCGGCGGTAATAGAGCCAAAACCCATTGTGGTCCCAGTGGAGAATTTTAATTTTGTCCCGCTGCCGGTTACAGAAGACGAAAAGGCAGGAAGAGAAGGGGATCCAGCTCAAACCCTTCCTTGACCAGCACGGCCAGCCCGTCGATGGACTTGCGCAAATCGGTGGCGCCGCAGGCGAGGTAAACCCGGTCGATACCCAATTCGTTCAGCATAACGATACCAGAACCCGGACTACTTGAGAAAGCAAGGCTGGATCAAAACCGGGTTTTACCTCGATGCAGGCCTGACCTATTTTGAGCAGCAGGGAGTCACCCTGGTCCGAAGGTGATTGCTTGCTTAATTCAACCGGCAGCCACCGTGTTGACCCGGCGGGGGAAGATTCCTTAAACTTCCGGAGCCAGTACCATAGCTGCCGGGGGGTTACGTTATGGGCGGCGCACCATGCTTTAGCACTCTGGCCGCTGGCACGATATTCGGCAACCCGGGTTTCCCATAGTTTTTGCTTTTCAGCTTTGGTCATAAAAAATCCTCCCCATTTCATTTTCTGAGCATTCCTGTAATCCTTATCAAAGGGGTTGATCAACAAAAAGACCTCCTGGTACAACAAGGTTAGAGCAAACACCAAAAGTACCGGAGGTCGAGGTTAATGACGAAACGAAACAAAAACCTAAAAGAAATTCGTAGCGTCCACACCCTCATCGTGGGCGTCGACATCGCCAAAAGGACCCACTGGGCCCGCACGCTGGACGGGTCAACAGGCATCGAAGTGGGCAGCGCCTTCTCTTTTCAGAATAGCATAAACGGCTTTTCCCGTCTACTGGGTAGAATGCACCGGGTCAAAGAACAAATCGGCGCGCAAAACATCGTCGTGGCCATGGAGCCTTCCGGCCATTACTGGAAACCCCTGGCCAGCTACCTGGTCAATGCCGGCATCCCAGTAGTTATCGTCAATCCTTACCACGTCAAAAAGCAAAAAGAACTCGACGATAACTCGCCCACCAAAAACGACCGGAAAGACGCCCTGATCATCGCCACTTTAACCTGGGAAGGACGCTTTTTCCACTGCTATCTACCCAAAGGGATCTGGGCGGAACTCCGGGGGTACACCCAAAACCGCCACCAGCAAAAGGCCAAACTAAACGCCGCCCAGAACAACCTGGTGGCGATCCTGGACGAGCGCTTTCCCGAATATCCGCAGGTTTTTAAGAACCTTCTAGGGAAAGCCTCCCTGTACATCCTGACCCACCGGCCCTTCCCGGCCGACCTAAAACAGCTCACGACAGAAGAGCTGACCGCTGAACTTAAGGCAGCCAGCGGCGGGAAAGTGGGTCAAAAACGGGCCGTTCTTTTACTGGCTGCCGCCAATGAATCCATCGGCGTGCCGGAAGGTTTAGATGCTGCCCGTCTGCGCCTGACCCAGTGCCTGGAAGAAATCTTCTTCTGGCAAAAGCAATTGCTCCAAACCGAAGCGGCCATGGAAAAGGCCCTGGCCAAAACCGGCTTAGCCGAGTACCTTTTGAGCATCCCCGGGATCGGAGTCGTCACTGCCGCCAGCTTCTTAGGGGAAGTGGGGGATTTCACCCGGTACGAAGACTGGCGCCAGATCCGCAAACTGGCCGGTTACAACCTGACTATCAACCAATCCGGGGATTCCAAAAAAGGGGTTACAAAGATCTCCAAGCGGGGCCGGGCGGGGTTGCGGAGCATCCTCTACCAGGCTGCCCTGGTCCTGGTGGCCAAAAACCCTCAGTTTAAAGCGCTCTACCGTTACCTGGTGACCCGGCCGCAAAACCCGCTGAAAAGCAAGCAGGCCCTGGTAGTGATCGCCTGCAAACTCCTCCGGGTAATGTTCACCTTAGCTAAAGAAAAACGCCTGTACGACCCGGAGAAGGTTTTGGGTAGCTACCGCCGGCAGCAACTGGCGGCCTAGAAGGCTTGTGGATATGCCGCTCGTATGGACTTGCGGGAGGCCTCCTGCCACTTAAGAGGAGCCTGGAGGTTTAGGCATGGTTTATCTTCCGCCTGTCCACAGGGTCCACACTCGCTTGGACAACGCTAAAGCGTTGCCCACATATCCACAAGCCCGACGGCGTAAAGGAATCATCATGAGGCAAAAATCTTGGGTGGGGGAAACCGAAAAAACCTCCGTTAGGGCATGACCCTGCTTCTGAGTAACGGTGCCCCACCCGCCCCCATTATGCTGAACGAAGGAATGTAAGGGCATTGACCCCGGGAGACATGATAGGGTAAGCAGGGGGCGAACAGGTGGGTTAGACCACCCAAGATAAATTTTAAAAATGGCAGATTGAGTAAGCTTTTTAAAGTATCAATGAAAAATATTGAGATAGGAAGATTATCCTATAAACCCTGGGTATTGTGCCAGGTGGGTAGGATTTGACGCTTACACACACAGCCTGGATGAGAAACATGTTCAGGCGGCAAATATTCTGGATATCCACACCAGGGCACTTCGGGAGGTAATGGGCATCCGCCGGGATAGCGATCCTGTCCAATGGATATACATAGATCGCGCTACGGAATTCCTGGCTCAAATACTGGTGGTCATTGATAGTTTTCTTCTGCAGCTTAAAGACAGGATAGAACACGACCCGCTTACGGGACTGTATAACAGGCTCGCTTTATACCCGTTATTGAACCAGCTCATTAAAGAAGCTCAGAGGAAGGAAAAGCCGCTGGTGGTTGCCATGCTGGATCTTGATGATTTTAAAGTGATAAACGACCGGTTCGGTCACCATGCGGGTGACCGGGTTTTATGTGCTGCGGCCGGCATCATAAAGAAGGCTTTGCGGGCTGCAGATAAGGTGGTTCGGTACGGTGGAGAGGAATTTATAATTATGCTGCCGGATACCAGCCTGAATAGATCGCAAATTGCGCTGGAGCGTATAAGATCCCAGATAGCAGGGCAGAGGTTATTGCCAGAAATGGACGTGGTTGTCACGGCCAGTATTGGGGCTACGGAATATAGCGGCAGGGGAACTGCCAGTGTAAATGACCTGATAGCTCAAGCTGACAGGGCCATGTATAAGGCAAAAAAGGAAGGGAAAAACATGGTGGCTTGTGTTGAATCTGAGTGTCCGGGAAAACAGGAGGAGTGATTAACGTGACCATAGAAGAGATGCGCAGGCTTCCGGAAGCCATTTCCCAGAATTCCCCGGCTTCTTCTATTGTTTTAAAGTCGGGGATTTTGTTTTTCGGGGTCATTTTTTCCAGCTTTCCTCATTCCAGACAAGTTAAGATATGTACATCTGGAACAACACGGCTGGATTGGCTCTTTTAAATATTTTTAAATATTATACCATATCTTGTTAATGGAGGCAGTCAGCTGTAGACCATTTGTGCTTATAACCGGTGGTTGGAAAACCGCCGACATGGCCATCGCCACCCCGGTGCAAAGGGTAAAAAAGCCGCCTCCGGCAGGACCTATTTTTCAGGATCCCGGGACTGTTTAAGTTTAAAGACAACTCGCCCCGGCTTCCCACATAAATCTATATAAACAAGAACGTTTCTTTGGCACCAGGGAAAACTGGAGGTTGATTAACATGACCAGAGAAGAGCTGCGCAAGCTTTCGGAAGCCGTGGAAATAATCACCGCTAAGGCCCGGGAATTTGGTCTGGATTTTTATGATATGTATTTTGAAATCTGCCCGGCAGATATCATCTATGCCTTTGGGGCTTACGGTATGCCCACCCGTTTCTCTCACTGGACTTTCGGCAAAGCATACCATAAAATGAAAACCCAGTATGATTACAACCTGAGCCGCATCTACGAAATGGTCATAAACTCCAACCCCTGCTATGCTTTTCTCCTAGAAGGCAATTCCCTGGTCCAGAACAAGCTGGTGATAGCCCACGTTCTGGCCCACTGCGACTTTTTTAAAAACAACATCTATTTCAAGCATACCAACCGCAATATGGTGGAATCCATGGCCAGTGCGGCCGAGAGATTCCGCGGTTACGAGCTTAAATACGGCAAGGACAGGGTAGAAGCCTTTCTAGATGCGGTGATTTCCATCCAGGAACACGTGGACCCCTATCATTTCATAAAGGCCGGCCGGGAAAAGAAAAAGCAGGAAAAGGAAGAAGGGTCCTGTGCCTGCGGCCAGGGCAGGAAGTGCGGAAAACGACACCGGGAGGAAACCCCCTATGATGACCTGTGGGAGCTTGATGAGCCCAAATGCGCCGGACACTGTGAGAAACCCAGGAAGTTTCCCCCGGAGCCGGAAAAAGACCTGTTGCTGTTTATTATGGAACATGCCCGGGATCTGGACGACTGGCAGCGGGACATTATATCCGTAATCCGTCAGGAAATGCTTTATTTCTGGCCCCAGTTGGAAACAAAAATTATGAACGAAGGCTGGGCCACCTACTGGCACCTGCGCATTATGCGGGAAATGGATCTTACTGAGGCAGAAGCTGTAGAGTTCGCCAAAATGCATGCCGGGGTAATTCAACCTTCCCGGGTGCGCCTGAATCCCTATCACCTGGGGTTGAAAATTTTTGAAGACATTGAAAGGCGCTGGAACGAGCCCACCGGGGAAGAGAGGAAAAAATACAACCGCCCCGGCGGTGAGGGAAGGCAGAAGATCTTCGAGGTGCGGGAACAGGAAAATGATATTTCCTTCCTGAGGAACTACCTGACCAAAGAACTAATAGAGGAAATGGACCTTTATCTTTACAAAAAGATGGGCCACGATTGGAAGGTATCGGACAAAGACTGGGAAAAGGTCAAAGACGGCATCCTTTCCAGCCTGACCAACGGCGGCTACCCCTATATCGTGGTGGAAGACGGGGATTTCAATAAACGGGGCGATTTATACTTGAAACACTGTTACGAGGGCCTGGAGCTGGATGTGTTCTACCTGGAAAAAACACTGCCCTACGTATACCGCCTCTGGGGGAGGCCGGTGCACCTGGAGACGGTCATTGATAATAAAAAGGTGCTTTTCTCTTACAATGGGGAAAAGGTAAGTAAAAAATTTATTTAGCACTTCCAGAAAAATATAGCGGGCGGCGGCCTTTCCCGGCCGTATTTGGCGGGACGGCCTGCTGCCCTTTTGTTTCGGGTTAGACGAAGTAATCGATCTTTGCCCCGGGAAACAGTTCCTCTGTTTTTGAAACGAGGGCTTCCTTTAAACGGTGCATTAACTGCGGGGCGTAAACATATTTCCCGTAACCGAACTGGCCGAACTTGAACTTTCTGTTTTCTTCATTCATGGGTAAAACGGTATTGGGGAACAGCGTTTTTATTCTGTTTTTTGCCCGTACGGTAAACCGGTGGGTGATAAATTCAAAAGACAACACCTGAGACTCGGGGAGGGACTCCCTTATTGCTTTTAATAAATCTATGTAGTCCGTTTCCCAGCCGGGGTAGGCTATGATGGGAGCAATGATGAACCCCGTGGGATAACCAGCCTCTATAACTTTTCTGGCTGCCTTTAATCGCTGTTCCAGCTTTGGCGTCCCGTGTTCAAAGGATTTTATTATTCTGGTAGTATTTACGCTAAAACGAACTGTTGTATTCCCGTTATGTTTTAAAATTAAAAGTGAATCAATCTCAGTGAATTTGGTGGCAAAGCGAAAACGGCCAAAATCCTGGATGGCAAAAAAGAGGATGGTTTTGGCCAGCGCCCCGGTGTATTTCTCTACCGGAACCGGATCGGAAGTGGCTGATCCCTCGAATATGGTTACCTCGGGCTGCCTTTTCACTATATAATCCCGGGCTTTTTCCAGAATATCTTCAATATTCACATAAGCCCTGATGTACGGTTTACTGGGGAGGCTGCCGAGCAAATAACAGTATTCACATTTTCCGGGGCAGGAAGTGGTCAATGGCAGCTGGTAATGGGCCGACGGTTTACAGGTTTGAAAGGTAAGAGTCCTCCTCACGCCGAATACCAGCGTTCTCTTAGCTTCCCGGTAGGCTTCCTGCGGATTCTTACCGGGAATGCCAGTTATCCTGTTGTGGGAACGGGTTACAATCACCTCAATATCAGCCCGTTTAAATGATTCCCAGAGGGATTTACCTAAAGGATATTCCAGGGCGTCCTGTTCAAATATTACTCTATCAGGGTAAAAATCCATGTCAAACCACCCCTGTCTATATACATGTGTAACTTCTATTATAACCGTTTCGGCTTTCAAAAATTCCCAGGTATACCGCGTTGTTGTTTGTATGCCCGGCTGGACTCGCCGGGTAACTTCATAATTTGTCAGTATTAAGGCCATCCTAGCTTAAAAGCGGGCCGGTAATAATATTTTTTGTTTGGGGGTGGCGGCGTTTGCGTCCGATCTGGAAAGGGGCGGTTAGTTTTGGCCTGGTTTACGTGCCCGTGAAAATGTACGCGGCTACGGAAAAAAAAGATGTAAAATTCAACTATTTACACCAGAAGTGCAAAAACCCCATTCAGTACCGGCGCTATTGTCCATACTGCAATGAAGAAGTTCCCCTGGAGGAACTGGTACGGGGATACGAGTATGAAAAGGGGCGCTATGTCATCTTACGGGACGAAGATTTTGACGCTTTGCCCGGGGGGGACGGGCACAACATTGAAATCATGGATTTCGTGGAACTGGGGGAAATAGACCCCATCTATTACGACAAAGCCTACTACCTGGCCCCCGCCGGCGGCGGGGAAAAGGTCTACGAGCTGTTAAAGCGAGCCATGGAAGAGAGCGGCAGGGTGGCCGTGGCCCGGGTAACCATCCGCAGCAAAGTGAGCCTGGCCGTGCTGCGGGTGGCCAGGGGTGTGCTGTCCATGAGCACCATGTTTTATCCCGATGAGGTACGGGATGCCGGGGCCATTGAAGAAATGCACTACCGGGTGGAGGTGCCGGAAAAGGAACTACAGATGGCGGTAAATTTAGTCAACAGCCTTACGGCTTCCTTTGACCCGGAGAAATATACCGATGAATACCGTCATGCACTTATGGAGTTAATCCAGGCCCGGGTGGCCGGCCGGCAGGTGGCCGAGCCCACCCGGGCGGAAGCGGGCAGGGTGGTGGACCTGATGGAGGCCTTGAAGGCCAGCATCGAAAAGGCTAAAAGGGAACGGGGCCGGCAAGCAGCCGGGGAAGCTCTGGGAGAGGGAGAAATGGAGCCGCAAAAAAGCCGTCGCCGGGGGCGCAAGAAGGCGGCAGGGGAAGGGTAGCAGACCCGGAGGATGAGGGATTCTGTTAACTACAAGGACACGGCGTTGTCCAGAGCGAACGATTTTGCGGAGCGCCGGTAACAGCACCCGGTAAACCCATCACTCACTGGCAATGACACCCTTCTAAGCCTGCTGTAACAAGATAGTAATTGAAATCATTCCATTATAGCTTTTTCAGTGAGTGCTGGGCGGCTCGGCTCTCGAGGACGCCAACGAAACCAGGCGAAAGAAATGTGGAAGAACTACATCGGGTAGAATAAGTGAAATAGCGTAAAAACAGTATCGATGGCAATCCGCAGAAGACCCAGCACTCACTGAATCAATGATTTCTTTAAGTACAGATAGCGAGCATGTGCAATATGTCTTCCGCAAAGCAATCCTTCACCGGTGAGTGCTGGGCGGCCCGAAGCGAACCGTGGTGCGCATCTTACGCGGAGCACATGAGTGAGCGAGACAACGCTGTGCCTTAAGCGGTTTGACTAAACATTTACAATTAAACTATGGTATACCATGAGCTAGTCATGTTTTGGTGAGTGCTGGGCCGCATCCAACCGGGTTCACCAAAATGTTTACAAACCTTTACTCGGAGGTATGCTTCCGTGGAAGAACAAGTATCCCTGCCTCTCCTGAAGCCCATGCTGGCCACATCATCCCGGCCCTTTGACAGCTCCGATTTTCTCTACGAAGTTAAATGGGACGGCTATCGCGTGCTGGCCTACCTGGACGGCGACACGCTGTTGCGCTCCCGCAACTTGCGGGACATTACGGCTACCTTCCCGGAATTAAAGGAACTGCATAAATGTGTAAAAAACCAGCCGGCCATTGTTGACGGTGAAATCGTCATTTTTCAGGATGGCCGGCCATCTTTTGCCGCCCTGCAGGCCCGGGGACGGTTGGAAGACCCTCTGAAGATTAAAAGTATGGTCCGACGGTATCCTGCTATTCTTATGGCTTTCGATGTACTTTACGCCGGTGGCCGCTCCCTTTTGAACGAACCTTTACGCCGCCGCAAGGAAATCCTGGCGGAAATGATTAAGCCTGGTGACCAGGTGCTGGTGTCCGAATTTGTTTTGCATCAAGGCCGGGCCTTTACTGCCGCCTGCGTTGCCCGGGGGTTGGAGGGAGCCATGGCCAAGCACTTGGACAGCCCCTACCTCCCCGGCCAGCGCTCCCCCTACTGGCGTAAATTCCGCCATACCAAAGAGGCCGATCTGGTCATCTGCGGTTACCAGGAGGGGTGGGGCCGGCGGCGTCTCGGTGCCCTGGTACTAAGCGGATACCGGAGTGGGGAACTTGTCTACCAGGGCAAAGTGGGCACGGGGTTTAGCCGGGAAGAGGAGGAACAACTGTTGGAACTGTTATCCCGCCTCGTCATCCCCCGGCCCGTTCTGGCTCTGCCGCCGGTAGAGGCCCGGCGCACCATCGCGGTGGAACCAGTACTGGTTTGCGCCGTAGAGTATCTCTCTTTAACAGCCGGTGGCCTGCTCCGGCATTGCAGCTACCGGGGGTTACGACCGGATAAATCACCCCGGGAATGCCATTATCTGCTGAAGTAAAAAAATTTTTTAGGCTGTCACCACTGCCGGGAGTTCTCCATAATATGGTACCAAATACTGAAGGGAGGACTCCAAATGGGTTATGGTTTAGGCGGTGCTTATCCAGCAAACTTCTCTTTCATCTTGTTTCTAATTCTGATCTTACTATTTTTCGGAGATGGTTTTTTTGGCGGTCACCCCAGGTAAGCCTATTTGAGGAGCAATTTAAAAGTTAAGGAGGGGGTGCGATGAGCGGTTCCTATCCCTATGGCGGTTACTTTTCCTTTATTTTGTTCCTGATTTTGCTTTTACTGTTCTTTGGGGATGGCTTCTTCTGCTGGCCTAATCCAAAGTAAAAACCGGCAAAGGGCTGCATCAAATGATGCAGCCTGATGTCTGTTTGGGGCATTCTGCTTCATTCATTTCCCACCCCTGCCTTTTAAAAGTATTTTTCAAAAAGCATAATAAGGTGAGGGGGGTAAAAAACGTGGATCGGGAGATGATCAAAGTTTTTGGACAAAACCTTTCTTTCACCAACCTGGACAAGCTGTTCTGGCCCGAAGAAGGTTTAACCAAGGCTCATTTAATAAAATACTACAACGATATAGCTCCCTTTTTGCTGCCGTATATTCATAACCGCCCCCTGGTCATGAAACGCTATCCCGACGGCATCAGCGGGGAAGCTTTTTATCAGAAGGAATGTCCTGACTACGCTCCCGATTGGATTGAAACCTTTCCCGTCCACCATTCGGAAAGGGTAATCAACTACATAATCTGCAACGATCTGGCCACTTTACTCTGGCTGGCCAACCAGGCCTGCATTGAAGTGCACGAAACAGAAGTTAGCCAGTTTTGTCAGTGAGTTTCGGTAAACAATCCTTTCCATTTTCCCGCTGATATGTTATAATGTAGTCACGGAGGTGACCACAATGGAGTTTGCAAGCGTAAGGGAGTTTAAAACCCACGCCAGCGAATTTATCCGCAGGAAAGAAGCGGTGATGGTTTTCCGGAACGGCAAACCCGCAGGCGTGTTTATTCCATGGGAGGACATAAACGTTGATGACGAGGTGCGCCGGGCGGCCCTGAAGGCCCTGGTGGCAAAAGTCGCCAAAGAAAGACAGGAAAAAGGGATAACTGAGGAAGAGGTGCTGGAGGACTTTGCAACTTTCCGGAAAGATCGCCGTGGACGCGAACATCGTGCTTTCGGCACTGATCGGCGGGAAAGCGAGTAAGGTGTTTGTTGAAGCGAAAACTTTAAAGTTTGTTACAACTGCCAGCGTGGTCAATGAGGTCAGGGAGTACATTCCGGTTTTGGCCCAGAAAAAGGGTTTGAGCCGGGAGGTCATGGAAGCGGCCTTTTCCCTGCTGGAGCTGGAGGTTATAAAGAAAGAAACGTATTCTGGACAGATCCCGGTCGCTACGGACTTAATCGGAAAGAGAGACCCGGAGGACGTAGAACTTGTAGCGTTGGCGCTGGCGTTGAAGTGCCCGGTCTGGTCGAATGACAACGACCTGGTGGAATTAAAACAAATAAAGACTTATACAACCGCTGAAATATTGCGTATATTGGAAGGTTTCCGGGGTTTTTAAAAACAAGAAAAAGACCAAGCAAGGTTCCGTAAGGAACCCTTATTTCATGCGGGTTTCCGGGACTGTTCAGACCAAAATTCAGACCGAACAGGCAGGCGTTCAGGCCAGGAACGGCAGGGCTTTGGCCTGTTCGATTTTTTATGGAAGCAGACCTGGAACAGCCCCGCCGGTAGAAAACCCCGCTGGCCGTACTCGCGAAGGGGCGGCTGGCGGGGGTTTTGTTTTTTAGAGGATGACCCAGGACAAGAATACTGAGAAAGGAGAGTGATTGAGTATGCGGATGCTGGTAGCAGAGAAAAAGAAGGCGGTGAAAGTAATGATGCCTCCCCGACTGATTAAGGCCATCAAAGGAGAGGCACGCAGGCAAAGGGTTTCAATGAATGAACTTATCAGGATGGCGGTCACAAAGTACCTAGCAAACCTGCGCTAGGTTACTTGCAGTCGAATTAGAAATCGTGGCAAAGCGACTTCCCCTATCCCTTTAAGGGTAGGGAGGAAGTCGCCGTCAAACCCTAACTTAGACCAACAAAGAATCAATCTTCGCACGTTTAGCAAGAGTTCTAACCCAGTTCGGAACAAGCAGGCGGGTAATAGCAAAAGCCACAGCAGTTTCGCTTTTAATGTAAATGTTTCCGTCTAGTTTCGATTTTGTCCCTGGCAACTTACCGGCCTTGTATAATTTCCAAACGTATTGGTACGATACTCCACTTAAAAATGCCAGGTCAGGCGTCGAAAGGCCATGTTCGGGACGGAAAAAGATTTCGTTTTCGTCAATATTGTTTAATTGTTCATATCCAAGTTGTTTTCTAAGGTCAATGATTATGGTTTCGCGGATACTAAGCATTCTCAGTGCTGCAACGAAACGCGGAGAAACTGCAGCAGATAGCGTTGATTTAGAAGAAACGCTTATGTTTAGGTCTAAACAGTACGAAAAAAGTTCAGCATTGTGGCGTGATATGAAAAACGCATGAAAGAGTGTTTGCAGTAACATAGTCCATGACTTAAGTAGTTTCCTGTATCTGAAAAGTGGTGGAGTAGTATCCAGTTCGGAAGTCACATAGTGATAAAAGTCCTTGAAAATATCAACAAGTAAACCGCGGGCATCAGTTTTAACACCTAATTTAGTAAGAAATGGTTGAAGAAAAGTTTTTCTATCAGCAAGTTTTTCGCAGTCTTCACAAGATAAGTCGGCCATAAAAACAAGACGGCACAACACAATTTCATGCATAACATCTGACATCGCGCGGTAAAACTTAGCAGCGTCCTCTTCGGCAGCGGCAGGCGTGAGTTCGGGTTCCCAGGAAAGCCAGGTATCCATTCTTCCACATGTCTCCCCTTGAACAGCTTTGGAAAGTTTCCACATGTAGAGCTAATGTAGATATTCTACACAACGTAAGTTTTCCCTGTTTTCTTTCTTTTTTTACAAGATTTCAGAAAATTAAAATTTTGATTTTCGGGGGGTAAAATGCTTGCATTTAGGATATGAATATGGTAGATTAACAGTAGGTCTACTATAGACAAACATAACGGGGTCAGGAGAGGAGAGGTAATAATGGTAAAGCGCACGCAAAACGTCTGGAGCGAGCGGTGTACCCTCAAAAAAGGAGTGACACCGCATGGAGTACGTATGTCCAGACACCGAAAAAATTTGCAGCGACCACAAAAAAAACCGGACACCGGACGCGGAAAGGAAGTGGCGAAAGCGCTACGGCTTGCCTCCGCTGCGGAGACAGGGTCAGCGCGGACCGGGTAAGGGTACCCGTCCAGAACGGCAGGAAGCTGCAATGGCGGTAGCGATGGTGCTGACTGTACGCCCGACGGCGAGCATATACACTATCGCGAGGATGATTGTGGGTACACATCCTGTAAAAAAAGACATGGAACGCACCCGCCGCGCCCTGGCCGACCTGGCCCGGAAGCCCTGGTTGGCCGGGGAGGATCTGGTAAACCAGGTGCAGGCTTCCCTGGCCGCACGGAAAGCGGCGGCAGAAGCAGCCCGGCAGGAGCGGGAGCGGCGAAAAGCGGAGCGTGAAGCCAGGCGCCGGGAGCAGGAAGAGCGGTTCCGGCGGCAACCGGCGCGGGTACTGCTGCAGCGGTTGCTCCGGTACCAGGAAATCCGGGAAGAAATTGCCAGGCAAGTGCGAGAACTACGGGGAGCGGATGCCATCTGGTGGTCCATGGCCCTGGCCCCGGACCAGGTAGTGTCACTATCCCCGGTGCAACACTACACACCCGGGACGGCGGGCACGTACCTGACCAGCCGGGAAGCGGCCTGGCGGGCTAACTTGGAGTTGGCGATACTGCGCCGAACCGCCTGCCTACTCACCGTCCCGTGGATATCGGCACGAGAAATCCTCTCCGCTGCCCGCAGGCTGCGACGGGCACAGCGGAAGGGGGACGTAGACGCCGAAACGGCGGCGCGGGAAGACTTACGCTTGGCGGTGCGGGACGCGCTGGAGCAGGCGGGGTGGGCCGACCCAGATCTGTGGGCTGCCCAGATACTGGAGACCCCAGATGCCCGCGCTGAACGGGAGATGGCCGTAGTGAAGGAAGCAGGGTTATGGCCGCTGCCCGGGGTAGTGGATTTATCGCCTATGGGCGGTTGGCCCGAACCCTATCGCGGGCCGGAGCCGCCGGTGCCGCTCGGCATCAGTAATAGCGACGATAGCGATGATAGCGATGATGGTGACGGTGTAGATCCAGAAATCGCTGAAATGTTCAGCACGGTCGACCTGGCAGGCGTCCGGCGGCGCGGCAAAGGCGGCGCAAAGACCAGCTTCGCCAGGCGGGCGGCGATGCAAGAAGGACTACACCCGGCGTTCGCGTAAACGCAACGCCGGGTTTTCTTTTTTGGGGCTGGTCCCCATGATGCTACCTTCCTTTCCCCGGCCTTCGGGCCGGGCTTTTTTTCGGAGGTGGTGCTCTTGTTCCAAACATTCGTTCGCTTTATGAAAGACCAACGCAGCTTCGCCGCCCCCGCTGCTCTCCCGCTCATCGCCGCCGCCAGCGGCCTGGGCCTCCTGGCCGTTGGCGGCCTACACCACCTGGTCCACGTGGGCGTCACACCGGACAGCGGGAACCTGGGGAACCTGGATCCGGGGGTTACTGGGGCAGTGGCGGTGCCAGTGCCAGTGGGAGTGGGGGCAGTGAAGAAGGGTTGGGAGTGGGACTGTGGGGGAAGGGTATTGTATGTTTCACGGGATTTAGCGCGGGACAGGAACATGTTCCGGGTTCCGCCAGAGGGATATCAAGAAGAAGCAAATATACATACTGGAGAGACACAAGATGTGGTAACCTGGCGATGGCCAGGTGATGATCGGGTCTTTTTGGTGCCCATAGAACTTTTCCAGGCAGCCAGCCTCGGTGGGATGATTCGCGATGTTATCTCCGCAACCGGACAAATCTACCGAGATCAACATTTCCCAGAGGACCGGATTATCACCACGTCTTTTCGGAAAATAGCCGATGTAATAGGTCTAGAATTTAACGGTCGGGTAGCCGACGAGCTAGAAACGTGCCTTGCATACGCGAGAAGTTTCACCGTATACAATCACCCGGTAATTTCGCAACTCAACAAAGACGGCACAGTGAAAAAACGGAGCAAGGTCACTTTCGGTTTTGTGGATTGCGTCGCGCGGGTGGACATCTTGGACGGCAAGCCTGTACCCAAAAACCGCGCGCCTATAGAAATAACTATCAGCAATCTATATGCGACAGCACTAAAAGAACTACCACCCGCTCCACTACCCTGTGCGGCGTTGGAGGCGGCCCACAAAGCTCCACGTAAGCTCCGTCCGGCGATAAAAAACATAGCATACTTTTTGGCCGCGCGAGTTCCATCCAAAAAAATAAAATTGCTTATCCCGACTGTACTTGAGGTCATGGGATACGGACGCAAAGATGGTCGAATAGACCGTTGCCGCAAACCAATAGAGAACGTTTTGTCCAAACTTTATTCGATAATGATAGAAGATTACAACTACGCATATGACGGTTACGAAATTATTCTGGCAGGTAATCCCATTTATGACAATAAGAGAGTGAGACGTTATAAGGACAAAAATGAGACGTAATAGGGACGTGGATTGAGACGTAATAAGGACATTTTTGAGACGTAATAAGGACATACCCGATCCCTGAAAGCCTTGTGTTTCAAGGCTTCCAGGGATCGAAAAACCCTCTAAGATATCTAAGACTCTTAAGATATCTTAGGTGCGGCGGTTTTACCGCCGCCCACCCTAACGGGATGGGCGGGCGGGTAAAACCGCCTTTTTCTTATAAAACCACCTCCACCCCGGGGCCGCCGGATGGTGACCCGGGGCTCTTTTTTTTTATGTGGAGGTGGTTTTGTGAATTTGACTGATTGGTTAGATACGGAAGTTTACCCGCGGTTGTCGCACGAAAAAATTTTCGGCGACCTGCCCGGTTTCCGGCGTGTAGGGCGGGGGTACGTGGCCCTGTGCCCGGTCCACGCGGAGAGTACCCCCAGTTTTTCTATGCCGGACGGCAGGCCGTTCGGCCACTGCTTCGGGTGCGGCCAGACTCTCTCTTGGTGGAAGTACCTGGAAATGAAAGGGTTGACCGGCCAGCAGGTCATCCGGGAACTGGCTCACTTGGCTGGAGTGCCGCCGCTCCCGGCTTCTGGTGCCGACCCGGAGGAAGCGAAAAAGGCGGCGGAAGAAGCGGAAAAAATGGAAGAGTGGTGGCAGAAGGCCCGCGCCGCTCTTTTTGACCCGGCTAAAGAAAACGTCTTGGCGTACCTACATGGGCGCGGCTATACCAACGATGTAATCCGTGCGATGGACATTGGCACCACGCACCTGGAACCGTTGCCCGCCGGAGTAAAACTGCCGCCGCCGGAATACGTGCTACTCCTTCCAGCCAGAAACCGGGCGGGGCGTATAATCGGCTTCGCTGGCCGCCGGATAGACGGGAAAGAACCGAAGTATCAGTACAGCCCTGGCCTTTCAAAGACTTCTATTTTATGGGGTTTCCATCGACTGTGCCGTGAAGATGTGCCGGTCGCCGTCGAAGGTGTGATTGATTCTGAATACATTGCTGCCGGAAACATCCGTGGAATTGTGGCGTTGGGCGGTTCCGACCTTTCCGACACCCAGGCCGATCTCCTGGCCCGCCACCGCCGGGTGATTCTGGCCCTGGACGCAGACGATGCCGGGAGGCGGGGCACGGAAAAAGCGATAATGAAGCTGGTGGCGAAGGGCGTGAAAACCTTCGTCATCCCGGATTTTGCTGGAGCTAAAGACCCAGACGAATACGCCCGGGTGCACGGTGTGGCCGCTTTCGCTGACCTGGCTCGAAGGGCGGTTGCCGGGCATAGGTGGCTGGCCCGGCGGCTGGTGCCTGACGGTGAGTTGTCGGACTTGGCCCGGGACGCCGCGCTTGAAAAGGCGCTGGACCTAGCAGAAACGTTCACTAGGTTTGACCCGGTGGCGGCTTCCGAGATTATTACAGAAACTGCCGGAAAGCTGGCGCTCTCGGAAGCGGCACTGGCCGAAGCAGTGGAACGGCTCTCTGAAAAGCGTCGGCGTGAGCGGGCGCAACAAATCTGGTTGGACGCATTAGAAAAGGCGCGTAAAGCACTACTTCCGCGTGACCCGGAGGACGTTGAAACCGGTAGCGGTCCGGCGGCGGTAGCTCGGATAATGGAACGGGCAAGGGAAGAAGCGGCGGCAACGTTGCAAGAACCACCCGTATCACTGAACGTAGCTGATATCGAAAGTGAACTTCTAGCTTTTCCGGAAGGCCTGGCGTTTCCCTGGGCAGGAGTGACTAAACTAACTCGGATTGATTCAGCGGGGCTTGTCACTGTTGCTGCTGGGACACATCACGGAAAGAGTACGTTTTGTTTCAATCTCATCTTGCATTGTCTGGCAAACTATCCCGGGACAGTGATTTTGTGGAGCGGCGAGATGGCGGCAATGCTTATCTACGCGCGTTTAATTTCCATTTTAGCGGGTACGGAGTTTAGCGCCACGATAGCTGCTTTTCGCCGCGGTGAGTTCAGCCGGGAGCAGATGGATGCCCGCGAGAAATTGGCAAAGTGGGCCGATAGGCTGATAATCATTGATGCTCTCAAACAAAATATCGTCGGCGTGGACGAGTTGGCAGTAGCGGTGAAAAATGTTGCCCGGCGGCAAGAGGTAACAGCAGTTTTTGTTGACTACTTGCAACAACTTTCCCCTCCGGAAAAACCCGATGGCGGTCGGTATCCTAACCGCGAACAGGAAGTTAGCGCTGTGGCAAAAGCTTTACATGTTTTAGCCGGTTCGCTATCTGTCCCGGTCGTGGCTTTTGCGCAAATAAGCAGGAATAATTTCCAATACAAAGAAAGGCCGAGGTTAACTGATTTACGCGAATCAGGCGGTATAGAACAGTGGTCCAGTGCAGTTTTCGGCCTGTGGAACTCAAGCATTGCGGGGAAACGCGAAGTCGAAGCCGGCCCCGCCGCCCCGTCTGAGGGATGGTACTGGAGTGCCGATGACGCGCAGGAGGCCGGACCGGCAGTTGCGATGGCGGAAAGTCACGGCGGGGTGCTCCTGGAGGTTTCGGTCTTAAAACATCGACTTCGCGGGAACGTAGGCAAAGCGGTGCCGCTGCTTCTGTATCCTGCGGCGGGCAGGATAGTAGAATTGCCCACTGTGCCGGGACCGTTATGGAAAGAAAAAGATGAGGGTAGGGATGAAAGTAGAAAGGTGACAATGCTCAAACGGGGAGCACGGGGAGCGAGGAAAAAATGAAAAAGTACAGACGTTCAGGCCGGGGCAAACCGGCCCCTTACGTTCCCTGGGCGGGAGTACAAAAATTAATCGCTCCCGCCCAGGTAGTTAAGCCAAAAGTACAAGCAGTTGAGTTGTCGATAATGGAACCCGAACCTGGCCCCCCACCGGCCCCACCCGCCCCAGAATCCGACCTGCTGGCCCGAATTCGGCGGGCCGGGAAAGAGGCCGAAGCCGCTTGGTGGTACGCCGAAGCCGGGTACCCGGAGGAGCTGGCCGCCGATGAATCGGCCCTGGCCCAGGCGGTGGCCGCCGGGCAGGAGGCTATGCGGGGGGTGTTGGAGACCGGGCAGGAGCATTTGGATGGTTTTACCTTAGCTGAACAGTTGTTCGATGGCTTCGAACATACCTGGGACCTCACCCCCGCCCAGGCCGCCGCCCTGGACAGGCTTTTCGCCCAGAAAGGCCCCGTGCTGGTTCGCACCCGCCGGGGCTGGTATTCCGCCGGGGAGTGGGCGGAGCGGTTGGAGCTTTTTGGAGGTGGAAAAATTGAACGAGCGTTCAAGCCTGTTGCCGGACAGGACTAATCCTGTTAAACTAAAAACAAGACTGTACACAGGGGAAGGTGCGGAGATGAAAGAAAGGGAGGAACTTCTGCAACGTATTACCGTCAATCCTGCTATTTTTCAAGGGAAACCCATTATTCGGGGCATGCGTATCAAAGTAGAGAACGTGCTGGCCCTCCTGGAACAGGGTGTGACGATACAGGATATCCTGGAGGACTATCCTGAACTGGAGCCGGACGACATCAGGGCCTGTATTGCTTATGCCAGGCACTTGGTGGCAAACGAGGATTTGAGCGCGGTCCGCGTGGAGGCGACTCAATGAAGTTTCTTGTTGACGTTTGCGCTGGCAGTAAGCTGGCCGGTTGGCTCCGTGAAATGGGCCATGACGTGGTGGAAGTAAAGAGCATAAACTGCCGCATGACCGACGATGAGGTTATGGCGTGGGGAGCAAGAGAGCGACGGGTCATAATCACGCTGGACAAAGATTTCGGGCAACTCGCTGTAGCTACCGGAACGGCACGCGCCAGCATCGTTCGTTTGCCTGACATTCCTTTCGAGGAAAGGAGACGGGTTCTGACCGCGGTGCTGGCCCGGTACAAGGAGGACTTGGAGAAGGGCAGCATTATCACTGCGACCGAAAAACGTATAAGGGTGAGGAAACTTACCGCTAGAGACTGAGTGTCATTTTCCTGGGAGAAAAAACCGGGCGTAATGCCCGGTTTTTTTTAAGACCATGCGGTGGAGGTGGGTTCGGGTGATCGTCACTTCTGCGGAGAACGCGGACATGATAGTGCGGTGGCTAGGTGGTTTTGGTCGGTGTTATCGGGTTGAGAAGGTGCGTCGCCCTGAGTTGTTGGAGTCCGGGTTTCTGGAGGAGGGGATCGTGTTAAACTCCCTGGAATTGCGGGCTTACCTGGAAATCGCTAAGTTCCGGGTTTTTATGGTAGGTCCTGATATTAATATTTGATTGGCCGGGCCACGCACTCGGCTTTTTATTTTTTTTAAAGGACCAAAAAAAAGGGGGGTAAATAATTGGACGACAAGGTGATTTCCATCTTCCACCTTCGAGAGAATGCTGCCCGCCGTGCCCGTGAAAGGGAAGAGGGCCTGCGGGCGATGGACGCCGCACTAAACGAGTTTCAGGAAAATCTCTTAAATCTTATCGATCCCGCTCGGCGGCGCACCCGGGCGATTGTGTACGCCGCCAACCACGCCCGGGAGTGGGCTGAAGAAGGCGCCCGGCTTCAAAGCCTGCGCGAACAGGCTGGTGTGAGCCGGACGGCCCTGGCTAAAACCCTGGGGGTATCCCCACAGCGGATAGCCCGCCTGGAACAGGGGATGCCGGTGGTGGACGAGAGACTGCTCCGGGCGGCCTATTTGCTGTTTTTGGAAAACCTGACCGCAGGGAAGTGTTAGACGTCGTTTTTCTTCGCGATGACCGCCGCCTATGTTCCGCCTACTGTATTATAGCCATTATAGCTAAAATCTGATATAATGGGGATGAGACTTTTAGAAGGGCGGTGGCACCGTGCTTCAGGTATCTGTTCACGAAGCGAAAAACAGGCTCACGGTTTTGCGCCGCGAAGCCGCTGCCGGTAAAGAATTTCTCCTGTCCGACGCCAGGCGGAAGGATGACTGCCCGGTATCCCTCATCTCTACCGGTTTGCTTGACGAGCTTTGCGAGACAAAGACGTTTAGCTACGAGTGGCTGGACCGTCCGGGAGAGGAGAGCGACCATTACACCCTGTATAACGTGGAGACGGGCGTTTACGGGGTCGGTTCGACCAAACAGGAGGCAGTTGAAGACTTTATCGACAACATTCTGGATTACGCGCGGGTTTATTTTGACGACTTGCCGTTTTATTTAAGCCCGTCCGGGGGCAGGCGGGGACACTACTGGTACTTAAGGCGCGTCCTCCGGTGCGAAGGGGACAGGAAGAAACTTTTCCGCGTCCTGGGCCTGGAAAAGGCGCTGGTGGACTGATGGGATATACCTTCACATGGGACGACATTGAGAAAATCTGCCGGAAGCTGGGGATGAAAAGACAGGGCAAAACTTCGGTATGGAAGGGCGTGGGACCGGACGGGGTTAAGCGTACGTGTATAATCCACGCAAAGCACAAAGGAAATGTAGGTTCGGGGTTGGTGCAGAAAATTGCCACAAGGGAGTTGGGATTCAGTTCGGTTGAAGAAATGTACAGGTTTTTGAAAGAGGAATGTTAGTAATTTTGACCGCACCGGGCACGTTAGCCCGGCTTTTTTATTTCAGGGGGTGATACAGGGTGCAGCGCATGATCTTTGCCTACGCAGGGCCGGTCCGGGGCCTGCTCCCCGCGCTCGGTCGGGAGCTGGGCATAGAACCAAAACCTGTCAAGCGGACCAGGCGGGTACAGTTGCAGCAAAAACGGTACTGGAGAAAACCCAAAAATTCTAAAATTTTACATTAAACAAAAGGGGTATAAAAATGAGTGACAATTTAAAGGAGACGGAGTTGATTCCCTACCGGGCACGTTGGCCCGGCCTTTTTATTTTTGGGAGCCTTTCTTTGGCCCCAATCCTCCGGCGGGAAGGGGGTGGAAATGCACAAAGCCGGGCGGGGCGCGGGGGAGGGGCCGAAATCGAAAAGGAGGGGTTTGTCTGTTATGCGTAGTAAACTTTCTGTTTTGCTTGCCGCGCTCACCCTGCTGGTCCTGACCTTTGCGGGCGCGGCGTTTGCGGCGGAACCCGCCGCTGTAACCCTGACCGTCGACCCCGCTGCGGTCGTGTCGAGCGGGACGGCGACGGTTACTTCTGTGGTGTCTGACGTCTACGGCCAGCCCGTGCCGGGCGTGCAGGTGGACTTCTCGGCTTCGGTAGGCAGTGTTGATCCCGCCAGCGCGGTGACCGACGCCCAAGGCCAGGTTAAAGTCACCTTTACTGCCCCGCAGGAACCTGGGGAAGTGACGGTGACTGCCAGCATTTACGGCACGGCTGTAACCGGGAACACTACGGTGACGGTGCAGGCTTCGCAACCCGCCAGTGGCGTGCCTTCGGTCGTTTCTACCGACCCGGCGGACGGGGCGGTGCTGGACCCGGTGGGTAAGTACAGCCTGGCGGTGACGTTCGACCGCCCGGTGACCATAGCCGACCCGGCTGGCTTCTCGCTGACGGAGACCGCTACCGGCACGGCGGTGCAGTTGTCCCCTTCGGCCAGCGGGAACGTGGTCAATCTGGTGTATACCAGTGGAAGCCTGAAGCTGGGGACAGACTATACCCTGGTAATTAAGGCGAACGCCGTGAAGGACGCCGCCAGCGGTATCACCGGCCCGGCGCAGGACGTAACGGTGCGCTTCAGGACCGTGCCGGAGCTGAAAATAGTGGAAATCATCCCTGCTCCCGGCTCCACGGTAGACGCCCACCAGCCGGTGAGGGTCAGGTTTGACCGGCCGGTGAAGCTGGACGGCACCCCGCTGGGGTATTACCCGCCTTACGGCCGCGACTACGGGCTTACGGGCAGGTGGACGATTGACCCCAACGACCCCTGCACGGTGGTGCTCAAGATGAACCGCAGTATCGGGGGCGAACCTTTCTACCCCACCGCCCAGAACCCGGACTGCATGTGGCCCGCCGGGAGCGTGGAAGGGGTCAGGCTCGGGGTGTTCGATGTGACAGGAAGCGACGGGGCGCGGCTGGCTTCCGACGTGTCCACTTCCTTTACCGTTACACCCCAGGAGCCGCACCTGGTGGAAGGGACGCCTGCGGGGGCCGCTTACGCGGACCTGACCGGGTTCTTCGGTGACCTTTCCGTTCCAACAGCGGGCTTACAACAGCAGCGTTTAGCTGCTTACTTTGACGTGCCCGTGGAAGTGGTGGACCCAACGAAAATCAGGATCGAGGTAACCACTCCTACCGGTCAGCATATGTACGTTGCCGGCAGCAACTGGACGGCCAAAACTGAGGCTAACATGGTCAAACCTGACAGTAATTACACCAACCTGGCCGTCCTGGGACCGGCGATGACCGGCCAGGTGCGGATGATATTCGGGCCGGGCGCCCTGCGGCACGCCGGGAGCCAGGATGCGATAAACACCAGCGAGTTAGCGTTTTCCTTCACGGTCAATTCGGAGACCGAGCGCGGTAATGTGGTGCCCGGTAACCCGCCCGTGGGCGCACCGAAGAGGGCACTGAAAAACCTGGCTAGGGAGTGGACGGTAGACCTGCCGAACCCCGTCAACTCCATAGTGAAGGGTGCCGACGCGGTGTACCTGGGCGGCGGGCAGTTGGCGGCGGTGTCCTTCGACGGGAGGCTGCTCTGGAGCGTCCCGGCTAAGGGAGGCGGCTATTTCACTGCACCCGCGATTGACCCCGTGGACGGGGCGCTCTACGCGGTGGAAGTGGACAAAGCCGACAGCAAGACGTACCTGGAGGCATGGAACCCTGACGGGACGCTGCGGTGGAAGGTCTTGCTCCCGGCAAACACTCAGACGCTGGCCTACAGCCCGCTGCGTGCCCCCGTGGTGGTGAACGGCGACATAGTGGTGGCCGTGCAGAGCTGGGACCTAGGCTTCGGTACTACCGGTGGCGGCACACTGGTGCAGCGTTACGGGCGTGACGGTACGCTCAAGGCGGCCCTGGACGTGTCCTCCCTGGTGGGCTACGATAACATTGATCCCGTCTATGCGGCCTCCAGCTCTTCCGGCTTAGTCGCTGTCGCGGGCGTGGACGGCGCGGCGGTGCTCCGGCTACCGGAGACGGGAGAGTATGCCGGGAGCGCCCTGGACCCCCTGGTGGTCTCACGGGTAGACTTCCAGGCGGAGATAAGCCAGTACCGGCACTACGTCCACGCTGTGGGTGCCGCCGGGGACGGCAGTTTCTATGTAGCGGTAAATGAAAACGACGTCGCTGATAATTTAAAACCCGTGCGTCTGTATAAATTTAACCCGGACGGCACGCGGGGCTGGACCGCTGTACTCCAGCCGTCTGACCAGGGATGGACAAATTACATGGTGCTGGCTGACAAAGTTTACTTCGGCCCCTACGCCGTCGACCCCGCCACCGGGACTGCCGACCTGGTGCGGGACGGTGCCGGAAACGTGGTGGGCGTCCGGGCCGCTACGGACGACGGCTGGCTGCTGGTGGCGCGCCCATGGGAGCCGCTGATCTTCCTCAACCGGCAGGACGGCAGTGAAGTGGTAGTAAAAGATTCTGTGTTTCCGGTAGACGCAGAAAACACCCTCCCGGTGGCTTTCGGGTCGCTGTACGTAGCCGCCTACAGCTCGGTGGTCAAGTACGCTGACGCCGAACAACCGCAGCCGCCTGTTCAACCCCCTGCGCCGGTGTCCCTGCGTGTCGAGCCGCCGGAGATGACACTGAAAGTGAACGAAACAGGGCAGTTTAAGGCGGTTGCTACGTTCAGCGACAACACCGAGCGGGACGTGACCGCCGAATCCACCTGGGCCGTCTCTGACCAGACCGTTGCCAGTATCAATGCTGGCCTGGCGACCGGCATCAGCGCCGGGCAGATAGACGTCACCGCCGCCTGGCAAGGTTTGGAAGGTAAGGCCCTACTGAAGGTGGTGGACGTTGCGCCCCCGCCGACCGGCGGCGGTGGAGGCAGCTCCGGCGGAGGCGGTGGGGGTAGTAGCGGTTCTAGTGAAAGCTCCGGCGACTCCGGCGGAGGCCAGGAAGAAACCCCGCCGCCCGTGGAGAACCTGGACGCTTCGGTATTCATCGCCCGCTGGCCGGGCCACGTGCCCCTGGTGGCGCAGGCCAGCAAGGTTGGCTATGCGGTTACCGGTGAAAAGCTGGAGAAGCCTGAGCCGGAGTTTACCGTAGACATCACTAAAACCGACCGCCTGGCCGAGGCCGAAGCGAAGGGGCTGACCCCACGTGCCTACTACTGGAACGAACGCTACGGCAAGTGGGTGGCCCTGGCCAGCTACCCCGAAGGCGACAAGGTACGGGCGATGAACGACGGCGGCTACTCCGGCTGGGTGGCGGTGTTCGCGGTGCGGCAGCCGAAGTTTACCGACGTCCAGAGTCACTGGGCCGAAGCGACCATTAACAGAATGAACGGCCTGGCCCTGGTGGAGGGCTATCCGAACCCTGAAAACCCCGCCAGCCTGGAGCGCCCCGCTGGCCCGGACAGGGACGTGACCAGAGCGGAGTTTACCGCCGTTTTGACCCGCGCGTTGGGCCTGCTCCCCGAAGGCGAGCAAAAGCTATACGACATCCTACGGCAACCCACGCCCGAAGAGAAGGCCCGCATACTGGCAGGCGTCAAAGGCGTGCCCGGGTGGTGCCGGGACGCCGTGGCGACTGCCCTGGCTTCCGGGCTGGCGAAGGGGCGTTCTGACGGGGACTTCGCGGGTGACGCGCCGATTACCCGGATTGAAGCCGCGGTGATGGTCTCGAACGCCCTGGCGAAAATACCCGGCTATAAACCCGCCGACCTGTCAGGCTTCCGGGACGCCGCCGACGTGCCCGAGTGGGCGAAGGCGGCGGTGAGTGACGGTGTGTTGGGCGGTTACCCGGACGGCAGCCTGAAGCCGAACATGCACATCACCCGTGCGGAAGCCCTGACCACGCTCCTGCGCTTGTTGCGGGCTTTAGGTTGGTAAGGTAGAAAGGCTCCGGTTTAATGCCGGGGCCTTTTTTTATTAGGGAGGTGAATCGAAAAATGCGGAAAATACAAAAAGCCGCGGCAGTTTTAATTTTAATGTTCTTTTTCCTGGCCGCTGTTTCCCCGGCGGTTTCGGCGCAGGAGATAGCGCCCACCGTGACGAAGGCGGTGTTCCGGCCCGGCGCGGCGCGGGTGGAAATCTACCTGGATAACGGCCCCGAACCGCGCTTCCTGGAGATTTCCACCCCACCTGAGCTGCGGGGCGGGCGTATGTACGTGCCCCTGGACGCCGTGTGCCAGATAATGGACTCCTCGGTGGATCTCAGCGGCGACTGTGCGGTGATCACGTTCCCCACCGGGGACCTGTACCGCGTGCCCGCCACGAAACGGGTAGTGGAAAAGCTGCAGCAGGGGGACGCCGGGGCGTGGGCGGAGTGCATACTGCCCCTGCGCCAAGTTTTCCAAACGGCGGGGTACCGGGTGACGTGGGACCAGGAGATGAGGATGGCAGTGGTGGAGCGGTGAGATTTTTAAAATTTCGCTTCCCCAGTCACCAAGCTGACTGGGGAAGCAGATTTTTTAAATTTTTTTCTGGAGGTGAGGTAATAAATGCTGAAGCGTGAAGCGGTGACGGTGAACACGAAAGAAGCTGTTGCCCTTGTAGCCAAAAAAATGGGCTGCTACCATAAGGACGCCCGGGAGCTTTTACTGGAGCACTTTCCCGCCGTCCTGGTGGAGGCGGTGTCCGCGGGCAAGAAGGTCCACCTAGCGGGCCTGGGGACGTTTTACCCACGTCGGGGCAGGAAGGGCCTGCGGGTGGCGTTTAAACCCGCGCGGGGCCTCATACGGGCCGTGCAAGAAAAAGGCAATCAAGAATAAAGAGGGGGTTTTTATGAACAACGCGGATTTCAAATCATATAAGGATTTGGCAGAGAACGTTATAGCAGAACTTTCCAGCCGGATAAAAAATGCTTATCCGGAACTGTCCGTGCCGGTGGACGCGCTGGTTAACGCCGCGCGGCTTGCTGTGGTAGCTGATTTACTGCTGCTTTTACAAGGGTGCCGCATACCAGAGATAGCGGAAAGCGTTGAAATATTTGCCCGGCAGGCTGAACCTCTAATGAGGGATATTGACCGCCTGCACACTCTCGTTTTTGGGGGTATGGAAAAATGATGGGAGTTGATGTTGGGTACGGTTTTGTGAAGGCCGTCTCTCTCACCGGACAGAAGGTATGTTTTCCTTCGCTGGCCGCCCCTGCGGGTGTCGACCTGGACCTGGGCTTCGGCGGCCCCGCTCCCGGCTATAAGGTGACGGTGCGCAGGGTCAACGGGCAGGCCGAATCCTACCTGGTGGGCGAGGCGGCGCAGGGGAGCTTCCTGGCGTCCGGCTTCCTGGGTGCCGAGAAGCCCGCCGAACTTCATGACTTATTACTCCTGACTGCGGCCTACCTGGTTGGGGCCGGAACCACGGGGTTCCCGCCAGTACAGGTGGACCTGGCCGTGGGTCTGCCGCTGGCCTTCTATCGGGCGCAGAAGGATGTACTCAAAACGAGACTGGAGGCCCTGGCAGCGTGGGTGAGCGTGGACAGCGGGTCGGAGCGGTACATCAGCTTCAGGCGGGTGATGGTGGTGCCCCAGGGGGCCGGGGTTGTGTTCGCACAGGGCCTCCCGAAGGGCCGGGGCTTCGCCGGAGTGATAGATATAGGCCAGTACACCACCGACTTTCTCCTGGTGGACCTGCGCACCGGCAGGCCGGTGGTGGAGGCTTCCGGTTCCGTAGAAGCCGGGTGCCATCTGGTGGGCCAGCGGGTGGCGCAGGCTTATCTGGCAAAAACCGGCAGGCCGCTTCCGCCCCGTATGGAGCGGAGAATACTGGACGACCTGGCCGAGGGCGGGAAAGTGGTTTTCCGGGGGCGGGAGCTGGACCTTTCAACGGAGTACCGGGAGGCTGTGGACGACACTGCGGAGGCGGTGGCCCGACAGGTTTTGTCCGCCTGGCGGGACTTTACGGACTCCGTGGCCGTGACCTACCTGGCCGGGGGCGGCGCCTTGCTCCTGGGCGAGCGCCTGGCTCGGGCCTTCCCGAACCCGGTCTTGGTAGGGGACCCAGTTTTCGCTAACGCCCTGGGTTATCTGCGAATGGTGGCCGGGTAGGTTACCCGGCCAACCCCGTTTTAATGAAGTAGGAGAAAGGGGATAGAAATAAATGGTTGACAAGCGCGTACGAAAAAAGAAAAGGGACCGCAAACCGCCGAAGCCGTTCGTTACCAGTATTGCCGAGCGCCTGCACGCCCAAAACTTCCGCTTTTCCGCCCTCCGCCGTGTCGCCCGTGCCGCCGGGAGAAGGAGTTAGACCCTTCTCCTCCCGGTGGGTTTCCGGCTACCGGGAGGCCCGGCACGGTGAGAGATAGAGGTGTGTTTTAAAGGCGACTTTCCGGGCCGTTTCCGGGCCGGTCTAGGGGCGGTCTCTGGCCCGGTCACACCTACCCGGAAAGAGTGGTGTTAAAAAATGGAGAAAAAGCGGAAAAGACTGGAAGTTTTGGTCCCGGAAGAGCATCCCATCTGGCGGGTGCCTAAAGGGAGTCGGACTGCTTTCGTAGTGGCCTGCCTGGACCTGGGCACCCGCATGGAAGAGATTTTGGCTGTTGTAGACGCCCGTTTTGCCACCATAGAGGGCCGCCTGGTCTCCCTGGAAGAGGCCCTGGTCCGGATGGGCGCCCGGCTGGAAGAGGCCCTGGCCGGGGGCCGCCCGGCGGAGCCTGGGGTCAGGCCGGGAGAGGGAGAGACCGCCACCATACCCGACCCGGACGGTTTTCTGGCGGCGTTCGAGTAGGCTTGCGCCGGGCAGGGGCGCGGTGGTACCATCAGGGAAACCGGGTTGTTTGGAGGTGGTGCAGTGAAACCCGAGAAGCGCGAAATTGCCCTGGCTTCCGCGCTGGGACTGCTGGCCGGGCCGTGCTACCTGGTCGCGGGGCCTGACAAATTCCTGACCTGGTACGCCGTGGTCCTGGGCGGGGGGATTTTCAGTACGGTGCACTGGCTGAAGGACTTGAAGCCGTCCCGGTCGGCCTGGTTCGTTTGGCTGGCCTGGCCGGTGGTGATGCTGACGGGGGCGGCGGTGAGCATGGTTGCCTGCTTGTTCATCCAAAAACTTTTCTTGAGGGGGTAAGGGAAAATGCCAATACCGATGCCATTTTTCGACACGAGCTTTCTCAACGACCTGCAGGGTATGGTGTCCCAGCTCGAGGAGTTTGCCGTCGGGCTGTTCGTGCTGGTCGTCCTGGCCTCCCTGGCCCGGACGGTCCTGTGGGCGCTGCTGACGCCGGTACTCGGGAAGTTTGCCGGGCTGGTGGCGAACCTGTGCGTGTGGATGTTCGCTGCCGCGCTGCTCACCCACCCGGCCCTGGGGATGGCGGCGGTAAACTACTCTTACGCCGTGGCTTCGCAGTTTATCGGCGGCGCGGGAGGCTTGCCCGACTTCAGCGGAGTGATCGACGGTGCCGTAAACGGCGCTGTGAACCAACTGCTCGGCGCGTTCCCGTTTTGACCAGGAAAGGAGGTGAAAGGGCCTTGACCAAGACCGACCTGATCAAAGCCGTGGCCGAAAAGGCCGTCATGACCCAGAAGGACGCGGCCCGCGCGGTGGACGCCCTGCTGGAAGCGGTGCAGGAAGCCGTGGCACGCGGCGAAGAAGTGCGTAATCCCGGTTTCGGAGCTTTTATCGTGCGGGAGCGGGCAGAAAGGCAGGGCCGGGACTTGCGGACCGGGGAAGTCATCACCATCCCTGCGAGGAAGGTGGTGGCCTTCCGGGCCGGGAAGGAACTGCGGGAAGCGGTGAACTAACCGGTATACCGGCAGCCATTTCCAGGTTGCCGGTTTTCTTTTTTTATACGGCCCCCCGCCTCCTGTCGTCGGCGTCCACCAACCACGTAAAACCCCAAGCTAGACTGTTGGTGTATGGCCGTCCGCGCGCCCGGCGGTTCAGCGTTTTATCGTCATATTGCGATATACCGGTTGTCTGACGCTTACCAGGCCCCTAATCCCGGCCGCCGGTCCTGTCTGACATGGCTGGTACCGTGAGCTGACGGGCCGGGGTGCCTGGCGCAGGCGTGCCCGGGGAGGCGGGGAACCCGGTCTACCTTGGGGTTGAATAGCGTGGGGGCGGCCCGGCAGGGCCGGGGGGTGCGGTAAAAAAAACAAAAAAGGCAGGTGGGGACGGTGAAAAAAGCGGGCAGGACCGTCCGGGTGACCTTCCGGGTGCCGGAGAAGCTGGCCCGGTGGGCGCAGGAGAAGGCGAAAGGCGAAGGCCGGACGGTGACGGACATCCTGGTGGAGGCGCTCAGTCTCTACCGGGAGCTAGGGGCTGGTCCGGGGGCCGACTTAGCGGAAGTGAAGCTGTACGCGAAGGCGGCGGCGGTCATAGCGGCGCAAATAGCGTGCGGGCGGAAGGCGGACCTGGACCCGGACCGGCTGCTGGAGGCTGTAATTAGCAGGCTGAAGGAAGGTGGTGGGGGTGCCGACACATGAACAGAGCCGGAAGTGGCGTGTCGTTGTTTTTCCGCTGTACAACCCGGAAGAAGTGATGCGGCTGCTCAGGCGCATCAGCCCGCTGTGGAATGATGAACAGTCGGGGATGACGCCGGGGCAGTGGTGGGTGCCGGAGACCTACTACACCGGCCGCAGCATGCCGAAAGTGGTCGTGGTGGTGTTCCAGGTGCCGGTACCCGACCCGGTGGGCCTGGTCAACCGGGCGGGGGCTTTATTGGAGAGAAACCACGGCATGGTGCTTGACTGGGCGGGCGGTCTCCCGCCGCAGCACGGGGAAAGGTGGAAAACCTACCTGGTGGTCAAAACGAAAGGGTACTCCGTGCAGACGGGCAGGAGCGCAGTGTTCCGGGTGACGAAGCGGGACCTGGCCGACCTGCAGCTGTTGCTCCCGTCCAGACCGAGAGAAAGGACAAGAGAAAGAGGGAGGTGACGCGAAATGCGCGAGCAAGTCCTGAAAATTTTTACCGGCCCGCCGGAAGAAGTGGAGCGCCGGGCCAACGAGTTCCTGGCGGATAAATCGGTGGCCCTGGCCGACAGGGTGACCGTCAGCCACTGGGGTACCGACCCGGTGTCCCTGGTCGTTTACGTGGAGCGCGACCCGGATGGTCCGGGAATAGAGGCGTACTACAGGAGGGTGGTGGAAGCCATCCGCCGGGGAGCTGACCAATTAAAAGGAGGGACGGCTGCATGAGCAAGGCGAAAATAGCGACCTTCGCTGTCCTGGGGCTGGCGGGCCTGGCCCTGGTCGCAGCGCTCCCGGTTGGTGTACTGGTGGGTGCGGCGGCTTTTGGCGCGTACCTGTACACCCGCCGGGCCGCTGCCGCCCTGTTCCCCCTGGCCCTGGGGGTGGGGCTGGCGCTGGCGTTCTGGTGCGCGGCTGACCTGCTGAACACCCTGAAGCACCTGGGGGGAGCGAGACCCGCCGTGCCCCTGGACGTAGCCGGGTGGCTAACAATGGATGTCCTGGACCCGGCCAACCGGGCGGCCAGGGCCGGGTTGATTTTGGGCGCCCTGGGCGGGGCGGTGCTGGCCCTGGCCGGTGGACGGAAAGCGATGAAAATGCACGGCCCCGGGGTAGTGCAGGGCCGCCCTGTGGTGGAAGGCGGGTGGGCCGACGACAAACACCTGGCCGACCTGTGCGAATTCGGGCCGCCGAAGGAAGGGAAAAACGGCGGCGGTATAGTCCTGGGCAGGGTTGACGGCAGGATTGTCCGCTTGCCCATCGGTAAAAAGGGCATGGCCTGCCACACTGCGGTATTCGGGTCAAGCGGTTCCGGCAAGACCTTCGGGTTCGTTTACCCCAATATTATTTCAGCGGTTTACGACGGCGCGTCAATCGTGCTCAGCGACCCGAAGGGTGAGTTGCTTGCCGGGAAGTACAACAAACAGGGCGAGTATGAACCGGGGATAGCGGAATTTCTGAAGCGGCACAATTACGACATCCTGGTGTTCAACCTGAAAAATCCGGCTAGCGGTTCGAACGGCTGGAACCCTATCATGGAAGCACAAAACGATGGTGAATTTCGCCAGGTTTGTGAGGCAATGATACAGTGCGCCGGGAAAGAGAGTCCGTTCTTCGCGGGCGGCGAGACCAACCTGTTCACGGCATTATGCGGGCTGGTCCGGTATAACTCTCAATTCCGCGACGAGTGGCGGCACATGCGGACGGTGTTTTCCCTTTTGGCCTGGCCGGTAGAAGCTTTGGACGCGGAGTTTGAACGGGAGTACCGGGCAGGAAATTTACCCGTATATTTCTACGAAAAATGGAATAGCAGCAAAACGATGTTCAACAACTTTGCGACCGGCGTGGCGAATAAAGTGGCCGTGATGACGGACGGCCTGCTGGCCGGAGTTCTGGCGAAGCACGATATCGACCTGCTGCAGGTGGCAAAAAAGAAAACGGCGCTGTTTTGCATTCTTCCGACTATGGGGGATTTGAGGCCGGTTTTGACCGCCTTTTACTTTTTAATGTTCAAAAGGCTGGTCAACTTTGCCGAAGAGAACCGGGGAACTCTGCCGGTGCCGGTCAGGTTTATCCTGGACGAATTTGCGAACATCGGTAGAATACCGGACTTCAACCAGCGGGTCAGTTTTGACCGGGGTTTGGGAATTACCTATGTGGTTATTATGCAGGCCCTGACCCAGTTTGCCAGCTTATACGGTGCGGCGGATGCGGACACGATACTGGGACAGATGGACGTGCGTATGTCATTAAGAGTAAACGACATCAAGACCGCCCGGTATTTCTGTGAAATGTTCGGGAAGGCGAAGGTGTTAGAAACCACGGCCCGTCGGGACGTGACAATGCCCTGGCAGCGGGCAACGGAAATCACGAAGCGGACCGAATCCGTAAAGGAAATGGCCTTAATGGAACCCCCGCAGATGCTGGAGCTGCCGTTCTACACAGCCACGGCCCGGATACCCACAAAGAGGCCGCTGTTTATGACCACGGTGGCTTTTTCCGACCTGAAGGAGTACCGGGAATTACCACAGGAACCGCGCAGTATATCCGACTACGCGCCCCCAGTATCGGGGGACGTGCCGGTGCCGCCGATACCGGAAGCGGGGGAAGACACACCCGACCCACCTGACCGGAAGCGGAAGCGGTCCGGGGGCGGCAGTGTAAGTGTAGACGACCTGTTTTCCGGGACGCCCGACTTCGATTGAAGCCGGGCGTTTTGTTTAAAGGGGGTGAAACTCCATGACCGGTACGACCCATTTCACCGCCGGTGCTGCCCTGGGTGCTGCTGCCGGTACGCTTGCGGGGCAGCCGCTGGTGGGCGCAATAATCGGCGGCGTAGCGGCACTGCTGCCGGACGTGGACCACCCCGGCAGCTATGCCGGGAGACGCCTGCGCCTGCTGGCCTGCTACCTGGAAGAAAAATGGGGTCACCGGGAAAGTCCGACACACACTGTATTTTTCGCGGCCCTGGCCGGGCTGGCGGTAGGAACAGCGGCGGCCATAGCTCTGAAAGCTTTCCTGCTGGTGCTGGCCGGTGTCCTGGGCGGCGTATCCCATATCATGCTTGATGGCATGACCCGTTCGGGGGTGCAGCCCTGGCGTGTATACCTGCCCCGGCTGCCGGAGAGAGCACCGGCAGCGGGAAAGTGGAACGCCCTGGTTTCCCGGTGGGAAGCGCACCGCTGGGCGGAAAAGCGGTACTGTTGGGAGATAAAAACCGGGCAGGACGCGCGGGAGACGCAGGTATTTGCTGCCTGCCTGGTCATTCTGGCCGCCGTCCTGCTCATGTCCGGGGTGTAGGCGCAGGCAGTGTCCGGCTGAAAAGGCCGGACTTTTTATTTTACAGGGGCCAGTTTCCGGCGGGAAGGAGGGGTGAGGATAGGCCGGTGGTCCTGGAAGATTTTTGAAAGGGGGAACCCAGATGAGCGAAAACAGCCCTGTCGTGCTGACGAAACAGTTTGAGGGAAAAAACGGTTCACACTTTTATCTGGAACGGTAGGCTTTGCTGGATTGCGGGGGAGATCGCGGAAGTCCTTGGGTACGATGATCCTGCATCGGCTGTCAGAAACTGCATCGAAGCGGAAGAATTTGAACCGGGGTTTGAGTACGAAGTCCTCAAAGGAAGCGATTTAAAGAAGTTTAAAGAAATGGTAAATTATGTGATTGGATTAAATCCCATCAGTTCAAAGACGCCGAATTTGACTATTTTTTACGAGGAAGGCTTGTACGGGTTTTTAACCTACACCGACAAGCCGGAAGGCAAACGCTTTAAAAAGTGGATTCGCCGCGACGTTGTGCCGGAGATCAGAAAGACCGGCGGGTACGAGCTTCCAGGAAGGAAAGGGGTGGAAAAACTAACCCGCGCGGATGTGGACATGGAGAAAATCAAAAACGAACGCGCAAAAATCCTTTTAGGAGTCGCTGAAAAATACCAAAACATCCTCTCCCCCGAGAGTATCCAGTTAATGGTGTGCAAGGCCGCTGAGATCGTAGCCGGAGCGTCTTTCCTGCCCCTGCCCGAAACCGAAAAGACATACTCCGCCGGGGACATCGGGAGAGAGGCGGGCCTTTCGGCCAATATGGTAGGCAGGCTGGCGGAGGCCCACAACCTGAAAACGGAAGAATACGGGAAATACGTCCTGGACAAGTCCCCGTACAGCGACAAGCAGGTGGTCACCTTCCGGTACAACGAGCGCGGCAGGAAGAGGCTCCTGGAGCTGGCGGCGGAACTGAAGGCCGAAAACGAGAAGAAGAAGCGAAGGAAGGGGAAGAAGGCCGGTGGGGAGCCTGCGGGCTGAGGCGGGACCTGGAAGGGCCAACCCCTCAAAATTGAGGGATTGGCGGAGAGTGTCTGGTTGGCTCAATTTTGAGTTGAGTGACATGCTGTTATTCTCTCCTTCCGGGATCGGTTTGTAACCTTCATTGTGGAGGCCACAAAGTAAGTACCGTTACCGGTATGGAAAAAGGTAAGACTTCCGCAGACCGGCGGTGGAGGCCGGTTTTTCTATTTTTATAGGGGCCAGCTTTTCCGGCGGGAAGGAGGGATGTAATCAAGCTGGGCGGCTCCGGAAAAGTTTTCGGAAGGAGGTGAAAGGCAATGCAAAAAACAGTGGTCGTCGCAATTCTCGCGCTCATGGTCCTCGCCCTGGTCGCGGCCCCTGCTTTCGCCACGGAGACCAACGCGCAGACCGCGCCCCCGGTGGTGACCACCGCGCCGCAGCAGACCGATACCGGCAGCTTCCTACAGGGCCTGCAGGAGCGGCTGACCGCGATAGGCAGCGCCCTGGTAGTCGTCATGCTTATAGTGGCGGGCATAGTTTTCATGGTGGCCCGCGAACAGGGCAAGAAGCTGCTCATCGCCGTGGCGGTGGGTGCCCTGATAATCCTGGGCGGCTGGCAGTTAGTGGTGATGCTTATCCGCGACCTGCTGGGCCGCTAACTTACCCGCCGGGTCGGGTTTTTTCCCGGCCCGGCAAAACCAATAAAGGAGAGTGGGAAGATGAGGACTGAAACGGAGATTGGAGCAGTGCAGGAACAGCGGCGGGAGCTGGCGGAAACGCCGGGACCGCCGAAGAAGGGGTTGGGCGGGCTGGTCGGCCTGGGGGCGGCACTCCTGCTGGCCCTGGCACTGATTTCAGGCGTGGTGCAGGGGCAGTCAACCCCGGCGCTGAAGTCCAGCATACAGGCGTCCGGGGGTAGACTAATCGTCACAGTGACGGACGCCAGCGGCACCAGGACGTACCAGGCTCCTTGTGTTTTCCCAGGCCCCAGAAACGGCACTATAACTGTTAGCACGCCGGACCCCGGACCCGTGAGCTACCGGGGAGAAATCTCCATCGGCAGGCACCGGGTCAGCGGTACGGTCACGCCGGGATCCCCGGTGACGTACCGTACTGACGACCGGGGCGACCTGGCGCAGTAGCAAGTAAAGGAGGGAGTGTCATTGGAAGCTGTACGAAAATTTATCCAGGAAATGGTAGACAGGATAAAAACGCTCTGGCAGAAGTCCCCCCACCTGGTTTTTATAGGGGGGATAGGGCTGTTTGCCCTGCTGGTGATAGTGGTAACTCTTATCGGTAGAGTACACCCGAACCCGCCGGTCAGTCAACCGGTCAACCAGCCGGTGCGCCAGGAGCAGGCCGCGCAGCGAGAGGGACGGCCGCAGCCGCAGCAGGCGCAACAGCAACCGCAACAGCAAACGCAACAACCGCAACAACCACAACAGCAGCAGGAACAGCAGCAGTCCGGCGGCCAGGCCGTGGTGAGCTGGCAGGGCATTTACCCGCAGGTTGCCGGTCCGGTGGAACTGGTCCTGTTTAACGGGACGTCCCTGGCCGGTACGGACTATTCCCATCCCGGCCTGCTGATCCGGCCCGGCAAGAACAGCGGGAGCGACTATACAGTGTCAGTCGTTTTTCCCCTGGGCGGGCGGTATTCCAGGGTCACGTTTACTTTGGCACAGCCCAATAGCATGGGGAACTTAAATCAATACGCCTACGGCACGGCCCTGGAGATCAGCGTGGACGGGGAAAGAGTCCTGAACCGGGATATAATGAAGGACGCGCTGGTTTCTAAAGACGAGCCGGTGACCATCGAGTTGGCCGGTAAAAACCAGCTTGTGGTCAGGCTGGCCACCCACGGGAAGAAGGTTGAAAAAGACGGCTACACCAGCACTACGGACCAGTACGGGCCGTTCATGCCGGTGGTTTTAGCCGACCTCAATTTCACCCTGAAACAGAAAGGAGAGAGCGTCAGTGCGGTTCAGAACTAATTTCCTGGTGGCCGCCGTCCTGGTGGCTGTCATCCTAACGGTTTTTACAGTACACGCTGCAATGAAAACCGCTTCCACAGCTTCCAGGGCTGCTACCGGCGCAGTGAAAGGCGCGGTCAGCGGCCAGGGGGCCGTGAAGGGCGCGGTGGAGAATATGTCTCCGCGCGGGGCGGCTGAGACCTATACGCTGTACTACGGTGACGGCTTGTTTCCTTTACTGGTCAGCGTGACGCACCTGGACAATACTCCGCCGGAGGACGCCAGACTGGACCCTGGAGAGAAATTTACCTTCACCGCGCGTATTGGTGACAGCCTCATCGTACGGGCGGACCAGGACGCCCCGTATTACTACCAGCAGGCGGACGGCAGGGTAAAAACGGGGCACAACCTGGCACCGGGGTTGGAGTGGGCCTGCCAGTATACCGTGGTCAAGGGTACGGCTCAACCCGGTGAGCACCACCAGTGGGACACCGTATCCCGGACCGAGTCGAAAAAGATTTACATGGTAGGCGGCACCGAATTTTCCAGGATGATAGGGGAGTGATTGGGTCATGCACGGATTCGGTACCCTGTTGGAACTCATGATGCGGGCATTCATGTTTCTCTACGTCCAGGCGTGGCCCCTGGGAGCCGGTCTGATAGCGTGGTCCCTGATTTCCGGGGCCACGCGCAACGGCTTCCTGGCGGCCCTGGTCGGTATAACAGTATTTTCTGCGGCCGTCACGTACCGGTTCTTCAGCCGATACCCTTCGGCCTGGCCTACGTGGAAGCGGCACTTCAGGATTCTAATTACAAGGAAGGTGAGTGAGTAATGAACAGGAATCCCCAGTACGTCCAACCGGACTGGCTGGACACCAGCGCCTACTACGTCCTGCGGGCGGCGGACTTCATGTGCCGCCACTGGCCGGTGTCCTTTTCGGCCCTGGTGGGACTGCTCCTTGTGGCCCTGTTGCAAAACGGGCTGGCGGGCGCGGCGGCAGTGCTCATGGTGGGGGCCGGTGCGCTCTACGAGTACCGGTTCCTCCCGCCCGTCCCGGAGGACGCGCTTTCCCAACCCCAGCCGGAGGGCGTCCCGCAGGGGCAGCCGCTGGCCGGTGGAAACCGGCTGCCTGCAGGTGTGGAATACTTCCCGAAGAAGCAGCCCGACCCTGCGGCCTTTGACAGGATCATCGGTTTAGAGAAGGCTAAGGAGGCCACCAGGGACGCGCTCGTTGCCGCCCTGGACCCGGCACAGCGGGAGAAATTCCAGCGGTACGGTATCAGGCCGCCAAAAGGGCTATTGTTGTACGGCCCTCCCGGTACTGGGAAAACATCATTTGCGCGGGCTGCCGCTGAGATGTACGGCACGGCGTTTTATGTGGTGAACGCCAGCAGTATTATTTCCGGCTACGTGGGCGGGACGGAAGAAAATATCAGGAGTTTATTCGCCTACGCCAAGGCCAACCAGCCCAGCGTCATCTTCTTTGACGAGTTTGACGCCATCGGCCAGAAGAGGACTGGGCATTCAATCAACAGCCCGTCCGACCTGGCCATAAACACCCTTTTAGCCTGCCTGGACGGTTTCTCCGGCAGTGACGGGGTGTTCGTCATCGCGGCCACGAACAGGCCGGATACCCTGGACGAAGCGTTGACCAGGCCGGGGCGCTTCGATCTGAAGGTGGAAATCGGCAACCCGGACGAGAAGGCCAGGTTGAAGCTGTTCGAGTTGTACCTGAAAGACCGGCCCAATAATGTGAGCAGGGACGACCTGAAGTACCTGGCCCGTGTCACGGACGGCACGTCCCCCGCCGGGATACGGGCGGCGGTTGACCGGGCGGCCCTGTTCGCGGCCAAAGAGGGCGTCGAGATCACCCGCCAGCACGTGCTGGACGCCCTGAGGGACGTCACCGGGAGGGGCGCGCAGGTGAACGCCCGCCCGGTGGAGGAAGTCTTAAAAGAGCTGGACGCCATGCCGGGGCTGGCAGGGGTGAAGCAGCAGGTGCGGAGGCTCATGGCGCTGGCCGAGGCGCAGGTGAAGAGAAGGGAGCAGGGGCTGCCGCCGTTGAAGCAGAGCCTGCACATGGCCTTTGTCGGCAACCCCGGCACGGGTAAGACCACCGTTGCGAAGCTCATCGGGGAGCTTTTCGCCGGTCTGGGCCTTTTGAACTCCGGGCACCTGGTCACGGCGTCCAAGTCTGACCTGGTGGCCGGTTACGTGGGCCAGACCAGCGGGGCGGCCAGGCGGGTCATCGAGAAGGCCCTTGACGGCGTGCTGTTCATCGACGAAGCGTATGAGCTGGCCGACCAGGGGTTCGGCAGTGAAGCTATTACTGAGATTATCCAAGCGATGGAGAACCAGCGGGACCGCCTGGTGGTCATCGTGGCGGGGTACAGCGACGTGGTTGAAAAACTCAACAAGGTGAATGAAGGCTTCAAGTCCCGTATCGGCCAAATAATCGCCTTCGACGACTACAAGGCTGTTGAACTGGCTCAAATTGCTGCCCTGGTCGCGAAGGGGCAGGGGTTTGCCCTGGCCGACGACGCGCAGACCGTTCTCCTGGCCCACTTCCGGCAGGTGGAAGGCCAGATTGGTCGGTTGGGCAATGGCCGTTACGCCCGGAATGTCGTGGAAAAAGCTATTTCGGCGGCCATCGAGAGAGATCCGGCGTCCAGTATGATCACCGGGGCCGACGTCGCGGCGGCTGTAGGCCAGGCGGTGGCGAAAACCCGCTCCCTGGATGAAATCTGGGCCGAAATCGACAGCCTGGTGGGCCTCTCCAGCGTGAAATCCTTCCTCCGCGAAGTGGAGGCCGTTGCAAAGGCCAACGTCGCCCGCCGGGAGAAGGGCCTGCCGTCCCTGAAGCAGTCCATGCACATGTGCTTTTTAGGCAACCCTGGTACGGGCAAGACCACCGTTGCCCGCCTGGTAGGAGAACTGCTGGCGGCCCTGGGCGCTTTGCCTTCGGGCCACCTGGTGGAAGTTGACCGCTCCAGCCTGGTGGCGGGCTATGTGGGCCAGACGGCGCAGAAGGTGCGGGAAGTGCTGGACAGGGCTATGGGCGGCGTGCTGTTTATCGACGAGGCGTATTCCCTGGCCCGCGGCGGCCCGCAGGACTTCGGGGCCGAAGCGTTGGACACCATTATAAAGGCTATGGAGGACTATAGAGATAAGCTGGTGGTTATCCTGGCCGGTTACACCAGGGAAATGCAGGACCTGTTCCGGCTGAACTCCGGCCTTGAAAGCCGGATAGCGTTCACTTGCGAGTTTCCCGACTATACGCCTGAAGAACTGGTGGAAATTGCCCGGCTGGAGGCCAGGAAGCAGGGGTTTGTCCTGAGTGACAGCGTGGGACCCGTCCTGCTGGAAATATTCCGGCAGGCTGATACCGGCAGCCTGGGCAACGGCAGGTACGCCCGCAAGCTGGTGGAACAGGCGGTCAGGAAGGCGGTGCTGGCTGGCAGGGCGGACACGCTGGAACCGGAGGACTTCGCGCAGAGCTAACATCGGTCAAATTGTCCGAAGTGCACCCGGCTGAAAAGGCCGGGCTTTTTTCTTTTTTTAGCGGAAGGAGGTGAGACCGGCATGAAAGGCCCGAGAAAGCAGTCTGAATACAGGCTGGTCAAGTCCGAACCGTTCGGCACTGTTGTCTGTAATTTCTACGAGTCCAGAAACGGCGAAGTGTGGTTGACCAGGCGGCAGATAGGGGAAGCGCTGGAGTATAAATATCCGGAAAACGCTATCAAAAACATCCACATGCGGTATCGGGAGCGGCTAGACAAATTTTTAAGGGTAGCCCAAATTGAGCTACCCTCTGGCGGAATCCAAAAGGTGGTTTTATACACATGGAAGGACGTCTACGAAATCTGCCGTTGGAGTAATAAGCCAAAGGCCAACAAATTCATTGACTGGGTTTGGGATGTACCGGAAGCCATCCGTCAGGGCCGGATAACATACGAAGTACAGCGGGCCGTCGGCAAGATCACCAGGCGTACCCTGACCGACAGCATCAAAGAGTCCGGCCTGAATGAAGAAATGCACGGGTGGGGCTACAAAGCGGTGACTGATCTGGTCTACAAAGCAGTGCTGGGCATGACCGCCAGGCAGTACCGGGAAACGCGCGGACTGCCTGTTGACGCGAATGTCCGGGACTACCTTGACAGTTTCCAGCTATCCCGTGTCGAGAAGGCGGAAAAACTGGCCCACGCGCTGGTTGACGCGGGCGCGGGCTACGAGCAGGTTAAAAAGTATTTGTTTGATTTCTTCAGGTACCCTGTGCTGGTCGAAAAGTCTGGTAGGTAAAAAATCAAACAAGGAGGGGATTATCATGAAAAAGCTGGCAGTATCGATTATCGCGGCGTTACTGGCGGTAGTTGTACCCTTGGCGGCATTTGCCGGTTCGTCGGATAGGTTGGACTTTCAAAGCACGGTTTTATACAAAGACGGTATTTTATACGCCTACGATTACTGGCGCAGCGACCACATCACCCTTCACATCCCGCCGGGGGTGAAAGTTTACGGCCAAATGGTCAGGTCCGATCTGGAAACGGCGGTGTTCACCCCGGTCACGGAATCCGGCACGTACAATCTGAAAAGCAGCGGCAGAGATTACAGTTTCAGCTTAATGGTGGCCGCGCTTTCCGGGACCGGCGATGTCGTCGTCGACATCGGCGGCAGAAAAGAGGTGATACACGTCGACAGCGCCGTTTCAGGGAAGCCGGTTATAAAACTTCCTGATTTCAGAATAAGCTACACTTTGCCGTACAGTCTGTCGGCTACGGGAAATATCGTGCTGAATAAAAAAGCGACAGAACAGCTTCAGGATGACTATTACCGGCACCGCGACATTTGGGGATACCGAGCTGCCGACGGCGGGCTTCTTGACGGCACAATGCACCTGTCCTATCAAATGCCTGAAGTTACTTCCGGCACTGTCCGTGGTCCTGCCTTCGGTTTCCCCTTCTGCCCGGCCAGCGTGCAAGCCTGGCTGGACAAAGTAAAGAAAACACCGGAACCGCCGCCCAAACCGCCCAAACAGCCGGAACAGCCGACCAAACCCGGCCACAGCAGCCTGCCTGCTGCTTCAGCACTCGGTGCGCTCCTTGCAGGCGCGGCCTGGCTGACCCGGAAGAAGTGGTTGCCGCTGCTGCCGCCTTTCAGGGCTGTATACGTATCGCTGTCGCTTCAGGAGACTGCGCCCGGCACCGTGGCGGTCACCTACGAACCGAAGCGGGGGCCGAAACAGGTAACGGCACAGCTACGGGCAGGTACCGGTACATTGGCCGAAATAACCCTGTCGAAAGGTGAGACCAGGCAGGTTGAACTCCCGCCGGGGTTTGCCGGGACGGTCACGGTGCAGGTGCGGAAGTACCGGAACCTGTCCAGAGAAAAGTCTGTCACCGTTGATTCCGCAGGCCCGGCATAATCCTGTCGGGCCTGAAAGCCCAGGTAAAGGAGGGGGAGCATGAAAACAAATACACAGGAAGCAATCAAAACGGACCGGACGGCTGCGGAAGGCGGACCCACCCGCGCAAAACCAGCCGTGGACATGCGGGACGTGGCCGCCGGTCTGAAACGGGTGTGCAGGGCGCTCTGGCGTACCTACGCGCTTATCTGGTGGACGGTGGAGAGCCTGCTGTGGGCGGCGGGTATTCTCTGTTTCGTGACCGTGACGATTCTTGGGGCGAATTATCTCACCGGCGGCCATATTCACCTGCTCAACCAGGCTGCCGGGTACATCACGGCGGGGTGGGATTACGTGTCCAGGCTGGTCGCGGGCAGGTGACTTTTTACAGGGTATTTTGTGCAATTTTTTGTAAGGGGGTTGCACACGCCCCGTAAAGTCTATGTGCAACTCCCTTAAAATATTTACACACAACCGCCTCCTTATGATATAATCATGTATGCAACCAGAATGTATAAGTTGCACATGAATGGGGGCGGCAGTAATGACGCTGGCAGAAGCGTTAGAAATTCTCCGGCTCGACGGCGAATATACCGCTGAGGCGGTTGCAGCAGCCTACCGGCGCAGGGCGAAGGAGTGCCACCCGGACGCCGGGGGGAGTATGGAAGAAATGGTGCGGCTCAACCAGGCCAGGGACGTGGTAATGGATGCGATAAAAAATGGGTGGACCGGTCCCAACTTCTTCTCCGGCACATCATCCGGCTTTTCCGGTTTTGGGGCGGATATATGGGAGCACCTGCGCAGGCGGTATGAAGAATCCCGCAGGGGTGAACAAGAAAGGCAGCAAAATGAAGAATGGGATGAATGGAAGAAACAACGAGAAGAACGCAAAAAACGTAGAGAGGCTTTAAGGTTATATACTAAAGGAGCGAAGGCAGCCTTTAAGCGTGACGTGTCCAGGTTTAAAGAAATGCTCTCGAATGTTTTTAAAGAAAATGACCACAACCCGGCGGTTTACGCGGCTTTTATACAACTGTTGAACGAAGCTGGATACAGCAGAACGGAGACCGGCTACCAGCGGTACGAAGAATTTTACGCCGTACAGAAGCGGTTTCAAGAAATTTACACCGACAGCAGCACGTACCAGGCGCGTTTCCGCCAGCGGAAGGACGGCAGCTTTGCAGGCCCTTACTGGTACAGGGTAGTCAAAGATAAAGAGAAAGGGGTGAGATATGAGTACGTGGGCAGGCGGCTTCCTGAGACTGCTTACGAAGAACCTTCAGCCGAGAAGAGAAAAGAAAAGTGTATGGAGATGGCCCGGAAGTGGGTCAAAGAGAAATTTTATTAAGTCCGGCTTTTTACAGCCGGGCTTTTTCTTTTTGTAGAGCTTTTCGAGAAGGAGGTGAATACGCCATGCGCGGTAAAGCTGTTTTTGTGTTGCTGCTGGCCTTAATCGTCCTGGCTGCTGCCGTACCTGCCTTCGCCTACGAAGGCCCCGCGCCGTACACCACAACCGGGGGTGTTTTCATGGTGCCCCTCCGGTGGCTGGCTGAAGCTAACGGTGCGGACCTGCTGGTGGGTACCGACGGCAGTGTGATGGTGACCACCCGGAAGGTGGAACCGCCCGTACTGGACGTGTTTTACGTGCCGGTCAAGCCGGGCAGGACGCTGGAGCGGGTGACCGTTTTCCGGGTCGGCCAGGCTAAAGCGTGGGTGAGGGGCGTCGAAATCCCCATGCCTGCGCCCGCCGAGGTCAGGGACGGCAGGCTCTTCGTGCCGGTGCAGTTCGCGCTCCTGGCCACGCGGATATAGCAGTGAGGCCCGTACGGAACAATTTCCGTGCGGGCTTTCTCTTTTTTAAAAATCAGCAGAAAGGAGTTGGCAGCAGTGGGCCACCTCATCAGACCCGGTTCTGTGGTGGAGGTTTCCTACCGGGACACCGGCCTGTACCCGAAAACCTTTACCGGTGTGATAGAGAAGGTGTACCCGAAATTTGCCGTTGTCTGGACTACCGGCGGCTACAGGACGACCATACACGTGACGGACTATGGCCTGGTCAAAAAGGCGGGTGACGGCGGATGAAGCTGCTTTTCGTTTAAAATTCCGGCTGAAAAGGCCGGTTTTTTTATTTTCAGGGGCGGCTGAAACTGCCGGGGAAGGCGGGTGATATTGTTGGCGGCCTGCCGCCCTGAAAATAAACAGACAGGGGAGTGAGATTAACAATGAGTACCATTATCAAGCCTGAAGGATTCACGCAGGAAGCCAATCGCTGGGAGTATCTTCATTTTGCGAAGCAGCAGGGCTATACCGTCCCTGCCGTGGTGGAGAAGGTGACCTTTCCCGAAACCCTGAACACCGCAGTCTGGGAGCTGGACCTGGGCGGCGGGGTTAAAGGCATTGTACCGGCCAGCGAATCGGGCCTGGACGACCAATCGTTAATGCTCCGCTATGTCGGTCAGACCGTGCACGTTAAAATTAAGGCCCTTGACCGGGAGAACGGCATTGTCGCCTGCTCCCGGAGGGAAGCCGTGGCGGACGCCGCTGAAAAGCTGTTCGCGGCCCTGAAGCCGGACATGGTGGTGGATGTGGTTGTGAAGGCCGTCCTGCCGCCCGACCCCGTGAACGGCAAGCCGTCCCGTCTGGTGGTGGACGCCGGGGGCGGCGTGCTGGTAGAAGTCCCGCGGGCTAAGGCCACGAGAAACCGCGCAGCCAAATTGAGCGAGTTGTTCAGGCCGGGTCAGGCGGTAAAGGCCAAAGTGGTGCAGGTGGACGCCCAGACCGGCACCATCCGGCTGGACATAGCCGCCCTGGAGGCCGACCCGTGGGCCGGTTCTTATAAGCGCGGGGACGTAGTGGCCGGTACGGTGCTGACGCAGCAGGGCAGCACGGTGTTCGTGGAAGTGAAGCCCGGCCTGGTAGGCATAGCTCCCGCACCCCTGCGGGGCGTTTTGCGCAGGGGTGAGAGAGTGGCCTGCATGATCACTGTCTTTGACCCGGCGGCCAAAAAACTGCACATGAGGATCAGGGGCAGGCTGGCCCGGTAGAAGGCGGTGGTCCGGGTGGCGTACGTCAGCGTTGACCCGGCGAAGCCGCCCGGCATACTCACTTCCCGCCGGGCGGCGGCAGTGCTGGACTTCCTGGAGCAGTGCGCCGGGGCCTCCGAGAAGGCCCTGGCGCTGGTGTTCCCGGACGCAGCCGGATGTTTGAAAATCCTTCGCGGGACCGGCTACGTCCGGCGGTGCTTTTTACCGGGACAGGAACCCCTGTGGGTACCGGCCAGCAGCCCGGTACCCGTGAAGGAGACCTACATGGGCCGGTTGGCCCTGGGCTGGCTGGCCTGCCGGGCGAAGGAGGCGGGGTGCAGGGTGTCTGCGGGATATGTAAAGTTCCCCGGCGGGCAGGTGTATAAAATGGCCTGGTGGCCGGGGGTGCTGCCGGACTGCCCGGCGGTGGTGGTGTCAGTGAACGGTAAAACGCCGAAGGGGGGTGGACAGCTGTGGTGGACGACGCTGGAAAGACTAAGGACACTGAAGCTGAAAGACGCGCTGATGCAGTAATATGGCCGCTGGTTTTCGTGGCTGCCATGATACGCGGGGCAGTGGTCGCGGCGCTGGCCCTGAGCTGCGGCCTTCTGGCGGCCTGGGCAGCAGTGGACGCGCACCGGGTGCACGCTTTCGTGCTGGGCAGCGTGCTGGGCGGCTTTGCGTTTTTAAACCAGTGCCGCCTGGAAGAAGATGACAACTTCCGGCTCCGGCTGGCAGGGCTGCTGCTGGGCGTCCTGGTCGGGCTGGGCAAACTGCTCCCCGTCGCGCAGCGGTACCTTTTCTGATTTCCGGCCCGGCGGGGGCCGGAGTACATAAAAACGGTGTTGACTTTTTGGGGCGCTGTGCTATACTGGTAGTACAGGGTTTTCCTGGCCGTTTTTAAACATTCGCCTTCAGGCGAACACTTCACCCTTTCGGGTGAAGGCCGTTTGGGCGGTCTTAGCACCGCAGTCTGGCCGGTCTCCCGGCTAGAGGCACGTGGTTGTCCTTTGACAGCGCGACGTGCCCGCAGCGCCCAGCGAAGAGGCGGAGTCAGGCGCAAGCCTGAAATCTTAACCATGTGAGACGAGACGTCCTTGCACAACAGGGGCGTTTTTGTTTTCCCGGCAGGTATACAGCCGTTAGGCTAGATATACAGCGGGCGTCCCCACACCCGCGCCTTTTATTCTTCCCGAGGGGAGGGATAGGGCGCGGGTATGCGTGGGGGTGCCCGCGCCGGGCGGCATGTTTATCGGGACTGTGGCGCTTATCCTGGCGGCCTGGGTTGCACGCACTGGTGCCTGGGTGCTGGTCAGGAGACGCGCCGGAGCGAGCTGACACTTTACCGGCGGTTTTCGCCGGTATATAAAACAAGTGCAGGACGGCCAGCCGCGTGAGTTTCTCCTAACGCATGGAGATTCCGGCAGCTCACGTTGGCTGGCCGTCTTTGCGTTTACATAGACCAGGGGCGGCGGCCCCAGAAAAATCACTCTTAGAAAGGGGTGGTTGAAGGGGTCGCCTGGCCGGAAAGGCGTGCCCCGGTGCCGATGGGAGCAGTTTTAAATCTTATTTGGGATTACAAGCGCGGGTATTACGTCAGTGAACGTCGCGCCCCCTTCCGTTACAGGGCGCGGCGGCTTTTAGAAAAGCAGGTCATCCCTACTGCCAGGGAGGTGGGTGCCGCTGTAGCGGCGGTTGCCGTCACGCTGGCACTGGTAACCCTGTCGCTGTTGGTCGTCGCGGGCCTGCTGGCTGAAAAGGCGCTGTTGCGCCTTAACCGCGTGCAGTACCCGCGCGTAGTAAAAAGAATTACGCGGGCTTCCCTGGGGCTGGCCGGCAAAAAGGCAGAACCAGGGTGGCTTGTGGTCGCGTTTATCCTGGCGGGAATACCTGCGCTGGCGGTATTTTTTGCGGCGGTAGCGGCGGCATACCTGCTGGCAGGGCTTTTCCTGATGGTGGGTAAATGGGCGAGAAAAGTCCTGACCCGGAAATTCGGGCTGGACTTTGACGAAATAACCCGGCCGTATTAAACGCGCCACTGATCGCACCGCCCGGCGACACCGCATTGACGGGGCACCGCCGGGCCGCGGAGCAGCACCCCCGTCCGACCGGGCGACACCGGGTAAGAGAGGGGCACCGTCCGGCGGCGGGGTCCAGGCCGGGGGAATCAAATTGTGAGAAGGGCTATTTAATGGCCTGAAAAAACAAAAAAGGGGGATTTTAAAATGTGGGACAAAGTGATCAAGCATGCGGGAAATCATCCTATCTGCCAAGTGTGCCAGGCGGCGGAGCTGCATCGTGAGGTTGACCTGGAGGGGTCATCCTCAACCCTGTGCTCGACGTGCGCCTTCGGGCAAAATGACTTAAAAACGGGCTTCAGCCGGAGTGATTTGGAGAAGATGGTACATGATGTGAAAGAAGCGGCAGCGGTTTATCGTTCCATTACCGACCAGGTGGAAGCCTTGTTAGGTAAGTGGAAACATGCTCTTTATTGTTCGCCGCTGTATAACACGAGATTGGGAAGAGAAATGTGGCAGTTGTATACCTACCCCGGGTGGGCTGGAGATCAGATTATCAAAATCCTTTCTCTTCTTTTAGAACACGCAGATCCGGCAGCATCGCCCGAAATAATGTACTGGGTCAGGCGCGAAAAGTAGAACGCAAAACCGCCGCAAGAAATTAAGAGGGACAAAGGAAGAGAGTCATGTGTGTATAATTAAGGCCGCCGCTGGTGGTTAAACCACCTGGCGGCCTTAAAATTCCAATATCGGAAAGGAGAACCCCTATGCAAAAACTTATGGGAGTGTTGATTAACACCGCCGAGATAGAGACCGCCGCCCACCGTGCCTATGCGTCCAGGTGCAAAATCTACGACCTAGACGCCCGGATCAAGGCCCTGGAGGCGGCCATCCCCCCGAACCAGCGTACCAGCTCCCCCGAGCTGGTGAAGCTCCACCAGGAGCTCAACCAGGCGCGGGCCGAGTACGCCGCCAGCGAAGCGAAGCTGGAGGCGTTAAAGGCCCGCCACGCCGGTGCCGTCGCGCTGGCGAATCTGCTGGCCGCGATGGTACAGGCCGGGAAGGACACCGTTGAGCTGGAAGCGGCCATAGCGGAGGCGCTGGGCGAGAAGCAGGTGCCACCGGCCAAGCAGGGCCAGGCCGACAGCCAACCGGCCCAAAATGCCCAGGCCAACGACGGCACCGAGACCGGCACCTTCACGGTGCTGGAAGTCCGGTCCGGCAAGTCCCCCGGCGTGGTCCGGGCCTACTGCCAGGCCATAGACGGCACCAAACACGCCGTCTACGCCAAAAACGGCGCAGGCCAGGCTTTGACTGTGGGCAAGATGGTAAAGATCAGGTACCGGCAGGGTGAGAAAGGGTTGATTGCCCTTTCAGTTTCCCCTGTCCAAACTAGTAATACCGGACTGCCGGATGACCGGCGGATAAGATAGGTTTCAGGCGGCCCGGCCCGCCTTCAACCTTCCGAAAGGAGGTGCGAAGGGGACGGGCCGGGCCGTCCCCTGGCGCATGAAACCGGTGGGAAGCCTGAAAGGAGACAGAATATCTCCGATAGGCAGGAACATAGCGGCTGGAGAATTCTATATCGCGTTACCGTACAAGCCGGTAAGGTTCTTCAGGAAATGGCCTACGCGGAAGCTGTGGGAGTTTTACTACCTTGTTGGCGAGGTAGCTGATGAGCTTAAATGGGACGCCGACCTGGCTACCGGCCAGGAGCGAATGAGGCTGCTATATTCGGCAGAGGAGGCCCGAAAGATACTGGTTTATATCACCACGGAGCTCATAGCCCGTGGCGTGAAAGTCGGTAAGAGCGGACTGTTGCAGTAGTTTCCCAGGCGGCCCGGCCCGCCTCAAACTCACTTCAATCAGGGAGGTGAGAGGGGCGGGCCGCCGGGGGCCTGCCCTTGAGGTTATGGGATGGACATTTACGCAGAAATACCACGGGGAAAGCATTAAGGAGTTTTTCAAAAAGGAGTTTGACTACCGGCGGGATGACGGCAGGTATGGTAGGGTCATCGACTGCGCCGTGGTCAACTTGAGCACCGCCTATATTGCCTACGAAATGGGAGACGGCACGGGAAAACGGGAAGTGACCGCTATTGTGTGCCTTCTCAGGTTCGTCCCGAACGCCCCGGACGGCTGCAACTTCGGCTACAAGGACATGACCGAAAACATGCACCCGTACTACTACGACTGCCCGGAGCGCATTTTAAAGCTGCTGACGCCCACGGACAATGAAAGCGCCCTCCGGTGGCGGGAGAAGTGCTGGGAGAACATACGTACCCGCAAGGCCCGCCCCAGGCTGGTAAAGGGCGCGGTAATCGAATTTACTGAGCCTATCACTTTCAGGAGTGGGCGGCAGGAAAGGACTTTCCGCGTGATTGACCCGCGCCGGTTGGTCTTTGAAAGCGGCGGTATGAGGTTTAAACTGCGCCGTTCGACTTTGCGGGAGAGAGAGTGGAAATTGGTCCAGGGAGCATAGGACTTCCGGCGGCCCGGCCCGCCTTCACCCAAAAATCTTTTCGAGGGGGTGATTGGGGCGGGCTGCCGGGAGTCCCGCCCTGGAACTATGTACGAAATAAGCTGTTACACGGATAGCTATGAAAAAATGCTAATAGAAGCACCTACGGCAGAAGAGGCCGTCCTGAAGGCGTATGGGTACACAAAATCCCCATACGTTTTGGTGTACGGCCACGGCGATTACCGCGTCATAAGAAGCCTGGACGGGCAAGTGAAGGTAATCCGCCAGCGCGAGTGGGTGCGTGAAAATTAATATCGGGTCTTTTCCGGCCCAAACCATTCTCAAGAAAGGAGGAATGGGGCGGGCCGGATGAAGGCCCGTCCCGGAAAGAATGAAATTTGAGAGGATCAAGCCGGGGGTGCTGTTCCGCACTCCGTGGCACAAGGAACACCTGTTTTATAAAGTCCCGGACCCCCAGCCGTGGCCGGAACTCGGTCCCTGCTCCACGTGCGGCACCATTGCCGTATGGAACGCAAGAGCAGTGGAGACCGACCACCTGGTGCACTTTTGCCGGGATGAGGAAGTCATCCCAGTGAAAGTAGAAGGGGGAAGGGGAAATGGCTAAAACCGAGTACCTGCAGGGCGATGACGCGCAGCGGCTTCTTAAAGGGGGCTACTGCGAAGCCTGCCTGCGCCCGGCCAGGGAATGGGCCAGATCAGACCGTTTCGGGGGTTGTCTGGTCCACGGTGATTACGACCGGGACGGCAACCTGTGCGGCTTCTTATGCCCTCAATGTGCGGGAGCAGAAAGTTAAATCAGGAGCCTGACCGGGCTACCCGGCCCGCCAAAATTCCCACGGAAAGGAGGGAATGGGGCGGGCCGGATGGGTCCGCCCCATAAGTATGCCCGCAAAGAGAGTACAAATAGTGAGCTTAAAGATGATCAGGGAATCAAACGTGATGTACTCCGCACGGAGAATAAAAAGCCCGGAGGACGTTATTGACCTTACCGGGAGGTTTCTGGAGGACGCCGACCGGGAGAAGTGCCTGGCGGTATACCTGAACAACAAGAACGAACCCAACGCGATCCACGTGGTCAGCGTGGGCACTTTAAATTCGTCACCGCTGCACCCGCGGGAAGTGTTTAAGGCCGCCCTGCTCTGCAACGCGGCGGCGGTGATCCTGGTCCACAACCACCCGAGCGGTGATCCTGCCCCTTCACCGGAAGATGTAGCCGCAACGAAGAGACTGGTCGAAGCGGGGAATGTGCTCGGGGTTGAGCTGCTTGATCACATCGTGGTCGGCAGGGACGGGGAGTTTGTTTCGCTGAAAGGACGGGGGTTAATTTAACCAGGGCCGACCGGCCCAAACCATTTCCACGGAAAGGAGGAAATGGGGCGGGCCGGGACGGTCCGCCCCGCAGTCCATGACGATTACCGAGAAAGTGCAAGAAGCTCTGAACCGCCTTTTGGAGATGTTCCGCACCGGAGACCTGCCCGCCGCCGTAGCCCGGACCGTCATCCGGGCGAAGGCCGGGTACGAGAGGCCGTCCGACAGGTGGAGCCTGGGCAACCGACTGCTTATGTACCTGGCCGGGACGGAGGATGCCAGGGGGTTCAGGCAGTGGGAAGAGGTAGGCAGGCATGTCAGGAAGGGCGCCAAGGCATTCTACATCCTGGCGCCCTGCACCAGGAAGAAAACGGTCAGGGAGCGGGAGGTGGACACGGAGACCGGCGAGGTCCGGGAAGTGGAGCGGGAGCGCACGGTCATCACCGGCTTCCGGTGCGTCCCGGTCTTTCGGTACGAAGATACCGAAGGTAAACCCCTGCCGGAAGCGGACTATACTCCCCCGGAACCGCCGCCCCTGTTCGACGTGGCCCGGAAATTTGTGGGTGACGTGAAATACCGGCCCTTCGTGGGCAGGTATTACGGCTATTTCGACCCCGCCAGGGGTGAGATAGTCCTGAGTACCCACGACGCGCATACCTTCTTCCACGAGCTGGCCCACGCCGTCCACCACCAGGTGAAGCCGGGCGGGTTAAAGCCGGGCCAGCACGCGGACCAGGAAATTGTGGCCGAAGTAGTGGCCGCCGCCCTGTGCGAGATGTACGGCTTTTCCGGCTACATCTGGCACGGGTGGGAATACATCCGGCACTACGCCGGTCAGGACGAGCGGAAGGCCCTGAAGGCCGTAATGGGCGTCCTGGCCGACGTGGAAAAGGTGCTGGACGTTATCCTGGGCGCGGCGGAAGAAGGAGAAGGGAGGGAAGCGGCGTGATACACTACAACGTAGTTTCCGCTGCAGCCAACGGTAGGCCGATGGTTGTCGAGTTTCCGAACGGCTACCGTGCCGGGTTAGGCCATGGCTGCCTGATATTATGGAAGGGTAGCCAGGGCTACGAGGTTTGCCGCTCACGGAAAACAGCCCGTGAGTGGCACAAGCTCGGTCTGAGTGACCGAGAGATAAAAGCGTGTTACGACAAGTATATGAGGATAAAAGGCTAATCGAGATGGCCCGGTCAGGGGGTAAAACCCCGACTGGAAAGTGAAGGCGGCGTAATAGTCAGGCCATTACGGCCCAAACCCAATTCCCGAAAGGAGGAAGGGTGCGGGCCGTGTGGCCCGTGCCCGTATACATGAAACACGTCGAGATCCACTGCGACGGTTCCCACCTGCCCTGGAACGGTACCGCCTATGGGGGCTACGAAGCCAGGGTTGACGGCCAGATTACCCGCCGGTGGAAGGGCCGGGTAAAGGCCGCCGATTCCCTGGAAGCGGAGTTTCAGGCGGTCATAAGGGCCTTGAGGTGGGCAGTCAAGAAGGGGTACCAGCACGTGGTGGTCTTTACCGACTGCATGGCGCTGGTCAGGATGGTCCGCGCTGGTGCCCGACCGGGCGGGAAATATGCCCGGTTTATCCGGCGGGTGGCGGCGCTGGTAAAACTGATCGGCAGCGTTTGGTTTCAGTGGGTGCCGAGAGAAAGAAACCGGCAGGCCGACATGCTCTGCCGGGCGGCAAGGAAGTATGCTTGAGGTCTGGGCCGGGAGAACTTATACCCCGGCCCTTTCATTAATTAGGGCTATTGTATTGACAATAGCAATATGCGGACTTAAAATGGAAATGGGTGTTGTCGGTGAAAATAAGCCGGTTTGAGTGGGACAAGTGGAATGCCGGGCACATTGAAGAAAGACACGGGCTTACCCCTGAAGAGGTTGAAGGAGTCTTTTCCGACCGCCCGGTGGTCCGCAGGGTCCGGGGTGGAAGGTTCGCCGCCTACGGACAGACGGAGGGAGGCCGTTACCTGACGGTGATTTTCCAAATCAAGCCCGGCGGTGTTATCCGCGTTGTCACTGCGAGGGACATGAACAGGTGGGAGCGCCGATACTACCTGCAAAGGAGGCGAAATTAACAATGGCGAAAACCCTTCCGGAGTTTAAAAGCGAAAAAGAAGAGGCTGAATTCTGGGATACACACAATTCCCTGGACTACATTGAAAGCGATGAACCCGTTGAAATGGAGCTTGACCCCGAACTGGCCGCAAAAATCCGCGAGCGGGCACGGACCAAACAGGTGACCCTGCGTCTGCGGGTGTCCCAGATAGAGGCGGTAAAAGAGATAGCCAGGAGGAAGGACATCCCCTACCAGACCCTGATCCGGTCGTGGATTGCGGAAGCCATACGCCGGGAGCAGGGCGGCGGGGCATAACATAAACCAAAGACCAGAGGGAGACCACTGGCCGGGTATTTTTACCCGGCCTTATCTCTCTGCGAAGAGATGCCGGGAGTTTACGAAAACCCCGGCCTTTCTTTTTTGGGAGGTGACGTAGCGGATGGGGAGAGACCTGGAAGAGATTATCGCTGAACTCATGTCCCGCCTGCCCCACTACCGGGACGACCCGTACTGCCGTGGGGTGTGGGACGGGGCCATGATGGTGATCGCTCACTACGCCCCGGATCTGTTTTACAGGCTACTCCGGGAGCGGGCGAAAGCTGAAACAAAGGAGAGTTAGGCCGGTAGAAAAACTTCCGGCCTGTAAAATTAAAATCCAGGGAGGAATGAAGAATGCAGGTAAATGAGTTTTTAACTGGTGAAATGTCCAGGGGGATGTCTGAGCGAAACGTGGCCGCTATCAGCATGATCCATGTCGCGTGCCAGTATGCGGAGACCAGGGAAGTAACACCTGCGGAAGAGTATTTCATTCGAGACTTAATCCCTATGATCGAGCAGGAGGACCTGACCAGCGAGCAGGTAGCGAGGCTGCTGGTGATGGGGCTGGTAGAGATCGGACAGAAGGCCCTGGACGCGGACGACATGGACGAATTTCTGCTGGTCCTGTCGGATATTATCGCTGTGGCCGCCTACTTGAAGGTTACGGGGCGCGTTGACCCGGGCTTTTTGGGTGAGCTGTACGACATGATTGCTGGTACGGTCGCGCTGCTGGCGGCATATACTCAGCCAGACAGTTTCATTAACTAGAAAAGGAGAGTTGGGCCGGAAGAAAAAACTTCCGGCCTTTTTAATTTTTCAGGGAGGGATGCTCGAATGACCGGCTACGAAAAAATTAAAGCCCTGGCCAGGGATAGGAACTGCCCGGTAAGGGACCTGCTGGCCCTGGCCCCCAAGAACGACCCTTACTACGCGGGAAGTGAGGGGAGCAGGCAGAAAGCGGAGTGGTTCGCCAGCCTGTGGCGCAGTTTCGGTTACGAAGGCAAGACCGGCATTCACCTGCGCCGGGTGCACTACCAGCTTGTGAGCCAGCCGGACCCTTTAAGGTGGGACGGCAGGCCCTACGAGAACACCGAAAACAACTGGAAAGACTTATGCGAGGCGGGTAAACAGGCCCGCTACCTGGGCCTGGTGGACCCGGAAGCCTTCGTTGACCGGAGGAACCCGGAGCCGCACATCTTCCGGCCTGCCGATTACCCTGAGCGCCCCGGCTGGCGCTCTACCGGATGCTGGTGGTTCATGCCTGAGATCCGGGCCGACCTTTCCGGGGACCTGGACTGGTCGCTGCCCTGGTTTGAAATTACCGGGTTTGAGTACAGTGAATCCATGCAGCCGTACCACCTGGAGGTTTGGGTGGAAAAAAGCACGATGGACGACGTGCTCATCCCAATTTGCCGGGGTTACGGCGTCAACCTGGTGACCGGCCTGGGCTTCATGAGCATTACCAGCGTCATCGCCCTGATCCGGCGGGTTGCCGGGTCGAGGAAGCCGACCAGGATTTTCTACGTGTCCGACTTCGACCCGGCGGGGGACGGGATGCCGGTGGCCGTGGCCAGGCAGATCGAATACTGGCTGAACCAGTACGCGCCGGGCCTGGACGTGAAGCTCAACCCCATCGTCCTGACCAGGGAGCAGGTGGAAAAGCACCGCCTGCCCCGGATCCCGGTCAAGGACTCCGACCGGCGGAAAGCGCATTTCGAGGAACGCTACGGTGAAGGCGCTGTGGAGCTGGACGCGCTGGAGGCCCTTTACCCCGGTGAACTGGCGCGGATAGTGGCTGAGAACATCAGGCGGTTCAGGGACGAAAAACTGGCCCGGAAAGTCCAGGAGGCGAAGAGAGAGTTTGAGCGGCGTTTGGAAGAGGCATGGAAGAAAAACGTCTTGCCGTACCGGGGCAAACTGGACGAGTTGAGGGAAAAAGTAGAAATTGTGGCAAGGTACTACCAGGACAAACTTTACGACCTGAAGTGCCGGATGGAAGATGATTTATACGAGTATTCCCTGGAGCTGGAAGAGTTACGGCAAGCCGTAGAGAAGGCGGTGAACGAAATCAGCGTGGAGGCCCCGGAGCTTCCCGAAGCGGAGACGCCGCCGGAGCCGGAAGATTGGCTTTTTGACAGCTCAAGGAGCTACGAAGAGCAGCTTGCGGCGTACCGGGAGCGGAAGAATGGGAACGCTGAAAGAGAAGAGGATTGAGACCGGCTTATCCGGCCAACTGAATAATAATTAAGGCGCCCGGTTAGGGGATAAAGCCCTGGCCGGGCGTTTTTGCTTTTTAAGGGCCGGTTCCGGCGCGAAAGGAGGTGGCGTGCAGTGGTCGAGACGTGGGCTTACGGCGATAAGGCCGTCCTGTACTCCGAGGACGGCCGGGTGTGGCAGGCCGCCCTGGAAGCCGGGCTGAAGCCGATGGCCGAGTACCGGCGGCCCGATGGGGTGCTGTTCGCGAAGCAGTTTGTGGGAGACAGGGAGGCGGTGCGGGAAGTGGTGAAAAAGTATACCCCCGCGTAATCATTTAGACGAAAACGACCGGAGGCCGGTTTCTGGAAGCCTTGCAAATCAAGGCTTCCGGGCATGTACATTTCAAATTGTGAACCAAGCCTATATAGAAATACCTATCATCAAAAACCCCCTCTTAAAAACCCTTACAGAAAGAGGGCAGGAAAGGGTGAGTGCCGGGTGAAGCTGGTTACCTGCCGCTGGTGCGGGAAAGAATTTAAGCCGCGTAAGAACAGCCAGAAGTATTGCGACGATTGCCGTTCCGACCCGGAAGTGGAGAGGGCGCGGGCGCGGGAGCGGAAGCGGAAGCAGCTGGAGCGGAAAAAGAAAGCCGGTAAAAAGAACGACCGGCAGAAGAAAGAAAAGCGGTGCCTGTACTGCGGCAGGAAGCTCGACCCGTCGAGCAACCGCCAGGTCTGGTGCGAGAAATGCCGGAAAAACGGCTACCGCGACACCCGCGCCCTGTACATGAAAAAGTGGCGGGCAAAATGCCGGGTGACAGGGTGCCCCGGTGCGTAATCACTTAGACGAAAACGACCGGAGGCCGGCTTCTGGAAGCCTTGTAAATCAAGGCTTCCGGGCATGTACATTTCAAATTGTGAACCAAGCCTATATGATAATACCCGTCAGATTTGTGCCATTTTATACCAATCCGGGAAGCCAGTAAAATCAAGGCTTCCCGGATTCAGTTTTTTAGACGGCTTTCTAGAATGGCCTACAAAGGGCTTTTACCGTAATATCGTGATATTACGATAAATAGCAAGGGGGTGGTTATCCGTGAAAACGCCGGTGATTAGACCGCCTGAAGGTTTTTCCCTGGCTTTGCAGAAGGCCCTGGCCTGGTGCCCTTACTGTGGGGAGGAAAAACCTTTCGGCCTGGACAGCCGTTTGGGGTACGCCCGGTGTATGGGGTGCGGCATTTCCGAGCGGGACTTCTACGTGCGGCAGTTCAACGGCCTGTGGTCCGATGACGCGCTGGACAAATTTGTCCGCGCCGTGGAGAAGAGCCGCCGGAAATACGACAGGCCGTTCCCGTGGGAGACCGGCGTTATTGTAGGGGACCCCAACAAGTCTCAGGTCCCGTTTGACCCGGTGGGACGCGCGGGGAGTAAGTGCGAACGCTGCGGCAACCCTATCGAAGCCGTCAGCAACCGGCAGAGATATTGTCCCGAATGCGCAAAAATCATTCGGCGGGAGAAAAGGCGCAAAGAGAAGCAATGACAGTGCACCCGCTCGAACGTCTTGCCGCGCGGATGCGGCCCTGGCGGGAAGATAGCCGGGCGGGGCGTACCCCGGCCCAACCCCTCCTGTGTCGGGCTGAAGGCCCGGCTTTTTTTGTTTCAGGAGGGAGGTGACGCGCCGTGCGGAAAACCGCACTGTTCGCCCTGCTCCTGGCCGCCGCGGTCATGCTCACTCCGGTGGGCCGGGGTGAGGCTTCGGTAGTTAAATCCGTCTACGGCCCGACCATTTACACCTGGTCGGACGCCCTGGCCGGGGCCGGTGACATAACCCCGGATACCGCCGTGGTCCGCCTCCCGGACGGCTCCCTCACCACGGTACCGGCCGGCACGTGGACCCCCGACGGGGACGCCGAAGCGTGGTCCCCCGGCCTGGCGGGGAGACTGGACGCCCTGCTGGGGGCGCTGGTCGGAGCGGGCCTGGACCCGGAAACCCTGCGCGGGCTGGAGGTGTACGCCCTGCCCGCCTATACCCTGGCGCTGCTCGGCCAGGAGCGGGACCCGGAAAGCCCGCGCGTCGTGGCAGGGGTCTACCGGGAGGGGGCGGTGGTCCTGGCCGGGCTGTGGATAAACGCCGCCGACCAGACGTTCCTCCACGAGCTGGGCCACCACCTGGCGGACAGGGTGCTGGGCACGGCGGGCTACTGGTGGCCGGGCGGCACGGGGGAAAAGGCCGCCCTGCGGCGGGAATACCTGGCCCTGCGCGGCTACCCGCAGGACAGGCCGCTCAACGGCGTTTCCCAGGCGGCCCTGCCCTGGGGGGAGCGGGCCGGGGAGTGGTTCGCGGAGGACTTCGCCTACTGGGCCGCCTGGCGGGTGACCGGGATACGCCCGGACGCGGACAGCTACCTGGCCAGCCCGGGGCCGCCGGACGAAAGAGTGCTGGCATGGTTCGACAGGGTTTTTATCGGGTGTCAGGGTAATACTAGTACCCAACACTAGTATTCGGGGTGCAGGCTGACCGGGCTGGTCTTGCCCCCTTCGGACGGCTGGTGACCCGGACGAGTTTTGCCCGGCGATCCCTGGTGGTCGGGCCGCGCACCCCGGCCTGGTTTGCTTTGCGTCTGGGGAAGGTGTTGAAGGAAAGTTAAGGGGCGATACAATAAATTAAGACAAGGCCGCGTGCCCCGAGCAAAAAGGGCTTTGACACCGCTTAACTTATACAGTTAATTATTGAAAAGCGATCTGACGGCCAGGGCTGCGGAAAAGGCCCTGAAGAAACATGGGCAGTTGGCCCAACAGGACCGACCTGGAGGCGGCGGTGGAAAAAATAGCGTGGGAGTAATGCATTTGCTACTCTGTTTGCAATGGTGTTAAGTAACGGGTGCCTTCGGAGGTTAAAACTAAGGAGATAAGTTGCCTCTCTCAATAAGGTTGAAAAATCTTCGTTAATCTCACAATTTCAGCCATTTTCATTTTTCAGCAGGGCTATGACTGATAATGATGCCCAGTTATGCCTTTGTCTGGAAGGTGGTGTATACAGAAATACCAGGGCTGCTTGTGTGACAATTTTTCGCGCGCTCTTTTCTCCACACTTTACCCTGGCGATATACCCTCTCATGTCTCCCGGGATACCAATGAACCGTACCGGCTCCGGACTTTCCTTCGTCCCACCTGTCCAGGGGTGGAGGCCATTGTGCTACCTAACAGGGTCTACTTACCCTCATGGTTTGATTTTTGGCTCTCCGCGCTGCATGATTGTCAAGGTCCATGTGGCAAGGGCATTATAACGGTACAATGTTATGATGCAGCCAGCACCTTCCGCCTGCAGCCCGGTAGAACGGAAGGAAAGCCGTGGCAGGTACAGGCCGTTGCCTGGATACCGGCCTAAGCGGCTACTTTTGCCACTGGTCTAACCGGTTCGGCATGTACTAAGGCCGGATGGCTTTCAGGCAAAACCAAATCCCGGTTATACGCCATTCCCTTACGTGCCAGGGCAAAGATGATGCGCAAAAGCCTGCAGCAAATGGCCACCAAGGACTGCTTTCCTTTCAATGGGTTGTTGGGCCTGGTGGTGTAATAGTGGTGAAGTATCGAAAATTCCTGCGTTCTGGCCACCAAAACCAGGGCTACCCGGAAGAGCGCGCAGCGCAGCTTTGCTCTGCCCCGCTTGCTGATGCGGGTCCTTCCCTTGTGGGTGCCTGAACTGTTTTCCACCAGGTTCAGGCCGGCCAGCTTTATTAACTGCCTGGCATTGCGGTAGTTGTTCAGGTCGCCCACTTCGGAAACTATGGTGGCCACTTGCAGTATGCTCATTCCCGGGATGGTGAGCAGGTACCCGGCATAAGGGATTTCCCTCAACAGTTCTGCCAGGCGGGCCTCAACCAGCTCGCATTCCTTGAGGATTTCCTTGACCCGGCGTAGCTGGTAGCGGAGCTCCATCCTGGCGCCTTCAAGGCCATCTCTTACACCCACCGAGGTCCTGGCTTTATCCTTTAGGAGCTCAGCATGCTTGAGCCCGACCCGGTTATGAGTGGCCTGACTTAAAACGGCAGCCACTTCATCTACCGGCTTTTCAATGAGGTCAGCCGGGAAAGGGAAATTATCCAGGGCAGCCATGGCGGCCTTTCCTTCAACAGACTTGAAAACGTCTTGAAACTCCGGAAAATACAGGTCCAGAAGGGTGTTGATTCGCGCTTCGCTTTGTTGAAGTTCTTTGTTTAACCGTTCCCGGAAGTTGACGAGATTACGGATATCCGCTATTACGCCGGCTGGAATGTGCGGGATGTAGAAACGACCATCCCTGGCCAGGCGGGCAATTACCCCGGCATCCTTGTCATCCCGTTTGGTTGGTGAATTGTCGTCCAGTTCCTTGGCCTTTTTGACATGGTGCGGGTTGACCAGGACCACCGTAATCCCTTGCGTTTTTAAGACACAGGCTAAGGGGAGCCAGTAATGGCCGGTAGGCTCCATGGCCACCAGAACTTTAGACAGGCCGTGTTTAAACTGGACCGTCCTGATTTGCTGGACTAGATCACCAATGCCGGATATGGTATTCTGGAATGGGAACGGCTTGTGCAGTCCCTCCCCCCGGAAATTGATCATTTGGGCGTAGTGGGTATGCTTGGCCACGTCTACACCCACAATTAAGGTTTCAGGTGTGATCATGGCAAGCTTCTGGGAAAGGGGATTGTACATCGCTGATCCCTCCTGGTATTGGTGGTTTTGGGTTTTGGCATTTACACCATACCAGGATTTTTTCTTTCCCTCAAGCCCCACTACTCCTGATTACAGGAATGCTACTAAAATATATTGAGTGGGTAGTCCCTGTACATAATTTCCTGGTTCTACCCACTCATAACAACGAAGAACCAAAGAGATAAACTTAATTGAGGATTGTGCCTTGATGTAACTTATTCAAAATCTATGTTCTCAAGAATACCAAATGTAGCTAGAATATTTATGGTCATACCTGGTCTAAAAACTTTAGTTAAATCAAAAGAGAATTTTGGTGGGGGAGGAGATACCATCCAATTCGGGGGATATAAAATTTGATCCCCTTTTCGTATAGTTGTCCATTTACTTGGACGAAGAACAATGCGTCGACCAATATTGTAGTAAACGCCATAACGCTTTTCCTCTATTTTTTGAATAACCTTATCATTTGGAGCGACATAGTATCGGATTATTTTTATGATCAACTCATCCGGTTTCGCTTGCAGTACTTCCCCATATAGTCGCGGTGATGATATAACACCTACTTTTTCTATTGCAAGTATCCGGTTTTCTTTAAACCAGACGCTTACTTGTTGCCCTGTTTCAAACATATCAGCAATGTTGGTAATAATACCTGTAATATCGTAATTATTTACTATTAAAACAGAATCATTGTCTACTTGAAGCGTGATTTTTTTATTTACCAGTAAAGGATCAATTGCTCGCTGAAGTTCTATCGTAACCTCATTTGTCTTGGAGTTTAGTTCCGTGATGGCTCCATCTCCAACTTGGGCACCTTTAAGTTGGAGTGGGGTAAGCCGTTTTTCTAGATAATTATAAACTCCTTCCTCTAAGCGTGTAGGGGTAGCAACCGCAGTTTCATATAAAGGAGGATCATTGCTGAAATCCAAAATTTCAACTGCATTGCCCAGGGCGTTCCATTTTACCTCATAACCAAACACATTAGCCACATAGCGCGCAGGAAGAAAAACCCGACCATTGTACGAAACTGGAGCAGTATCCATTTCTTCTAATCCCCACCCGTAAGCACCGACGACTCCAAAGGTCTTGCTCCCTGCTGATAATCGCATAGTAACATTGCCTTTAGTAAGAGCTACCATGCCTTGATCATTTGAATACCCAGGAGGTATCTCAAAACTTATCCCATTTTCAGGAATTCCAATCGAATAAGCGAGAAAACGAACTGGCACTTGTACACGACCATTCGCGTCAATAAATGGGGCTACATCCATATTATATTGCTTGCCTTTAACATAGTAACTTTTTTCTCCCACTATGAACTTTGCAACTTCAATTGCTGCTTCAGCTTTCCATGCGAACATCAAGCAAATTACGAAAACACCCAACATTGTTCCTAGGAAAACTAGTATCCTTCGCATTTTTAACACCTCGTTTGGAATTAGCGATACTCTCTTTAAGCAATCTTTAACAATATTTGGAAGCAATTATTACATTATTGATTGACATACACATTCTCACATAGCAACGAACCTCCCTTAAGACTTTTTTTGTTTTTCTTACGGCATTATGGTTGTAAATCCTCTACCAGTTATAAATAAACTTATCGACATAATTTACAAAAAAACGACAAAGAAATGGTTGTTAACTTTTTTCGTAAAATGCACCTTTTGTGAATTAATTGCCCCGAAAAGGACGCAAAAGGGAGGCTGTAGAAAGCATTTAAGGCCGGAATTTCAATTCGCAAAAGGAAAATGGAGGGAAACGTCGAATGGATATACTGACCAGTTTCAAAAATAGCCTGCTGGCGAGAGGGCTTTCCCCCGGTACGGCGGCCATATATTTAGGCCACTTGCGCCGGTTCTTCGCGTGGGTGGAAGAGACCTACGGCGAACCTGACCCGGCGGCGGTCACTCCCCTGGATGTGGCCGACTACCGGCGCTTCCTGCAGAACCGGAACAGGAAACCGGCCACGGTGAACAACGCCCTGGACGCCATCGGCAGCTTCTTCGCCTGGGCGAAGGAAGCCGGTATCGTCCAGGCCGACCCCACGGAGGGCGTGAAGCGGCTGCCGGAGCAGAAACCGGCCCCGAAGTGGCTTTCCAGGAGAGAGCTGGGCGCCCTGGTGCGGGCGGTCCAGAAGTACGGGAGCAGGAGAGACCAGGCCCTGGTCACGCTCCTTTTACACACCGGGCTGCGGGTTTCCGAAGCAATTTCCCTGCGGGTGCAGGACGTGGTTATCCGGGAGCGTTCCGGCCACGTGGTGGTGCGACATGGCAAGGGCGGCAAGTACCGGGAGGTGCCCCTGAACGTTACGGCAAGGCGTACCCTGGGTGAGTACCTGGCAACCCTTTCGGGGGAGTGGCTTTTCCCCGGCAGGAACGGCGGCCCCATGACCAGGCGGGCGGCGGAGAAGGCCCTGGCGAAGTACGCCCGATTAGCAGGGGTGGAGGCGACACCGCACCGGTTAAGGCACACATTCTGCAAGATGCTGGTGGACGCGGGGGAAGCGTTGGATAGAGTAGCAATGCTTGCGGGACATGAAAACATGAACACCACGGCCAGGTACACCAGGCCCGGCAGGGCCGACCTGGAGGCGGCGGTGGAGAAGATTGCGTGGGAGTAACGGAAGGATCTTCAGGAGCGATGAGCACTTTATGTCTGTCTCGCGGGTATGATACACGCCGGAGGACTGCTGGGGTTAAATAAATGGGGGCGCCAATAGTAAGGAGGATGAAGCATCACCCATTTACGAAGCGGCCACCAGAGGGACGTCACCCTCTGCTCAGTCACGGGCCGAAGAAGATTAAAAAGCACTGGCGTTCGAAAAGCGGGAAGCGGTACCTACTTGGAATAAAAGGGGCTGAAAAAACCCATTGTTGGTTTTCGGGATAGCCTTATCAATCATTGGCATAGTTCGTGGAAATGAGTTTGGGGTGTTCGTTTTCGGGGAGGGATGTAAGTGGCCACAACGATTTCATTTATCAACTTTAAGGGCGGCGTCGGAAAAACCACTTTGTGCGTGGAGATTGGAGCGTCCCTTGCGTCTAAGTTTAATGAAAGGGTTCTATTGATAGATCTTGATCCTCAGACCAACGCAACCCTTTATCTAATGAGGGAGAAGGACTGGAAGGAACACTGTGAGACTAAAGGCTCTCTTTACAATTTTTTTTCAGCCAGTCTAAAAGGTGAGGTGTTCGACCTGTCCCAAATAGTGGTTAAGGCACCTGTAAACCACTGGCAGCTTAAAAATTTTGACTTGTTGCCATCGAGTCTTGAGTTATTCGGCATAGATTTAGAACTGGCAACAAGGTTCGGTCACGGTGATTTAAAGCCGAAGTTATTCTTGAGGGATGCCCTGAAGGACCTCCAGTCGGACTACGATTACGTGCTCATTGACTGTCCCCCAAACCTATATCTGGCTACTCAGAACGGTTTGTTTGCTAGTGATGGCTATGTTATAGTCGCGCTTGCAGAGTATCTCTCGACTGTCGGAATATCATATATTCAGAGGGCTATCGGTAAGATATTCGACGATGCAAACGAAAGATTGGGAATGGCCGGGTCGGCGGCAAGATTCAGGGTCCCGGAATTGGTCGGAATAATATTTAACCGATTATACTCACAGGAACGCGGAACGGTTGCCGAGGAGACAACAATGATAAGGATCGAGATGCAGTATGGAGACAAGGTGTTCAAGACGAAAATCCCGAGGTCGACAAGAATTGCCGAAAGGCCGGGTCTATCGCAAAAAATACCCATAGCAGTATCGGGCTACGCCGCCGACCGCGCCTACGAGCAACGCATGGCGGAAGTGGCTGAAGAATTCTACGACCGTCTTACAGCTCCTTAGGGGAGGGGATCAGAATCTTATGGAAAGAAAAATGGAAGGTGAAATCAAGAGAACAGCAAGAGCCCAACTTATCGAAATATCGAAAACCTTGGAGACCTTAGCCCAACAGTTCAAGACCCTGGCTAATTTAATGGACGAGGGATCGGCGAGCACAGCTCAAAAGAAGAAAGAACCCCCACTCCGAGAAGATCCAGCCCACATCATAGAAAAACTCAAACTCAAAACTATTAGCCGGGAAGAGGCGGAAAGGCTGCTTGAAGGATTGAAACATGAAGAGTTGGGTAATATATTCAGCACTATTGGCCCAAGTAGAGATCGCAAAAAACCTAAGAAATGGCTAATTGACCAGATCCTTTGGCATTACTACGATTTTGAAACGGGACATCGGATTCTAAGGGGTGACCGGGAATTGGAACGGTAAGAAGAATGCCGCCTGTTTGTTGCCTAAATACACTACAAGTACGGCAATTCTGCCGCCCTCAGTATCACCTTGGGGGGATGGGAAGCCGTATAAAACTTGCACACTTTGCACAGGACTTCATTTTGCTTTCAGGCTGTGGCGAAAAAGACAGCACGCAAGTGCAAGGTTTCGGGGAAGGCTGTGGACAGGGCGCTGGGAAAGCTGTTTAAGTGAGAACGGAGTTACATGTGGCTAGACACGCGCTGGCTCTCCCAACTCTTGAAAACAGATTCTAGGGGGTACCCTCTAGGATCCGCCCACAATATGGAATAGGTGCCGGATGAGGGTGAAGGCATGAATGAAGCGGATACCCGGGCAAGACTGATCGAACCTAAACTCAAAGTTGCCGGTTGGACGGATCAGCAAGTCACTCGTGAGTTTTACTACAATCGAGACCACCAGTACACACGCGGGCGTATTATTCTCGTCGGTGATCGGGTTCGCCGCGGCAAACCACGTAAAGTGGATTACCTCCTCCGCGTTTCCGAAAGTTTTCCTATTGCCGTGGTGGAGGCGGAAGCCGAAAGTAAACCACCTGAAGCAGGGCTTGAGCAGGCCAAAGAATACGCGATGGATCTGAGCCTGGCTTTTGCCTACTCCACCAACGGTCATCAGATTATCGAATATGATTTTTTTACCAAGTCGAGTAGGACTTTAGACAGTTTCCCTCGACCGGAAGAACTTTGGCAAAGGTGGAAGCTTAACACGGGTTTGGCGGCGCCGAAACAAGAACGGGTTGCGGAAGCCCGGGCATCTTACCACGTCCCGGGCGCACGGTGGGAAGGTAACCCGCTTCTCTATCCTTATTGTCCCAAATCCATTTGTGGCCGTAGCCCTTTCTATTTTCAAGAAGTAGCAATCCGGGAAGCCATCAAACGCCTGATGCGGGGACAGCGCCGCGTACTTTTGGCCATGGCAACCGGGACAGGAAAGACGTTTGTCGCCTTCCAGATCGTGTGGAAACTTATAAAATCTGGTTGGCTGAAACTGCGCCATCCCGAACGCCCCGCTCGGGTTCTCTTCCTGGCCGACCGGGTGGTCTTGCGCGATCAAGCTTATAACGTTTTTTCTCCTTTTGCCGATGGTACCAGCGATCCGCGCTACCTCATCGAAGGCCACCCACCTAACCTTAACCGAGATCTCTACTTCGGGATTTATCAGACATTGTGGAGCCCCGACGAACACGGTATGCGGCTATTTGAACGCTTCCCGGCTAACTTTTTCGACCTAGTCATCATTGACGAATGTCACCGTTCTGGTTGGGGCACTTGGCGGGAGATCCTCGATCATTTCGGAAGTGCTATTCACCTGGGTATGACGGCTACACCCAAGCAGGATGAAAACGTGGACACTTACGCCTACTTTTGTACCGAAGAGCCAGAGGTGGCCGTTGACCCTGAGCATCCCGAACATGGTACCTGGCGCCCGCCCGCATTCCAGTACAGCCTCGGGCGGGGTATTGAGGACGGTTTTCTGGCCACATATAAAGTTCACCGTGTCCGCACCACGTTAGACAAGACGGGCTTGCATCTGCAAGATGCTATTGAGCAGGGGGCCGAGGTTTTTATTCCCGAAGAAGTAGAACCGCGCGAAGTTTATACCACACCCCAGTTCGAACGCGAGATAACTCTTCCGGACCGTACTCGCGCTATGGTCCAGCACCTGGCCAAACTCATGCGCCGTTTCGGTCCGATGGATAAGACGATGGTTTTCTGTGTAGACACCGAACATGCCCGGCTGGTGGCGCGGCTCCTGCAGGATGAATTTGGGCCGGAGACCGGACTGGACAACTATGCTGTACCCATCGTTTCCGAGGAGGGGGAGCAGGCACGGCGCTGGCTGGAGGATTTTGCCGACTCTGACAAAAAGTCGCCGGTGGTTGCCACCACGGCCGAACTCCTTTCCACTGGCGTAGATGTCCCTGCCTGCAAAAACATCGTTTTCATGAAGACCCTTTCTTCGCCAATTCTCTTTAAGCAAATCATTGGACGCGGCAGCCGTATTGACCAAGCCACGGAGAAATACTGGTTCCGTATTATTGACTTCGCCGGGGCCACACACCTTTTCGACCAATGGGACCGCCCCGCTGGGCCACCGCCGCAATCACCTGTTGGGCCATTCACCGCCATCTTGACCGGCTACGTCTTCCACTCCCAAACGGGGGAACGCATCGTCGGAGCACGGATTTCGGTTCGCACCGGCCCCAATACCCAACAAGGGCCTATTCTCACCGATGAAAACGGTGCCTTTAACTTCACCCATCTGCCTGCTGGCCACCTTACTGTAATATGCAGCGCGCCAGGTTTCGCCTCCCGGGAACTCCGGGTCGAGACTCTGGCCGACGAGACAGTTACCGTAGAAGTACCGCTTAAACCGGCCCGCAAGAGTGCTGCCAGGATCCGCGTTGCAGGGCTGGAGGTCACCATTGCTGATGAGGCAGTCTTCCTCATCGAAGAAACGGGGCAACAGTTGACGTTAGCCGAGTACCGGGACTACACGCGCCGACACATTGTCCGTACGGCTCCAACTTTTCAAACCTTGCGGGCGATCTGGGTGGATCCACTCAAGCGCCGCGCTTTCCTGGAGGATTTGCGCCGCCAAAGCATCCACCCCGAAGTGCTAGCCGAAGTGATGGACCAATCAGAAGCGGATACCTTCGACCTCCTGGCCCACCTGGCCTTTGGAGCCCTTATCCGCACCCGCAGCGAGCGGGCGACAGCCTTCCACAACCGCGAGCAGGCTTTCATCTACGGCTTTGGCGAAAACGCCCGCCGGGTCATCCTGGAGCTTTTGGAGAAATACCGCGTCGGTGGCATTGAGGAATTGCAACCCGAGGTGTTCAGCTTATCGCCGTTCCGGGAGTGGGGTGGCGCCTTCACTATCAGCCGTTGGTTCGGCACGCCTCAGGCTCTGCGTGCGGCCATAAGCGAAATGCAACAGCGAATATACCCTGAAACAGAGGTGAAAGCATGAACGGACCTCAGACCCGTGAAGCCCTTGCAAATGAAATTTGGCGGGCTTGCGATATCCTGCGCCGCGACAATAACTGCGGCGGCATTATGGAGTACATAGAGCACCTGTCTTGGTTGTTTTTTTTGCGCTTCCTGGACGCCCAGGAGGAAGAATGGGAAATCCAGGCGCAGTTAGCCGGACGTACCTATAAACCCGTTCTGGATACAGAGTACCGCTGGCGCAACTGGGCCACCAAAGACTTACCTGCCGATGATCTCCTTGCCTTTGTCCACGGCCGCCTTATTCCCTACCTGCAGACCTTGGGTGGCGACCCTCTGAGGGAAACCATCCGCAGCATTTTCGCCGAGCGCAACGTTATCGTTTGTGCTTCGGGCTACAATCTTAAAGACGTACTCGAAATCGTGAATGGCATTGACTTTCACAGTCAAGACGATATCTTTACTGTCTCTCAAGTTTACGAAGAATTACTGCGGCGGCTGGGAAATGAAAACCGCCTAGCCGGTGAGTTCTATACCCCCCGTCCGGTGGTGCGCTTTATCGTTGAACTGGTGGATCCCGTAATCGGCGAGACGGTTTACGACCCGGCCTGCGGCACTTGCGGTTTCCTTGCCCAGGCTTACCTTTGGATGAAACAAAAAGAAAAAACTATAGAGGATCACCGCACCTTGCAAGAACGTACCTTTTTCGGTCAGGAAAAAAAGCCTGTCCCGGCGCTTTTAGGTCTCATGAATATGGTTCTGCACGGGGTGGCCGCGCCACGTGTGATGCGCAAGAACACCCTGGAAGAGAATATCCGGAACGTTTCCGAACGCTTCGATGTGGTGATGACCAATCCGCCCTTTGGAGGGACAGAAGGACGGCACATCCAGCAGAACTTTCCCATTCAGTCGAATGCAACGGAACTACTCTTTCTCCAGCACATCATGAAAAAGCTCAAACCCCGCGACGGTACCCGCTGCGGCATGGTTATACCCGAGGGTACTCTTTTCCGCGGCGGGGCGTTTGCCGAGGTGAAACGTGACCTATTGGAGCAGTTTAACTTACATACCATTGTAAGCCTTCCACCGGGCACCTTTGCTCCTTATTCGGATGTCAAGACGGCTTTGATCTTCTTCGAACGGCCAGGCCCGACAAGGGAAGTCTGGTACTACGAGCTACCCTTGCCCGATGGTTTTAAGAAGTTCAGCAAGGGCAATCCCATCCAGGATGCACATTTCGCCGAAGCGCGGCAACTATGGAAAAAGTGGGACATCTACCGGAAGGGGCTGGGGACCCGTGAAGCCTGTCTTTCGGAGCATTCCTGGATTGTGCCCATCGAAGAGGTCAAGAGTCGCGGCTACGACTTCACCGCCCGCAACCCGAACCGCCCGGAAGGTGAGACCCTGCCATCGCCAGTGGAAATCGTGGCTGGGTTGTTGGAAAAAGAGCGCGAGATTTTGAGCATTATAGAGGAATTAGATGAACTTTTGAGCAACAGCCATAATGGAAGGGAGCGCCATGACTGACGGTCCTTACAAGTTGCCCGAAGGCTGGCGGTGGGTGAGGCTGGGTGAAACATGTGAAATTAATCCGAGACGTCCACATTTGAATCGAGAATTCAATACCCCCACATCTTTTGTTCCAATGGCAGCGGTGGATGAAACCTGGGGAACTATCATAGGCCTTGAAGTCCGTCCCTATGTCGAAGTGCAAAGGGGTTATAGATATTTCCAAGAGGGCGACGTGCTCTTCGCAAAAATTACTCCCTGTATGGAGAATGGAAAAGCAACGATTGCACGTGGCCTGATTGATGGTATTGGATTCGGTTCGACAGAGTTCCATGTTTTGCGTCCTCGACCAGGCACCTCTGCCGAGTGGATTTGGTGCCTTGTTCGCCAGGAAAGTTTCCGAGCAGCAGCGAAAGCAGTATTTCGCGGAGGGGTTGGCCAACAACGGGTTCCCCAGGAATTTTTGGAGTCATATTTGATACCTCTCCCACCCCTGGACGAGCAGCGGCGCATCGTGGCGAAGGTAGAAGCCCTGATGGCGCGGGTGCGTGAGGCGCGCCGCCTGCGGGCCGAGGCCAAAAAAGACGCCGAGCGCCTGATGCAGGCAGTTTTGGCCGAAGTTTTTCCCCGCCCAGGCCAGGACCTGCCCACCGGCTGGCGGTGGGTGAAATTGGGGGAAGTGGTTATTCGCAAATCAGATGTTATTCAACCCTCTAAGGAGCCAGGCAAATTATTTAATTACATTGGTTTGGAGCATCTTGAAGCAGGTCAGTGGGCTGAACCAGGAGAAAATTGGGTATCTGGCGCAGAGATAAGGAGTTCCTGTATTCGCTTCCACACTGGTTATGTTTTATATGCTAAGCTTCGCCCAAATCTCAACAAAGTGGTTGTCTGCTCAAAAGAAGGAATTGCATCTACCGAGTTTGTACCAATGGTTCCTATGAAGGAAGTAATTCCAGATTATCTGGGGGCATACTTACGCTCACCATTATTTGTTGTATATGCGACTCACAATACAAGTGGTAGTCGGATGCCACGAGTGAGAATGGACGCTTTATGGGAAGCATTTATCCCCCTCCCACCCCTTGAGGAGCAGCAGCACATCGTGGCCTATCTGGATCAGGTCCAGCAACAGGTAACGGCGCTCAAGTACGTTCAAGCCGAAAACGAAGTTGAACTTAAGCGCCTGGAACAGGCGATTTTGGATAGAGCCTTCAAGGGGGAATTGTAATGGTTACAGGGGACTTCCGCTTCAAGCGGTATAAGTTACCTCCCGAGGCGTTTGCTATCGGACCAAAAAAAGAGCCAGAACCTAGTGACCTGGTAGATGAAAAAACATGGCGTGATCTCGTGTGGCTTACAGATGATGTTTCCTTACGAACCAGCGAGCACCACGGGACGCTCTTGCGGAAAGCTAATCAGCTCACGGGCCATTGGATAGAGATGGTGCTTGACATTCAATCTTTGATACAGAACCCTCGGGATGACGCACTTGCACTGGCTTGCCTTGATGTGTACGACGATCTTCAAGCCTCCATTTACACGATGCTCACTGGCTTTTACCGACAGTCCATTGCTACTTTGCGGATGGCTTTGGAGGAGACATTGGCTGGAGCGTATTTCCGTGCATACCCAAACTCTACCAAGGTTCAGCAGTGGGCCGATGGCCTTCGGGAAGGGCAGCTCTGGGTAAGAGAAATCCGTAAAAAGCTTAGCAAGATCGAACCTTACTCTTTTTTCGAAACAGGAGAGTATAAACTCTGTGGCAAAGATGGATGGGTAGATTTTTTGTATGGTCGCTTGAGTGGATTCAGCCATGGGCGCCCGTTCTATACGGACGAGGAAGGCAATCGGGTCCCTACAAGCAATGTTGGGCTATGGGGCGGAAGTAACGGCCCTGTTTATGAACCAAGAGCAGTGAAACTTTGGTCAGCGTTTTTCTTCGACACGGCGCTTCTTTGTCTAGTGCTGGTGGGGTTAGCCGAGAAGAGACTCCTCGATCTTGAAAGGCCAACGAGCATCAGTTTCAAGGAATTTTTGGAGCGCGCAATATTCTGGCATCTTGACATCGCGCCTCCCCATCCAGTAGCACGCGAGATCGTACGGTTTTTGGGGTTGTTATAGGGGATTTTTTCTTTGCTTTCAAGAGATCTCTGGATATAGGCAGAAAACGGAATAGCACACAGAGTGAAATAAATAACTTGATACGAGGTGTTTCAGGGGAGCTGCAGTGAAGAGGTTTGCCACCGGCGGCAAATTTCCGTGAGCAAAGGGCTTTAACCCCGGCGCACCTGGCAGCGAGGCGCAACACGTCCTCCCAAAAGGCACGGGTTTCATCCCTGTGCCTTTCGCTTTTTCAGGGGAGATGACGTGACCGTGCGCGTAAAGCTGACCGCCGGATGACACTTTTTCACACCTGCTGACACCGGCAGTTTGCCCCGCCGTTCGCACCCCGGTATAATACTAGTGTGATATACTAGTGCAGGGGTGGCTTTGGAGTATGCGGGACAGGAAAGTAATGCTGTACCTGGAAGAGCGGGAATACCGGCGGCTGAAGGAGCTGGCCGGGCAGGAAGGCAAGAGCATGAACGCTTTCGTGGCCGGGCTGGTCCGGAATTTCGACATGCCGAAGCGGAAGGCGGCTGAGTGCAGTGAATACCGGTGCCAGGAATGCGACAGGTCCATTTGGGTGGATATGTGGCTGACTGCCGCTCCTCCGACCAGGTGCCCCTGGTGCGGCGGGGAGCTTGCCGACTGCGGGCGGTGGGGAACGGTGGTCCTGGGGAGGGTGGAGTAAACAGCGGGTCCCGGAGAAATTTCCGGGACTTATTTTTGCTGAAACCGGGCTGTAAATGCCCGAGTTGCAAAATTTTGCAGGTCGGTAACCAGATACTGGCAGGGAAACAGGGTTTGCCGGAAAGTGTTCCCCGGGGGACACATTCCGGCTGATTGGGACCGGGCTGTAAACGCCCGGCTTTTTTTATTTTGGGAGCCAGCCATGTCTTTTTCTGTTTTATCTGGGGCAGGATAAGACCGCTTAAAAGGCGAAATTTAAAAGGGGGAGATAGCGTTGGCTCAAAAAACTGCCAAGAAGCCGAAAAAGGAGGAATTGAAGGTGCAGGTAGTGTATGACTTTGCAGCGGGAGAGACCGCACTGCAGAGTGCCTACGCGCTGCTGGCCTCCTTCCTGAAAGAAACCGTGGAGAAAGAACCTGAAAGCGGGGCGAAACAGGCTTGAGGGTAGGCATTTACGTCCGGGTGAGTACGGACGAACAGGCACGGCACGGCTACAGCATAGCGGAACAGGAAGAGGCCGGAAGGAAAAGGGCGCTGGAAATTGCCGGGGAACGGGCTGAAGTGCACGTATTTTCCGACCCCGGACAGTCAGGGGCCGCCCTGGACAGGCCGGGGCTTACCAGGCTGCGCGAGTGGGCCAGGGAGGGCCGTCTTGACGTCCTGATTGTCCGCGACCTGGACCGCCTCTCCCGCAAGCTGGCACACCAGCTCCTGCTTACGGAGGAGTTTGAAAAGGCCGGTGTCAGGCTGGAGTTCCTGGACCACGAATGGAAGAACACCCCGGAAGGCAGGCTTTTTTCTTCCATCAGGGGGGCTTTTTCCGAGTACGAGCGGGAGAAAATCCGGGAGAGGATGGTGCGGTGCAAGCTCCAGAAGGCCAGGATGGGCGGCCTGCCGACATATCAAGAGCCGTACGGCTACCGTCAGGAAAACGGGAAGCTGGTGGAGGACCCCGCCGAGGCCGAAGTAGTGCGGCAGATATACCGGTGGTTCACAACGGAGGACATCGGTCCCGGTGCCGTAGCCGAGCGGCTGGCAGACATGGGTATACCCTCCCCAAAAGGCTGTTCTTTCTGGCACCGTTCGGCGGTCAAAAGGTTATTGAGCAACCCCGCCTACAAAGGGGAGCTGGCTTACAACCGCGCCAGGTGGGAAAAAAGCGGCGGCACCAGGAGGAAAGTGGAGGACAGGAAGACTTCCGAGTGGGTACTTGTCCCCGTACCGCCCCTGGTGGACGCCGCCACATGGGAGCGGGCGCAGGAAAAGCTGGCCGAAGCCCGGCGCAAATACTCCGGCTGGTCGAAGGAAAACTACCTGCTGTCGGGTATAATTACCTGCACCGACTGCGGCAACCCCATGCACGGGATCTGCCACAGGCGGAAGTCGGGCAAAAAGGACCGCTACTATACCTGCTGCCGGGATTACACCGACCCGCACAAGCAGGGGTGCAGGCCCAGGAAACTGCTGCGTGCGGACGGAGTTGAGGCCGCCGTGTGGGACCTGGTGGTTTCCTGGCTGAACGACCCCGAAGCCCTGGCCGCCGAGCTTAAAAACGGCATGGAACCGGAAAACCTGCGGGCCGACCTGGAGCGGATAGAGAAACGCCTGTCCGAAGTCCGGAAGGGCAGGAGCAACATTCTCCGGGCGCTGGCGTCCGGCCTGGCCGACCTGGACAGCGATTCGACAAAACTGCTGAACGAACTCAGGGAGCGGGAACGCCGGTTGGAAGCGCGCAGGCGCGAAATAGAAGCGGCACTGCTCCGTTCGGCAGCGGACGAATCCAGGATAAAGGACGTGTGCCGCCGCGCTAAGGAGTACCTGGGAATGCTGGACACCCTCAGCTTTGACCAGAAACGTGCCTTGGTCAGGACGCTGGTTCGCCAGGTGACGGTGAGCGGGGGCGGCGGGGACTTCCAGGTTACCGTGTATGCCGCTTTCGCGCCCGCTGCGGCGGCGGTGGCCGTTGAAAAGGGGCGGAAGTAGCACGTGCCCCCTTCGCCAACATCTGTTGCCAGCATTGAAGTGCACGCCTGGCTGTCTACACGGGACAATATAGAGTATCCCAATATTGCCGTAATGGACCTGGATCCGGCTCAAGGCACCACTTTCAGGGACATCCTGCAGGTTGCCCTTTTGGTGCGTCAGGCCCTGGCGGAGTTTGGCCTCCAGGCTTTCGCCAAAACATCCGGGGCCAGGGGTTTGCACCTGTTCATCCCCATCCAGCCGGCATATCCATTCCGGGATGTCGCCCGGGCCATGGAGTATATCGCCCAACTGGTCAACCGGGCCTATCCCGCCCGGACCACCCTGGAACGCACAGTGCCCAAAAGAAAGGGGAAAGTTTACCTGGACTATTTACAGAACGGGCGCGGTAAAACCATGGCTTTTCCCTACAGCCTGCGTCCTTTGCCCGGAGCCCTGGTTTCAACCCCTCTAACCTGGGATGAGGTTCAGTCCCTGAACGTAAACCCGGTGGACTTCAACATAAACACTATTTTTGAGCGCCTGAAGGAAACCGGGGATCTTTTCAGAGACCTCCTGGTGCAGGAACAAAGGCTGGACGGCATTCTGGAGATACTGGCCGGGCCCCATGGATTAACGTTGGGGACGGAAGGTTAAGATATAGCTTCCCTCTTTCCCGGTTTGTGCTGCCGGGGGGTTCTTTTGGTCCCCCGGCTCTTTTGTGCGGGCAGGTCCCCTTTGCCTACCAGGCAGCTATACCTGCATTTAATGCGCCCCCCAGTTGATCTACAATAGGCTTATAAAAAAGATGCCCCTGAAGTATCCCCAGTTTTTTTAGCCCCTGTTTTGGCTCGGTAGCGAGCGACTTGAGCCGAGCGGCCGGCCAAACTTGGCGAGGCGAAAAGCGAAGGCAGGCCCGAGGGCATGGATGCCCGAGGCCGGCAACTGAGGCAGGATGCCGAATTTGCCGGGAAGCCTGCCGGAGCTTTGAGCCGAGCACTAGTTTGGCCCGCGAGGCTCACCGGAGCGAGCGGGAGCCAAAACAGGGTAGTTGAAAAGCGGGGATAACTCAGAAGATGCCCATCTTGCCATCCCTCTGTATGCCGTGGTATCTTTTTACTACCCCGGTCAGTTTCTCTAGTATATATTCATTGGTGGTACAAATTTTCCCATTGGGGCAGGAGTTTTCCCTTTCTTTCCCGAATGCCTTTTCAACCCGAGGTGAGCATGGTGGATGAGAAAATCTACTGGATGGGCTGGCAGTATCTCCTGCCCGGTAGTGCCAAGCGCATCTGGAACCTAGTGGAAAGGTTTGGTTCCCCCGGGGCAGCCTGGATGGCCTCCGGGGAAGCTCTGGTCACCAGGGGCGGTTTTGAGCCACGGGCGGCGGCAAGCCTGGTACGCCGCCGCTCTGAACTGGATCTTCAGGAAGAGCTGGCCCGGTTGCGGGAACAAAATATAACCTATATCACCTTTGAGGATAAGGACTATCCCCAGCTGCTGCGGGTCATTTTTGACCCCCCGCCCGGTCTTTTTGTCCGGGGTACTCTGCCCCCGCCCGGGGGGCAGGCAGTGGCCGTTGTAGGTTCCCGCCGGCCCACCCCCTACGGTGTGGCTGTGGCCGAGAAATTGGGCGGGGAACTGGCCCGGGCGGGGGTAACCGTGGTGAGCGGCATGGCCCGGGGGATTGACAGCGCTGCCCACCGGGGGGCCCTGGCGGCCGGGGGACGGACGATGGCCGTGCTGGGCTGCGGTGTGGATGTGGTTTACCCCCGGGAAAACAAGCGGTTAATGGAAGACATTATCGAAGCCGGGGCGGTGATCAGCGAGTTTCCCCCCGGTTCTCCCCCCGAGGCGTGGCACTTTCCGGTGCGCAACCGGATCATCAGCGGTTTATCCCGGGCCACGGTGGTGGTGGAAGCCGCGGAAAAAAGCGGCGCCCTCATTACGGCCGACCTGGCCCTGGACCAGGGGCGGGATGTCATGGCCGTGCCCGGTCCCGTAACCAGCCCGCAAAGCCGCGGCCCCAACCAGTTAATCAAGCAGGGTGCCCGGCTGGTGGAAAGCGTGGCCGATGTCCTGGAGGAACTGGGTATTACCTGCCTTTTCCCGGGGAAACATCTTCAGTCCCCGGTAATGCCCAGACTTACTGCTGAAGAGGAAACGGTTTACGGGATGCTGTCTGGTGACCCCGTGCCGGTGGATATAATTATTGAAAATACGGGACTGGCCGCGCAACAGGTGTTGTCCGCCCTGATGTTTCTGGAAGTCAAGGGCCTGGTCAGGCAGTTTCCCGGCCGGCTCTACGCCCGGCGTGAAAAACCCACCTGGTTCTAAAGTCTCGGGGTCTTCATACATTTTTAAAAAAGATTCGTGCGGTTAATATAATGGTTAAACCGGAAAAAAAAGAAGGTGGCCTTCTTTGTCCAAAACGCTGGTTATTGTGGAATCGCCTGCCAAAGCAAAAAGCATCGGCAAGTTATTGGGTAAAAAATATACCATCAAAGCTTCTATGGGGCATGTGCGGGACCTGCCCAAAAGCCAGTTCGGGGTGGACGTGGAGCACGGTTTTACACCCAAGTACATCACCATAAGGGGCAAGGGAGAAATCATCAAAGAGCTTAGAACCGCGGTCAAAAAGGCCGACCGGGTGTTGCTGGCTTCCGACCCCGACCGGGAAGGGGAGGCCATTGCCTGGCATCTGGCCAACGTACTGGAAATTGACGAGAATGCGCCTTGTCGCATTGAGTTTAATGAAATTACGAAGCAGGCCGTGCAAAATGCCGTGAAGGCACCCCGGCCCATTGACTACAACCGGGTAAATGCCCAGCAGGCCCGCCGGATACTCGACAGGCTGGTAGGTTATAAACTGAGCCCCCTGTTGTGGCGCAAGGTCAAAAAAGGTCTTTCAGCCGGCCGGGTACAGTCGGTGGCGGTGCGGTTGATCTGCGACCGGGAAGAGGAGATTAACGCCTTTGTCCCCGAAGAATACTGGACCTTGACGGCCGTATTTACCCGCCGGGGAAAGGATCCTTTTGAGGCCAAACTGTACAAGATTGGGGATAAAAAGGCAGAAATAAAAAACCAGGCGCAAATCGAGGAGATCTTAAAGGAGCTGAAGGGGGTCTCCTACCGGGTCGTTAAAATTACCCGCAGGGAAAAAACCCGCCAGCCGGCCCCGCCCTTTACCACCAGCAGCCTGCAGCAGGAGGCTTACCGCAAGCTCAATTTCACGGCCCGCAAAACCATGATGGTGGCCCAACAATTGTACGAGGGGCTGGAACTGGGTAAGGAGGGCCCCGTAGGTCTGGTTACCTATATACGTACCGACTCCACCCGGGTGGCCGTGCAGGCCCAAATGGACGCCCGGGCTTACGTTCAGGAAAAATTCGGCCCCGGGTATGTTCCGGAAAAACCCCGGCAGGTGGCGGCCAGGGGAAGGGCGCAGGATGCCCACGAAGCCATCCGGCCCACCGCGGTGGAACGGGAACCCGAGGCCATTAAGCAGTACCTTACGCCGGATCAGTACAAGCTCTATAAATTAATCTGGTCTCGTTTTGTGGCCAGCCAGATGAGCCCGGCCATTATTGAAACCACCAGCATTGATATTACCGGGGGCCGCTATACTTTCAGAGCTGCCGGGTCAGTGGTCAAATTCCCCGGGTTTACCCGGGTTTATGTGGAATCCCGGGATGACGAAACTAAAGAGGAGGAAGGGGTTCTGCCCGCCCTTTCCGAGGGGGAGGCCCTGGAGGTCAAATCCCTTACGCCGAAACAGCATTTCACCCAGCCGCCCCCCCGCTATACCGATGCCACCCTGGTAAAGGCGCTAGAGGAAAAAGGAATCGGCCGCCCCAGTACCTATGCCCCCATTCTGGAAACAATTATCAAGCGGGGATATGTGGTGCGGGAGAAAAAACAGCTTGTTCCCACCGAGCTGGGGATGGTAGTGGTAGATCTATTGAAAAAGCATTTTCCCGATATTATTGATGTGGAGTTTACCGCTCAAATGGAGGAAAGCCTGGACCGCATAGAGGAAGGGGAAATGGATTGGGTGCGGGTGATCCAGGACTTTTACGGTCCCTTCCAGGAAACTCTTGCCCGGGCGGAAGAAGAAATCGGTCAGGTGACCGTGTCCGATGAAGTCAGCGAGGAAATCTGCGAACAGTGCGGCCGCAATATGGTGGTCAAAATGGGCCGCTACGGGAAGTTTCTGGCCTGTCCCGGCTTTCCCGAGTGCCGGAACACCCGGCCCCTGCTGGAGCCTACCGGGGTGCCCTGCCCCCAGTGTAAGGGGGAACTGGTGGTGCGGCGCAGTAAAAAGGGCCGCAAGTTTTACGGTTGCAGCCGCTACCCCGATTGCGATTTTGTGGTTTGGGATGAGCCGTCCGGCGAAAAATGCCCCCGCTGCGGCGGCATCCTGGTAATTAAAAAGGGGCGGGGTGAACAGGAGGAACTGGAATGTATCAATGAGCAGTGCCGGTACCGGGTTGACAGGGAAAAAAAGGCCGGTTCCAACGGTGAGGCCGCCCGGGATGTGGCCGCCGGGAGTAAACTGGTGGAAGAAAAGCCTTCATTTGACTCCTGGCATAACGATGCTTTGCTGCCCTTGATGGGGGCAAAATCAGGCCGCACTGCAACTCGCGGAACTGGAGGAAGAAGTTAATGGTCGAGGCAGTAACGGTTATAGGTGCCGGGCTGGCCGGCGCGGAAGCGGCCTGGCAGCTGGCCCGGCGGAACATACCCGTTAAGCTCTACGAGATGCGCCCGCATAAGTTTACCCCGGCCCATCACACTGGCTTCTTTGCCGAGCTGGTATGCAGTAATTCCTTAAGGGCTATAGCCCTGGAAAATGCCGTAGGCTTGTTAAAAGAGGAAATGCGCCGGCTGGACTCCCTGATCATGGCCTGTGCCAGTAAACATAGGGTGCCGGCCGGGGGTGCCCTGGCCGTGGACCGGGAAGGTTTTGCCCGGGCAGTTACGGAGATCCTGGAAAACCACCCCCTGGTTGAGATTTGCCGGGAAGAAGCTGCTGACATCCCCCGGGAAGGCATAGTGGTTCTGGCCACCGGGCCACTAACCTCTGAGGCTATGTCCAGGTCTTTGCGGAATTTAACCGGCGTAGAGTATCTTTATTTTTACGATGCGGTGGCGCCCATTGTCACGCGGGAGTCCATTAATTTCGACAAGGTCTTTTGTTCCTCCCGTTACGGCAAAGGGGAAGGGGAATACATCAACTGCCCCATGACTAAGGAAGAATACGAACGTTTTCAAGAAGCCCTGGCCACCGCCGAAAGGGCGCCCCGCAAGGAGTTTGAAAAGGAAATTAATTTTGAAGGCTGTTTGCCCATTGAGGTCCTGGCCCGGCGGGGAAAGGATGCCATGCGCTACGGGCCTTTGAAGCCCGTTGGTTTAATTGACCCCCGCACGGGCCGTCAGCCCTACGCGGTAGTCCAGCTGCGCCAGGACAACGCCGCCGGTACCCTTTATAACCTGGTGGGGTTTCAAACCCACCTCAAGTGGGACGAACAAAAACGGGTTTTCCGCATGATCCCGGGGCTGGAAGAGGCGGAATTCGTCCGGTTCGGCGTGATGCACCGCAACACCTATGTCAATTCGCCAATCCTGCTTTACCCTACCTTTGAGTGCAAAAAGCGGGCCGGACTTTTCCTGGCCGGGCAGATGACCGGGGTGGAGGGCTACGTGGAGTCGGCCGCTTCCGGGTTGATGGCCGGTGTCAATGCCGCCCGGCTTTACCGGGGCCAGCGGCCCGTGGTTTTTCCTCCAGAGACGGCCCACGGTTCCCTGGCCCATTATATTACCAGCGCGGATCCGAAGCATTTTCAACCCATGAATGTTAACTTCGGTTTATTCCCTCCCCTGGACGAAAACATCAGGGACCGGCGCAGGCGCAACCTGGCCCTGGCCCAGCGGGCGCTGGAAACTCTGGAAGGGTGGAAAAAGGAAGTGGGTATATAAAAAGGGAGAGTGAACCGTTTGTACCCGTACATAGACAACTTTATCTACTACCTTCAGCTGGAAAAGAACGCCTCTCCCCATACGCTGGATAGCTACCAGCGGGATCTCTTCCAGGGCCTGGATTTTTTCGCCCGGGCTCTGGGAAAACCCGACCACCTGGTTTTGCCCGGAGACATCAATCGCCAATTGCTGCGGTCTTTTTTGGCTCACCTGCAGTCCCAGGGGTTTTCCCGGGCCACCATCGCCCGGAAACTGGCCACCTGGCGTTCTTTTTTCCGTTATCTAACCCGTGAAGAAGTGTTAACCGCCAACCCTGCCGGCCACCTTTCTTCCCCGAAAATTGAACGGAAGTTGCCCCGGTTTCTCTTTGCCGATGAGTGCCGGGCCCTGGTTGAGGCGCCCCCGGACGACACTCCCCTGGGCCGGCGGGACCGGGCACTGCTGGAGACCCTTTACGCCGGCGGCATGCGGGTGGGGGAGCTGGTAGCCTTAAACCTGGATGACGTAGATCTGACCCGTGCCACCATACGGGTGGCCGGTAAGGGTGCCCGGGAACGTCTGCTGCCTGTTGGTGCGTTTGCAGTACGGGCCCTGGAAAAGTATCTTTTGGCCGGCCGGTCGGCACTGGCAACCGCACGCTCCGGGGAAGCCCTCTTTCTCAATTACCGTGGTAAAAGGCTTTCGGTACGAGGGGTAAGGAAAATAATCGATAAATATGTCCACCAGATATGCCTGGAGCGGAAGGTGAGCCCCCACGTGTTGCGCCATTCCTTTGCCACCCATTTGCTGGACAACGGGGCCGATTTACGGGCCGTGCAGGAATTGCTCGGACACGTGCGCCTGTCTACCACCCAGATTTATACCCATGTCACCAGGGAACGATTAAAGGAAGTTTACCGCCGTGCCCACCCCAGGGCCTGAAGTTGCATTTTGGAACCGGGAAGTATACAATAATGTGTTGATGCCTGATGATGAAGGGAAGGTATATATGTTTCATGCCACAACTATTGTAGCGGTTCATAAGGATGGCCGGGTGGCCATGGCCGGGGATGGCCAGGTGACTTTCGGCCAGCATACTATATTGAAGCACCAGGCGAAGAAGATTCGCCGCCTGCACAATGATCGTGTCATTGCCGGTTTTGCCGGTTCCGTAGCCGACGCCTTCACCTTATTTGAGAAGTTTGAAGGAAAGCTGGAAGCCTATTCCGGCCAGCTCCAGCGGGCTGCCGTGGAATTGGCCAAGGAATGGCGCATGGATAAGTTCTTGCGCCGCCTGGAAGCCCTGCTGGTGGTAGCCGACCGGCGGCATCTGCTCGTCCTTTCCGGGGGCGGGGAGGTTATTGAGCCGGATGACGGGATTGCAGCCATTGGTTCGGGAGGTCCCTACGCCCTGGCCGCCGCCCGGGCCCTGGCCAAACATACGGATCTTTCCGCCGGGGAAATCGCCCGGGAAGCCCTGTTGATTGCCGCGGGTATTTGCGTTTACACCAACGACAATATCACCGTGGAGGAGCTATAATTTTTATTTTAAGGAGAGAGCAGGGATGGAAAACCTTACCCCACGCCAGATCGTAGCCGAGCTGGATAAATACGTGATCGGGCAAAAAGAGGCCAAAAGGGCGGTGGCCATTGCCCTGCGCAACCGCTACCGCCGCAGCCGCCTGCCCGAGGAACTGCGGGACGAGGTGGTGCCCAAGAACATCCTGATGATTGGCCCTACGGGAGTGGGTAAAACGGAAATTGCCCGCCGCCTGGCCAAACTGGTGAAGGCCCCCTTTATCAAGGTGGAGGCCACCAAGTTTACGGAAGTGGGTTATGTGGGCCGGGATGTGGAGAGCATGGTCCGGGATCTCGTGGAGACATCGATCCGCATGGTGCGCCAGGAAAAGATGGAGAAGGTCATGGACAAGGCGAGTAAAATGGCTGAAGAGCGGATCATCGAGCTGCTCGCCCCCCTGCCCCGCCAGGAAACACCCCGCAATCCCCTCGAGGCCATTTTAGGAAGCGCCTTTGGCGGCGTGACCCGGCAAGGTGGGGAAACCGATTCCATGCAGGAAAGCCGGATCAAGCGGGTGCAGTTCGAACGGGAGACCCTGCGCCAGAAGCTGGCCCGGGGCGAGCTGGAAAACGAATACCTGGAAATCGAAGTGGAAGATACAACCGTACCTACCCTGGAGGTGTTCACCGGTTCCGGGGTGGAAGAATTGGGCATCAATATCCAGGACGTGCTGGGGGGCATTTTCCCCAAAAAGAAGCGTAAACGCAAGGTAACGGTGGCCGAGGCCCGGAAAATACTCACCCAGCAGGAGGCACAAAAGCTGATCGATATGGACGAAGTGACTACTGATGCCGTGCGCCGGGCGGAGGAGCACGGGATTATCTTCCTGGACGAGATCGACAAAATTGCCAGCCGGGAAGGGGGGGCCGGACCCGACGTTTCCCGGGGCGGGGTGCAACGGGACATTCTGCCCATTGTAGAAGGTTCAACGGTGATGACCAAGTACGGGCCGGTGAAAACCGACCACATCCTTTTTATTGCTGCCGGGGCGTTTCATATGGCCAAACCTTCGGATCTCATTCCCGAACTGCAGGGGCGTTTCCCCATTCGCGTCGAGTTATCGAGCCTTTCAGAAGAGGATTTTCTGCAAATTCTGACCGAGCCGGAAAACGCCTTAATTAAACAGTATACCGCCCTTTTAGCTACTGAGGGTGTCAACGTGAAATTTTCACAAGATTCTCTTGTCGAAATCGCAAAAATCGCTTATACTGTAAATGAGCAAACCGAAAACATAGGTGCCCGGCGGTTGCATACTATTATGGAAAAGCTGCTGGAAGATCTGTCCTTTGATGCACCGGAATTGCAGGGACAAACAATTACCATCGACCGGGATTACGTCCAGCAAAAACTAGGCGACATAGTAAAGAACGAAGACTTGAGTCGCTACATCTTATAAGAAAGGAGTGCAGGCATGCGCAATCTTCTGGAAAAAACCCGTGCATTGAACAAACTGCTGCAAAAATCCGCCGGTTATCCGGTAGATTATAAAGAGATGGCTGCTACCTTAAGTGAAAATATAGGTTGCAGTGTTTACATTATCGACCGGCGGGGTAAGGCTCTGGGTTATGCCTTTATGAAAGGTTTCAGCTGTGAGATCATGCGTGAAATGGTGGAGTCCCCCGAGGGTTTCCCCGAAGAATATAATGAATACCTGTTGCGTATTAACGAAACACAGGCCAACTTTTGCCAGACTGTAAATGCATGCGTGTTCAATCACAACCAGCGCTGTAAGTTCAACAACAAGGTAACCACGGTAGTTCCCATCGTGGGAGCCGGTTCCCGCCTGGGAACCCTTATCCTGGCGAGGTTTGGCAGCAACTTTACTGACGAGGACTTAATCCTGGCCGAGTACGGGGCCACCGTAGTAGGAATGGAAATCCTGAGGGCCCGGGCCGACCGCATGGAAGAAGAGGCCCGCAAGCGGGCTGCGGTGCAGATCGCCCTGGGCACCCTGTCCTACTCCGAGCTGGATGCCGTGCAGCATATTTTCGAGGAACTGGATGGGGACGAGGGGCTGCTGGTGGCCAGCAAAATTGCCGACCGGGTAGGCATCACCAGATCGGTAATTGTCAACGCCCTGCGTAAGTTTGAAAGCGCCGGGGTGATTGAATCCAAGTCCCTGGGTATGAAGGGCACCTACATTCGGGTGTTAAACGACAGGCTGCTGGAGGAGCTGGAAAGACTCAAGCAGCATTAACAAGATGAGTAGTTGGGGAATGAAAACCACAGCTTTCTCCGGCTGTGGTTTTTTTTCTTGGTCAAATTAAAGCCAGCTTTTTAAACGTTCCTTAAATACCACAATGCCCTGGCGGGTTACGGCAACGGCCTTGTCCCGGCGAAGTTCACCTAGAATGCGATTGGCTGTTTCCCGGGAGGTGCCTACCAGATTGGCCAGTTCCTGGTTGGTCAGGGGCATGGTTATGCGGATACCGTTTCCTTCCGGTTCACCGTGTTCCCGGGCCAGTTCCAGGAGCACGCTGGTCAGGCGGCGGGTGGTATCCTTCAAGGCCAGCTCCATGATTTGCCGCTGGGATATCCTTAAACGCCGGGCCATAATCTTCAGCAGGGCCAGGGCGATGGAAGGGTTTTTTAAGATAAGGGCGTCCATGTCCCGGTTGCGGATCAGCCCCACGTGGGCATCTTCCACCACTTCGGCGCAGGCCGGGTATTCCCCGCCATCAAAGAGCACCACTTCGGCAAAAACCTCGCCCGGGTTGATATAGTGCAGGATATGTTCCCGCCCTTCCTCATCCTGTTTGTAGATTTTGACCCGTCCGGATTTTAGAAGGTAAACCGCTTCCCCGGGCTCCCCCTCCATAAAAATAATGTGTCCTTTGCGGTATTTTCTGTCCAGGATTAAGCGGGCAATTTCCGCCAGTTGCTCATCGGAAAGCCCGGCAAAAAGGGGGATGTGTCTTAACTGCTCTATTTCTCCCCGCAACATAGCTCACCTCTTTTGTAAAACACCCCAAAATGCTTCGTGCAAAACGGCAGTCGCTTTCATCCCCTGTTGGTGTCGCTGAAAGCGTCGCCTACTTTATCTTTCGCAAACGAAAGTTTTCCCTGCAGGGCGAGGTGGAGGAGGATGAACATGGCGTGGGACCAGCCCAGAGGTATTACCCAGGCCGGCCCGCCCCGTTCTTTGTCCACTTGTTCGGGCAACAGACCGGTGGGGCTGGCATTATCCAGTGCCCAGCGGTAGAGGGCGCGGGCAGTATCCTGCTCACCCCGCAGGGCATGGATGATTCCCAACCAGAGGGTAGTTAATATCCAGGGGTTTCCGCCGCGGTAACCGTCCCATTCATAGCGATGAATGCCCCCTACCCGGTTGTTGCCCAGTACCCGGGCTATACTTTTTATGGTTTCATCCATTAAGGGATGTTCGGGTTCGAGGACCCCAAAGGGGAACACCAGGCCCAGAACGGCGGCGTCAACGCGGGTGTCCTTTTCCACCCAGTAAATTTCATACAATCCCGAGGGTTCCCTGTCTTTCCAGGCTTGTTCGCCCCGGTCCAGGGCGCACTGGTAATCGTAGCAGCTAACCCGGCGGTTGATCCCCCGCAGGAAGCACTGCCGGTCGGGATTCCAGAGGTGGGTGAGAATGGATTTCCGTACAGTTTCCGCTGCCTCGCTCCATTTTTTTGCCTTTTCGGGTGCGCCTATGCTTCCGGCCAGGGCCGCGGCGCCTCTCAGTCCCCCATGGATTGCTGCCGCTGCGTAGGTACTCTGGATAAAGTTGTCTTCCCACAGATCCAGTCCCGGTTCGGGCAACCCGTTTGGGGAAAGGTGTTCCACCAGGTAAGCGGCACCTAAAAAAGTTGAAGGCCATATTTTTTGCAAAAATTCCCTGTCCCGGGTCAGTTTGAAGTGGTGGTGGTAGCCCCATAAAACCGCTCCTACCTGGTCGATTTGTTTTCCCCAGGTGGGGGCCCAAAAGCCATTGGTAAAGTAGCGCTGCTGCCAGCTTCCATCGGGGTCCTGCACCCGGGCGGCGAAAAGGTAAAAATCCCGGGCCTCCCGGTGATAGCCGGCTTCGTCCAGGGCCAGGGCGGTGTACATGCCGTCCCGGGGCCAGCAATAGCCGTATCCGCCGCAACCGGTATAAAACGGATCAAATTCAGGGGCAGCAATGCTGCCGCCCGTTTCCCGGTTGGTGAGGAGTTTTAAAACCATCAGGGACCGGCGAAAGGCACCGTTTTCTTCCCCCTTACCCTCTGCCAGGGACTGGTGTTCCAGCCAGCGTTCCCAAAAACCGGCAGTTTCTTCCCGCCACTGTTGACCCGATTTACCGGAAACCCTGAAAAGCAGCTCAAGAACGGCAGCTTCACTGGACGCGGCGGCCAGGTAAAGGGTCAATTCACGGGTTTCCCCGGGCAAAATCTCCCCCATTTCCCAGGCCAGGGCTCCCGCGCCGGCGCGCAGGGTGGAAGAGTCGCCGTAAAACTCACCCCGGCTGGCCGCCGCCAGGGGATCGCCGGGGGTATCGCGGCGGCCGGTATGATACCCCACCAGGGGGTAACCCGGCGCCTTTAAGGCCAGAAAAATGTTGCGACGGAATTGGATTAGCGTCTGGTGGGTTAACTCGAGGTACATGGTATCATAAAGAGCTGATTCGTCAATGAGAAAGGTGCAGTAGACCACTAAATTCAAGGTGCGTGCCCGGTCGGACAGATTGGTCACCCGGTACTGGCGGGCAAGTACATCTTCTTCGGGCAGAATAAAGTCGGCCTGTTCCACCAGGAGGCCTACGTCGTCCCGGCGCCTGCAGGTAAGAACCACGGGGGTTTCGTTCAGGTAATGCTGTTCGCCGTGCCATGGGGACTCATGCAGCCACCAGACCCCTTCCGGGGCGGGGGCGGTTTGGCGGATACCTACGATAAACTGGCCGAGATGCTGTGCCTGGTCAATGTGCGGCCAGAACAGACGGTAAAGCTCCCCGGTATTTTTAATGGTAGCCAGCATGCGGCCGTTGCCAATGACGGCGCCGGGGAGGAGGGGTAGCAGTTTGCGACGCATGGAATTACCTCCGGCAAAATTTTTATTGGCGCTGGACCCGATATTTATAGTTTACCGGTCCGTCCTGCGCCTGACAACGAAAAATCCCGGTATTTTAGCCGGGTGTTATGGAAGTCAGGTTTAATGACTCTCTAATGCAACAGGCGGTGATTGGTTCTTCCCCGGGGAGTATAACGGGTGTGCAGAATCTCTTTGGCTTTTTCGCTCAATGGGTGACCGAGAAACTCCCGGTAAATTTGCTGTACTGCCGGGTTTTCGTGGGCGCGGCGAAGCTTTTTGTTTAAATCTATTTTATACAAAGCCTGGGCCCTTTGCATACGGCGCTCCACCATGTTTGCTTCCCGCCGGTTCAGGCGTCCCAAAATGGGTTGGCCGCCTCCGCCCACACATCCTCCCGGGCAGGCCATGATCTCGATAAAATGAAATTTTTCTCCCCTCTTGATCCGCTCCAGCAGGCGGCGGGCGTTCCTGGTGCCATGGGCCACGGCCAGGCGCAGGGTCTGGTTCTTTAGTTTTAGCCGTGCTTCCTTAATGCCACGCAGGCCGCGGAATTCCCGGAATTCCAGCCGGGTGGGCAAATCCCTGCCTTCCACCAGGGCATAAGCGGTGCGTATAGCTGCTTCCATGACTCCCCCGGTGGCGGCAAAAATAACGCCGGCTCCGGTGGACAACCCCAGGGGTTGGTCGAATTCTTCGTCTGCCAGTTCATCAAACCGGATACCCGCCTGGCGGATCATCCGGGCCAATTCCCGGGTGGTCAAAACGTAATCCACATCCCTTAAGCCCCGGGTAACCAGTTCGGGCCGGGCGGCTTCAAATTTTTTAGCCGTACAGGGCATTACCCCCACGACCACCATTTTCTTGGGATCCAGGCCTTCTTTTTCCGCATAATAGGTTTTGGCCAGGGCGCCAAACATTTCCATGGGGGATTTACAGGTGCTCAGGTTGTCCACAAATTCGGGATAGAAATGTTCGCAGAATTTCACCCATCCCGGGCTGCAGGAAGAGATCAGGGGCAGTTTGCCGTGCCCTTTCAGCCGCTCCAGCAGTTCGTGGGCTTCTTCCACAATGGTCAGGTCTGCGGCCAGTTCGGTGGTGAAGACCCGGTCGAAACCCAGGCGCCGCAGGGCGGCGGCCAATTTACCCCGTACTACCGTTCCCGCTCCCAGGCCAAAGGCTTCTCCCAGAGTGACCTGGATGGCCGGGGCGGCCTGTACCACCACAAATTTATCCGGGTCCTCAATGGCCCGCCACACCTCATCAATATATTCCCTTTCGGTGAGGGCGCCGGTGGGGCAAACCATTACACACTGACCGCAGCTAATACAGTCTACCTCGCCCAAATCCTTATTGAAGGGTGGGCCGATAACCAGGTCAAAACCCCGGTTGCGCGGGCCCAGGACGCCAACACCCTGTATCTCCCGGCAGACCGCCTCGCAGCGGCGGCATCTGATACATTTGTTGTAGTCCCTGATGATAAAGGGATTTTTATTGGCTATGGGATAACGGCGCCGTTCTCCGGTAACCCTTACCCTGCGGATACCCATTTCGTCGGCCAGACGTTGCAGCTCGCAGTTGAGATTGCGTACACAGGTGGGGCATTCTCCTCCGTGTTCTGAGAGCAACAGCTCGACAACCCTTTTCCGGGTCCGCCTGGCCCGGGGGCTGTGGGTGTATACCTTAATGCCTTCGCTGGCCGGGTAAACGCAGGAAGCCTGTAAAGTCCTTCTGCCGTTAGCTTCCACTTCCACCAGGCAGACCCGGCATATGCCTGCTTCATGGACACCCGGCAGGTAGCAAAGGCTGGGGATATCGATACCTTCGGAGCGGCAGATCTCCAGCAAATTCATCCCCTTGGGTACTTCCACCGGCCGGTCGTTGATCCAGATTCTGACCTTTTCCTCCTCCGGCTGGGGGACGGGTTCGCAATGACCGGCGGGTATTGGGGCTGTTTCCACGCCTCTTCCCCTCCTTGGTGGTTATACGGCGGTTTCAATTAACCTTAGTGTTTAACCGGGGCTGTTTTTTAATGCGTTTCGCAGCCGGAAAAGCAACGCAAGCCGGGGGAGGAAGATTTTCCCATTGCCGGGGGAGCTACGGACAATCGTGCGGATATTTTATCGTTTTCCCGGGATATGGCGGAATCAGCTTAATTACCCCTTGTCTGGAAGGACATTTAGTGTTATACTGATTCTGGATAAGGAGGTCTTTTGTACATGTTGCTGGCGAGCATGATCAACGGCATGACTACCATGACCCGGTCGGGCATGCAAATGCGCGGCCTATTTGTCATTGCCTTTTTCTCGCCTGCAACCTGATGGTTTGTCCCAAGTTTAGTTTAGCTGACAGGACAAGGCCACCCGGTTGGGGTGGCCTAAAATTTTTTATCCGGGAGGAGGTGCGGGTATGGCGGCCGAGGGGATTATTCTGGTGCAGTGCCAGGGCCAGTGGCTGGCCTTCGTGGATGGTGTTGTGGTGGCCATAGGAAATAATTTCGATGATGTTTGGAACCGGGCGCTGGTTTCTTGAAACCGGTTTATCGTGTCTTTTCCGTTGTTTCCGTTCCCAGTAACCCACCGTTATACAAAAGGTTGGTTAAAATAAATTTGGTCCCCGCCGGGGGACCGTTGTTTTTTTTACATGCCTTTGATGTAACTTTCTTGCCCGCAGTTGGAGCAACGGTAGGAACCGAAATCTTTTATGGTGCGCTTGACATTCCCACAATGGGAACAACGATAGGTGATCACCTCAAAAAGGCCGCTTGACAGCAGGATATAGGCGGTAATACCGGCCACAACGCCGGTGACTACGGCGGGTGCCTGGAGAATAACGCCTATCCCGGCTACCAGCAACATGGCGCCGACGAAATAAAGCAAGCGCAGGAAAACCAGGAGCAGTTCCAGTCCGGGTGTTTTTATTTCTCCCGGGTGGTACATCTTTCCTTAAGAACAGGCCTTTAACTTGATTTATTTCGAGTGGGAAGAAAAAATTCCTGCCCCAGGGGACAAAAATTTGCTCAACTCCTCAGTTTGTATTGCCGTTTGGAATTAAGCGGTGTGTCTGGCAGGAAATCCTCGAAGAGAAGCGAAGTTTACTTTTAATGAATGAAGGAAAGTTACTTGCCCTCCTTATTTTTCATCACGACGTTCCGAAAGATATATTAAATAAATTATGTTGTGTAGCGGCATTGGGGGGAGGGAATAATGGTCGATGAGTACCTGAAAGTAGCCATTAGCGAGGATAAAATGAAAGCTTATGTTTCTGCTCCGGGGGAAGTTGCCGTTCTGGATCCGGAATCGGTTTATAAGGCGCTGCAGGCGGCAGGAGTGGTCTTCGGAATCAAAGAAGATGCGGTAATCTCGTTTGCCGCGAGCCCCCAATCAGAGCCGCTGCTGGTGGCGGAAGGGGAGCCGCCGCAACCGGGTGTGGATGAGCGGCTGGAGGTGCTTTTTGACGATGGAACGCTTTTCGAAAGGGCTGTGGACGAGGGAAAGCGCGTTGATTTCCGGGAAACCAGTACCATTGTCTCTGTGGAATCCGGGGCCTTGCTGGCGGTAAAGCACCCCCCACAGCCCGGATTGCCCGGCAGGGCCGTGACCGGTGAGGATCTCCCTCCCCCGCCGCCACGGCTGTTGGAGCTGCGGGCGGGGAAAGGGGTGGAACTAAAGGAAAATGGTACCCGGGTGGTGGCCCTGGTTAACGGGCGGCCCTGGTATAAACAGGCCGGGAACACTTATGTTTTTAATGTTGACCCCCTGCTGGTTCACAAAGGGGATGTATGCATTAAAAGCGGTAACATCAGGTTTAAAGGGGACTTGAAAATTCTGGGCAATGTCTGCGAGGCCATGGAAGTTCAGGCTACCGGCTGTGTAGAAATCACCGGACTGGTGACCCGGGCCACGGTGATCAGCGGAGGCAAGTTGCAGGTGCACCGGGGGGTGATCGGCAGTAAACTGCGAGCCGGCAGCGGTTTTCCCGGGGCCAAAAAGCTTTCCTTCATGCTCCGGGACATTCAATCCAACCTGGACCTTCTCAAGCAGGCCCTGGAGCAGTTAAAGCGGCACCAGGGAAACATAGACCGGGTAGACTTCGGGCGGGTCCTTATGACCCTGATGGATACAAAATTCAAAAACCTGCGTTCCCTGGTGAAAAACACCCTGCGGGAAATTGCCGCCATCAGGGCAGAGGTGCCCGGTGAAGTGGCCAGATGCGGCCGTTCCTTAAACTGCCTGGTTGGGCTGAATCCCCTGACGGTAAAAAGTTTTGGCGATGTAATCAAGGATGTGGAATCTGCCGCTGCCCTGCTGCAGGAGACTGCTGAAAACCCGGCCGATGTGGTGGTCCCTTCGGCCATGAGTTCCACCATCCAGAGTTCCGGCAGCGTTTATGTGACCCAGCGGGGGTGTGTCAATACCACCATTAATGCCGGGCAGGATGTGGTGGTTAAAGGTTCTTTCAAGGGCGGGGAGATCTTTTGTGAGGGTAATGCCGAGGTAGAGGAACTGGGCAGCGCCCTGGGGGCACCTCCGGTGGTCCGGGTAGGGGTGGCCGGCGTAATCAGAGTAAAGCGGGCCTTCCCGGGGTCCGTGGTGCAGGTGGGGCAGCGCCGCCTGGTTCTTACGCAGGAAATGGGCTCCTTTAAAGCCCGTCTCAATAAAGAGGGAGAACTGGATATTGTCCCCGGAAATTAATACAATCATGGAAGGTGATGGGTTTGCGCGAGCCTATGCTAATGGTCGCTCAATTGATGGCCCTGTCGGCCCGGACCGCCCCCAAGGGGTTGGGCCAGGATTATGTGGGTACCCGGGTGCTGTCGGGAGAAGAGCTCTCCCGGCTGGCTGATGAAATGGAACGCTTTGGAAGGGAGCGGGGCAAGGTTAATTTCGACCGCGATGCCGATAATGTACGCCGCTCCGATGCAGTATTGCTCATTTCCCTGACGGAAAACAAGCCTTTAGGCTTAAATTGCGGGGCCTGCGGTTACAGCCGGTGTGAGGATTTACAAAGCCACGAAGGACCGGAGTTTCCTGGACCTCTGTGCGCTTGGCGTCTTTTAGATGTGGGTATTGCCCTGGGATCGGCGGTCAAAACGGCCAGCCTCTTTAACGCCGACAACCGGATCATGTACCGGGTGGGTACGGTGGCCCGCCAGATGGGTTTGCTCCAGGGTCCCATTGTGGTGGGTATTCCCATTTCCGCTACGGGCAAGAACATTTATTTTGATCGCCCGGTAAAGTAATACCGGTAAATTTTAATTTCAGATTCATGGCAGGAAAAATATTCGGGCACGTAGAACTAACAACTACATAAACAGGCAAATATTAAACATCAGCAGGTGCCCCCGTTTTTAACCGGGGGAGAATAGGGAATCAGGTGAAAATCCTGAGCGGTCCCGCCACTGTGATCGGGGAGCAACCTCCAATGTTATAAGCCACTGGCACGGCACTCACTGATGAGCTGATACATGCAATGGCACTTGTTTTAGCAATGGAAATGTAACAACATGGTTTAACCATATCACTGGTGAGTGCTGGCTGGGAAGGCGGCTGGTTGTGAGGATCCGGAGCCAGGAGACCTGCCTGCTGGTTCTTTCACCGCTGGATGATGGTAAAGTCCACGGCCTTGATCGGGCTGTGGACTTTTTTAATTTAACCAAACTTTAATACGTGGGAGGTTGATCGTTTTGCTGCTGGAAAAGACCATTGCCGAAGTGGGAACGTTATACCCCGAGCCCATGGCTGAAGCCCAAAAACGGCTGGACAGCCTGATCAAGCCACCCGGCAGCCTGGGCCGGCTGGAAGAGCTGGCCGTCCAACTGGCTGGTATTACCGGCAACCCCCGCCCCGTGGTTGGCGACCGGGTGATTATCATTATGGCCGGGGACCACGGGGTGGTGGCCGAGGGAGTGAGTGTGGCGCCCCAGGAGATCACCCACCAGCAGATTCCAGCCTTCCTCACGGGGGTGGCCGGTATCGGCGTGCTGGGGCGGCTGGCCGGCGCCCGCCTGGTAGTGGTGGACGTGGGGGTAGCGGTGCCGGTAGATTACCCCGGCGTGCTGAACCGGAAAGTGCGTCCCGGGGCGGGGAACATTGCCCGCGGCCCGGCCATGACCCGGGAGGAAGCGGTACGGTCGGTGGAAGTGGGTATCGAGGTGGTCCAGGGGGAGATCGACCGGGGAGCCACTTTGATTGGCCTTGGCGATATGGGCATCGGAAACACCACTCCCAGCAGTGCCATTGCCGCGGTGTTGGGTGGTTATGCCCCCGAGGCGGTTACCGGGCGGGGCACCCTGGTCAACGACCAGGTTCTGCGCCAGAAGATAAATGTGGTAGCCAGGGCGCTGGAAGTGAACCGGCCCGATCCCGCAGACGCTCTGGACGTGCTGGCCAAAGTAGGTGGGCTGGAGATTGGCGGCCTGGCCGGGGTTATTCTGGGGGCGGCCGCCCGGCGGGTGCCGGTGGTCATCGACGGCTTTATTACCACTGCCGCTGCCATGGTGGCGGTTGCCCTGCAGCCCCGGGTGAAGGAATTTATGATTGCTTCTCATCTCTCCGGTGAGCAGGGCCATCGTTTGATGCTGGAGCACCTGGGGTTGGTACCCATGCTTTACCTGAATATGCGTTTGGGTGAAGGAACCGGTGCGGCCCTGGCCATGCACCTGGTGGAGGCGGCCTGCCGGGTGATTAACCAGATGGCCAGCTTCAGCGAGGCGGGCATCGCCGATCTTGATGAAGATAAGATATTGAAGTAAACAAAAGAATGAACAGGGCCCTGAACACCGCCTACAGGCGGGCTCAGGGCCTGCTTAGTCTAACGAGGCAACCCTTCAAGCTTGGCGAACTGCCGGATGCGGACCTCCATGTCCGGTGGGTGAGAGGTCAGAGGTCAGGGGTTAGCAGCCTCTATCTACCCGGTTCAATGGTTTAGCGGAGCTTTTCAAAACGATCTTTTAACTTTTTCAATACCTGGGGCATGGTGGTGTATTCCATTTCGTCCAGGTGCAGCCGGTGGGGTTCAAAGGGTCCCAGACTGCGCATGTAGCTGGCAATTTCGTTGGCCATTTGCCGGGCCTGATCAAAGGCCGGGTCGGCAAAGAAGTCCTGGGGACCAATGAGCTTGCCTTCGGCTAACTGGAAGCCAAGGGCGACCACCCGGGGCGGGCCGTCAAAACGGGATGGGGTGGCCTGCTGCATGCTAACCGGCATCAGCGGGCCGCTGTGGGAGCCGCGCATCCAGCCGCTGACCAGGTGGGGTTTCGTGAAGGGTTCCAGCACCTCCCCCACCGCCGGCATGCCGCTCTGGCAGCGTACGATGCAAACCGGGTCGTCCTTGCCCACGTAGCGACCGGCCATCAGATTTAACCGCTGGGTGCTGGACACGGCGGCAATTTCCCCCGTTTTCTTGTGGAAGACGCGCTTGATGCAGTAGCGGCCGGGAGCGCCAATGAATACCAGCATATCGTATATTTCCTCGGGGGCTGAGAAATTAACCCGCGTGTTTTCAATCAGGTCCCGTACCTCGAAAATGAACCCGTCGTGCATGCTGGGATCGATGACCAGCCCGGCGGTGTTAAAGGGATCGGCAAAAATTTTGTACAGGGGCAGGTTCCAGGCTCCCGGTTCGGTCTTGTCGGCCATAAAGATTATTATGGGTTCGCTCTTGCGCTCTTCAAACTCCATCTCCGCTACTCCAGGGCCCAGGCCCTTGATGTTGCCGGAAAAGGCGTCAGCCAGCAGGTCCTGTCCCGCGCCGTAAAGTTTCAGTTTCTTGGCTATTTCAGTACAGGCTACAAAAGTATCCCAGGCCAGCTGGTGGATTTCACCGTTATTTCTGCCCAGTTCGTGGGTCATAATCAGGTTAATATCGTCGCCTACATGGGCTACATATGAGTCTATCAGGAGGGAACTACCCTTAAGCATGCCCTGGGCCTTTTCAATCAGGGCGGAGTGGACGCTTGAATGTCCCACACAGCCTCCAACGTCCGCTTTGATGACCGTAACGGTAATTTTCTTGCCCATGAAAATCCTCCCCGTACAAAAAAATGATATACTTACATTTATTATTCTTGAAGCCTGGGCTTTTTCCTGCCGCACAAAAAAATTTTTTAGTCTAAACCCGTAAATATTATGACACAATTCTTTTGTTAAGGCTTATTATGTTATCTTATTTTGGCCAATAAGCGAGTAACAAGCTGGCGCTAGAATTCCCTGGGCTTGCAAATGATTTCCTTAACCTTGGTGTCAAAGAAATGGTTGGCATGGGCAGGAAGAATTACCGCGGCGGTATCGGCACCAGTTCCTGTTCCGGCAACGGCCACTACCTCTTTGCCAGCCGGGATCAACCCGGCGTCCAGCGCCATGACGGCGATTTCCACGCACACCTTTAAACCCTGACCCAGGATGCGCAGGGTTTGGGCAATGATTTCGGCGGGGTAAACGCCGCCGAATTTGTTCCGCACCCCCCGGTCCAGCCCGCCCATGAGGTGGGTGGTGGTAAGCAGGCGTACTCCCTTGGCCGTCAGTTCTTCCCGCACGCCGGGGGGCATTTCATCTTCTCCCGGAGCGGTGAAACCCACGTGGTGGGTTACGCAGACCACATAGGGCACCTTGCCGATGAGCTTTTTGGCCGTTTCCCCGCTGCAGGAGGCCACTACGATGTGGTCAATGGATAATTCCCGCGCCCTCTTTACCGCCAGGGCAATAGTCTCGTCGGTATTAACAGGACCTTTTTGGGACCAGTACATTCTCTTACCTCCTTAAGTATATGCTTGACTACCTTCCCTATTTTAGCCCAATGGACCTGCTTTTGACAAGTAAAGGGTTTCACGGTCTGGCCAGAATTGCCTTTCGAGGAGTATAATCATTTATATGCACTATTTGGTCTAGCCATGTTGGATAAGGCAGAAGATACCTTTAATGTTAAAGGCCAGGTGAACTTATGAGCCGCCTTAGCTTTGTCAAAATCAGGCAGATCTTTCCCCAGCCGGTGGTACTGGTCGATAAAATGGACCACAAGACCACTTATCTCAACTACATCACCAGCGGAAACGTGCAGCGGGCCATGCTTCCGATCGTTATGCCCGACGACCGGTCGGCCATAGAGGCGGCGCTGGCGAGCCTGGCTGCAGGGGAGACCGTGGAGCACTTGCAGGGGGCCTTGATCAAAAACAATCTTGAACTGGAGTACCTGTGGGTTACCGAAAACCTGGCCAGGGAGCTGAGCCAGAGGACGGATATTGAGGTTGTTGGACCGACGGCTCCCCTGATTTTTCGCGAAGGTAATCTCGTTCTTGAGGATGATCATTAGCCATAACCATTCTGGCCACCATGCTACTCACCAAATAAATAGAAGTACGGCCGCGGGGCCGTGAAATTAATTTGCTGCGGAAAAATGATAAAGAATATTTTGCCAGGGACGTTGTATTAGTATAGAATGGTGAAAAGGAGTGGTGAAGCTTGAAAGTAACAATTAGATCAGGAAACTTTTCCTGGCCCGCCTTAATTTACGACACCCCGACGGGACGCTTAATCCAGGAAGCCCTACCCATAAAGGGTAGAGCCAACCGTTGGGGAGAGGAAATTTACTTTTCCATTCCGGTAAACGCTCCGCTGGAAGGGGGAGCCTCTGATCTGGTGTCCAGGGGGGATCTTGGCTACTGGCCGGCGGGAAATGCATTTTGTATTTTTTTCGGACCGACTCCAATCAGCGAGGGGGAAGAGATCCGGGCAGCTAGCCCGGTGAACGTCTTTGGGCGCATCGAGGGCGACCTTGAGGATTTGCGTCAAGTGAAGGACGGCGCAGAGGTCATAATTGAAAAAAATAATTAGGGTTTCCCCTCGTTTTGGTCAAGCCTCAGGAGGCCGTTTTGTTTTTTTGCAGGTATTTTCGTGTGTATAGGGAAGTGACCCATATGAGAAAAATACAAATTGATCTGCCTAGTTCCGGTCTGGTCCTGGAAGCCTGCCTAGACCTGCCGCCTGTTCCTGGTCCCTTTCCCGGGGTAGTGCTATGTCACCCCCATCCCCTTTACGGTGGCAATATGAATAACAACGTCATCCTCGCCGTTAGCCGGGCTTTGAGCAGTAATGGAATAGCCAGCCTGCGTTTCAACTTTCGCGGTGTGGGCCGCAGCCAGGGTTGCTTTGATAACGGAATCGGGGAACGGGAAGACGCGCAGGCGGCCCTTTTATTGCTCGCAAACCAGGAAGAAATCGACTCGTCCCGGATCGGCATCATGGGTTATTCCTTCGGGGGGATGGTGGCCCTGGCAGTTGGTGACACCAATGATGTAGTTCGGGCTATCGCGGCCGTTTCCCCAGCTATCCCTGCCAACGTGCTCAAGAAATGCACCAAACCAAAGTTGATTGTTACTGGGGCGGAAGATAATATAATTCCCCCTTCCTCGGTCTTAAAGGAAACTGCTGGTATGGCCGAACCAAAGATTATTGAGTTGATTCCCGGGGTTGATCACTTCTGGTGGGGATACGAAGCGAAGGTTGGGAATATAGTAGCCGGCTTTTTCGCCCAGGTTTTAGCTTTTGGGCGATAAAGGGTGGTACTACTTTTTAAAAAAATAATTATCTTAAGGAGGTTCCCAGAATGAAAAAAGTTCAAAAGCCTTCCACCGCTTTGTTTCCCGTACCCAGCGTTTTAGTTACCACCATTTCCGAGGGACGGCCCAACATTATCACTCTGGCGTGGGTGGGTACTGTTTGCTCGTCGCCGCCCATGTTAAGCGTAAGTTTGCGTCCGCAAACTTACTCCCACGGTATTTTAACTAAAGCCAGGGAGTTTGTCCTGAACATTCCCGGAGCTGATCGGGTAAAGGAAATGGACCTGTGCGGGATGGTTTCCGGCCGGGATGAGGACAAATTTGCCCTGACCGGGTTCACTCCCCAGCCGGCTGTCAAAGTACAGGCTCCCCTGATTGCCGAGTGCCCGGTTAACATCGAGTGCCGCGTGAATCAAATCATTTCCCTCGGATCACACGACATGTTTATAAGCGAAATTCTGGCCGTGCATGTAGATGAGGCGGTGCTGGACGAAAAAGGGCGTATAGATGTGCAGAAAATGGAACCGGTGGCCTTTGTGGCCGGACAGTACTGGGCAGTGACCAGGCATCTGGCTGATATGGGTTTCGCCAGGCCTAAAAAATGAAAGTGTCCATGGAGCAGAACACTAAGGAATTGCTGGCAAAGTTAAAGGAAATAGCGCAAATGGCGGCGCCGGTTATTTCGGGGTGGCAGATCTCGGTTCTGCAACCGGGTTTATTCGCGAGCAGGGAGGAGATATACCAGCTTCCTTTCCCACGGCCGTATCGGTGGGCATAGCGATGCCTGCGGGCTTGGTGGAAATGTTGGCCGTGGCCGGTACTGTTCCCGGCGTTCTGGTAACCTACGACCGCTACGTGTACCATGTATGCAACTTGATGCTGGATCAGCTATCTGGTGTGGCTGTAGAGAACAATTGACTTTCAAGTTAAATTAATATTCTAATTTTGAGGGGGGAGGGGGAGGAAAACAAGGAAATATGTCGAATAAACCCAAATCAAACGTTTTGAAAGAACAAAATTTTCCTGGGGCACCCTCTGTGATTGAGAAATGACGTTGGTGGCAAGGCATAAAAGAGATAAAAGAGAAAAGCATCAATTAACGTTTGCAATAATAAAATCAAAATTTGTCTTGACAGGGTTCAATATGACACGAGCCCTCCTTGTGTGTGTGCTAGGGGGGGGGGTAGAGTCACCTCCTAACCTAATAACAATCCATACACCTGCGGCGAAGGGTTTTCTCTTTATTTTCTCTTCGCTCCTTAATGTTTTCTGTGCCCCGCAAAAAGTTTCAGCAGGTACAGGTGGTATCTTCTGATTACCACCTGTACCTGCTTTTTTTCTTGGCAGGAAGCAAATAACAATAAACCCACAAGCATACAGGGACATAAGAAAAAATACGTACCTTGATAACTCCATATCGTTGATTTATGGGTGGCAACTGGGACGAACCGGAAAAAAACAATGAAAAAACAATGGGAAACCAGAACGGCAGAACGTGGAAAAGTCTCGCCGGAAGAAACTAAAATTCAGCAGTAAGTGATCTCAGCTACGCTGCCTGTTCTAACCCGATAATGACGGCAAGCGTTACCTCGGATTCGACAACCCAAGCATCAACATGCCGATTGATTGCCCCCAAGTAAGCTGCCACAAAATTCTTCTTTTACTTCGGGCTTTGGTTTTTCTAGCTGAGAGTCAATAATCCGATGGACAAGGTGGCTGAAGAAGCAAAAAGGTTATAAAACGGCAGCGGTGGATTATGGCGGTGATTTTATGTTTTAGGAGAGGAGGTGAGGGATCTGTTTGCCGGGTGAAATGGGGGTGTTGTTAATCCGGTCAAACCTGGTCGAGCTCTGGAGATCATGGCAGAAAGTAAGGGACAGTTCGATCCGGCAGTGTTCAGCACCTTCCGCAACATTTGGGAGGGCGGAGGAGAGCATATCGGAAGATTAAAAGAGCTTTAAAAAAGTTTTACGTGTGTAAAAAGTATTATGAAGAAAAAATTTAAGGAGGTATTGTTTAATGGTTGAGGAGAGAAAGTTGGCACCGATGCCCGTAAGGCCAGAGGAGCAGAAAACCGAGAGCAAAGCAGATTTTGACGCAAAGAAGGTTGAGCAAAAGAAACTGGAAGCTCAGCGCAGGCAGGCCAGAACCTTCGCCAAACAGCAGCAGATAGCCGAGCGCATTGCCGCAGCCACCGAAGAGCTTTCCTCCGGAGTGGAAGAAGCCTCTGGAGCGGTGGAGGAGCTGCGCTCGGCCATGGAGCAGATAGCCAGCGGGGCCGAGGAGGCCAGCAGCGCCACTCAAGAGTCACTTGCCGCTATCAATCAGATTGAAAAAAGCGCAAGAAAGGCAGCAGAAAATGCCGCCGCGGCTTTAGACCGGGGAAAAGCCATCCAGCTGCTGGTAAAAGAAGTCAGCTCCGACATTGAGAAGCTTGCGGAAGGCGTTAATCTGGCTGCCGCCAAAAATGAGGAATCGGCCAGACTGGTGGCCGAGCTGGAAAAGCTGGCCGAAAACATTGGCAGTATTGTGCGCACCGTGGTTAAAATTGCCGACCAGACCAACCTGCTGGCCCTTAATGCGGCCATTGAAGCGGCCCGGGCCGGAGATCACGGCAAGGGGTTTGCCGTGGTGGCGGACGAGGTGAGAACTCTGGCGGAAACCTCGGAGAAGGCGGCTAACGACATCCGCGAGCTGATCGCGGCCATCCAGCAGGATGTGAAAGTGGTGGCCGATGCCATTAACCAGGCCGCCGCCAGTGCCCGGCAGGAGGCAGAAAAGGGTAGAGCGATCACTGATGACCTGGCAAATATCAGGGCCGCTATGGAAGAAGTGGTGACGGCAGCAGGGCAGATCAACAATCTTTCCCAGGAGTCCATGCGCAGCATTCAGCTCTTCCAGCAGGGGGCAAATGAAATTGCCAGGACGGCAGAGGAGCAGTCCAGCGGGGCAGAGGAAGCCTTAAAAGCTGTAGATCAACAGGCCAAAGCTTTAAGTGACATCAGCACCTCAGCAAGTGAGCTGGCCGAAATGGCCGAAGACCTCAAGCGGTCCACCGACGTTTCCAAATCGGCAGAAGGCCTGGCCGCAGCAGCAGAGGAGCTTTCGGCGGCTATTGAGGAATCTACCCGGTCTGCCCAGGAGATCATGGCGGCCCTGGACCAGATTTCCAAGGGGGCGCAAGCCCAGGCCAGAGCAGCGGAAGAGTCTGCCGGCGCCGCCGCCCAGATAGAAAGCGGTGTCAGATTCATCAGTGAGCAGGCCGGTGCTTCCCTCCAGAAGGTAGAGGCTCTGTCTGAAATCCTGGCCCGCAACAAAGTTAACGTGGACGAATTGATCAGGGGGATTTCCCTGGCCCTGGAGGCTAACATAGAAAATGTCAAGAAAGTCAAAGCTCTGGAAGAGAGGGCAAGGCAGATTGACAAGATAGTGGATACAATTGTTACTGTAGGCATCCAGACCAATATGCTGGCGGTCAGCGGGGCCATTGAGGCGGCGCGGGCCGGCGAATACGGCAAAGGGTTCGCCGTGGTCGCTTCCGACATCCGCAACCTGGCTCAGGAAAGCGCCCGCAACGCCGATCAAATCAAGGACCAGGTGAAGGGCATCCAGGGCCAGGTAAACGTGGTGTTAAAGGACATTGAAGAGATAGGGGAAGTGACGAGGCAGGAGGTAGAAAAAGCGAAAAAGACCACCGAAGATCTGGTACGCATCGAAGAGGACATGAAGGCCGTTTTAGGTGGCACCAGGGAAATCAACGAGAATGCAGCCCAGATTGCCGCAGCCGTTGAGCAGGCCAGAAAAGCGGTAGATCAGATTGCCCAGGCGGCCCAGGAAGCAGCTTCGGCTTCCGAACAGGCCGCGACCGCCAGCAGGCAGCAGGCCCAGGGAATGCAGGAACTATCCAGGGCCATTGAAGAGATAGCCGCGCTGGCAGACGAACTGCAGCAGCTGTAACGGCAGGGAGGGATGGTTCGTGCAGTATGTTGTCTTTTCCGTGGGCAGTGAAGCTTACGGCATAGAAATCGAGTACGTCCAGGAGATAATCCGGGTTCCGGGGATGGTGAAGGTTCCCCGGACCCCGCCCTATCTGGAAGGGCTGGCCAACCTGCGGGGGAATATCCTCACCGTAGTGAACACAAGCGTCAGGTTTGGTTTGGAGAAGCAGCCCTTGAGCGATGCCAGCAGAGTTATCGTCCTGGACGACGGCCGCAAGCGGCTGGGCTTCATCGTGGACAAGGTATCCGAGGTGGTAAACATAGCCGCCGACGAAATAGAAGAAGTCAAAAAAGAGGAAACCAGGGCAGAGTTTCTCAAGGGCATAGCCAGGCTGGCGGCGGGTGAACGCCTGGTGATGGTATTAGATCCGGCCCATCTTATGAAGACCGAGGAAACCCGGGACCGGGTCACGGGTGCCGTTGAATCTCTGGGGCTTGCCCGAGCGGAGGAGAAAAAGAAAGAAGAGAAAGAAGAAAAAGTTCAGCTCGTCAGCTTTCGGGTCGGGGAGGAAGAATACGGGGTTGACATCGGGATGGTGCAGGAAATCGTTCACCTGCCGGAGACAATTAACCGGGTGCCCGACGCTCCCGCGTACCTTCTCGGAATTATAACCCTGCGGAACCACGTCCTGCCGGTGGTCAGCCTGCGCGCCCTTTTTCAACTAAAAGATAAGGAAATGGATGACCGGGCGCGCATAGTAGTAGTGAACCTTTGCGACCAGCAAAAGAGGAATTTTTCCGTGGGCCTGGTGGTCGACGCGGTAACGGAGGTGCTCCGCATTTCCAGGGCGGTTATCGACCCCGTACCGGTCCTGCTGCGTACCGGGGGCGGAGAAGGAATAAGCGGGGTGTGCAAGATAGCGGAAGGAAAACGGCTGGTATACGTGCTAGACCCGGCTGGTTCCCTCGCCTTGGGCGACCTCCTGAAAGTGGGCGGAGCAGTAGATAGTGGAGAAGAAGAGGAGGTGGTCAGCATGGATGAACAGGAAGAACAGCTGGTGACTTTTAAGCTGGGTAAGGAAGAATTTGCCGCGGGCATCTCCGAGGTTCGGGAGATCATCAGGGTTCCGGATATAGTGGCTGTACCCAAAGCTCCGCATTTTGTAGAGGGAGTGATTAACCTCCGCGGAACCATCATCCCCATCATCGACCTTCGGAAAAGATTTGGGATGGAAGAAAGCGCCAGGGACGAGCATACGAGGGTCGTGGTGGTGGAGATAGATGGGCTTTTGACCGGCCTTGTCGTTGATTCGGCGCGGGAAGTGCTGAAGGTTTCCCGGCTGGCCATCGAAGCGACGCCGGATCTCTTGACCGGTTCGGTGGACACCCGTTTTATCAGAGGGATAGCGAAAGCCGGGGAAGGTGAGCGGCTGATTATCGTGTTGAACATGAAGGAAGTCCTCTCCTTTAAAGAAAAGGAGGAGTTGGTGGACTTTGGGCGGAGCATGGAAATCGCAGAGGGTCCGGGTATTGATAGCTGACGATTCTGCTCTCATGAGAAGAATCCTTAAGGAGATGCTTTCTTCCGATCCCCAGATAGAGGTGGTGGATACCGCCCGCGACGGTGAGGAAGCGGTAGTAAAGTCTTTGGAACAAAGGCCTGACGTTGTCACGATGGACGTAAATATGCCAAAAATGGACGGCCTCACTGCCCTCCAGCACATCCTCTTGAAGGCGCCCTGCGCGGTGGTCATGGTTTCCTCCCTCACTCAGGAAGGGGCCCTCACCACGCTGGAAGCTTTGGAGTTAGGCGCGGTGGACTTCGTGGCCAAGCCCGACGGGACTGTTTCTCTCGGCATAAGACACCTGAGAGAAGAAATCATCGCGAAGGTAAAAGCAGCGGCGCGGGCCAGGGTAAAGCTGCGCTGGTCGGAGAAGGCGCGCGTTTTAGGTCCGCGTCTGCCTGGCCCGCGCCTTAAGCCAGACCCCGGGCAACATTCACTAAAAGTGGTGGTCATCGGAGTGTCGACCGGTGGCCCTAGAACTCTCATGGATATTCTGCCCTACCTGCCGCAAGATCTTCCCGCCGCGGTGCTCGTAGTGCAGCACATGCCGCAAAACTTTACGGCGCCCTTTGCCCAGCGCCTTAACCAGAGCTGCCGGATGGCTGTCAAAGAGGCGGCCGACGGCGACGAACTGGCGCCGGGAAAGGTTTTGGTAGCTAAAGGAGGTTATCATTTAAAAGTAGAGAGAAAGCCCGGCGGCGTCCTGGTGGCCAGGCTTAGCCGGCAACCGGCCGACGTTTTGTACATGCCTTCGGTTAATGTAACCATGCAATCTGTCCTGGAAAAGGTGCCGCCCCGGAATGTTGTAGGGGTGCTCCTTACCGGGATGGGCGATGACGGAGCAGACATGATGGTGGAAATAAGGAGGCAGGGCGGCTACACCATTGCTGAAGCGGAAGAAACCGCGGTAGTCTGGGGCATGCCCAGAGAAGCTTACCTCAGGGGCGGTGCCGAAGTGGTGGCTCCTTCCTATCTCATTGCCGAGCAGATCATTAAAGGAGTGAAGAGGGATTGAAGGACAACCAGGTCAAAAAGCTCATGGACACTTTATCCTTTCACCCGGAAGAAAGGGAAAGATACTATGCGGCCTTTGACCTTTCTGGCTTTCCCCAGGATGACGTTGTGGAGTACCTGGTAAAAAGACTGGGAGAAGAGAAAAGCCGCCCGGTACAGGAGGCCATTGTAACCACCTTGATTACCATTGGTACGGAGGCTGTGGTAAAAGGATGCGCTGAGCTCTTGCGCAGTGAAGACGCCTACGTAAGAAATGCGGCAGTGGAAATAATGCGGTTGTTGCAACGCACATCGCTGGGGGTGGCCAGGAAACTCTTGCGGGATCCTGACCCGGACGTCCGGCTGTTTGCCGTGAACGTTCTGGGGGAACTTAAGGTAAAGGAGGCGGTGGAACTTCTGCGCCGGGTTGTGGAAGAAGATGAAAATATCAACGTGGTAGCCGCGGCGGTGGAATACGTGGGCGAAATGGGGTTGCGCAGCGAGGACCGGGAAGCAGTACGAAAAGTAAGAAAACGCTTTTCCGATCCGTTTTTGGAATATGCAGTTGAGGAAGCCTTGAGGAAAATGGAGGTATAGAGGGGATGGAGCGGAAACCTGTTTTCCCGGTGCCGCAAGCCTTCTATGCGGCGCTGGCGGGGGAGGATTAGGATTGACTATCGAGGAATTCGTTAAACTTCGGGATTACATCTACCGGAAGACCGGCATTTACTTTGAAGAAAAGAAGCTTTACTACGTGGAAAAGCGTGTAAAAGCGCGCATGCGCGCCGTTAACCTGGACAGCTTCCGCACATATTTTGCCTGGATGCGGTTTGATCTCTCCGGACGTGAACTGCAAGAACTCCTCAACGCCCTGACCGTCAACGAGACCTACTTTTTCCGTGAGTATCCGCAATTGCGCTGCTTTGCCGAAGAAGTACTCCCCGAGATCCTGCAGAGCAAAAACGGCCAGCACCCCAAAAGGGTGCGCCTCTGGTCCGCCGGCTGCTCCACGGGGGAAGAAGCTTATACTTTAGCCATCATTATGAGGGAAATGACTAAGGGACTACCTGTCACCTGGGAAATTCACGCCACGGATTTGAATACGGACGTGCTGGAGCAAGCGAAAAAAGGCCTTTACGGCGGGCGCGCCGTCAAAGACGTTCCGGATGTCTACCTTGCCCGGTATTTCCGCCGGGTGGGGGAACAGTTCGAGGTGCATCCAGAGCTACGCCACCAGATACTCTTTTACCGGCTTAACCTTCTTGACCGGGAAAACATGCGGAAAATGGCGGACTTCGATGCCATCTTCTGCCGCAACGTCCTCATCTACTTTGACGATGCTTCCCGCAGGGAGGTGGCCCTTTACTTTTACGATGCCTTGAGGAAAGGCGGCTTCATCTTCCTCGGGCACTCGGAATCCATGAGCCGCATTACCCCTATTTTCAGGCTTAGAAAATTCAAGGAGGCAATTATATATCAGAAATGAGGTGAAGGGGAGATGACCGCGCGGGTGTTGGTGGTGGACGACTCGTCTACGGTGCGTGGTTACTACACTTCTATCTTGAGCAAAGCCGGTTTTACTGTGGACCAGGCAGCCAACGGTTACGAAGCCCTGGAAAAGTCGGTGGAGTTTGATTACGACCTCTTTATTGTGGACATAAACATGCCCAAGATGTCAGGTTACGAGCTGGTGCGGCAGCTAAGGGAGGATGAGAGAGGGGTCAGGGTGCCGGTGGTGATCATCTCGACGGAAGCAAAGGACAGCGACCGCCTGGAAGGCTACCGGGCCGGGGCCAACCTCTTCCTGGTAAAGCCGGTAAGACCGGAAAGGCTTCTTTTTCTGACCAAGATTATCTCTGGAGTGAGGTAGCGGGCGAAAAATGAATTTGGAAAAGATTAAAGGAGTTCTTGACAAAACCGGGTTTTTAGCCTTTTCCCTGGCCCAAGAGCCTGGCGGTGAGGCATTAAATCAGCTCCTGGAAAAAGTAAAAGGTTTGGTTGAGGTTACGAAAGAGTGCGGGCTAGAATCCTGGCACGGGCTGGCGATTTATTTGCTGAGGGTTCTCAACCGGTTGAAAGCGGGTGAAGCTGCCGTTTCGGAGCAATTAACTGAGCTCCTCGGCGGCATCTTTGAGTTTTTGCTGGAGGCCGTGGAGAACGCAGAAAAAGAAGGGGATCTGCAAGTGGACGAGGAAGCGTGCCGGGAAAGGATTGACCGGTTGAACCAACTGCTGAGCGGTGCTGAATCAGCCGGCATTTCTCAAAAAACAGAAGAAAGCCTTGATTTATTGGCCGGTCAGGTAGAAGTGAATAAGTGTCTTTATGAAGTGAGCCTGGAGGTGCAGGCTGCGGATGAATCACTCGATTTGCTGGCTGTTTACGGTAAGCTGGCCTCCTGCGGAGAGGTGCTCCGCGTTTCGGTAAGCGGAACAGAAGGCCTGGACACCAGCCAGGCAAAGGATTTGTCTTCCTGCTTGTCCTTGCATTTTTACCTTAGTTCTGATTTCGGTGCCCATGCTTTGGAAAATGCTCTTCGTACAATACTGGGAGACTCACCGGGCGCCCGGTTAGCCGTTTTACCAGTATTTCCCGGAAGCAGCAAGTATAATAATGCAGAGCCAGAAGAAAAGCCAGTTTTTCTTCCTGACGCCCAGGTGACTAATGAAGAAAAATTTCGACGGGAAAAAAGCGTTTCTTCTTTAGATGATCAATTAACTCAAGAAGAAACTGAAGCTCTACAGATGATTTTGGCGCAACAGAAAGAACGCTTCATGCAGCTGGGTAGCGAGGAAGATTTTCCGCGTCACATCCTCTCGGCAGCCAGAATTTTGGCGGGGATAGGTACATATTTTAATAGGCCCGAGATAAGAAAAAAAGCCGAGGAATTCCTGGATAGCCCGTGTTCCGAACGGCGGATAGAGTTCTTTTCCCTCTTGGACGAAGCTGAGAAAATGGCCAGGAGTTTGACTGCAAAAGAAAGTGCTCCAATTGTTTCAGCTTCCGGGAAATCTGAAGGAACGAAAGCATATGCCCCTGCTGCCGCGGGCAAGAGCATCCGTGTGGATGAATCCAAGGTGGATTACCTGATGGCGCTGGCAGGCGAACTGGTGGTGACGTGCAATGCTCTGCTTTACGTAGCCAGGAAGGTGGAAGGGGAATACGGCCTGGCTGAAGTGGCCGGAGAGCTGAAAGAGCAACATGCGGGGCTGGACAGGTTGGTTCGGGAGCTGCAAGATGCAGTAATGGACATGAGGCTCCTCCCGGCCAGTTATCTCTTCCGGAAGTTTCCGCGCATGGTACGCGATCTGGCCAGGGAGCTTGGTAAAGAGGTCGAGTTGCGTTTGGAAGGAGAGGAGACGGAAATCGATAAGGCCGTTATGGAAGCGGTCGGCGAGCCCATGGTCCACCTGGTGCGCAATGCGATAGACCACGGACTTGAGCCTGTTGAGGAAAGGTTGGCCCAGGGAAAAGAAGCCAGGGGTACAATAACTCTCCGGGCCCTCAGGGAGGGGAGCAAAATGCTGCTGGAGGTGGAGGATGATGGTCGGGGCATCGACGTAGAGCGCGTGCGGGAGAAAGCTGTTTCGGTCGGGCTCGTGTCAGCGGAGGAGGCCACAACCTTGACCGAGGAACAGCTGATCGAGTTTCTCTTTGCCCCCGGTTTCAGCACGACGGAAGAAGTGACAGAAGTTTCGGGAAGAGGAGTGGGCATGGATGCGGTCAGGGCGGTCGTGCACAGCCTGGGAGGGAGCGTAAAAATCAAAACAACTCCCGGTTCCGGCACCAGGGTGAGAATGGAGCTTCCGCTGACTTTAGCTACCTCGCGTGTCCTGCTGGTGGTGCAGGACGGCAGGAAGTACGGGTTACCAATCGCAGATGTGAGGGAAATGGTTAAAGTCCGCCCTGATGATCTGGCCAGCATGCAAGGAAAAAGGATTGCCGTGATCCGCGGTGAGTTAATGCCCGTGCTTTTCCTGGGTGAGTTTTTCGGGGAGGACAAAAAAGAGACCGGTGACGAAGAGCTGTGCCTGGTGATCCTGACGAGCGGCTTTGCGCTGGTCGTGGATGATTTCCTGGGTCAAGAGGATGTTGTGCTTAAGTCTCTTCCAGCAGGTTTTGGTTCCGGTTCCTGTTTTGCCGGGGCGGCCATTCTGGGGGACGGGAGTATCTTGCTGGTTCTGGACCCGCATCGTATGTGGGGGCAGTTCCAGCAGACAGATCATTAAGCGGAGGTGTTAGGAACAATGTATAGCGAAGAATCCCTTCCCTACGTGGAGGCCTTTCTGGAAGAAACCGCTGAACAGCTCCAGGAATTGGAAAGCAAGCTGGTGTTCCTGGAAAAGAACCCCACCGACCGCACCTGTATAGACGATATTTTCAGGATTGCCCACAACCTCAAGGGCAATGCGGCAACGGTGGGTTTTGAGGAAATGGCTTCTCTGGCCCACCGCATGGAAGACCTGCTGGACGGCATGAGGAAAGGGAAGATTTCTTCTTCCGGGGAAATTATCGACACGTTACTAAATTCTCTTGACGCTCTAAAAGGGCTTGCCGACAAATTCTGCGGGAAGGACGAGGGCATCCTTGAGCTGAGTAACCTGGTGAATAAACTGGAGCATCTGGCTCACGGTGGGCATGATGCTGGCGCTCATACAGGCCCGAAAAAGATATTAATCAAACTTGAGGATGGCTGCGATATGAAGGCAGTTCGCGCTTGCGTGGTGATAAGGGCCCTGGAGGAACTGGTGGAAATTGTTGAGGTTAAGCCCTCGTTTGATGAGATTAAGGAGCATGGTTTTGAAGGTACGGAAATAAAAGCGAGGTTTTTCGCCAGGGAGAGCCTGGATACTGTAAAAGAGGCTCTCCAGGCTATTCCTGACGTCAAGGCGGTAGAGTTGTCTGGAGAAGAAAAAACGCTAAATATTAGGGCAGGCGCGCGCCTGGACCCGCGGATACCGGAGGAACGCTTAAGAAATGCCGATAGGGCGGTTGTAGATTTAACCGACCTGCGGGAACTCAGCCCGGCCGCCTTGAGCTGGCTCCTCAGGATCAGTAGACTGGCCAAAGTTAAGCTTATATTGCCCCAGCAACCTCTTCCAAAGAAGTTTTTGAAACTTTTGGGACTTGGTGAAAGCGACAGCTGCAGCGGCACCATTCCTGGGCCGGCCACGGCGAAAGAAGCGTAGCAGAGGGCGTTGAACCGTCAAGACGCCGTCCTCATTTAGGTAGCCTGGTCCAGGAATTTTCAATCTCTGCGCGGAGGTGCAAACATTGCGGGTGCTGGTGGTAGATGATGCGAAATTTATGAGGTTAACCCTCGGAAATATTTTAAAAAAGCATGGCCACGAAGTTTTCGAAGCCGAAAATGGCGCGGACGCCGTGGCGAAGTACCACGAAATTCAGCCGGACCTGGTGACAATGGACATCACCATGCCGGAGATGGACGGGCTGGAAGCCGTTAAACGGATAAAGGCCGTCGACCCGAAGGCAAAGATCGTCATGGTCAGCGCCATGGGCCAGAAAGATTATGTAATCGAAGCGATTCAGAGCGGCGCAATAGATTTCATCATTAAGCCTTTCCAGGAGGAGCGCATTCGCGAAGTGTTAAAGAGATTGGGCTAGAAAGGGGCGGGTGTTTTGGACGCCAACCACGTCAACTCATTTATCCTGACCGCGGAGCCGGGTTAGCCCCCTAATTCCGGAGATTATGCAGCAAAAGGTTCAAAGCTCACATTTGTTCGAGAAAGAACCTGACTTTACGATCTTACGTCAAGAAAGCTAAAATTACGTCGAAATAGAATAGAGGGGTCGAAAAGTTAAAAAGCTATTTTGTTCAATCCGAATCCTGGAGGGCAAACTCGGCGAAAGCCGGGGGCGCAAAGCCACAGGTCTAAGGTTCCCCAAAAGGTTGCCACGGGGAACTATGACGGCTGGGTTGCAAGGGAGAAAGATAGCCGCAGGAAAGCGTATACTTGTCTCTCTGCGGCTTTCTTAAATTTGGAATAACGTAAAAGGCGGAGGTTTGAGCAAGTATGAAAGAATCCCTTATGGAACGCCAGTTCGGGGGGGGGGTAACCTGTCTACATCTGGCCTTATTTATTAGCCCTATAAACAACTCTTTTGGGGTTCCCCTTCTCTGGTTCCCTCCTTTTGGGTTCCCCTTTTTACGCTCCCCACCCTTGTACCCGCCACCATCATTCCTAATAAGAAACTGTCCTTATGAGTTTTTACTACCGTTTCCATGATAGAGGTGTTTCCATGAGGTCCACACTTATTTACGCTGCTCGGGTACTGGTTCGGGTGCAGGAATCTCGATTTAAGTCGGCCTGCCTGCATTCTCAGCGCGTGGCCTTTTATGCGCTCTTGCTGGCCAGGGAGTTGGGACTGGACGAAAAATACCAGAAGCGCGTCTACTTAGCTGGCCTTCTGCACGACATAGGCAAAATAGGCATCCCCGACTTTATACTGTTTAAACGGGGCAAGTTGACTGCCGAGGAATGGGAGGAGATAAAAAGACACCCGGTTTTCAGTTATGAAATTCTCTCTACCATTCCCGGTATGAAGGAAATTAGTCTCATGGTCCTGCACCACCACGAGAGATACGATGGAACGGGCTATCCCGTTGGACTTACAGCTCAAGATATACCTCTGGGGGCGCGCATTTTAGCCGTGGCCGACAGCTTCGACGCCATGACCACAGAGAGGATCTACCGACCTTTTCCATTATCCCGGGAAGAGGCCCTGAAGGAAATGCACTGCTGTGCCGGAGGGCAGTTTGATCCACTTTTGGTGGAAGTTTTTAGTCGCTTGATAGGACGGGGAGAAACTGATTTGAGCCTCTACGAACAAGAATTTACGACTAATTTTTATTCCAAAATTTAAACGTTCACGAAAAGGAAAGGGTGGGGCTTAGTTGCTGTTATTCAGAAAGAAAAGTGAGCCGGGTACATCCAATACCTTCAATTCGGCTGATTTGCTTTTTGGGCTTAGCGTAGGTCGTTTCATTATGGCACACACAGATCTCCTGGCCCTGTGGAGCCGCTTGAGGGCAAATGAAGCGGCCCGCGAGGCGGAGGTTCAGGCATCGGGTTCTCAAGAACTCTCTGCCACTATCGAGGAAGTTAATGCTTCCGTGGAAGAATCGGCTGCCGCTCATCACCAAATGAAACAGCTGGCAGAGGCCAATCGCTCGGCACTGGCGGAGATGGACAGGCTTTTAAAAGTTGTGGCTACCGGGATACAGTATATGAGAGACCAACTGAATGAAGTAAGTCAGCGTTTTAATCAGGTCAACCAGATTGGCGAAGAAGTTGCGGAGATTGCAGAACAGACCAACCTCCTGGCACTGAACGCTGCTATAGAAGCTGCCCGGGCTGGCGAACACGGGCGTGGTTTTGCCGTAGTAGCCGAAGAAGTAAGGAAGCTGGCGGGAAAAACGAAGGATGCGGTAGGGACTGTGAAAGAATTAACTGCAGAAGTGGGTCAATTATCAGAGTCAGCCAACCGTAGCAGCAAAGAGGTAACGGATTCCTTTGAGGTTTATTCCAGGCAGGTTACCTCTGTAGTACAAAGCATAGACGAAAGCATGAAGCAGGTGGAACTTGCAGCCAGCGCCCTCGACGAAATAACCCAGGTCATGAATCAGGTTGCCACTACGACAACAGATCTTGCCCAGTCGTCCCAGCGGCTTGCCCAAATAACAGCCTTCGGTGACTCCTGTACGGCCAATACCAGCCACATCCGTGAAACCACCCTGCCGGTTCTGGAAGAACTCCTGGTCGAGATAACTGAGGATACGCCGGTTCATACCCTGGCAGCCAGGCTTTTCGACCATGCCCGGTTTATTAACACTGTAGTGGCGAAAGTTGGAACAGGCGAAAAGATATCTGATCATACCGAATGCGCCTTTGGGCGCTGGTATATAGGTGAGGGCGGCAGGCAGTTCGGCCACTTGCCTGCCTGGCGGGCTATAGACGAGCCTCACCGCCTGGTTCATACTGTCGGTGCTGCTCTGGTGAGAGAAGCTCGGGCAGAAGCAGCCGAAGAATTGGCCCAGGCATCCCTTGAACTGCTACGTTGCTTCGTGGCGCTGAAAAAAGAGATTGCCAAAATAGCCAAAAGTTAAAAAGAGAAGGACTTAGGTAAAGGAATTGCTTCGGAACCCTATTTCGACCTGGAAACACGGCTAAAGATATGGACTTTTGTTATTTCCTGGGTGACGACCTGTACCTGTTTATTGACAGCCGGGTGAATTAAAAAAGATTTCAGCCACCACAGAAAGGTTAAAAACACCTGGATGGTGCGGGACACGCCCGGCCTTCCAGTTCATTGTGGGGGAGCCTGGTAGTCTTCGGTGAATCTTTCCATGAGGTGTTTTTCATGCGGAGAACCCGGGTCGTTCTGCCAGTCATTCTCGCCTTCCTCATCGTTTTGGGGTTTGCCGTGGGGATCGAGGCGTAGTCTCAGGCTCCGAAGGTGCTCCCCGCGGTCGTCACGTCCGTCTCCGATGGTGACACCGTCCACGTAAAACTCAACAACCGTGACGAAAGAGTACGGATGATCGGCGTCAACTGCCCCGAAATTTCCCACCCCGACCTGCGCATTAAAGAGCAGCCCTACGGGAAGGGAATCGGCAGCCTACACCAAAAAGCGACTATTAAGTAAGAAAGTCTGGCTGGAGTTCGACGTTCAGCAGAAGGATAAATACGGCCGCCTCCTGGCCTACGTGTGGCTCTCTCCGCCGGCCTCGTCCACGGAGAAGGAAGTGCGGGCGAAGAGGTACACGCGGAGCTACTGCTGGAAGGGTATGCATGACCGATTCCTAGCCGCCGCAGACCCACCCTTTGGGGTTGGGAAGAGGCCGCGGTAGTTCTCCTCAGAACCTCCTGGCTTTAGCCATGGGGAAGTTCGGAAAATTAAGAAACCCTTTCTTCAAGAAAGGAGTTGGTTCAAAGTGGAATGTGCGAAATGCAACGTCACGGTCGAGAATGAAGAGGCAAAATTTTACCCCTTCTGCGGTACTCCCCTGAATGAGTCCGCGCCTTCGCCCAGTTCTTCGAAATCGAAAAAGGCCATCTGGATTGGGCTCGGCGTACTTACCTGTCTTCTTCTTGTTATCGGTTTTGTTGCCCGAGAATCCCTCGCCCAAGTACTCCCCTTCCTTAACCCGTCTAACAGTGCCCGTGCAGCCAAACTGGCGCCAGGCGATACCGACCTATTTTTGGTCGTTAACCCCAATCTGGATCAGGTAAAAAATTTTGCCCGTATCAGAGACATTTACTTTTCCATCCCGGAAGTTAAAGATGCTTTTGACGATTTGCGAAGGGACTTTGAGGATGAATTCGGTTTGGACTTCAAAGAAGACGTAAAACCCTGGCTTGGCAGGGAAATAGCCCTAATTATCCCTGATTACAGCAACGAGGAGTCATACCTGCTCGCTGTTTCTACCACCAGTATGAAAAAAGCTTCGGCCTGCTTACAAAAAGTGCGCCAGCACTGGGAAAAAGAAGGTATGGCATTTAAGGACCGGACTTATCAGGGGGTCGAGATAACCGTTGAAACCGGGGGTTCTTCACCGGTAGCCTACGCCCTGCATGAGGGGTTTTTGCTGCTGGCGGAAAGCGAAGAAGCCATCGAAAAGGCAATAGACATGACCAGACAAAAAGGTGCGGCCACCCTGGCCAGAAATGAAAACTACAAAAAGGTAATGAAAAAGCTGCCAGCAAACAGGTCGGGTACTTGCTATATCAACGCTGAAAACATTCCCGATATTATAAAGGGCGAGTTGAACACGGATTTCCCCGTTGAAAGCCTTCACTACCTGGAAGCATATCAGGGGTTGGGCTTTTCCATAAGCTTTACCGGAGAAGGGGCGCGCTTTGACTACTCGCTGGCCTACGATAAAGGAAAATTACCCAAAGACCTTCCCCCTCCCGAAAAAGTTGAGAAGACCATCGCTTTGGCTCCCGAAAACTCCCTGGTATTCATAGGGGGCGTCCACCTGAATTACGTAATGGAAAAAATTCTGGAAGACATTCAAAAAGAACCCGATTTTAAAGACATCGACGCGGAAATCGAATACAATTTGGGTATAGATATTGAAAGTGATCTCCTTTCCTGGTTGGGCAGTGAATATGGTCTGGCTATTGTCCCGGACAGAGACGGGTTATTGGGTAAAGAAACTCACCTGGGGATGCTCGCCATGTTTTCCGTAAAGGATGTCCAGAAGGCAAAAAGGTTAATGGACAAGATAGCTGATTTGCTAGATGAAGAAGGATTTGTTTCGGATTCTGTGAAGATCGACGGCAAGAACGTCAAATATTTCTATGACCCGTATACTGAGGCATTTATGCTGGGCTACGGTTTCAGGGATAATATTTTGGTTATTGGATCCTCGGAAAATCTGGTTAAGGAGGCCGTAACGGGCGACGCCAGCTCCCTGGCCGACAGCGATACATACAAAAAAGCATTTGCCAGCCTTCAGCCCAAATACGAAGGTTGTATTTTCATTGACGTGGAAAGAATTGTTGACACGGTACGTAGCAACCTGGACAGATTGGACCGGAGATCTTTTGATCGAGAAGTCTACCCATTTGTAAAGCCCCTGCAAGCGGTAAGCTACCGGCAAGCAAGGACGGATGACAACTTCCTCTCCGGTACGCTGGCCGTTTTCGTGGAAGAGCCTGTAAACTTTTCAAGAAAGGAACTTAGCTACGAAAAGGAAGCCTGGCCACTAGAGACTACTAGATACAAAAAAGATCGAGTTTTTCCGGCCAAAGACGTTATCATATAGTGGTGGAAGCTAAGGGCACGCCAGATCATCAGGTTAATAATTGAACTAGCTGGGGTCAACAGGCCGGAAGAGGACATGCGTTTCATGGTGAAACCTGCCTATTTGGAATTTAAGACCATAGTCGGCAAAACGGTCTGAAGTGGCCGGTTTAGTTAGCTAAGAAGGTGGGAGTAATTAGCATGATCAGGCTACGGGGACACCATTTAATTTGCCTGCACTTCTACCGGGGCGAGGGATATAACCGAGAATTTGTCGAAAACCTGGAAAACGTAATGCGCAGGGCTACGGAGGGCGAGGAAGTAGAGATAGTTCAAGGCGCGGACGACATCTGCCGGGCTTGCCCAACGCTCCAAGGAGAAAAGTGCGTCGCCAAGCCTGGGGTGGACGCAGAAATCAGGGAAATGGATGCGGAAGCGGCCGCGTACCTTGGTGTCGAAGTTGGGTCAAAGGTGCTGTGGCATGAAATAAAGGCCAAAGTGATGGAGACGCCCAAAGAGTGGCTGGCGGCTTTCTGCGAGGGGTGCGACTGGGGAGAAGTGTGCGCCGAGAAAAAGAAAGCGTTGGGGCTGGGTTGAACCGGCTTTTCCCTCCATACTGCCGCCAACATGGGGGACACGCATACTTATGGCTGTAGCAGTTTTGTTTCTTTCCTAAAATTAGCAAGATTATGTCATGTACAGGAGGGTAACGATTGACTCATAGGGAACGTATACTAAAGACCCTCTCTGAAACCGCCGTGCCGGTGTGCGATGATTGCTTGGCCAGGATCACTGGAATAAATCCACGTCAGACAGTTTATCAGAACTGTACCTATTTGGCAAATTCGGGAAAGATCAGGCGTAGACAAGGGGAGTGCGCTTTTTGTGCGAGAATCAAAATAGTTAGTTGGATTGAAAAAGGGGTAGAGAATTACGCTAACTATTTGGATATAGCTGACATCACCCGGACCAAAACTTCATCCGAAAAAGAGAAGGATTCAAAGACTACACCTTCCTGGTACTGGGAGGGGAATATCCAGTCTAAGCTGGTTGCATACCTGGCAGGCCAGGGTTATTTCATCCGGAGCGTTACGGACACTGCGTCCAGGTCGCAGGGGAAAGACATAGTTGCGGTTACGCCGGAGGACCGGGAATTATGGGTCTCGGTCAAAGGGTTTCCGGAGAACAACTCCTATACACAGGCCCGCCATTATTTCGCCCAGGCAGTATTTGACGTCATTCTGTACCGAAGCGAGAACCCCGCGGTGGAACTTGCATTGGCCTTGCCCCATGGCTTTCCTACATACGAAAGACTGGCTTCACGCATTTCCTGGCTTCGCAGGGCTTTGCCGCTGAGGATCTATTGGGTTGACAACTTGGGTAATGTGAAGGAGGAGTAAAACTTCACAAATCCATAACAGGAACACAGTGCCCCCATGTTTGCGGTTGGAGGGATTTATAGTGAAACCGTTTAAAATTTGCGACGGCCTTTACCAGATCGGCGGTCCGGAAATTACCGCCCCGGAGGACTGCTGCGTTTACCTTCTCGACGGTGGCGGTGAGCTGGCCATAATCGATGCCGGGTTGGGCCGCAGTGCCCCCGACCTGATCGGCAACCTAAAGAAGCTTGCCCTTGACGCCGCTTCAGTGAAATATCTGGTGGCGACGCACGGCCACATTGACCATACGGGAGGGCTGGCCTATCTTAAGGAAAAATTACAGGCCAAAGTAGTGGCCCACGAGCATGAACTCCCGGCAGTGGAAGGGAAAAATGTCTCGCTGACCGCGGCAAGTTATTACGGCGTGAAGTACAGGCCGGTGGAGGTGGACGTTGTTCTCCGGGGCGATGAAGAAACCCTGAATCTGGGGGGTCTCAAACTAGTCTTTCTCCATACGCCCGGCCACACTCCCGGAGGAATTTCCCCTTACGTTGACCTCGGAGGGAAAAGGATTCTTTTCGGACAGGACATCCACGGTCCGTTTCATCCCGCTTGGGGCTCGGATCTGGCCGCCTGGGAACAATCGATGCGAAGGCTTTTGGCTCTCAAGCCTGATATCCTCTGCGAGGGGCATTTCGGGATTTATCAGCCTTATGAAAAGGTCAAGCGGTACATCGAAAGCTATCTGCAACGCTATCTGGAAAGAGCGTAGTTTTTGGCCAACGGATTAAATGGAGTATGATGGAAATGTTAGAAGTGCTGATTGCAGCACCCTTGAAAATTCTTCGGAAATATTATAACCCGGGAACTGAACTTTACCATCTGTTGGTTGAGCACGGGAAAGCGGTCGCCCGCAAAGCACTGGAAGTGGCGGATAAAGTTAGCTATCTTCACCCGGATCCGAAGTTTCTCGTCGAAGCCGCCATGCTTCACGATAACGCCATGCCCCGTTCGGCTAATTATGAGGATTTGAACAACTGATCCGTCGTGATAAGGATACAGTACGGCAGTACGGCATTTCTTCTGACAGGAGACGCCGAAGCTCGTCGGAAGAAGAAATGTTGGCCTCCGGGGCGAACCTGAAGGCAAGCGTGCTCAAAGTAGGGCACAACGGCAGCAGTAGTTCCACTGCCCCGGCTTTTTTGAAGGCGGTGGCCCCGAAATACGCCGTCATTTCTGTTGGCGCGGGGAACGACTACGGCCACCCGCATAAAGAGACGCTGGCTAAACTGGCGAATGCCGGAATCCATGTCTACCGGACCGACCGGGACGGCACCGTGGTTTTTACGTCCGACGGGAAGAACATTACCATTGAAAAGCTGAGCAGCACCATCAGGCCCAGGGCGCCTGACTCCGGTGTGCTCTCCCTCGGCAACCCGAACGTACAGGCGTATGGTCTTTTCCTTCCCAGGTACAAAAAAGCCGCCGCTGTACTTCAGCAGGCGTATTAGCTTCAGGAGGGGTAATGGAGTGGGCACTATTAGAGAACACACCCTTACCGTCAAAGGCTGCACCGTCATTGCCTCCGAGTGGCTCTCCTGGCGGAAACAGGGCCTAAGCAATACGGAAATAGCTGCTATGCTAGGCGTTAGCCCCTCAATGGCCCGCGTCATAGCGCGGAAGTTCCGGGAGGCCGGGATGCCCGATCTGCAGTACAGGAAACGAAAGCCCGGCCCGGTAAAGATTCTCGACACCGCCACCGACATTGGGGCCTACGTGCTGGGGGTGTTGTGGGGAACCGCCTCCACATCCGGAGAGGGCTACTGGGTACGCCACCGAGACAGCTGGTACGTGAACGTTGTGCGGAAATACCTGGGTGTTACGGCGGAAGGACACGAAAGCTACTCCAGGACCGGGAACCAGTGGCGGCTGAAGATAACGCGCGCGGCAGACGTAGCTGCGGTGAGGAATCTTTTGGAGCGCCACGGGTGGGCGCCCAGGAAGGCCCCGGAGAGGCCGTATCCGTGCGGGAATATCGACGACAGGGGCTTCGTACGGGCCTGGGTGGAACTGCACTCCTCGGCAGATGTAGCCCGCACCGGGAAAAAGAGGATGCCTACGCCCAGGTTAAGGGTGTACGGCAGCCAGCCCCTGCTGGAGGAAATGAACCGGGTTATAGCTGTTGGGGCGGGCTGGCTGCCAAGGAAGCTCCATCTGATAGCTACAGTAACAGGTGAGACCTGGTGTTTGTGCTACACCGGGGGGAGCTTCCGTGCCGTGGTGGACTGGCTCTACGCTGGGGCGGGGCTGTACAACCCGGCGGTAAGGGAGAGGCTTGGGGACCTTACTCTTTTTGTTAGTCGTCTTCGAAAACCAACTTAAAATTCCATCCCTCAAAGATGTAAACCATCCTGCCGAATTCTTCCCAGGAGAATCTCTTCCCGTCTGTCACCACGTCAGGTCCGGTACTTTCCTTTGAACTCTGGTATTCAATCCTTTCGGCAACCTCGTTATTTTTTAAAAAAGAAAGGCGGTGGATTATGTGGGATCAAATGTGGTATATCAGCTTAAAATAACGTTACAGGAAATCGAACCACCCATCTGGAGGCGGGTTTTGGTGCCGGCAGGCATTACTTTTTACAAGCTGCACAAAATCATCCAGGCCGCCTTTGGCTGGCAGGACTACCACCTGTTTGATTTTGACTTCGGTGATGTGGTGGTTCACATTCCCGACCCTGATTATGCCCCGGGAGAATTGTACGGAGGCGCAAAAGAACTGAACGCCAAAAGAACAAAGATCGACGCTCTTCTCAGTGAACGCAAAAAATGCGTCTATACCTACGACTTTGGGGATAACTGGCGGCATGATGTAATCCTGGAGACAATCATGCCGGTCGAGGAAGGACGGCGTTATCCGGTATGTGTAGCCGGTGCCCGCCACAGGCCACCGGAGGATGTCGGCGGAGTTTCGGGTTATGAAGAATTTTTGCGCATAATCCGTGATCCCGGGCACCCGGAGTACAACGATTACCTGGTCTGGGCAGAAAAGGACACGGGCGGGAGAAAGTTTGACCCGGAATATTTCTATATCAACGAAGTGAACCGGGCACTGGCAAAGATAAAGTCAACTACTCCCCACTAAAGTGGGAAGCATGATAGGTTAATCTCACACTTTCCACTTTGGTGACGGGCCTGCTTATTACGAAAGCAGGCCGGGTTGACCAGTCCGAGGGCAACAAGATGTCTTTTGAGGCTACAGTTAGCCCTATCTTGGCGGTAAGAGTTCAAGGACGCACTCCGGGATGTTGCGCCAGTTCCGGACCCTGCGACTGCCGGGTGCAGACAACCGTGAGAGCGAGGGCGAAACGGCCCGGCGGGTGTACCGGCCGCCAACATGGACGAGGCAGCAGCCCTTGAAAAGGGGCGTCACTCCCGGATGGGAAGGAGGCTTACGTACCCCATGTACGTCTTTGTTTTAAGCAAAACAGGAAAGCGTTTAATGCCCACCCATGCAGCCAAGGCGCGAAAATTGCTCAAAGAAAAAAAGGCTAAAATCGTCAGCAGGAACCCTTTTACTATTCAGTTGACCTACCAGACTACGGAATACACTCAGAACCTGACCGTCAAACTCGATCCCGGTTTTAGGAAAGGCGGTGTTGCCCTGCAGTCCAACGATAAAATCATTTTCCAGGGCGAAATCACCCACCGGCGCTACATAAACCAGCCCACAAAAGGCCAGGTGCTGGTCGTCCGCCGGCAGAGGAGAAGGGCCAGGCGTTACCGCATCAGGTACCGCGCCCCCCGCTTCGACAACCGGCGCCGCCCGGAAGGCTGGCTACCGCCTACGATAAAAGCGAAGGCCGACGTGCTGATCAACGTGCTCAAAGTGTTGGCCAAATACGCCCCAATAACCAGGGCAATCATCGAAGCAGGCAGTTTCGACACCCATAAAATGCAGGACCCGGACATTAAACCCGAAGACTACCAAAACGGCCGCCAGAAGGGATTTAAAAACGTTAAGGAATACGTCAAGCACCGGGATAGGCGCTGCATAAACTGCGGGGCGGAAATTAAAGAGGTCCACCATCTCAAACAGAAGGCCAAAGGCGGTACCGACAACCCGGACAACCTGGTTGCGCTGTGCGAAAAGTGCCACCGTCTGGTGACCCTGGGCAAGCTTAAACTCGACATATCGCCCGGGAGAGAATTTAAAGGCGCGGCCTTCATCAACGCGGCCAAAAACTACATTGTATCTGAAATCAAAAAGTTCATCCCGGAGGTAGTCATTCAGAAGGGCTGGCAGACCAAAGAAGAGCGCGAGCGCCTTAACTTGCCTAAGACCCACATCAACGACGCCATCGCTATGGGCACCTACGGACAAAGTGTCTACATTCCAGATATTTCTGGTTACGAAATTCGTCCCCGCCAGCGTGCTGTTCGCCAGCAGTACCTGTCGGAACCCGAAAAGGGCGGTGTCTTCAAACGCTATCGCCACCCCTGGCAGAACATAGCGGGCATAAAGCGCGGGGACCTCTGTCGGGATAAGAAAACTAACCAACTGGTACGGGTGGACACCCTGCTTTCCAGCGGCAGGCTGAACGCCCGTGTTTTAAAAACCGGTCATAGGTTGGTCAATATTGTTCCCGACCGGCTGCAAATAGTAGAGAGAGCTAAGGGTCTAATGTTCCTTCCCAGAAAGGAGGGTAAGCCGGCGCTCCTCCCCTGAATAAATTCAGAGGTATCCGCGCCGGGATTTGATCATGAACTCGCAGCAGTGTTATAAAATTTCAGGTGTTCTTTGCGTGACGGCATGCAATTGTGTCAGCTGGGAGCAGGCTGTTGGCGTATGGAAAGTTTCCCAGGTGGAATGATTCGATTTGTGGGCAGCTGTCCCTTCGTAAACTGACAGAGGGAACAGATAAGATGTTGAGGAGGATGACTTTGCCTAAAATCGGCAGAAACGACCCCTGCCCCTGCGGGAGCGGGAAGAAATATAAGAAATGTTGCCTTGGTCAGAGCAGGAAAAAGCACTGGTTTTTGGATGAGGTCCGCTCTTTTACCACAGAAGAGATCATCTTAAAGTTGCGTGACTTCGGAATAAACGTAACCGAAGAAAGCTTTCTTAAAGAAGTCGAAAACTTTTATTCAGTATGCGATTTGGCCGAACATTGGTGGAAGACCAATAAAGTTACCGCGAAAGGCTACGACCAGGACTTCCCCTGGATGGCCGCCGTTGTCCTTTGGGAAAGGTTGGCCCCACACATGATTAATTCCGAGAAACTGGACGACATGATGCAGGAAGGGTACCGTCTCTGCAGCGAAGGAAAAGAGGAAGAAGGCTGCCGGATATGGTTGGAAGTGTGGGAGCACCTGAAAAAACGTTTTACTCCGGAGATGAAGTCCATCAATGACGCGGAAAAAGTCTTTTCAGGGCTGCAGAACCTTTTTAACTGGTGCCAGGACCTGGAGATGGAACTGAGTAACGCGGGGCTAAAAGACCCGGTCTTGTCAACAGTTGACATATTCCCTATACAATGATATACTTACCTCATGAAACATGATCTGGAAGTCTATTTACCAATGAGGAAAGTCTGCGAAATTCTGGGCGTTGTACCCATAACTCTGCGCCGGTGGGAGAAAGCAGGTAAAATTAAGGCCATCCGCACTCCTTCCGGTCAAAGGCGCTACGCCCGAAGCGAGGTCCTTCGCCTTTTGGGAGAAAATCAGCCCGAGGGTGTTCGGGCCGTAATCTATGCCCGGGTATCTTCGGCAAAGCAGGCCGGCGAAGGAAATCTGGAACGCCAAAAGCAGCGTTTAGAAAGATATGCCCAGGAAAAGGGTTACGAGATAAAAGCAGTCATTGCCGAACAGGGTTCAGGACTGAACGAAAAAAGAAAAGGCCTCGACCGGATTTTTAAAATGGCTCGCGAAGGGAAAATCGACTTGGTAGTAATCGAATTCAAAGACAGGCTGGCCCGGTTCGGCTACAATTACATCGAAAAATACCTCAACGCTTTCGGTGTCCGGATAGAAATCGTCAATGGGGCAGAACCGAAATCCCTTCAGGAAGAGCTTGTTGCTGACATGTTAGCTATTCTTGCCAAGCTGTACGGCCACCGGAGTAAAGAGTTCCGAAAAAAAGTAAGGGAGGCCATAAAGGACATTGAAGCCGCCGAAAAAGCCGAATAATATGTTCACTATAAAAGGCATATTAACCGTGGACGAGCGCCTGGCAGCAATCCTGATTAATTTCATGCGCGTCTTTCAGGCTGCCAAGCGCACCGCCTACCAGGCCATCCGCCGGGGAGTGAAGAGAGAAGAAATTATTTCCTCCCTCCAGAGTAAATTCATCCGCAACGCCCGCTGGTGCCAGTGGGCCTATGCCGAAGCGGGAGACACCATCCGCTCCCAGAAAGAGCTCATCGACATGTACATTCACGACCTGGAAGCAAAAATCAAAAAAGCCGAAGAGAAACTGGAACGGACTAAAAAGTCTCCTCACCGCAAGGGGATTTTAAACAGAATAGAAAAATTGAAAAACAAGCTGATTTACTGGCAATCACACAAAGAAAAAGGCACTGTTCCTCCCGCCGTCTTCGGCGGCAAGAAAAACCTCATCGCCTTGACCCAAGGCAGGCTCTCCAAAGAAGAGTGGAAAGAACTACGAAGCAATTCCTTTACCAGTGTTGGCCAGGCTAATCAGAAAGGACTTAGAGGCCAGCAGGGCAACGCCAATACGGAAATCTTCTTCGACGGGGAGAATTTCTTTCTGAATATTTATTTGCCTCCGAACGATGAAGATGTAAAGTTGGGCCGGGGGATTCCCCGCCGGGATGAGGACTGGGTGACACTGCCGCTGTCTATTCCTGCCCCTTACGTGAAGTACCTGGCCGAACACCTGGCAACCGGCAGGCCGTACACGGTACAGGTCATTCGCAAAAAGAACCGGTTTTTCTGCCACATTTCCTTTTCCCTGGAAGATGCCAAAGAAGTTGACCGGAGTTTAAAAATGGCCGGGATAGACCTGAATCTGCAGGTCATTTCGGTAACCATCGTTCACCCCAACGGTAACTACCTGATTTCGCGCAATTTTCCCTGTCCGGACCTGCCCTACGTGAGCCACGAAAAAAGACTACACATCATCGGCAGCCTCTGTAAAGAAATTGCCTGGTGGTTAAAGAAACAGAGCGTCACCCAGGTTGCGTTAGAGGAGCTGTTTTTCAATCAGGACCACGACACCAACCGCTTCTTCAACCGTATGAGCCACAACTTTTCGCATAAAGCCATGTTCACCAACCTGGTCATCCGTTTAAGAAAAGAAGGGATTGCAGTTTTTACGGTAAACCCGAAGTTTACTTCCTTCATCGGGTTTGCCAAGTATAAAGATACCTACGGCCTGGCCGTCCACCAGGCCGCTGCTCTGGTCATCGCCAGGCGGGCACTGGGCTACAAAGAAAAGCTGCCCAGGGAAATTAAAAGGCTGCTGGCGCCGAAGGAAGGACAGCCGCACCTTTCCACCTGGGGCAAGCTTTTCGGCATAGTCAAGGCCGCCCGCCAAAAAGCCAGGAAAAACGGTGATTATAAAAAGAGCTGGACAATCGAAAATTACCTGACCTACGCGAAGCTAAAAGTTGCATAAACTTTCAAGCCTGCCGTTCCTGCCTTATGCCCGGCTTTCCTGGGAAGCCGGCGCCCGTGATAGAAAAGAGCAGGGTATCCGACCGGATGGAGCAACGTTCGCGGTTTAGTAACCGTTCAAGGGGAGAGCGGGGGCGGCAGGTAGGCGGGGTAACTCCCCCCTCCGGTATGTGCCCAAAAGGCAACTCCTTGCGTAAGCAGGAAGTTTGTTCTGCGGGACGGAAAAACGCTGGAGTGCCGCCTTAAAGCCACAAGCCTGCCAGGTGCATACTTGCTTTGCAGGTATGTGGGGCTTCCCCTTCTGGGGTTTAAGTCGGGCCAGACGGTGACGGAGGTAGCCGTCGGTGGCAATGCCATCTGCACAATGAGTACCTTGGTACAGGGTTATATTTAGTCAACTAATGTATAACCTTGTATAGGGAAAATTGACCTCTTTTACGAGAAGAGGATAGAATACTGCCGGGAGTTTTGCTCTCTGTTTCCGGAAACAGAGAGGCTGATCATCGAAAACATGAAGAGGGCGGAAGCGGAATCTTACTTCGCCCTTGGTCTAGTCGAACAAGGAGAAAAAGCTTTTCAGGCTCTGGTGAATGAATTCCCCGATTCCGCCTGGGCGTACATCGGCTGGGGAAACATGTACTGGCTGTTTCGGGACAGCAAGGCCCCATGCGATTACGATAAAGCAGAGAGCATTTACCGCCTGGCGTTAGAAAAAACGTTACCCACCGGGATGATGTGTTGGAGAGGCTCCGGGATTTGGAGAAGGAAAGGAAAAGTAAGGAGTGATGAATTTAATGCCACTATTAGGATCAGAGCAGCGCCCAGTTATTGTGAAGGTCAATTCCGAAGAGAGAGCAAGGAAAGTTGCTGAGATATGTGGTACTTATGGGTTAGATTATATCATAGGGTTTGAAGCGATTGAAGACATTACGGATCCCAAAAAAGCAATAAAGCAGCAAAGAAATCTTATCGATCCTTATAGCCCTTGTCCTTGTGGTAGCTGCCAAAAATATAAATTTTGTTGCGCCAAGAAAGAAATCGAATTGGATTTAAAATAGATGAACTGAGGGAAAAGTACGGGAAGGATGTGATAAAGAAGGCCGCGTTGTTGAAATTTTCCTCTTTTTAGCGGCGGGAAATTTACTATCCACGGAGGGGGTGCTCATCATCTGCGGTCGCTTTACTTTAACTGCTACTCCGGAAACAATCAGCAAAACCTTCTGCGTCCCGTTCGATATCCCGTACTCTCCGCGGTATAACATCGCGCCGGGGCAGGCCGTCCCTGTAATCGTCGGAGAGGAATCCGGGCGGCTTCTCAAAGCTATGCGCTGGGGTCTTATTCCTCACTGGGCGAAAGACGTCTCAATTGGGAGCAAACTCATCAACGCGCGGGCTGAAACTGTTTTGACAAAGCCTTCTTTCAGGGACTCCTTGCGATACCGGAGAAGGTGCCTCGTTCCCGCCGACGGCTTTTACGAGTGGAAAAGAGAGGGAAAAAAGAGCACCCCTTACAGGATAGTGCTTCCCGGCAAAGAGGTGTTTGCCTTTGCCGGTCTCTGGGACAGGTGGGATTCCCCAGAAGGAAGCGTGTTTTCTTTTACAATAATTACTACCGAGGCAAGTGAATCCATAAAGGAGATCCACGACAGGATGCCTGTCATACTTAGCGACGAGGAAGAGTACGTTGAGTGGCTTGAGACTGGAGATTTTAACGCCTTGAGGAAAATTCTCCGCCCCTATGAGGGAAAGCTTCATGTTTACCCCGTTTCGAAATTGGTCAACTCACCAAAAAACGACATGCCCGAGCTCATCCTGGAAGATGGAAGTGCAGAACCGTAATACTCGCTTGTTAAGCCCGGTTAATTGCATGCTAGGAAAACCACACACATGCCAACTTAATGTTGGAAGCGGGGGAGCACCCGAAGATAACCGCCGCTCGTTTAGGACACGCCGATACCAAGACACTGATGGAGACTTACACCCATGTGGTGCCTAGAGTACAAAAAGAAGCGGCTAGAAGTGTAGACAGTCTACTTTTTGGCAAAAAGAATGGGCAAGGAGAGAGTACCGTCCGCGGTGGTTAGCAAAATGTTTGCAAAACGTTAGTAAAAAAGCTTTCCGGGGCGCAGAAAACCCCGGAAAGCCTTGATTTTCCTGGTGGAGGCAATGGGACTCGAACCCACGACCTCTAGAGTGCGATTCTAGCGCTCTCCCAGCTGAGCTATGCCCCCACGGCAATTTGCATTATACCATGAAAACGCCCTTGTTACAAGGGGTTTAAATTCTGAGCCGGAGAAATTGTCGTCCCGCGCCTGTGGCTAATCTCTGGGTTGGATAAAGCTGTAAATGAAGTAGGCCGCCAGGGACAACCAGCCCGCACCCATGAGTAAACCCACAGGTATGGCCCACCAGGTGGAAGGGTTTCTCTTTGTATCTGCTTTGAACATTTCCACACCTCCAGGTTTATTATTTCCTGGGCGGGAAGTTTTGAAACAAAGCCCTACCCGTGAGGGTAGGGTGTGTTTTATGAAACCTTTTGCATAGCTTCTTGTTTTTGCTTTTTATTGTATTGCTCTTCCGCATAGTCCGTGGATATGAGGTAGAGGTTCACCCACAGTTCGTGTTCGTTATTTTTGCCATCAAGTTCTTTAGCCAGTTCTTTAAACTTCTTCTCCACGCGGTCTTTAAAGGCAGAAAATTCCACCAGCAAGTCCACCACTTCCCGGTGACTGTATGAAGCACCGTCCCGCAGTGTTTTCACTAAGATTTCCCCCCCAAAATCAATTCTTATACCTATTATACATTTCCAGGAAAAATTGTTAAGAGGTAGACGGTGTCTAAAAGATCCTACTTTTGTAGTAAAAAAATAACAACGGGGCCTTTTATTGGGACCCCGTTAAACCGTCAATTTTAGTTGTTTGATATTACCCCGGTGTAGTTTGGCGAGTAATTGCCCTGCTCATAAATGCTACCTTGGAATCCGCCGCCCTGTAACCCGGATTGGCCTGGTTGCTGGAAACCACCGTACTGTCCTGCGGCACCGAATTGCTGGCCGGTCTGGTAACCACCGAATTGTCCGGTAGTGCCCTGGGTGGCATATCCGGAGACATTGCCGTAACTAGTGGGCTGTGTTGCGTACTGGCTGATGTTATAACCCCCAGTGCCGGTAGTTCCGAAGCGGGCGGTGCCAAATTGTTCGCCAGCCTGACCGTACTGGCCGGTGAAGGGTTGATAACCCTGGGCATATCCGCCAACTCCTGTCTGTCCCACACCGTATTGCACGGCGTAGCCGCCTGCGGTTTGCCCGAATTGACCCTGGGCCTGAACTGTGGAACTAATTTGTTGGGCCATACTGCTCAGGCTATTCAGATCCTGTTGCATTTGGCCGGCGAGAAAAGTGAGGCGTTGTAATTGCTGTTGCTGAAGTTGGTTGCAGAGCTGGCTGATGGAGTTTGCTTCATCCCTTAATCTTTGGATTTGCTGCTGCATTTGGACGATCCGGTGCACTTGACACTCCTCCTCAAAATGATTGTGCTTTTCAGCCATAGTATGGTTGAAAAATTCCAGCTTTATAACTGGTATATTTTAGGTATTATACAAATTGTAAAGTTATTCGCTTATTTGTGCGTTTCCCAGATAAGGTATTCCGTGGGGGCGTATTATTACACCTTGAACATTATCAGCGACAACGAGCGTGTGTAAACTATGGTGGAGAAATACCATGGGAACATCCTCCTTGATGTACAGGAGAACATCCCGGTAAAGCCGTGCCCGAAGGCTGCTGTCCACTGTTTGTTGCGCAGTAATGAGCAGGGTGTCTACCCGGGGGTTGCGATAACGGGTGGTATTAAGACCGCTGGCAGTTTGTGCCGAAGAGAAGAGCGTATAAAGAAAATTGTCCGGATCACCGTTATCGCTCGTCCACCCGTAAATAAAGGCGTCTCCTTCCTGGCGGAAGAGTGCTTTTTTAAATTCGTCCCAAGGGTAAATCCTAATGGAACAGGAAAAACCGGCCCTTTCAAGTTGTTCGCCCAGAGCCCGGGCCAGTCTTTCTCCCCCCGCGGGGTTGTAGGGGCGAGTACTGGCATAGGCCAGAAGAGTAATTTGCAACCCGGGGGTGTAGCCGGCGGCAATTAAATCCCGGCGGGCCCTTTCGGGTTCTGGTGACAACGGTTCGGGAGTTTGTTCATAACCCAGTGTCCCGGGAGGCAGGGGGCCTCTGGCCATGATTGTTTGCCCGGGGAATAATCGTTCCGCCAGTTCCTGGGGGTCACAGGCCTGCCGGGCCGCCCGGCGTAACACTGCGTCACGAAATGGACCCTTATTGGTATAAAAGCCCAGGTAGCTAATGTCAAGACCGGGTGTATTGATCACCCGGAACCCCTTGTTTTTTAAGGCTGCCAGCCCTTGCGGGGGAATACCTTCACTGATCTGGGCGCTTCTGGATAAAAGGAGTTTTACTCTCATGTTTGGATCAGGAACAGTACGGAAGATTACTCCTGGTATGGATGGCTTAACCCCCCAATAGCGGGGGTTGGCTACAAGAATTATTTCGTTGTTCTCTTTCCACTGTTGAAAGATAAATGGACCCGTTCCGGCAGGGTGTTTCCAGAACTCCTCCTTGTACTGTTGCACCGCTCGGGGACTGACCATCGGAGCGGCCACGGGCATGGCCAGGTTATAAAGAAAAGGAGCATAAGGGTATTTTAAATTAAATCGTACAGTTAAGGAGTCTATCACTTCTACCGATTGGACCATACCGTAAGTAAAAGCGGCGTAAGTATAACGATTTTGTTGATTGAGCAACCTCTCGACATTAAACTTTACCGCCTCAGCATTAAAAGGAGTGCCATCATGAAAGGTTACGTTGGGCCGGAGATAGAACGTCCACTGCCGCCCATCCCGGGAAACTTCCCAGCGTGTGGCCAGGCATGGTTCAATTTCCGTACCCGTCCTGAGCCGTACCAATCCCTCGAAGATATTGGCCAGCACGCGGGCGGAAGCCAGGTCGTCTGCCCGCGCCGGGTCCAGGGTGCGAGCTTCTGTTTCCTGCAAATAAACTAAAAACTCCTGTTTTTCCTTTAACCAGGATGTAGGTACCACCGGCACCAGTCCCTTTATGTAAAAAAGCCAGAGACACAAAAAGAGGGTTAACAGAAAAATGATTCGCTTGAGCATGGCTACTCCTCCTGATACCATATCATACTATATAAGGAATATATGAATAATTCTACCTCTAACGGAAAAAACCTCTAATAAATAATGGTTAAACTTTTCCTTTTTTCGGGGAGGAAAAGGGCAGCTGTTGTCGAAATTACTGGCCACTGCTTTTTTACAAGTAGAAGTTTTGACCTGCCCAGCACTCACTACAACCAGAGTTTTCTGATGAGATGATTGCCAACTATATTCAGTTTAAATGCCTGCGTAGGTATCCTGACTCGGTGAGTGCTGGGTCACCGGAGAACGCGTGCAAACGACAGGCAAGTACAATTTCAGGAGAAGAAGTGTTGATCTTTGGCAAGGGGAAGGGGTATTGTGATGGGCATACGTTTCGGGCCGGCAGGAAACCCGCCATCCTTTCAGGCCCAGGGGTATAAAAGTTCCCTGGACATGCCCGCCTGGTTAAGGGGGCAGGGTCTTAATGCCTATGAATATCAGTGTGTTCGGGGAGTGCATATCGGAGAAGCCACGGCCAGGAAACTTGGGAAAGTGGCCCGGGAAAACGGGGTGTTCTTAAGCGTTCATGCCCCCTATTACATTACTTTAGGGACTACTGATCCTGTTTTCAGGGAAAAAACAAAGATGCACTTGCTGAAATCTATGCAGGCCGCCCAGTGGATGGGGGCTTCCCCGGTGGTCTTTCACCCGGGAACGGGAGGTGGAAAGGACAGAACCGGCGCTATGGCCAGGGCCAGGGAGCTCTTGCTGGAGATTCTAGCGGTAGCGGAGGAAATGGGGTTGGGGGATATCCGTGTGGCGCCGGAAACGGCGGGCAAACCGGCACAACTGGGGAATCTGGACGAGGTGCTGGAGTTTTGTACCCTGGACCCCCGGGTGGTGCCGGCCGTGGACTTTGCCCATTTACATGCGGCCGGTCAGGGGGCATTGAAAACGGTAGAGGATTTTGCAGCCGTTTTAGATCGGGTTGAAAGCCTTTTGGGCAAAGAGGCGGTTCAGAAACTGCATATTCATTTCAGCCCCATTGAATTCACCAAAGCCGGGGAAAAAAGACACCGCACCACATTGGATGATGGTTTTGGTCCCGATTTCAGCCTTTTGGCCCGGCTGATCGTGGAAAGAAATCTCACTCCCACCATTATCTGCGAATCCTATGATCGCCAGGTGGAAGACGCCCTCGTCTTTAAAGCACTTTACGAGCAAATAAAAGAAAAGGCAGGGGGTTGATTCCCCCCGCCTTGGAATTCTAGTGGGTTTCTACGTCCTGGCCGCCAAACTGGCGCAAAACCGCAGCTGCGTCATTGGCTTTGTTATCATCGCACCGTACGGAAACCAGGATGTTGCCCTGTTTGACCTTTTCTTCGTAGTAGCGTCCCCGTTCTGCCGGGATGCCCCAGTCGATCAATCCTCCGGCAATGCCCCCGGTAGCAGCGCCGGAGAGCAATCCTGCAATGGGGCCGGCGGCTACTATTGGTCCGATGCCGGGGATAGCCAGGGCTCCGGCACCGGCCACCAGACCGGCCAGGCCACCCAGCACCCCTCCGGTAGCGGTCCCATCGGCAACCGGGTCACCGCCCATCATTGGACCGGCGTCGGCACGGCGTCCCCCGCGGGCTACATCCTCTTTGGCCACCACGGAAATTTCGCGGTCAAAACCCCTGGAACGCAGCTCCGCAACTGCCCTGTCCGCCGATTCCCGCGCACTAAAAGTTGCCAGTACTGTTTTTGCCATATTGTGACCTCCTCGACTACAAGTTTCATCATTCGATGGTTAGAATGTAATCGGGAGGATTTTTTCATACCAGGGAAATTATGGTATAAGTTTCTGGTTAACAAAATAGTTTATTTTTTCATGTCTTCTGTTATAATATAACTTGTTGTTTTTGGTTAAGACCATAGAAAGGGGGAATTTGCCGTGTTGCCCACCCCAAAGAAATTTTTTCTCACCGCTGCCAGTGCTGAGGGGCACAGCGAATTGACAGCATTTGACAATGCCCTTCTGGCCGGCCGTATCGGAAATATTAATCTGATTCGGGTTAGCAGTATTCTGCCTCCCGGAGCGGAGTACGACCCTGAATTGTCAATTCCTCCCGGTTCCCTGGTGCCCACCGCTTACGGTTACATCATCAGCGAGGTTCCGGGAGAATTGATTGCCGCGGCCGTGGGCATAGGTTTTTCGGAGGATACCTTTGGCGTGATCATGGAGTTTGCGGGTAAATGCTCGCAAAAAGAAGCCGAAGCGCGCATTGAGGCTATGTTGCGGGAAGCCTTTGCCTCCCGGGGCATGAAACTGGCGGACATGAAGATTGCAGCCACCGAGCACCGGGTGGAAAAAATCGGTTGCGCCCTGGCGGCCGTACCGCTGTGGTATTAATTTTTCTGGGGGTATGGAGATGAACTGCTGGTTTACTGAATTGCAGACCGACCACATGAAACTGAGCTGCCGGGTGAAAAAGGTATTGTGCGAAGAAAAAACGCCTTTCCAGCACCTGGCCGTTTATGACACGGTCCAGTTTGGGCGCATGCTGGCTTTGGATGACGTCATTCAGACTACCGTGAAGGATGAGTTTGTCTATCATGAAATGATCGCCCACGTGGGTCTGAACACCCATCCCAACCCCCGCCGGGTGCTGGTCATCGGTGGAGGGGACGGGGGTTCCATCAGGGAAATCCTCAAACATTCTTCAGTGGAGCAGGCCACCCTGGTGGAGATTGATGAACGGGTGATTGCCGCCGCCAGGGAGTACCTGCCGGAAATCAGCTGTGCTCTGGATGACCCCCGGGTGCGGGTTATTGTGGACGACGGCATCAAGCATGTGAAGGAAAACCGTAACACCTATGACATGATTATTGTGGATTCCACCGACCCCGTGGGTCCCGCGGAAGGCCTTTTCGGGAAGGCCTTTTACCAGGATGTCCATGATGCACTAACTGAAGACGGCCTGTTTGTTGCCCAAACCGAATCTCCCTTTTTCAACCAGGACATCATCTCCCGTGTATTCAGGGATATCCGGAGCATTTTTCCCATCACCAGGCTGTTTTTAGCCTGTGTTCCCACTTACCCCGGTGGTTTGTGGAGCTTTACCATGGGCAGCAAGAAATACGACCCCCGGCAGGTAAATGTGCTGGAGTTACCCGATTTGAAAACCAAGTATTACAGCCCGGCCATCCACCGGGCGGCCTTTGAGTTGCCTCCCTTTGTGGCGGAGCTGGTTGAACAAGGTTAACAGCCTTTTGGGGGAAAGCTTCATGCTTGCGGAAGGGTTGGAGAAAAGCGGCGCATTTATGGGGAGTACCGATGACTACAGGCGTGCCTCTGTAGTTATTCTGGGTGCTCCCCTGGATTTAACAGTGAGCTTCCGTCCGGGGACCCGTTTTGCCCCGGCCCAAATCCGCCAGGTGAGTGTAGGGCTGGAGGAGTACAGCCCCGCCCTGGAGCGGGATCTGGTTGATTATGCTTACTATGATGCGGGAGATATTGTCCTGCCCCCGGGGCGGGTCCAGGAAAGCCTTGGGCGTATTGGTGCCGCGGTGGCCACTATCCTGGCCGACGGCAAGTTTCCTCTTTTGCTCGGGGGGGAGCACCTGATTACCCTGCCGGTGGTGGAAGCTCTATTTCGTTGTTATCCTGATCTGGCAGTGGTACACTTAGATGCCCACGCGGATCTCCGCGAAGAATATTTAAATGAAAGACTCTCCCACGCTACTGTAATGCGCCGGGTGGTGGAGATACTCGGAGCGCAAAATGTTTTTCAATTAGGCATCCGTTCCGGAACCCGGGAGGAGTTTTCCTACGGCCGGGCAAACACACATTTCTTTCCAGGAGAAATCCTGCGGCCTTTAACTCAAATTCGCACTAAGCTCAAAAGCCGGCCGCTTTATCTTACTTTGGATATAGATGTCCTGGACCCGGCCTATGCCCCGGGTACGGGTACGCCGGAACCGGGGGGGTGTACGCCCCAGGAGGTCTTCCAAGCCCTTTACCTGCTGGCTGATTGCCGGGTGGTGGGTATGGATCTGGTAGAAGTGTGCCCGGTTTATGACCCTACGGAGCGCACATCCCTGCTGGCGGCTAAAATCGTCCGGGAAGCTATTTTATGTTTTGGGCAAGGGAAATGAACTTTTACTTTCCGCAACTTTTGGGGCAGCTGTTGCCGTGGCCGAAACTGGTTAAACCCTCGGCGTATTGACGCAGTTTTTCATCTACCAGGTGGAAGACGGTGTTTTCCGGGTAACTTCCGTCGCGTTGTTTGGTCCCGGCCGGTACACCGGTTAGCAGTTCAATCCCCTCTTCAACTGTTCTCACCGCGTAAATATGGAACCGGCCCTGCTGAACAGCCTCTACTACTTCGTGTTTGAGCATTAAGTTATCTATGTTTTGGGCGGGAATGATTACCCCCTGCTCGCCGGTCAGGCCCCGGGCCTTGCAGACGGCAAAGAACCCTTCAATTTTTTCGTTTACCCCGCCAATGGGCTGGATTTCCCCGTGCTGGTTGACGGAACCGGTTACGGCTAGCCCTTGGTTGATGGGTAGTCCCGACAGGGCGGAAAGCAGGGCGTATAGCTCGGCACTGGAAGCGCTGTCACCATCTACCCCTTCATATAGCTGCTCGAAGGTAATCCGGGCGGACAACCGCAGGGGTTTGTCCTGGGCGAAACGATCGCCTAAAAATCCCGCCAGGGTGAGTATGCCTTTGGTGTGCAGGCTCCCGCTCATGCGGGTTTCCCGCTCGATGTTCACTACTCCTTCCTGGCCCATGAAGGTCTTCGCGGTAATCCGGGAAGGCCGTCCAAAGGAATAATCCCCCACATCCAGTACCGACAGGCCGTTTACCTGGCCGACAACAGCGCCGTCGGTATCCACCAGGATCTTTCTCTGGAGCATCATTTCCTGGATTTTTTCTTCCAGGCGGTTGGAACGGTATACCCGTTCTTCAATAGCCCGCCGGACATGGGGTGCACTCACATAAGTGGCCCCTTCCATTTCGGCCCAAGCGGCGGCTTCGTATACAATTTCAATTACTTCATTAAAGCGGGTGGAGAGTTTGTGCTGATTTGCGGCCAGGCGCGACCCGTGCTCTATTAGTTCCGCCAACCCGGTGCGGTCAAAGTGTTTTAAATTTTCCCGGTCGCAAACAGAACTGACAAAAGCTGCGTAATGCCTGAGATTTTCCGGTGTGCGGGGCATCTCGGTGTCGAAGTCTACCTTAACCTTGAAAAATTTTTGGAAATCCTCGTCGAAGGCATGCAGGAGATGATAAAGGTAGTGGCTGCCGATGAGGACTACTTTTACATTCAGGGGGATGGGTTCTGGTTTTAAGGTAGCGGTGGGGACCAGGCGGAATTGCTCGCCGATGTTTTCCACTACTACCTGGCGGTTTTTGAGGGCCTTTTTTAATGTATCCCAGACAATCGGGTCGGCGAGCACGTCCCGGACCTGGAGCACCAGGTAGCCGCCGTTGGCCCGGTGGATGGCCCCGGCCTTGATCATGGTGAAGTCCGTACTCAGGCTGCCCATAAAACTGCGGTATTCCACTTTGCCGAAGAGATTGTAGTAATGGGGATTGGGTTCCACCACCACGGGGGCGCCCCGGGTTTCTCCGTTGTTTACAAACAGGTTCACCTGGTAGCGTTTAAAGAGATCCTGGGTTTCAATAGGAAAACCAAGGGGAGTGGGGACCGTGGGGCTTTCCGGGGATTTAAAATGATCCAGGTTGCGGGAAATGTCTTCGGCAACTTCTCCCAAATAACGCACCACCCGGGGGAAGTCCCGGTACTTTTCCTGCAACCGTTCCACCAGGGGGCCGATGGCCGAGCCGGCTATTTCCCTCTCCAGCGCTTGGATGCGTTGTTTGGCCCTTTTTTCCAGGGATCGCCCGCTGGTGACGATCTCTTCCAGCTTTTGCTGGAGGGCGCGCGCACGGTTTTCCATATCCCGACGTTCTTCCGGGGTCAGCGCTTCAAATTCTTCCTGGGACATGAGCCGGTCCTCCTTCAAGGGCAGGAACATGAAACCGGTGGGGCCCTGCTTCATGGCAAAACCGGCCTTGGAGGCTTCCTGGCGGAGCTGCTCCAGGGCCTCCTGCAGTTGGTTTTCCACCTCTTGAAGCACACTTTGTTTGTTTTGCTCGTAATCCGTTCCTTCAAAGGCTTTGGGAATGGCTATGCGCAGGTCGCTGATCAGCTCTTCCATGTCTCTTTTGAAGACCTGACCTCGTCCCGGAGGCAGGGAGACGGCTAGGGGCTGATCGGGGTTAGCGAAATTATACAAAATGCACCAGTCGTTGGGCACCGCTTTCAGACAGGCGCGACGGGCAAGTACCTCCTGGGTATAGGTGCTTTTACCCGTGCCCGGCGGGCCGGCAACATAAATATTGTAACCGGGGGCGTTCATGGCCAGGCCGAACTCCATGGCCCGCACGGCGCGTTCCTGGCCGATAAAATCCTTGAGCGGGGTTACCTGGGAGGTGGTTTCCCAGGTTAATTCTTCCGGGTGGCAGCGGCGTCGCAGTCTGTCTACTGGTACCCGCAGGCGGTTTCTTGTCTCTGTTGTTTCTGTAGCGGCCATTTTTACCCTCCTGAAAATTATTTCTGCTTCAGGTTCGCTAAATATTTTAAAATACTACACTGGAGGGTGTTTTTCCTGCAGCGGCGCCGTTTTCTGTACTCCTGATACCACAAAAGAGGTGGGGCGGGTAAAGCCCGGGCGGTTAAAAATCGTTGAAGCTTAGAACGAAAAATTTTGTCTTGCAGCTGAAAATACCAATTGACATTTAGGCGTACTTTTTGTATACTTAAGATTGTCAGCAGTGAGGGGCGGTAGCTCCGGGCTGCAGGCAATAGAAGCGGAGCTGTGGTGTAGTGGTCTAACATGCCGGCCTGTCACGCCGGAGATCGCGGGTTCGACTCCCGTCAGCTCCGCCAATCTAATGTGCCACGGTAGCTCAGTTGGTAGAGCAGCGGACTGAAAATCCGCGTGTCGCTGGTTCGATTCCGGCCCGTGGCACCACCTGGACAAACCGGCAAAAATAATATATAATGTAGCTCATCAAACATGCGGAAGTGGCTCAGTGGTAGAGCATCGCCTTGCCAAGGCGAGGGTCGCGGGTTCGAATCCCGTCTTCCGCTCCATTTTTTATGGCGACATAGCCAAGTGGCTAAGGCGGCGGTCTGCAAAACCGCTATTCCCCGGTTCGAATCCGGGTGTCGCCTCCAATCAAAATACTAGCTGGCGAGCAGTTTATCGCCAGTTTTTTCTTTTTAGGGAGGTTGCGTTGTATCGGCCCTGTTACATCCTCCAGCGCAGATCTATCCCCCTTGACCATTGAGCAAGAAGTGCTTGTCAGCTCATTGAATTTATGGTATATAAACAAGTGATAGCCTTCACCATCACAAATAGAGGCACGAAGATTGTAAGCCCTGTTCCAGGCCCCGGTTAATTGTTACGTTGTTTCAAAAAGAATTTAAAGTTTTCTGGACTTCATTAGCAGGAAGTCTCGTTTTTGTGTCGAATAGCACTTACTAAGTAAACAGGGGGTGCAATGAATGATTGACCGGACCCCTGGCATAACAGCCCGCAGATATATTAACAAATGGCGGGTAAATTAATTATCAGGTGGGCGACAATTTTCGCTGGAAACAGCAGGAATAGAAGAGAGATATTATATATATAATTGTAGCGTGTAATTGTAACGTGCTCTGTTAGGCGTGCCATATGTATGTCTCATGCAAGGCTCTTGTCAGTTGTATTTCCAAATGGGAAGGGGAGGGGATAGTCAAAAAGGAGGATTATTAAAGAGGTGAAGTACACATTTACAATCACAATCTTTTAAGGAAGGAGAAGGGAAATGACCTATATTGGCCATGGCGGCAAAGAAATTGTGGAAAGGGTTTTAGAACCGGAAAAAGCTGCTGAGGCAATTAAAGGTTTAACTCCGGTACCTATCCGTGGGCAAATAGCGAGGGAAATCATAGATATTGCTTACGGATTTTTCACACCCCTGGAAGGATTTATGACCAGGGCGGACGTAGAAGGCGTTTGCAATGAAATGAAGCTCGCCAATGGTGTGCTGTGGCCTATCCCCATTGTCTTCGATATTTCCACCGAAGAAATCAACGAAAAAGGTATTAAAGAGGGCGACAAGCTGCTGTTGACCTACCAGGATAAGCCGATGGCCATCCTTGAAGTAGAAGAGATCTTCACCTATGACAAGCAGGAGATGGCCCAGAAGGTCTACGGCACAACGGAGGACAAACACCCCGGTGTTGCCAGGACGTATAACTACAAGGATAAGTTTATCGGTGGGAAAATTACCCTTGTCAACCCGCCCAAGATTAACCCTCCTTTTGACGAATTCTTCTTTACTCCAAAACAACTGAGGCAGAAATTTGCCGAAAAAGGCTGGCAGAGAGTCGTAGCCCATCAAACCAGAAACGTACCCCATACCGGACACGAATGGCTCATGAAGGGCGCCTGGTTGTCTACTCACGGTGAACTGCCCGTGGAGAAGACCCTTACCGGCGTGCTGGTCAATGCCATTATCGGCGAGAAAAGAAAAGGCGATTACATCGACGAGGCCATTGTTTTGTGCCACGATGTGTTGCGCAAAGCGGGCTACTTCAGGGAAGACGTACATTTGACCTCTATTACCCTCTGGGATATGCGCTATGCCGGTCCCAAAGAGGCTGTTTTCCACGCCATTTTGAGATCCAACCTCGGTTTGACCCACCACATGTTTGGCCGGGACCATGCTGGAGTAGGTACTTATTATGATCCATACGATGCCCACAGAATATTTGACCAGATCCCCGAAGGTGCATTGAACATTAAACCCATCCGTGTACTTGCCTGGTGGTATTGCCCCATTTGCGGTGAGGTAACCTATTCCGGGCTGTGTGGCCACAAGGAGCACAGTCAAAACTTCAGCGGCACTTTGATCAGGAGCATCATCCAAGATGGTGTGAAGCCACCTCGCCTGATCTTCAGACCCGAAGTATTTGACCTCATCATGGAATGCGCAGAAAAGTACGGCTTTGGTTCTGCTTTTGTTACAGACAAGTACTTAAAGGAGCGGAACCCCGTTTTTAGCCTTCCCGATATGAAGTACTAGTTTAGGAGGTGGCGAGATGTCCATTACCATTAATATCTGGATCAACGAAGAGAGGTATGAGAAGCTGCAAAAAGCCGGTCTGGCCAACATGGCGGAAGAGGCACTGGCCGGCCTGAAGGTGATTAAGGTCCCCTGCACCGAGCAACAAAAGGATAAAGTGTTAAAAGTCTTCCCCACGGCTAAATACGACTCTGCCACCACCAAGAGCATCGAGTTGCTGCCCAGAGAAGTAAAAGATAAGATCTTTGACCTGGTGGTTGAAAAGCAAAGCATAGACGTAATGGATGATTTCCTTAAAAACTACTAAAAATAAATGACCAGCCAGAAGGGGAGGTGGGTAGCGGGAAGAGGGAGGGGAGATTTCTTTCCAGCGTGCCTAATGCAATTAAAAATTTATGAGGAGGTTAGAGTTTATGCCAAGTTATGTAATCGCTGAAAAATGTGACGGCTGCAAAGGGCAGGACAAAACCGCATGCATGTACATTTGTCCTAACGACCTGATGGTCCTGGACAAAGAAAGAATGAAGGCGTACAACCGGGATCCTCAAATGTGCTGGGAGTGTGCATGCTGCGTTAAGATTTGCCCGCAGCAGGCCATGGACCTGAGGGGTTACGCCGACTTTGTTCCCATGGGTGCCAGCACCATTCCTTTAAGAGGTTCGGAAGACATTATGTGGACCATCAAGTTCCGGAACGGCACCATTAAGCGCTTCAAGTTCCCCATCCGGACCACGCCGGAAGGTTCCATCGTACCCGATGCTGGCTTCGAGACCGGCACTGACGACCTGAAGAGTTATGTACTGTTTACTGAACCCGGTTCCCTGGGCTGCGAAGTTCCGACCCTGAAGAAATAAATAGAAGAGGAGGTTAGGCAAATGGCAAATTTTGAAACGGTAGAAGTCAGTACTGATCTATTGATAATTGGTGGTGGTATGTCCGCTTGCGGCGCCGCCGTGGAAGCTGCCTACTGGGCCAAAAAGCACGGCCTCAAAGTCACCCTGGTGGATAAAGCCGCTATGGACCGCAGTGGTGCCGTGGCCATGGGCCTGTCCGCTATTAACCTCTACATCGGCCAGGCTGCCGGCGACAACACCGTTGAGGACTACGTCCGTTATGTGAGACAGGACCTCATGGGCATTACCAGGGAGGACCTGGTTTACAGCATCGCCCGCCACGTTGACTCCACCGTGCACCTGTTTGAAAAGTGGGGTCTGCCCATCTGGAAAGACGAGAACGGCAAGTACGTCCATGAAGGCCGCTGGCAGATCATGATCAACGGTGAGTCCTACAAGATCATCGTTGCCGAAGCTGCGAAGAACGCCCTGAATGCCCTCGGTCCCGACAACATCTACGAGCGCGTGTTCATCGTGGAGCCCCTGATGGATGGCGACCGCTGTGTTGGTGCCGTCGGCTTCAGCGTCCGCGAGAACAAGTTCTATGTCTTCAAAGCAAAGGCCGTCCTGGTGGGCATGGGTGGTGCCGTGCACGTATTCCGGCCCCGTTCCACCGGCGAGGGTCTCGGCCGCTCCTGGTATCCTCCTTTCAACACCGGTTCCAGCGCCTACTTCACGCTGAAGGCCGGCGCCGAAATGACCTGCCAGGAAGTGCGCTTCATTCCTGTGCGCTTCAAGGATGCCTACGGGCCGGTGGGTGCCTGGTTCCTGCTCTTCAAGTCCGTGGCCACCAACGCCCTGGGCGAGGACTACATGAAGACCCACCCGGATGTGCTTGAGCAGTATGCTCCTTACGGCCTGACCAAGCCCATCCCCGCCAACCTGCGGAACCACCTGGGTCTCATTGACGAAAGAGCCGGCAAGGGTCCCATCTACATGAGGACTGAGGAAGCCATTCAGCGCCTGGCCCAGGAAATGCCCGACGAGAAGCAGCGCAAGAAGAAGCTTAAGGAACTGGAAGCCGAAGCTTGGGAAGACTTCCTCGACATGACCATTTCCCAGGCCCTGCTGTGGGCGGCTACCAATACCTTCCCCGAGGAGAAGCCCTCTGAAATTGCCGCCTGCGAGCCTTACTTCATCGGTTCGCACTCCGGTGCTTCCGGCGCCTGGGTCAGCGGTCCCGAGGACATTGCCCCGGCCGAGTATCAGTGGGGCTACACCAACATGTCCACTGTCAAGGGCTTGTTCTGTGCCGGCGACGCTTCCGGTGCTTCCAGCCACAAGTTCTCCTCCGGTTCCTTCACTGAGGGGCGGATTGCGGCCAAGTCTGCCATCCGGTTCATCGTGGAGAACAACGAGGAACCCAAGGTGGACGCGGCCCAAATTGAAGAACTGAAGGCCAGGATCCTGAAGCCGCTGGACACCTTCGAGCAGTACAAGGGCATGACCACCGATCCGGATGTGAACCCGAACTACATCCGTCCGAAGCAGTTCATGTTCCGGCTGCAGAAGATCATGGATGAGTATGCCGGCGGGGTATCCAAGTCCTTCACCACCAACAAGTACCTGCTCGAAAGAGGCCTGGAGCTGTTGGCAATGCTGAAGGAGGACTCGGAGAAACTGGCTGCCGAAAGCCTGCATGAACTCATGCGGTGCTGGGAGAACGTCCACAGGATGTGGCAGGCTGAGGCCCATATCAGGAGCGTGCTGTTCCGCGAAGAAACCAGGTGGCCCGGCTACTACATCAGGGCGGACTTCCCGAACCTGGACGAAGAGAACTGGAAGTGCTTCGTCAACTGCCGCTGGGATCGCAACACCGGGCAGTGGGAAGTCTTCAAGCGGCCCGTCATCTCCATCATTGACTAACCAATAGCCTTATCAAACGGCTACCTGTCTGCATATATGATGAGAGCCGTGGCTGTTCGCGGCCACGGCTTAACCCTTATTTTTCAAAAACTAACTTGCGACGGTGATGAGATATGGGTAATAAGAGCATCCTGGTGGTTGGAGGGGGAATAAGCGGGTTAACTGCTGCTATTGAGGCTTCAGAGGTAGGCTATGAAGTCTTTATTATTGAGAAAAATCCTTACCTTGGCGGCAGGGTAGCCCAGATGAATCAATATTTTCCCAAGCTTTGCCCCCCGAACTGCGGTTTGGAGATCAACTTCCGCAGGATAAAGAGCAATCCTAGAATCCGTTTCCTAACCCTGGCCGAGGTTACGGGAGTTTCCGGTCAGGAAGGGGATTTTGAGATTAAAGTAAAAATCCACCCCCGCTATGTCAATGAGAATTGTACCGCCTGCGGCAAATGTGTAGAGGTGTGCCCGGAGGAAAGAAAAAATAACTTCAACTACGGTCTGGATAAAACCAGGGCCATTTATTTACCACACCTTTTTGCCTTCCCCATGAAGTATGTTATTGATGCAGAGGCCTGCTCGAAATGCAATAAATGTGTCGAGGTATGCCCGGTTAATGCCATCGATTTGAATATGGAGCCCAAGGAGATGACTTTAAGGGTTGGTTCCATTATCTGGGCTACCGGCTGGAACCCATATGATGCCTCCAAGATTGGATATTACGGCTTTGGCCAGTATGAAAATGTCATTACCAACGTGATGCTGGAAAGGCTGGCCGCTTCCAATGGTCCCACCCAGGGCAAGATCCTGCGCCCCTCCGACGGCAAACCGGTGGAACGGGTGGCTTTTGTACAGTGCGCCGGTTCCCGGGATGAAAACCACCTGCCCTATTGTTCCGGTGTTTGCTGCCTCGCATCTTTAAAGCAGGCAACCTATGTCATCGATCAAAATCCCAATGCTCAAGTTTACATTTATTTCATTGATGTCCGGGCGCTGGGTAAATTTGAGGACTTTTACGCGAAAGTAAAAGATAATCCGAATATTCATTTAGCTAAAGGAAAGGCCGGCGACATCACCGAAGATCCGGCAACCAAGGATTTGACCGTGGTAGTGGAAGACCAGGAGACCCAGAAGTTAATGAAAGAGAAATTCGACCTGGTTGTTCTGGCGACCGGAATGGCGCCGGCCACAAGAGAGGCCAAAGCACCTGCGGATTTGGTTTACGATGAGAATGGCTTTGCGGTCGGTGGCGCGCCTGGTATATATAGCGCCGGCTGCGTGAGCAGGCCGATGGATGTGGCTTCCTGTGTCGAGGATGCGACTGCTGCTGCCCTCAAGGCTATTCAATCGACGGTGGGGAGGTAAATGACGGTGGACAAAAAGCTGGCGGTTTATATATGCACCGGTTGTGGTATTGGGGATGCCTTGGATATTGATGCTCTCTCAAAGGTAGCGACTAAAGAATACAAAGTACCGGTTTGTAAGTCCCACCCCTTCCTTTGCGGTGCAGAAGGTGTTGAGCTGATTAAGCAGGACATGGAAGGGGAAGGGGTCAACACCATCGTTATTGCGGCCTGCTCCATGCGGGTAAATTACGATGTTTTTAATTTCCCCAACGCTATCGTGGAAAGGGTTAACTTAAGGGAGCAGGGCGTTTGGAGCCATCCGGCCAACGATGAAGATACCCAGATGCTGGCAGAAGACAGCCTGCGTATGGGTATTGTCAAGGCCCAGCAATCGTCCCTGCCGGAACCTTTCCAGGCGGAAAACCTATCCAAAACCGTCCTGGTTGTTGGCGGGGGACTGGCCGGTTTGACGGCCGCGGCAGAAGCTGCTCGGGCCGGATATAAAACTGTGCTGGTGGAAAAGAATCCGTCCCTGGGCGGCTGGGTTACCAAGCTATACAAGCAGGTTGGCCTGAAGCCGCCTTATAGTGAACTTGAAGATGTTGGTATCACCCAGCTAATCAAGGAAGTGGAAGAGAACTCCAATATTACTGTTTATAAAGGTGCGCAAATTGAAAAGATTTCTGGTGCCCCGGGCATGTTTGACGTAGAAATCAAGCAAAACGGCAACCTGGCTACCGAAAGGGTGGGCTCCATCGTCCTGGCTACCGGAGCGGTGGCCTACGATGCCACCAAGTTGAGCCATCTCGGTTTTGGGCAATACCCCAACGTGATTACCGGCGAGATGTTTGAAGAAATGGCCGCCAGGGGCGAATTTAAACGTCCTTCCGACGGCAAGGAAGTAAAGAGCGTTGCTTTCATTCTTTGTGCCGGTTCCCGGGATAAAGAGCATTTGCCCTACTGTTCGGCCATCTGCTGTACTGAATCCTTAAAACAGGCACTTTATGTGAAGGAAAAGGATCCCGAAGCCACGGTCTACATTTTCTATAAAGATATGCGGGCCGCGGGTAACTACGAGTTTCTGTACCAGCGGGTGCAAAAAGAAGGAGCCCTCTTCTTTAGAGGGGAAGTTGCGGGCATTGAAGAAGACGGCGGAAACCTGGTTGTTGAATTCGATGATGTTCTGGTAGGGGACCGGATTAGAACAGAACCCATTGATCTGGTGGTCCTGGCGACCGGCATGGTGCCCACCACTGCTATTGGGGAAAGGCTCGTCGTGCAGGCAGATGAGCAGGGCAAAGAATCCGAGCCACCGGCGGATGAAATCATTAAGTCGAATATCTTGAACCTGGAGTACCGGCAGGGTCCCGAAGTGCCAACTTTAAAATACGGCTTTGCGGATTCGCACTTTATCTGCTTCCCGTATGAAACACGCCGGACAGGCATTTACGCCGCCGGCAGCGTGCGGGCGCCTATGGATATTCCCTCAACCATCAAGGATGCTACCGGAGCCGCCCTCAAAGCTATCCAGTGCATTGAACTGACGGCCCAAGGTTCAGCAGTGCACCCGCGGGTGTGGGATCTTTCCTACCCGGAATTCTTCATGCAAAGATGCACCCAGTGCAAGCGGTGCACCGTTGAGTGTCCTTTTGGTGCAATTAACGAGGATGAAAAGGCCAATCCGCTACCCAATCCCACCCGGTGCCGGCGTTGTGGTACCTGCATGGGTGCCTGTCCGGAGCGGATCATTTCCTTCAAGAACTACTCGGTACCCATGATCGGCAGCATGGTGAAGGCCATCGAGGTGCCGGAAGAGGACGAGGAAAAACCGAGAATCCTTGTCTTTGCCTGTGAAAACGACGCCTATCCGGCTCTGGATATGGCCGGCATCAATCGCCTGACCATCAGTCCGTGGGTACGGATCATTCCGGTTAGATGCCTTGGCTCCATGAACCTCATCTGGATTGCCGATGCCCTGTCCAAGGGTATTGACGGCATTCTGCTCCTGGGTTGCAAACACGGCGACGACTACCAGTGCCACTTCATTAAGGGCAGTGAACTGGCCAGCTACCGCCTGTCCAAGATCTCAGAAACATTGAACCGCCTGGCTCTGGAGTCCGACCGGGTGCGGATGGAGCAGGTCAGCATTATGGATTACGACCGCATTCCTCAAATTATCGAGGACTTTGCCAGCAAACTGGAGGAAGTCGGTCCCAACCCGTATAAAGGCTTTTAACTTTCCCGCCGGGAAGTCCCCTGCCGTAAGGCAGGGGATGAAAGGCGACCGGGGCAGGGGCTGCCCGAAGTTACGCCTGTGGAGCCGGGCCATGAGGCTCTCGATGAAGCAGGAAGCCCCTTCCGTAAGGGAGGGGTGGCTTACAGAAAAGCTCTTCTCCAGGAACCTTTTTGGCTCATCAAATTTGGTATTTGATGCAGGAATGGGTCTACTTCTTCAAAAGAGTACAGGGAGGGGGCAAAAAACCCCTCTCGTCGGTTGCCCTCCGGTGAACAGGTACCGGCGGGCAACCGCGCTGTATCTGCTGCCGGCAAATGCAAGGCAGCGGGTGACGCTGCAAAGTATCGCCTCCGGTTTTTAGCATTATTGAGCATGCCTTTTCGAATAAAACCATTGCCAAAGGGGTTTAAAGATGATGGAACCAAAAGAAATATCTTTAGAGATGAAAGAATATCTGGTAGCAGCCGGAGCGCAAACCCTGGATTATTGCATGAGTTGTGGGCTCTGTTCTGCCCTGTGCCCGTGGCGGCTGGTTTCTGGTCATACCAGTGAAGTTTTTTACATCCGTAAAATGCAACGCCTGGCGCAACTCGGCCTGGAAGGCTTCGATGACGAGGATGTACTTTTTGCCTGCACCACCTGCGGCACCTGTCAGCGGAACTGTCCCAGGCAGGTAAAGATAATTGAAAATGTGCGTTCCATGCGGAGTACCACCGTCGAGGCCGGGTTTGTGCCGGCTCCCGTGCGGTCCGTGGTGGGAAGCCTGCATGCCAACGGCAACCCCTGGTCCGGTCCCCGGGAGAAGCGCATGGACTGGCAGCAAGGAATGGAAGTACCTGCTTTTACGCCGGATACCGAATATCTGCTCTTTGTTTGCTGTACTTCCTGCTACGATCCCCGCAGCCAAAAGATCGCCCGGAGCGTGGCGGATCTTTTGAAGAAGGGGGGAGTGAATTTTGGTGTCATTGGCGTGGAGGAAAGTTGCTGCGGCGAAACGGTCCGCAAGATCGGTGATGAGGAGCTATTCCAAAAACTAGCTGAGTCCAATATTAAGCTTTTTAAAGAAAAGGGAGTTAAAAAGATCATCACTACTTCCCCCCATTGCCTGTATACCTTTAAGAATGAGTACCCCGAATTAGGCGGGGAGTTTGAAGTGGTGCACTACACCCAGGTGCTGGCGGATTTGGTGCAGGAGGGCAAGCTTCCCCTTACCACCCCGCTGGATAAAAAAGTGGCCTATCATGATCCCTGTTACCTGGGACGCCACAACGAAATCTTTGAAGCACCGCGCACTTTGCTCAAGGCTGTTCCCGGTGCAGAACTTATCGAGCTGAGCCGAGCAAAGGAAAGAAGTCTTTGCTGTGCCGGGGGCGGCGGCCGGTTATGGGCCGAGGTGCCCAGGGGAGAACGTTTTGGAGAATTAAGGGTTTTGGATGCCGAGGAGCGGGGAGCGGATATTCTCGCTACGGCCTGCCCCTACTGTGTAATCATGCTGGAAGCAGATTGTCTGGCTCTGGATAAACAGGAGAAAATCAAGGTGATGGAAATTTCGGAGCTCCTGAGCGCGTCGATGGGGAGGGAGAGCTAATTGATAAAGGTGAACCCTCATTTTGCGAACAAACTCCAGAAGTTCGGGGCTAAAACTGTCTCCCAGTGCTTTAGTTGCGGAACTTGTACGGCTGTTTGTTCCCTGGCAACGGATGAGCAGCAGTTTCCGCGCAGGTTTATGCGGTACGTGCAGTTGGGCCTGGAAGATAAGATCAAGCATTCCGTGGAACCGTGGTTGTGCTATTATTGCGGCGACTGCCAGAAGAATTGCCCGCGGAAAGCCGATCCCGGCGAGCTGATGATGGCCCTGCGGAGGTATCTGACCACGGTCTATGACTGGACCGGCATTTCACGGAAGCTCTACACCTCCATGGCCTGGAAAGTAATTCTGGTGGGGCTTTTGTTTGCCCTGACCCTGATAGTGGTGTATACGTTCAGCGGTGAAATGGTTACGGAGAGGGTGGAGCTGGAAACTTTCGCCCCCGCACACATAGTTCACCCGGTGGGTTACGTTTTTGGTGCGTTGCTGGCCTTTCTGTTGCTTTCCAATGTTTACCGGATGTACAGGTTAATTATGGGTCCCCAGGCCGGCGGGCTGCCCTTATCCGTATATATTCAGGAACTGGGCACCCTGGTGCTTCATTTTGCCACCCAGGCCCGTCTGCGTATGTGTGCCAACAAGTCGCTCTGGTTGAGACACTTCTTGATTATGAGCGGTTACTTTGTGGCCTTCGTACTGGTGAACATTGACGTTGTGACCAGATGGTCCCTGACCAACGAGCCGCCCATGTGGTGGCACCCCGGCAAGTTGCTCTGGAGTTATGCATCTATTGCTATGCTTTATGCTACGACCCTGGCGATCATCGGGCGTTTAAATAAAAAAGAGCCAATTCACCAGTACTCCCATTCCACCGACTGGATGTTCCTGATCCTGCTCTGGTGCACGGTGGTCACGGGCTTATTAATGCGTATCTTTATGGAGCTGCATATGCCCCTGCCCACCTATCACACCTTTGCCCTGCACCTGGCCTTTACGGTGCCCCTCCTGGGTCTGGAGGTCCCCTTTACCAAATGGTCTCACCTGGCCTACCGGCCCTTTGCCCTCTACTTCGTGCGTTTAAAGGAAAGGGCCCTGGAAATGCAGCAAACCAGGGGGGAAGTATCCCAGGCTGAAGTTAGCGGCTAAATTAATAAAACAGCAGTAAGCAAAAAAGGACCCCGGGAAAAAGGGTCCTTTTTTTACTTCTGTCCTGAAAATACTGCTTGCCTGCCCAGCACTCACTGGATCCAGGTACCTGCGTAGAGATTGATTCTGCGCGTATTTGGTAATCATCCACACCAATGAACCTCAGTTGCAGTGAGTGCTGGGCCATTTTCATCCTTATCTCTGTTGGTGGCGCTTGAGACGTCATGGGTGTCAACTTAAATTAAACGTCTATCGTTTTCCCCGGCCATTCTTGCCGTTTTTCGTAATATTGCACGGCCCGCCTGCCCATGGCTACGGCCATGAAATAATTCACCCCGCCGGCCAGCAGTAAACCTAAAAGTGGAATGAGGCGCACCAGGCTCGAACGGACGGTTGACCGCACCCCCAATGAGAGAAGCGTGCGTTCCATCAGGGCAGTGAAGGCTTCCTTGGAGAGCTGGGTAACGGCGGCCCGGGAAAGACTGTTTCCGACGCTCCCTATCCCTGCGGCAAAAACGAAGGCCCAAAAGGCTTCCCGCCGGTAACGGTAACCGGTAAGGTCATTATTGTAAATGGCGGCTACTTCGAGAACCATGCGGCCCAGCAGGTAGGTAAGCAGGGTTACGTCAAGGGCTACTCCTCCCAGGAGGGCCAGCAATGTACCCAGGCCGGGCACTACCGCCGGTAGGGCAGTGAGCATTCCTGCCAGCGCGCATTGCCGGGCCCTCTCCTGAATGATTTTCATGGCCAATTCCTGGAAAGACAAGCCCGGAAAGGTTTCCTTTAGCTTTTTTATTTTTTGCTCGATTTCCTCGGCCCGGGGTGATGTAAAAGGGTTAAAGCCCGGCACGGTCATTGCCTCCCTTCTTTAGCTTCAGTATGACATACCCGCCAACTCTGGTCAAGAAGCTTAACATTGGGCGGTGATACGGTGCCAGGCCTAAAAAACACACCCGCCCGGAACAACATTCCGGGCGGGTGTGGGCGTGGAAGGGGTTATTTATTTTCTCCTCCACCACCAACCCTTGCTCCCCTGAGCTCAGCGTTGGTCAGGTAGGAACCGATAGCAACAAGAATGCCTAAAATGATATCATTCCACATGGCATTGACTACGTTAGAATAGCCCAGTACAAAGGGAGCAATGATCAACCAGATGCCAAAGACGATTCCCAGCCAGCCGTATCTGTTCACTGGATTTCACCTCCCACATGCTTGGAAATGTTGTATTCAATGTTATTTTAACCGTTGCCAATTTTTTTAAACATATATACCGTTTAAGAACAATAAAAATTTTAACTAAAATTAGCTATTTAATGAAGGAAAAGGTAATGTATGGTAGAATAAAAACTAGCGGAAAATTTTGCCTGGAGGTTGATGAAATTGTTACAACGCTATTACGAACTGGTAGAAGAGTTAAGTGCACTGGAGCAAAGCACCATTGCCGATCTATCCATTGAAGAAATTGTGCGGTATCTGGAATTACGCAGGGAGCAGGAGGAATTGGCGGAGGACCTGGGGGAACTGATTGCAGGGGCCCTGCAGCACCTGCAGGATTTAGCCAACAGGGTAGAGGAAGAACTGGTTGATTTACCCGGTATAATGGAAAGTGCTAAAGGCCAGGGAGGATTCCAGGAGGGCTTTCTCACTAGATTGGCCGCTGTTGTCGGGGCACTGGAGGCGGACATGGAAAGGATTCTTTCCGATTGCCGCCAGCTGCGCTACGAGCTCTTATGGGGTGAAGACAGGGAGATCAATAGTGAAGCCGGACTTCCGGGGGAACAAATGCAAGATAACTTTTCCGCCGGTCTTGGGGAGGACAGGCAGGGTAGCGAAAAGGTGCGGGAAGCAGGGCAGAAACAGGAGAAGGTCCTGGAGGAGGTGGCCTGCGCCCTGGAACTGGCTGAAGCCAGGGAAGAGCCTCCATCTGGCAAATCGGGACAGAGCAACCAGGAGCACACGGACGGGAAGGCCGGTAGTAAAAACGACAAATCAACTCCCATTTCTCCGGAAACGCTCAAAAAACTGGAGACGGTTATGCGCCCCAAAGAAGCACTGGAAGTGGAACCTGTATTGATGGAGGGCCAGGCCGGTTTTGCCGTATTAAAGGTAGCCCCTTCCGGTGAAAGCAAATCTCGCCACGGGAAGTCCCATAAAGAGCGACACCGCCGTTAGTTTTACGGCGGCGTAGTTAGGCTGTTATGATGGGCACTCCACGGCAGGAGGCCGTGCGGGTGCTCAACTATCTTTTTCCGGGATCTGTTCAATGGGCCGTAAGAAAGTAACATTATTTCTTCGACCGGGTCTTTTTACCGGCAGTTCCTCCTCAGTTATTTCCAGATAAAAAACCTTTTCCGGGTAGCAAAGCACGGTTACCACGCCCCGCTCCGGTTCGGTTAGCCAGATCCCTTTGAATTCCAGCATTTCTCCCATTAAATCTACATTTACTTTGCGCGGTCCTTCCAATACTTCCAGTTCCCATCCCTGAATACTCACCACAATGGTCTTTTGTGGGTGAGTTATTTCCATATACGGACAACCTCCTTTGTTCCGGTGGCCACTCAAAACGGCCCATTCACCAGTATATCATATCCCACATGGTTGGTAAAATTTTTTCATAGAAAACGGGCCTCTGCCCGGCGGACAGAGGCCCGAAAAGTGTCAGGGCTATTGCATTTGCTGTAAACGCCGCACCCTTTCCGCAATGGGTGGGTGGGTGCTGAAGAGACGGGCGAAAGATTCGGCTGTCAGCGGGTTAACAATAAAAAGGTGAGAGGTAGCCGGGTTAACCTGCATAGGAATATGCTGGGCGGCCCGTTCCAGCTTGAGCAATGCGTTGGCCAGGCCGTGGGGAGAACCTGCCAAACGAGCGCCGGTGGCATCGGCTTCAAACTCCCGGGCACGGGAGATGGCCAACTGAATGAGGGTGGCCGCCAGAGGAGCCAGAATAATCATGAGCAGGGTACCTACCAGGCTCAGGGGATTGCCTCCCTCTTCGTCATCCCGGCCGGCGCCAAAGATCAGCCCCCATTGCAGCGCATTGGCAATCATAGTAATCGCCCCGGCCAGGGCAGCGGCAATGGTGCCCACCAGCACGTCCCGGTTTTTAATGTGGGCAATTTCGTGGGCCAGAACGCCCTCTACTTCCGAACGGTTAAGAAGTTGCATCAAACCGTCGGTTACCGCCACCGCCGCATTGGCCGGGTTCCTACCGGTCGCAAAGGCATTGGGTTGAGGTGACGGAGTGCGATACACCCGGGGCATGGGAATCCCCGCCCGCTGGGCGAGATTGCGAATCATGGCATACAGTTCCGGCGCTTCATGTTCGGCCAGGGGCTGGGATCCGGTCATGGCGATGGCAATTCTATCGCTGAAATAGTAACCGAAAAAGTTCATACCCAGGGCGATAAGAAAGAACAGGAAAGCCCCCGAACTACCGGCCACCGCATTACCAATCAACACCAGCAAAACGGTTAGCAGACCCATTAACAACCAAGCCCTGAAGTTGTTCATTACGTAGACCTCCTTTCAAAAATAAGCCGGCTATCGCAAGGCATATGAACAGTCCTGCGAAGTCGGCAAGTAGAAAGCAAAATCCTTTTAAAACAACCTCCTAAAACAACCTCCCGCATTTAACGGAAGGAATTTATACACATGGGCATGATCCCTCCTTCACGAGTATACCTACTAGGTCATCATTAGATGCATAAATAATCTCCTCTTCCCCATTTGATATTTTTATTATCCTAAAACTCATTATATTTTAATTAACAGCCGAAGGCAAGGGGAAAAGTGGTAAAGGAAGAACCGATGCCATTGACAAGATTACATCCGCTGTGCTAAGATATGCTTGCCGGTACTTGCCGGAGTGGCGGAACAGGCAGACGCACGGGACTTAAAATCCCGGGGGTGTTATGCACCCGTACCGGTTCAAGTCCGGTCTCCGGCACCAGAAAAATCAAGGCTTCCGCGATATAGCGGGCATCTGAAAAATGGTGCCCGCTAAGCTTTTTTGGTGCCCGTTTGGTGCCCAAATAAATTTTGCAGTTTCTCCACTACTTCCTTTTGTATCGTGGGAGTTACGTGGGAATAGGTGTCCAAGGTGAGGATAACCGTTTGATGGCCCAGCCGCTCCTGGACCACTTTCGGGTGAACTCCCCTGGGCCAGGAGGATGGTGGCGTGCAGGTGGCGCAGGTTGTGGAAGCGCAGGCCGGAAAGCTCCAGCCTGTCCACCAGGGCTTTTAACCAGTGGCTTATGTTGGACGGTCCTCTGGCCGCCCGTCAGTTCGGGGAAAAACCAGGCCGTGGTCCTGGTATCGTTCGCCCAGGCGCATCCTGTTTTCTAGCTGCTTGCGCCGGTGTTCTTTCAGGACATCCATCAGAACCGGTGGGATTAGGATCTGCCGGCAGCTTTTCTGCGACTTGGGGTCCGTAAAAATAAACCCCTGCCCGGGCAATTGCTGGAGCGTCTGGCGTATGGAAATGGTGCCCGTATTGGTGTCCACGTCCTACCACCGCAGACCCAGGAGCTCAGCCCTGCGCATGCCGGTGAATATGGCCGTGCATATAAGGGCATAGGTGTGCCGCTTCCAATAGCCTCTGGATTTCCTGCAATCCTGGCACGCTTATCTCCGGTCTCTTCGCCCTGGGAGCCTGTACTGCATCAGCCACGTTACGTGGGATAAGCTGCCACTTGACAGCATGATTTAGGGCTTCCCGGATTACCCGGTGGTGATACTGAACCGTCCGCTGGGAAAGGATACCTAGTTTTTCGGAGTAATAGCCCTGCAAGTGCATGGGCTGTAGCTTCGCCAGGGAGATAGCACCCAGGGCGGGGATGACATGCTTTTTGATAATTCGCTGGTAACTGTCAAATGTGGAAGGCGCTTGGTTGAGGCGGCAGTAATCGTCTATCCAGCGGAGGAGATACTCGCCAAAAGTAAGTTTGGTTGGTTCCACGTAAGTACCTTTCTCGATTTCGCCAGCAGTCGAGCCAGCTCCTTTTCCGCTTCCTTCTTTGTGCCCCGAAAAGCACGCTTGAACCGTTTCCGCTTACCCGTTACCGGGTCGCGGCCAAGCTCTATGATGATGGTCCAGCTCTTATCACTGCGTCTTTCCGGGTGGCCGGGCATGGGATCACCTCTTCGTACTTGCGTTTGGATGGCCGGTTGAAAATTTTCCCGGCGCGGGGCCGGGTAGTTGTTGATCTGAATTTTTCAAGCATTCAGAGGCGAAAAAGAAAGTGAGGCAGAACCTGCTTGTCCCCCAATAAAGCAGGACTGCCTCCTTTTAATTCTTGGTTTTTATCCAGTGCTTGATAGCAATCGGCTACAGGTGGTACGCATTTCCAAAGGAATATCAGCCTCCCTTTGAAATACGATACCTTAGATACTTTTCTTTTTACTCTCTCACTGCTGATGTACCATTACTATACTACAAAAATTTAAAATTTCCTGCTATAATTATTAAGTTATTTACGACATAATTCGACATTTACACTGTCACTTGAGTTGTGCTCACTTGCCAAACCGTAGGCCCATGGACTTTAGGTAGGGTATTTGCCGTCGCCGGCAGTGCTGAGGTGGTTGGGGGAAACCACCTCTTGACAAGCCTGCACAACCGCAAGGGACAGTTGGTATAACCTGGTGCATAAGGAACAACTAAACTGCGTATACTATGATTACTAGCCCGGTTTCTGGTATGCGGTGGTTTACCGCTTCATGATGGCTACCACCAGCATACCGAAACCAATCAGCAGTGAAAGCACTTGAAAAGTATCCATTCGGTATCGGTGCCAACCTACGGTAGGGAATGGTTCCAATTTTTATCCTGGGTGGGGGACCCAGGATTTTTTCTTTTTTAATAATTCGATTAAACTAATTCTTTCCCTTTTAGTTAAAATAAAGAAAACATTGTCATATCCTGTCGAATCCCCCATAAAACACAAAACCCCCTTCCCCCAACGGGGTAAGAGGTTTTATCCCCTTAGCCTTTTTGCAACTTCTATCTGCGTCTCGATCAGGTCCCTCACCAAAGACGACTTCATGCCTGCTCCCGCCACCTTCTTTATATCTTGTCCTGTTCCTAGAGTCCCAGTAAACGTCATAGCGCGGTGGCCATGCCTAACGAGGGCAATTATAATACTGGCTGGTTGAATAATTTCCTGGCGCGGAGCCGGGTAGTTTTTAACGCAGCTCTACCTCGTTTAGTTTTAAATTCTTTCTTATCCCGGGGTGGATACTGTAGTTATCGGCAATACGGTATATGTTTCCTGGATCAGTAACATGCCTTTCAGCAAGCCCTTTCCAGTCGATCTTATCTGCTATGTCCCGGGTTATAACAATCTTTGCCCCCGTGCTAGTATTTTTATTGCCATACTGGTCGGTAAACTCTGTTTCTGCAAATATGGCCAATGTATCAATTTTGGGATTTTTGAAGAGAATGCTGCTCGCTACGATTGCTGTACCACAAAATCCGTTTCATCCCATGCGGTGTCAGCTTTGTAAAAAACGGAAACTGTTTTTTTGACCCTCTTTTTCGGCATGATTCATAATTTCTATTTTTGTTATGTTGTTATGGAAATTGCTGTTATAAGGTACCGGGTTAACAGGTGGCTTTGATGATAGGGCGTCCTTGATAGTATCCTCATTTACATCTACGGTCTGCCAGTTAAATAGTTGAGCAGTTGTTTGGCTGGTATCTTTTGTAGAATTACCATCGGAGCAGCTTTCAACTATAATTCCGATAACTAAAAGGATCGCTACAATTACCAGGCAACCAATGCACCCCTGTTTTTTTCTTGTCGGCATTTGTTTCCTTGTTCACAATAATCCTCCTTATAAAAATTGAATTAATCAAGAGCAAAAGCTCCTTATTTGGTAAATTAGCCTAACACCTACCAAATTACCTTGTACCGCATCATTTCCACCGGCACCCCCACCCTGGCCGCATATTGTTCTATAGTTTCGTCTATTTCTGGTTCTTCTCCCTATGTGAGCAGCTCCACGGTGAATTTGTTGGCCTCATATTCAACCTTTGATTCCATTAAAGTGTGTTCCGCAAGGAAAAGGTATCCCACCCCCCGTGGTGATAGTAATCGGTGCCCCAGTTCGTAGGCTAACACAAAACGTTTCAACCATTCCGGAAGGTTAGAGTTGAGAACAATAGTAACCCTCCCGGCTATTTCAAGGATCAGGCCCTTAATTTGACGGAAAGGGAATTCGTCAATATCAATATCCATTTCCTGTGCCAGGCGGTAGGGGTTGCTGGTACCATGTTCCTCTATCACTTGTTGTACCAGTTTCTTGATATAGTTTACGGAACCACCCGCTTGTCCATGTGAGCCATGTCGAATAATGTCATATTGTTTATTTAAAGGCGAAACCTGCTACCGTTATGAAGGCAGCAGGTTTCTTCTAAAGGTACTGTTTTAACTCTTTAACTGAAACTTTTGCCGTGCGGAGGACTTTTGTAAGCGTGCCTGGTGGGATGGTTTCTCCTTTGTGGACAGCGACAAGCGAAAGCGGTTGGGGTCGGTTTTGTGTTTCAAGAAACGGTGGCTGCCCTTTTTACGGTGAACATAGAAACCCAAACGCTGAAGGGCGCGAATCAACTCTTCTCCGGTAACCTGCGGCAGGTGGCTCATATGGCGACCTCAATCCTCGTGTACGTGCTTTGATCTTCAGGAATTTGCCTGCCCTCTTCGAGCATCACCTCCAGGTACAATTCAATAGCCTCCCTAATGTGCTCAAGGGCTTCCTCTTTCGTGTTCCCCCAGGTAACGCACCCCGGGAGAGCGGGCACTTCTGCGGTCCACCTGCCATCATTTTCGGGTATTAACCGGACGTTAAACTGGTATGCCATTATTTACCACCTTCACAAATTTTTCTGTTCCTTCTCTTTTTCCCTTCTGCGCTTCTCCCGTTCCCACTTAACCTTGAGGTAGGTAATGATATCCTCCTTATCCTCTTCATTCAAGGGTGCGCCATCAAAGTAGATGTTGGCTTTATACAGGAATTCCTCCAACTCCACGTCAGTGGGCGGGGTGTCCCGGTGCCACCAGGAGGGGGTGGAAGGGTCGGGTTGGGGATGGTTATCAGAAAAACCGTTGGACTCAATTTTCTGTTCCGATTCTCCAGTAATATCGGAAATAGAAACCCCTAAAGCCTGGGCCAGTGCCAATAAAGTGTCCAAGGATGGTTTGCTACGCCCAGCTTCTATATCCTTGATAAAAGAGTGAGATATGTGTGCAGCTCTCCCGAGAGCTCGTAAAGACAATCCCTTTTTTTCTCGCAACCTCTTAAGTCTTATACCAATGGATTCCATTTTGACTTCCATTTTAACCTACTCCTGTTCGGTGTGCCCGTACACTTTAATTATAACCCCGACCATTCTCTATGTATAGATTTTATGTGGTCGTTTTTAGCTACCATGTAAATCTATAATAAAAGAAGCATGGTCAAGATTTAGGAGAATAATTTGATTTATATGGTCGGTAAAGGCGGCCAACACGTTTTGCAAATGGTCGTTGTACACGTACAATAAAATCAAGAAGGGAGGTACCGTCAATGATTAGCACCAAGCTCCGGCAACTTCGGAAACAACGAAATTATTCTCTCCGCGCACGATCTACAGGGCTTTCCCGTAGCTTTATTTGTGATCTTGAACAAGGTCGGTGTAATCTGTCCGTGGAAACTTTACGGATACTAGTTCAGGCGCTGGGTGTAACGCCAGATTTTTTTCAGCAATATGGTCGTTAGCAACGACCGAGATAACCAAAAGATGGCCATCCTTGACGCCACCGGGACCGAGTAATAACCAGCTTAGGGAGGTGAACCCATTGAAACTCAAGGTCCCTATCGAAGAGGTCCAAGAGGGGGTGAGCGCATGGCATCAAAAAATGTGCAAGAGTTCGTCATAAAAGTTCGCCTCGAAGCGGACGACTTATTAGAGCTGGTATCCATTGCCACCTCATCCTCCGTGTTACCAGCTATTCAGACCAAAAAGGGCAGACTAACCCTCTACCGGTCATGCTGAAACTGTGACCGTACTAGCTGTGGATAACTTCACCTTATCCTTTATCTTGTTCAGAGTTATGTTTACCCATCTTTTCAGATTCACGGCCAGGGCGGTAAGGAAGGCCTGGAGTCCAACTTTTTTGGTCCCCCAGTACCGGGCACGGCGCAAGCCATGATGACGAACCATCTCATTGCCCTTACCCTCGATAGGGCAGCGCTGGCGAATTTCAGCCTTGTATTCTTCACTGCGGCTGTATTCCAGGGCTTCCATCTGTTCCTGATAATACTTGCTCACTGAAATGGTGCGCCCATTCTTGTTTTTGGTGCAGTCCTGTTTGAGCGAACAGTTGTTGCAGGCTTCTTTCGGGAAACGGTAAATCCAGGATTCACTTTCCCCGTTATACGTTTTATGGGCGGTGGTAATCCCAGCCGGACAGGTAACGGTCTCTTCCTGTGGATTGTGGATAAATTTCCCGTTGGCCAGGTCTTCGGCAATGGCTTTCGGATGGGGAGGGGCCACCAGCTGACATCTTTCTTCCCGAAGAGCACGGCGGTTTTCACCGGTGCCGTAGATCCCATCGGCAAGCATTTTCTCCGGATTAAGACCGGCTTCTTTTCAACAGGAGGGCGAGCAAGCCATTTTTTCCATTGACCGGGGTGTACACCAGGTTTATAATAGTCCTTGGAAACATACGTTTGGGGGCATTCTTTAACAAAAGGCGTTTATGATTATCTTTTAGCTTCACCATTGAATAGATTGGATTAAGCCGGCATAAAACCTGTTTTAAGGGAACAGGGAAGTTCCCCTGGGGCGCAAGGGTGACCAGCCTGGCTAACCTTTACGCGAGTATGGTAAAAAAGGGAGGTGTCTTCCCGCTCCCAGTTGAGCCGGGTGAATCCTATGGTGATCGTTTTGGATCTCGGGCATGGTGGCCGGGATCCCGGGGCTGTTGGTTCTGGCCTGCAAGAAAAAGACGTGGTTTTAACCCTGGGGCGTCAGGTGCTGTCCTTTTTAGAGGATTACCAGGTTAAGGTTATTCCCACCCGCACCAGTGATGTTTATGTTTCCCTGGATGCCCGGGCAAACCTGGCCAACCACCACAAGGCTGATTTCTTTTGTTCCCTGCATGTTAACTCAGGCGGAGGGAGCGGTTTTGAAAGTTACATTCATCCCGACGCCTCGCAGGAAAGCCAATCAATGGCAAATACGCTGCACCGGGAAGTGGCCAAATTTTACCTTGGGCGGGGCTTCCCCGACCGGGGTTTGAAGAGGGCCAATTTTGCCGTCCTAAGGAAGACAACGATGCCAGCTGTACTTCTGGAAAATCTTTTTATAGATAACCCCCAGGATGCCGCCTGTCTTGCCGATGCGGTTTTTCTGCGGGATCTGGCATTTGCCATCACCGGGGGTCTTGCACGGGCTCTAGGTTTGAAAAAACGCACCGGTTGGGATCCCGGTGAGGAAATTAAACGTTTGAAGGAACGCGGCCTTATTACCGGTGACCATGCTCCCAATGCAGCCGTTACCTGGGGTGAACTGGCAACGGTTTTGAACCGCCTGCTGGACCGCATTGAAAAGTAAGAGAAAGTGTTCCGGAGGGGATAGGAAAGGCGTGCCACAGATAGTGTTAAATTCTGAATCACTGAGGGGGAGGGGGGTAACCCTGGCCTCTTAGGAAAAAATATGCTAAACTTTTATGTAAGAAAAAATACTAACGAGGCGAGGGATTGTGGAAATGGACGAAACAAAATGCAGTTGTAATGACAAGGGTGCCGGGCGGTGCAACACAGGACAATGTACCGGTTCTTCCTTCTTGCCCCAAAACGAAGCCAGTGATATTAGAAAGGTTATTGCCGTAATGAGCGGAAAGGGAGGGGTGGGCAAGTCATCGGTCAGCGCCCTGTTGGCCGTTGCCCTGGCCCGCCGGGGTTATAAGGTTGGCATCCTGGATGCGGACATTACCGGTCCCAGTATTCCTAAAATTTTCGGGCTGGTTGACCGTCCTGAACAGTTCAAGAACTATATTTTACCGGTGAAAACGTCACTGGGTATTCAAGTTATGTCATTGAACCTTTTCCTGCCTCAAGAGGACGATCCCGTAATCTGGCGCGGTCCTATCCTTGCCAGTGCGGTAAAACAATTTTGGAGCGATGTAGCTTGGGGCGAGCTGGATTACTTAATTGTGGACATGCCTCCGGGTACCGGGGACGTTCCCCTGACAGTAATGCAATCGCTACCCTTGAATGGACTGGTGGCAGTCTCTTCCCCCCAGGATCTAGCCATGATGGTGGTAAGCAAAACCATCAAAATGGCCCGGCAGGCCTGTATTCCCATCCTGGGGCTGGTGGAGAACATGAGTTATATCGCTTGTCCCCATTGTGGCGAAAAAATTCAACCCTTTGGTAACGGTAGTGTAAAAGATGCGGCGAGTAAAACAGGGTTGCCCTTGCTGGCCGTTTTACCCGTGGACCCGGAGTTGGCCAAACTGGCCGATGCCGGGCGCATTGAGGACTATGAGGGAACATCTCTTAAAAATATAGAACCACTGGTGGAGGTAGTCGAAAATCAAAAATATCCGGTCTGACCAGAGTTTTTTTCTTTATACACCGAGACCGGGGAAGCAATTTTCTGTTCCTTTACGCGAAACAACCCAAATAAGTGACTTATTATCCCTGAACCCTGTTGTTTCTTGCCTCTTGATGGATTATCATATTGTTGAGGCGAAAGGAGTGTGAAAATGCGTGCAAAACTGGAAGCGGACCCTGGCCTTTGTTGCGCTGGCGGCCTTTGTGGCCGGTGTAATGTTTGCCGGTGGTTGTTTGCTGGTTAACGATCTCAAGCCGCAAAAAGACGGGATACCCCAGGTCAATAACGTGGCCAACGCTATGCCCGGTGTCGGCCCCGGTACGGTGGCTGATATTGTTTCCAAGGCCGGGCCGGCCGTGGTGAAGATCGATACGGTGAAGATCCGGAATAGCGGGCGGGTGGATCCTTTCTTTGACGATCCTTTCTTCCGGCAATTTTTTGGTGGACCCTTTGGGTTTCAATCCCAGCCCCGGGAGGAACGGGGCATTGGTTCCGGCTTTATTATGTCCCAGGACGGCTACATTCTTACCAACGAGCACGTAATCGACGGAGCCCAAAAGATAACCGTAACCATCCAGGGATTCGACCAGCCCCTGCCGGCCAGGGTAGTCGGTGCCGACTACGACCTGGACCTGGCCGTGTTAAAAGTTGATGCCGGCAAGTCCCTGCCCACTTTGAAGATGGGGGATTCCAATAAAATCCGTGTGGGAGACTGGGTGATCGCCATTGGCAATCCCTTCGGGCTGGATCACACAGTAACGGTAGGGGTGATCAGTGCCAAAGGCCGGCCGGTTACGGTGGAAAACCGGCGCTACAAAAACCTTTTGCAAACCGATGCCTCCATTAACCCGGGTAACAGTGGCGGCCCGCTCTTGAATCTCAATGGTGAAGTGGTGGGCATTAACACTGCTGTAGCCCAGGCCCAGGGTATTGGCTTTGCCATTCCCACCAGCACAGTCAAGGAGGTTTTAAACCAGCTCCTCCAGGGTAATGGAAAGGGGCGTCCCTGGTTAGGCGTGCAGATGCAGCCCGTAACTGAAGAAATTGCTGCTTATCTGGAACTGCCGGCGGCAGCAGGGGCGCTGGTGGTAGGTGTTATCCCGGGCAGCCCGGCAGATAATGCGGGATTGGTGCAGGGGGATGTGATCTTACAGGTGGATAACCAGAAGGTTGGAAACCCCGATGATGTGGTGAGTATCATCCAGAAGAGCAAGGTGGGTCAGCGGGTGGTGCTGCAAATCTATCGTAACGGCCGGGCCCGCTATGTTCCCTTAATCCTTGCCGAAAAACCCCCACAATTGCGCTGAAAAATACCCCTTCCTTCAGGAAGGGGTATTTTCCTGCATATGTTCTAACATCCTTTTTACTTCCTTCCTTAAAAGTTTTCCGGAAGTTGTTTTGGGCAAGCCTTCGATACACTGTATTTTACGGGGTACCTTATAAGGGGCTAGCCTCTGGGCACAGAAGGCCTGTAATTCCGCAGGGTCAAGTCTTTCGTGGCCCCGGGGCATGACCAGGGCCGTCACTTCTTCTCCCATCACGGGATCGGGGACACCTACAACAACGGCATCGAAAACCTGGGGATGCTGGTAGAGAACCTCTTCGACCTCCCGGGGATCGATGTTTAATCCTCCACGGATAATCACGTTCTTTTTACGGCCAACGATGAATACATAGCCGTCTTCGTCCATATAACCCAGGTCTCCCGTATGCAGCCAGCCGTTGCGGAGCACCTTTTGGGTTTCTTCTTCCTGGTTAAAGTACCCCTTCATTACGTTTGGCCCCCGGACCACGATTTCTCCCACCTGACCGGCAGGTAGGGGTTGATCCTCATAATCTACAATTTTTACCTCCACGCCCGGAATGGGGGGGCCGACGGAACCCGGTTTTTTGACACCAACCACGGGGTTGCAGCATACTACCGGGGAAGTTTCAGTAAGGCCGTAACCCTCCGTAATCTGCAGGCCAAACTTTTTCTCAAAGGCGTGGAAAACCTGAACGGGCAGGTGAGCGCCACCGCAAAAGGCAATTTTCCAGGAGCTTAGATCAAAGTTCTCGGCCTGCGGTTCTTCCAGCAGCAACACATACATGGTAGGCGGGCCAAAGAAAAAGGTGATCTTTTCATCCTGGATGGTTTGTAAGACCGCGCGGGCTCCAGGCCATTTTTCATGGATGACCACCGTGGCCCCGGCGACCAGGGAAGCGTGTAGTACACAGGTTTGGGCCGCCGAGTGGTAAGCCGGTGCTACTAGCAGGGTCCGGTCCTGGGGGGTGAACCCGCACAAGCGGGCAAAGGTGAACGCGTTACTGTAAAGATTGCCGTAGGTTAACATCACTCCCTTGGGCTTACCGGTATTTCCGGGAGTATAAAGTATTTCCGCCACGTCATCCCTTTCTCTGGGCCGGGCAGGGTCGTCGGCGGGAGACGATACCAGCAATTCCTCATAGGAATAGGCATTTGGAATAGTTTTTGCAGCATCTGTAACAATGAAGCCCCGGGGAATAGGGAGTTTCCTGGCGAGTTCGGTAAATATGGAGATATTTGCCGAGTTACAAATGACAAGGGCAGGGGAAGCGTCCCGGGCAATAACAGCTACTTCATGAATGGTATAAAGGGGATCAATGGGAACGGCAACGCCCCTTGCACCTATGACTGAGTAAAAGGAAACCACGAATTCGGGGCAATTTTCCAACGCTATGAGCACCCGTTCACCAGGCGCCAGCCCTAACTTTTTTAAGCCGTTGGCAAAACGGTTAACCCAGTAGTTAAGGGTGGCATAGGGTATGCGTTGATCGTGAAAAACCAGGGCTTCGTGATCGGGGAAAAGCCGGCCGACTTCGGCCAGCCTCAGGGCCAGGTTCATTATGTTTACCTCCTTGTGCAGCCCGGGGCAAAATCAAGGACGAAAAGCGTATTGAGCCTGCCAGTTTATTATTTAAAAAATTCTCTTTTGAGCAAACAAATTCCTGCCGCGGTTATATCTTTTATTTTGTGTGAAGAGCTTTAAGTTAGAACCTTTAAAAAAGCTGATAGCTGGCTTCGCTCTAGCGTGGTTTTGCGGGCACGACCACCATATTACCCCGTCAAGTGTTGCCGCCGGCCGGGGTCATTTTCTGTTACCCGTAAATAACGGCGGAGCAGTTCTTCCCTCCCCATAGCCACGATTTTCGGGGAAAGCTTTTCCTTATGCCGGTGCAGGCGTAACCGGCCCTCGGAGTGATAAAGGCTCAAAAGCCAGCCCTGATACCAGGTGGCCAGGCTTTTAATGATGGCCGGAGGCTCGCTGACGGTAAAACCCAGGCGTTCCGTTCCTCGGTAAAGCATCGTTAACCCAACTACAGCCCGGATATTTTTCCCCTGGGGTGTACTTTGCACCCAACGGGCAAGGGCGGGAAGGGAACGCTTTACTTCTTTTAAAGTAAGCAGAGCAATCCGTTCCGGGCTTTTTCCGGTCCGGGTGATTTCTTTGAGCATTTCATTGTTCAGGTGAAGTTCGGCAATGGGATCCCGGGGTCGTAAAAGTGTCCCATCGGATAGAGCCAGGGGCCTGCCGCGATAACGCTTCATCCGGAGACGAAAGAGGGTGGGGCGGCCGTCAAAGTACAGCTCCTTTATACCGAATAAACGTGTAAGAAAAGAGTCCATCCTTTGCCCCAGGCGGCTCCAGAAATTTTCCTGGGGCAAATACAGTTCTGCTAGCGGGGCGACGGATAGCCCTCGCTGTTGCAGCCCTTCTATAATTAAGGGCAGGGCCGCCAGCATTTTTGCAGGTGCTCCCGGGGTTGCCCCCGGAGTATCATCGCTGTCGTGGAAAACCAGGATCGAGCCCTCTCGCACACGGGAAAGAACCTGGCGGGTTATGGATTCGGGGGTACAGCGGCGTCCCCAGTCCCAGCTCATAAAAGACCATAATACCACCCGCTGGCCAAACAGGTAACTGTGGAGCAGTGAGAAAAGGTTAAATAAACCCCAGGGCGGCCGGTACAGGCGCGGCGGCTGGCCGGTGATTTCCGCGATTACCCGGCTGGCTTCCCTTACTTCCCTGATCATAGCCCGGGGCCCTAAAAACCAGGGAAAATGATGGCGAAAGCCGTGGCTGGCCACTTCGTGCCCTTCGGCAGTCATTCTGGTGATCAATTCCGGATGAGCTTTGGCCTTGTGACCGAGTACAAAAAAGCATGCCCGTACCTTATATTGCTTTAAGATGTCTAAAACCTGGGGAGTATAGACGGGATCGGGGCCGTCATCAAAGGTAATGGCTACCCGCTTACCGCCCCGGGGTCCCTGCCAGATGACCCCGATATGGCAAAGGCGCGCCAGGGCGGTGGGTAAGAGGGCATATATCCCCAGGAGAAAAGTGATTATTTTAAACAGGGATTGCGTCATGCTCTTCTCTCCAGCTAAAAGAAAATCTTGAGAAAATAATTGTTATTTAACAAGAAATTTTTCCAGAGGGTAAAAAGTGTAAAAGATAGCTACGGTTATAAGGAGCAGCGTTGCCAGCATGATAGGAGCCGTGATGCCTCCGTACCTGGCCACCAGGCTGCCCAGGGCCGGACCAATGGCTGCTCCCAAACCCTCAACGGTGGCGAAAACACCCCACCCCGTAGCCTGTCGCTCCGGGGGGATAACCCTGGCCAGCAAGGTGTTCCAGGCTGGCAGGATTACGGCATAGGAAAGACCAAGCAAGATAGCCAGGGGAAAGGCACTTTGGGGGCCGTGGCTGACGGCAAGTAAACCCAGACAAAGGGCGCTTAATCCAAACCCGGCGGCTAAAAGGCTATTCAGGGTCAGGCGGCCCAATACCATTCCCATCGGAAGGAGGCCAAGCACGGCGGTTCCTCCACCTGCTAGAAGCAAAAGGCCGTACTGGTTATAACTTAAGCCCAGCTGGTTTTGCGCAAAAAGGGGCAGTACGGGTAACAAAAGACCTGCGCAAAAGGTTTGTAAAAACATTCCCGGGATTAAGATCCGTGTTACTGCTGGATTGGTTGCCAGGCGGGCAAGGGAAAGAAAAATACCCTGCCTGGTTTGCTTTTCGCGGCGACCCCTGGAAGGTAAAATAAACAGGGTAAGAACTACGGAAACCAGCCACAGGATGATGATCATGGAAAAGGCCGGCTCAAATCCCCTGTGTAAGATGAAATTTACGGCTACCAGCCCGGCGCCGGCCCCGGCCAACCATGCGGCAAAAACCAGACCGACGCGGCTGGCCCGGCCGGGCATCTCAACCGGGGCCACCTCACTCATTACTCCCAGCCAGACAGGGGACATGCCCAGGCCCAAAAGGGCTGAGGCACCCACTAGAATAACGGGTAAAGGCCACAGTTTCATGGCCATCAGGGACGCCAGGCCGGTAATTAAACCAATCAGCAACACCGGCCTGCCCGTACGGTCGAAATGCCAGCCGGCGGCAGTTTTGGAGGCAGTTTCGGTAAAATAATGGGCGGAAACCGCAAAACCAGCCGCAGTTATGGACAGGCCCAGGTGCTTAACGGCATATATGGGGAGGAAGGAAAGGAAAAAGGCTCCCCTGGCAAATTCCGTAGTAAAGAGGATGACCAGCAGTATCCATTCCTGGCGGGTAAGGTTTGCCGGCAGCAACGGCCGTGTAGCCCCCTGAGTCGAGATTTTCCTTCATTATACCGTAAAAACGGTAGATTTGGAAGGGTGTGCAAGGGGAGGCCTACGGGGGCAAAAAGTTTGGGTGGGGAAATTTCCCACCCTCACGAAAATAGCTTTATTTTAAGATTTACGGGTGAAGGCTAAAAGAATTATTTCCTTGCCCTGCCGTCCGGCATTTAATTTTCTCTCTACTTCCTGTAGCTGGCTAAGCTGGATATCGTTCAGGTCGGCAAATTCCATTCCTTGAATGTCCATCTTCTTCCTTTTGATCCCTCCTTTCTCGATAGTGTTTTTAGTATGTCCCTCTGGGCAAAACTTAGATTGTACTTTCTGTTGAAATCACCTTAAAATTTCAATATAATAAAGTCGCTCTCGTTATTTTTTGCACCAACCTTTGTTTTGTTCAAAAGTTGTTCATTTAGGGAACATCGTACGGGGGTAAACCATGCGGCGCCTGTGGACAACCTTTTTTTGTTGCCTTTTGCTTTTATTTTCCCAAGCTGCCCAAGCGGCGTCACTACCGCAAACATTAGGGGAAGCGGCTTTGCTGATGGACGCGCGGAACGGGCAGGTTCTATACCAGAAAAATGCCAGCTCGCCCATGTATCCGGCCAGTACTACTAAGATTCTCACGGCCATTATAGCCCTGGAACATTCCCGCCTGGATGAAGTGGTTACTGTTTCCCGGGAAGCCGCCCGGGTTGAGGGATCTGCCATCGGCTTGCAGGAAGGCGAGAGGCTCACCATGGAGGACCTCCTGTATGCGCTGTTGCTGGCTTCAGCCAATGATGCGGCTATAGCCATTGCCGAACATGTAGCCGGTTCGGTCCCTGCTTTTGCTGCTTTAATGAATGAAAAGGCACGCTCAATCGGAGCCCGGGCAAGTAGTTTCCAGAATCCCAGCGGTCTGCCCGACCCCCGGCATTATACTACTGCCCACGACCTGGCCCTGATTGCCCGGTATGCCATGCAAAATCCTACCTTCAGAACCATTGTGTCCACCCGTTTGAAGCAGATCCGGCGGCCGGATGCGGACAGAAGTAAAGGACCTCCCCAGGAGCACCTCTGGAATCACAACCGGCTTCTTTCCCGTTATGAAGGGGCCATCGGGGTTAAGACCGGTTATACCGTTGAGGCGGGGCAATGCCTGGTGGCCGCCGCCCAACGCGATAACCGGGAATTAATTGCCGTGATTTTGAACAGTCAGGGGGCCGCTGTTTACAGTGATGCCCGGGTCCTGCTTGACTATGGTTTTTCCGCCTTTAAGCCTGTCAGGTTGGTGGAAAAGGGGGAGAAGGTATCTTCCTTTTCCGTGCCCGGTGGTGCTGAAGAAGTTGAGGCCATTACCGGGAACAGTTTTTATATTAATTTTCCCGCCGGTGAAAAGCCATCCTTTGAGCGGAAAATCGTTATGCGCCAGGATTTACGGGCACCTCTGTCCACAGGGCAAAAGGTGGGGGAACTGGTTTTTACCCAGGCCGGGGGTAAAGAGCTAGGGCGGGTGGAGTTGTTATCGGCTCGGGCCGTAGAGATCAGTGCGACCAGGCGTTGGTTTGCCTGGCTTCTGGGTGCGATTGTATTTGTTGTGGCTTTGCGCTTAAGGACCATTATGGTGCGCCGCCGGCGCCGGCGGTTGCGCTACCCGCCATATTTACGCTAAGCCAGTTTTCAAGCTGCCATTGACTTTTTTCTGTATGTTCATTATACTTACACAAAGGGCTTAATGGCGGGGTGAGCTCCGGATGCAAAGAGTCATTAACGAGGTGGAGGAAAAACTCCGGGCCGGCGACTCTAAACTTACGCCGCGCCGGGAGCATATCCTGCGCGTGCTTTTGGAAAATAAAGACAAACATTTAAGTGCGGAGGAGATTTATAATCTGGTTAAACAAAAAGCTCCCGACGTGGGACTGGCCACAGTTTACCGCACTTTAGAACTCTTTTTAGATTTTGATATTATCCACAGCATTGATTTCGGGGACGGACGCAAACGCTATGAGTTTGGTGGTGAGCGGGGAGAAGGACACCATCACCATCATCTCGTCTGTACCGGTTGCGGAAAAATTATAGAGGTTAATGAAGATTTGTTGGAAGATCTGGAAAAACGGGTTACGGAAGCCTATAACTTCACCATTACCGACCACGAGTTAAAATTTTTCGGATATTGTAAGAAATGTGCAGTTAAGGAGGATTAAGGGTCCGCAAAAGAGGACTTTTTTGCAGGAGAGTGAAAAATCTCACAATTAAACATGGCTATTAGCAGCAGCTACTTAAAGTTATTTCCTGGAGGTTGCACCGGCCCCCGACTGTGTACTATGATGGATATAACGAACGCATTTCCAATATTAACGAGGGGTTGTTATACAGGGTACAAAAAGTTAGCGGTAAAGAGCTGTTTTTTGCCTACATATGTGAAAAAAGTCACGAATCGAATGAGCGCTTGTAAATTTTACATTAAAGTTGACTTGAGATGGTTGTATTGGTACAAGCTGGTGGAGTATGATAGTGATACCGAACTTTTCCCAGATATACACGAGGGGGGTATTTTAGCATGGAACTGCCGCGGCACTACAATGAAAACAGGCTGGTTCTGATGGTACAGGAACCCACCGTCATTTTCAGTTACTGGGAATTGTCCCGGGGGCAGTGGGAGTCCCTGGGAGAAGGGCGTTCTTTATTTTTAAGGATTTATACTACCGGGTCGAACCGGGTGAGTAACGTTTTAAAGGAAGTGTCTCTTCCCCCCTTTACTAACGACTGGTATTTTTGCGATCTGCTTCCGGACCAAACTTACCAGGCCGAACTCGGTTATTACGGGCCGGAGGGAGAATTTTATCCCCTGCTTCGTTCCAACCGGGTCGTTACGCCCCGTACCCGGAGAGTGGAGGGAATGGTTCGGTTTTTGAAGGTGAAGACAGTTATTCAGAACACTACAAACAGAGATACCGCAGAAGAACAATGGGAGAGCAATGCTGTTTGGGAAGGATACAGTTCAGTAGACTTATCGCATAGGAGCTAACTTATTGACTGGAAAGGGGTAACATCGCAATGGCCGCAGGCTACCTGGCGCTAGTGCTGCACGCCCATTTACCCTTTGTAAGACATCCGGAGATGCCCGAGTGCCTGGAAGAACGCTGGTTCTTTGAGGCTCTAACCGAGTGTTACATCCCCCTGTTGGAAGTGCTGCAAGGGTTGGTCCGGGACGGAGTGTCCTTTCAGCTGACCATATCTCTTTCCCCGCCCCTTTTAGCTATGCTTGCCGATCCGTTGCTTCAAGAACGTTATCTTAACCACCTGGAGGCAATGATCCAGCTGGGGGAGGCGGAGTGCCGACGTACCGCGGGAGACGCCAGCCTGCACCCCCTGGCTTTGATGTATCTGGAAAAGTTAAAGGAGGTACGAAGGGCATATACAAATAAATACCAGGGCGATCTGATTGGCGCCTTCCGGACCTTGCAGAAGTCAGGAAAAGTGGAGCTAATTACCACCTGCGCTACCCATGGATATTTACCGCTAATACAGACCAGGGAGGCCAGGAAGGCACAAATTGGTGTGGGAGTGGATTTTTATGCACGGCTTTTCGGCGGGCCTCCCCATGGGTTCTGGTTGCCGGAATGCGGATATGCACCTGGCGTGGAGGAGTTGCTTAAAGAATTCGGTATCAGTTATTTCATTGTTGAGACCCACGGCTTACTGTACGCGGATCCCGTTCCCCGCTACGGTGTTTTTGCTCCGGCCAGTTGTGCCAACGGATTGGCCGTTTTTGGGCGGGACCCGGAGAGTTCCCGTCAGGTTTGGGACAGGCAAACGGGTTATCCCGGCGACTTTTTCTACAGGGAGTTTTACCGGGATATTGGTTATGACCTGGATCTGGACTATTTGCGCCCCTACCTGCCGGGAGGTACCATCCGGGTGGATACCGGGTTTAAGTATTACCGGATTACCGGCCCTGGTCCCCACAAAGAGCCCTATCGTCCAGAGCTGGCTCGAGAACGGGCAGCGGAGCATGCCGCTCACTTTCTTTACCACCGGCAACAGCAGGTGCTTCGTCACGGGGCAAAGATGGACCGTCCCCCGCTGGTGGTTGCTCCCTATGACGCGGAATTGTTTGGTCACTGGTGGTATGAAGGTCCTCAATGGATAGACTTGCTTTGCCGCAAAACTTGCTTCGATCAGGATGTTATCCAGATGATTACTCCCGGCCAGTACCTGTCCCTGCACCCCGATTTGCAGGTGGTGGATCTGCCCATGAGCAGCTGGGGAGAAGGGGGTTATAGTCGTGTCTGGCTGAATCCAAGCAATGACTGGATTTACCGCCACCTCCACCGGGCCGAGGCCGCCATGGCCGACCTGGCCGACTTGCATCCGAACGCCGCCGGCGTGAAAAAGAGGGCCTTAAATCAGGCCGCCCGGGAATTGCTTTTAGCCCAAAGCAGTGACTGGGCCTTTATCCTTAGAATGGAAACCGCCGTGGACTATGCCCGGAAAAGATTGACCGAGCATATTGGCAGGTTTAACCTCCTGGCGGAGCAATTGGAAAACGGGTATATTGACGAGGCGGCGCTCCAGGAAATGGAATACAGGGACAACATTTTCCCCCAGCTGGACTACCGCATTTACAGCCGCCACCGGCGATACAATGGCGTGTGCGTGGGGACCCGGTCACATTTGCGCATCTTAATGCTATCCTGGGAATATCCACCTGCTACTGTGGGTGGCCTGGCCCGGCATGTTTACGATCTTTCCCGGGCCTTGGCCCGCCTGGGGGACGAAGTGCACGTCATTACCTGTCCCGTGGCCGGGGAGAAGGCTTATTCCCTCCAACAGGGAGTCCACGTGCACCGGCTCCTGCCGGAGCAGCTTAACGCCAAAGATTTTTTGACCTGGGTTGGACAGTTAAACAGGGGCATGATCGAACTCGCCTGTCAAGTCATCGCTGACTGGGGGACGCCGCACCTGGTCCATGCCCATGACTGGATGGTGGGGGCGGCCGGTGAACACCTGCATGAACAATACGGGTTTCCCCTGGTGGCCACCATCCACGCCACGGAGTACGGGCGGAACAGGGGCATTCGTACCGACCTGCAGCGCCGGATTCACGAAAAGGAATACCAGCTCACCCAGGGGGCTGCCCTGGTTATCTGTTGTAGCAATTACATGGCTGAGGAGATATGCCGTCTTTTTGAGCTGGACCGGGAAAAGATAAAGGTAATTCCCAACGGGGTGGATCCGGCCAGTTTAACCGATGGGAGGACGAAAGAACCGGATTGCAAGGACCTGTACCACCGGGACCCGAACATCGTGTTCCTGGGCCGTCTGGTGCCCGAAAAGGGAGTGCAGGTGCTCCTGGAGGCCCTGGCATCCATTTCGGAGCGGGTTAAAGGTACCCGGTTGCTGGTGGCCGGCCGGGGCCCCTACGAGGAGTACTTGAAGGGTCGTGTTGAGGAACTGGGGCTGTCACCGAAGGTGCAGTTTGTGGGTTTTGTGGATGATCTGGGGCGCAACCGCCTTTTGGAAATGGCCCGGGTAGCGGTCTTCCCCAGCCTTTACGAGCCCTTTGGGATCGTGGCTCTGGAGGCCATGGCTGCCAGAGTTCCGGTAGTGGTTGCCGACACCGGTGGATTGGGTGAAATTGTAGAGCATGGGGTAGATGGTTACAAGGCGCCGCCGGGTAGACCGGACATGCTGGCCCATTATATCACCCAGCTGCTCTTTTATCCTGAACTGGCCGTTGAAATGTGCCGGCGTGCCTGGCGCAAGGTTATTACCATTTACAATTGGCAATACATTGCCGAAGAAACACACCAGGCTTATTGCCAGGCCATGGCAAGACCGGTTGCCTCTCTCTGGCATAGAGGCCTATAGCCAGCGGGTAAGTTGTTCCTTATCATCAAAAATTACCCGTAACCTCTTGTTATCTGGAACCATTTAGCCAATGCCATAATATGATAATTAAAAAAACAAGGGGTGTCGGGTTTCGATGAAGCTGGAAGGGATATTTACAGATTGGCTACAGTCTTTCCCAATCAAAAAAATTAGCCCGTGGTGGATCGTCGGCGGGGTATTCCTGCTGGTGCTTGTACTTATTGCGGTTATTGTAATAGTGGTGATTTAGTTTTAAAGATGCCGGTTCTGTTACGCGGAACCGGTTTTTTATAATTAAGAGAAGAGGCATGAGAGGAGCAGCAAAGTTTAGTAAAGGGCAGCCGGTCCTTTGGTTATAGGAGAGAAACATCAGGAACCGCCGGGTATCTTTCCTCATACCATGAAAATAGTATGATTGATCCTCCAGGAGGGATGATCATGGGGGGCGGGGTTAAGCTGGGACTGGCTTTGGGTGGCGGTTTTTTACGGGGCATAGCTCATGTTGGTGTTTTGAAGACGTTGGCTGCCGAGGGGATTGAACCGCACCTGGTAGCAGGAACCAGTGCGGGCAGTATTGTTGCCGCGCTTTACTGCAGCGGTTGGAGCATCCGGGAAATGGAAAAGCTGGCCCTGGAAATAAATCCCCAGGATATTTACGATTTGGGCCCTATGTTTGTTAACCTGGGAGCCATGGCCGTTAAGGTTCTCATCGATTTATTTCATTTGCCCGTACCCTTTCCTTCTCCCCTGGGGTTAATGTCGGGTTGCAAGCTGGAAAGTTGGGTGGAACGCCTGGTGGAGCGGAAAACCTTCCGCCAGCTGAGGAAGTTGCTCGCCATTACTTCGGTGGATATTCACACCGGACACCGTATTATTTTCGTCAGTGAAGATGTCAACCACAGCCCTCCACCCGAGGATATTTTTTTTATCCGCGGGGTACCGGTGGCTCGGGCGGTGCGGGCCAGCTGTTCCGTTCCGGGACTGTTTGAACCGAAGAAAATTGGCGACCGGCTGTTAGTCGACGGCGGCCTGCGGGAAAATGTACCGGTGGAAGTGCTTCATCTTCTTGGCGCCGATGTGGTGGTGGGAGTAGATGTGGGGTACGAAGGAGAGCACTATAAGCCAATTGAAAATATGGTCCAGTTACTCACTCAATCGCTGGATATTATCGGCAGCGAGGTTACCCGGGTCAAATTGGAAAACTATGCCGACGTAGTGATCCGCCCCGTTCTCACCGGGGTTACCCCCTGGGACTTTTCCCGCAATGCTTACTGCATTGCCCAGGGAGAAAAGGCCGCCAGGGAGGCGCTCCCCGAGTTAAAACGCATGTTGCACGAAAAAAGAAGCCGCCGTTAGCCCCGCCTGTTTGCGGGGTAAAAAATCATGGACGCCGGGGTGAGGTCGGTATATAATTACGTTGTTAAAGGAGGGATTTGTGATGACCTTTTCTCCCGGCGGTTTAGCTACAGGTATTGGCAGCCTGCCCTATACCGACCCGGGACAGGCCCTGCCCCTGATTAGAGAAAATATGCCCGTTATCCCCCACTGGCCCCAGCTGCCCCAAAGGGGTGGTGTCGAGGGCTTTGTGTACCAGTTTTTACAGCCTCTGGTCCACTTTGAGTTGTTGCTGATGGAAAATGACCGGGCTGTGTTTGATGATGAAAACCCCCGCTGGCCAGAAAGGCTCACTAATTTTTATACGGCCTACCTGGCCGTGGAAGAAAAAGACCTCACCGCCCTGGAATACTTTGCCCTGCCCCGCGAGGCAGCGGCAGGTTTTTATGCCTTCATGGAAGAAATGGCCAGGGATATGGGCGAGGCCCTTTATCTCAAGGGCCACCTGGCCGGCCCCCTTACCGTTGCCTTTCAATTGAAGGACCGCCGGGGCCGGGTGGCCTATTACGAGGACCAGCTGCGGGACCTGGTGGTAAAAACCCTAGCTGCCCACGCTTACTGGCAGGCCCGTACCCTGGCCGACCTTAACCGGACACCCATCATTTTCGTGGACGAGCCGGCCATCAGCGTCTACGGCCAGTTCACTTATATTACCATCACTCGGGAAATGATCAAAACCGATCTCAACGCCATTTTTCACTTTATTCACCAGGCGGGCGGGTTGGCCGGGGTGCATTCCTGCGATGCCATAGACTGGTCCATCCTCTGTGAATGTGATCTGGACATTATCAATTTGGATGCCTATAACTTTGGACCATCCCTGTTTGTTTACGCCCGGGAATTAAGGGACTTCATTGAAAGAGGTGGGGTCATTGCGTGGGGTATCGTACCCACCTCTGAAAAGGCCTTTGGTGAAGACGCGGAATCCCTGCTGTTGCGATGGAAAGAACTTATCCGGGGACTGGTAGAGCGGGGTATTCCGGCGGAGCTGTTGCGCCGCCAGTCCATGATTACCCCTGCCTGCGGCACCGGGCTTTTGGCCCTGGAACTGGCCGAGCATATTTACCGTCTCACCCGGCAAGTGTCGGAGCGGGTTCGTGAGGGGGCGTTTTAATCATGCTGCCCGACCTGCACCTGCACACCAGCCGTTGCGGGCACGCCACGGGAGATATGGAGGAGTATATTGCTATGGCCCGCTACCGGGGCCTTAAACATATCGGTTTTGCCGATCATGTTCCCATGTACTGGCTGCCCCCCGGCCAGCGGGACCCGGAACTGGCCATGAACGAGGAGGAGTTGCCCCGGTATGTTGAGTCAATCCGGAAGCTTAAGCAGAGCTGTTCCGCTCTGACCATCTACCTGGGGATAGAGTGCGACTATATACCGGGTTACGAAAACCACCTGGGTGTGCTCCTTTCCCGTTACCCCTTTGACTATGTTCTAGGTTCGGTGCACTACCTGGACGGCTGGGGTTTTGATAACCCGGACCTGGTGGAGGAATACATCCGGCGGGATATTGATGAATTATACCGGCAGTACTTTCAACTGGTGCAGCAGGCGGCCCGCACGGGTCTTTTTGATGCCATCGCCCACCCGGATTTAATCAAAAAGTTTGGTTACCGGGCACGCATAGACTTGCAGGAGCTTTACGAAGAGACGGCCCGGGCCTTTGCCGAGGGCGGTGTGTGCGTGGAGGTAAATACGGCCGGTTTGCGCGTGCCCGCCGGGGAAATTTACCCCTCTTTGGATTTCCTCAAGCTCTGCCGCCGCTACCACGTTCCGGTGACCGTGGGCTCCGATGCCCACCAACCCCACCTCGTTGCTTACGGCTGGGATCAGGCACGGCAATGGTTGCAAGCTGCCGGCTACCGTGAGGTGGTGGTGTTTAAAGAACGGGCGCGGGAAACAATACCTCTTTAGAGCTAATTGCGATGTTCGGAAGTAAAGATGAATAGGCCGTTTTAGGGCATTGACATAAATATTTTACCCCGGCACGGTTCAGGTTTTATGCGGGTTGTGGGCATGGGCAGATATCGTTTTAGCAAAATTGACCCCAAAGAAGAAAAACAAAGGAACAGCGAAAAAGGATGAGAAATAAGAAGGGAACCCTCCTTTTCTGGCGAATTCTTTTTTATATCCCCAAAAAAGAACCAGAGGAGGTTTCCCTTATGGCTATTATACCACAACAACGACTTTTTGGGTGGCGGGAAATTGACGAACTGGGTGATTTGGAACGCCTGGTCCTGGTTCTCGAATATCTACCCGACGAGGAACTGATACAAAAGCTGGAGCGAGAACGTGGGCACGGCCGCAACGATTACCCGGTACGAGCGGTCTGGAACTCAATCCTGGCCGGGGTCGTATTTCAGCACACGTCTGTTGAGAGTCTGCGGCGGGAACTTAAGCGGAATGCCCAGTTGCGGGAACTATGTGGGTTTGATCCAGCTCGGGGCGAGGATGCCGTTCCACCTTCTTATGTATACAGCCGCATGTTAGTAAAACTGATGCAGCACGCCGATGAAGTGGAAAAAATATTTACGCGGCTGGTGGATGAAATAAGTACCCTGTTACCGGATTTCGGGCGGGTGCTGGCCCTGGACAGTAAAGCTATTAACAGTCTGGCCCGGGGCAAAAAGCGGGATGAAGAAGAAAAGGTTCAAAGGCCTGATGGGCGCCGCGACACTGATGCCGACTTTGGTAAGAAAACGTACCGGGGGCGCAGAAAAGACGGTACCCTGTGGGAAAAAGTAGTTTCCTGGTTTGGCTACAAGCTTCATCTCATAGTTGATGCTGTATATGAGCTACCCGTAGGCTTTACGGTGACAAGAGCATCAGCCAGTGACGTGAAAGAGGGGCATAAGCTGATTGAACGGGTGGTCGAACAAAATCCGGAGATTATAGATCGTTGTGAGGCATTAGCGGCGGATAAAGCCTATGATGACATCAAACTAACCATGAAACTATGGGACGAATACCAGATCAAGCCCGTGATTGACATCCGTAATATGTGGCAGGACGGCGAGGAGACGCGGCTGGTGACCGGTAAAGGGAACATCGTTTACGATTACTGTGGAACGGTTTATTGCCACTGTCCCGAGACAAACAAGCGTCGCGAGATGGCTTTCGGGGGATTTGAAAAGGACCGGGGAACCTTGAAATATCGCTGTCCTGCCCGGCACTACGGGGTGAAGTGCCGGGGAATGGAGCAGTGTTCCGCAACGGGTGGAGTGCGTATTCCTCTGGCAGAAGACCGGCGGGTCTTCACGCCCTTAGCGCGGTCCAGTTACAAATGGAAGACAACCTATAAGAAGCGTACGGCCGTGGAAAGGGTAAATGCCCGTCTGGATGAGGTCTATGGATTTGAAAAGCATTTTATACGGGGCCTGAAAAAGATGAAGCTGCGTTGTGCACTGGCCCTGATGGTGATGCTGGCGATGGCCGTAGGCCGGCTACGACAAAAACAAGGAATAAATTTGAGAAGCCTGGTAAAGGCGGCCTGAGAAGGACCAATCGGAGAAATTACACTACGGGAAGGGCGCCCCCCCAAGGGGGTGTTAGGGTAAGTATGCCCTTTGACAGGGGTGGTAAAGGATATATAAGCCATTTGCCCCAATATTAGGTTAATATCTCTGTCCTATGGCTTGGAAAACGTCCATGTCTGGTATGGGCGTTAGCCTCCCAGAGGGCAAAAATGTTTACAACGCAAATAGCTCCTTTAATATTAGTATTGACATAGCCAGAAAAGCTGGCTATTTTTTTATTTTTTTCTTGTGAGCCTGCAGGAATTTATTTCTCTCTGGAGAATTTAGGGTGGTGAGATGTGGAGTAAAGTGGAATTAAAGTGGATCATAGTGGGGCACCCGGCATGTTTTTAGGCGAGTACCGGCATACCATTGATGCCAAGGGACGCTTGATTATACCAGCCCGCTTCCGCGAAGGCCTGGGCGAAAAATTCGTTTTGACCAAGGGTTTGGACGGATGCCTTTTCGCCTACCCCCCTCAAGAATGGGCGGAAATGGAAAATAAAATGCGGTCCTTACCCTTGACCAGGGCCGATGCCCGGGCCTTTGTGCGTTTTTTCTTTGCCGGTGCCTGTGAATGCGAGGTAGATAAACAGGGTAGAATACTTATTCCAGGAAACTTAAGGGAATACGCGGGTATCGAAAGGGACGTAGTGGTGATTGGTGTTTCCGCCAGGGTGGAGATCTGGTCCGCCGAGCGGTGGGAGGCCTATAACTCCCAGGCAGCCGGTCAGGTGGAAGAAATTGCGGAAAAAATTGTGCTTTAAGAGACGTGAGGTTTCAGGGCGGGAAGATCAGGGGATGGAGGAAAGAAACTTCACTCACCAACCGGTATTGCTGGAGGAAGTGCTGGCCTGGTTGAACCCGCAAAGCGGGGGCACCTATGTGGACTGCACCGTCGGGGGAGGGGGGCACGCTGCAGCCATCCTGGAAAAGAGCAGCCCCGCCGGCCGCCTGATCGGCCTGGACCAGGACCCCCATGCCCTGGAAGCAGCCGCCCGGCACCTGGCTCCTTACGGGGAACGGGTCGCCCTGGTAAGGGAAAACTTTATCAACCTGCCCCAGGTCCTGGATGAACTGGGTATTCCGGCTGTAGAGGGCATACTCTTTGACCTTGGTGTGAGTTCTCCTCAACTGGATGTTCCTGAACGGGGTTTCAGCTACCACCACGAGGGTCCCCTGGATATGCGCATGGACCCGGCCATGCGCCACACCGCCGCCGACCTGGTCAATAACCTGGGAGAAGAGGAACTGGCCGGGATCATTGCCCGCTATGGCGAGGAACGCTGGGCCAGGAGGATCGCTTCCTTCATTGTGCGGAAAAGACAGCACCAGCCCATAATAACCACTTCCCAGCTGGTGGAAATAATCAAAGAAGCAATTCCGGCAAAAAGCAGGCGCAGCGGCCCCCACCCGGCCCGGCGAACCTTTCAGGCCTTAAGAATTGCCGTAAACCGGGAACTGGAGATCCTGCCGGAAGCTTTGCGCCAGGCGGTTGACCTGCTTTTGCCAGGAGGACGCATTCTGGTGATCACTTTTCACTCACTGGAGGACCGGATCGTCAAAAATTCATTTCGCCGGCTGGCCAATCCATGCGTGTGTCCACCCAGTTTTCCCCAGTGCATATGCGGGCAAAAGCCTGTGCTGCGGGTACTTACGCCCGGAGGGGTGGCACCTTCGGAAAGGGAGGTAAATTTAAATCCCCGCTCCCGCAGTGCCCGCTTAAGGGTGGCAGAGAAATTAAGCCCGGTTCTAAATGCCACGGGGGGTGAATAAGCTTTGATAGTAGCCAAGGAACAACCTTACCACCAAAGCCCGCCCGGGAAAGGGTTAACCCCCGCGGGTCATCCCCGGCCGCAAGCACGGCCCCGGGAACATCTGGTATTAATGCTGCTGATCCTGCTCGTTTTTGCATTGGGTATCTTGATTTCAATTTTCTACTCCCGGGTACTCATTACCGGGTATCAGATCACCCGCATGCAAAAAGAGCTGGCCGAGCTGGAAATCGAGACCCGGGGTCTTGCCGAGGAAGTGTCCAGGCTATCCTCCCTGGAACGGGTGGAGGCCGTGGCCACCACCCGCTTGGGCATGGTGAAGCCAGACGAGCGCCAGGTGGTACTGGTGAAGGCTGCAGGCGAGTTCCAAGATGTTCCCCCGGAACCCAGGCCGGCCGAAAAATCTGCGTCCGGTGATACGGAGAAGGGTCGTACACCCAGGGAGCATCACTGGATCCTGCAGGCCCTGGCCGATCTGGTCATTCACCGTTCTTCAAAACATTCCGGCTAAAGAGCACCTTTTTTCACGGGTGGGCGCTATCTGGAGGAGAAGGGTATGCGCACCACCAGCATCATTATCCGCCGCAGGCTGACTTCTCTTTTCCTTTTGGCCACTGCGGCCCTCGTTGCTTTAACAGGCCGTTTGGCCTGGATCCAGTTTGTACGGGCGGATGAACTGCAGCAAAAGGCTCTGGAAGTGCGAATGCGGGATATTCCGGTGGAGGCCAGGCGAGGAAATATTTACGACCGGAACGGCCGTCTACTGGTAACCAGCGTGAGCGCGGAGTCCCTTTATGCCATTCCCTATCTCGTAAAGGATCCCCGCCGGGCTGCGGAACAGCTTGCACCCCTCCTGGATATGAAAGTGGAACGCCTCTATCAAATCCTCTCCCGCCAGTCATGCTATGAATGGGTTGCCCGCAAATTAGAACCGGGGACAGTGGAGAAAATAAAGCAACTAAAGTTGCCGGGCCTCTTTTTTGTTGAGGAAAGCGTCAGGCATTACGTATTTGGTTCCCTGGCGCCCCATGTCCTGGGCTTTACAGGGATAGACAACCAGGGGCTCATGGGCATAGAAAAGACCTTTGACCAGGAATTGCAGGGAACCCGCGGCCGCATTGTGGTGGAACAGGATGCCACCGGGCGGGAGGTTCTCGGGGCGTTGCATAAATATATTTCCCCCCGGCAGGGAAACAGCCTGGTGCTGACCCTGGACGAAACCATCCAGCATTTTGTGGAACGGGAACTGGACCGGGTGGTGGCCAAATATAACCCCAAACTGGCAGTGATTATGGTTATGGACCCCCGGACCGGGGAAATCCTGGCCATGGGTAATCGCCCCACCTTTGATTCGAAAAACTGGATGACTGCCCCGCAGGGGGTTTGGGACCGGAATCCAGCCATCTGGTACAACTACGAGCCGGGTTCCACCTTTAAAATCATCACCACCGCAGCGGCCATCAGCGAAGGGGTGGTTAGGGCCGATGACCAGTTCTTCGATCCGGGCTACATAAAGGTTGCCGACCGCTACATCCGCTGTTGGGCTGACGGTGGCCACGGTAGCCAGACCTTTGAGCAGGTGGTAATGAATTCCTGCAACCCCGGATTTGTAGAGGTGGGCCTGCGCCTGGGAAAGGAAAAGTTTTACTCATACATCAAGAAATTTGGATTTGGAGATGTAACCGGCATTGACCTGCCCGGGGAGGCCACCGGTATTCTCATTCCCGAAAAAAAGGCAACTAACCTTAACCTGGCCACCATGGCCATAGGACAATCCATTGCCGTAACGCCAATTCAACTGCTAACTGCTACCTGCGCCGTGGCCAACGGTGGTGTTTTATTGCGCCCCCATCTGGTAAAAGAAATCCGCGACCCTTCGGGTAAGGTAATCAAGACCTTCCAGCCCGATATGGTACGCCGGGTGCTTGACCAGGAAAAGGCCCGCCAGGTGGCTGACCTGCTCCAGACGGTGGTCATGAAGGGTACCGGCAGAAACGCCTTCATTGACGGCTACCGGGTGGCCGGCAAAACCGGAACCGCCCAGGTGGTCGGGGAAGGGGGCGGCTACGTAAGCGGGAAATACGTAGCTTCCTTTACCGGCTTTGCCCCGGCAGAGAACCCGCGGGTTGCCGCCCTGGTTATGGTTGCCGAGCCCCAGGGAGGCATCTATTACGGCAGCCAGGTGGCCGCTCCCGTGTTCCGGGAAGTGGTCCGGGACACTTTGCATTACCTGCAGGTACCCGAAACACCCGACCTCGAAAAACCAAAGGATCCCTTCGTATACTTTGAACAGCCCCGGGTTAAGGTCCGGGTGCCAAACGTGGTGAATTATCCCCTGGAAACGGCCCAGAATATCTTGCGCGAGGCGGAACTGTCTTTTGTAGTCCGGGGGGAGGGGGCCATTGTTCAAGAGCAGACACCTAAAGCGGGGGCGGAGGTGTTAAGTGGCACCTCGGTGGTGCTGGATCTGCAACCTCCCGGGGGTAAATCAAGGGAGGGACCGGTTACTGTTCCCAACCTCACGGGCCTGACCATTACCGAAGTGGCCGCCCTGCTGGCGGGTATGGATCTCCGCCTGGAAGCGGTGGGGATCGGGCAGGCCGCCGGTCAGAACCCCCGGCCCGGGGAAAAAGTCCCCCGGGGTACAACGGTGAGGGTGGAGTTTACACCCGGATCCGGGCCGTCCCAGGCACCCCCTGCAACTGCCCGGCCGGTGCGGGAATTTGTGGAGAGGCCATAGCATGAGTTGCGTATGTTTAGTAAAATTGGAAATAATACCATAAAAAGGACGAAAGGGCTCTTATTGCATTGTCACAGCAGGGGTGGTAGTATAACCACGGGAACCTTTCTGGTAAGGAAGGAGGATTTCGCTTGCTGTTTAGCGAGTTGATCGAGGGGCAAACCTGTCTGGCTGTGGGAGGCAATCAACAGGTACATATAGCGGGCATTGCCTACGACTCGCGGCAGGTGCAGCCGGGTTTTCTGTTTGTTGCCGTGGAGGGTTTCACCACCGATGGCCATCGTTATGTGGAGCAGGCGGTATCCAGGGGTGCAGTAGCCGTGGTGGTGCAAAAGGAAATCCCCCTTCCTTCCGGTATTGCCTTCGCGCGGGTGCCCGACACCCGCCTGGTTCTGGCTTTGCTGGCTGCGCGTTTCTATGGCTATCCGTCCCGGAAATTAAAATTGATCGGGGTTACCGGGACAAACGGTAAAACCACTACCACCCATTTGCTGGCAGCCATTTACCGGGCGGCGGGAAATAAGGTGGGACTTATAGGTACCATTGCCAACTGGATTGGTGACCGGGTATTGCCGGTATCCCACACTACCCCCGAATCTTTGGACCTGCAAAAGTTGCTGGCCGAAATGGTAAATGATGGGGTTGCGGTGGCGGTGATGGAGGTAAGTTCCCATGCCCTGGCTTTAAACCGGGTGGCCGGATGTGCCTTTGATGCCGGGGTGTTTACGAATATTACCCAGGACCACCTGGATTTCCACCGGGACATGGAGGATTACCTGGCGGCAAAGATGCTGTTGTTCCGGGGACTGGGCCAGGACGGCAAGCCCGGCCTGGCGGTCATTAACGTCGATGATCCCCGGGCGGAAAGGATCGCGGCCGCAACAAAAGTACCCGTTTGTACCTACGGACTCTCGGCGGAAGCGCAGGTGCGGGCCCAGGAGGTTAAAGTTACCCCCCGGGGCGCTTCTTTTACCGTCACCGGCTCCTGGGGAGAATGCCCGGTAAACTTAAAATTAACCGGTTATTTCAACGTTTATAACGCCCTGGCCGCTCTCACGGCGGCAGTGGCCGGGGGAGTTCCCCTGCCACTGGCGGTTCGGGCCCTGGAGTCGGTGGAAGGTGTGCCGGGTCGCTTTGAACTGGTAAACCGGGGGCAGGACTTTGCCGTAGTGGTGGACTACGCCCATACCCCCGACGGGCTGGAAAACATCCTTACCACCGCCCGGGCCATAACCAGGGGCAGGTTGATTACCGTATTTGGTTGTGGCGGTGACCGGGATCCCACCAAGCGGCCCCTCATGGGGGAGATTGCCGCGCGCCTGAGTGATCTTCCGGTGATTACTTCGGATAACCCCCGCACCGAAGATCCCATGAGGATTATTGCCCAGGTAGAAGAAGGGGTGCGGCGGGTTCGTTCCGACTACCGGGTGGTGCCCGACCGGCGGAAGGCCATTCGCTTTGCCCTGGGGGTTGCCGCCTCGGGGGATACGGTCATTATCGCCGGTAAAGGGCATGAGAATTATCAAATTATCGGTACAACTAAATATCCTTTTGATGATCGCAGTGAGGCTATTAAAGCATTGGACGAACTTTTAAGTAGACACCCATGACGCGTTAAGCGCCACCCAGCACTCACTGCAAACAGAGTTCTTTGGTTTGGATGATTACCAAATATGTGCAGCTTCAATTCCTGCGCAGGTACCTGGGTCCGGTGAGTGCTGGGCAAGCAAGTACTGTTTTCAGGACAGAGGAGATGCGCCGTGAAGACCATGACCCTGAAGGAAGTGGCGCAGGCCATAAATGGGAGGCTTTGTCAGGGGGATGCAGGCGTCCGGGTCCGGGCCGTTTCCATAGACAGCCGCAGTCTTGCGGGAGGCGAGCTGTTTTTTGCCCTCCGCGGGCAACGGCATGACGGCCATGACTTTGTACCGCAGGCTCTGGCCGCCGGTGCCGCCGGGGTGGTGGTGGAGCGGATGGTTTCCGCTTTAAATCCCGGGGCAGCCGTGATCCACGTGGACGACACCCTGGCAGCTTTACAACAGCTGGCCCGCTACAACCGGGAGGTTTACCGGGTACCGGTGATCGGAATTACCGGCAGTTCCGGTAAAACCAGCACCAAGGACCTGGTGGCGGCCGCCCTCTCCCGGCGGTTTAACACCCTGAAAACCACGGGCAACCGGAACAACGAAATTGGCTTGCCCCTCACCCTCTTAGAGCTTCATGAGCGTTACCAGGCCGTGGTGGTGGAAATGGCCATGCGGGGGCCGGGGGAAATTGCCTTCCTTTGCCGGCTGGCCAGACCCACGGGAGCAGTGATCACCAATATTGGCGAAGCCCATATAGAGCGCCTGGGGTCGGTAGATAACATTGCCCGGGCCAAGGGAGAAATCCTGGAAACCATCAGTCCCGAAGGGTTTGCCGTTTTGCACCGGGACAGCCCCTATATCCGGCGGGAGGCGGCCCGTTGCCGGGGGCGAGTGTACTTTTTCGGCATCGGCGGTGAAGCGGATGTCCTTGGCAGGGACATTCGTCCGGAAAAGGGCGGCAACCGGTTTCGGGTGAGGGTGCCCGACGGGGGGGAAACGGAAATACATTTACCCCTGCCGGGGCGGCACAATGTGGAAAACGCCCTGGCTGCGGTGGGGGTAGCCTGGGCCCTGGGTGTGTCGCTGGAAGACATTGCCGCAGGCCTTGCTGGGGCCGTCTTGACGCCCATGCGCCTGGAAATAATTGATTGCCGGGGGCTGAAAATCATTAACGATACCTATAATGCCAACCCGTCCTCGACCCGGGCCGCCCTGCAGGTGCTGGCTGAAACGGGCGCCAGAGGGCGCCGCATTGCCGTTCTGGGAGATATGCTGGAACTGGGAGACAAGGCTCAGGCCGCCCATCGCCGGGTGGGCGGTGGTGCCGCCGGGGTGGTGGATTACCTGATTACGGTGGGTAATCTAGCCCGTTTTATGGCCGAGGGGGCGCTGGCGGCCGGAATGCCCGGCGGGTGCGTCTTCCGGTGCGCATCCAAAGACGAGGCTCTAGAAGTATTAAAGGACCTGGCCCGGCCCGGTGATGTGGTACTGATTAAGGGTTCCCGGGGCATGCGCATGGAAGAAGTTGTACAGGCTCTGGTCCAGGGACAAAACACCGTTTTGCCTTAAAACACATAAGCTGGCAACAGTTGGCTATAGTGGTGCGGGGCGACCGGCGCCCGGTAGGTGCCTTTGATTTCCAGAAAGGAGGAAACCCGCCACAGGTGGTACCGGATGGGGCATAACGATTTATGGCTTCTTTTAAGCAAGGCTTTGCTTATTTCTCTGGCCGTGACCCTTCTTTTAGGACCCCTGACCATACCCCTTTTGCGCCGGCTTAAGTTCGGTCAGAGTATCCGCGACGATGGGCCAGCCACTCACCTTTCCAAGGGTGGTACCCCCACCATGGGCGGAATCATGTTCCTGGCCGGAACAACCGTGGCCGGGCTCTGGCTGGCTCGCCATTTTCCAGAGGGCCTTTTGGTGCTTGGGGTTACCCTGGGGTTCGGGTTGATTGGTTTTCTGGACGACTACATTAAGGTGGCGTTAAAGAGATCCCTGGGCCTGCGGGCCCGGGAAAAGCTTTTTGGCCAGGCGATCTTGAGTGTGCTCCTGGCCTTGCTGGCTGTTTCCACCTTTGGCCGGGGGACGGATGTGGTAATCCCTTTCAGCGGTTTTTTTGTTCCCGGGGGTTTAACCCTGGAGCTGAAAAGCTGGGGTTTTCTTTTGTTTGCCGTGCTGGTAGTGGTGTTTACGGCCAATGCGGTGAATCTTACCGACGGCCTGGACGGCCTGGCCGCCGGAGTAACCGTACCAGTGGCCGCAGCTCTTTTGCTTATTTCCCTCTTAATGGATAAATTGGGAATTGCTATCATCATGGCCGCCCTGATGGGAGGCTGCCTGGGTTTTCTGGTCTACAACCACCATCCAGCCCGGATATTTATGGGTGACACCGGTTCGCTCGCCCTGGGAGGGGCACTGGGAGCGGCGGCGGTATTAACCAGAAGTGAGTTGTTCCTTCTGGTTATCGGGGGCGTTTATGTACTGGAGGCCCTGTCGGTAATCATCCAGGTCATTTCCTTCCAGCTCTTTGGCCGGCGGGTGTTCCGGATGAGCCCCCTGCACCACCACTTTGAGCTTGGTGGCTGGAGTGAACAGCGGGTGGTCTATACCTTTTGGGGGTTCGCCCTTGTGCTGGCCCTCCTGGGGATGGCGGGGCTGTATCAGCTGGGTTAGGTATTTTAAAAGGCATACTTGTTTAGAAGGAAGGTAAGCGATTTGGCATTTGAAGGACAAAAGGTTCTGGTAATCGGGGCAGGTAAAAGCGGAGTGGCGGTTAGCCTTTTTCTGGCCAGTAAGGGAGCACGGGTCGTCTTAACCGATCAGAAGGAGTCGGCTTCCTTTGACCCGCCCCTGCAATCCCTCCTGCCGCCGGAGGTGGAACTGGTGCTGGGCTGCTACCCGGAGGTGGGGGAGGGCAGCTTTGACCTGGTGGTGATCAGCCCGGGGGTGCCCCTGACTATCCCGCCGGTAGCCCGGGCCCGGGAACTGGGGATACCGGTGACGGGTGAGCTGGAGCTGGCTTACAGGCTGGCCAGAGCGCCCATCGTGGCCATTACCGGTACCAACGGTAAAACCACTACCACCAGCCTGGTGGGGCAAATTTTTGCCGACGCCGGAATAAGAACCCTGGTGGCCGGCAATATCGGCCAGCCCCTGATTACGGAAGTGGAAAAATACGGTCCGGAAGACCTGATTATTCTGGAGGTTAGCAGCTTTCAACTGGAAACCACGAGTCTTTTTCACCCCCGGGTGGCCGCCATTTTAAACATAACTCCCGACCACCTGGACCGGCACGGCGATATGGAGGGCTATGTGGCGGCAAAGGCGCGCGTTTTTGCCAACCAGACCGGGGACGATTACACGGTTTTAAATTACGATGACCCCCTGACCAGAAATCTGGCATCCTTATGCCCTGGAAAGGTTATATTTTTCAGCCGGCGGCATAATCTGGAAGAGGGGATAATCGTGCACAATGGTTACATAGCGGTCAGGGAAGGGGGAACGGTTCATCCCATTTTGCCGGCCAGTGCCCTGCGTATTCCGGGGGCTCACAACCTGGAAAACGCCCTGGTTGCCGTAGCCTGCGCCTGGGTGCTGGGAATCAGGGAAAAGCAACTGGCTGCCACGCTGCACCACTTCTCCGGCGTTCCCCACCGTCTGGAATTTGTCGCCGAGATCAACGGCGTAAAATATATAAACGATTCCAAAGGCACCAACCCCGAGGCCAGCATCAAAGCCCTGGAGGCCTATGATCAGCCCATCGTTTTACTGGCCGGAGGCAGGAACAAAGGCAACGACTTTACCGCCTTTGCCCGCCTGGTGAAGGAGAAAGTAAGGGTGCTGGTGGTGCTGGGAGAATGTGCCGGTGAAATTGAAGCGGCCGCCAGAGCGGCCGGGGTCGGGGAAATTATAAGGGCCAAGGACTTTCGGGATGCAGTCTTTCAAGCCCACCGGGCAGCCCGACCGGGGGAAGTGGTCCTGCTTTCGCCGGCCTGCGCCAGCTGGGATATGTTCAAAAGTTACGAGGAGCGCGGGGAAATGTTTAAAAAGCTGGTACATGAGCTGATTATACGGGAAATGGCCGGGGGCAGTGAACGGTTTTGCTGAACATTTCCTCACCGGAGAAGTAAATGTTCAGCGAACCCGGTTGGATGCGGCCCAGCACTCACCCAAATATGACTCTACTCCCGGTGTTTCAGGTTTAATTGACACATCAGGTTTTGGGAAGAGCTAGTATCCCGGTGAGTGCTGGGTCCTCGCTCACTCCAGTGCTTCGCGTAAGATGCGCCCCGCGGTTCGCTTCGGGCCGGCTCTGGCTCTCTGCGGATTGCCCGTGACTAATTGCACTTCGTTGTAAGCTGTTAACTAATGTATTTCAAACTTTTCTTACGCTTAGTCAATCTTGCGTCCTCGAGAGCCGAGCCGCCCAGCACTCACTGAATAGGCTATACGGCGGAGGCCAAATTTTCTACTACCTTTTGCGTTTGCCTTGGAATGAGCATTTTTTGCCGGTGAGTGCTGGGTTGCCGGGTGCTGTTACCGGCGTGTGCTGCGTCGTTCGCTCCGGACAGTGCCGCATCCTCGTCATTACGGTTTTGCTGAGCATTCACCCGGAGAAGGTAGGGAGACTCCCATGCGCTTACGCAGGCGGCCACCGGATTTTATCCTCTTCCTGACCGTACTCATGCTTTTAAGCGTGGGTATTGTGATGGTTTTCAGTTCCAGTTACTACTATGCCATGTTTCCGCCCTTTAACAACCCTTTTCATTTTCTGATCCGCCAGTCCATCTGGGCCATCATCGGCCTCACGGGTATGTTTGTGATGATGAATTACGACTACTGGCATTTGAAAAAGTGGGCGGGAGGATTGCTGATCCTGGCCTTTGCCCTGTTGATTGCCGTACTCATTCCGGGGGTTGGCGTTTCCAAGCTGGGAGCCCAGCGCTGGTTGAACCTGGGTCCCTTGAGTTTTCAGCCTTCGGAATTTGCCAAGCTTTGCCTGGTAGTCTTCACTGCCTATGGCCTTTCCCGGCGGCCCGAACGGATCACCAATTTTCGCCAGGGAATGTTGCCGTACCTGGTGATAATGGGCCTGGCAGCAGGGCTGATCCTCATGCAGCCTGACCTGGGTACGGCCGTGACCCTGGCCGGGACCATCGTGTTAATGCTTTTTGCGGCCGGTGCCTCCCTGGTACACCTGGGAGCCCTGGGTGTACTGGGAGCGGGCGCCCTGGCCCTGACCATCTGGACGGAGCCTTACCGCCTGAGGCGGTTCCTGGCCTTCCTTGATCCGGAAAAAGACCCCTCGGGATCGGGGTGGCATATTTTGAATTCCCTCATGTCCCTTGGTTCCGGTGGCCTTTTGGGCACCGGACTGGGGCAGGGCCGTCATTCCAAATTCCTTTACCTCCCCGAGAGGCAGACGGACTTTATCTTTGCCGTGATTGGAGAAGAGCTGGGTTTTATCGGTGCCTGCCTGGTGATCCTGTTGTTCATTTTGTTCATCTGGCGGGGATTGAAAGTGGCCATCACCTCTCCGGATTCTTTTGGCAGCCTGCTTGCCGCCGGGATTGTTTCCGGCGTAGGCATCCAGGCCATCATTAATATCGGCGTGGTCACAAGTTCCCTGCCGGTAACCGGCATTACCCTCCCCTTTCTCAGCTTTGGGGGAACATCCCTGGTGTTCACCCTGCTGGGGGTAGGGGTTTTGCTGAACATATCCCGCTACAGTGCCCCCAAATGACGGGAGGTGGAGCATTTGCGTTTTGTGGTAACCGGGGGTGGTACGGGAGGACATATTTATCCCGCCCTGGCCATTGCCCGGGGACTGCTGGCTAAATACCCTGAAGCCCGGGTGCTTTACATCGGCCGGGACGGCGGCCTCGAGGCCGACCTGGTGCCGAAGGCAAACCTGCCTTTTCGTTCCATCCCGGTAGCCGGTTTGAAGCGCAGCCTGTCTCCGCGCAACCTGCTGGTGTTCTGGCAGGCAGCCCGGGGAATTCTTCTGGCCCGGCAGATACTGGCCAATTTCAAGCCGCGGGTGGTAGTGGGCACCGGGGGATATGTGTGCGGGCCGGTGGTCCTGGCCGCTGTTTTGCTGGGTATTCCCACCCTGATCCACGAGCAAAATGCCCTGCCCGGTTTAACCAACCGGCTGTTGTCCCCTTTTGTCAGCCAGGTGGCGTTGACCTTTGAAGACGCCCGGAAATATTTTCCCCGTAAAGCCCGGGTTAAAGTTACCGGGCTACCGGTGCGTCCGGAGGTGCTGGCCTGGCGTCGGAACGAGGCCAGGCGGGCCATGGGCATTCCTGAAAATGCTCAACTGGTCCTCTCCTTTGGGGGAAGTCAGGGGGCCAGGGCGATCAACCTGGCCATGATCGAGGTTTTAAAGCAGTTTAACGGCCGGGAGGGGGTTTACTTCCTCCATGTGACCGGTCACGGCCAATATGAGGAGTTTTGTGCCCGTGCCAGGGAGGCGGGTTTAAGCATAACTGAAAATGGCAATATTATCCTTGTACCTTATCTTGACGAAATGCCCCGGGCACTGGCGGCGGCCGACCTGGCCATCTGCCGTGCCGGGGCAGCTACTCTGGCAGAATTGACGGTGGTGGGGTTGCCGGCCATTCTCATCCCCTACCCCCATGCTGCCGGGAATCACCAGGAATACAATGCCCGTTCCCTGGAGCGGGAAGGTGCTGCCCTGGTCATCAGGGACCGGGATCTAACGGGGCCTTTGCTGGCTGAAAAACTGGTCCAGCTCCTGGCACGGCCGGTAAAACTAAAGGCGATGGCCGGGGCCAGCAGGCGCCTGGGACGTTCCCAGGCCCTGGATGAAATACTCGAGCTAATAGATAGCCTGGCCAGGTAAAAACGGTGGCTATTGCCTTTCGTGAACCAGGTGGCACGGCTGGACAAGCCCGGGAGTGGCACACCTTTTTTAGTCCGGGCATAGTATATGGTGTATCGCGAAGCCGTCACGTTTGCCAGGAGCTGTAACCGGGAAAGGAGTTGAAAGTCCTTGCAGGTAATACCCCGGCGGGTACATTTTATCGGTATTGGCGGGGCTGGCATGAGTGGCTTGGCCAGCATCCTTCTGGATCTAGGTTATGAAATTACCGGTTCGGATCTTTCTTTTACTGATACCACCCGCAGGCTGGAATCCCGGGGAGCCATCTGCCATGTGGGGCACGCCCCCCAGAATCTGGATACCACGCAACTGGTGGTGATTTCCTCGGCCATTAAACCGGATAACGTCGAATTGCTGGCCGCCCGGGAAAAGGGCATCCCGGTAATACACCGGGGAGATCTACTGGCCTGGCTGATGCAGCGGCAAAAGGGTATTGCCGTTGCAGGGGCCCATGGCAAGACCACTACCACTTCCATGCTGGCCCTGGCGCTGGAAAGGAGCGGACTTGACCCGACCATTATTATCGGAGGTGAATTGAACGATATTGGCGGAAACGCCAAGCTGGGTCGGGGGGAATATCTGGTGGCTGAAGCCGATGAAAGCGACGGGTCCTTTTTAAAGTTACATCCGCTGGCAGTGATCGTGACCAATATTGAAGATGATCATCTGGACCATTACGGTTCGGTGGCGGAAATTAAAAAGGCTTTCCGGCAGTTCATGGGCAAAGTGCCGGAACACGGGCTGGTCATTGCCTGTATCGACGATCCCAATGTGCGGGAAGTAGTACAGGATTTGGGCCGCCCCGTGATTACCTACGGTATCGAGAGTTCCGGTGCCGACTATGTCCTGCGCCATTTATCGTTAGATGGTGAAGGTTCCCGCGGTGAAGTGTATTATCGCGATCAGCGCCTGGGCACCCTGGAACTTTCCGTCCCTGGGAAACATAATATGTTAAACGCCCTGGCCGTGGTCGCTGCCGCCCGCTGGATCGGTCTTGATTTCCAGCTCATCGCCCGGATCCTCAAAGAGTTCCGGGGAGCCAGAAGAAGGTTTGAACTGCTGGGGGAAGTGGGGAATATGCGGGTGGTGGATGACTATGCCCACCATCCCAGTGAAATAAAGGCCACTCTGCAGGCGGCCCGCCAGACGGGGCCTAAGCGCCTGATCGTCGTCTTTCAACCTCATCGCTACACCCGGACGGCCTTGTTAAAGGAACAATTTGGGAAGGCCTTTGGCGAAGCCGATCTGGTAATAGTCAATGAGATATACAGTGCCGGGGAGCAACCCATAGAAGGGGTCAACGCCCAGTTGATTGTCCAGGCCATTAAAAACCATGGCCGTCCGCCAGTGGTTTATCTGCCGACCAGGGAACAAATAGTCAATTACCTGGCTGCCATGGCCCTGCCCGGCGATTTGATTTTAACCATGGGTGCAGGAAATATCTGGCTCTGTGGCTTGGAACTGGTAAAAAGGTTAAGGGAGAAAACAGCATGACTTTACCGGCCGGTTTTAAAGAATTAAATGCCCTGTTGCCCGGACAGGTGAAGGCCAATGAGCCCATGGCCCGCCATACCACATGGCGTATCGGCGGCCCGGCAGATATTTTTGTGGAACCGGCGGGAGTGAAGGAACTGGCCCGGCTGGTTACCTGGGTGTACGGCCGAGACCTCCCCCTTTATTTTATTGGGAACGGTTCCAACCTGCTGGTAAAGGATGGCGGCATCCGCGGCATCGTGGTGAAAATTGGCCGTGCTTTCGGTCAGGTCCAGGTGCGGGAAACAACCCTGATCGCCGGGGCCGGGACCATGCTGGGTCTGCTGGCGTCCGTAGCCCAGAAGAGCGGCGTGGGCGGTTTGGAGTTTGCCACCGGTATTCCCGGAACGGTAGGCGGGGCGGTGGTAATGAATGCCGGCGCCAACGGTTCGTCCATGGCCGACCTGGTACAGGAAGTTATGGTTATGGATTTATCCGGTGAGCTGGAACGGCGGAATGCCGGCGAACTGGGTTTTGGCTACCGGACCAGCAATTTGCTGGGCAGTTCGCTGGTGGTTCTGGAGGTGACGTGCCGGGGTGTAGCCCGGGACCCCGACCGGATCCGGGCGGATATGGAGCAGTATCTCGCCCGCCGCCGGGCTTCGCAGCCCCTGTCCTACCCCAGTGCCGGCAGCGTCTTTAAAAATCCTCCCGGGAAAACAGCCGGCTGGTTAATTGAACAGGCCGGGTGCAAGGGTATGCGCCAGGGTGATGCCCAGGTATCTTTGGTCCACGCCAACTTTATAGTCAATTTGGGGAGGGCTACCGCCCGGGATGTGCAAATCCTGATCCACCGGGTGCAGCAACTGGTTTACGAGCGCTTCGGGATAACTCTAACTCTGGAGGTACAGGTTCTCGGTGAGGATTGAGGCGGGGGTGACAGCATGGTCAGGTTTTTCATTACGGGCGGTAATCCCCTGCGGGGCACCGTGCGGGCCAGCGGAAGCAAGAACGCCACCCTGCCAATACTGGCCGCCTGTCTCTTGCAAGGGGCACCTAACGTAATCCAGCAGGTGCCGGCGCTAAAAGACGTAACGACCATGTGCGATGTCCTGGAATACCTGGGTGCTCGGGTGAACAGGGAAGGGGATTCCATCAGGGTAGACGCCACGCATATCCAATCCCTGGAAGTAGGGGAAGACTTGATGCGCCGGATGCGGGCGTCCAACCTGGTGCTGGGGCCTCTTTTGGGGCGCTTTCGCCGGGTTAGAATCTCCCACCCCGGCGGCTGCAACATCGGCTCCCGGCCCATGAACCTGCATTTAAAAGGGCTCAAGGCCCTGGGGGCCAGGATTGAAGAAAAATTCGGCTATATTACCGTGGAGGCCGGTAAACTGGAGGGTGCCGAAATCCACCTGGATGTTCCCAGTGTGGGCGCTACCGAAAACATTATGATGGCTGCCGTGCTGGCCAGGGGCACAACCATCATTCGTAATGCTGCCAAGGAACCGGAGATCGTGGACCTGCAAAACTTTTTGAACCGGATGGGAGCGCGCATCAAGGGTGCGGGTACCGATGTGATCCGGATCGAAGGGGTAAAACACCTTAACTCCGTGGAACACGCGGTGATTCCCGATCGCATTGAAGCGGGAACCTACCTGGTGGCCGCTGCCATTACCGGCGGAGATGTTACGGTAACCAACGTCATTCCCGAACATCTGGAGCCCGTGCTCGCTAAGTTGAAGGAAATGGGCTTTTTGGTAGAGACGGGTGATGAACATGTGCGGGTGGCGGCCCAGGATCGGCGGCCGCGGGCGGTAGATATCAAAACGCTGCCCCATCCCGGCTTCCCTACCGATATGCAGCCCCAGATGATGGCCCTGGCCTGCCTGGCAGAAGGAACCAGCGTAATTACCGAAACAGTCTTTGAGAACCGTTTTAAACATGTGAGTGAACTCCGGCGGATGGGAGCCGACATCAAGGTGGAGGGGCAGATAGCCATCATCAAGGGGGTAGAAAGGCTCACCGGGGCCCCGGTTATGGCCACGGATTTGCGGGCGGGCGCCGCCCTGGTCCTGGCCGCCCTTGCTGCCGAAAACGGTACCGTGGTTGAAGGCGTGGAACATATCGACCGGGGCTACGAAAAGATGGAACAAAAATATACCGCCCTGGGGGCCAGAATTATGAGGATATCCACTTAGCGTGGTTCTTTTTTAGTTTTGGGTGGACAAGTTTTTCCGGTTGCTATAATATTTTGTATAATAATCCGGGAACGGGAAAACCGGGTGTTATTATTTGTTTGGGCCAGTCGGCGGGCTGGCCGGGTAACAAGGGATGCCAGCCGCGGGCATCAATTCTGCCGGTTCCGGGACAAAATATTAGGAGTGGTGAGGTTGGGCATACCGCGGCATACCGGAAAATATCTTGTCGAAAGGATTTTGTTTGCCTTTGTGGTCCTGCTGGCCGCCTTTATTCTCCTGGGTTCACCCCTGTTCGAGGTGCGCGAGATTGAAGTTACCGGCAACAGTGCCCTGCCGGAAAAAAAAATTGTGGAGCTTTCGGGGATCACCGCCGGAATAAATATTTTCAAGGTTAATTTAAAAGAGTCCGAGGCCCGGATCCGCACCGTGCCGCTCATCAAAGATGTCAGTCTTACTCGTGAGTTTCCGTCCCGCATCGTGATTGCAGTAGAGGAAAGAAAAGCAGTGGCTTTGCTTCCCGTAAAGGACGGTTTTATACAGGTGGACCGGGAAGGGGTGTGCCTGAAGGAGAGCGGGGTGGCCGGTTCCCTCCCGGTGGTGACGGGGACAGTAGTTCCCACCCCTGCTCCGGGACAGGTGATCCGGGATGCAAAACTGGGTACAGCCCTGCACGTGCTCAACCAGCTCCCCGGGTCACTGCGTAGTAAGCTTTCCGAAATACATGTTAATGCCCGGGGTCAGGTGGTGCTGTACACCCTGGACGGGGTTGAATGCCGCCTGGGTGCTCCCGTGGATATCCGCAAAAAGGCCGGGGTTCTTCTGCAGGTTCTGGAACAGGTAAAGGGCCGGCAGATAGCCTATGTAGATCTTACCGGTGTTCCCGTAGTTAAATATGTCAGGTAAAATTTGGAGGGTATGAAAATGGGGGGCATGACCGTGAAAATCAGGGGATTTCACTGGGCGTTGGTCCTGGTGGGACTGGTTATGGGTTTGATGCTGGCGGTACAGTTCCGTTTGACCAGGGATATCCAGGAAACGCCCCCCGTTAAGCAAACGCAAACCCTGGCTGCCCAGGTTAATCAGGCTAAAAAAGAACGGGACGAGCTCCAGCGACGGGTAAGTGACCTGCGGACCCGCCTGGATGAAGTGGCAGCCGGTCCCCGCTTGAACGCGTTAAAAGAGGAGTTGAACCGGGTGCGTATTACAGCCGGCCTGGTAGATGTTAGCGGGCCGGGGGTGGAAGTAACTTTAAATGATAGCAACCAGATTTTGCAGCCGGGACAAAATCCAAACCTTTATGTTTTACACGATGAGGATGTGCTGAAAATTATTAACGAGTTGAAGGCTGCCGGGGCCGAAGCTATAGCCATCAACGGTCAGCGCATGCTGGCCACCAGTGAAATACGCTGTATCGGCCCGACCATTTTAACCAACCGCAACCAGCGCTTGACCCCCCCTTTTGTTATCTCCGCCATCGGTAATCCTGACAATTTAATTAATTCCCTGCAAATGCGGGGTGGGGTAGTGGAGCAACTGCGCTTTTGGGGTATTCAGGTGGAGGTTAAAAAAGTAGCGCAACTAACGGTGCCTGCCTACACGGGAGGGGTGCGCTTTGAGTATGCCCGGCCGCTGGAGGAGGGAGTAAAACAATGAAGCTGTCCACCTATTTATCCCTCGGATTGGTGGCTATGGTTTTAGGTGTGCTTATTGTTTTCCAGTTCCGGGTCACCAGGCACATTGAACAGGGCATACCGGCCGGCCGGGCACAGGAGCTGGCCCTGGAACTGCGCCAGCTGGAAAAGGATAAGAGCAAGCTCGAGGCCGAGGCCAATGACTTAAGCCTTAAACTGGAGCAGGTTACCCGGGGTCAAACCGAGGCGGAGAAGGCCCTTAAGGATGAGCTGGCCAAAGCCAGGTTGCTGGCCGGTTTGGTTTCCGTTACCGGACCCGGTATTGAGGTAACCCTGGACAATCCTCCCCAGCAACCCGGTGGAGGGGGGCCCGCCAGCCTTTATGTCATCCGGGACGAGGACCTCTTGCGGGTGATCAATGAACTGCGGGGTGCGGGGGCCGAGGCCCTTTCCATTAACGGCCAGCGCATAGTGGCCCACTCTGAAATCCGCTGGGCTGCCCCCTTTATTAATGTTAATTTGACCAGGGTGGTGCCGCCCTATCATATTCTGGCCATTGGCAAGCCGGATAATTTAAAAAGCGCCCTGGAGATCCCGGGCGGACTGGTGGAGTACTTGCGGGATCTGGGGGTCCAGGTAAAGATACAGCCTTATGACCGGCTTACCATCCCGGGTTATTCCCGCACGACGGAGTTTCGCTATGCCAAACCAGTGGTAAAAGGGTGAGAAATATGTGGTTGGGTATCTGGCTGGCTGTTGCCGGTCTGGTTTTGGGAGTGCTGCTGGGGCTTAATATTCCCCTGGTGTTGCCACAGGTTTACGCCAAGTATCTTTCCGTAGCGGCCCTGGCAGCCCTGGATTCGGTTTTTGGAGGCATCCGGGCAGCCATGGAGGACCAGTTTGATAACACCGTCTTCATTTCCGGTTTCTTCAGCAATGCCCTGCTGGCTGCCGGTCTGGCCTTCATTGGAGAACGCCTGGGGATCGATCTTTATTTAGCTGCCGTGGTGGCCTTCGGGGTGCGGCTGTTTCAAAACCTGGCCATTATCCGGCGCCACCTGTTTAAAAAAATAAAATAAACTTTATAAAGGGAAAAGACCGCTGGCGTTGAATTTTACATTTTTAGTAACTGGTAGGGGGTGCCCCGCTTGACTGGAAAGGAAGTTGTAGCCGGCCTGGATGTGGGTACGTCCAGTATGGTGGCGGTGGTAACCCGGGTTGCCGATCCCGAACGGGCGGCTGGAGTGGGCTGGTGCCCATCCCTGGGGATGCGTAAGGGTATAGTCGTTGACCTGGAAGGGGCAGCCCAGGCAATAAAACGGGCTGTGGAGATGGCCCAGGAGGCGGCCGGATACAGGATCGGCACTGTTAGCGTGGGTTTTTCCGGCCATGGTGTAAATGTGCTCACCAGACATGCCGATATAACCATTGGTCACGGCAGAAAAATTACCACCGGTGATGTGGCTGACCTGATCCAAGTTTTTAGGCAAGTGGAGGTTCCTGCCGGAAGGCGGGTTCTGCAAGTGGTGCCGGTGGAGTTTATGATTGACGGTATGCCCCGGATGGATAATCCCATCGGCCGCACGGGTTCCAGACTATCCCTGGAAGCACGGGTGGTAACTGTAGATAGTCAGGTGATTGATCAGTTGGTTACCGCCGTGGAAGCGGCGGGGCTACGGGTAGCGGAGGTCGTGTTAAACCCACTGGTATTGGCGCAGGAAGTTTTGAGCACCGTTGAGAGGGAACTTGGCGCGGTTCTGGTGGATTTAGGCGGTGGAACTACTGCCGTTACGTTCTTCCGAGGTGGCACCCTGGTAGATATGACCGTTATTCCCGTGGGTGGGGAACATATTACCAGTGACCTGGCCATTGGAGTGAGAACATCCCTGGATGCGGCGGAGAAGGTAAAACGGGAGATCGGCCTCCTTCCGCAAGAAGCAGTTTGGGTGGAATTGCCTACCATGGGTGGCCAGGCCTCCCGGCGGGCCAGCCTGGTTACCATCAGGCAGATTGTTGAATCCAGGGTGCTGGAGATCCTGGATCTAATTAAGCAAAGCATTGACAGGCTCGCCCGGGGGAGGGCGTTGCCCGGGGGGGTGGTACTCGCGGGCGGCGGCTCCTGTCTAAAAGGATTGCCCGATCTGGCCTCCCGGGTTTTGCAATTGCCGGTCCGGGTAGCTACAACGGAACCGGACTGGCAGGTCGCCCGTTTTCTGGCCAGGCGTGCAGCAGCAGGAATAGCCAGGCGGGAAAATCACAGGCTGGCGGTGGCAGCCGGGGAGTTCCGGTTAGGGCCGCGGGGAGTAAGACAAATTTTTGCCCATATACGCCGGAGTTACCCTCATGGAAGCGGTACTGACGGTTAAGTTATCTTGCTTGAGAAACCATAGAGGGGGATTGTCATGCTTGACTTCGAGCTTGAAAACAACCAGTTCGCCAATATTAAAGTCATCGGAGTGGGAGGGGCAGGCAACAACGCCGTTAACCGGATGATCATGGCCGGTTTGCGGGGAGTGGAATTCATTGCCGTTAACACCGATGCCCAGGCCCTCCAAATGGCCCAAACCAGCAACAAAATTCAAATTGGGGCCAAGTTAACCAAAGGGCTGGGTGCCGGTGCCAACCCGGAGATTGGGCAGAAGGCGGCTGAAGAGAGCCGGGATGATATCATCCAGGCTTTAAAGGGGGCAGATATGGTTTTTGTCACTGCCGGTATGGGTGGCGGTACCGGTACCGGGGCGGCGCCGGTGGTGGCCGAGGTGGCCAAGGAACTGGGTGCCTTGACTGTGGGGGTGGTGACCAAGCCTTTCACCTTTGAAGGAAGGAAGCGGATGAACCAGGCAGAGATGGGGATTCAGAACCTTAAGGGTAAGGTGGATACCCTGATCACCATTCCCAACGATCGTTTGCTGCAGGTTATTGATAAGCATACCTCCATTGTTGAGGCTTTTCGCATAGCTGACGACGTTTTGCGCCAGGGTGTACAGGGCATTTCGGATTTGATTGCCGTACCCGGCTTAATCAACCTGGATTTTGCCGATGTGAAGACAATTATGAAGGATACCGGTTCCGCCCTCATGGGCATCGGAGTGGCCAGCGGCGAGAACCGGGCTACCGAGGCCGCCCGCATGGCCATTTCCAGCCCGTTGCTGGAAACCTCCATCGAAGGAGCCAGGGGCGTACTGCTAAACATTACCGGTGGAACCTCCCTGGGGCTCTTTGAGGTAAATGAGGCGGCGGAAATTATCTCCCAGGCTGCCGATCCCGAGGCCAACATTATTTTTGGTGCGGTCATCGATGAGCGTATGGAGGATGAAGTGCGGGTGACGGTCATTGCTACCGGTTTCGATCAAAAAGTGGTTAAAAAAGAACGGGCTAAAGATGAGTTAGAAATTAAGCCCTTTACCAGCCACGACGACCTTGACATTCCGGCCTTTTTGCGCCGGCGCAATTAGAGTTTTTTGCAGCGATTTTATGAACAAATTTTTTACAAAAGCCGGTCTTAAGGACATGGCTTTTTTGTTTTTTGTGCACAATAAAGCAGAAGGAGGCGATGAACATTTGGAGCATCCGGAGCACGAGAAAACTGTAGAAATGAAGGGAAGTCGCAAGGAAGATCTTAACCGCATCAGGGGTACCCAGCGCCTGGTAGATCCCGAACGGGGGCCGGAGAATAAGAGAAAAAAGAAAGCCTGGGAAACATAGAATGACATATTTTACCAGTCTGGTATTGTATAATAAGACCAGACTTTTCTTTATGCCCATTGATTTGTAAGGCTGTCATAAGGGTCTAGAGGCGGCCATATAATGATAGAGGGCTGTGCATGGCCAGGTGGGAGTGGGCTTGATGACCGGCTACGTCGTCTATGTGGATCAGGTCCTGGCAGGCAATTTGCTCCTCAATTATATTTTATTATGGACGGCCGGGCGACTATCACAGGTGAGGACAACTATATTCCGGCTGGTCTTATCCAGCGCCCTGGGCAGTGTATACGCTTTGTTCTTTTTTGTCCCGGGATTTAACCAGTTATTCAGTTTGCCTTTGAAAATTTTCTTTTCCTCCTTAATGGTCGTGGGAGCCTTTGCCCCTTTGCCCCTGAAAAGACTGCTCGCCTGTCTTGTATTTTTTTACCTGTCGTCTTTTGCCCTGGGAGGCATCTGGCTCGGTTTTATTTATTTTCTTTACTCCAATAGTGATTTCGCCACCGCCGTAAACCAGACGTTGCACATTATCCAGCGTTATTTCTGGCCCGGCCTTTTGCTGGCTCTCGCAACTCTGATGGGGGGAGGACGTGTACTAGCCCTGTTGATGCAGTTACGGTTGGAGCAGCAGGCGCACAGGGTGGGCCTGGTGGTGGAAGTGGAGGGGCGGCGGGTAGAGGTGTGTGGCCTGGTGGATACGGGTAACAGTTTAAGGGATCCCCTTACCGGTCACCCGGTGATTGTCGTGGAGTACACCGCCTTGCTGACCATATTGCCCCCGGCGGTACGGCAAATTATCGAGGAGGCAGGGGATTCCAGCGACCCCTCCGTTCTGGCAGCCCTGGCCGGAACCGGCTGGGCGGCCCGCCTCTGTTTGATTCCCTTCCGCTCCGTAGGCCAGGAGCAGGGGATGCTGATTGGTATTCGTCCGGACCGGGTGGAAATTCTCCAAAAAGACGGCAGTACCGGGGTTCATCAGGTGGTTGTAGGCATTTACAGGCATACGCTGGGAAGTTATCAAGCACTGGTACCCCCGGCAGTGGTCAAAGCGGCCTGACGGGCCGGGGACCAAGATCAAGGTGGGGTGGGAAAGTATGTCTTTGCCGAGAATTGTGCAACTGAAGTGGCACTGCCGCTTACTACTGATCAGGCTGGCGGCCTGGTTGGGCTACCACCGGGAAATTTATTATGTAGGCAGCAGTGAGGCGCTCCCGCCACCCCTTTCCACCGATGAAGAATCCTTTTTGATCAACAAACTGGAGGCCGGAGACACCGCCGTACGCACCGTGCTCATTGAACGCAACCTCCGTCTGGTGGTCTATATAGCCCGGAAGTTTGAAAATACCGGTGTAGGGATAGAGGACCTGGTTTCCATCGGAACCATTGGTTTAATTAAGGCGGTAAACACCTTTGACCCCGCGAAAAAAATCAAGCTGGCCACCTATGCTTCCCGCTGCATTGAAAACGAAATCCTCATGTACCTGCGCCGCAACAATAAAACCCGGGCTGAGGTATCCTTTGACGAACCCCTGAATATTGACTGGGAGGGCAACGAGCTATTGCTCTCCGATGTGCTGGGTACGGAAAACGATATTATCTACAAGTATATTGAAGATGAGATAGATAAAAAGCTTTTGTATATGGCGCTGAACAAATTGAGCGGCCGGGAACGCAAGATTATGGAACTACGTTTCGGCTTGAACAACGGGGTGGAAAAGACTCAAAAGGAGGTGGCCGACTTACTGGGTATTTCCCAGTCCTACATTTCCCGGCTGGAAAAGAGAATTATCAAGCGGCTGAAGAAGGAAATGCACCGGCTGGAATAGGGTGGCTAAGTGCTCCAAAGTCCGCCGGGTCTTTTTTTATCCATGTATAAAGGCAGGGGGGCGGGGTAATAATGAGGTTATGGCCAAACGCATAAAAACTTGAAAAGAGGTGGGCGGTCTTCCATGCTGCTGAACAAGGTAGAGATCAGTGGTGTGAACACCTCAAAACTCCCCCTGTTAACGGGGACCCAGATGCGCCAGTTGTTCGAAGCAATGCATAACGGAGACCAGGAAGCCCGAACCCAGTTGATTAATGGTAACCTGCGCTTGGTCCTTTCGGTAATCCAGCGGTTTACCAACCGCGGTGAATATGTGGACGACCTCTTTCAGGTGGGTTGCATCGGATTGATGAAGGCGATCGATAATTTTGACCTCTCCCAGAACGTTAAGTTTTCCACCTACGCTGTTCCCATGATCATTGGTGAAATCCGGCGTTATTTAAGAGACAACAATTCCATTCGCGTAAGCCGCTCTTTAAGGGATATTGCCTATAAAGCCCTGCAGGTAAGAGACAACCTGGTAAACAAGTATTCCCGGGAACCGTCGATCAACGAAATCGCCGGGGAATTGAAGCTGCCCCGGGAGGAAATAGTTTTTGCCCTGGATGCCATCCAGGAACCCATTTCCCTCTTTGAACCTATCTATCATGACGGCGGGGACCCCATCTTTGTCATGGACCAGATTAAGGACGAAAAGAACCACGACCATAACTGGCTGGAAGGCATCGCCATCAGGGATGCCTTAAGGCGACTGAGCGATCGGGAAAAATTAATCCTGACCTTGCGTTTTTATGAGGGGAAAACCCAGATGGAGGTGGCGGAAGAGATCGGCATATCCCAGGCCCAGGTATCCCGCCTGGAGAAGGCTGCTTTAAATAACATGCGCAAATATTTATAGGTTGTAAATGTTTGGTTAAGCCGCTTAAGGCACGGCGTTGTTCCGCTCACTCATATGCTCCGCGTAAGATGCGCACCGCGGTTCGCTTCGGGCCGCCCAGCACTCACTGAATAAGCCATACTGCGAAGGCCAAATTTTCTACTGCATTTTGCATTTGCCTTGGAATGAAGCATCTTTGCCGGTGAGTGCTGGGTTCACCGGGTGTTGTTACCGGCGCTCCGCAAAATCGTTCGCTATAAACAACGCCGTGCCTTTGTAGTAACAAAGCGGTTTTAGTGAACGTTTACTATAGGTTTTGTTTTTGGCGTTTCTTTCTGCCGCCGGTGTTGTCCCTTCTGACCGCTCCCAGGGGATAAAACTCACCGGTGCTTTCGCTTTTCTGTGCCCCCATTACTCCAGGTTTAAGCTGTCGAAATACGGGTAAAACTAGGGGTAGAACAAATATTTGCAAGTTAAGTAATGGGGGAACGAGAAAATGCTCTCGCAAAGGCGGATTGGCTTTTGGGTTGCAGGTGTGCTGGCGGTGACGCTGCTGGCCGGCTGGGGTTGGTACCGGCATGTCATGGATAACCCTTACCGTCCCGATCACCTGATCCGCTTCCATGTAATAGCCAACAGCAATTCGCCCACCGACCAGGCGCTGAAATTCCGGGTGCGGGATGTGCTTGTCCAGGCCATGACCCTTCGCTTCCAGCAGGCCCGGGATATTGAAGAAGCCAGGATCATCGCCCGGACCAACCTGGATTACATGGAGCAACTGGCCAGGCAGGCAATCCGCGATGCCGGGGCGGACTACCCCGTTACCGTGTCCCTGGGTCACTACCGGTTTCCGGCGAAAACCTATCACGTGGCTAATGCCAACCCGGGGAGAGTTCACGACCTGACCCTGCCCGCCGGCGAATATGAAGCGGTGCGGGTGGTCATCGGCCGGGGTGCCGGTGCCAACTGGTGGTGCGTGTTATTCCCTCCTCTATGTTTTGTAGATGTTCAAAATGCTGCCGGACCTTGTGCCGGTGAACGGGAAAACCCGCCCCGGCGGGACCCCGGGTTGAAGCATGATCCGGCTAAAGAAAGTCCGGAGCAAAAACCTTTCTCTCCGCCGGATGAAGATGCCGCGGCGGGTTCAAAAGCGGAGCCGGCTTTTAAATGGACCGGGCCCTCCGCCGTAGCCACCCTGGCTCCCACCCACCAGAACGGCCAGGACGAGGGTACCATTTTAAGAGTAAATTCCTCCGACGGTACTCCCGTGGAATTTCGTTTCCGCATCCTGGACTTCTTTGCCGGTGCGCATGGCTGGTTGGATCGTCTCTGGAGTGCCCAGCACTCACCGTTTTTAGGTAACTACGTAGATCAAAACCGCATATAGTCAGTCCGCACCATTAGATAACCTTTATTTCGGTGAGTGCTGGGTTCAGCCTGCCCCCCTGGCGGCATATAATATGCCAGGGGGTGCAGGCAATGGTAAAGGTATCGGATTTGCGCATGCGGGAAGTAATTAACATTGCTGACGGGCGCCGTATGGGGCCGATTAAGGATATTGACATTGACCTGGAACAGGGGCGTATCAGCGCCATCATTCTCCCCGGTCAGGGAAGTCGCCTTTTAGGGTTGTTCGGCCGGGAAGAGGAAATTGTGGTCCCCTGGCATAAAATTAAAAAAATCGGCCTGGACGTAATCCTAATCGATTTGCGGGATGTTACCGACATACGGCCTGAAGGTGGTTTTCCGGGCAACGGGAAAGAACGATATTTCTAAGAAGAACTTCGAAACTATCCGTTTCCGGTTCGGGTGGTAATCGTCCCCGATTAAAAATGTCGGACAAGCATTACCGCAGCGGAAAAATGTGAAAAGGGTACCTCTGGTAGACCAAGAAGGAGGAAATCATTTGTGGTTTCGCGAGGGGTACCCTTTTCACGTTTTAGTTTTACCCCCTATATATAGTATAATATCCTCACCAGCTGTACTATATATGTGAAGAAATTTATCCCCGGGCCCGTGATGGAAAAGAGTGGTGAAACAGCGTGCGCTGTCCCTTCTGCGGTTTTTCGGAAAGCCGGGTGCTGGATTCCCGCTCGGCGGAGGACGGTTATTCCATCCGCCGCCGGAGGGAATGCGCGGGATGCGCCCGGAGGTTTACCACCTACGAGCGGGTGGATGAGCTTCCCCTGGTGGTGGTAAAAAAGGACGGCCGGCGGGAGGTTTTTGATCGCAATAAGCTCCTGGCCGGGCTGGTGAAGGCCTGTCAAAAGCGCCCAGTATCCATGGCCGCCCTGGAGGCCCTGGTGGACGAGGTGGAGCGCACATTGCGCAGCACGGCGGAGCTGGAGGTTACCAGCCGGCAAATCGGCGAAATGATTATGGAACGGCTGCGTGTGCTTGATGAAGTGGCTTATGTACGCTTTGCCTCGGTTTACCGGGAGTTCCGGGATGTACAGGAATTTTTGCAGGAAATCCGGCGCTTATCCGAAACGCCGTAAAAGTTTAGCTTAAATTGTAGCAGCTGGAATTGTAAGTCAGATCTTTTACATAACAAAGGCAGGAACGCTGGATATTTATACAGACCTTAGTTAGAGGAGGAAACGAATTTGTTCAAAGTTATCCGCAAACGGGATGGGCGGGAAGTGCCCTTCGATGAGACCAAAATTACCGATGCCATCTTTAAGGCCGCCCGGGCGGTAGGGGGTGAGGACCGCCAGACGGCCATGGAGCTCACCATCGAGGTCCTCAAGATGCTCAAAAAGAAATACAACGGCCAGGTCTTCGGCGTGGAAGATGTTCAGGACGTGGTGGAAAAGGTGCTCATTGAAGCCGGTCACGCCCGCACGGCCAAGGCCTACATCCTCTACCGGGACAAGCGAACCCGCATCCGGGAAGCCAAGGGTGATTTAATGGATGCGGTGGAGGAAATCCTGGCGGAAACCAACCGGGAAAATGCCAATGTGGGCAATTCCCCCTCGGCCAAAATGTTGCAGATTGCCAGCGCAGCCAGCAAGAAATATTATCTCACCCGCCTTCTGGACGAGGATTTTTCCAATGCCCATATGCGGGGAGACATCCACATCCACGATCTTGACTGGTACGCCAAAACCTTGAACTGCCTGCAGCTGCCCCTGGACAGGCTCTTGACCGAAGGCTTTAATACCGGTCACGGGTACATCCGACCCCCGAAACGGCCAACCTCGGCTACGGCCCTGGCGGCAATCATTTTGCAGAGTTCACAAAACGATATGTTCGGCGGGCAGTCCTTCCCCTTCTTTGACCGGCAAATGGCTCCCTTTGTGGAAGATGCCGATGAAAACGAGACATTCCAGGCCATGGAAGCCCTGGTGTACAACCTCAACTCCATGCACTCCCGGGCGGGGAGCCAGGTGCCGTTTTCCAGCATCAACCTGGGCACCGATACTTCCGAGGCCGGGCGTAAGGTAACCCGCAACCTGCTTTTAGCCTATGAGGCCGGGCTGGGGAGGGGGGAAAACCCCATTTTCCCCAATATCATTTTCCGTATACAGAAAGGGGTCAACTTTGAACCCGGGGACCCGAACTATGATTTGTTCCAGTTAGCCATTCGGGTAGCCAGCAAACGGTTGAATCCTTCCTTTGCCTTTATGGATTCTTCTTTCAACCGTCCTTACGGGGATCAGGTGGCCTATATGGGCTGCCGCAGCCGGGTGATGGCCAACAGGCGGGGTCCGGAGGTCACGCCGGGTAGGGGGAACCTGTCCTTCACCACCATCAACCTGCCCCGGCTGGGCATAAAGGCCGAGCGAAATCTCAAGCGGTTCTATGGGCTTTTGTCGGAGGTTATGGACCTGGCCATCAGGCAGCTTTACCATCGCTTCCGGGTGCAGGCCAGGCTCAAGGTCAAGGACATGCCCTTTGTCATGGGGCAGGGTATTTACCTGGGTTCGGAGGGGCTGAAGGAGGACGATTGTATCGAACCGGCCATTGTCAACGGCACCCTGGCCGTGGGCTTTATCGGCCTGGCCGAAGCCCTGGTGGCTTTAACCGGGCGGCATCACGGCCAAAGCGAGGAATCCCAGGCCCTCGGCCAGGAGATTGTGGCCTTTATGCGCCGGCGTATTGATGAGGCCTGTGAGGAATATGACCTGAACTATACCCTGCTGGCCACACCGGCCGAGGGGCTTTCCGGGCGGTTTGTGCACATAGACCGGCGGGAGTTCGGCATTATTCCCGGCGTGACGGACCGGGAATATTACACCAACTCTTTCCATATACCGGTGTACTATCCCATCAGCAGCTTTGAGAAAATCAGCCTGGAAGGACCCTACCATAAATACTGCAATGCCGGGCACATCAGCTATGTGGAAATGGCTTCGCCACCGGTACACAACCCCGAGGCGGTGGAAGCCATTATCCGCCACATGGCGGCCAGCGACATGGGTTATGCGGCCATTAACTTCCCGGTGGATTTCTGTACCAGCTGCAACTTAATGGGTGTAATCAACGAAAACAATTGCCCCCGCTGCGGGTCGGCAGCCATCCGGCGGGTGCGGCGGATTACCGGTTACCTTTCCACCGTGGACCGCTTCAACGACAGCAAGGTGGCGGAATTAAACGACCGTTTGCCCCACAGCTTGAGTTAGATGCTTTAGCGAGGAGAGGTACTTATGCAGTTACGTGTAGCCGGGATAATTAAGGAAAGTGTGGTGGACGGGCCTGGCCTGCGGCTGGTGGTTTTTGCCCAGGGTTGCCCCCGTCGCTGTCCCGGCTGCCATAATCCCCATACCTGGGATCCGGCCGGGGGCACTTTGGTTGAGGTGGAAGAAGTTCTGGCCATGGTCAAGAAAAATCCCCTTTTAAAAGGGATAACCCTTTCCGGGGGCGAGCCCTTTGCCCAGGCCGGCGCCCTGGCCTATCTGGCCCGGCAGGCTCACGCCCTGGGCCGGGATGTGATTACTTATACGGGCTATACCTGGGAGGAACTTCTTGAGCTCGCCAGAAGGGATGGGGCGGTAAAAGAGCTTCTGGAGCTTTCCGATTATATTGTGGACGGTCCCTATATCCAGGAAAAAAGGGACCCGGAACTGCCCTTCCGTGGTTCCAGCAACCAGCGCATTATCGATGTACCCGCCTCCCTTGCCTGCGGCCGGGTGGTCATCGCTTCGTGGGGCGGGTAATGAAACAGGAACAAGGCAAGTACATGATGGTGGTACTTGCCTTATTTCATTACGTTGTCAATGGCTTGGGGCCCTGATGAACCTTCTGCCCCCTGGGAGCATATAATGAAACAATCACACCCATTGCTACCGGGGAGAGGGTTTGTTATGCTTACCTATACGGTGCAGCCGGGGGACACACTTTCATCAATTGCCCAGCGTTTTAACACCACCGTGGAGAAACTGGTGGCCTTGAATAATATTTCCGATCCCGATCATATCGACGTGGGGATGGTTTTAACCATTGAGGCGGACGGAGACGGTGGTGCCGGGGGAGATCCGGTTGCCGCCCGTGTTGTTGATGGACTTTTGTATGTTTTATCTACAGATCGCCGGACTTACCGCCAGGGGGAACCGGTGCGTTTAACCTTAATTAAAGTAAACATCCAGGATAGCCCTATCACCATGACCTATGCTACGGGCCAGCGTTTCGACTTTGCCGCCCTGCGGGAGGGCCGGGAAGTGTGGCGCTGGTCCTTTGGGAGGAGCTTTCCTCAAGTTGCCGGCCAGGTAACGCTTCAACCGGGGGAAAGCCAGACCTTCAGGGCGACCTGGGACCAGCGGAACAACGCGGGTAATCTGGTGGCTTCAGGCAATTTCACCATCCGGGGCTTCAACGTGGCCCGGGGGCTGGCCCAGCGTTTTGTTTCCATACCCATAAGTGTTGCGCCCGCGGTGGTGCCAACGCCGCCCCCGCCAACTGGTGTGTGCCCTACCGGTAATTTGTTACGGGATCCAGGTTTAGAGGAATGGCGGGATGTGAATACGCCTGTCTTGTGGAATGGAACCAACATTTTCCGCACCCCGTTAAACTGCGGGGGACGCCTTGCCGCCGGTATGGGGGCTGTGCCCAACCGCCAGGCCACCCTTACCCAGTCGGTGGCGGGCCTGCCCGGCCGGTTGTATCAACTGAGCTTTTCCGCCCGGGAAATTCCCGGGCGGCCTCCTCGGGGGAACTTCTCTCTGGAAGCGGCGGTGTTTTTCTACGATGTCCAGGGGCGACTGATCAGCAGGGCGGACCCCGTTTTCAGTGAAACCAGCATCCCGGAGTCCTGCCGGCGTTTTTCCCTTACCACCGGTCTTTCCCCGGCACGCACGGGCCGGGTGGAGGTGCGGTTCATTTTTACTCCGGCAGCCGGCAACAATAACCCTGTGGCCGTTGATGAGGTGGATTTGCGCTGCATCTAATTCCGGCCATATCCCATATAGCGAAAAAAAGGGGGCTTTGAACCCCCTTTTTCAATGTCCGCAGGTAGCGCAGCTTCCCCCGGCGCAACCGCCGCAGCTGCTGCCACCACTGCTGCTACCGCCGGCATCCCGGTTGCCCAGGGAGGCAAAGCTGCTCATTAGCCGGTTTGCGCCGGTGGCCTGGCATGCCGGGCATACCTGATGCTCACCACTTTCTCCCAGCGAGCATAATTTTTCAAAGCGGTGACCGCAGGTGTTGCAGCGAAATTCATAAATAGGCATTCCGTAACACCCCTTTCCCCATTCACAGCCGGGACTTCCCGGCTATTTTTAGCTTACGCCGCGGACCGGCACCTGTCAAGGAAGACATTTTTCACTGTATTCAGAAGGGATATCCTCGTTGAAAGGGAATTAATAAAAATCTAAGTTGCACTAATTAGGAGGGGTTGCATGCGCGTTCGTTTTCTCGGAGCTGCCCAAACGGTCACGGGCTCCTGCTTTCTTTTAGAAGTGGGAGCCAACCGGATAATGGTGGATTGCGGCATGTTTCAAGGGGCCCGGGCCTTAAGGGAGCGCAACTACCGGCCTTTCCCTGTATCACCCCTTAGCGTGGATTACGTTTTGCTCACCCACGCCCATATAGATCACAGCGGCTTAATTCCCAAGCTGGTGAAACATGGTTTTCGGGGCAAGGTGCTGGCCACCCCGGCTACCATCGATCTGTGTGCAGTCATGTTGCCCGACAGCGGGCACATCCAGGAAATGGAGGTAGAAAGGCTTAACCGCAAGGCCGCCCGGGCCGGCCGCCCGCTCATAGAACCAATTTATAACGTTGAGGACGCCAACCGGGCTATAAATTTTTTTGAGCCCGTGGATTACGACCGGGTGGTAAATCTCACCAAAGAGATCAGCGTACGCTTTTTAGAAGCGGGACATATCCTTGGTTCGGCCATGGTAGAACTTACGGTCAGGGAGGGGCGACAAGAAACCAAACTTCTTTTTACTGGGGATTTAGGGAAAAAGAACAAGCCCTTCCTTAAAGACCCCTCGTTTATTGACCATGCCGATTATGTATTCATCGAATCCACCTATGGTGACCGCCTGCACCCGGATCAGGGGGATCATGTAAATCTGCTCCACGATATTATCTGGGAGACCTATCGTAAAGGCGGCAATTTAATTATTCCCGCTTTTGCCGTGGAACGCACCCAGGATTTGCTTTATGATCTCAATCTCCTGATTGTCAACAACCGCTTCCCGCCCATGAAGGTTTATATTGACAGCCCCATGGCCGTGGCGGCCACGGAAGTTTTCAAAAAATATACACCTTATTTTGACCAGGAGACCCGGGAGCTTATAGCCCAAGGGAAAGACCCCCTAAACATGACCGCCCTTGAGTTTACCCGCACCACCGAAGAATCCATGGCTTTAAATAAAATTAAAAGCGGGGCCATCATCATAGCGGCCAGCGGTATGTGCGAGGCCGGCCGGATCAAGCACCACCTGCGCCACAACCTGTGGCGTCCCGAATGCACCATTCTTTTTGTTGGTTACCAGGCTCCTGGAACCAAGGGCCGTAAGATAAAAGACGGGGCAAAATACGTGCGCATTCACGGGGAAGAAGTGGCCGTACGGGCTACCATTAAAAGTATCGATAGTTTTTCTGCCCATGCGGATAAAGAAGAATTGCTGGAATGGTTGGGACACTTACAAAAACCCCCTACCAGGGTTTTCCTGGTGCACGGGGAACCTTCTTCCATGAATGTTCTGGCGCAGGATATTGCCCGTCGTTACGGTTATTCCGTGCACGTTCCCGTGCTTGAGGAAGAAGTGCAGCTTACCCCGGCTTTGCCGCTTGGCGAGGAGGAGTTACGCCGGGCATATGACGCAGTGGCGAGCCGTTTACAGGATGTGCTGGCCAGTGGTCTGGGTAGGGGGCATTACCAGGAGATTATGGAACAGCTGGACCATTTGAACGCCCTGCTGGCATCCATTCAAAAGCAGGCCAGTTAATTACATTGCCTAAAACAAGGCGTACCGATATAATTATGGTGTAATCGGGAATTTTCCCGGTTTTTTGGGAGGGACTGATTTCCGTGCCCGGCTACCTGTGGAGAGAAGAAGGGACGGTTAAGTGGCTGCTCTGGGAAGCCTTCCTGGACACCGGTTTGGTGAGCCATGGCTTTACCACCCGCCATGGCGGTGTCAGTGCTGGGGAGTTCGCCACTTTAAATATGGCCTTTCACGTGGGTGATGACCCTGGTCATGTGCTGACCAACCGGGAGCGGGCCTGCCGGGCTTTGGAAATGAACCCCGCACACCTGGTGGCCGGCCAGCAGGTCCACGGGGACCGGGTGGCGGTGGTCGGGAAGGTTCACCGCGGCCGGGGGGCCCGGTCAACGGAAGATGCCCTGCCCGCCACTGATGCCCTGATTACCGGGGAACTCCTGGTACCCCTGTCCAGTTATTATGCCGATTGCGTGCCGGTTTTCCTTCTGGATCCGGTTCGGCGGGTGGTGGGTCTGGCACATGCGGGCTGGAGGGGGACGTACCTTGACATTGCGGCCAAAACGGTGGAGGCCATGGGCCGTTTCTTTGGCAGCCGATCCGAGGATTGCCTGGCGGGCATTGGCCCCTCCATTGGACCCTGTTGCTATGAAGTGGATGCGCCCCTGGTTGACCTGTTTAAAGGACATTTTCCCTTCTGGCAGGATCTTTTAGTTCCCAATCCGTCTGGCAAGTGGCAGCTCGACCTTTGGGAGGCCAACCGGCGCGTTCTCCTGGAAGCCGGCCTTGTACCGGAAAACATTTTTATAGCCGGTGTTTGCACCTGTTGCCGGCAGGACCTCTTTTTTTCCTACCGGGGGAGTGGCGGCCGTACCGGGAGGATGGCGGCCCTGATCATGTTAACTTAACCCGCCGCTTAAAGGAGGCGACTATATGGCTAAAATCCTGGTTGTGGATGATGAAGAGCATATTGTGGAGTTGATCCGCTTTAACCTGGAAAAGGAAGGTTACCAGGTAATAGCCGCCACGGACGGGAATATCGCCATCGAAATGGCACGCTCCCAGCGGCCCGATCTCATCCTCCTTGATGTGATGTTGCCGGGACAGGATGGCTTGGCGGTCTGTCGCACCTTGCAGCAGGAGGCCGAAACCCGGCATATTCCGGTAATCATGATCAGTGCCCGGGGGGAGGAACTGGATAAGGTCCTGGGTCTGGAAATGGGAGCCGACGACTACGTCACCAAGCCTTTCAGCCCGCGGGAGCTGGTGGCCCGGGTCAAAGCCCGGTTGCGCCGGGCGCCTGGGGAAGGCGAAGGCAGGGGTGTTCGCCCTCCGGGGGGAAGACTGGTCCGCGGGCGGCTGGTAATTGACCCGGATCGTTTCCTGGTTACCGTGGACGGCGTTAAACAGGACCTAACTCCGAAGGAATTCGAGTTACTGCGTTTTCTGGCCAGTGAGCCGGGAAAAGTTTTTTCCCGTGAATACCTGCTGGAACAGATCTGGGGTTACGATTATGCCGGGGACTCCCGGACGGTGGATGTGCATATACGCCATATCCGTCAAAAGCTGGAACAGGTGCCCAACGCGCCCCAGTATATTGAAACGGTGCGTGGGGTGGGTTATCGCTTCCGGGAGGTGCCTTAGAGGGTGAAGCTTAACTTCCTGCGGGGTATTTCCTGGCGGCCGGTGGTCAGTTATTTTTTCCTAATGGCCATCTTTTTTGCCCTTTTGCAGCTTTATGCCGCTAAAAAACTGAGCGTATTAGGAGCTTTATTTATTATCCTGCCCCTATCGGTATTACTGGCCTGGCTTTTATACCAGAGGGTCATCGGTCCGTTAAATGAAATCATTGCCGCGGCCAGGGATATGGCCCGGGGCAACCTGGACCGGGAACTGCATATTTATACCCAGGATGAAATAGGGGAACTGGCCCGCAGCATTAATGACATGGCCCGTCAACTGCGGAACACTATTGACATGATTACCGATGAAAGGAACCGGGCCCGCGCCATTCTGGACAGCATGGCCGACGGGGTAATTGCCCTGGACCGGGAGGGTCGCGTGCTGCTCATAAACCCGGTGGTAGAGGAAATATTTGACTTAAGGCAGGAAACCTGCCTGGGGAAAAAAATCCTGGGAGTTATCCGCAACTATGACGTTGAGCGCCTCCTGCGCAAGGCTCTAGAGACACAAAAACCCACCAGCGAGGAAGTGAAAATTTTCGGGGCCGGCTCCGACCCTCGCATTTTCCGCCTCCATGCCACCCCTTTAAAAGGCTCCAACCGGGAAACCGGGGGGGTAGTGGTGGTCCTGCGGGATATTACCGAACGCAAAAAACTGGAACAGATGCGTACGGAGTTTGTGGCCAATGTTTCCCATGAACTGCGTACTCCATTAACTTCCATCAAGGGTTTCTTAGAAACCCTTCTGGACGGGGCTATGAATGATCCCAAAACTTCCCGCCAGTTTCTGGAAATAATGAGTCAGGAAACCGAACGCCTAACCCGTCTGGTGGACGATCTGCTGGATCTCTCCAAGATTGAGGAACGACGGGTGGTGCACCGCTGGCAACCGGTGAATTTGGTGGACATTATCAACCGCGTGGCTTCCCTGTTCCGGCCGCAGGCAAAGGAAAAAGCACTCACCCTTTCCCTGGAAGTGCCCCGGGATCTGCCCAGCGTGTATGGTGATCCCGATATGCTTGCCCAGGTGTTGATTAATTTGCTGGACAACGCCATTAAATATACCCCGCCCCGGGGCAGCGTAACCATCCGGGCCATGGTCCTGGAGGATCAGTTGAGGGTAGAGGTGGAAGATACCGGCATTGGCATTCCTGCCGAAAGCCTGCCCCGTATATTTGAGCGTTTCTACCGTGTGGATAAGGCCCGTTCCCGGGAACTGGGGGGTTTTGGTATCGGCCTGGCCATTGTGAAACATATTATTCGCGCTCATGGCGGCAAGATTGAGGTGGAAAGTACACCCGGCAAGGGAAGTTTGTTTTACTTTACCCTGCCCCTGGCTGAACCGGCATCCCGTTAATCAAAAATAGCCTTTGGTAAACCATAATTAACATTCCTTTGTTAGAACGGGCCACAATGACAAAAAAAGAGTTGACTTGGGGGGTGCCCGATGGAGGAACACGTGAAGATTGCCGTTAAAGATTTAAACCTTTATTATAAAGATTTTCACGCCCTGAAAGATATCAATTTAGATATAAAGGCCAATAAAATCACTGCTCTTATTGGTCCTTCCGGTTGCGGCAAGTCAACCTTTTTACGTACCTTAAACCGGATGAACGATCTTATCGAGGGAGTACGGATAGAGGGAACGGTTTTACTGGACGGCCAGGATATCTACGCTCCCGATGTGGATGTGGTTTACTTACGCAAACGAGTCGGGATGGTCTTCCAGCGTCCGAATCCCTTTCCTATGTCGGTTTATGATAACGTGGCGTACGGCCCGAGGGTTCACGGTATCAAGAATAAGCGGTTGTTGGACGAAATTGTGGAAAGGAGCCTGCGGGACGCGGCCCTGTGGGATGAGGTGCAGGACCGCTTATTTAAATCGGCCCTGGGCCTTTCCGGTGGCCAGCAGCAACGCCTCTGCATTGCCCGCCTCCTGGCGGTGGAACCGGAAGTGCTACTGATGGACGAACCCAGTTCCGCCCTGGATCCCATTTCCACTCTCAAAATAGAAGAGCTGATCCAGGTGCTGAAGAAAGATTACACCATTGTGATTGTGACCCACAATATGCAGCAGGCCGCCCGGGTTTCGGACGTTACCGCGTATTTTTTAAACGGCGAACTGGTGGAATGGGGGACGACGGATGAAATCTTTACCCGTCCCAAAGATCAGCGTACGGAAGATTATATTACCGGTCGATTTGGTTAGGACTTTGAGGTTTGCCGTTCACCTGCGAATTTTGGCGCAAAGGACGAAAACTTGCATGTTTTTGCGGGAGGGATGACCGTGAGTCCCCGTTCTTCCTTTGATAAAGCCCTGGCTGAACTCCAGCAGGATATCCTGCGCATGGCCAGTCTGGTGGAACAGGCCATTTATGATGCGGTGCAATCCCTGGTCAAGCTCGACGTGGCAAGTGCGGCCCAGGTAATCATGGGCGATGAGATGATCGATGAACTTTACCTGGAAATTGAAGATAAATGCGTAAAATTAATTGCCACCCAGCAACCCATTGCCCGGGATTTGCGGGTGGCCATCACCGGGATCAAGATTCTTTTGAGTCTGGAGCGGATGGCCGATCATGCGGTGGATATCGCCCGGGCCACCATGTGTTTGAGCGGGCAGCCTTTGACGGTAAAATGCCTGGAATATATTCCTCAAATGGGACGGCTTGCCCAGCAAATGGTCAAAGATGGACTGGATGCCTATGTTAATGGTGATGTCCAAAAGGCCAGGGAGATGTGTGCCCTGGATGATGAAGTGGACTATATCTTTGCTAGAGTCTTCCGGGAACTGATCAACGGCATGATAGAGAATCCTAAAACAGTGATGCAATCGGCCTACCTTCTTTACGTCAGTCGCTACCTGGAAAGGATTGCCGACCATGCCACCAATATTGGAGAGGCCGTCATCTACCTGGTCACGGGTGAACGCCGGGAACTGAACTAATTTTCTTACCCGGGCGCCAGTTGCCGGTTCTTTTTTCGCAGGATTTGCACCAAGAGCCGTAGAATAAAACAAGTTACGCATCTCTATCTGAATCTTGGCAGGTGACGGGGTTGATCTCCCTGCTCCGGGCCAGAAAAATATTCCCTTTGTCGATCCTTTCTCTGGTGGTTCTTTTTTTCCTCTGGTGGCTGGGAAATCGCACCTGGTACCTGGTTGAGACACGGCTGGTCAGGGTGGAATGGTTGGAGGAGGACAAGGTTTCCCGTACCATTACCACCTCCGGCTGGCTGATTAAGGAAGAGCAACTGCTTCCCTCACCGGGAAGGGGCCAGTTAAGGCTGCTGGTAAGTGACGGGCAGCGGGTGCGGGCCGGAGGAGCGGTGGCAGAGATCCTTCTGGCTGATAATGGTAACGATGGAAGAAAGATGGTTGTTTATGCACCCCGGGGAGGGGTTTTTTGCAACCATATCGATGGACTGGAAAAGGTATTGCGGCCTGGAAATGCATTAGAAATGGAGGCCGTGGAAAAACTGGGGGCAAAATCCGCTTCCCCCGGTACAGGGAACCGGGTAGAAAAAGGGGAACCCGTAGGCAAGTTGGTGGACAACCTGTCCGGCATATGGTACTGGTGCCGCGTTCCCCGGGAGGAAGCCGGAGCTGGAAGATGGTCTTCCGGGCAACCGGTGGTCGTTCTATGGCAGGGGCGGCAAATGCGCGCCCGGTTGGAGAAAATTACCGGGGAAGAGATGCTCTTTCTGTTATCCGTTTATCCCGGCGACCTGGTCCACCAGCGCCAGGTCCAGCTGGAGCTGGTGACGGGAGAAGTGGCCGGTTTTCTGGTCCCTCCCCGGGCGGTGGTGGAGCGGGACGGGCAACCCGGGATTTATGTCATTTCCCGGCGCCGGGCCACCTGGGTGCCCGTTCAGGTTCTGGGTGAAACGTCAGGACGGGTGGTTATTTCCGGCCAGAGTCTATCTACCCGCACCCGCTATGTGACCAACCCTTTCTGGGTCCGGGAGGGAGACAGGCTGGAATGAGAGCTGGGGGGAAAGATATTGGGAGTCAGGGAAAACCTTTCTCATGTAATTGAGCAGATGACAAAAGCGGCAAAAAAGGCCGGCCGGGATCCCGGCTCGGTTAAGCTGGTAGCAGTGACTAAAAATGTTTCCGTCGACATTATGCGGGAAGCGCTGGCAGCAGGAATAAATGCCTTTGGGGAGAACCGGGTGCAGGAACTGGTGGCCAAACACCCCCAGCTGCCGGTTGATGTGGAATGGCACCTTATCGGCCATCTGCAAACGAATAAGGTTAAATATATTATCGGCAAGGTACACCTGATCCATTCCCTGGACAGCTGGCGCCTGGCCCGGGAAATCAGCCGCCGGGCCCAGGAGCGGGGTTTAACGGTGGAAGTGCTGGTACAGGTAAATATATCCGGGGAAGAAACCAAATACGGTTTACCCCCCGGGGAGGTGAGGAGCTTTGTTGCGGGGGTGGCGGAGCTTCCCGGTATTCGCGTACGCGGATTAATGACCATTGCTCCCCTGGTCTCCGATCCCGAACAGGCAAGGCCGATCTTCAGGGAACTGTATCAAATGGCCAGCTGGCTTAAACAAGAGCTGCCGGAGTTACCGCTGGATTTTTTGTCTATGGGGATGAGCAACGATTTTACGGTAGCCGTAGAAGAAGGAGCAAATATAATTCGGGTGGGTAGCGCCATTTTTGGACCTCGACCAAACCCAAGGAGGGATAACCATGGCGAAAAAATTGGTGGATAAAGTACTCGGTTTTATGGGCTTTGAAGAGGAGCCCCTGGAGGAAGAGGAAAAGGAGCGCTTCCGGGAAGAAGATTCTGTGCCCCAGGTGAAGCGCAAGGGGCAGGTATTCAGCTTACACACCCAGCGCCAGGTGCGGGTTATTGTGGCAGAACCCCGGGCTTTTGAAGATGTGCAGAGCATCGCTGAACATTTAAAAAACCGCCGCCCGGTGGTGGTTAATCTGGAGAGGGCTGAAAGCGAGCTGGCCAGGCGCGTGGTGGATTTTGTCAGCGGAGCTACATACGCCCTGAACGGGAACATGCAAAAGGTGGGCAACGGAATTTTTCTCTTTGTACCCAGTAATATGGATATAGCCGGTGACATTAAAGAATATGGAGGACGGGGGATTTTCTCCTGGATGGACGAGTAAAAGGGGGTATTCCTTTTGCCATTGACAGGACTTGCCATTGGCTGCCTGGGGGGCGGGGCCATGGCCCAGGCCTTGCTCACAGGATTAATTAAAAGCGGTCTTCAGGCCCGGAATCTGTATGTAAGCGATACCCGCCGGGATCGACTGGAGTTTTTGCACCGGGAGCTGGGTGTACATACGCGGGAGAGCAACAAGGATCTAGTAAAGGAATCAGATGTGGTTATTCTAGCGGTTAAACCTCAAGTAGTAGAGGAGGTTTTGAAAGAAACAGGGGGCATATTTCAGCCCCAGCAAACCCTCATTTCCATTGCCGCCGGTATTACCACCCAGTTTATTGAAAGTTTTCTCGCCCAACCGGTACCGGTAGTCCGCGTCATGCCCAACACACCCTGCCTTTTGGGAGCCGGTGCCAGTGCCCTTTGTCTCGGGACCCATGCCGGTGTTAGGGATCGGGAGCGGGCTATGGCTATTTTCAGTGTCGTCGGCCGGGCGGTGGAAGTGCCGGAAGGGCTGATGGACGCCGTGACAGGGCTTAGCGGCAGCGGGCCTGCCTATATGTATGTCATCCTGGAGGCTCTGGCCGATGCCGGGGTACGGGTGGGTCTCCCCCGGGATGTGGCTCTTTTGCTCAGCGCCCAGACCATGCTGGGGGCCGCCCGGATGGTTCTAGAAACCAACGAACACCCTGGCCGCCTGAAAAATATGGTTACCACACCGGGGGGTACGGCTATTGCAGGTGTCTTTGCCCTGGAAGAGGGAGGACTGCGGGTAACCCTCATGCGGGCGGTGGAAGAAGCTACCCGCCGCTCCCGGGAACTGTCCAGTGCATTAAAATAAGAGGAGAGCATTATGAGTTTAGAACGCATTATAAACGTGGCTTTCCAGGTTTATGCCTGGCTGATCTTTATCCGCATTATTTTGTCTTTTATCCGTCATAACCCCTACCAGCCCCTGATCCGCTTCGTTTATGAAATTACCGAACCTGTGCTGGGTTTCTTCAGGCGCTTTATTCCCCCCGTGGGGATGCTGGATTTTTCACCCCTGGTGGCTTTCTTTGCCCTGGAATTGCTGCGCCAGATAATTCTCAACGTGATCCGGGCCCTGGGGTTGTAGTCCTGAAGGGGTGAGGAATGCTGGATAAGGAGTTTTTGCTATACCGTGCCAAAACCCAAGATGAAAAAGAAATGCTGTCCCGGGTTTATGACCTGGTGCAGCAAGTTTTGCGTGCCCGCCAGCCGCGAGTAACCGATTTCCTTGATCCTTATCATGCCGGTCTTGTGCTTATGGCATTAGAAAGGGTTCCCGATCTGGCGGCACGGAGTGATGGTGGTTACCCGGGCGCCGAGCGGGTGCGTATTCTTATTTATCCCGATTATCTGGATCCCCGGGAGGAGGATTGGCAACTGGCATTTTTATCTATCCAGGGTTCCTTTGAAGAGCAGGAGCCTAGCCACAGGGATTTTCTGGGGGCTTTGCTGGCCCTCGGTCTGCGCCGGGAGAAAATTGGGGACATCCTCCTGCATAACGACCAGGCCCAGGTGGTTGTGGCCGGTGAAATAGCTCCCTTCATTCAATCCCAGCTTGCCCGGGTGGGTCGCATTTCCGTGACCGTGCACCGGATTTCCAGGGAGCAACTCTGTTCTCCCCCCCGCCGGATTCGGGAAATCAAGGCCACCGTGCCTTCCCTGCGTCTGGACGTGGTGGCTGCTGCCGGTTTTGGTACTTCCCGCACCCGCATGGCCCGGGAAATTACTGCCCAGCGGGTTAGCCTGAACTGGCAGGTCTGCAGTGAGCTTTCTCATACGGTGCGGGAAGGGGACATTATTTCCGCCCGGGGACGCGGCCGGGTGCAGGTAACCCGAGTTACGGGAACCACTAAGAGCGGCCGGTTGGCGCTCATTTTACACCGGTATGTCTGATGGGGTGACGGGTTTATGATCTTCCTGCGGGAAGAAAAGGGAGCAGTAGTCTTTAAAGTGCGCGTTCAGCCCCGGGCGGCCAGAAATGAGTTGGCCGGGGTGTTTGAAGACGCCCTGAAGGTCCGTTTAACGGCTCCCCCCGTGGAAGGAGAAGCCAATGAAGCCTGCCGGGATTTTTTTGCCCGGCTGCTGGGAGTGCCCAGGGTACGGGTGGAAATCATAGCCGGGCACACCGGCCGTAACAAGCTCGTGCGGGTACAGGGTGTTACTGTCGAGCAGGTGCGCTCTTTGATGGCTGCCCAAAGATAGGCTTGGCTAATCGCGTCAACCAAAAGCTTTATTCTTTAAAAGAGTGGAAGAGGTAATGCACCGTGTTAAGCAGGCGCATCACCTCTTCCACTCACGTTTTATACCTGGCCAGCAGTTCCTTAATTAGCTCCCGCCGGGCCAAATAACGGTCGCGGCTGGGAACAATCCACTCATTGAGATGGTGGCGGCGATGTTCTGCCGTCCAGAAATGGCCATGGGGGCCCGGCGGGTCGGGTACGAAGCGCAGGCCGCTCTCATCTGGAACCAGCCGTCCTGTGGTATTACATACCACACAGGTAACCCTGTCCTGCTCACTGAGGCGAAAAGCTCGACCGTAGCAGTTGCCGCACTGCTGCTCTTCCGGAGGACGCGCCTCGATTTCTCCGGATAGGGCCCTGGCTACCCGCCGGCCCAGCTCGCGGGCCCGGGTAACGTTTTCGGATTCCAACAGGACCTCCCCCGGTCCGGGAGCATACGCTTCCAGGTAGTCGATGACCCGGTAGCCGTAGGCCAGTGGGAAAAGGTTTAGCAGTTCTACCCCCAGCGGGTTCCACTTTCTGTTGCCGGCTACACTGATGGTGGCGGCCACCCTGGAGCGACCGGCCAGATCTTCAAGGTGGGGGGAGAGGCTGAGGGCCCGATCTGTTACCAGCTTGACTATTCCTGCCGGGCCCAAAAGGTAGGTGGGTGCGGCAATGATTAACCCGTCGGCCTCCAGGATTTTCTCCAGTAAAACCCCCAGGTCGTCATTTTTGATGGCACAGGACCCCTTGTAGACACAGGCCAGGCAACCCCGGCAGGGTTCGAACCGCAGGTCCGGCAGGCGTAAAAAGGATACAGCCGCACCGGTTTTTTGAGCCTCGTCCAGCGCTTCGCGCAGGAGTACCTCGCTGTTGCCCAGGGGACGCCGGGAACAGCAGATACCAAGTATGGTGGCCATTGTTAGGCACCTCCGAAATATTGGTGGAATTGCTTTTAGGTCTATTAACCAATAGTTAACCTCCAGGTTAATGTACCATTTTTCGTAATTTGAATCAATATTTTACTAACATAAGTAAAGCGAAAATAAAAAGGTGATTCCAAATACGTTGTTGAATAATACTGAGTTGAATAATACTGATAAGTATCAATTGCCAAACTTTAGAGGGGGGCACCAGTCATGGCAGCGGTTCAGGAGGAATTGCGGGCTGCCTGGCATGCTTTTGTTGTTGGGAACGAAGATGGCTTACAAATGCTAAGGCCTATCGTGCGGGAGTCATGGGAACGCTGTCGGCGCGCCGGTGTTAACCCATATCAAAAGGTAGTTCCCAACGTACTGGATCCGGAAGCTCTGGCGATGCGCCGTGAAAAAAATAGGGAGTGGCTGGAGATTGCTCGCCCGGTAATGGAAACCTTATACAGGTTTGTTGCCGGGTCGGGCTTTGTGGTTGCAGTCGCTGACTGTGAGGGTTACTTGTTGGAAGTAATTGGAGATCCAGAAGTGGTTCAAGCTATTGCAAAAGGGAATTTTATACCAGGGGCCGATTGGAGCGAACTTAGCGCCGGTACAAATAGCGTTGGCACTGCACTTATTATGAATCAACCATTACAAATTTTCAGCTACGAACACTATTGCATCTGTTCCCACCGGTGGACCTGTTCTGCGGCGCCCATTCATGATCCGGACGGCAATCTGATTGGTGTATTGGATATGACCGGGTCTTTTGAAAAGGTCCATCCTCACACACTGGGAATGGTGGTGGCGGGTGCGGATGCCATTGAACGGCAAATGGCTATGAAAAGGGCCTGGCGGGAGCGAGACCTGGCCAACCGGGTTCGGGAGGCCCTGATGGAATCAATTTCAGAAGGAATCCTGGCCACGGATTGCAATCGAAGAGTCATCCATATGAATCAAGAGGCTGTTCGCCTTTTAGGTACAAAAAAAGAAAGGGCGGTAGGGGCGGACGTCCGGAAGGTCCTGGGTGGTGAGGGGGCGGACTGGGAAGCAATTGTAAGCGGGCAGAAATTTATCACCGACCGGGAACTGGATGTAACCACCCCTTTCGGAACCGTAAAGCTAACCGTGACTTCCCGGCCCATTCGTGGAAACGACGGGCAATGTGAGGGTATCGTTATGGTCCTGAATGAAATTACCCGCGCCCGGAAGTTGACTCAAAGAATGAGCGGGGCAGTGGCCAGGCTCACCTTTGACGATATGGTGGGTGAGGACCCCAAGTTTCGAGAATCCTTGCGTCTTGCCCGTGCGGCAGCGAGCAGTGACTCTACGGTATTGCTGCTGGGGGAGAGCGGCACCGGTAAAGATATCCTGGCTCAAGCCATTCATAACGCCAGTCAACGGGCGAAGGGCCCCTTTGTGGCCATTAACTGTGGAGCCATTCCCCGGGACCTGATCGGGAGCGAACTTTTTGGCTATACGGAAGGTGCCTTCACCGGCGCCAGGAAGGGAGGGAGTCCCGGTAAATTCGAACTGGCGGACGGGGGAACCATTTTTTTGGATGAAATTGGGGATATGCCTCTGGAATTGCAAACTACCCTTCTCAGGGTACTGGAGCAAAAGGCCATTACCCGTATTGGCGGTTCTACGGTATTGCCTGTCAATGTGCGCGTCATTGCAGCTACCAACCGGGATCTGGCCGCAGAGGTGGAGCGGGGAAACTTCCGGCGGGACCTGTATTACCGCTTGAACGTGGTTACCATCCGGCTGGTCCCTCTCAGGGAACGTCAGGGGGATATTGAACTCCTCCTGTGGTATTTCCTGGAGCGGTTGGGTAAGCAAATGGGAAAACATATCCTTTCGGTGGATGAGAGAGTTTGGCCCCTTGTTAAAGCCTATCCATGGCCCGGCAATGTCCGTGAGCTGCAAAATGTGGTGGAGAGGGCCCTGCACCTTGCCGGTGGTCCGACGTTGCGACCGGAACACCTGCCGGAGGAAATCCGCAGGGTCCAAAACAACCTGCAGGCACGAAAGGATCTTTTACCAGTACCGGACTACGAAAAGCAGGTAATTTTGAAATTGCTCGAGGAAAATAAGGGTAATCTCTCACGGGTGGCGAACCAATTGGGCATAGCCCGGACTACCCTGTACCGGAGGATGGCCAAATACGGGCTGCGTTACGATCGGGATCAATATAACCGGACAAATCAATGGTGAGCAGGTTTATGAGTTGCCCAGGACAGGAATGTATTGTAGCGAAACGCTACGCTGTAGCGATTCAAAACATTTATCCGGTTAAGCCAGGGTGTTAAGCAAAGGAGGCGTATGACCTGAACGCCTCTTTTGCTTTTGGTTTTCATGATTAATGAAGATAGATGTATCGAGTTGGGGGGCTGGCACAGGTCTTGCCTGACGAAAGAACAATAAGGTCTATCCCGAGAACAAATTAGGAGGAGATTATGGTTATGAAAACGGGTTCCGAGTACATCGAAAGCTTGCGCAGGCTCAAAACAAAGGTATACGCCTTCGGGGAGCAGGTAACGGACCTGGTCGATAACCCGTTATTCCGGCCCCACATTAACGCGGCAGCCGTAACTTATGACATGGCCCATGATCCCGTAACCGAAGACCTGGTGACGGTCACTTCTCACCTTACCGGTAAGCGTATTAACCGCTTCACCCACATCCACCAAAGTACGGAAGACCTTGTAAAAAAGGTAAAAATGCTGCGCATGATTGCCCGGCGTACGGGTACCTGTTTCCAGCGTTGTGTGGGGTTCGATGCCCTCAATGCTTTGTATTCCGTTACCTATGAAATGGATCAGAACCTGGGAACCAACTATCACGAACGTTTCAAAGAGTACCTTTTATACGTTCAGGATACGGACATTATGGTTGCTGGTTCCATGACCGATCCCAAGGGGGATCGCAGTCTCCGGCCCTCGCAGCAGGTGGATCCGGATCTCTATGTACACGTGGTGGAGAAGAACGAAAAAGGCATCGTTATCCGAGGTGCCAAAGCCCACCAGACAGGAATTGTGAACTCCCACGAAATGCTCATCATGCCCACCACGGCCATGACGGCCGAGGACGCCCGGTATGCCGTAGCCTGTGCTGTTCCGGTAGATGCTCCCGGTGTCATTCACATCTTTGGGCGGCAGACCAATGACTCCCGTAAGAACGGTCAGATTGACCAGGGAAATGCCCGTTATGGTATCGTGGGGGGTGAGGCACTGACCGTTCTAGAAAATGTCTTTGTTCCATGGGAGCGTGTGTTTATGTGTGGCGAGTGGCAGTTTGCCGGCTCCCTGGTGGAGCGCTTTGCCTCATACCACCGGCAGAATTATGGGGGCTGTAAAGGTGGTGTAAGTGACGTAATTATAGGGGCCACAGCACTTATCGCGGACTATAATGGCATTGCCAAAGCATCCCATGTGCGGGACAAGATCACGGAAATGATCCATCTAACGGAAACTCTTTATGCCGGTTCCATTGCCTGTTCCGCCGAAGGCAGGCCCACCCCTTCCGGCGCCTATTTTGTCGATCCATTGCTGGCTAACATCACCAAGCTAAACGTTACACGGTTTATCTATGAGATTTGTCGTCTCAGCCACGATATTGCAGGCGGATTCATTGCCACATTGCCCTCGGAGCAGGATCTTCGCTGTCCAGAAGTTGGCCCCTATGTAGAGAAATATTTCCGGGGTGTGGCTAGTGTTCCGACAGAGGACAGGATCCGGGTAGCCCGGCTGATTGAAAACATGACCGGCGGTACCGCCCTGGCCGAGAGTATGCACGGAGCCGGTTCTCCCCAGGCACAGCGTGTAATGATCATGCGTCAGGGGAACCTGGAGCAGAAGAAGAAACTGGCCAGGATCCTGGCCGGTATACCGGAAAAGGAATGATCCGCCTTGGCGACAGGTAAGCTGAAGGCGGGTGTAAAGTACTGCGGGCACTGTAACCCGCAAGAGGACGGCCCGGCTCTGGTTCGTAAATTACAGAGCCGGCTTGCGGAACTGAAGGTGGTTCCTTGGAATGACCAGACCTATGACGTCCTGCTGGTGGTAAGTGCTTGCCCGTCCGATTGTGCCACCCGGCCGCCCTTTAATGGCCCCCGCATAGAGATTGCCGCCGATGAAGTGCGGGAATGGCATGTACCAACCGGTCATCCAGCGGAAAATTTGCTGGAGGCTTGTCTGGATGAGGGGCTTAAAGTCTTCGGTACCAGGAAAGGGGGATAGTAGGGAATGGAATTTATGAACACTAAGAAGAAAACGGATAAACGCATGACCCTGAAAGAAGCCATCGCTACTTTCGTAGAAGATGGAGATACTATTGCCTTTGGCGGGATGGGTGGCATCCAGTGCGTAGCTCATGCCTACGAGATCATAAGACAGGGCAAGAGAAATCTTACCCTCATTGGAGACAGTCCCTGCGAGGCTGGAGACCTGCTGGTGGGGGCGGGAGTCTTAAAACGGATGGAAATTGCATGGTGCTCCTACGCCGTGGCAGGTTTGGCCTACAATTTCCGCCGGGCCGTGGAAAAGGGAATTCCACATCCAATAGAGGTGGAGGATTATTCTAATTTTACTATTGGCTTGAGGTTTTTGGCGGGGGCCATGAACGTACCCTTCTTGCCTACCAAATCCTTGCTGGGTTCAGATCTGCCGAAATACAATGCGCGAATTAAAACCATGGATGATCCCTACACGGGAGAAAAGGTGGCTCTGGTACCGGCAGCCAGACCGGATGTAGCCATTGTCCACGTCAGCCGGTCTGATAAAAGGGGTAACGCACAGATGTTTGGTTTCTCCTCTAATGCCGAGAATTTGGTAAGAGCGGCAAAAAAAGTCATTATCACCTGTGAAGAGATAGTTTCTACTGATGAAGTGCGCCGTCATCCCAATCTAACCATTGCGCCGGAGTATACCGTGGATGCTGTGGTAGAAGTGCCTTTCGCCTGTCATCCCTGGAACATGCCTTACTACTACGCTTATGATATTCCCTTTCATGTACAACAACTGGCAGCTTTCCGGACCCGCGAGGGCTTTGAAAAGTGGCTGGACGAATGGTGTTTTGGTGTGGATAGCTGGGAGGGGTATATGGAAAAGGTGGGCTGGGGCAGGCTGGACAAGCTAAGGCGCATTGAAAGAAGGTTCACCCGTATCGGGTGATAAGGGGGAAGAAGGTATGGCAGAGAGTCAAAATTTCGCTCGGGATTATAACTTGCCGGAACTGCTGGTGGCGGCAGCTGCCCGGGAGCTTCGGGACGGCGACGTGGTGTTTGTCGGTGTGGGGGTGCCTCTGTTAGGGGCCCTGGTGGCTAAGCTCACCCACGCACCGAATCTTATCATGGCCATGGAGTCAGGAAGCGTTGGTCCTATGCCTTACCGTATAGTGCTGGGTATTGGGGATAACGCATGTGTGGAAAATGCCATTTGCACCACCTCATTATGGCGGCTCTTTGCCGATCAGCAACGGGGTTACTTTGATGTGGGGATGGTCGGTGGTGCCCAGGTGGATAAGTATGGTAACTTGAATAGCACGGCCATTTTTGGCAGTGGGGATTACTACCATCCTGCCTCCAGGTTGCCGGGAAGCGGCGGAGCCAACGACATTGCGAGTTCAGCCCGCCGGACCGTCATCACCATCCCCCTGGAAAAGAGACGCTTCCTGGAGCGGGTCGATTACATCACCTCTCCGGGGTACCTGGACGGTTACAATTCTCGTAAAAAAGCAGGTCTGCCGGGTGGAGGTCCGGTAGCCATCATTACCAATAAATGTATCTTCCGGTTTGATCCAGAAACCAAAGAGGCCTATCTGGACAGCGTTCACCCCGGAGTGAGTGTGGAAGAGGTGCGGGCCAATGTTTCCTGGGATCTTAAGGTAGCTCCGGAAGTCAAAGTTACGCCTCCTCCCACTGAGGAACAGCTGCGCATCATTCGCATTATAGACCGGGCCGGTGTCTATACCAACAACGGCCTCAAAAACCTTACCTTCGAGAGCTACATTCAACTTCTGGAAGGTTCCCTGGAGGAACTGCAGCAGCTCTTTTAATTAGCCCGGCGGGCCTTCAGGGAGTACTTCTACTCGGGTGCCGGTTAAGTTTAATGTGCGGATGGGAAGTGCGTGTATGAATTGTGGGGAGATTCTTTTGTGCATCGGATTATACCTTGAGGGAGGAAGAGGAGCATGAAATTTCCCACGTTTGGTTTAAACGGTAGAGTGGCCCTGGTTACGGGATCCACCAAGGGTATTGGCTACGGTATTGCTCTGGCGCTGGCCGGGGCCGGAGCGGATCTGGTTATAGTCAGTCGGAATCAGGCCGATTGTGACCGTGTGGCCGATGAAATTCGTGGCATGGGCCGCCGGGCTATAGGTGTCGCCACCGATGTAACCCAAAATGATCAGGTGCAGAAACTGGTGGAAAGGACCGTGGCGGAATATGGCAGGATTGATATCCTGGTGAACAACGCCGGTACTGCCATTACGAAGAGGGCAGAAGACCTGACGGAAGCGGATTTTGAGCGGGTGGTGGCCCTTGACCAGCGGGCGGTCTTTTTTGTGGCCCAGGCCGTGGGCCGGCAGATGATCAAGCAGGGCGGCGGTCGAATCATCAACGTAGCCTCCATCCTTGGACTGGTGGGCGAACGCCGGGTGCTGCCCTATTGCGTGGCCAAGGGTGGTGTCATCCAGATGACCAGGGCATTGGCACTGGAATGGGCCAAATACAACATCAGTGTCAATGCCCTCTGTCCAGGTTATGTCCTCACCCCAATGAATGAGGCTGATCTAAAGAATGAAAAAATTTATAACCATCTTATCAAGAATATTCCGATGCGCCGCCTGGGACAGGTTGAAGACATGGTAGGAGCTGTAGTCTTCCTGGCCTCGGATGCCGCCAGTTATATGACTGGCCAGTGCCTGGTCATTGACGGGGGGTGGACGGCGCAGTAACAAAAAAGAGATTCAGAATGTTGTCATTATTCATCCAGCAACAAAGGAGGTTTAAGCCTGTGGAAACCGCAAAAAATGTTTTGGGTAAGGTATCCCGGTACCGGTGGATAGTACTTATTGTCATTTGGCTTGTCTATATTATTAACTACTTTGATCGTATTGCGGTACTGACGTTTCTGCCACTTATCCGGAGCGACCTGGGACTTACAGCTGCCCAGGCCGGTCTTGGTGCATCCCTGTTTTTCTTCGCCTATGCGATTGCTCAGTTTACCGGCGGGTGGCTTGCTGACCGCATTGGACCAAAAAAGGTGATGTATATTGCTATCACTACCTTTACAGCCGTTACCTTTGTCACGGGGTTCATTCGCAATTTCACCCACTTCATCCTTGTTCGATTAGGACTGGGTTTCTTCGAAGGTCACCATTTCTCTCCTTCTCATAAAGCCATTGCCAACTGGTTTCCTAAAGAGGAAAAGGGACGGGCAGCTGGATTCTTTTCCACCTCGTGGGCTGTAGGGCCTGCTGTCGTTCCGATTATCATCACATGGCTGGCTGCCGTTTACGGAAGCTGGCGACCGGTGTTCTTCTGGCTGGCCGTTCCGGGGATTATCGGTATCCTGTTGCTCTGGTACTTTGTGGCTGATAAGCCGGAAGAAATGGTCAGGCGGGGCCGGATGACCCAGGCGGAGGCCGACTATATTGAAGCTGGTGTGGTGTCGGAGTCCGCAAAGGGAAGTTCCAAAGGTGGGCTGACTGTTGTAGCCAGGGACGTGTACTTCTGGATGTACTGCATTGTCCTGTTCATGAACCTGGCCATTTACTGGGGCAGCACCACATGGATTTCCTCCTTCCTTTATGAACAGCATGGTTTTAGCCTGAAAACTATGGGTGCCCTGGTTTCCCTGCCCTATGCCGTAGCCTTTGTGGCCATGATTCTGGGCGGCTGGCTCACCGATAATGTATTTAAGAACAAGACCCGTCCTGTACTGCTAATCTCCTATCTTGTAAGCATTCCGGTTCTGTTGTACATTGGGATGATTCCTAAAGGAAACGTATCCATGATCGTGGCCATGCTGGCGCTGATGGGGTTTTTTGTAAATCTGAGCTTCGGGGCGGTTTACGCCTATCCGCAGATCCGTTATCCGCGAGAGGTTGTGGGCAGTGCGGTAGGAATTTCTAACGGGTTTGGCCAGTTCGGTTCCTTTGTGGCTCCGCTCATTGCCGGTTATCTGGTGGTGGAGAAGGCTGGCGGAGGGGCTTCTTACACTAACGTGTTTATCTTCTTTTCGGCCATGGCCGTGATTGCTGCCGTGCTTACCCTTTTCCTGAGTGAGAAACCGCTGACCGCTACCCTGCCGAAATCCGAATCCACAGTAAAGGCATAAGTAATATATGACGCATGGCGGGTGATGACGCTAAAAGTTATCACCCCGCCGTCATTTACCCGTTCCAGGTGTGAAGCCGGCAGGACAAGATTGCCTTAAAAGAAATTCTGTCAATGCAAGGAGGATAAGCAGTGGAAAGTGTCGTCATTGTAGGTGCGGCCCGGACCCCCATTGGTGATTTTCTGGGTAGCTTGAAAGATGTCTCAGCGGTAGATCTGGGGATAATCGCAGCCCGGGCGGCTATGGAGCGTGCCGGGGTTAGCCCCGAACAGGTGGAGGATGTAGTGGCCGGGATGGTGTACAAGGAAGGCGTGAAGGGCAACCCGGCCCGGCAGGTGCAGTTAAAGTGCGGGATCCCGGTGGAGGCCGCTGCGGTTACCGTGGAACAACAGTGTGCCTCCGGTATGCGTGCGGTGGAGGTTGCGGCCCAGCAGATTATGCTCGGGAAATCCAGCATTAGCCTGGCGGTGGGTATGGAAAGCATGTCCCAGGTGCCTTACCTGCTGATGGGGGCGCGTACGGGATACCGGATGGGACCCGGGCGAGTAGAGGATGCCCTGCTATACGATGCGCTGCATGATGCGTTCCACGGTTACCATATGGGGGTAACCGCGGAGAATCTGGCGGAAAGATACGGTATCACCCGCCAGGAACAGGACGAACTGGCCCTGTTAAGCCACCAGCGCGCCGTAGCCGCCATCCGGGAAGGAAAATTTAAAGAGGAAATCGTCCCCGTAGAGGTCAAGACCAGGAAGGGAACTGTGGTGATAGACACCGACGAACATCCCCGGCCAGACACTTCCTTGGATGCTCTTTCAAAACTCCGACCTGTATTCAAAGAGGGGGGAACCGTAACGGCCGGTAATGCCAGCGGGGTTAACGACGGTGCGGCGGCACTTATCCTGATGGCCGAATCAAAAGCCTGGGAGCTGGGCGTAAAGCCCCTGGCGAAAATTATTGCTACTGCTTCTTTTGGTGTGGCTCCCGAGATTATGGGTATCGGGCCGGCTTATGCCATCCCCAGGGCATTGAAGTATGCGGGACTGCAACTGGAAGACATCGACTATTTTGAGATCAACGAGGCCTTTGCCGCTCAATTCCTGGCCGTAAACCGGGAATTGAAGCTGGATATGGAGCGTGTAAATACCAACGGTTCCGGTATTGCCCTGGGTCATCCGGTGGGGTGTACCGGGGTCCGGATTATCGTCACCCTTCTGTCCGAACTACGCCGTCGGGGCGCACGCTACGGGGTGGCCTCCCTGTGCGTGGGTGGCGGCCCGGCCATGGCCACGGTCATCGAAATGCTTGCCTAAGGGAGAAAAAATGAGGGAGGAAAAACTACAATGGAGAAGGTATTGGTTTTGGGAGCCGGCACCATGGGGTCGGGTATAGCCCAGGTGGTGGCCCAGGCCGGGTTTCCCGTGGTGTTGTGCGATGTGGAGGATCGTTTTGTACAAAGGGGCCTGTCTCTAATTGAGAAAAACCTGGCCCGTCAGGTGGAAAAGGGGAAGATGACGGCCGCGGATAAAGAAGCTATTCTGGGGCGAATAAAAACTACCACCAATATGGCTGACGGGGCTGATGTTGATCTGGTTATAGAAGCGGTTATTGAAAACCTGGAATTAAAGACAAACGTGTTCCGGGAACTGGACCGTGCCATAAAGAAAGAGGCCATTCTGGCCAGCAACACCTCGGCTTTAAGTATTAGTGCCCTTGCCGCTGCTACTTCCCGGCCGGAAAAGGTAATCGGTATGCACTTCTTTAACCCGGCACCGGTCATGCAACTGGTGGAGGTTGTCAAGGGGTCCGCTACCAGCGAGGAAACCTTTGCCACCATCAAGGCTATGGTGGAAAAACTGGGCAAAACCGCCGTGGCCGTTAATGAGGCGCCCGGGTTCATTGTGAACCGCATGCTGGTACCCATGATCAATGAAGCCGCGTACATTCTTATGGAAGGTGTGGCCAGTGCCGAAGATATCGACACGGCCATGAAGTTGGGTGCCAACCACCCCATAGGTCCCCTGGCCCTGGCGGACATGATCGGTATCGATGTATGCCTGGCAGTGATGGAAACTCTGTACGCCGAATTCAGCGATGCCAAGTACCGTCCCTGTCCTCTACTGAGAAAGCTCGTCCGCGCCGGGTACCTGGGACGGAAGACCGGTAAGGGTTTTTACACGTATTAAACTCCGGGCAGTTTATGGGGAAGGTTACCCCTGCTTGTATGAAGACTTGTGAGGTGATAAATCGTGCCTGTCCACCTTGAATATGCAGGACGAACGGCAATTATCCGGTTAGATAACCCGCCAGTGAATGCCCTGAGCGCAGCGTTATTAAAAGAACTTAGGGAAGCAATTCAAAAGCTGCGGCAGCAAATAGAAGCAGGTGACGTCCGGGCGGTGGTCGTCACTGGTAATGGGCCGAAATCTTTCGTGGCCGGAGCGGACATCACCCGTTTTCTAGAACTTGATCCCGTCAGTGGTCGGGAGTTGGCCAGGGAGGGGCAGGTTATTTTCGAGGAACTGGCTTTCCTCCCCTGTCCGGTAATTGCGGCCGTTAACGGCTATGCCCTGGGCGGCGGGCTGGAGCTGGCTATGGCTTGTGATATCCGGATAGCGGCGGCCAATGCCCGTCTGGGACAGCCCGAAGTGAATTTGGGACTGATCCCCGGCTATGGTGGTACCCAGCGCCTGGCGCGCCTGGTGGGCCCGGGTAAAGCCAAGGAACTGATCTTTACCGGTGAAACGCTCTTAGCGGAAGAGGCGCTGCGTATCGGGCTGGTGGATCGGGTGGTACCTGAGGGAAGGGCCCTGGAAGAGGCTTTAAGGGTGGCAGCCGTCATTGACGGTAAAGCCCCGCTGGCTGTACGGGCGGCCAAGGAGGCCATCAACCGGGGTTTGGATTTGCCGCTGGACAAAGGGCTGGAAGCAGAGGCAGATCTCTTTGGCAGCCTTTGTGCAACGGAGGACCAGAAAGAAGGGGCCAGAGCTTTCCTGGAAAAGCGGTCACCTCAATTTAGAGGTGTATAAGGTTCAACTACTTTATAGAAGTAAAAAGGGATCTGCTTTCCAAATAGGGAGCGGATCCCTTTTAAAGGTAGGTGTCCGACGGTGATTACTGAGGCAGTTTTTCGAAACTTTCCACGGCAGTTCTGAAGAAATCGGGTACCGGTTATGCGGAGCGTGTTGCAGGATTATGGTTTACATAATTTCAAGATGTCGCTATCATGTCTTACACAGTTAAATACGCTTCGGCCTTCTACGGCCCCTTCCGAGAAACGGCTGATTCTGAACCCAAATTTGGAGACCGCCGCTCCTACCAAATGGCCCCCCCAAAGCGAGCGCGAGGCATTCCGGGAGGTACCAAAATCTATGCGTTCTGACTTTCGCTTTTTCCATCAACTTCGGGTTCGCTATTCCGAAGTTGACGCACAGGGGATTGTTTTTAACGCCCACTACTTGACTTATTTGGACGTGGCTATTACGGAATATTTTCGCTACCTTGGTTTTGATTACAAGCAACTGGCCCAGGAAGGTAAAATGGATATGGCCTTGGTAAAAACATGCCTCGAATTCAAGGCACCTGCCTTTTTTGATGAAGTTCTGGAAATAGGGGTTCGTGTTTCTAATATTGGGAATAAAAGTTATACTGTGGACTTTGAGATCTATAAGAAAGATTCAGGTGTTTTAGTGCTTAAAGGACAAACAGTTTATGTAAACTATAATCCCACAGCACGAACTGCAGAACCGGTGCCTGATTTCTTCCGTGCTGCAGTAGAAAAGTTTGATGGCTTAACAACAAAATAGTCTTGACTTTCTTCCAGTCTGTTTCATTTTTCCAACTAGCGTTATACAAAGAAGAATGGTACTATCCGCCGCGGGAAGAGATCTTTACCAGGGGTAAACGGATAAACCCATCAAAAGATGAGAATGCAGAGCTTCGGGCATAAAGCGGTGCTGTATACAGCATACCCCTATGGGGTTGCCGGGATAGTTTACAAAGGTTAACCATCTCCGGCGGCCGTGCTTTTATTTTTTCTGAGGGAGGGTGCTTCCATTTATGTTTTTCTCATTTTTCTATAAACAGGCACCTAAAACACAAGAAGCAGAACCTTTAATAGAAGAGAATTTTTCACATGTTTCCGTTGAAGAGAAAAATGAAGGCTCGCTATCATTACCATCGCGTGACCTCCTTTCCTATGCGCTGGAGCTGGCACCCTTTATCAAGGGGCTTTTGGGCGAGGAAGTTGGGTTATATGTTTCGAACCTGGAACGGTGCATATACTGTAACCACGGTAGCGTTCGCCTTCCTTTAAAGGCGGGAGATGCCTTTGGAGAGGGGAGTGCAACAGCTCTGGCTTTGAAAAAAAAGCAAAGGATTGTCATGCGTGTGGGAAAAGAAGTTTACGGTATTCCGTATATTGGCATAGCATATCCTATAACTGACCCCGCTACGGGTAAAGTAGTTGGTGCGCTAGCCATAACCTCTCCCATTGACCGCCAGGAAGATCTGATGGCAGCGGCGGAGAAGATGGAAGACCAGGTTAACACTATTGCAACGGCTATAACTAATCTTTCCGCTACTACAGAGGAGTTGGCGGCCACTACGGAAAACTTGAATAGTACCGCTCAAGCTCTCAAGGATGAAGTCAGAAAAACAGATAGCATAGTGAACCTAATACGGGATATTGCCGAGGAGACTCACATGCTGGGTTTAAACGCGGCTATTGAAGCAGCTCGGGTAGGTGATGCAGGACGTGGCTTTAATGTAGTAGCAGGGGAAATACGTAACCTTTCTCAAAATACACAGCGTTCGGCAAAAGAAGTTATGCAAGCACTGCAGGAAATACAACGCTCTATTCTGGATTTGACGCACGCGATTGAACAAATATCGGCGGCGGCTCAACAGCAGGCTGCCTCAACTCAAGAGATAAGTGCTGCAGTTGATGAACTGAGCAATTTGGCAGTAGTTTTAAAAAAGCAGGCTAATGAACTGGTTCGTTAAGGCGAATACTTTAATAGGTAAAGAGGGGGATGAGAAGTTTGAGCGCCAATCCGGTAACGGTAGCAGCGGTACAAATGAAATGTTTCCCGGCAAATAAAGAAAAGAACCTCCAAAAAGCATTAACTTTGATTGATGATGCCCGGAGCAAGGGGGCAGAGCTTATTGTTTTGCCTGAGCTTTTTTTGACAGGTTACAGGGTTGAAGAAGAAGATCTTGCTCTGGCCGAGACCATACCGGGGTACGCTGTAGAACAATTGGGAAAGTATGCTCGGGAAAAGAAGGTTTTCTTGGCTGGTACCATTATGGAAGTGGGTGTAAAGAGGGGAGTAGTTTATAATACGGCTTTTTTAATTGGCCCCGATGGGCTAATCGGCACTTATCGCAAAGTTCACCTCTGGGATAGGGAGCAACTGCGGTGGGCCTGTGGCGAGGAATACCCAGTTTTTCCTACTCCCTTTGGTAGGGTCGGAATACAGATATGTTATGAGGTAGGGTTCCCCGAAAGCGCTCGCATCCTTACTTTAAAGGGGGCAGATATGCTCCTTTATCCGTCGGCTTTTGGATTGCCCAGGTTGTATGCGTGGGATCTTGCTACCCGTTCCAGAGCGCTGGAAAACGGGGTGTTTTTAATTGCCGCCAATAGATCCGGTCAGGAAAAGGATACCCAGTTTGCCGGTCACTCTCGGATAGTGAACCCACAGGGTAAGATTTTAATGGAGGCTAAAAACGATGATGAGGCAATTGTTGCCACCGTGGATTTGGCTGAGATAGCAGAGCAACGTAGAAGAATCCCTTATCTCAGAGATCTGAAAAGGTTCCTCGTCTTGAGGGAATTGTCAAAGGCATGCTTTAGTGACATGTTAAATCTGAAAAGTATGGAAGTATAAAAATGTTTTCGCACATTTCGGCAAGTGAATACATGGACCAGGGAAAAATACTCGATGCTCTGATAAAATCTTTACAAAATAAATACCGCAAACCCTCCCGGAGATGAAGAACCCTTAGCCCTGTACCTAGCCGAACAGATGAGGAGGATGGGTATAGAAATTATGGTCGAGCCCCTAGAAAAAATCGTGCCAATGTAGTAGGAGTACTGAAGGGGCGAGGGGATAAACCGGCACTTTTATATAACGGCCATCTGGATACTGTTCCTACGGGGGACGTGGGATGGGAATATGATCCACTGTCTGGTCAAATTATTGGGATAAAGTTTACGGGCGGGGAGCCGCTGATATGAAGGGCAGCTTAGTGGCTATGATCATGGCTGCCGATATACTATACTCAAAGCAGCAGGGGTGGAACTGGCTAGAGATCTCATTGTGGCCGGCACCGCTGGCGAGGAGGTGGATAGCGTGGGCGCCAAGCGTCTCCTGCAGGGCGGTGTTTTGAATAAAGTAGGAGCAGTAGTTATTGGTGAACCTAGCAATAACAATTTTTATGTCGCAGAGAAGGGGGCCTTATGGTTAAAGATAACTACCTACGGCAAAACCGCCCATGGCTCTATGCCCGGGTAAGGGAAAAACGCCATCCTGATGATGAGCACTTTGATTAACGAACTACAACGATATAATTTCAGATTTATGGAGCATCCCTTATTGGGTAAACCATCGTTAAATATAGGGACAATCTCCGGCGGTATAAAAACCAATGTTGTTCCCGATAAGTATGTGCTGACGGTGGATATACGTACTGTACCGGGAATGGCTCATCAGGAAATACTGAGGGACATACAGGACATATTGGAAAAACAAGGTCTTGAAGCTGAAGTAGAAATTATAAATGATAGGCCTTCCGTTGATACCCCTATGAACCATGAACTTGTAAAGATGGGAAAAAAGTTGCCAGTCAGACCTTGGGGAGGGAAGTTGCAATAGAGGGGGTTAGCTACTATACTGATGCGGCAGTCTTAATTCCACCCACAAAACTACTCTTCTTCATATTCGGGCCGGGAGAGGCCACGCTGGCACATCAGCCAAATGAGTATAAGAAATTTCAAAGCTCCTGGAGGCAATAGGTTTTTATTGTAATTTTGCTGTTGAATACCTCAGATAAGAAGTTTTTTCCTATAGAATATGGTCTTGGCAAGAGAAAATTTCACAATTCGGCATTTAAAAAGGGTGTTGTCCCAAAAATCGTGGAAAATGAGAGTGGTGGCCTCTCAATCCCATGTGGTATAACAGGAGTGTAATAAACCCAAGAAAAGAGGCGGCCGCCACTGAAGAAAGTATACCACAAGAAGGCGACCGAAGGCCATACCTGCGAAGGAATTACGACAAGGGTTACCGGAAAAGGTAGAGGTATCCCTGCAGGAGATCATGGGCGCGGCGAAGGAAGGGCTACTTGCCCTGTCCGTAGCCCTAGGACTGAAGGTCTTGCGTTCCATGATGGAGGCGGAAGTGACGGAAATGGCCGGGCCTAAGGGTGAGCATCTTCCGGATCGCCAGGTGTACAGCCACGGTACGGAAAAAGGGAGCGTGGTGCTTGGCGGGCGAAAAGTAGCGGTACGGCGGCCCAGGGTGTACAGCAAAGAGGGCCGGGAGATCAAACTCAAGACCTATGAGGTCTTCCAGGACGAAAGTCTTTTCACCGAAGCCTGTTTTGAGCGGATGCTGTTTGGGCTGTCGTGTCGGCGGTACCGCTTTGAGCTTGAGCTGGTGGGCAGCGAGGTTGAGGAAGAGGTCACCACAAAAAGTAGTATCAGCGGTTTGCCGCTGCCACATGCAAAACCCTGGAGGAACTATTAACCAGGCCCCTCAAAGGGAACGCTACCTGGTTCTGATGATCGACGGCATAGTCATGGCGAGCACACGGTTGTGGTAGCCTTGGGAATTACGGCGGGAGGCGAAAATGCATTTTGGGTCTATGGGAAGGGGCTACAGAGAACGCTGCAGTCTGTCGCTCCCTCCTTGAGGACCTGATAGAGCGAGGGCTTGAGGTCACAGAAGGGATACTGATGGTAATCGATGGTTTAAAGGCACTGAGAGCAGCGGTAAGAGATGTATTAGGCCCGCCAGCGGTTGTGCAACGTTGCCAGGTACACAAGAAGCGGAACATGTTGGAGCACCTGCCGGAAAGGGAACGGAGGTTTTTAGTAAGCCGAGAACCCGACCAAGCCTGACGGGAATTAGACTACGAAAGCTCTCAAGGCGTTGCGAAAATTGGCTGATGACGTAAGGACTGGCACCCCGGGGCGGCCGCCAGCCTGCGGGAGGGGCCTGAAGAAACGCTCACCGTGACCCGTTTAGGCTGCCTGGGACATTACGGAAGACACTGCAGTCAACCAACCCCATTGAAAGCGCCTTTGACAAGGTCAGGGTGGCCGCCCGCAACGTGATACGCTGGCGCAACGGACAGCAGGTTTTACGGTGGACAGCGGCCGGGTTGCTTGAGGCGGAAAAGGGATTCAGGCGTACTCAAGGGTTCCGCTTGCTGCCCATGCTGGCCGCGATTCTACAGCAAAAGGCAGCTCCAATATTATCCAATACGGTGAAAGCGGCTTAAAAACGAAGAAAAGGGTCGTCGGCGAAATTCCACGACACGTGGGACATCGCCGAAAGGTTTATTTAATTTTAAAAACAGGGGGGGTTCATTTGTCCAATAACAATAAACAGAACGTAATTATTGATTATGAGGAGCCCCATATAGCAACTCTTACTATAAACCATCATCCTGTTAACGCTCTTACCGAAGAAGTGCTTTTAGCCCTCGATCAAGCTTTTAGCGAACTGGAACAAAAGAAAGAAATTCGTGCCGTTATTCTTACTGCCCAGGGCTCACGGGCTTTTGTTGCCGGCGCTGATCTAAATGTACTTTCTCGTAAGAATCCGAGGGAGATACGCTCGTTTTTAAGGGCTATTCATGACACTTTTAATCGAATAGAAACGTTTCCAGTGCCGGTAATATGTGCTATTAATAGCCACGCCGTCGGCAATGGTTGCGAGTTAGCTATGGTTTGTGATATCCGTATCGCTAGTGAAGAGGCTACCTTTCTTTTTCCCGAATGTAAATTGGGAGTGGTATCCGCGGGAGGGGCTACACAGCGCTTGCAACGCCTAATTCCACAGGGTCGCGCGCTCTATTACCTTCTTACTAGTGCCAAAATGACGGCGCAAGAGGCCTTTGAGCTGGGGTTCGTCGATTTCATTGTGCCCGCTCAGGAAGTCCTTCCTTTGGCCCGGTCAATAGCCTGTTCAATAGCTGCAAATGCACCGCTAACAGTCTCTGCCATCAAAAAACTAGTTAAACAAGGTCTGTGTTTGCCTTTGCACGAAGCTCTAGCAAAAGAACTCGAGCATAGTATTGGAAGCTTCCAGACCGAGGATTTATTTGAAGGCATTACCGCATATCTTGAAAAGCGGGTACCAGCATTTAAGGGTCGTTAGGCTTGCCTTTTTGAATTATATCCACCTGTTTAACGAAAAGCTGAGTTGGCTTTTAAAGAGTCTGCTAAAATAAAGGGGGGGGGTTAATTGTTTCCAGTAAAAAATTTTATAAATCATGCGCACTGCCCGTACGTTACGGAGGAACAAAGTTTACGACAAGCTCTTTGTCTCATGTCAAAGTACCGTCTTCCAGAAATTCCTGTCGTTAACAACGAGCGCGAAATTGTTGCCACCCTTGATTTATTCAATGTTGCCAACTACCTGCTTCAATTTGTCAGTGGGGATGCCTCTATTCCTCAATCCTGTTTTCAGAATTCTGTGAACACCATCGAAAAGCATGAAATAATACATAATGCTGCATATTTTCCCGTAGATCGTATAGTCGTAACCTCAAGCGGCAAGCTTGGTGGTATGCTCACGCGGGCAAATGTTATTAGTGCACTTATGCGTGAAATTGAAGTTCTCCGTTTTGCCCTAGACCAGCTCAATGCTGGTGCTGCGGTGTTTTCAGCGCAGGGTGACTTACTTTATGCCAACCTCTTTTTCCAACAAGCTATGGGTTTTGGCGACTCAGGTTCTGTGACCATATCTCTTAAAAACGTTACTTCTACTATTCCTGCGTCTAGCAGTTGCGAGAAGATACCCGTAAGGCGTCAATACAGAAACAATGGCTCTAGTTTTATCCTGGAATACTATCCTATTAATTTGAGCACGCGACATTTAGGAACATTGGTAATTCTTTTGCCAGATTACCAGTCCGAACTTGCTAATCATATTATAGAACATCCTGAGCAGGAAAACAGGGTTCGGGAAATATTTCCCGACATTATAATTGTAGATTCTAACATGAAACATGTGTTGGATTTAGCCCTTAAGGCCGCTCAAACCACTTCGAGCGTCTTAATTACGGGGGAGACAGGGGTAGGAAAAGAAATCGTGGCTGAAATAATTCACCGTATGGGACCACGTGCCCATAAGCCACTGATTAAGGTAAACTGTGCGGCTATTCCGGAAACTTTATTGGAGTCGGAATTGTTTGGATATGAGAGAGGCGCTTTTACCGGGGCGGCGAAAGAAGGGAAAATTGGTCTAATTGAAGCAGCCAACGGGGGGACGCTCTTTTTAGACGAGATAACCGAACTGCCTCTGCAATTGCAGACAAAGCTATTGCGCTTTCTCCAGAGCAAGGAATTTTATAAGCTTGGCGGCACCAAAGCAAACTACGTTGATGTACGGGTAATTGCTGCTTCAAATCGCAACCTCAAACACTTAATTGATGAGGGTACATTTCGCCAGGATCTTTATTACCGCTTATGTGTTATTCCCATTAACATCCCGCCGCTTCGAGAACGCCCTAAAGACATTGTACCCCTGGTACTTCATTTCCTCCAACAATATTGCCGTTTGTATAACAAGGAAAAACAATTCAGCCCCGCTGCTCTGTTGGCCCTCCAGCGATATGGCTGGCCCGGTAACGTCCGCGAACTGCAACATCTCGTCGAGCAACTCGTCATCTTGGTTGGATCCAACGTCATAGATGTCAATCATCTCCCAGCGCAAATGCAGTTGTCACAAGAACAAGAAACAAAGGAAAAAGTAAAGGTAATAGTTAACGAACTTATCCCATTAAAGGAAGCATACGAAATTCTTGAACGAGAGCTTTTGCGGGAAGCTTTAAGAACCTGTAAATCGGCCCGTCAAATTGCCAAAAAGCTGGGAGTAGATCATACCACAGTTTTGCGGAAGATTAACCGCCAAAAGGCTATTAATGTTCATGGATAAGCAACCGGTGAGCCGATGCCGTCCGGCGTTAGAATGAGGCACCTTGTAAAAGGTCCCGCTTGCCATTCATTTCAATAGACAGGTGTACCACGGCACGCAAGGACTCCTGGTGTTCTCTGAAATTAAAATTCTTACTGCGGTTGCTCTCTGGATAAGCGAAACGGCCTGGGCTTTAAATAACAACGGTAGCAGGTGATTTATTAGACTTTACAATGTAATTAGGGAATTGGAAATATTATTACTTTTCAAAAATGGTGCAAGCCTACAATAGGTGGTGTGCCGATCCACCATTGGCAGGCTTATATTTTTTCTCTGCAAAAATGTAGAAAATTATTTTTTAGGCCTTAGCTACGCGGTGCGCAAATGCACCATGTATTTATCGTCATTGAACCCAAAGTCATATGAGATACAAAGATGTTCCTGTTCAAAGCGGTCTGTTGCTGCTTTGGCATGTCGTTTGCTTGTGTTTAAATTAAAAGAAATTTCAACTAACATTTTGGAGGTGAAAAATTATGTATAAGCTGCAAGTACAACAAGAAGCTTATACAGAGAAGGACTACGATACGCTTTATCAGGAGTTTGATTGGAATCGATTTTGTGATAGCCACTTTAACTGGAACTGGAGAGAACATTTTAACATTACTTATGCGGCTGTAGATCGCTACGCCGTTGACCCCAAAAAAGTAGCGCTTTTTCATGTGCGTAAGGATTTTAGCGTTGAAAAAATTACCTTTAGGGAGCTTAAAGAGCTTTCAAATAAGTTTGCGAATGTCTTAACAGGCTTCGGATTACAACGAGGCGATCGAGTAGCCAGGTTGTTGCCGCGAATCCCGGAAACCTACATCAGCTTTTTTGGTACTTGGAAAGCAGGGATGGTTGATGTGCCCCTCTACACGGCTTTTGGCCCCGATGCTATTGAGTACCGGTTGCGGGATAGCGGTGCTAAGGTCTTGATTACTGATGTGGAGAATCGCCGTAAGATTGAGCCAATTAAAGACACTTTTAAAGACAACTTAAAAATTATAGTTGTTGCTAACGAACAAGAACAGGGCTTGCAGCCCGGAGATCTTAGCTTCTGGCACGAAATGAATAATGCAAGCGGCGATTTTGTTGCAGCAGATACCAAGCTCCACGATCCAGCAGTGTTTGTCTATACTTCGGGTACTACTGGTCCGCCTAAGGGCACTGTAATCTTGCAGAAGGGTATTATTTCGGTTATGCCCTATGCAGAGTATTGCCTTAATGTACTTGAAGATGATATGTACTGGGGTTTTGCCGACCCCGGGTGGACTTACGGCCTGTTTTCCGCTGGAAGCGCAGTAATGGCCCTAGGGAGATCGCTTGTAGTCTACGAGCCGCGCTTTGAGCCGGAAGGTTGGTACAAAACGGTGAAAAAATTGGGTGTAACGAATTTCACAGCTGCCCCCACGGCTTTTCGGGCTATAATGGCGGCTGGCGATGATTTGGCGCGGGCTTACGGGCTTAAGTTTCGTTACCTTGCTTCAGCGGGCGAACCTCTTAACCCCGAGGTAGTTTATTGGTTCGAAAAGCACTTCGGGGTACCGGTTCGTGATATGTACGGCATCACCGAGGTATCCATGCTCATATGCAACAGCCCGTATCTTCCTTTACGCATAGGTTCTTGTGGCAAGCCGGTTCCCGGATTTGAAGTTTCTATTAGAGATGAACAGGGGCGTGAATGCGCTGCTCGCGAGATAGGGCTTATCTGTGCAAAGCACAACGGGTTTTTCCTTTCTGATGGCTATTTCGGCAAGGGCGAGAAGTGGCAAAAGGCTTTTATCCAGGGCGAATGGTTTAACACCGGTGATCTGGCATATAAGGATGAGGACGGTTATTTCTACTTTGTTGGCAGGCACGACGATGTAATTTCCAGTGCAGGGTACCGCATCGGGCCTTTCGAGGTGGAAAGCTGCATTATGGAACACCCGGCGGTAGCCGAATGCGCAGTAATCGGTAAGCCTGATGCTTTACGCGGGGAAATAGTAAAAGCGTTTGTTGTCTTGTGCTCAGGTTACCGTGCCTCCGACGAACTTGCCACTGAAATCATTAATTTTGTCCGCACCAAACTATCCAAACACAATTATCCGCGAGAGATAGAGTTCGTAGGAGAACTTCCCAAAACAAGCACCGGCAAAATCCAAAGGCGAATTCTGCGCGATCTTGAGTTAGAAAGAATGAACAAAAAAGATTTGCAAAGGTAGGTCATTGTGGGGAAGGGGGAACTTCCATGGCGCTTAGAACACCAGAAGAATACGTAGAGAGCCTGCGCCGATTGAACCCGGTCGTTTATATAGCTGGGGAAAGGATAGATAATTATGTGGATCATCCTCTGATCAGGCCCGGAATAAATGTGGTGGCACAAACATATGCGGCGGCACTTGATCCCCGCTACGAAGATTTATGTACCGCTGTTTCGCACATAAGCGGCGAAAAAATCAATCGCCTGTTGCACGTTTACCAAAGCAGGGAGGATTGCATCAGGAGCCTGCGTATGTTGCGGGTCCTCAACCAGTTGGTTGGAACTTGCTGCATCCGGTGTGTAACCAAGGAGACCATTAACCCGCTATATGAGTTAACCTACCAAATTGATCTGAAACGCGGCACCAATTACCACGCGCGGTTCAAAAAGTACCTTTCCTACATCCAGAGTGAAGACCTTTTCTGCGCGGCTGGAGTTACGGACGTTAAAGGTGACCGTGCCCGTTCACCGTCGCGGCAGGCGGATCCGGATTTATATGTACGGGTAGTCAAAAAGAATAGTGATGGGATTGTCGTGCGGGGAGCCAAGATGCATATGACCGGCGTACTGGCCAGTCATTATATCAACGTTATGCCGACCACGACGATGCGCGAGGAGGATGCCGATTACGCCGTAGCCTTTGCCGTGCCTGTTAATGCTCCAGGTTTAACTTTTGTGCTTGGGCGTCATTCCATGGATGAGCGCCGGCTGGATGGGTCGGATCTGGGGAACCTGCACTATGACATGCATGAAGCACTGGTTATTTTTGAAGATGTATTCATTCCCTGGGAAAGAGTATTCATGTGCGGGGAATTTGAATTTACAGGGCTCGCCATAGAACTTTTTACGGCAATGCACCGGTTTAGCTACGGCGGTTGCCGCCCTGGGGTAATGGACGTTTTAATTGGAGCGACCCGGCTTATATCGGAAATCAATGGGGTGAGCCGTGCCTCGCATATAAGAGATAAATTGACAGAAATGGTTCACTTGTCCGAAACCATTTGGGCTTGCGGCTTGGCCGCAGCTTTAGAGGGGCATGTTTTGCCCTCGGGCGTTTATTGTCCCAACCGGATGCTTGCTAATGTGGCTAAATTGAACGTGGGACGTTTCCCCTACGAAATTGCCAGGCTGGCTCATGAAGTTACAGGGGGCATAATTGCGACCATGCCTTCAGAAAAGGATTTATTAAATCACGAGATTGGACCTAAAGTGGAAAAGTACCTGCGTGGTGTAGAACACGTTCCCACATGGGTCAGGATGAGGCTGGTACGACTAATCGAGAACATAACGTTAGGGGTAACGTTGCCTGCCGACCTTTTTGGCGGCGGCGGACCGCAAACCCAGAAAATTGTAATAGAAGCGGAAACAAACTGGGAGCACAAGAAGCGCATGGCCTGTGAGGTGGCAGGCATAACAAAACTAAACGGAAGTGGTACCCCGTGAGTTACGAAACTATAAAGCTTGAGTGCAACAGGGGCGTAGCAATAATTACATTAAACCGGCCTGAAAAATTAAACTCCCTAAATTACACATTGAGCCGTGAATTGCGGGATTGCATGGAAAGCCTGGAAAAGGACAATCAATTGCGGGTAGTTGTGATTACCGGCGCCGGGCGTGCCTTCTCCGCCGGCGCAGATATTGAACAACTCCGGAGCTTTGCAACACCAGATGAGATTGTCACGTTTTGTCGGAGTATTGCCCGGTTGGTGAGTTACATCGAGGATTTCCCCCGCCCGGTAATTGCAGCTGTAAACGGGCCAGCTCTTGGCGGCGGTTGTGAAATATGCCTGGCCTGCGACTTTCGCGTAGCGGCTGAAGCGGCTACCTTCGGCCTTCCCGAGATTAAATTGGGTTTGACTCCCGGGGCGGGGGGGACACAGCGCCTAGTGCGTTTTGTCGGGCCCGCTCGGGCTAAAGAATTGCTCCTAACCGGGCGCACTATTAGCGCTGCCGAAGCGATGTCGTGGGGGCTAATAGACAAGGTCGTGGCAAATGTTCTGGACGAGGCTTTTAGATTAGCTCAAAGCTTGATGAATTTATCGCCGGTGGCTTTGCGGGCGGCTAAACAAGCCGTCAACCATGGGTTGAAGTTTGGACTGGCGGCAGGACTTAGCGGTGAAGAGCTTTGTTTTGCGCGCGCGGCAGGGAGCGAGGATGCCATCGAGGGAGTGAAAGCATTTTTGGAAAAACGGCTGCCGCAGTTTCGAGGTTGCTAGCAGGAGGTGGCAAATAAATGCGGTTGAAAGACAAGGTAGCATTGGTAACGGGAGCTTCACGGGGCATCGGTCGGGCAGTGGCTGAAGTCCTGGCTGTGGAAGGAGCGACCGTGGTGGTTAATTACGCAAGCAACAAAACGGCCGCCAACGAGGTGGTCGCGGCGGTTAACGCCAAGGGGGCGAGAGGAATAGCATTGCAAGCCGATATAGCCGATTATGATGCCGTATACCGCATGGTTGATGAAGTTCTCGAAAAATTCGGCGCCATTGATGTGCTGGTCAATAACGCGGGGATTTGGAAGGGGGGCCGGCTCCATAAAGTTAATAAGTCTGACTGGGATATAGTTTTAGATACCAACCTGAAAGGTGTCTTTAACTGTACCCAAGCGGTTCTGCGTTCTATGATACCCAGGAAGCAGGGGAAGATTATCAATATTGCCTCGGTTATTGGCATTGCTGGTTTTCCCGGAGATACCATCTACGGAGCTTCAAAGGCAGGCATAATTGGCTTTACCAAGTCGCTAGCTAAAGAGTTGGCAAGGTACGGTATTACAGTAAATGCTGTCGCGCCGGGAATCATTATCACCGACATGAATCGCGCGCTGGACGAGAAGGTGCGGGAGCGCTTGGCCCAAAGTATTCCTCTCGGGCGTTTGGGCAAACCTGAAGAAGTGGCGGAAGTTGTATGTTTTTTGGCGTGCGGTGCGTCGTATGTCACCGGCCAAGTTTTGGTTGTTGACGGCGGATATACCATGGCAAACTGATAAGGAGGTGAACTCTTTGTACCCATTGCTCGAAGGAATGAAAGTAATAGATCTTACACGCCTTTTGCCGGGGGGGTATGCCACTTTACTTCTTGCGGATCTAGGAGCTGAAGTGGTTAAAGTGGAAGATTTGGGTGCAGGAGATTATATTCGGGTGATGGGCCCGCAGGTAGGTAAGGACAGCGCATGGTTTCATGCGCTCAATCGAAATAAGAAGTCCGTACGTTTAAACTTAAAGGATGAACAGGGAAAGAAAATTTTCTGTCGCATGGTGGAGCAGTTCGATGTATTAATTGAAGGTTTTCGCCCCGGGGTAATGGAGCGCCTGGGGCTGGGTTATTCGGTTTTAGCGGAGGTTAATCCGCGGTTGGTGTACTGCTCGCTTTCTGGTTACGGTCAGGACGGCCCGTATAGCCAGCGCCCGGGACATGATATCAATTACATTAGCATAGCCGGTGCCCTGGGCCTGACCGGTTACCGGAACGGTCATCCCGTTCCGCCGGCGGTTCAGGTTGCTGATATAGGCGGCGGCTTGATGGCGGTTGCGGGTATCCTGGCGGCGTATGTACAAAGCTTGCGCACGGGTCGAGGAGCATACGTAGATGTGGCTATGACTGATACCGTGGTTTCATGGCTCACCCTTTACATTACCGAATACTTAGCCACGGGTTGCGAGCCGCGGCGCGGTTTAGCCGATTTAAATGGCGGCCAAGTTTGCTACGGCGTTTACCGGACCAGTGACGGGTATTATATCAGCGTGGGAAACCTGGAGTCAAAGTTTTGGGAAAACTTTTGCACGGTTGCCGGGCGGCAGGATTTAATGCCTTTGCAGCATGCCACAAATGAAGAAGCCTTTAGAGTCGTGGAAGAGTTCTTTCAAAGCAAAACGCGGGATGAAATCATGGAACTATTTCAAGAAGTCGATACGTGCATAGAACCGGTACTGGACATCAAGGAGGTAGTGGCCCATCCACAAATTAGGTTTCGCAATATGATTGTGGAAACCTCTGATGAAGATGGAAGAAAGGTTGCTACAGTCGGTAATCCGTTAAAGTTCCGGGGTGTTGTTAAAAATCCGGATAAAAGAGCGCCACGGCTTGGTGAACATACCCGGGAGATCCTGCAAAGGATTGGTTTTAATGAAAATGAGGTAAAACAGTTAATTAACAAAGAAATTGTTGGGTGAATTTAAATATTCCAAATCTAACCAAAATAGTGAATATTCTTTTAATAAAGGAGGGCGTTCGATTATGAAGCAAGGCAGCCAGATAAGGTGGGTCGTGCTTGCTGTTATATGGATCACTTTCATAATAAACTACCTGGACCGGGTAAGCGTGTTGACTTTTCTACCGCTTATAAGGCAGGATTTGAATTTAACCCACAGTCAAATTGGGCAGGCTGCTTCGGCCTTCTTTTTGGCATACGCCTTGACGCAAGTTTTTTTAGGCTGGGCTGCTGACCGTTTTCGGCCTAAGGTGCTTATGAACCTGGCTATTGGTCTTTTTTCCATAGTCACCTTCTTTACCGGGTTAATGAGGAGCTTTGCCCAGTTCATGGTTATAAGGGTTCTGTTGGGTATCGGTGAGGGTTTACATACCCCGCCTATCTTCCGCACTATCGCGAACTGGTTTCCTAAAAGCGAAAAAGGTCGTGCGACTGCAATTTTTGCTACCACGTGGGGTATTGGCCCGGCGTTCATACCTCTCTTGGTTACATGGCTGGCAACAATGTTTGAAAGCTGGCGCCCAGTTTTTATGATTCTGTTCTTACCGGGCTTAATAGGCATTTTACTGGTTACTTACTTGATAGACGATACGCCCGATGCCGCTAAGCAACGGAAACGTATTACAGAGGAGGAGTACAGGTATATAAAGAATGGTTTGGTAGAAGTAGGGGTGGAGCAACGCCTTAATTTCAGGGAGCAGGTACGCGTTGTGCTGGGAGATATAAGTTTTTGGGCGTACTGTGTATCTCTCTTTTGCCTGTTAGGTGTTTTTTGGGGCAGCACGGCATGGTTGTCATCCTTCCTTTACGAACAACACAAGTTCAAGATTATAACCATGGGGGCCTTGGCTTCCCTGCCGTACGTAGCTGCAGCGACCGCAATGGTTGCCGGTGGATGGTGCCTGGACCGCATTTTTAAGGGACGTGTTAAGCCACTTTTGATCTTATCCTTCATCTCGAGCATACCTGTTCTCTACTTTATAGCCCGTATACCAACCGGTCATGTTGGGTTATTGGTATTATGTCTCATTCTACTCGGATTCTGCGTTAACCTTTCGTTTGGGGTTGTTTACGGGTACCCTCAAATTAGGTACCCAAAGGAAACGTTGGGTTTCGCATCCGGTTTTTCCAACGGCAGCGGCCAATTTGGTTCCTTCGTAGCACCCCTTGTGGCGGGCTATCTAGTGGTTAAGACGGCAACAGGAGTAGACTACAGCAACGTTTTCACATTTTTCGCCCTATTGGCCCTGGGGGGTGCCGTATGTGCACTGCTAATGAGCGAGAAACCTTATCATTATGAGGCAAAGCTAAGCACGTACAGGCAAGTTAGTCCGGTTGAAGATGCTAAAAGTTCACTCTAAAAGTTCTTGGTAGTTATATATCTTGCCGGGCAGCCGCTGAGGGAAGGGTCTCACCGTTTTCCTCTTGCATGAACCCTCAACGGCTGCCCGGCGGCGGAAATATAAATAATCAGTTTGGAAAGGAAGATGCTGGTGAAGACGGCGGAACAATACAAAGACAATATTCGTGCTTTAAAGCGCACAGTTTTTTATTACGGGGAAGTAATCAACAATGTCGTAGACTTTCCCTTAACCTCCCCCCATGTTAACGCTGCAGCTGAATGTTATGCCATTGCCCATGACCCCGTTTTTGAGGATTTAGCGGTGGCACGCTCCGACCTATGCGATTGCACGGTAAACCGTTTTACGTACATCCACAAAAGTCCCGAAGACTTGGTAAAAAAAGTTAAGCTTCTCCGTGCTTTGGGTCAAAAAACAGGTACATGTTTCCAGCGTTGCGCCGGGTGGGATGCATTGCACTCGTTATATATTCTAACCTACGAGATTGACCAGCGCCACGGCACAAATTATCATGAACGATATTTGCGGTTTCTCCGCCATGTTCAAGAAAACGATCTCATGGTTGCCGCCGGCATGACCGACCCAAAGGGTGACCGCAGCCGTTCTCCGAGCCAGCAAGCAGACCCTGATCTTTACCTCCGTGTTATCCATGTTAAGAAGGACGGCATTGTTATACGGGGGGCGAAGGCACACCAGACGGGTGCCGTCAATGCCCACGAGGTGGTAGTGCTTCCCACTACCGCTCTTCGCGAAGAGGATCGGGACTACGCAGTAGCATTTGCAATTCCTGTTGATACAAAAGGCCTCACTTTTATATTTGGTCGCCAGACCAATGATAGCCGGAAACTTGAATCCGGCCGTATTGATGTAGGCAACCATCATTATGGCATGGTCGGCGGCGAAGCTCTAATAATTTTCGACGATGTTTTTGTGCCTTCAGAAAGGGTGTTTATGCTTGGCGAATGGGACATGGCGGGGCGGGGTGTAGAAATCTTTGCATGTACTCACCGACAAAATTATGGTGGTTGTAAGGTTGGCGTAATGGATTGCCTTATTGGTGCCACATCTCTTATTGTTAAATACCATGGACTCCAGCGGGTCTCACATATACGGGATAAGCTTGCCGAAATGGTACATCTAAACGAAACGCTCTTTGGTTGTGCCCTGGCCTCTGGACTTCAGGCGGTAAAAACGGCTTCAGGGGCTTATATGGCAAACCCTCTGCTTGCTAACACGGTCAAGCTTAATGTCACCAGGAACATTTACGAGATAGCCAGGCTAGCACACGATATTGCCGGCGGTATACTTGCTACACTTCCTTCAGAAGTTGATTTTCGGCATCCGATAATAGGGCCATTAATCCAGAAATATTTACAGACCGTGGCGGGGATGCCGGTTGAAAATAGGGTGCGACTGTTACGTCTCATTGAATCCCTAACGGGGACGGCGTCTTTAGTTGAGGCCATGCACGGTGCTGGATCCCCTCAGGCTATGAAGGTTCTGATGCTTAGGCAGGCAAATCTGGACCAAAAAGAGAAGTTAGCTGTCAAGCTGTGCGATTTAACATGAAAAGCTTCAGGGGAGGGAGAAAAGGGATCATGCGCAGGGTAGCGGTACTGGGCGTTGGTATGACCAAGTTTGGTGTATCGACTAAAAGCCAGGTGGAAATGTTTGCTGAAGCAGCTTTGGAAGCTATTAACACGTCAAATCTCAAGCCCCGCGATATCCAAGCAGTATATGTTGGCAACGTCCTGGGAGATTTTGAAGAGGGCCAGATGAACATTGCCCCTTTTTGCTCGGCTGAACTAGGTTTACCGCCGGAAGTACCGGCCACAAGGGTAGAGGGTGCCTGCGCTTCGGGCAGTGTAGCTATTAAGGAGGCCTTTATGGGGGTAGCCGCAGGTTTTTACGATATTGTCCTGGCCGGCGGCACAGAAAAGGCCACCGCTATGGGTACCCCCCTGGCTACTCGGACCTTTGCTATGGCCACTGATAGCCGTTATGAAGAATTTACGGGCATAACCTTTCCCGGAGTTTTTGCCCTATTATCCCACTTGTACGCCCGGGAGTACGGTATTCCCTTAGCTGAGCTTAAGGAACAAATGGCCATGGTGGCAGTTAAAAATCACCGGCACGGGGCACGGAACCCCTTGGCCCAGTTTCAGAAAGAAATTACGGTTGAAACCGTCTTTAACAGCATCATGATTGCCGATCCCCTTCAGCTCTACGATTGCTGCCCCTTTTCCGATGGGGCGGCGGCAGTTGTGTTAGCTGCTGAAGGAATTGCCGCAAAATTGGTACCCAAGCCAGTTTACATTTTAGGTATTGGTCAGGCTTCCGCCGGTTCCTTGTTCCGCCAAAGGGGATTGCCGCGGTTAGTGGCGCGAGAAGCAGCGGCTAAGAAAGCATACAGCATGGCCGGGCTATCTCCAGAAGATGTCCATGTCTGTGAATTGCACGACTGCTTTACTATCGCTGAAATCATAGCAAGCGAAGGTCTCGGCCTTTGTGAGTTCGGGCGTGGAGGCGAGGCGGCAATGAAAGGGGAAACAACCTATGGCGGGCGCGTTGTCATCAATCCTTCAGGAGGACTCAAGGCCAAGGGCCACCCCATTGGGGCAACCGGAGCGGCACAAGTATATGAAATTGTCAAACAGCTTCGCGGAGAGGCCGGCACACGCCAAGTGGATGGGGCTAGAGTCGGCCTGACGGATACATTGGGGGGTGACGCCAGTACGGTGGTTGTGACCCTTTACGGCATATAGTATTGGTTTTTAAGGAGGAAAAGGATATGGGTTATCCATTAACCTACCGGGAGTTTTATGAAAGTTTGAAAAAGGGGTTGCTTTTGGCCTTAAAATGCAAAAGCTGCGGCTTGCTTACTACGCCGCCTAAAATATGCTGTGCCGAATGCGGCAGTACGGAATTAGAGGTGGTGCAACTGAGCGGGATGGGCAAAATAAAGACCTTTACCATAATCAGGGTAGCTCCCGAGGGGTTTGAGCCGCCATACATTGTAGCCATGGTGGAACTGGACGAGGGCCCTTGGGTTATGGGAAACTTGATAGGCCTTGATCCCGATAGCATAACTACGGATATTTTAGACAGGAAGGTTAAAATTGGATGCCGCGTTATTCCTCCTGGGAACTATACCTCAGGTGAAGGGGTGGCCATTACTTTTTCACTGATTTAGACGGTAGAGAGTAGTTTATTAAAGTTTAAATTTAATGATTAGGTGGAGGAATAAGATGGAAATAAGAGGTTCTGTTTCGATAGTTACAGGTGGCGCTTCCGGGTTAGGCGAAGAGACGGTTCGAAATTTTGTGGCCAGAGGGGGGAAAGTAGCTATAATTGATCTGGCTGAAGAACGCGGCAATAAAATTGCTGCAGAACTAGGCAATCAAGTAGTATTTGTAAAAACCGACGTGCTGGATGAAATAAGCGTACGCAGCGCAATTGAGGCAACGATAAAACAATTTGGCGGCCTTCATATTGTTGTTAATTGTGCAGGCATTGCTGTTGCACAAAAGGTATTGGGGAAAAAAGGTCCCATGCCCCTAGAGAATTTTAATAAGGTAATTCAAGTAAATCTAGTGGGAACTTTTAATGTCATTCGCCTCGCTGCTGAAAAGATGATACAAAATGTGCCTAACCAGGACGGGGAGCGGGGAGTCATTATTAATACCGCCTCGGTGGCTGCCTTTGAAGGTCAGATTGGCCAGGCGGCTTATAGCGCCTCCAAGGGGGGAATAGTAAGCATGATTCTTCCAATAGCCCGGGAGTTTGCTCCGTACGGGATTCGCGTTATGGGTATCGCCCCGGGGATCTTTGATACTCCGATGTTTGAAAGTATTCCCGATGATGTTCGTAAATCCTTGGAGAAAATGGTTCCTTTCCCGTCCCGCCTTGGAAGGCCAGCCGAATTTGCCATGCTTGTACAGGCTATTGTGCAAAATCCCATGTTGAACGGTACTACCATTCGTCTTGATGGTGCCCTTCGAATGCAACCAAACTGACAAAGAGCATTTCAAGAACCGGAGCGATCTCGACTTTTTATTGGATAACCAGCGCGATGCGGAAATGGGGAGCGGAATGCGCACCAGCAAGTAGGCAGTGACCACAACAAGAAAGCCAATTACTTCTTAATCGATTACAAAACCCGGCACTTTCTCTGCCCGGGTAATTTTTTGCGATTATCAATATAAAAGTGATCCACCGGATAATGTCAAACTCCATCCACCGGTTTAATCCGTAAGGAAAATTTCTCCCGAAAGAGGCTATACGGCCATGTAAAATTTAAGTAGGTACCAGAAGGAGAACGATCCCCCAAAAAAAGAAATGAGACCTCGCCCTCAAAAAACACCGAAAGTCAAACTAAAGGAGTGTGAGGTCTCATGTTAAATATCGCCAAATAGTGGGTGCAGTCCTTCTTTTCGTCACCGGCCTAGTTAAAAAAAAAGAGTTAAGTTGTCAAGGGGTTGACATAATGAAAATGATTATTACTCCCCTTTATAACATGGTCATGGTCAGTCTGTCGAAGTTAACCTGATATGAGCACTACCGCCAGGAAAATCTTGAACGGCTCTTTGATGCTTATAACTTACGCAGCATCTTTCGGTGCCGGTAGGCAGAGCTGATCCGGGTATGGTACGAAGAATGCTTGTGCCGGTGTCCGGCCCCTGGTGCGACGACCCTGGTGTGGACGTTCCCAGTTGTAATAATGCTGGACATACACTTTCCCGATACCAGCCAGGCGACCGATAAGCTTCCCGTCCCGGCTCAACAGGTAACCTGGTACGGGGGCATGAACGTGCCGGTGTTGGCTGGCCTCCTTATCCAACTCCCATGCCGTTTTCTCTTGTGGAGGCTGCAAAGAGTCAACCCACTTAAAACGTTTTTGCCTGGTATTGAGACCGTTCCGTTTGAGTACTCCATATACGGCAGTTTCACCGACAATAATGCCGCCGTTTTCCGGCTTTCTCAGTTCAGCGCTGATTCTTTTCGGGCCGTAAGCAGGGTGTTCCTGGACAAAAGCCAGAATGGCTTCCTCAATGTCTGGTGGGGTCTGATTCGGTCTGATGCCCGGTACACGTTCTTTATCATAAAGGCCGGTCTCACCCTGTTCCTCATACCTTTCCAAAAACTTGTAGAGGGTGGTATGAGACATGTGACATATTCTTGCTATTTCCCTGCGTGTGTAAACTTTTCCCTGATCAAGTTGGCCGTGTAAAATTTCAGTAGGCACCAGAAGGGGATCAGCCCCCTGAAAAAGAAATGAGACCTCACGCGCCCAAAAAACACCAAAAATCAAGCTAAAGGAGTGTGAGGTCTCATGCTAAATATTCGCCAAATAGTGGGTGCAGTCCTTCTTTTCGTTAAGGGTCTGATTGAATTACTTGGTAGTTACAAGGACTTCTATGAACTTGAAAAAGGTATCCATGAGCTTTGTCAGAAAGTCTGCAACCAAATATTCACCTGGGCACTGGAACAGCTCGATACCCGCCTGATGAATGAACGTGACCGGAGCACCTGGAGGGTGGTTGGGTTTCGGGAAAAAACAGCCATCAGCACCTTTGGGGAATTTCCCTACAAAAGGCGCCTGTACAAAAACAAGAAAACCGGGGAAACCAGCTTCTTTTTAGATGAGCTGTTGGGCTGGCCGGAGCGGGCCACGATTACCCCTCGCCTAAAAGAACTGGCTGTCAAACTAAGCACTGAGCTTCCCTTTGACCGAGCGGCTGAGATTTTGAGCTACCTTGCTCCCGGGGTAAGTTCCATGACCATCTGGCAGGCCACCCAGGAAGTAGGCGAAGTTCTCCAACGCGAAGGCCAAGAAAAAAGAGCAGCAGTTTTTGAAGACGGCGAAGCTCCCGGAGGGAAAGAAGTGGCGCCGGAGCTGTGTATTGAAGCCGACGGGGTAATAATCCGCCTGCAAAGGGCAAAGCAGAAACGAGGAGAAATCAAACACATAGTAGCTTACGAGGGGAAGGAGCAAATAGACCGGGATCGCTTCGCCCTAAAAAACAAGCTTGTATTAAGCAGCTTAAATGAAGGTGAGGCAGCCTGGGAAGAAGGTTATGCCGAGATCGGGGGGAAATGGGATTTAAGCCAACATCCCTGTAAATGGTTTGGGCGAGTTGGATGACCTGCTGGCGGGTCTCCTCGGGAACAGCGTGAACCTGCTTGCGGCCCCGGTTCCCATGGACGAGGGCAGCAGGCCCCTGCGACTGGAATTTGGCCTTTAGCCTGTATACCTGACGTTCACTTAAGCCTAATACCAGGGCAGCTTCAAAGGTTGAGATCTGACCTTCCAAAACCCGCTGCAAAACCAGCATCCGCTTCAGTTCCGTCTGTGACAGGGTAACCATCTCCTTCATACTGACATTTTCACTGACGGATTTTACCCTGACAATATCACAGACGGATCACACGGATACAACCAGGCATGTTGACCTTACCCCTATTTTTTGTGTATAATACTTGTTGTTTATGTTGCAAAAGCTTATGTTGCAAAGCCTGTGAGCGGGACGAGTAGCCAGGTCCCTCCTGTTGCAGAGAGCCCGGGGAAGCTGGAAACCGGGTACAGGAAGCCATGGCGAAAATCACCCGGGAGGCGCCGGCTGAACGGCGGGATTATCCCCGTTTAGTAGGCCCGGACGGCTGGCCACCGTTACCGGCAAAACGAGGGGACAGGTTAGTGAACGTTAACCTGTCTATAAGGGTGGTACCGCGGGAAGATCCCGTCCCTTGGGGCGGGATTTTTTCTATTCTTTGTACACTTGGAGCAATTCCACGTGAAACCGAGGTGGTTGCTGATGGATTACAGTCAAACCTTGAACCTGCCTAAAACCGATTTTCCCATGCGGGCCAATCTGCCCCAACGGGAACCGGAGATTTTAAAATTCTGGGATGAAATTAATATTTACCGCCTCGTACAGCAAAAAAATGCCGGCCGGCCCAAGTTTATTCTGCATGACGGGCCGCCCTACGCCAACGGGCACATCCACCTGGGGACTGCCCTGAACAAGGTGCTCAAGGATATTGTGGTCAAGTATCATTCCATGGCCGGCTACGATGCCCCCTATGTGCCCGGCTGGGATACCCACGGGTTGCCCATTGAACAGCAGGCCATTAAAAACCTGGGGTTAAACCGGCATGCCGTTCACCCGGTGGAGTTCCGGCGCAAGTGCAGGGAATACGCCTTGAAATTTGTGGACGTCCAGCGGCAGGAGTTTAAGCGCCTGGGCGTGCGGGGAGACTGGGAGCATCCCTATCTCACCCTGATGCCCCATTATGAGGCGGCGCAAATTGGCGTCTTCGGGGAAATGGCCCGCCGGGGTTACATTTACAAGGGCTTAAAACCCGTTTACTGGTGTGCCACCTGTGAAACGGCCCTGGCTGAGGCGGAAGTGGAATATCAGGATAAAAAGTCTCCGTCCATCTATGTTCGTTTTCCCGTAAAGGATGGAAAGGGGCGTTTGCCGGCGGGCAGCCAGGTGGTCATCTGGACCACCACCCCCTGGACGTTAATTGCCAACGTGGCCGTTTGCCTGCATCCTGATTTCACCTATGTTCTGGTGGCCTCCGGGGAAGAGGAATATGTGGTGGCCAAAGAGCTGCTGCCTTCTTTTGCCCGGGCTGTGGGACTCAATGATTGGACCGTTAAAGAAGAGTTTGCCGGCAGCGACCTGGAGGGCGTAGTTCTGGGGCATCCCTTTATTGAACGGGATTCCCTGGTCATTTTAGGGGATCACGTTACCCTGGATGCCGGTACCGGTTGCGTGCACACTGCTCCGGGCCACGGCCATGAAGACTACCTGGTGGGGCAGCGCTACGGTTTGCCCATCCTGTCTCCCATTGACGGCCGGGGGCGTTTTACCGGGGAAGCGGGGCAGTTTGCCGGGCAGTTTTATACGGACGCCAACGAGGGTATCATTGCCGAGTTAAGGGCCAGGGGTAAACTGCTCAAAAGCGATACCATAAACCACCAGTACCCCCACTGCTGGCGCTGTAAAAAACCGGTCTTTTTCCGGGCTACGGAACAATGGTTTGCTTCTATTGAGGGCTTTCGCCAGAAAGCTCTGGAGGCCATCCGCCAGGTGCGCTGGATCCCGGCCTGGGGAGAAGAGCGCATTTACAATATGGTGGCCAACCGCGGCGACTGGTGCATTTCCCGGCAGCGGACCTGGGGCGTACCCATACCTATCTTTTACTGCACCGGTTGTGGCAAGGAAATTATTACCGAAGAAACCATATCCAACCTGCAGGAGTTGTTTAAGGAGCACGGGTCGGATATCTGGTTTATGCGGGAAGCAGCGGAACTGCTTCCCCCGGGGTTCAAATGCCCGTCCTGCGGAGCCGGCGAGTTTACCAAGGAAACCGATATCATGGATGTCTGGTTTGACAGCGGCACTTCCCACGTGGGCGTGCTGGAGCAGCCGGACATCTGGCCGGAACTGCGCTGGCCGGCGGATCTCTACCTGGAAGGCAGCGACCAGCACCGGGGCTGGTTTAACAGTTCCCTGTCCACGGCGGTGGCGGTACGGGGTCGGGCTCCGTACCGGGCTGTGCTCACTCACGGTTTCGTGGTTGATGAGCAGGGCCGCAAGATGAGCAAATCCCTGGGTAATGTTATCGATCCCCTGAAGATTGTCGATCAAATGGGTGCCGATATTTTGCGCTTGTGGGTGAGCTCTGCCGACTACCGGGGTGATCTGGCGGTATCGCAGAACATTCTCAAGCAAATGACCGAAGCCTACCGCAAGATCCGCAATACCTGCCGGTTTTTATTGGGGAACCTGTATGACTTCGGACCCGGCGACCAGGTACCCTATGACCGGCTTCCCGAGATGGATCGCTGGGCTCTTTTGCGCCTGCACCGGATGATGGAACGGGTGCTGGCTGCCTACAGGGATTACGAGTACCACGTGGTTTTCCATACCATTCATCACTTTTGTACCATTGATATGAGCGCGCTGTATCTGGATATGATTAAAGACCGGCTCTACACCACCCCCGCCCAATCCCCGGAACGCCGGGCGGCCCAGACTGTGCTCTACCAGGTATTACATGCACTGGTACGTTTGCTTGCCCCCATTTTGGCCTTTACCACGGAGGAAATCTGGCGCTATGCCCCCAAAGAAAAGGAGGCGCCGGTAAGTGTCCAGCTAACCGACATGCCCCAGGTGAACGAGGATTATCTGGATGTGGAACTGGAAGCCAAATGGGAGCGCCTGCTGGGCGTGCGGGGAGAGGTTACCCGGGCCCTGGAGGCGGCCCGGCGGGAAAAATTGATTGGTAACTCCCTGGAAGCTGCAGTGGTTCTGTTTGTCCGGGAGGAAATGTACGATTTTCTGTCCAGGGTCCAGGATCTGCCTACCATTTTCATCGTCTCCGCCGTGGAGCTGAAAAAGTGGACCGGGGACCTGCCGGAAAAGGCGGTGGTTTCTGAAACAATCCCGGGGCTGGCGATAGTGGTAGAAAGGGCGCCGGGAGAAAAATGTGAGCGGTGCTGGATGTACCATCCTGGAGTCGGCCAGGACCAGGAGCATCCCACTCTGTGCCCCCGCTGTGTGAGGGTCCTGAGTAACCGGGGCGGAGCACTGGAGTGAGCGGAGACCAGCGTACCGGCATTAGTTCAAATAAGAAACCCTTCTCCATTGGAGAAGGGTTTCTTTTTCGAGCCGGTAATGACCTGCGCTACAGCCATTACGCATCCCTGCATAGCCCACGGTAACCTTTCGGCTACCGCGGACCATTACGGAACCCGTAAAGACCTTTGCTCGACCAGTACAGATACCTGGGAAGCCTGATGCAATCTCTCGACTGCACCAGACCTCTCTATTTTAGTCGTAGTCGACAAAAATATTCCGGCACCTGTACTGATCTTAGCTCGATCAATGGATATCCCTTACGACCCGGCAGCAGTCCTTCGGACTGCTGCCGAGCCTGCAGGAACCTCCATTGATCTGCCCGCCGGCTGGTATCGAGCCTATGCGACCCGATATCAACCTTTGGCCGACTGCTACAGAGCCATTTGCGACCCTGTAGCAGTCTTGGCTCGGCCATTACCGACCCTGTTGTTCGTATTATTACCCTTTCATCAGGTTATATGCAACTACTTCAATGGTAAATAAAACCAAATTACCATCCACCCGCTCACATTCCGGGTGACGGCTTAACCGAACTTAACCTGCCTTCCAGGCGGTTTTTTTCTTTCAAGATGTTTTGAGAAAAGGCGTAAAGTAGAAAACATCAAGGCTACCGGTGCTCAAGCGGTGGTTACGGGCTGTCCTTCCTGCCGTCTGCAAATTGAGTATGGTCTTCTGTTTGCCAACGGCAGGAATTAGTTGCCCCCACAACGAATAATTAGCAAATGGCCAATTTACTGGGGGGGAGGGTGGGGGTTTTTGAGTTTATGGGATAACTTAAAAAGGAAAGTTTTCCCCGATCTCTCCCTGGATGTGCGCTTGCCGTCCCTGGAGTATGTCCAGGGAGGGACGATACAAGGGGAAGTTCTTTTGAAAGCGGTAAAAACTTCCCGGCGCATCAAGGGGATACAGCTGGAATTATTGGAGGAATGGCATGAGGGAGAGGAAGGGGAGAAGAGACGTCACCGGCAAAGGGAAACCGCGGTCAAAATGGACCTGGCCAGGGAAGTGACCGTAGATCCGGGCAAAGTATTGGAATTGCCTTTCACCTTGCACCTGCCCTTGAACCTGGTCATCAGCAGTGATCGCCACCGTTGTTTTTTGCGTGTACAGGTGGTGATTGCCTTTGCCCCCGATGTCACCCGCATGATCGAACTGACCATAAGGCCTTCCCCGGCCATCACTGCCGTATGGGAATCCTTGTCCTGGCATTTGGGTTTTGCCTCCTGTGGTCTTACCTCTACTTCCCGGCAGCAGGTATTTAAATTTTGTTCCGGTCCCGGTACACCCACCGATTTTCGCCACATTGAACACATTGAAATGATTTTTGTAAACGAAGAGGACGGACTGCGCATTCACATGAAGGCAAAGGTTGACCTGTTAGGCAATCTTGATGCCGATAATTATTTCACCCTTTTCATTCCCTATCAGGAAATGTTCCGATCCGATGGTACGCCGGCTCACCAATGTATTGGTGAAAGAGTTATCCGGCGTTTATGGGACGCTTTGAGGCCGGTGGGCAAAAGCCACTTAACCGGAAAGGAACCCAGTTGCTGATTATACTCAAAAACTATTTACAATTTGTTCTAAAGATGATACAATTTAAGGAAGTTAACAATTAAATATTTTATGTCCTGAACGCTTAATTCTTTACCCAAAGAAGCGGAGGACCCATTTTCCTGGGGTGAATCCCCCTGGAAACGAGGCGCCCTTGATGCGTGGCGTTGTACCAGGTTTCCCGGGGGTAGGGTTATCCTTTCAACCCGAACCCGTCAGCTAACTTCGTAAGCGTGGAAGGGAGGACATGTGCTTGGGCTGGCACACGGCTTTTTTTCTCTGCCTGTGTGTCGTAGCTGGGTATTTGCTTGCTGTCTTCCACCCCAGGAAAGATTCCTGGGGGTTTTTTTTACGTGTTTGGCAAAACATTGCATAAGGAGGGGTTAAAGATGGCAATTTTTCCAATGCCTCCGGCTGGATTTGATCCCGAAGAAAAACGTCGCATCTCCCTGGAACGGGCTCGGGAGCTAAAAGAGCGTATTCGCGATTACCTGCAGGTTAAAGATAAGATATTAACCGGTCTTGATCTGGCAGAACCGCTGGAAGCAGCCCGGAAAAAAATTCTGGCTATTTTCAATGCCGGGAAAGAGCAGTGGGCAGACTGGCACTGGCAAATGGCCCACCGCATCACCAATGTGGACCTGTTGAGCCAGATCGTGGACTTAACACCTGAGGAGCGGCAAAGTATTGCTGAAGTGGGAAAACGTTTCCGGTGGGCCATTTCTCCTTACTACGCCAGCCTGCTGGCCGTTGACCGTCCGGGTGGCCCCATCTGGCTGCAGTCAGTGCCCCAGGAGGCCGAGTTGAACGATAGCGGTGGCAGTGAAGATCCCATGGCCGAGGCTTTTACCAACCCGGCACCGGCCATTACCCGCCGTTACCCCGACCGACTGATTATCAATGTAACCAATCAGTGTGCCATGTATTGCCGCCACTGCCAGCGGCGCCGCAATATCGGGGAAATAGACCGGCACCAGCCCAGGGAAGTCCTCAAGGCAGCACTGGATTACATCCGGTCTAATCCGGAAATCCGGGACGTGCTGATTACCGGCGGCGATGCCCTGCTTTTAAGTGATCGTTGCCTGGACTGGTTATTGAGCGAACTGGACGCCATCCCTCACGTGGAAATAAAGCGCATCGGGACCAGAGCCATTGTGACCATGCCCCAGCGCATTACCCCCGCGCTGTGTGCCGTCCTGGAAAAACACCCGCCCATATACATCAACACCCAGTTCAATCACCCCATGGAGATCACACCGGAAGTAAAGGAGGCCTGTGATCGCCTGGTTAAGGCGGGTGTGGTTCTGGGCAACCAGGCCGTATTGCTGAAAGGGGTTAACAATAATCCCCATGTGATGAAAAAACTGAACCAAACCCTTTTGCGCATCCGCGTCCGTCCTTATTACATCTTCCACGCCAAAGAGGTCAAAGGAACCAGGCATTTTATTACTTCCGTGGATGAGGGAATTGAGATTATGGAAAAACTGAGGGGCTACACCTCCGGGTTGGCCGTACCAACCTATATCATCAACGCCCCGGGTGGCCTGGGGAAAACCCCCGTGTTACCCAAGTATATGGTGTTCCGGGACGACAAGCAGGTGGTCTTTCGCACCTGGGAAAAAAAGATCATTTCTTACCCCAACCGCCACTAGGGAAAAACGTGCCGGCACGGGTTTACCGTGCCGGCTTATAGTTATTGGGTTTCGGCAATTGTTTATGAAACACCGTTGTATTATCGTAAAGTAATAATAAAACTTTACCCATGGGACAATATAAAAGAAAACAGCAGTCTGGAGTGATGGCCATGGAGGAATACATCCGTTCCCGCGTCCCATGGAGTACCGAACCAAGCCTTAAAACAAAGACCGGGGAAGTGGGCATAGATTTTGATGAATTCATCGAAGGGTTGGAAGACGGCAAGAGCGATGCGGAAATGGCCGCTGAATTTGGGGTGACCGAAAAACTTATTTACCATTTGCGCGACCGTTTCGAGCGGTATGGTATTGGTTCCATTATGGGGCAGGATTAGAGCCAGATTTTTGTTTTTTCCGTTCTTCAAACAGATTCCATTGTAGAAAAGAATAGGGAGGTGGTCAGGCCACCTCCCCGGTTACCAACTACTTGAGCAGGTTTTGTTCGGCAAACAGAATCATCTGCCGGACCATATTGCCGCCCAGTTTGCCGCCGATACGTCCACCTACGGCGCCGCAGGCCCGGGAGCTCAAGTCTCCCCAGTAACCGTTTTTAATGTGTGGCGTGAGTCCCAATTCTTGAGCGATTTCGTACTTCATTTGATCTAAAATGCGGTTCCAGTTCTGGGGAGTGGCCACGCGCTCACCAACATGCAACGGATACCCCAGTTCATTGGCTATCTCGTATTTCAGGGCATCCAGGCGGGAGTCAGCTGCCGGTACCAATAATTTGTTTTGACGATTTGGCATGCGGCAACACCTCCTCACCCTTATTATTTCCGTCCGCATAGATGATCATCCTGTCAGTTTAAGGAGAATTGCAAACTGAGTCCTTTAGAAAAAGGTCCTGGGTTTACAGATTTAATTAGCCCAGGGCCCTGGTATTTTATGTTAAAAAATTTAACTATACTTTCACGCACAGAAGGGGCGGGTTGTGCTATAATAGACGAATATAAAAAGGGCAAGAATTGAGGAGGGATTTATGCTGTACCCAGAAAAATTTGCCAAGTTCGGCCTTACCTTTGACGATGTTTTGCTCGTTCCGGCAAAATCCGAGGTATTGCCTGGGGAGGTGGACACCACCACTTACCTCACCCGGGATATTAAGCTAAATATCCCCCTGATGAGCGCTGCCATGGATACGGTGACCGAATCCCGCATGGCCATTGCCATTGCCCGGGAAGGCGGGATCGGGGTAATCCATAAAAATATGTCCATTGAACGGCAGGCCCTGGAAGTGGACCGGGTCAAGCGCTCGGAACACGGAGTAATTTCCGATCCCATTTTCCTGTCTCCGGAGAGCCCCATCAGTGAAGCCCTGCTGTTAATGGAACGTTATCGCATTTCAGGGGTACCGATCACTGTCAACGGCAAACTGGTAGGTATTCTGACCAACCGGGACCTCCGGTTTGAGCGGGATTTCAGTAAACCGGTAGGGGAAGTAATGACCAAGGATAACCTGGTTACGGCTCCGGTGGGGACAACCCTGGAGCAGGCCAAAGAAATTTTACGGCGGCACAAGGTGGAAAAATTGCCCATTGTCGATGAAGATTTTAATCTGCGGGGGCTAATAACCATCAAGGATATCGAAAAAGCGCGCCAGTATCCTTTATCGGCCAAGGACAAAAAGGGACGGCTTCTGGTGGCGGCGGCGGTGGGCGTCAGCGCCGATACGGAAGAACGGGCAGATGCTCTGGTTCGTGCCGGTGTGGACGCCATTGTGGTGGATACCGCCCACGGCCACAGCAAGGGGGTGCTGGAAACCGTGGCCAGAATCAAGCGCAAATATCCCGAGGTAGCCGTGATTGCCGGTAATGTGGCCACCGCGGAAGGAACGCGGGATTTAATCCGGGCCGGCGCCGATGCGGTCAAGGTGGGCATCGGGCCCGGTTCCATCTGCACTACGCGGGTGGTGGCCGGTGCGGGAGTACCCCAAATTACCGCCATTTATGAATGCGCCCGGGAGGCCATGGCGCACAATACGCCCATTATTGCCGATGGCGGGATTAAATATTCCGGGGATATTACCAAGGCCATCGCCGCCGGGGCAGATGTGGTAATGATTGGCAGCCTGTTTGCCGGAACGGAAGAAAGCCCGGGAGAAATTGAAATTTACCAGGGACGCAGCTATAAGGTCTACCGGGGAATGGGTTCCCTGGGGGCGATGAAGGAAGGCAGCAGCGATCGCTACTTTCAAGAGCACCAGCTTAAACTGGTTCCGGAAGGAGTGGAGGGGCGCGTACCCTACCGCGGGCCCCTGTCGGAGACTGTTTTTCAGCTCATCGGGGGTTTACGGGCCGGCATGGGCTATTGTGGTTGCCGGAACATCCAGGAACTGAAAACCAAAACCCGGTTCATGCGCATCACACCGGCGGGCTTGCGGGAAAGCCATCCCCACGATGTGGTAATCACCAAGGAAGCTCCCAACTACAGCCTGAAGTGAACGAAAAAACCTCTTCCACCACCGGGAGAGGTTTTAAATCTTTTTATCCTTATTTACACTGCTCCCGAAAGAACACCCCTTGACGCATAAAGAGCATTTCCTTAAAAAGTTCTATATCCTTCTGGGGTACTCGCTTTCCGTAGCGCACCATGAGCACGTTGGCTATGTGTTCCAGGATATCGGGATCATCGGTAAGTTCCTTTTGCATTCCTACCGAGCCGAAAAGTTTGGCCAGCATTTTCTGATACTGCCACACGTCAAGGCCCGTGTTCCGCAGATCCCAGTGCCAGCAAAACTCGATGGTAATGACAATATAGTCCTCCATTACCGGGTTAGAAAAGGCCAGCTCCAAAAGCTTCCGGGCCAGTTTATATTCACGCCAGTCCGGGCTGACTTCAATAGCCCCCAGCTCCAACACCCGCGGGTGCTTGCTCCAGCGGCTATGGCGGTCCGGCGGCAGAAAAGTGACATAACCGACGACCTTTGATCCCACGCGCACAATGTAAACCATGCCTTCCGGCAGATCGGCTATTTCCTTCAGAGCGGCTTTTTGTTTTTCCGGCTGGCGAAAATTATTTAATTTTTCATCGAAGGTTAATGTACCCAGGTAACCGCCGCTTACAGGTCCTTCTAAAACAGCTACCCCGTGGGGAGTAATTACCTGGAACACATTTTCTATTTCCGCACAGGCGGTGCTCATGATGTTCACCTCCGATGTTTTTTGCCCGGAAATGACCATCCAACCGTTCACGGTTGTATTTGACCACTCAGCCCTAAAACCAATGGGTGGGGATTATCATGCTCGAAAACGTTCACGGTTGTATTTGACCATTCAACCCCTTAATTCAACCGTTTGCTTGATCCAATTATAACCTACCTGTCGCCTGGCTGACAATAGAAATTTTTCTGTAGAATTGTGCAGGAAAAAAGTGGTAAAAAGTGGCATATCTTTGCAGGGGAAACAATATGCGTCAGGGAATAGATCCATTATTTCTAGAAGTTAGTTAGGAAGGTGGTCTTTTTGCCATGGAAGGAAAACTCTATTCCCTGACCGATGTTTTAAAGAAGACACTGTTTTTCTTTGATTCCTTAACCGTAGCGGAATTAACCCCCTACGTGCATAAGCGGATGATGCGCGATTACACCCTCTCTCAAGTGGAAGAAAAGGTCGTGCTTTGTTTGCGTCAACATCCCTGTTTTTTTGTGGATAACCGTAACGCCTGGCACCTGGATCTGGAAGGGAACCGGGAAAATGATGCTTTTTACGCCCTGCTGCTCAAGCGCCAGAAACCCATGAGTTTAAAGGAGCTCAAGGGTGCCGCCTGGGGTAAAAACAAGAAAAACAAGCGCCTGGTTGCTGAGGAAGCCAGCCTCATTTCCGATGGGCGCTTTATTCAGCTGGACAACGGTTACTGGGGGCTGACCGAATGGGAGGTGGAGGCCGGGCAGTACGCCCTGAAACATCTGGTGATCAAGGCTCTAAAAACCCATCCCCAGGGTTTAAGCCTGCAGCAGATTTATGAGGTGGTCAATGCCTGGCGCCAAACCACAGTAACAGCCATCGAGGGGGTGCTCCGGAAGTTTCCCTATTTCGAGCTGGTGGGGGAAGGGGTATGGACCTACAACCCCGGTGTACAGTTGGCCTACGAGGCCCTGACGAAACGCTACCTGGCCGCTTTGAACCGTCAAAAAGCCCGCTGGCACCGGGACCGGGAGCGCTGGCGCAAAAAGATCAGCACGCTGGAGCAGCAATTGCAAGAGGTAAATGCCGCCTACCGGGAGGCGGCAGCGGCCCTTGCCCAGCGGGCAGAAGAAGTGGCCCATCATGAATACCTGGTGACCCAGATGGCGGAAAAGGATTTGCTCCTTTCCCTGCGGAAGAAGGAAATATTACGCTACCGGGAGCACATCAACAAGCTGGAGGCCAAGGCCAACAGTATCCTGCATCAATGCCGCCTCTGGGTAAAAAGGGCCCGGGACGGCGAACAGGAAATCGCTCAGTTGCGCCAGGTGCTGGCCAAGAACCAGGCCAGCCTGGAAACCATGTTTACCAAGCTGCAGCAATATAAAGAGCGGGACCGGGAAAATAAGAGCAAGCTAGCTGAGCTCAAGGAACAGCATGCCACCAGGGTGGCGGAGCTGCAGACGGAAATTGTCGAACTCAGGCAGAAGCTGGAGCGGGCTCAGGAAATGGCCTTACAGGAGGAAAGACAACTGCGGGAAGAAATCAGCCTTTTAAGCAACGACTTGAAAGAGGCGCTGGAAAAGGGGGAAGAAGCACAACGTTCCCTGCGCTTTACCCAGAAGGAACTGCAGCGCTGCCAGGAGCAATACCGTCGCCTGCAGGGTAGCTTGAAAAATCCTCTGGTCAGGCTGGCTATACGTTTTTGTTCCTGGTTTGGGGGACCCACAGGGCAGCCGATTTAAAGCCGGGGGCCGCACCGGAAGTGGTGGGCCCTAATTTTACGCCTTAGTTTTACGCCTAAATGTTTAACAGCACCCCACTCCTGAAAACCCACAGTCTTGTGCCGTGGATCGAGCGGACGTTTTGAGAAGGCGAGTACTGGTTACATAGTCCTGATGCGGGACCAAAATAAACTGTACGGGCGGTCAACCTCACGCGGGCGAACGGCTCCGCCCGGTAATTTAATGTGCAGTGGTGGATGGAGCTAACCTTCCATAAAGAACAAAAGACCGGGCGTCTTGAAAATGGACGTCCGGCTTCCCAAACACTGCTTCCTTACTGGTTAGTGATCTTCCAGTACAGCTTTGGGTCTATCAAACCTGGCCCATTCTTCGGCGAAAGACATAGAATCCAATCACTGCACCGAAAATGATGATTAACAAAACAGTTAGGGGGAGCTTAAAAATGTTCTTATTATCGGTTTTATTCGAATAACCTGCTAAAGAGTTCGGATTCTCGCGGAATTGTTGTAAAACAGGGCCTACGGTTGATACCACCTTGTTCCGTGAATAAATTTCTCCACTCCTTAAGCCGTATGCTTCCTTCCAGTCTCCATGAATAAACGGTACGAGATACTCTTCACCTTCTTTCACAACTAATAAAAAGGTGGTATGTAAAGGCATAACCGTGAAAAATGCATAATCTTCAATGGCATATACCCCTGCTTTGCCCATTAAATCTGCCAAGCGGGAGCTATCGGAGATGAGAGAGAGCGTTTGTGAAGAAAGGTATCCACCTAATTCGGAAAACTCCCATTTTCCTTGAATCTTTTCAACCCTAAATGAGCCCACAAACTCGCCGCTTTTTTTGTTTATTACTGGAAATTCCCATGAATATGGGCACTGCTTAAGTAGTTTGGTCAAGGGATCGTTCTTCATTAATGCCTGGAACACAGACTCGTTAGGGATAAATACTTTAACTGGCCTACCGAGTGTCAAGTTGGTTGGATCATTAACCTCTGCAAGTTCAGCCCGGTTTAACTCATCCTTATTGCGAACCATGAAACCAAGCGGGTTCTTTTCTTTAATTGCTGCTTCTATTTCAGTTTTTTCAGGTGCATTTTCGAACGATGGTGTATCGAATATCTGCTTGATGGAAGAGAAAGAAGCAAAGGTTGGTACTGTTAAAACCACACAGAAAAGAGTTAGGCTAATCAGCATAATTAGCATAGCTTTACTTTTCACTGGGTTTCACTTCCTTTCTTAGGTTATTAATTCTGGCTTATTGATAAAACAAAGACCCACCCCACCTCCAATTACTGTTGCAAGCTGTACCACTGCTGCAAACCCGCGATTTCTCTTGCCCTGAATTTAACTCATACCATCTTTTTTTGTTACTTGCCAATTCTTACCTTAAAGTAACATATTGTCAAAAAAAATAAACGGGTATTTTTATTGCTTTTTGTCGAATTGCCAGCAGACGCAGGCAGAAAGGGAAATATGCTCGCGCAAGAGGGTTTGAAATATTCAACTGAGGAAGTAGCCCTTTTTCTGGGCGTCATCCTCCGCAATGTCGCCCAGCCGCTCCCGCCGGACGGGCGGTCAACCTCACGCGGGCGAACAACTCCGCTGGTGGTTCAGCCTGCGTTTTCAGATGGGGCCAAACTTCAAACCGCTTTTTACCTGGCATTGTACCGTAGATCGAACGTGGATCAACTGCTAGGGCGATAAAATATGGCCGACAATGCTCTTATGGTATAATTGAAGCACAGAGGGAAAACGAACCCCCTGTCTGAAACATAGAACACTATGCCGTGTTCTACCCAAAATTCGGCATAAGTTAATTACCTGAGCTCAAAAACATTTTTTCCGGGGGAACTATTAATGAAAAAAATCCTGGTAGCCGACGATGAGGTTAAGATCAGAGAATTGGTGCGTATGTATCTGGAAAAAGAAGGCTTCAGGGTGGTGGAGGCCGCCGATGGAGCTGCTGCTTTGGATTATCTTGCCCGGGAGCATTTTGATCTGGTGATTCTTGATCTTATGATGCCCAATACCGATGGCTGGACGGTATGCCGGGAGATCCGCAAGCGAGATAACCCGGTGCCCATCATTATGCTCACCGCCCGGGGGGATGAGATTGACCGGGTGCTGGGGCTGGAACTGGGGGCCGATGATTATGTGGTTAAACCATTTAGCCCCCGGGAACTGGTGGCCCGGGTGAAAGCGGTTCTGCGCCGTTCTGGCGGGGAGAAAAACGGTCCTGAGGTTCTTGTTTATGACGGGTTGACCATCGACCCCTCTTCCCGGAAGGTAGAAGTCAACGGGCAGGTAGTTAACCTTACTCCCAAGGAGTACGACTTGCTTTATGTGATGGCCCTATCCCCGGGCCGTGTATTCACCCGGGAACAGTTGCTGGAAAAGGTCTGGGGTTATGATTTCTTTGGTGAAATGCGGACGGTGGATACCCATATTACCAGGCTCCGGGAAAAGTTGTCCCGTGTTCCGGGAGCACCCCAGTACATTGTCACCGTATGGGGTGTGGGTTATAAATTTGAGGTGAACAAATGAAGCTGCGGGGAATTGTAGGCAAGCTCTGGCTGGCTATGCTGGTTCTGGTGGTAGGGGTTTTGGGGTTATCCGCGCTGATCCAGGCCGGCATCCTGGAAAAAATCTATTACGAACAGCAAGCGAACCGGCTGATGGAACAAGGTGAAAGGCTGGCGAAGCTCCTGGTGGAACAGCAGGACCCCAATCTGGCGGCCCGGCAGGTGGACTTGCTCGCCCGGTTGATGAATGCCAGCGTGATGGTGGTTGACCCCCGGGGGTTGGTGGAGCACTGGCAGGCCATGGGCATGGGTCACATGATGCCCCACATGGGGGGAGCCCCCTGGTCCAGGGGTGGCCGGGGTCAGGGAGCGCCCTGGCGGGGTGGAGCAAGCGATGAGCAATCCTTCCAGCCCCGGTTTGGCCAGGAGGCAATGGATGGTGCGCCCTGCCCCACACCGCCTGTCAGTCGCGGTGAAGGGGGGAGTTTGGCCGCCATGATGCCTTTTAACCGGGAACAGATCCAGCGGGTGCTGGCCGGTGAAAGGGTTGTGCGCCGGGAATATAACCCCTTTTTTAATACCGATGTGGTGGTAGCCGGCATTCCCCTGCAAAAGGGAAAACAGGTCTTTGGAGCGCTGTTTATTCATGCTCCGGTGGCTCCCCTGGCCGCAAACCTTAAGGCCCTGCAGCAATCCAGCCTTTATGCCCTGGCCCTGGGGGCTTTAATGGCTACCTTGCTCGGCCTCCTTCTCTCCCGCACCCTGGCCAGGCCTCTGGTGGAAATGAATCGGATTGCCCGGGCCATGGCCCAGGGAGATTTTACCCGCCAGGTGACGGTGCGTTCCAGAGACGAAATCGGGGCCCTGGCCCAGTCGCTCAACACCCTTTCCCGGGAATTGCAGGAAAAAATATCCGCTTTGCAAAAGATCGACGCAGCACGCAAGGAATTTGTGGCCAACGTTTCCCACGAGCTGCGCACACCCCTGACCATCATGCAGGGTTATACCGAGGCCATCCTGGACGGTCTGGCCCGGGATGAAAGCCAGCGCCGGGAATACCTGCAAAATATACTGGAAGAAATTTTACGCCTGCGCCGCCTGGTGGATGACCTCCTGGACCTGCGCCGCATGGAATCGGGGCGGATCACCCTGCGCAAACAGCCGGTGGATATGAAAGCGCTCGTTAACCAGGTGGTGGAACGGTTTGCCGGCGTGGCCGGGGAGAAGGGTACATTCCTGGGGGTTCATTTGCCGGATGATTTGCCTCCGGTTTGCGGCGACGGCGACCGTCTGGCCCAGGTGCTATATAACTTGATTGATAATGCCCTGAGGGTTACGCCTGCCGGTGGCCGGGTGGAAGTTGCGGCCCGGCAGGCGGCCGGCAAGGTGGAGGTGGCCGTAAAGGACACGGGACCGGGGATTCCGGCTCATGAAATACCTCTCCTTTGGGAACGGTTTTACAAGGGTGACCCCTCCCGCCGGCGGACCGGGGGTGGGAGCGGTCTGGGCCTGGCCATTGCCAAACAGATCATCGACCTGCATGGCGGGGAGATTAAAGTGGACAGCGAACCGGGACAAGGAGCTACCTTTACCATTACCCTGGAAGCCGCCATGATGGATGCATGAAAAACTGCTGGTTGAATAAGACGTTTCGCAAAACCCACAAAAATGTATAAGTGGCGCGGTTAGTACACTCGCCCGGCCGGATATTTTGCGAAATGATCAAAAAAGAGGGCTGGTACCTTTTGTGTACAAGCCCTCTTTTTACTCGAGCTTTAACTGCCGGTGGAGGGCGCGGGGTTGGGGTTACTGTTCCAGTAACCGCCCATCATTCCCCAGCCGGGGCCCATCCGCCAGCCGCCCCTCCCGCCCATGTAGCCGAAACCGGGGCAGACACCCGGGCCGTACCCGGCAAAGCGGTCGGGATTTTCGGCAAAGAATTTCTGCCTGGCGTCCAGGTTGGCCTTAATTTGCTGGCCCTGTTCCGGGGTTAGCCGGCCATACTCCACGTACTTGTCTACCATTTGCTTTCTCAGGTTGATTATTTGCTGGTGCAGGGCGCTCAACTCCTTGGCCTGCTCCGGAGTGAGGGCGGCGGATACGGTGGCGGCCAGGGCCGGGACGGCCATGACCAGGACCAGGATGATGGCCAGAATGATTACCAGTTTCTTTTTCATGGAATTCACCTCCTTGAGCTGGAATTCTTATCTGGATTTATTATACCCTTCAATTATCACAAAGTAGTTGGGAAACTGTTACGATTTTGTTACAAAGAACGAATCTAATGATCAACATCAAGAAAAGAAATCATTCTTCCCAGGAGAGTTATGTTATAATTCTGGCATCAGAGTGGTTAAACGAGGTGTATAACGTGGCGGACCAAGTGGTGATTTTAACTGGAGGTGTGTCCAGGGAGGAGATTGCTTTAGATCCTCTGACCAGGAAAATTTACCTGGAGCTTACGGAACCAAGTTTGGAAGATAACCGGGCCGATGTGGACAGGCTGGCGGCGGCTTTAGTGAAATTAGTGGGGCCGGTAGTTGTGCCCCTGGCGGCAATGCGCCGCATTCCCACTGTTTTGCGGGATGCGGACTGGCGGGTAACGGTCACAGTGGGGGCGGGGGCTCCCGGGGTATGGAACCTGGTGGATGTGGAACCCGGCGATACCGTCAAACGCCATTACGGCCTGGCCGTAGATATCGGCACGACCACCGTGGTGGTTTACCTGGTGAACATGCACGACGGGCGAATTATGGGCACGGCAGCGGATTACAACGGGCAGGTTGGCCTGGGTGAGGACATCCTCACCCGCATATACCTGGCGGGTACGCCCGGGGGCCTGGAGCAACTGCAACGGGCTATTCTCGATACTCTGAACGGTTTGATCAGGCGGTTGACTGGCGAGCATGGACTGGCCGGCCGTGAGATCAGCGCCGTTGCCGTAGGTGCCAATAGCACCATGGTCCACCTGTTTCTGGGGCTGGACCCCTCCCGCATTTGCATGGCCCCGTACATTCCGGTGGTAAACAACCCGGGCCTTATACCCGCCGGGCAGCTGGGATTGGAGATCAACCCCCTGGCGCCCGTCTACTGCCTCCCCTCCGTGGGCAGTTACGTGGGCGGTGATGTGATTGCCGGCGTACTGGCCAGTGGTTTGCACCAGCAGCCGGAGCTCTCTTTGTTTGTAGACATTGGCACCAATGGTGAGATTATTATGGGCAACCGGGACTGGCTGGTGGGCTGCGCGGGAGCGGCCGGGCCGGCTTTGGAGGGTGGTGTGGCGGAATGCGGCATGCGTGCCGAGCCGGGGGCCATAGACAGCATATCTATCGATCCCGGAAGTGGCAAGGTCCGCTACACAACCATCGGCGGTGCGCCCCCCGTAGGCATTTGCGGCTCCGGGCTGGTGGACTGCCTGGCGGAACTTTTGCTGGCGGGTATCGTCGACCGGGCGGGGCGTTTCAGGGACGGGCGCAGGGAGTTCGTGGTGGTGCCCGCGTCGGAATCGGCTACCGGCAAGGACATTGTGGTTACCCAGGTGGACATCAACAATCTCATGCGCACCAAGGGGGCGGTTAATGCCGCCCTGGAGTTGTTGCTGGAAAGTGTGGGCTGCGAACTTTCCGGGATCAGCCGCTTCTATGCCGCCGGCGCCTTCGGCCAGTACCTGCACCTGGAGTCGGCCATCACCATCGGCCTTTACCCTGATTTGCCCCGGGATAAAATGGTACGCCTGGGCAACGCTTCGGGAGAAGGGGCGCGGCTGGTGCTGCTCTCCAACCGGAAGCGCGCGGAGGCTGAGTCCATTGCCCGCAACATCACTTACTTCGAGCTCAACGCCAACCAGGTCTTTATGAACAAATTCGTCGGGAGCAAATTTCTACCCCACACCAACCTGGACTATTACCCCACTGTAAAGGCAAAGTTAATTGAGCGGGGGCTGGTGGAAGGTTAGATGTGAAATCCGCCGGTAATTCCCTGCCCCCTATTTGCCCCAGGGTTATTGCATACACTGGTCAGTAAAACGGCTATATTAAAAAAAAAGCAAGGCCATTTCACCAGGGGGGAAAAGGGGGGGGAATAAATTGATTTACTTCGACAACGCGGCTACCTCCTGGCCCAAGCCGCCGGAAGTGCTGGCAGCCATGGAGCATTGCCTGCGGGAAGTGGGAGCCAACCCGGGGCGGGCGGGGCACAAGCTGGCCCTGGCAGCCAACCGCCTGGTGGACGAAACGAGGAAGGAACTGGCCGCCCTGTTCAACATCCGGGATCCCGACCGCATCGTGTTCGGCTTGAATGCCACCGAAGCCCTGAACCTGGCCATCAAGGGGTTGCTCAGGCCCGGGCAGCATGTGGTTACCAGCTCCATGGAACACAATTCGGTTACCCGCCCCCTCCATGTCCTGCAGGGGCGGGGGGTGGAGGTAACCAAGGTGCCCTGCGACCATACCGGGGCCATTCGGGTGGAAGATGTGGCCGCCGCCATTCGGCCTGATACCGCAGCCATTGTTATGACCCATGCCTCCAATGTGACCGGAACCATCATGCCCGTGGCCGAGATCGGCCGCCTGGCCCGGAAAAAGGGGTTGCACTTCATTGTGGATGCCGCTCAGACGGCGGGGGTGCTGGATATTGACGTAGAGGCGATGTACATTGACCTGCTGGCCTTTCCCGGCCATAAGAGCCTGTTCGGCCCGCCGGGGACGGGGGGATTGTATGTGGCCGGGGGATTGGAACTGACGCCGTTAAAAGAAGGGGGTACCGGCAGCCATTCGGATGTGCCGGGCCAGCCGGAGGTGCTGCCCGAGCGCTACGAGAGCGGCACCCTGAACACGGTGGGCCTGGCCGGTTTGGGGGCGGGGGTTAAATTTATCCGGCGGGAGGGCATAGAGAAAATCCGGCGGCACGAGCAGGAATTGACCGGGCAGTTCCTGGAAGGGCTCATGAAAATTGAGGGTATACGGGTATACGGGCCCCGGGATGCAGCGCGCCAGGCGCCGGTAGTTTCCTTTGCCGTGAAAAACCGGCCGGCGGGGGATATTGGCACCATTCTGGACCAAAAGTATAACATTGCCTGCCGGGCCGGGCTGCACTGCGCCCCCGACGCCCACCGCACACTGGGTACTTTTGAACAAAAACTGGTCCGTTTCAGCTTTTCGTATTTTAACCGGCCCGACGAGGTGGATTATGCCCTCAGGTGTCTTTTGGAGATTGCGGAAAAAGACATACCAGCGCCCGAAGGCAGCAGTGGCTGCGGGTGCTAGTGGACATCGAAAAGGGGGAACCGTAAAATGTATGGTTCCCCCGGTTTAACTGAAGAACATTTATAATAAATTAAACCTTTACATTGGACTGGATCCACTCGGCGATGGCTTCCAGGGGGGTGCCGGGAGTAAACAACTCCTTGACCCAGCCGCCCTCCTTAAGGGCCCTTATATCGTCCTCGGGGATGGTACCTCCTCCAATGACAATGATGTCATCGGCACCGTTTTCCCTGAGCAGCTGTGTCACCCTGGGAATAAGGGTCATATGGGCCCCGGAAAGAATGCTTAAACCAACCACGTCCACATCTTCCTGGATGGCGGCCTCCACGATTTGTTCCGGTGTCTGGTGCAAACCGGTATAGATTACCTCCATACCGGCATCCCGCAGCGCCCGGGCGATAACACGGGCACCGCGGTCGTGGCCGTCAAGGCCTGGTTTGGCAACCAGCACTCTGATCTTTCTGGCCATTTACTTTGCCCTCCTTCACCAGTCAAGTATTCAGTATGGGTTGAGAGGAAAATTGCCTTGTTGCCTCCTGCTAGAACGTTGGTTTCTCTTTATACTCCCCAAACACTTCCCGCATGACCTGGATTATTTCCCCCTCGGTGGCATAGGCCCGCACGCAGTCCAGGATGTAGGGGATGACGTTTTCCGTCCCCTCACAGGCCCGGCGCAGAGCCTCCAGGGTTTCCCTGACCCGGATGTTATCCCGCTCCCGGCGCAGCTTTTGCAACCGGGCCACCTGTTCCTGTTCAATTTTGGGATCGATTTTTAAGATTTCGATCTCCAGCTTTTCATCGGGATTGACAAATTCATTTACACCTACCAGGATCCGCTGCTTGCTGTCCAGGGCCCGCTGGTAACGGTAGGCGGCGTCGGCAATTTCCTGCTGGAAGAAGTTCTGCTCGATGCAGGCCAGGACACCGCCACGCTTTTCAATCTCTTCAAAATATTTTTCCGCTTCTTCTTCCATCTTGTTGGTCAGGGCTTCCACGTAATAGGAACCGGCCAGGGGATCAATTACATTGGCCACCCCGGTCTCATAGGCCAGAATTTGCTGGGTGCGCAGGGCAATCTGTACCGCCTTTTCCGTGGGCAGGGCCAGTACCTCGTCCATGGAATTGGTATGCAGGGACTGGGTGCCTCCCAGCACGGCGGCCAGGGCCTCGTAGGCGGTGCGTACAATGTTGTTTTCCGGCTGCTGGGCGGTCAGGCTGCAACCGGCCGTCTGGGTGTGGAAACGCAACAACCAGGAGCGGGGGTCTTTGGCGCCGTATTTTTCCTTCATCCGCCGTGCCCAGATGCGCCGGGCGGCCCGGTACTTGGCGATCTCCTCAAAGAAATCGATATGGGCATTAAAGAAGAAGGACAAGCGGGGGGCAAAGTCGTCCACATTCAGCCCCGCCTTGATGCCGGCTTCCACGTAGGCAAAACCGTTGGCCAGGGTAAAGGCCAGTTCCTGCACCGCTGTGGAGCCGGCTTCCCGGATGTGATAGCCGCTGATGCTGATGGTATTCCATTTGGGGACGTGACGGCTGGCGTAGGCAAATATGTCGGTGATCAGGCGCATGGAGGGTTCCGGCGGGAAAATCCAGGACTTTTGGGCGATGTATTCTTTTAAGATATCATTCTGGATGGTGCCGGTAAGCTTTTCCGGTCGCACGCCCTGTTTTTCCCCGGTGGCAATATACATGCACCAGATGACGGCAGCCGGGGCATTGATGGTCATGGAGGTGCTCACCTTATCCAGGGGGATGCCGTCAAAAAGGATTTCCATATCCTGCAGGGAGTCAATGGCCACGCCCACCCGGCCCACTTCACCCAGGGACCGGGGATGGTCGCTGTCGTAACCCATGATGGTGGGCATGTCAAAGGCTACACTTAACCCTGTCTGCCCCTTTTCCAGCAAATACTTGTAGCGTTTGTTGGATTCTTTGGCCGTGGCAAAACCGGCAAACTGGCGCATGGTCCACAGCCGGCCCCGGTACATATTCCTGTAAACCCCCCTGGTAAAGGGGTATTCACCGGGGAACCCCAGATCCCGCTCATAGTCAAGATCCTCGATGTCCAGAGGAGTGTAGAGGTCTTTAACCTCCATGCCGGAAACGGTTTCAAACCGGAAGTCCCGGTCCTTCATCTGACAGCGGTTTTCCCGCCATTTTTCCAGGCCCTCCTTGATCCCTTTCGGTTGATCGTTCATTGCGTTAATCCTCCTTTCCATGATTGTCTAATTATATCCATGGCTGCCGAGTATGGATCCAGCTGGCGCGCGGCCACTTTTTCCACCAGGTGTTCGTAATGCCTGTCCAGATCCCGGGAAATCAGGTGCGCAAGCTGGCGCTGAATTATTTCCGCCAGCTCCCGGCGCACCCTTTCCCTGTTTGTTTCGCCCTTGTTACCCTTACGCCAGGCCCTGTGTTTTTTGATGGTAGCCCACAGTTCCGGGATGCCCCGGTGGTCTATGGCAATGGTGGTCACCACCGGAGGACGCCACCCGTTCACCAGCGGACTTAAGTCCAGCATGGCTTCAATATCGGTGACCATTTTAGGGGTCCCCTCAAGGTCGGCTTTGTTGATCACGAAAATATCGGCAATTTCCATGATCCCGGCCTTGATGGTCTGGATGTGATCTCCCGCCTGGGGGGTGAGAACGACCAGGGTAGTATCCGCGTGGTGCATTATGTCCAGTTCCGACTGGCCAACCCCCACCGTTTCCACCAGGATAACGTCGCATCCAAAGGCGTCCAGCACCCTGATCGCATCCCGCGTGGCCTCGGCCAGCCCTCCCAGGCTGCCCCGGGTGCCCATGCTGCGGATAAACACTCCCCGGTCAGTGGCATGTTCCTGCATCCTGATGCGGTCTCCGAGAAGGGCTCCACCTGAGAAGGGGCTGGTGGGATCCACCGCAATCACGCCCACCTTCAGGTCCTCACCGCGGATTTCCCTGGTTAGTTCGTCGACCAGGGAACTTTTGCCTGCCCCCGGGGACCCGGTGATACCCACCACATGGGCGCGGCCGGTATGGGGATATATTTGCTTTAAAACATCCCTTTTTTCCGGTGCATCATTTTCAATCAAGGTGATTAGCCTGGCCGCGCTGCGCCGGTCGCCCTGCAGCATTTTTTCTACCAGGTTGTTCATGGGATCCCCCCTAGTATTCAATGCCTTTCCGGGCCTCAATGCCGTCATAATAGGGATGGTTGATCAGGTGCATTTCGGTTACCACGTCGGCCGCCTTGATGATTTTGGGATGGGCATACCGGCCGGTGAGGATCAACTCCACGTGGGTCGGCTTATTTCGAATCAGGTCTAAAACCGCATCCAGAGGGATCAGGTCAAAATCAACAGCCACATTGATCTCATCCAGGATAACCAGGTCATAATTACCTTCCATGATCACCTTGCGGGCCATATCCAGACCCTGCCGGGCCAGGGCGATATCTTCCGGGGAAGGATTTTCCTTATCTACAAAAGTTTCCAGGCCCGACTGTACTATGGTCAGCTCGGGCAAATACTTTTCAGTCGCCTTAATCTCGCCGTATTCCTTGCTCCCCTTCATGAATTGAAGCATGAACACCCGGTAGCCGTGACCGATGGCCCGGAGGGCCAGCCCCAGGGCGGCGGTGGTCTTGCCCTTGCCGTTGCCGGTGTACACGTGCACGAATCCTTTCTCCAGTCGCCGGTGGTTCATGGCATATCTCCTTTCTAAAATAAATTTTTCGCTGGTGGAGTTTCGTTGCTATTTCAGGAGGTTTTTGGCAATGACCAGCCGCTGGATCTGGTTGGTGCCCTCATAGATCTGGGTGATCTTGGCATCGCGCATGTACCGCTCCACGGGGTACTCCTTGCAGTAGCCGTAACCGCCCAGGATCTGTACCGCATTGGTGGTGACGAACATGGCCGTGTCCGTGGCATACATCTTGGCCATGGAGGCTTCCTTGGAGTGGGGCAGCCCTTTGTCTTTCAGCCGGGCGGCCCGGTAAACCAGCAGCCGGGCGGCATCGATCCGGGTGGCCATGTCGGCCAGCATGAACTGGATGGCCTGGAATTCCGCTATTGTACGGCCAAACTGCACCCGCTGCCTGGAATACTCCAGGGCCACGTCAAAGGCCGCCTGGGCAATGCCCAGACCCTGGGCGCCGATACCGATGCGGCCGCCGTCCAGAAGGGCCATGGCCACCTTGAAGCCTTCGCCTTCCTGGCCCAGCACGTTCTCCCGGGGCACCCTGGCATTGTCAAAGATCAGCTCCGTGGTCCGGGAACCGTTGAGACCCATCTTTTCCTCCACTTTGCCAATGGTAAAGCCCGGGGTATCCTTCTCGATTAAAAGACAGGTGATTCCCTTGTGCCCCCTGCCCGGGCCGGTGCGTACGAAGGTGACGTAGAGGTCCGCTTCTCCGCCGCTGGTGATGAAGATCTTGCTGCCGTTGATAATATAGTGGTCGCCTTCCAGCCGGGCGCTGGTGGACAGGTTGGAGGGGTCCGAACCGGCGTTGGATTCGGTAAGGGCAAAGGCACCCAGCCACTCGCCGGTAGCCAGTTTGGTCAGATATTTTTTCTTTTGTTCTTCCGTGCCGTGATAGAGGAGGGAAAAGCACCCTAAAGAGGTGTGCACCGCCAGGATTACGCCGGTGGAGGCGCAGGCCCGGGAGATTTCTTCTATGGCCATGATATATGAGAGAAAGTCGCACCCGGCACCGCCGTATTCTTCGGGTATGGGTATGCCCATCAGGCCCAGCTCGGCCAGCTTCTTTATGTTCTCCCGGGGGAAGCGGTGTTCTTTGTCAATTTCCGCCGCCCGGGGGGCAAACTCGTTCTGGGCCAGTTTGCGCACGGTATCGCGGATCATCAGTTGTTCTTCGGTAAGGTCGAAGTCCAGGGTCATTTTAATTCAGCTCCTTTACTTACTAGATACTGTCGCATAACTATCGGGACGGCGGTCGTCCCCCGTCGCTCCGTGCTACGGGCCGGACGAAACATCGGCTTGCCTCGGAGCGAACCTGGCAGCGCTGCATATGCGCCGGAAGTCTACTTTCCTCATGAATAGTTTCAGTCTAAGTAGCCCAATCATTATATCGATACTGCTACCAGCGCGATTCGCGCTGCCGGTTCGCTAACCTCGGCAGCGCCGTGTTTCGTATCCGGCCCTCCGCAATGTCGCTCCTTAAGGGACGACCGCCGCCCATCCAGTTTCTGGTTTTGCGACAGTATCTACTATTCATCTACCCGCACCAGCAGGGCATCGCCCTGGGCGGCGCCGCTGCAGATGGCCGCAATGCCCAGACCGCCGCCCCGCCGGCGTAGTTCATAGATGAGCGTCATCAGGATGCGGGCGCCGCTGGCGCCAATGGGATGGCCGAAGGCCACCGCGCCGCCGTTCACATTTATTTTGTCTTTCGGTAAATTGGCAATCTTTGCACTGACCAGGACCACGGCGGCAAAGGCTTCGTTCACTTCAAAAAGGTCAATGGCGTCCACCGGGAGTCCCTTTTTGGCCAGCAGTTTGTTGATGGACAAACCCGGTACGGTGGCAATGTATTTGGCATCCTGGGAAACCGAGGCATGCCCCAGGATGGTGGCCAGGGGTTTTATGCCCAGCTCGTGTGCTTTCTCCCGGGACATCAGCACCAGAGCCCCCGCCCCGTCGTTGACCCCCGGGGCATTGCCCGCCGTAACCGTGTTGTTGGGGTCGAAAACCGGCGGCAGGCGGCGCAGGGCCTCCAGGCTGGTATCCCGCCGGGGCGCTTCGTCCGTGTCCACCACTTTCGGGTCGCCCTTTTTCTGGGGTACGGCCACGGGCACAATTTCTTCCTTCAGCCGCCCGCCGTCCATGGCCGCGATGGCCAGCCGGTGGCTGCGCAGGGCCCATTCGTCCTGTTCTTCCCGGGAGATGCCGTATTCCCTGGCCACTTCGCCGCCGTGGATGGCCATGTGCCGGTTGTAAAAGGCGCACCACAGGCCGTCGTGGACCATCAGGTCGGCAAACCTGGTGTCACCCATGCGCAGGCCCCAGCGGGCGTGCACAAAGTAGGGCGCGTTGCTCATGCTTTCCATGCCGCCGGCAACAATGATGTCGGCGTCGCCGGCCCGGATGATCTGGTCGCCCAGGGTTACCGCCCGCAGGCCGGAGGCACAGACCTTGTTTATGGTTTCCGAGGGCACCTCCCAGGGCAACCCCGCCAGCCGGGTGGCCTGGCGGGAGGGAATCTGGCCGCAGCCGCCCTGCAGCACCTGCCCCATGATCACGTTTTCCACCTGGTCCCCGTTGATGCCCGCCCGCTGGATGGCTTCTTTAATCACCATACCCCCCAGCTGGACGGCAGTGAGAGGGGCCAGAACACCGCCCAGCTTTCCAAAGGGCGTCCTGGCTGCACTGACGATTACCGTTTCCCGCAAGATTTGTCCCCCCTCCATTTGTGCCTGTGCAACTTGACGTACCATTTATATATGTTTTGTCAATTTCACCACACAAGTCGCCAGACATCAGGTAAAGCAAAATTTATACCAAAATAAGAAAGGAATTGGGGAAGAGAGCCGCGGGGATAGTTGTCACAAAGTTGCGCCAAAACTGACTATTCCCCCGATTTGCCGTGTATGCGGCGCGACAGCAGGCTTTTGCGAAAAAAGGTACCGTCAAGGGATAGTGGATTACCTCTAAAAGATGTAAATAGTCTACGTTAGTATACAAAACGGTGGACGGCACTTTACAAGTAAATGTTCAGTGAACCTGGTTGGACCCGGTGCTGTCCTCGCTCACTCCAATGTATTCATAACGGTTTTGCTGAACATTTACCTTTACAACAGGCAGTACCGCTGTGAAAAAAGACAAAAAATACCGTACGGCCCGGGAATTACCCCAAAAGTCATACCCGGGCCCCTGGCAGCCTAATTCTTGATAACGGCAGGAAATCAGCTTTTCCGGTTGTTGTTTTCGGAGGGCAGGTGGCGGCCCCACATCAGGTACAGGGCCAGCCCGACGCCAAAGAAAGCGGTGGAAAACAGCCCCCAGGCAATGACTTCTCCCAGCGGTTTGCCCCGTCGACGGGCATCCCAGGCCACCCATAGACCATTGCCCACCATCAATCCCAGCAATAACCAGGTTACAACTAGAGCTACTTCTGGCGACAAGGGTCTTTCTCCTCTCTAGATTACATCCCAGCGCGGACAGCGGGCACCCCAGCGACCGATAACCTTATCCTCTTCATAAATCTCGGCAATCTCGCAGGCATTGGGACAACCGTCACACTCGAAACTCCTCGTATGATATGGGAGTTCCGTAATACCAAAACCTTTAAACCCGGTCTGGCCGGTTCCGGCTACCTTCTCGGCGGCCAGCTGGGCAGCGCCAATGGCACCCATGATCTTATGATGTTCCGGTACCAGCACGGGCATGCCCAGGGCCCGTTCAAAGGCGGCCTTAATACCGATGTTGGCGGCCACTCCACCCTGGAACACCACAGGGGGCAGAATTTCCTTACCCTTGCCCACGTTGTTCAGGTAGTTGCGCACCAGGGCTTCACACAAACCGTTAATGATATCCGGCAGGGCGTGGCCCATTTGTTGTTTATGGATCATATCCGACTCGGCAAATACCGTACAGCGGCCGGCAATGCGCACCGGGTTGGTTGATTGCAAAGCCAGTTCGCCAAATTGCTCGATGGGGATATTCAGCCGGGCAGCCTGTTGATCCAAAAAGGAACCGGTACCGGCGGCGCAGACCGTGTTCATGGCAAAGTCCACCACCACGCCATCGCGCAGGATAATAATTTTAGAATCCTGTCCACCTATTTCCAGAACCGTCTGTACATCGGGTACCAGCATACAGGCGGCCACGGCATGGGCGGTGATTTCGTTCTTGATCACGTCTGCCCCCACCATGACGCCGGCCAGATAGCGCCCGCTTCCGGTGGTGCCGACACCTGCTATTTCCACGTCCGGTTTGAGGCTCTCCCTGGCTGCCTTTAAGCCGCTCTGGATGGCTTCAATGGGGCGGCCCCGGGTACGCAAGTAAAGGCCGGTGAGGACTTCTCCGGCCTCGCTCAAAATCACAATGTTGGTGCTTACCGAACCCACATCTATACCCAGGTAAGCTTTCATATCCTTCCCTTCCTGCTGCCTAATAGACTGTAAGATGATGCTTTTCAAGACTGCTTATTAAATAAGCTTGAAAGTTAATGTATTTTACTGACAATGTATTTTACTGACTATAAACGTTACTTTTCCCGGCGGCCATTTTATGCCGGGCGGCGGGCGGCTTTTTTGCGCCGCATTAAATCCACAAAGGCCTCCAGCCGGGTGGTCATGCCTGCCTTGCCCGTTTGTTCATCCAGGAAGAAAGTCAGCACCGGGATATTGTGTTCTTCGCTTACCCGGGGCAAAATGGTGCGGGCTACAATTTCCGGGATACAGGTGAAGGGGGCGAGCTGAATGACCCCGTCAAAACCCCGTTTGGCATAAAGCACCGTGTTGCCAATGGAGTCCCGGCCGTGCCCCCCCAGCAACTCGGGCAGATAAGGCATGGCGGCCTCTTTCACCGTTAAGCCCTCGGTGGTTTCCGCCCAGGTGTTGTCCCTGGTCCAGCCGGTTAAAAATAAAGATCTTTCCACCTCTACCCCCAGGTTCCCCAGGGTTTCTTCAATTTCCAGGTTGCTGGCCGGTTCCAGGAGGACATATACTTCACCTACAATACCCACCCTTAAGACATCCCGGTTTGGATCCTGGGGCACCTTTTGCAGTTCTTCAAGGGCACTTCGTTCAGCTTCCTCAATTTCCACAAGGCTGTAGGCCCTGTCGATCCATTCCAGCACCCGGCGGTAAGTACGGGTGGTGGCACCCCGGATGGTTTCCTTGGGGCGTACTTTATGGGTTAGTTTTTCTACATTGTCCAGCGCCTGGAGTTTGCGCCAGGCTCGCCGGACACACTCGTAAATGGCCCGGTAAGACATGCGCCGGGGATTCAGTCGCTGAATGTTATGCAAAAAGTCCAGGGGATAAAGCCGTGGCGGTTCAAAAACAACAATATCAACGGGGTAGCCCAGGGAGTGCAGGATTTTTTTGTGTAGCTGCGCGTAATGACCGGCACGGCAGGGTCCCACCCCGCCACTGGTAACGATAAGCTCCACCCCTTTCGGGCAGGTTTCCAGGTAGGTGCCCAGGAGTATTTTCACCGGGAAACAGGCAAATTCCGGGGCGTAGCGTACCCCGAGGTCCAGGGTGTGCTTGCTGGGGCGGGGAGGGAGGATGACCTCATTACCCAGATCTTCCATGAGCATTTTAAAGCTGCGATAGGATTCCGCCACATGGGGGAAAGTAACTCTGGGCACTAAAGACACACCTCTTTTTTGCGGCATACCATGTCCACAAAGGCTTCCAGCCGGGTGGCAATACCGGCTTCACCGCTGTGTTCATCGATAGACAGGCTCATAAAAGGGACGGTTTGCTGCTCGTGGGCAGCCATCTCCAGGAACTTGCCCACCAGTGAATCGGGTCCGCAGCCAAAGGCCGTCAGGTGTATCATCCCGTCGATTCTTGTGTGCCGGAGAAAATAATGGGCCGCCCGTAGAACCAGGTCCCCCAGGGTCCAAAACAGGCGTTTTTCCAGGTGGTCGTTTTGCCTGTACAGCGCCCGGGGCGGCAGGTTTTCCATAGTGATCACTTCTACCCCCATTTTTTTTAACCGGCCCAGCAAGCCCACACTGATGTACTGATCGTGAACGAGATAAGGATAGCCCAGTACGGCAAAAACCAGCCGGCCTTTTTGTTTTCGGGGCAAGATGGCCGTATTTAAAATTTGCATGGCCTCCAGAGGTTGCCAGCCTTCCTGTAGCAGGGAGAAAAACCGGCGTTCCACGGCCATGGCCTTGCGGTAGGCAAGAGCGATGGCTCCCCGGGCGGCACCAAGAACCAGCCCCGCTTGCCGGTAGGCTTTTGATAGGGCGTTCCATCCTTCCCGTACGTCTATGCGTACGTCAATAAGCGGGGGGATTTTTTTAAAAGAATGCCGGATCATATCGGGTAGCCCCAGAAACTTAGGGCAGTAGGTTGTTTCCCTGTTTAAACAGACCACCCGCGGGATAAATAAATAATCAACCCGGCCGATCAGGACCTGCACATGACCGAAGTATAGTTTAATGGGCACACAGGCATCGGCCAGGGCTTCCTTCACTCCCAGATCAAGCATTTCCCTGGTAGTGTTTCCGGAAGGGATTACTTGAGCCCCAAGTTCGTTGAAGAAGGTTTTCCAGGTCGGGTAATAAAGAAAGTACAGTAATGAACAGGGAATGCCAACCCGGGCAGCCAAATCATACTCTCTCCTTCATCCGGTAAAAAATGACACTTTTCATTATGGTATGTTTAATATTTCTCTTTGAGCACGGGAAATCCTTTCTTGAATTGGTAAGAAAAAAAGCCCTGTGGGTCCGGGCCGTGGTAGTCACTTTTCGATAGTAAATTTGTCGCCAATTACTCTCCAGCTGTCGGGGTCTTCCATTCCCAGGCGCCAGATGGCCGCTCAAATATATACCAATAGCAAGCCGGAGCCCCCTGTTCAGGCTCCGGCTACTGTCTACCGGGTTTTGCTTAGTTGCCGCAGTACCGTGGGAAGATTTGTTTGCTATTGGACGTCTACCCGGTAAATATTCCTCTTGCCGGGTTCTTTTTTCGGAATACGCACTTCCAGAATACCGTTTTTATAGCTGGCCTTCGCCTGATCGGGTTTTACTTCCACCGGCAGGGGCAGGGTACGGCTGAAAGTGCCGTAATAGCGTTCGCTGTGGTAGTAACCTTCCTGTCTTTCCTCGGTACCCCTCTTAAACTCCCCTTTAATGCTCAGGGTATTTTCGGTGAGGGTTACCTGCAGGTCGTCCTTGGAAGCTATCCCGGGCAGTTCGGCCGTGGCTACAACCTCCTGATCCGTTTGGTAAATATCCACCCGGGGGCTGACGCCTTCAAGGCCCCAAAAACCCGGCGCCCCACGGAACCAGGGGCTGTTAAAAAGCCGGTTCATTTGGTGGCGAAGCTCGTGAAAGGGTTCCCAGTGTACAAGGTCCAATGCCGGACACCTCCGAAAGAATAGTTTCTCACTTAGATCTTGTACAGAATAGTTTCAGATATACATTAAAGTGGCAGTACCCTGCCGGCTTTCAGCGATTCGATCATTTTGGGGGAGGAAAAGCTTCCCTTTGCGACGAAGCCTGTTTAAAGCGCAATACTTTCTCGGGAGGGGATTATCTTGGCCTGGATGAACCTTGAGCCTGCCCACCGGCAGGCAAAGGAGGAATTTGCCCTGCGGGAGCCGGGAAGCATGGCTTTTAACGCAGCCGTAACTTACCGGCCGGAAACGGCGGAATTCATTGTGCCCTTTCTTGGCTCGCATTATCTGGTAAAATATCCCGGCGGTGAGGTTATAGATGCAGCCGGCGGGCCAGAAGTACCCAAGGAAGTACAGATTACCCTGTTGCATTATCTCGCCAAGGCCAGTCCGGCCCAGGTGGAAGGGCGATTAATTTCCTTCCAGGAACTGCCCGGCGGATTTATTTATGTCGGCCCCTTTAACAATCGTGCGGTGCGCCCTCTGGTGGGCATCTTCGGAGGCAAGCCGGAACTTTTGGTGCGGGCTGCGGAAATGTTAGGGGGGAGGCGGGTGGAAATTGGAGACGTGGCTGTGAGCGTGCCGGTATTGCCAAAAGTACCCATAACCTTTGTCCTGTGGCTGGGAGATGAGGAATTTCCTCCCTCGGGGAATGTTCTCTTTGATGCTTCAGCCTCCCGCCACCTGCCTACCGAGGACTACGCCCTTTTGCCCGGTCTTGTTTTGGGGAAAATGAGAAGGCTTGTGTAGCCATATGAAAAAAGCCGTTAGGAAGGGGATAAAAAATGTCCGCATTAATCGAAAAGAAGCTGGATTCCCGGGTAGTTTACCGGGGAAAAATCTTAAATCTGCGGGTGGATACGGTGCTTCTGCCCGACGGTCGCACCGGCACCCGGGAAGTGGTGGAATATACCGGGGCCGTGGCCATCGTGGCTCTGAATGAGAAAAAGGAAGTTTTCCTGGTCCGGCAATACCGTTATCCAGTGGGTAAGGAACTTTTAGAAATACCTGCCGGTAAAATAGAAGATGGGGAGGAACCCTTACAGTGTGCCCAAAGGGAGCTGGCGGAGGAAACCGGGCTAAGGGCGGAACGCTGGCAACTGCTGTGCAGCTTTTACTCCACCCCGGGATTTACCAGCGAAAAAATGCATTTATTCCTGGCGCGGGATTTAAACCAGGAAGGCCAGCACCCGGACGAAGACGAATTCGTCCAGGTGGTGAAGGTACCCCTGGACGAAGCCCTAACTATGCTCTTGCGGGGGGAAATTTGTGACGCCAAGTCCACCGTTGGCTTGCTGGCCACACATTACCTTTTGGCCCGGGAAAAGGTTTAAAAAATCGGGTATGTAGCTTTGCTGCGGTAGGAGGAAAAAATGATCCTGCCCTTTTCCAGTCTGGCAGTTAAAGGAAAAAGGCTATTTTGCGGGATAGTGGCTGGGTCTGCGGTCACCCCGGCAATGGATAAACGGATCGGCTCGAACTTTAGGGCCGTGATGGTGGCCGTATTGTTGCCCCCCGCTCCGGCATGGATTGTTCCCCGGCAGCCGCCCATGATGATGACGCTGCCATCGGCTATCACCTGGGCTCCGGGGTGGACGTTGCCCACGATGACCACGCTGCCCCGGTGACGTATCTCCTGGCCCGAGCGTAAAGCGCATTGCACCAACCGGGCCGGTTCCCCCGGGGAAGCGGCTTTCTTTTTTTCAAAGGGCCAGGATATTTCCGGCGAGGGAATTAACCCGTACTGGCGGCAAATATTTTCCAGTTCAGTCCGCTGGTAACCGGTGATTGTTTGCCCGTAAACGGTGAAGCGTGCACCCCGGAAAAAGCCCCGGGAAGACTCCATTTTTCGTTTCAAGTGCAATTTTATATCTTCAAATTCCCGGTTGGGATCGAGCAGGATGACCAGGCCCTCCCGGGTACCCTTGATGCTTACCAGTTCCCTGGGCACTTTACCCAACCCCTTTTTGTTTCCTCTAAAGCATATTTCGATTTCTGCCGTCACTTTCCTGCTCCCCACGAAAATATTGCCGTCTAATTGTATAAAAAGAAACCCTTTGCGGTAATTTTACATTAGAATTTACCGCATAAGGGAGTGAAGAAAAGCATGGCTATAGTGGAAGTAAGTGTCATGCCCATGGGCACCGGTGATCCCAGTATCAGCAGTTATATCAGCCATTGCTACGAGGTGGTAAAAGGGGAACCGGGTCTCAAGCATCAGGTAACACCCATGTCCACCATTATTGAAGGAGAACTGGACCGGGTGCTGGATGCGGTGAAAAAAATGCACCGGGCTCCCTTTAACGACGGCGTCATGCGAGTAGTGACCTCCATCACCATCGATGAGCGCCGGGATAAAGAGGAATCCATGGAAGACATGGTTCGAGCCGTGTTGCCATAACTGACATACTTTGCGAGGGGAGGAAAGGAAGTGCCCGAATGGAGAAAAGACCCGTTGGTGAAGCGCTGGGTGGTCATTGCCACCGAAAGGGGCAAACGTCCCTGCGACTTCAAGGTGCCGCAAGACGAAAAAAAAGGCGGACGCTGTCCCCTGTGTCCGGGACATGAAGGAGATACACCCCCGGAGGTCCTGGCCTTCCGGGAAAGGGGCACCTCACCGGATGCGCCGGGTTGGTGGGTAAGGGTGGTTCCGAACAAGTTTCCGGCGGTACGCATCGAGGCTCAAACCGGCGTGCGCCGTCATGGGGTCTACGAGGTAATGGATGGCCTGGGTGCCCATGAGGTGGTGGTGGAGGCTCCGGAGCACGAAGCTTACCTGGATGCCCTGGATGAGCGTCAACTGGAGGAAGTTATATGGGCCTGGCAGCAGCGTTCCCTGGATCTCCGCCGGGATACCCGGCTGAAATATATCCAAATCTTTAAAAACTTTGGCCAGACTGCCGGAGCTTCCTTGGAGCACACCCACTCCCAGATTTTAGCTACGCCCATGGTTCCTGTGGATATACAGGAGGAAATGCAGGGCTTTAACCATTACGCCTGGTCTACGGGACGGTGTATCCTTTGCGATGTACTGGCCCAGGAAGTTTCCGAGCGGCAGCGGGTGGTTGTTGAAACAGGTAAATTCATCAGCTTTGCCCCCTTTGCTTCCCGGTTTCCCTTTGAAATGTGGATTGTACCCCGGGAGCACCAGCATGACTTTGCCAGCATCCGGGAGGAGCAGGTAGGAGACCTGGCCCGGATACTGCGCAACACCCTGTTGCGCTTAAGGCAAAGTTTAGGTGGCCCGCCCTTCAATATGGTCCTGCACACCGCCCCGGTAAATGAGCCGGATACGATTCATTACCACTGGCATCTGGAAATCCTGCCCCGGCTAACCATAATGGCCGGTTTTGAACTGGGTACGGGCTTTTACATTAACCCCACGCCACCGGAACTGGCGGCGGAGGTCCTGCGGGAACAGGAAGTTTTCTGCTCGCCTCCGGTTTATGCCGGGGGAGAAAGGGAGGCAGTACAGTATGTTTGATCGGCCGCTGAAAATTTTGCTTGTCTCATCCGAAGTGGTTCCCTTTGCCAAGACGGGGGGGCTGGCTGATGTAGCCGGTTCCCTGCCCAAGGCTCTGGCTACCGTGGGCAATGACAATCTCGGGAACGATGTGCGGGTGGCCATGCCCCATTACAAGGGGATCGAAAAGGCCACCTACCGCATGGATTTTCCAGTGTTTTTCAACAGTCGGGCTGAGACGGCCATCATCCGGGAGAGTACCATCGAGGCCTATTACCAGGGGGAGCACCGCATCATTCCAGTGTACCTGGTGGATAATCACCATTACTTCTACCGCGACGGCATGTACATGTTCCCCGACGAGGCCGAACGTTTTACCTTCTTCTGCCGTGCGGTGCTGGAAATGTTGCCGCGCCTCAACTGGCAGCCGGATATCATCCACTGCAACGACTGGCAGACCGGACCCATCCCCTTTTTCCTGAAAGTTCGCTACGCGCAGGATCCGTTTTACAGCCGTGTGGCAACGGTTTTTACCATCCACAACCTGCAATATCAGGGCAACTTCCCCAAGGAGACGCTAAAGCTTTTGGGGGTGGGGGAGGAGTATTTTACTCCCGAATTGCTTGAGTTTTACGGCACGGTCAGTTACATGAAAATGGGTATATTGTATGCCGATGTCATTAGCACGGTCAGTAAAACTTATGCAGCCGAGATCCAGCGACCGGAGTTGGGTGAGCGGATGGACGGTCTGCTGCGTAAACGTTCCCCCGATCTGTACGGGATAGTTAATGGCATTAATTACCATGAATTTAACCCCAAAACCGATCCCCGTATTCACCGGAACTATGACCAGAACAGCATTGAAAATAAAAAGGAAAACAAATACGCCCTGCAAAAAGAAATGAATCTGCCTGTAAGGGATGTACCGGTGCTGGGGATGATCTCGCGCCTGGTGGATCAAAAAGGGCTCGACCTAATTGCCCGGATTGCCGACCGGTTGCTTTCCCATGATTTGCAATTTGTGGTTCTGGGTAGCGGTGACCGGCGCTATGAAGATATGTTCAGGGACATCCACAATCGTTACCCCGAAAAAGCTGCTGTCTACATCGGTTTTAACGCCATTCTGGCCCAGCGCATTTATGCCGGCGCCGACATGTTCTTAATGCCCTCCCGCTTTGAGCCCTGCGGCCTGGGGCAATTGATTGCCATGCGTTACGGGACCATTCCCATTGTCCGGGCTACCGGCGGGCTGGCCGATACGGTTCACGATTTTAATCCGTCTACAGGTTCCGGAAATGGTTTCGTTTTTTCCGAATATGAAGGAGATGCCCTGTACCACGCCATCCAGCGGGCCCTCTCCCTGTACACGGAGCATCCGCACGAGTGGAAAATGCTGATAAAAAGGGCTATGGAGCTTGACTTTTCCTGGGCCCGTTCCGCAGTGGAATATCTACAACTCTACCAGGAGGCTTTGAGCCGGCATCTGGCCAGGGCGAAAACCGCCTGAAACACGCAAAGGCCGTCCCCCGGTGGATGGCCTTTGCTTTTTAAGTTTACACCCGGGGCGCGAGTTGTTACAATATTAAGAGAAGTGAAACAATTCTCTTTCCCGCTAGCCAACCAGTTACTCTGGCACCTCTTAATTTTCCTTTCAGGAAGGGCCGGTGGTAACCAGTGAGACATCACTCCCCGAAACTCTCCCATTTTACGGCGGATCATATTGTCGGCCTGAGCCCCCAAATGCTTGACCTCAAGGAAACCCTGCTCAAGGTAGCTCCCCGCAATTCCAACGTACTCATTACCGGTGAGAGCGGTACCGGGAAGGAACTTTTTGCCCGGGCACTGCACGCGGCCAGTTTGCGGCGGGCAGGACCCTTTGTGAAAATAAATTGTGCGGCTATTCCCGATACCCTTGTAGAGTCGGAGCTATTTGGTTATGAAGAAGGAGCGTTTACAGGCTGCCGTAAGGGGGGACAGGTTGGCAAACTGGAACTGGCTCACCGGGGTACGGTCTTTTTAGATGAAGTGGCTGAACTTTCCTGTGCCATGCAAGCCAAACTTTTGCGTTTCCTGCAGGAACGCGAGATCCAGAAACTGGGCAGCAGGCGAACTATCTTCGTTGATGTCCGGATAGTGGCAGCCACCAATGTTAACCTGGAACAAATGGTTAAATATAAAAAGTTCCGGGAAGACCTTTTTTATCGTTTAAACGTGATTAATTTACACATTCCCCCCTTAAGGGAACGCAAGGAAGATATCCCCTTGCTGGTTGATGCATTTATACAAAAGTTTAATCTCTCCTTCAGGGCCGGGGTAAACGGAGTGGCCCCGGAAGTAATGACCGCCTTTCTGCATTATCCCTGGCCGGGAAATGTGCGTGAACTGGAGAACTGTTTGGAGCGGGCCTTTAACCTGGTGGATGAGGAGAAGGTTATTCAACCGCACCATTTGCCCGCCCACCTGTATGCTTTGGCAGGGGAAAACCGGTTGCCCGGTGAAAAAGGGTTTCCTGGCCAGGTGACGGCAGCATTCAGGCAGGGGAAAACCCTGGCCCAAATTATGGAACAGATAGAAAAAACCGTTGTTCTGCAGGCCCTGGCCGAGAGTAAAGGAAACAAGGCCAAAGCCGCCCAGTTGCTGGGGATATCCCGCCCGGGCCTGTATAAAAAATTAATTAAATACAATTTAATGTAAATTAATATAAACAACTGCCCCTCTTGCCGCCCTTTCACCCTTCCCGGACCATTACCCTTCCCCCTCCCGGACAAATGCCCGGGGCGTCGAAAGTAATAACCCTTGCTCGTGTTAAGTTTGGTAACACCTCCGGGGTAAATGCAAAAAAGGGTTGCTACTAGGGCCTTAATTTTGTATCCTTAACCCCATTTTACGGTTATTGGCAGCTAAAAACCCGGCTGGTTACGGTTAATTTGCTAATGGAATTTGCCGGGTGACAAGATCAGGCCGGGAAGGGGCGTGGTTTTTTTCGGGCCCGTCACCTTTTTAGGGGGCTACAGGACCAGTAAAAATCTTCCGGGAGGGGTGAAACGATGGATTTCGACCTCACCAGGGATCAGCAGCTGATCCGGGAGGTAGTGCGGGATTTTGCGCAAAAAGAAATACTTCCCAGGGCAAAAGAGATTGACCGGAGCGGACAGTTCCCCCTGGATATAATAAAAAAGCTTGCCCGGATGGATCTCATGGGGCTGCCCTTTCCCGAGGAATACGGAGGTGCCGGGGGGGACTATGTCAGTTACTGCCTGGCCTTAGAAGAGATCACCCGGGCCTGTGCTTCGACCGGTCTTACCTATGAGGCGCACATTTCCCTTGGCTGCATGCCTATTTATCTCTTTGGTACCGCGGAACAGAAGCAGAAATACCTGGTTCCTTTGTGCCGGGGAGAATGTCTAGGGGCCTTTGGGCTTACCGAGCCCAATGCAGGTTCGGATGCCGGCGGGACCCAGACCACGGCGGTACTTCGGGGAGATGAATGGGTGATCAATGGCTCCAAATGTTTTATTACCAATGCCAGCTATGCCCGCTTTGTTACCATTACGGCTGTTACCGACCGCACGAGAGGGAAAAATGGTATCAGTGCCTTTATTGTACCCACCGATGCTTCCGGTTTAACTATTAAAGCCGGTTATGAAAAGCTGGGCATGTCCGGGTCCAATACCACGGAACTGTTTTTTGACGATGTGAGGATACCCAAAGAAAATCTTTTGGGCCAGCTAAACCAGGGTTTCAAGCAGTTTTTGCAGGTGCTTGACGGCGGGCGCATTGCCATTGGGGCCATGGCGGTAGGTATTGCCCAGGCCTGTTTGGATGCCGCCCTGAACTATGCCCGGCAAAGAATCCAGTTTGGGCAAAGCATCTCCAAATTTCAGGCTGTCTCCTTTAAACTGGCCGATATGGCCACCAACATTGAAGTAGCACGGAATATGTACTTGAAAGCTGCCTGGCTGAAGGATCAGGGCCGGCCTTACACCAAGGAAGCGGCCATGATCAAGGTTTTTGCTTCTGAAATGGCCACCCGGGCCGCCCTGGACGCCATTCAAATTCACGGTGGCTACGGCTATATGAAGGAGTTTCCGGTTGAACGCCACCTGCGGGATGCCAAGCTGTTGGAGATTGGGGAAGGCACCTCGGAGATCCAGCGTTTGGTCATTGCACGGACCCTGGGGTGTTGATAACCAGGTAAGTGGGTATATCGGAGGAGGTAGAGATGGTTCGCAGGATTTGCGAAAGGACTGTACCGCCCGGTGGTCCTCTGACCCGCCGGCAGAAAAAAGCTGCCAGGGAAGCCATTATCCGGTTGCTCTGCCGTGCTTCCGGGAATGTTCCCGAACTGGCCGAGCACCTGGGGCTTGACGAGAAATTAATTGACCAGTTGCTCCAGGAACTGGTCCGGGTTGGGCGGGTGCGGCGTAATTCCGATGGAGGGTTTGCCCTTCACGATCCATTAAGCAAATGGTGGGAAAGCAAAGGGAGTTAAATATATTTTTTTAGATGCCCGGACACCGGTTGGGGAAAACGATTTTTCGAAAGACTGGAGGTGAATTTAATTTTCGACCGGCCTGTGCGGGGCTCTTATCTTCCGACCGGGGGGTTTTCGGGTCCAAGAAACCAACAGGGGGTATGGGGGTACATGGTAGAAGTAAAACCCGAAGAGTTAAAAATGATTAAGGAGAGCAAACTTTACTATCCGGATCCCGAAAAAGTAAAAAAGTCAGTTCTGGGCAGTGTGGACGCCTTTAATGCCTTGCTTCGCAAATCATGGGAGGATCCGGAAAGTTTTTGGGCCGATGTAGCCAGTGAGCTTTACTGGATTAAACCCTGGGAAAAAGTCATGGGAGGTAAAATGCCTTATTTTAAATTTTTCGTGGGGGGTATAACCAACCCCTGCTACAACCTCATCGACCGGCATCTGGAGCAGGGTGCCGATAACAAGCTGGCCCTGATCTGGGAGGGGGAAGACTATCAGACCAAATTTTATACTTACCGGATGCTTTATAGCGAAGTGTGCAAATTTGCCAATGTTTTAAAGGGTTTTGGTTTGCAAAAAGGGGATCGGGTGGCCATTTTCCTGCCCAACCTGGCCGAAACGGTAATAGCCGTATTGGCCTGCTACCGCCTGGGGGTGCTGTTTAATACCGTTTTCTCCGGTTTTTCCGTGCGTGCCCTGCGGGACCGGTTGATTAACTATGAACCCCAGGTAATTGTCACCGCCGACGGTGGTTACCGTCGCGGCCGGGAAGTTCCTTTAAAGTCCAAGGTGGACGAAGCAATCGAGGGTATGGAAAGCATCCAGGCCGTGGTGGTGGTCAAACGCACAGGTTCCGGGATTAACATGAAAGAAGGACGGGACTACTGGTGGCATGAATTAATGGCCGGGGCCCACCTGGAATGTCCGCCGGAGCCCATGGAGGCCAATGAACCGGGACTGGTGTTTTACACCAGCGGTACCACCGGCAAACCTAAAGGTATAGTGCATTCAAGCGTGGCCTTCGTGGTAAACAATTATGTTTACGCTAAGTTCCACATGGACCATCACCCCAACGATATGTTCTGGTGTACGGCCGACATCGGCTGGCTGACCATGCATATCTGGGGGATTGCGGGCGCCCTGTCCAACGGGGTGACTACCATATTTTACGAGGGGGCCCTGGATTACCCGCGCCCCGACCGGTTCTACCAGATCATTGACAAGTACCGGGTGAATAAACTATTTACCGCACCCACCGCCATCCGCATGCTCATGCGGTACGGGGAAAGCTGGATGGAATCTTACGATATTTCATGCCTGGATGTTCTCTCCCTGGTGGGGGAACCGTTTAACCCGGAAGCCTGGCACTGGGCCTTTGAAAAGCTGGGCCAAAAGCGCATGTACATCAATAACACCTGGGGTCAGACGGAAACCGCCGGTTGCCCCCTGGCCGGAGCAGCCTGGGTAACCCCCATGAAACCCGGTTCGTGTGGCATCCAGTTTCTGGGCGCCCAGCTGGATGTGGTGGATGAGGATGGCAAACCCGTTCCCCCTGAAACGCCCGGCAACCTCATCATCACCCGCCCCATCCCCATGATGGTTCGGACCCTTTGGAGAGAGCCAGAAAGGCATATCCGGGAGTACTTCAGCCAGGTGGAAGGCTGTTATTTTACCAATGATGCCGCCATCAAGGATAGGGACGGACACTTCTGGGTTACCGGCCGGATTGACGACGTCTTTAACGTGGCCGGTCACCGCCTTTCCACCATGGAGATGGAGAGTGCCATTATTGAGTGTGAGGGGGTGGCCGAAGCGGCGGTGATTGGTGTTCCAGATCCTATTAAAGGATTAATCCCCGTAGCCTTTGTCACCCTCCGGCAGGGTTATGAAGCCGGTCCTGAAATGGAACAGGCCATTAAAGACAAGGTGGTTGAAAACATTGGTAAAATTGCCATTCCCGGTACCATTTACTTTACCCCGGTAATGCCCAAAACCCCCAGCGGCAAGATCATGCGCCGGCTACTAAAGGAAATTGTCGTCGGGGGGGAAATAAAGGGAGATATCACCGGTCTTGAAGATATTGGCACTGTGGAGCAGGTAAAGGCCATAGTGGCAGCCAAAAAGGCACGGGGGTAAATCTTTTTCTTGGATACGCTCAAAAACATGTCTATTAAAATTTACACACCGCCAACTCATTCTAAGGGGGTAACCTACCCATTTTTGCGGTTATAACGGTTATACGAACATAGATTTATTAGGCGTGGGTCCCTGGTTACCGGTTCTTTTGCGCAAATTTTACCCGGCTAAAAGAATAATAGTCAGAATAGTGGCTTAATTATTGCATGGTAGAATTTTCGGCAATCGGCGGGGAGGAGGTGACAGGGGCACTAGGACGACCTTACGAGTTGGCATGGTTTGGGGACAGCTGTAGCGGCACCTTCGACAGAGCGCGGTTGCGGGGTCGGCCCAAGGGCGGTCCCGCAACCGGCTCAATTTAAATGAGGATGCCCTGATACCAGGCCGGTAATCCATTAAAGGAGGAAGCAAAGTTGAGCCAGCACAACATGGTGGATTATGATAAAACCTATGCGGAATTTAAATGGGAAAAACCGGAGTATTTTAACTTTGCCCGGGATGTCATTGATAAGTGGGCTCGGGACCCTAACAGGCTGGCCATGCTTTGGGTCGACGATGAGGGCAAAGAGGTGCGCAAAACTTTTCTTGACTTTTCCAGGGCTTCCAAACGGGCGGCCAACGTCCTCCGGGAACAGGGGGTAAAACAGGGCGATGTGGTGGTGGTCATCCTTCCCCGTTTGATCGAATGGTGGGAGATCAACCTGGCCTGCCTGCGCCTGGGTGCGGTAATCAGCCCCGGTACCACCCAGCTTACCGCCAAGGACATCAAGTACCGTCTGGAGACGGCGGAAGCGGTTTGTGTCATCACCGACAACGATAATGCTCCCAAGGTGGACGAGGTTGTTGGGGAATGCCCCACGGTAAAGTCCCGCATTATCGTTGGCGAGCCCCGCCAGGGCTGGCTGGATTACAGGGAAGCCGTGGCCAGGGCCAGCGACGACTTTACCACGGTAAGTACCAGGAGTGATGACGACGCCATTTTGTACTTCACCTCGGGAACTACGGGCTATCCAAAGATGACGGTGCATACCCACGCCAGTTACCCCATTGGGCATATTGTTACCGGAAGATACTGGCTGGACCTGCGCCCGGATGACCTGCACTGGAATTTAAGCGATACGGGTTGGGCCAAGGCGGCCTGGAGCAGCTTCTATGGTCCCTGGAATATGGGAGCGGCCATATTTGTCCACCATACTTCCCGTTTTAGTCCCAAGAAAACCCTGGAGCTACTGCAGAAATATCCCATCACCACTCTATGCGGGGCGCCGACCAACTACCGGATGATTGTGCTGGAAGATTTGAGCCAGTACAAATTCCCAGCCCTGCGCCACTGTGTGGGTGCCGGCGAACCCCTGAACCCGGAAGTCATTGAAATCTGGAAAGAAGCCACCGGTTTGATCATCCGTGATGGTTACGGCCAGACCGAAACGGTACTGCTGTGCGGCAGCTTCCCCTGCATTGAGCCCCGTTTCGGCTCCATGGGTAAACCTTCCCCCGGCTTTGACGTCCAGGTTATTGACGAAGAAGGCAATATCCTGCCGCCCAACACTGAAGGGGATGTTGCCGTAAGGGTAAAACCCGAACGTCCGGTGGGGCTTTTCAAGGAGTACTGGAAGAATCCCGAAAAGACGGCCAGCGTATACCGTGGTGACTGGTACATTACCGGTGACCGGGCATACAGAGACGATGATGGCTATTTCTGGTTTGTGGGTCGCGCCGATGACGTAATCCTGGCCGCGGGTTACCGCATCGGTCCCTTTGAAGTGGAAAGCGCCCTGTTGGAACACCCGGCGGTTGCCGAATCGGCCGTGGTATCCAGTCCTGACGAGATTCGAGGCGAGGTAGTGAAGGCCTTTGTGGTGCTGGCACCGGGTTACCAGCCCTCCGATGAACTGGTAAAAGAACTGCAGGAGCATGTAAAGAAGATTACCGCACCCTATAAGTACCCGCGGAAGGTTGAATTTGTGGAATCATTGCCTAAAACCATAAGCGGTAAAATTCGGCGGGTGGAGCTGCGGGAACGGGAGTGGGCCGGTAAGCGCAGGTAGTTACGGGAAAACAAGGCCGGGAGAAATGCCCGGCCTTTATTCATGTGTTTGTTCTTGATTCTTGCGGGAAAAAGGAATATGCTACTGATAAAAGAACGATAGTGCAAACCTGACCGGATCCAAAAGCCAGATGTCTAGCTGTGGGCTGGTCATGTTTACTTATGTAAACACCTGTTTGGCGGCCCGGTGGCGAAAGCCTTTTCCGTCCCTCCCGTTATTTCAAGCGGCACGCAATGTCTATGGCGAAGGCACGTTTTATCCCTCATTGTAGTGGGGAAAAGGTTTACAGGTTGTTGGAATTGCTGCCCTTGCGGGTCAAGTTAGAGTTTTCTAAAAAGTCAGGCATGGTGCTTGCAAGGGAGACAGGTTGCGTTCTTTAGGTGGGCCAGCGGTTATCAAATAGTTTTTTATGGGGAAAGGTAAATTAAAAATCGGGGCAGAGAAAAGGGGAGAGATTTATGGACTTTATGCTCACGGAAGAACAACAATTACTGCGCCAGACCGTCCGGGACTTTGCCGAGAACGAGGTAGCTCCCAAGGCGGCCGAGATGGATGAAACGGAAGAGTACGACTGGTCCCTTTGGGATAAGATGGCCGATATGGGTTTAACTGGCATTCCCTTTCCCGAAGAGTATGGGGGAGCGGGTATGGACAACCTCAGTTATGCCATTGCGGTGGAGGAATTGAGCCGGGTTTGTGCTTCCACCGGGGTGCTGATCTCGGCCCATACCTCCCTGTGTAGCTGGCCCATCTATGCTTTCGGCACCGAGGAGCAGAAGCGCAAATACCTGGTCCCCCTGGCAGAAGGGAAAAAGATCGGGGCCCTGGGCCTGACCGAGCCCTCTGCGGGTTCCGATGCCGGGTCGGTAAAATTAAGCGCCGTGCGGGACGGGGATGAGTACGTACTCAATGGAACCAAGATTTTTATTACCAATGGTGGGCGGGCGGACGTTTACGTTGTTGTTGCCCGCACGGATCCGGATATGAGCAAGAAACACCGGGGTACAACCGCTTTTATTGTGGAAAAGGGTACACCCGGATTTACCTTTGGCAAGAAGGAGCACAAGATGGGTATCCGGGCCTCCTATACCTACGAACTGGTTTTTGATAATTGCCGTATCCCCAAAGAAAATATGCTGGGCAAAGAGGGTGAAGGCTTTAAAATTGCCATGGCCACTTTGGACGGCGGGCGGATTGGTATTGCCGCTCAGGCCCTGGGGATTGCCCAAGGGGCCTTCGAGCAGGCCCTGGCTTACAGTAAAGTGCGGGAGCAATTCGGCCGGCCCATTTGTGCCAATCAGGGCATTGCCTGGATGCTGGCTGATATGGCCACCCGTATTGAAGCCGCCCGCCTGCTGGTTTACCAGGCTGCCTTTTTGAAAGACAACAAGCTGCCCTACGGTAAGGAGTCGGCCATGGCCAAACTTTATGCCTCGGAAGTGGCCATGTGGGTGACCACCAAGGCGGTGCAGATTCACGGCGGTTACGGCTATACCCGGGAGTACCCCGTGGAGCGCATGATGCGCGATGCCAAGATTACGGAAATTTATGAAGGTACCAGTGAGGTACAGCGCATTGTCATTGCCAACTATCTGCTCAAATAGCTGATGCAAGGAGGAGGAAGATGAAGGTAGTAGTATTCACCAAACAAACCTTTGACACGGAAGCCAAAATCACCCTTGACGATCAGGGCAAAATCAACCCGGAAGGCGTCAGCCTGATCATGAACCCCTACGATGAATTTGCCGTGGAAGAAGCCCTGCGCATCAAGGAAAAAACCAAAGGGGAAGTAACCGTGGTCAGCATGGGCGGGCCGAAGGCCCAGGACGTCCTGCGCCAGGCCCTCGCCATGGGCGCCGACCGGGCCGTGCTCATCACCCCCGAACTGGAAGAAATGGACGAATACACCACGGCCACCATCCTGGCCAGAGCCGTATCCCGCATGGAATACGACCTCATTCTGGGCGGCTGGCGGGCCATTGACGACGGCTCCGCCCAGGTGGCCGGGCGGGTGGCGGAAATCCTGGGACTGCCGGTGGTCAACATGGTCGTCAAGCTGGAAATAGACGGCGGCAGGGCCCTGGCCACCCGGGAAATTGAAGGGGGCAGCGAAATGGTGGAAGTGCCCCTGCCCGCGGTGATCACCGCCCAGAAAGGGTTGAACGAACCCCGCTATCCCACCATGAAGGGCATCATGCAGGCCAAAAAGAAGCCCATGGAAAAACTCGCTCTGAGCGACCTGGGACTTAGCGCGGAAGAAGTAGCGCCCAAAGTGCGCGCCCTCAAATACTTCCTGCCCTCCCCCAGGGCACAAGGAAAGATCGTACCCGGAGAACCGGCGGAAGCTGCCGCCGCCCTGGTGCGGCTTCTGCGGGAAGAAGCAAAGGTCATCTAAGGAAGGTGGAAGGAAATGGGGAAAGGAATCTGGGTCTACGCCGAACACAAAAACGGCAAGGTTAAAAAAGTCACCTATGAAATGCTGGGTGCCGCCCGCCAGCTGGCTGACCAGCTGGCTGAAGAAGTTGCGGCTGTAATCATCGGCAAAGAAGTGGGCGAACTCGCATCCGCCCTGGGGGAATACGGTGCCGACAAGGTATACGTGCTGGAAAATGACGCTCTGGCCGAATACACCACGGACGGGTACACCAGGGCGCTGGCCGGGCTGGCCTTGGAACACCGGCCCACGGCCATCTTCCTGGGCTGCACCGTACAGGGGCGGGACCTGGCCGCCCAGGTGGCCCAGCGGCTGCAGACGGGGCTGTGCACCGACTGCACGAAAGTGGAACTGCAGGACGGCCAGATAACCCTCACCCGGCCCGTTTACGCGGGCAAGGCCTTTGTCCAGGCCATCTCTCCGGAAGCCCGGCCGGTGATGGCCACCATCAGGCCCAACGTACTGCCGGTGCCCGAACCCCGGGCGGGATGCGCGGCGGAAGTGGTACGGGTGGACGTGGAGCCGGGGGACATCCGCCAGATCATTAAAGAAGTAGTTCGCCAGGTATCCAGCCGTCCCGAACTCACCGAAGCGGACATTATTGTCTCCGGGGGCCGGGGGATGAAATCGGCGGAGAACTTCAGGATACTGGAAGAGCTGGCGGACGTGCTGGGGGCGGCGGTGGGAGCCTCCCGGGCGGCGGTGGATGCGGGATATGCGCCGCACAGCATGCAGGTGGGTCAGACGGGTAAGACCGTATCCCCGCAGCTGTACATTGCCTGCGGCATCTCGGGGGCCATCCAGCACCTGGCGGGGATGGGCTCATCCAAGGTGATTGTGGCCATCAACAAGGACCCGGAAGCCAATATCTTCAAGGTGGCCGATTACGGGATTGTGGGTGACCTTTTTGAAGTGGTACCCCTGCTTACCCGGGAGTTCAGAAAGCTCCTCGGGAAGGAATAAGATGTTAGGAGATGAGCACCGGTGAAAGAAGTGGTTATAGTTAGCGGGGTGCGTACGGCCATCGGCGCCTTTGGCGGTTCCTTAAAGGATGTGCCGGTGGTCAAGCTGGGCAGTCTGGTAATAAAAGAAGCCTTAAAACGGGCCGGTTTAAGGCCCGTCTCCAGCCAGGAGCTTTTAAATTACGGCCCCGACGCCCTGAAAGATGAACCGGTAACGGATTTGGAGCAAAACTCCTATGACTGGGATGACTCCCTGCAGGAAGTACAGGTTGACGAAGTCATTATGGGGCATGTGCTCCAGGGTGGCAGCGGCCAGAACACCGCCCGCCAGGCCGCCATTTATGCCGGCATTCCCAAAGAATCCAACGCCTTTACGGTAAACAAGGTTTGCGGTTCGGGCTTAAAAGCCATTGCCCTGGGCGCCCAGGCCATCATGGCCGGTGAGGCGGAAGTGGTGGTGGCCGGTGGAATGGAAAATATGAGCCAGGCGCCTTATATCCTGCCCCGGGCCCGATGGGGATACCGGATGGATGTCAACGCCAAAGGCGAATGCATTGACCTGATGGTTTACGATGGGCTGTGGGAAATTTTTTACGGCTACCACATGGGTAATACGGCGGAAAACATCGCCGCCAAATACGGTATCACCCGCCGGGAGCAGGATGAGCTGGGCCTGCTCAGCCACCAGCGGGCCAGGGCCGCCATTAAAGAAGGGCTTTTTAAAGAAGAAATTGTGCCCGTACCCCTGCCCCAGAAGAAAGGTGAGCCGGCAGTCTTTGACACCGACGAGCGGCCCATGGATACCAGTATGGAAAAGATGGCCAAATTGCGCCCGGTCTTCCGGCCCGATGGAACAGTGACCGCGGGCAACGCCTCGGGCATAAATGACGCCGCAGCGGCAGTGGTGCTGATGTCCCGGGAGAAGGCGAAGGAGCTGGGGCTGAAGCCCTGGGTGGCTATTAAAGCCTACGCTTCCGGCGGGGTGGACCCGGCCTACATGGGCATCGGGCCGGTTCCGGCCGTCAGAAAAGCCCTGAAAAAGGCGGGACTAACCATCCAGGATGTAGACGTGGTGGAACTGAATGAAGCCTTTGCCGCCCAGGCCCTGGCCTGTATGAGGGAACTTGGCCTCACCCTGGAAAAAACCAACCCGCTGGGCAGCGGCATTTCTCTTGGTCATCCCATAGGCTGCACGGGGGCCAGGCTGGTGGTCACCATTATGCACGAAATGAAGAGAAAAAATTGGCAAACCGGCCTGGTGACCATGTGCATTGGCGGGGGCCAGGGGATGGCCATGATTCTGGAAAATATTTAGAAAGTCTTTACCCTTTGAATGATCGCAAGAAGAAGACGTTCTCACCGGGGAGGTTTAAGGTTTATGGATGCACAAAAGGTAATGGTTGTCGGTGCCGGCCAGATGGGTTCGGGCATTGCCCAGGTGGCGGCAGTGGCCGGCTGCCAGGTCATTTTAAATGACATTAAAGATGAATTTGTTCAACGGGGCCTGGGCAATATCGAAAAGAACCTGAGCCGGGATGTAAGCAAAGGGAGGTTGCAGGAAGATCAAAAGGCAGAAATCCTCGCGCGCATTACACCTTCCACCAGTCTGGCCGATGCTAAAGATGTGGACCTGGTCATTGAAGCGGCTATAGAAAATATGGAAGTGAAATCCAGCATTTTTAAACAGCTGGATGAAATCTGTCCCCCCCACACCATCCTGGCCACCAACACCTCGTCCCTGCCCATAACCCAGATTGCCGCGGCAACGAAAAGGCCGGAAAAGGTCATCGGCATGCACTTTATGAACCCGGTGCCGGTAATGAAGCTGGTAGAAGTTATCCGTGGACTGGCTACCTCCGATGAAACCTTTGCGGTGGTCAAGGCCATGAGTGAACGCATGGGCAAGGTGCCCGTGGAAGTCAACGATGCTCCGGGTTTTGTATCCAACCGGGTGCTTCTGCCCATGATCAACGAAGCCATTTTCTGCGTTTACGAAGGAATAGCCACTCCCGAAGCAGTGGACCAGGTGATGAAACTGGGTATGAACCATCCCATGGGACCCCTGGCCCTGGCGGATCTCATTGGCCTGGACACCTGTCTTTACATTTTGGAAGTGCTGCACAAGGAACTGGGTGACAGCAAGTACCGCCCCTGTCCCCTCCTGAGAAAATACGTAGCCGCCGGCTGGTTGGGCCGTAAGACCGGACGGGGATTCTACGTTTACAACCAGTGACTTCTGGCCTGAAGGTTGGCAGAAAACAGAGGAGGTAGGATAATGTCCTGGAATAATATCCTGGTGGAAAAGGATGGCCCGGTGGCCATACTCACCATCAACCGGCCGCAGGTGTTGAACGCACTAAATGCCGAGACGCTTACGGAGATCGACGGGGCCATCGAGGAACTGGGGGCGGACCCGGCGGTGCGGGTGATCATCATTACCGGTGCGGGGGAGAAGGCCTTTGTGGCCGGGGCGGACATTGCCTTTATGAGCAAGCTGACCCCCCTGGAGGCTAAAGATTTCGCCCGGCTGGGGCAGAAGGTGCTGAGCAAGATTGAAAACCTGCCCAAACCCGTAATTGCCGCCGTCAACGGCTTTGCCCTGGGCGGCGGGTGCGAACTGGCCATGGCCTGTGATATTCGCGTGGCCTCGGAAAAGGCTAAATTCGGTCAACCGGAGGTTAATCTTGGTTTAATTGCCGGTTTCGGCGGTACCCAGCGTTTGACCAGACTGGTCAACCCCGGCCTGGCCAAGGAGATTTTGTTTACGGCGGACATGTTTGATGCCGAAACCGCCAGGCGCATAGGACTGGTGAATCATGTGGTACCGGCTGAGGAACTGCTTAGCTTTTGCCGGGGGATGGCCGAGCGCATTGCCGCCCGGGGACCGGTGGCTGTAAGGTTGACCAAGGAAGCCGTGAATGAAGGACTGGAAATGGACCTGGAGAAGGCCCTGGCCCACGAGGCGGACCTTTTCGGGCTGGTATTTGCCACGGCCGACCGGGATGAAGGTATTGCGGCCTTTTTAAGCAAGCGCAAGCCGCAATTCCAGGGACGTTAATATTTGCGGTGCAAATTTGGGCTTTTGGGTAAAGCAGCTATTTGTAACTTCCGGTTCCTCCTTTTACGACTCTGGGGCGAAAAAAAAGCAGGCTGGATTATCACCAGAACAGCCTGCTTTTTTTACATGCTCACCTCTGTCTTAAAAAATGATATAGTATAATTATGATTAGAGATGCTGCATGACGACGCGCCTGGGTAGTTCGGCAATGCTAGATGGGGGTGGGGCTTGTGGATATCACCTGGCTTTTCCTGTTTCTGTGCCCTTATATGCTTTTATATTTTTACCTGTGGGACTTTACAACCTGGAACCACCGGAAAATAGTGATCTTCTGGGTGGCTGGCCTGCTTATTTTAATTGGCATTTATTCTTTAATTAATTATTTGAATCCCATCCATCCAGCCTTCCCCGGACTTTTTTAATTGATTAGTTTTCATATTTCCGTAACCGCATACTTGCAAAAACGCTTGCATTCGGGAATAAAATATTCAGAAATACAGTACTCGGGAAAGCCGGGCAGGCTCTGAAAGCATGCCGGTGTATTTTTAACCCTGGCCAGTGGACAAACGGCACAACTGGGAGAACAACCATAACGTACGCATATTTCTCCCCGGGAACCAACTGGTACGGGGTGGTAGCAGGGCGGGTAAGTGGGGTGGCTTTCCTGAACTGGCGCTTTGGGATCACTCAATGAGGTTCACCTCGCTTCCACATCTCTACCTGCTATTTTATCATATATAATGAGCTAAAGATAACAAAAGTGTTTAGTAAAATCTCCGCTGAAATGGGCCGGGGGGGCTGTTACCGAGTTGGTGATCAGGAATTATGAATTAAGGTTTGTTTTGTTCCACTGGCTCAAATATTTAAATATTTAGGCTTTGTTAAGCCAAAGGCCCGGCCGGTTTTAAGCCAGTCGGGCCTTTTTACTCGTCATCCCTGTCATCAACGGCTTCTCCCTGTTCACTTTCCATTAACCTGCCAAAGGATTCAAGCAGCCGCTTGGCCTTTTCCGGGCTAATGCCGTATTTTGCCGCCACTTCCCTGACCTGCAGCCAGTCGTCGGTTTGGCCGGCATAAACTCTCTCTGCCAATGCTGGTGGCTTTTTCTGGATTAACACTACGATGCCATGAATCCTTTTTTCGCTGGGGCTAAAAGGAACATCTTCATATTGGGGGTTGGCCGCACGTAGCTTCCAAAGACCATCCTCGGAAATGATATACCTTACGGCTACCTCATCCCCGTTTATGAATGCGACAGCTAGCTGGCCCGGCTCTGCCGCGTCAACTTTTTTACATATGGCTATATCCCCGGGCATGATTCCGGCCCCGCTCATACTGTCATCCCTTACCTTAAAGGCAAAATCGGCGTCAAGCTCTTTGTCGATGCTTACGTAACCAAGAATATCCGCTTCACTGTAGGGGGAAGCCCCGGCGCGTATGGTCCCTAAAAGGGGGACTTGTTTGATGGGCAGGAAGTCGGCCAGGGGTTTCTGGATAAGCGTACTGATGGTTTCCATTGGGACAATGCTTTCCCCCAAAAAAAAGGACAGGGGCTTGCCCAGAATGGTTGATATTCGTTTTAAATCATCTATGGAAATCCGCCTTTTCCCTTTTTCGTAAAGGTTGATGGCTGTTTTAGTGAACCCCAGCTTTTCACCCAGCTGCTCCTGGGTGAGTCCCCGGTCTTCCCGGGCAATCTTTATTCTTTTGCCAATTTCTTCATAATAATTTTTCATAATGTCACCTTAATTTTCACCAGGGAAGTGTAACTATATTATTCCTTATTATTCCTTGAAATTTCGGAAAAACCTCTTGACAGCAAGTTATTAGTATGATAACTTTAGAATAAATGGCAGGAACTTTTATTTTTGTCATTAAGTTATCATTGAGAAAACATTGTACACGAGGTGATAACGTGGCCGGTCGCAAAAGTAAAATGGCCGAAATTGAGGCGAGGTTTGGCGAGCCCGTAGCAACACTTATCAGGCACTATTACTACGAAAAAGGGTATACCCTGGACCAGCTGGCCCAACTGTTTGGTGTGGGCAGGGCAACGGTTTCGGTATGGATGCTGAAACTCGGCCTCCCTACCAGGAGTTGGAAGCTGCCTGACCCCGACTCCGACAGCGGCAAGCGCAATGCGGCTGCTGAAAAGATTACCCTTCAAAAATAAGGGCGTACATTGGTGGCAAAAGGGGTGGCAAGAGAGAAAATATAAAAAGTTAAAGCCCGGGAAATGCACCGGTTAATAGTTATTATACCATAAAATGGTATAAATGCCAGGGCGGGAGACGATCTTTCTTCATATAGCTGCGAAAATTGGATGCGGCAGTCGTATAGTAAGTACGTAGGAAAAAGTAAAACGAGAAGGTTTGTCAACGTTTCCAAGGATAAATGCGTGCTAAAGAAGAGAGCTTGTTTATATCGTTTCCATGACTAAGGGGGGCGTAGCCTTGGATCGGAAACTCAGGGTGCAAATTGAGCACCTGCGCCGGAGGCTGAACGGCATAGACAGGGAGGATCAGGATCAGCTCCTGGCTTTAAGCCGGCGCCTGGACAGGTTGATTGTACAGTACCAGCGGCAGGTTCTTGTGGCCCTGAAGGATAGACAAGGGTGCCTCGGTCTAAAAAAGTAAGGGTTACACGTTAACTTTCGTTACTTTAGCCATTGCTTTCCCCGGGGGCAATGTTATAATAAAGGAAAGGCTTTGAGCGGGAGGTTTAAGCATGTTTGTACGGGATTACATGAGTACTTCCCCCATCAGCATCCCCTCGGGGACTCCCATTTTTGAAGCTTTAAACATTATGAAGAAAAATAAGATCAGGCATCTGCCGGTGGTGGACAAGGGCCGGCTGGTTGGATTGATTACCGAGCGGGACTTGCTTACCGTTACTCCCTCCCCGGCAACCACCCTTAGTGTTTTTGAAATGAATTACCTGCTTTCCAAAATGGTAGTAAAGGAAGTCATGAAAACCAATCCCATTACCGTGGGGCCGGACTGCACCATTGAAGAAGCATCCTTGATTATGCGGGAGCATAAGATTGGCAGCCTGCCGGTAGTTGAGGATGACCGGCTCGCAGGAATTATTACCCAGACCGATATCCTGGACGCCTTGATCCGCATCTTTGGCCTGCGCAAAGCGGGGACCCGCCTGGTACTTGAAGTTAGCGATCGTATTGGCGCGCTGGCCGATATCCTGGCCGTAGTGAGGGAGCACGAGATCAATGTTATAGGTGTGGCTTGCCGGGAAAAGGAAAATCAACGGGTGCAAATTATGCTGCGCCTGAGCACGGTGGAGCCTGAATCCCTGGTGCACGATTTACAAAAACAGGGTTTTGAAGTGAAATCTGTTAATTAACCAGTTTGGGGGGATGATATAGATGCTGGAAATCCGGCTCCCTGATGGGGCCGGATTGGTTTTGATTTAATTTTTTGCCGGTGGTTACACTATATATTTGGATTTAGGTAAAGGAGAAGATCCCCATGGAATCCCTGGGCTCTCATGTTTTATCCCGTTACGCTACCATTGCTATCGACATAGCCACCCGCATCGCGCGGGGGGAATACCGCGAGGGGCAGAAAATTTTCGGCCGTTCTACTCTGGCTGGCAAGTATAATGTTTCTCCGGAAACCATCCGCCGGGCTTTAACCCTTTTGCAGGATACGGGGATTGTGCATGTTTCCCCGGGAGTAGGGGTGGTGGTAAAATCCCAGAAGGCAGCGGAGGCCTTTCTGGCTGAATGCGGCCAGCGCCAGGTATTAAGAGATATGCAGGAACGGTTACACCGCCTGTTGCGGGAAAGGGATCGGATTAACAGCGAAATTGAGAAGCTCATGAATGAGTTGCTGGATTACACCTTTAAGATGGCCGGCAACCTGCAGCGGATTGAAGAAATCCGGGTGCTGCCCACCTCGCCCCTTGTGGGTAAGTCCTTGGCCGAAGCGGAGTTCCGGGCCAAAACAGGTTCAACCATACTGGCTATTTACCGTGGAGGTGAGGAAATCCTCTCGCCCCAGGCCGACACGGTAATCCAGGCCGGCGATGTACTGATTGTCCTGGCACCGCCGGAGTTAAAGGAACAGGTCTATCACCTGGTCAACGGTACGGCAGCCAAACAATAAGAAAGCCCCTCCCGTGGTGGGAGAGGCTTTCTTTTTAAGTTCTTTAACTCTGCTGCATTTTCTTGATAGCCTCGCGAATTTCGTCGACGGAAGCTTCTTCTTCAATGGTTGAGAGGTCACCCAGTTCCTTGCCGATCCACAGGGATTTCATCACCCGGCGCATAATTTTACCGCTGCGGGTCTTGGGCAGGGAGCTCACAAATTGAATGTCCCGGATGATGACAATTGGTCCCATGGTGTTGCGTACGTGGGCAATTAAATCTTTTTTCATTTCTTCGCTGGGTTGGTAACCTTGTTTTAACACTACAAAGGCGCAGGCCACTTCACCTTTCAGTTCATCTGGTACGCCTGAAACACCTGCTTCCACCACTGCCGGGTGGGAGATGAGGGCGTTTTCAATTTCAATGGTGCCAATTCTGTGGGCGGCAATCTTGATTACCTCGTCGGAGCGGCCGGCAAACCAGATGTACCCGTCCTCATCAAAGGAAGCGGCGTCTCCACAGTAATACCTGCCCTGGGTAAAGGGTAGCCGCTCCCAGTATTCCTTCTGGTAGCCTTCCTCGTTGTTCCACAGGGTGGAGGTCAGTCCCGGGAACGGCCTCAGGATGGTGACAATTCCCTTCTCGCCGGGAGCCGTAGGCTTGCCTTCCTTGTCATCCACAATTTCAGCGATGATGCCGGGTACCGGAATGCCCGCGGAGCCGGGTTTAATGGGAATCATGCCCAGACCGTACGGGTTTGCAAAGATGGGGCCGGATGTTTCGGTCTGCCACATATGGTCCATGACGGGAATTTTGTTCTCAAATACCTGTTCCTGCAGCCAGCTCCAGGCGGCAGGGTTTAATACTTCTCCGGCACAGAAGACTCGTTTGACCGTGGTTAAATCGTGTTTTTTGGCGTGCTCAATGCCCAGTCTCATCAAGCCCCGCACACCGGTGGGGGATGTCCATATGGCGGTAACCTTGTTCCGCTCCACGATATCCCACCACATGTCCGGCCGCGGGTAGTCAGGAGTGCCTTCATATAGGACGCTGGTGGCTCCGACCAGGAGGGGGCCGTAAACGTTGTAACTGTGTCCCACAATCCAGCCGATGTCCGAGGTACAGAACCACACGTCGTCTTCCTGTAAAGCGTAAATCCACTTGGCCATGGAGTAGATGTAAACCTGGTAGCCGCCGTGTTTTTGCACGGTGACCTTGGGCTTGGCTGTAGTGCCGGAGGTGGGCAGAAGGAAGAGGGGCTCGTTTGCTTCCATGAGTTCCACTTCTGAACTCTGTCCTTCGCCCAGGGCCAGGAATTCGTCCCATAAAATATCCCGTCCGGCTTTCATTGGCGGTGCTTGCTCTTTATTTTTTTGTAGAACCACCACTTTGGCAATTAAATCCTCGGGGCACATGGCCAGGGCGTCGTCAATCATTTTCTTTAAGGGTACTGGTTTGCCCCGCCGCAGGCCCTCGTCCTGGGTAAGGAGGTACCTGGCACCGGTGATCTGCAGGCGATCCGCCACTGCCCCGGCGGAAAAACCGGCAAAAATGACCACATGGATGGCTCCAATACGGGCACAGGCCAGCATGGCGGTAACCGATTCAATGCCCGTGGGCATGTAGATGGCCACCCGGTCCCCCTTTTTTACACCTAAACCCCTTAATGCGGCTGCATATTGTTTTACCAGGGAAAGGAGCTGGCCGTAGGTTACCACCCTTGCCTCACCGGTTTCTCCCGATTCGGCAACAAATGCCGCCCGGCCCGCCTTTCCTCTTTTGACTTTGTAGTCCACGCAGTTATAGCAAATGTTGGTCAAACCTCCGGAAAACCACTGGAAGGTGGGATAATTCCAGGTAAATACTTTATCCCACTTTTTAAACCAGTGGATATCGTGGGCCGCTTTATTGGCGGCTTCTGCCCAAAAACCTTCCGGGTCCTCGGCTGCCCGGTCAATAAAAGCTTTCACCTGCGGGGGAACCATCCCGGTACCCATTTTTTCAGCCATTCGACATTACCTCCCCTTGAAATATTCCAGAAAAGCTTCTATCACTAAATATAAATTGAAAATATGGTAAAGATTAAGAAAATTCCGGCGGAATGTATTTTTTTAAGTCCGAGTGGATTTATAGCAGGAGCGAATGGACTGGCCAGTGAAATGGAAGCTATCATACATTTGCGGAAAACAGTTGCCGTACAAGAATAAAGGAATCACCCCGGCCAAAAAATATAAAAGAGGCCACCTTGCGGTGGCTTTTTTAATGGTAGGGCCAAAAGGAGGTATGTGTGAAATTGGCTAGACTGTTTTTTCGCCTGTGCTTCCTTTCCGGCCGTAGCTTCCGCCGCTGCCTGCGGATGTTGCGCAAGCTATTGCTGGTGCTGGCCATTTTTTTCAGTCCCTTTATCGTTTTTTTAACTCTGGTGATTAACCGGGAAATAATCCGTTACCTGGCCCGGGCCTACTGGTTGACGGTCTTCCTTCCCGGAGCAGCGGACATCATTAGAAGAGATGTAAACAGCAACTGGTTTGCCACGGGTTTTAACCAGGCAGTTCTCGGAGGGTTGCTCACCCTCTACGGAGTAATTGTCACTGTATGGTACTATCATACAACCAGGCGGCAGGAAGTGGCGGAAAAAAGGTTATTCATTATCGAGGAATTGCTGGAAGAATTAAAAAGAAACAGGCGTGTTCTGGACGAGCTCAGCAAACATTCCAGTCGTTCTTTACGCGGAGGGAAAATAACCTTTTCCGTGGGGGCCTGGGAACGGTTGGGCGCTGATGTGGCTCTTTTGCCACGACGCCTGCACATGCGCTTGAGCGTGCTCTATGCCTGTTTGGGGGAATGCAGCTCGTGGTCAGATTTCCAGAACCGCCGCGCCACACTGGAACGCATTCCCGACGTAATGGCGGAACTAAACCGCCTGCGCAGCCGGTTAAGCAAACAGGAGCTGGACTTCTAGCTGGCGGCGCCACTGAGTTATCCCCAGTTTTAAGAGCGTGATTTAGCTCGAAAGCGAGCGACTTGAGCCGAGCGGAAGACCAAACTTAGCGAAATTGAGGACGGAGGCGGGGCCGAGGCCTTGGATTCGGAAGTTAGAAGTCGGAACAGAGGAAGGGAATTCGCGCAGCGAATTCCAACATCAGTGTGCGCCCGGCATGGGCGTTAACTTGGTGGTGAAAGTCCACTGCAGGCGAGGCAGCACGAGTCTGCTAGCCAAAGGCAAGGGTGTCCATCGCGAGGTGGAATCGGATCGGTGCGCCGGCGGCAAAACCACGGCCCGATGAACAAGAACCCCATAAGAGGCTAGACCGTTCGGATGAGCTGGCACTACACAGCGAAATCCCAGGCTGCCAAGGGACGGTAGAGTAGATGGGGCGGGCGCGGGGTGAAGGTTAACGCTCTTACCCGGGGAGGCCTGCCGGTAAGCCAGGTAGAGCTGGTAACCCGTGTCGAAAGGCACGGCTGAACCGGCAGGAGTCAGCAGAGGGCATAGTACCCTGGGGGTCATGAACTCCAGGGGAAGGCCCGAACATCAAGTCAGAGGTGAGACCGATGCGTTCGCGAGAAGGGTAAAGACAGCAGAAAACCCCGGAAGGGGCCTGCCCGCGGGAGGAAGTGGTGAAGCCACGGGGGACCACGGGAGGGCCGAGTCCTTCTCCGGCACAAGGCGGGGCGACACCTCGCGGGGGCCAGAATAGCGGCCTGATGGAGCAGGTGGTGGCCAGGGAGAACATGCTGGCCGCCCTGAAGCGGGTAGAGCGAAACGGAGGCGCGCCCGGCGTAGATGGCATCCCGACCGAACGGCTTCGGGACCAAATTCGCGCCGAATGGCCGCGCATCCGGGAAGAACTGCTCGCAGGTACCTATAGACCGATGCCCGTGCGCCGGGTCGAAATCCCGAAACCCGGGGGAGGCAAACGGCTACTAGGGATACCTACCGCAATGGACCGCCTGATCCAGCAGGCGCTCCTGCAAGTATTGACGCCCATTTTCGACCCGCAATTTTCAGAGGCCAGTTACGGGTTTCGGCCTGGGAGGAGAGCCCATGACGCGGTAAGGAAAGCGCGTCAATACGTGGAAGAAGGATACGAATGGGCGGTGGACCTGGACATAGAGAAATTCTTTGACCGGGTAAACCACGACATTCTCATGGCCCGTGTGGCCCGGAAAGTGACGGATAAGAGGGTACTCACCCTTATCCGCCGCTATCTCCAGGCAGGCGTCATGGTGAACGGAGTGGTCACAGAGACGGTGGAAGGGACGCCGCAGGGTGGACCTTTAAGCCCGCTTTTGGCTAACATCCTGCTGGACGACCTGGACAAAGAACTGGAAAAGAGGGGCCACAAGTTTGTCCGTTATGCCGATGACTGTAACGTATATGTCAAAAGCAAGCGGGCGGGAGAAAGGGTCATGACCAGTATCCGTAAGTTCCTGCAGGAGCGGTTGAAGCTCAAAATTAACGAGCAGAAAAGCGCGGTAGACCGGCCATGGAAACTGAAATTCCTGGGGTTTAGCATGTACAAAGCCAAAGCAGGGCAAATCCTTATCCGCCTGGCACCGCAAACCATCAAACGGGTGAAGATGAAAATCCGGGAAATAACCTCCCGGAATAAACCCGTAAGCATGGCTGAGCGCATAGAGCGGCTAAACGCCTACCTGGGCGGGTGGATGGGCTACTTTGCCCTGGCCGAAACGCCCAGCATTTTCAAGAACCTGGAAGGCTGGATGCGGAGGAGGCTGCGCATGTGCCTCTGGAAGCAGTGGAAGCGAGTGCGGACAAGGTACCGCGAGCTACGTGCACTGGGACTGCCTGAATGGGTAGTACATGAATTCGCCAACGCTCGCAAAGGGCCATGGCGGATGGCCCACGGGCCAATGAATAGAGCCCTGGGCAACGCTTACTGGCAGTCTCAGGGCCTGATGAGCTTAACCGAACGCTATGCTTATCTTCGTCAAGCTTGGTGAACCGCCGGATGCGGACCCGCATGTCCGATAGTCTAGATGGCCCGAATCACAAAATTTCGAGTCCTTGCTTGCGCAGATAGCCTTTGACGGCGTTACGGTCTGGGAAGTGCTCCTTGACGATCTCGAGGTGCTCAAGGATAAGGTAACGGCCGTGTCCGGTTACCCTGGCCATGAGATCTACGGGCAGATCGTAGAGATAGAGGACCAGTACGGACTGGAACACCTTGAGGTAAGCATCTACGGCTTCCGGAGTGTGGTGGGTCAGGCGGGCGATATCCCTGGTCAAGTGGCCCTGGACGGAGAGAGTGATAATAATATGCTTGTGGGTCATGGCTGTGCCCGCGTCAAGAATAGTTCCCGGCGTTGGGAGAATGACTTGATTAAGCTGCATGTAGTTTTGCATCAGCATCTGAACTACCGAGTAGGAGCGAAGGAAGAGCAGCTGTAAGTCAACCTGGGGGAGTAGCGCTCCCTGCAGGTAAGCTTCCGTACATACCCGAGCCACTTGCTCCATGTGCAGCTCGTTGAGTGCCTTCAAGTCCCGAATGGGACGGGTCCGCTCCTCTTGGGTGGACAATGTGAGGACAACAGGGACGAGGATGCGACGGGCAAACTGAAGGCCGGGAGGTTTGTGCTTCTTGGCGCTGAGGGCCAGCCAGACGGCTTGTCCGGGTTTGAGCTCGGAACGCAGGGGACAATATGCCTCTCGCTGGGCCGCCAGAAAGTCAAGCATAGCGTTGGCCCGGGCGGTTCCAACTCCGGCTTCACCAGTGAGGAATTCCAGGAGCGGTTTCCGCACGGCGGACGGGACCGATACCTCACCAGGATTGGGGCGGTGAATCGGCCTGACTCGAATCTGGCGGGGGTCGATGAGCCGGGCGCTGTCTGGCATACGCATTCGTTTGCAGCCACCTGGCTCTCACCTTGGCAGGAGAGCTCGGGGATTGACGAGCCGCCACACGTCTTCCAGGCCACTCTGCGGGTCCACCTGCCTCAATACATCCAGCGTCGCTTGTTCGACCCGGGTCTTATGGCGGATAAACGCCCGATCCTCGGCTAAGTGTTTGGCCCATTCCGGTTTAAGCAATGGGAGAGCAACCTGCCGACCGCGGTACTCAACGAGCAATTCACCGGGTTTGACCCGTTGGACCCCGTGCTCGGTCTCGAAAGCGTCCATGGCCGCATTGAAGCGTTCTACAAGGGTCTCGGCAAGCCAGGACTCATTGGCCAGGTCAAAGCGAAGAGCGACTTCCAGTTTCTGCGCGGTGACCAAATCCTTGTCCAGAAGGGTTTTGTAAATTCGTGGACCCTTCCGCGACTTTTCCAAATATTCCGCCCCCTTTATTACCCCTTTTTGAGGTTTTGGCTCTCGAACAGGCGGCTAAGTTGCATGAGCATGAACTGGTAGTCAGGCGTGTTGTACTTGCGGTAGAGGGAGGCGTGTTTCTCCACCAGCTTCATGGAGCAGCCGATGGTCTTGCGAATGAGAGGCAGCGGCATGCCGCGCTCCAGCAGTCCCACTACCTTGGCGAAGGTAAGCAAGTAGTTCTCAATACTAGAATAGCTATGGCCGGTCCGTCGTACAATTTCCGTCTCGGTGTAGCCCAGGAGGTATAACTCGATGATCTTGGCCGCATGAGTTTGACCGGGCCCCATGTCGGCAATGTTTCCCCGAGTAGGCAAGATGATTCGATCGTGCTCTTTCATAAGACGCTGGATCACCCCGGGGTGGACGCCTAGGAGAAAGGCGAGGTCCGGTTGAGTGAGAAGCCCGCCTTGGACCCTGGCCTGAGTGGTATAGCGCAGCATTCGTTCCCACTTCAATTTCGAGGAGGCGTCCAGGGTGGCTATCTCGAGGTCTCCCTCGCTGTAGTAGGATACTTGGACAGGTACGAGTTCACACTCACTGAGCGCCTTTCCAGGCGGCTCATGGTCTGCCACTGCGTAGTATACCACGACTTCCGGGGGGCGCTCCTGCGCCAGATTCTCCGCAGCCAGTTCCTACAGTAGGGCTAAGTAGCTGTGGGCCTTGGCCGGTGAGAAGCCGTGTTGCGATTGCAACTCGGCCAGAAACAAGTTGCGAGCATCATCAACCGCCAGGGGAAGAGGGCAGCCGTTAAGGAGTCGCCCGGGTAGCGAATCGGCCAGCTGGGTAGCGCCACCAGTCCGCTGTTCGAGTTCCTGGAACTCAATGACCAGATCTGGATGAAGGCCAAGCTGCCGGCCAATGGTGCTGGCGTCCAGCCCGGCCCTGGTCAGTTGGGCTACGTGTAGGTAATCCATCTGATACTGCTGCCAGGTGGTGGGGCTTAACCAGAGCCGCTCACGGACTGTAGCAGGTTTTACACCGGCAAAGAACTGCTCCATAGCGGCCGTGGCGCGGAACACCCGACCTTGGCGGTACTTCTTGGCCACCCCCGCTACCGGCAGCCGGATGCCCTCCTCCCATAGGGAAATAAGCCGTTCCCGGATGGACTTCGCCGTAATATTGGTGAGGAAACACAGCATGCTCGTGGACAGGGATGCATCTTGCCAGTAAGCCTCCTCGATGAGCCGGGCCAGACGGGCGTTCTGCAGTGCCTTCAGGCCGAATTCGCGGTATACCTCCAAGTCGTCGTGACTCCAGGGTGTGAGTACCACCTCCCGCCGGGGGAGTTCCTGGGCCGATCGCTTTCGGTGTACTTCTCGTCCAGCCAGTGCGGGGAACACGATCTGTTCCTCGGAGCGCTTGACCAGCGAGCGCGTTAAGAGCAGGTACCCCTTCTGGGCTACAAGCCCTGCTTCGCCAGCCGCTACCCCAAAGCGTTCCCGCGTCTGGTGGAGCAGCCAGGAATACACGGTCTTAACGGCCACGGAGTCTACATGGCTGATGAGTTTCTGCCGGAAGAATTTGGCTCGACCCATGAGAGAACCGCCCCCTCTGTAAACTGGACACAAGCCTAGTATACCGGGGACGGTTCAAGAAGTCTATATTCTGTAAACGCTTTCTGGGCTCAATTCGGGCTATCTGGGTTGATGGCGGTGGTGAGAGAGGACGGGGGCTAGCCGCCCCCTCCTACTCGATTCCAACCTCTGACATCTGACTTCCAACTTCCAAATTTGCCGGGAACCCCGCCGGAGTCCGAAAATTGAGCGCTAGTTTGGTCCGCGAGGCTCATGGAGCGAGCGGGAGCTAAATCACGCTTGGCGAAAAAGTGGGGATACCTCAGGCGGCGCCAATATTGACACCGGTCGTGAACGGGCCTATAATAACCTTAGTGGTTCTAAAAATTAAAGAGCCTTCGGGGACGGGTGGAATTCCCTACCGGCGGTATGGAAGTTGTGACCTTCCGAGCCCGCGAGCCCTGCACTCAGGTGGTTGATGGCAGGGTTGATCTGGTGAGAAGCCAGGGCCGACAGTAAAAGTCTGGATGGGAGAAGGCGTGAAGGCACTGCTTTTACAAAAGAAGCAGGACCATGCCCCATTATGCCCATTAGCCCTGAAGGTTGCTCGCCAAATCGGGGCTTTTTCTATTTTGTTTTGCAGGTGAGGGCGTTGGACGAATACTACATGCAAATGGCTTTGGACCTGGCCCGGCGGGCCCTGGGCAGAACCAGCCCCAATCCCATGGTGGGGGCGGTGCTGGTAAAAGATGGCCAGGTAATTGGCCGGGGCTACCATGCCCGGGCCGGCACTCCCCATGCCGAGATTCACGCGTTAAATGAAGCCGGGGAACAAGCTGCGGGAGCCACCCTTTATGTTACCCTGGAACCGTGTTGCCACCGGGGACGCACAGGTCCCTGCACCGAGGCGATTCTGGATGCCGGCGTCAAGCGGGTGGTGGCTGCCATGACCGATCCCAATCCCCTCGTTGCCGGACGGGGGTTGGAGCGGTTGCGCCAAGCCGGGGTTGAGGTGACCGTAGGAGTGATGGAGGAAGAGGCGCGGAAATTAAATGAAGTTTTTGTAAAGTATATCACTACCCGTAGACCCTTCGTGGTTTTAAAGGCGGCTATGAGCCTGGACGGTAAAATAGCCACCCGTACCGGGGAATCCCGCTGGATTACCGGCCCCCGGGCCCGGCTGGCCGTACACCGCCTCCGGGATCGTTATGACGCCATCCTGGTTGGTGTAAATACAGTGCTGAAGGACAACCCTTCCCTGACCACCCGTATTCCGGGTGAGAATGGTAAGGACCCGGTGCGGATCATTGTAGACAGCCTGGCCCGTACTCCTCCAGACGCCAGGGTGATTACCCAGCAATCTCCGGCACCAACCATTGTCGCTGTGACGGAAAGGGCGCCCGTACAAAACCTGCGCCGGCTGGAGGAAGCCGGGGCGCAGGTACTGGTGGTACCCGGTCCTGGACTCCGGGTGGATCTCGAGGTTTTAATGAAGGAACTGGCCCGCCGGGAGATAACCAGCGTGCTGGTGGAGGGGGGCGGCGAAATTCACGCCTCTTTCCTGAAATCCCGCCTGGTAGATAAAGTGGTCTGGTTTATTTCCCCCCTAATTATTGGTGGACGCCAGGCGCCCGGGCCTGTGGGCGGGGAAGGGCCGGCCCGGCTGGCCGAAGCAGTGCGATTGAAAGATGTTTCCTTAACCCGTTACGGGGGGGACTTCTGTGTGGAGGGGTATGTGGATGGCGGGGGTGAAGATTGATGTTTACCGGACTGGTAGAGGAAATAGGCATTTTACGCCGTATAACCCGGGGAAAGGATTCCGCCCGGTTGACCATAGAGGCCTCCAAAATTGTCGACGACCTGCAGTTAGGTGACAGTGTGGCCGTGAACGGTGTATGCCTGACAGTGGTGGCCTTTAACCGTTCTTCCTTTACGGCTGACGTGATGGCCGAAACCCTGGCCAAAACCAATCTAGGCCATTTAGAGCCAGGAGACCGGGTCAACCTGGAACGGGCTTTGCGCCTGGGGGATCGCCTGGGTGGTCACCTGGTTACGGGGCATATTGACGGCGTGGGCCAGATTTTACGCCGCCAGGAACATGATATAGCTATTTTGCTCACCATTGGCGCTGCACCTGAAGTGCTGCGTTATGTAGTGAAAAAGGGTTCGGTGGCTGTTGACGGTACCAGTTTGACGGTGGTGGAGGTGGGTGAAGGGGATTTTTTAGTGTCCCTGATTCCCCACACCGCCCGTCACACTATCCTGGGCAGTAAAAATACAGGGGACCTGGTGAACCTGGAAGCGGATATTATCGGGAAGTATGTAGAAAGATTCCTGGCTCTGCCCGGCCCGGATCGGGATCAACGCAAAAAATCAGGCATTTCGCTGGATTTTCTTGCTGAGCATGGCTATATATCAAAGTAGACGGGAGTGAATGGACATGGAATTTCGTTTCAACACCGTAGAAGAAGCCATCGAGGATATTCGCCAGGGCAAAATGGTGGTGGTTGTGGATGATGAGGACCGGGAAAATGAAGGGGATGTGATCATGGCGGCAGAAAAGGTCACTCCTGAGGCGGTTAACTTTATGGCTACCCATGCCCGGGGGTTGATCTGCATGCCCATAACCAATGAGCGGGCGGATGAACTGGATCTGCCCCTTATGGTCACCCATAATACCGATAAACACGGTACCGCTTTTACCGTGTCCGTGGATCATAAAGATACCAGTACGGGTATTTCTGCCTACGAGCGGGCACAGACCATCAAAGCCATTTTAGATCCGGCTACCCGCCCCGAAGATCTGCGCCGCCCGGGACATATTTTCCCCCTGCGTGCCCGGGAGGGAGGGGTGCTGCGCCGGGCCGGACATACCGAGGCAGCGGTAGATCTGGCCCGTCTGGCCGGCCTGTACCCGGCAGGGGTAATTTGCGAGGTTATGAAGGAAGATGGGACCATGGCCCGGGTACCGGAGTTAATGGCCTTTTGCCGGCAACACGGTCTAAAAATCATTACCATTGCCGATTTAATCAAGTACCGGCGGCGGACGGAAAAACTGGTGCGCCGGGTGGATTCTGCCCATCTGCCCACTAAATATGGTGATTTTACTGCCGTGGCTTATGAGAGCCTGCTGGATGGCAAGGGCCATCTTGCCCTGGTTAAAGGGGATTTAAGCCAGGTGGAGGCCCCCCTGGTGCGGGTCCATTCCGAGTGCCTGACCGGCGATGTCTTGGGTTCCACCCGCTGCGATTGCGGTGATCAGCTTGCCCGGGCCATGCAAATGATCGCCAAAGAAGGAGTCGGGGTGCTCCTCTACATGCGGCAGGAAGGCCGGGGTATTGGCCTTTTAAACAAAATCCGTGCTTACAAGCTGCAGGATCAGGGGAAGGATACGGTGGAAGCCAACGAGGCTTTAGGCTTTCCACCCGATTTGCGGGATTACGGTATTGGGGCTCAAATCCTGGCTGATCTGGGGCTCAAGAAAATTCGTTTGCTCACCAACAACCCCCGGAAAATTGCCGGTTTGGAGGGTTACGGCCTGGAAGTGGTGGCCCGGATACCCATTGAGGTATGTCCCAGCAAATACAACCGGTTTTACCTGGCGACGAAAAGAAAGAAACTGGGCCACCTGCTCAATATCGCCGATGAGGTAAGCTAAAATGAGAGTGTCCCAAAGGGTGGCTATTGGTCGGGCGACCGCCGCCCTGACAGGTCACGCAACAGTATGTAAAAAGGAGTAAATGTTCAGTAAAACCGCTCTCTCAACTACAAGGGCGCGGTGTTGTCTAGAGCGAGCGATTTTGCGGAGCGCCGGTAACAGCACCCGGCAACCCAGCACTCACCGGGCAAAAATGCTCATTCCAAGGCTAATGCAAAAGGCAGTAGAAAATTTGGCCTTCGCAGTATAGCTTATTAAGTGAGTGCTGGGCGGCCCGAAGCAAGCCGCGGTGCGCATCTTACGCGGAGCATATGAGTGGGCTGGACAACGCCGTGCCTTAAAGTGGGCTGACTGAACGCTTATAGAAAGGAGAAACAAAATGCCTAAGGTATACGAAGGACATCTGGTTGGTCAGGGGTTGCGCTTTGGTCTGGTGGTGGGTCGTTTTAACGAGTTTATTACCAACAAGCTGTTGACGGGGGCACTGGATGCCCTGCACCGGCATGGTGTTGCCGATCAGGATATTGAGATTGCGTGGGTGCCCGGAGCCTTTGAAATTCCCGTGGTGGCCCGGCGCATGGTGGCTATGCAGCGCTTTGATGCGGTAATTTGCCTGGGAGCGGTGATCCGTGGGGCCACGCCCCATTTCGATTATGTGGCTGCCGAGGTGGCCAAGGGCGTGGCCAAAGTGGGGCTGGATACCGGTGTGCCGACAATTTTTGGCATCATCACTGCCGACACCCTGGAGCAGGCCATTGAGCGAGCGGGAACCAAGGCTGGCAACAAGGGTTGGGATGCGGCGGTAGGGGCCATTGAAATGGCCAATCTCATGCGCAGCCTTGGCTAGGGAAAGGGGGCCACACCGGTGCGGGCGGCACATACAGTCCAGAACTTAAAAGAAGTGGCTGATTTTCGTGTTACACCCCATAATCGTCTTTTCTCAGCCGACGGTCAGGAAATCCTTGCGGGCTGGACCACGGACATTTACTTTATCAAAACCAGGGAAATCCTGCGGGCCATGGGGCTTGCCGGGACAGAAGTGGTGGCCGAAGTTTTTGCCGGCAAAAGGGGTGTGCTGGCCGGAGTACCGGAGGTAAAAAATCTTTTGGCCGGAACGGGGGTTGAAGTTTGGGCCTTACCCGAGGGGGAATGGTTTGGGGAAAAGGAAGTTGTTCTGCGTATCCACGGCCCCTACGACCGGTTTGGTATTTATGAAACGGCCATACTGGGTATTCTGGCCAGTTCCAGCGGCTGGGCTACGGCAGCCAGGCAGTGTAAGGAAGCCGCGGGCAACAAGCGGGTGATTTGCTTTGGTGCCCGTCACGTTCACCCGGCAGTGGCGCCGGTTATGGAAAGGGCGGCGGTGGTGGGGGGGAGCCGACGGTGCCAGCTGTATTTTAGGGGCCAAACTGGCCGGTCAGGAGCCCGTGGGCACCTTGCCCCACGCTGTCATGCTCATTGTGGGAGACACCCTGGAGGTAGCCCTGGCCTACCAGCGGACCATGCCTGCAGGTACGCCGGTGATTGTGCTGGTGGATACCTTTAAGGATGAGGCCGAAGAAGCGATGCGGGTTGCCCAGGCCCTGGGGAAAGATCTGGCGGCCATCAGGCTGGATACCCCCAGCGAGCGGGGAGGGGTTACTCCCGCTCTGGTCCGGGAAGTGCGTGCCCGGTTGGATCAGGCGGGATACAAGCACGTGGAGATTGTGGTCAGCGGCGGTTTAACCCCCGAGCGGATCCAGTTGCTGGACCAGGCGGGGGCGGATGCCTTCGGGGTGGGCAGCTACATATCCGGTGCTTCACCAATAGACATGACCATGGATTTGAAAGAAGTCAACGGGAAGCCCGTTGCCAAGCGGGGGCGCATACCCGGCATTACCCCAAATCCCCGTTTGCAGAGGATCCTTTAAACATCGACCTTCTCCACAAAATAAAAAACGGCTTGACAGCCGCTTTTTTTAGATAGCCCTTTGCACCTTGCCGCTACGCAGGCAGCGGGTGCACACCAGGATCCTTCTGGGAGTACCGTTGACCAGAGCCCTTACCCGCTGTAAGTTGGGTTGCCAGGTTCTTTTGGTCCGGATGTGGGAGTGGCTTACCTGCATCCCAACCACCACACCTTTACCGCAAACAGCACATTTCCTGGCCAATAGAGCCACCTCCTTTTGCAAGACCACTCTTTACATTCTAGCAAAAATACCACTGCCGTGCAAGGTGGAACGGGTGAAGGTGTCCCAGATTTTTCTCATAGAATTCCCGGGCTTGCCGTGGCGGAAAGGAACGCCGCCCGGCGGGGAAGGTAGGGGCCTGTCCCGGCGGCAGGGGTTGAAAAGGGGGTAAAACCTTTCAAGGCAAACCCAATGGTTGAAGTTGATTTTGAGCAGTATCCCGTACAATATTTGAAAATGGTGGGACCACGCCGTTTTGCCCTGCTGAAGAGATTGGGGATCAGGACGGTAAAAGATTTGCTTTACCACTTTCCCCGGGAATACCAGGAACGCACGGTAAAGCCGTCTTATGCCTGTGCCCATGGGGAACAGGTTACCCTGCAGGGAAGGGTTGTGGGAGTCACCGAGTTAAGCCCCAGATCCGGATTATGGATCACAAGGGTAAAAGTGCAGGAACCGACGGGGCACTTTTTTGCCGTCTGGTTTAACCAGCGCTACATAAAAAAACTGTTTACTGCCGGCAGCCGAGTACAGGTTACGGGAAAAATTGAACGTCGCTTTGGAGAAATTCAGCTGCTGGTTGCCGATTATGAATTGTTGGAGGGCGAGGAGCCCGTACCACAGGAGGGTATAGTGCCTATTTATCCCCTTACGGAACAATTGACCCAGCGTCTCATGCGGTCCTTGATGCGCCTTGCCCTGGACGAGTGGACGCCCCGCATCAACGATTTCCTCCCCCCGGGGGTGCGGCAGAAATTTTTCCTGCCCGAGCTTCCCAGCGCCCTGTGCCAGATCCATTTTCCGGCTACCGAGAAAGAGGCCATCAGGGCGAGAAAACGCTTTATTTTTGAGGAGCTGTTTTTGCTCCAGCTGGTCCTGGCCTTAAGGCGCAGGCAAATTACCCGGAAGTTAAAACCGCACCGTTATCATGACCACGAAGACCTGGTGGGAAGATTTCTTTCCAGTTTGCCCTTTACCTTAACTCCCGGTCAGCAGCGGGCCTGGGAAGAAATCAAAGCCGACATGGATGCTCCCTGGCCCATGAACCGGTTGTTGCAGGGAGACGTGGGGGCGGGCAAAACTGTGGTCAGCACCCTGGCCCTACTCCGGGCCGTGGGTAGCGGACTGCAGGGAGCGCTAATGGTACCCACAGAAATCCTGGCTGAACAGCATCACCTTACTCTCTCCCGGAGCCTGGCTTCCCTGGGAATAAAAGTTGGCCTGCTTTCAGGGAGCATGAGAAAGAAGGAGAGGGAGAGACTGTTAGCCGGTCTCGCCTGCGGGGAGATACCCCTGGTGGTGGGTACTCATGCTTTAATTCAAGAAAAAGTGCAGTTTAAATCACTGGCCCTGGTGGTTATTGACGAGCAGCACCGTTTTGGGGTGCGCCAGAGGGCCATTTTACAATATAAAGGACACTGTCCGGACGTGCTAGTCATGACGGCGACACCCATTCCCCGTACCTTGGCCCTTACCCTCTACGGGGATCTGGAGGTAAGCACTATTTCCGAACTGCCTCCCGGGCGGCGGCCGGTACAAACTTATGCTTTTCCTTCTTCTCGTCTGCCTGATGTTTATGGCCTGGTGCGGCGGGAAGTGGAAAAGGGACACCAGGCTTATGTGGTTTGCCCCCTGGTGGAGGAATCAGAAAAACTTGATGTCCGGGCTGCCGTAGAATTGATGGAGGAACTTTCCCGGGGCCCTCTGGCCGGATGCCGGCTGGGTTTGCTCCACGGCCGCTTGAAACCGGCGGAAAAAGAGGATGTGATGGAAGCCTTTCGCACGGGCCAAATCCAGGTACTGGTAACGACCAGCGTGGTGGAAGTTGGTGTGGATGTACCCAACGCCACGGTAATGGTGATCCTGGACGCCGAGCGTTTCGGGCTGGCCCAGTTACACCAGTTGCGGGGGCGGGTGGGGCGGGGGAAAGCACAATCCTACTGTGTTCTGGTTTCCGACAGCACCACCGAAGAAGCCCGCTACAGGTTGCAGGCGATGACCTCCACCACCGACGGCTTTGTCCTGGCGGAGAAAGACTTACAGTTAAGGGGGCCGGGGGAACTTACGGGCACCAGGCAATCGGGGCTGCCTGAGTTTAAAATAGCCGACCTGGTCCGGGACTGGCGCGCTCTGCAGCTTGCCCGGCAGGAAGCGGTAGCTTTAATAAAAAAAGATCCCGAGTTAAAAGCGCCAGAACACCGCCTCCTGGCCCGGGAGTTGCGCTTAAGGTTTGGCGGGAAGGCGGGATACCTGGATATCGGTTAAAATGCCAAAATAAAAGCCCGCAGGGGCTTTTTTTCTTCCAAAAAAATATTAAAATCAGTCCAGGAAAGCCAAACCAAGACAGAACAAGGCAAAGCCCTTTTCCTAAAACCTTATGCTAAGGGGGCTGTAGCATTATGCCGGGGTAAAATGTTCTAGACATAATCAATTGCAGCAGGGCCATAATAAGAATAGCCTAAAGGCAAGGAGGTGACTATAGATGGCGTTAGGGCAAAAGCGGAATAAGTTGATTCTTCCCCAGGCCGCCGCGGCTATGGAACAGTTCAAGTGGGAAACTGCTGCCGAGCTGGGCGTCCAGGTTCCCCAGAGCGGTTACATGGGTGACCTGCCTTCCCGGGTGAACGGGGCCATTGGCGGTAACATGGTCCGCAAGATGATCGCCGCCTACGAGCAAAGCCTGGCCAACGGTACCCAGCCTCCGACTCCTCAAGTAACCAACGCTCGCACCACTCCTTAACGGAGGTTAAGGTATGAGCTCTTTGGGTACACAAGGTCTGGTGCGGTGTACCGGTTGTTTATACAGTTCCCTTTCGGGGGGTCCCAACTAACGGTAAAGCCGAGAATCCGGCTCCCTGTTGGTTGGGCCCCCGGCAGGGACTGCCCAACCCCAGGAACTTTGGTCGATTTTTAATTTTTAATGTAGATAATAGCTGTAGTCGTCCTCAGTTAAACCCGGGTGCAGAGCCAGGGAAACAGCTCCGGCAATAACTTTAGCCGTAGTAGCAATTAACGCGTCTATTTCCTTGGGAGTTACCGTCAGGTTGCCGCCGAAAGGTTCTAAAACCTTTTCAATGGCCCGCCGGGCCAGGGCAGGGTTAAACCCTGCATTTACAGGCGTGGTTTGCACCTGTTCCAAATAGGCATTAATGGTATCCTGGCTGATGACGGCAGCATGTACCACAGTGGGCACCCCGATGGCGATTACAGGCACACCCATGCTTTCCTGGTTGATTCCGGCCCGGCGGTTGCCAATGCCTGAACCGGGACTGATCCCCGTATCGGCTATTTGAATGGTGGTGCAAATACGGGTTACACTGCGAGCCGCCAGGGAATCTATGGCGATAATCAACTCCGGACGGATTTTTTCTACTACCCCTTTTATTATTTCCGCCGTTTCTATACCCGTTAACCCCAGCACTCCCGGGGCCAGGGCACTGACGGAACGCATCCCGCCCTTTAACTCCTGGGGGGCGTAATTATACAGGTGCCTGGTTACAAGACTCATCTCAATAACCTTTGGGCCCAAAGCATCCGGGGTTGCGCGCCAGTTACCTAGACCGACCAGTAAGATATTCCCATACTCCGGAATATGGGCCACAAATCTTTCCAGTTGCCGGGCGAGAATCTGGCTTACTTCATGATGGGCGGCCGGGTGATTTTCCCTCAGCACGGGAGCTTCGATGGTAATATATGTACCCACGGGTTTACCCATGATGGTTTCGGCGGCCTTCTCGACAATATGTACAATGGTTACTTCCCCATGTTCAAACCTTTCCCGATCCACCTGCACACCGGGGATTTCCTGTCCCGTTTCCCCCCGCACAATTTCCCGGGCTTCCAGCGCTAAATCAAGGTTGATTCCGAAAGAACGAAAAAGATCAAAAGGCACACCGTCGGCCCCCCTTTCATTAAAATCCCTCCAAGTTTCACCTATATATTGTCCGTCTTGAGGAGGATTATACACTACATATTTTGCCTGATCGATTTTTCTGGTATAATGTGCTATAATATGTGCGTCAAGATACAGACAGGAAAGGATATCAAAAATCTTGCGAGTAATTGCCGGTATTGCCAAAAAAAGCCGCTTAAAAATTCCCCGGGGATGGAGCGGGCGACCCACTGCCGACCGGGTTAAAGAATCCCTGTTTAATATCCTGGGTCCGCGGATTCCCGGCTCTCACTTCCTGGATCTTTACGCCGGTACAGGCAACGTGGGGATCGAAGCCTTGAGCCGTGGTGCCGCCCGGGTAGTATTTGTGGAGCGGGATAAAAGGGCAGTCAAAATCATCCGGGATAACCTTGTTCATGTGGGTTTGGCTGAAAGGGCTGAGGTGCTGGCGCAAGACGTTTTCCTGGGTTTGAGGCAACTGAGCGGACAGCAGTTTGATGTGGTTTTCCTGGACCCACCCTATGGACAAGGCCTGGAGCTGCCCACTCTGGAGGCCATTGATCGTCATGGGCTGCCTGCTCGCGGCGGCATTGTAGTGGCCGAAAGCAGCAAGCGGCAGGCACTTCCCGGTCAGGTGGGGCGGCTGGTGCAATACCGGCAACATCAAGTGGGAGATACTATGCTTTCATTTTACCAGCCCGGCATTGCCGGAGAGGAGGATTAAATCTTTGCGCATCGCGGTTTACCCGGGCAGTTTCGACCCGATAACCAATGGACATCTTGATGTAATTGAGCGGGCAGCCTGTTTATTTGATCAGCTGGTTGTGGCGGTGTCCCGCAATACCAGCAAAAAGCCGCTCTTTACCGTTAGTGAAAGGTTGGAAATGTTGCGGGAGGTATTGCAGCCCTATTATAACGTGGTGGTAGATTCCTTTGATGGGCTGACGGTGAATTACGCGAAAAACCTGGGTGCCCAGGCAATTATCCGGGGCCTGCGGGCCATTTCAGACTTTGAAAACGAGTTTATGATGGCCCTGACCAACAAAAAACTGGTTCCTTCAATAGATACGCTGTTCCTCATGACCAGGGCGGAATATTCCTTCATCAGTTCCAGTGCCGTAAAGGAAGTAGCTTACTTCGGGGGTTGTGTGCGTGACCTGGTACCCCCCGTAGTAGAACAAAAGTTGCGGGAAAAATTTATGTCCCTTCAACAACCGGGTAGGGAGGGGTAGGAGTGGAGCTATTCCATATTTTAAATGAGATGGAGGAGATGATTGAAAATAGTCCCCGGATACCCATGACCAGGCGGGTGATGGTGGACGAGGATCGCCTGCTGGATTACCTGGACCGTATTCGCACCACTCTGCCCGAGGAATTGCGCCAGGCACGCTGGCTCCTCCAGGAACGGGAAAAGGTACTGGCCGACACCCGCAAGGAGGCGGGGCGTCTTTTGGAGGATGCCCAGAAACAGCTGGAAAAACGGGCGGAAGAAAGTGAAGTGGTGAAAAAAGCCCAGGCCATGGCGGACGAAATTGTCCACAAGGCGGAACAGGTGGCCAGGGAAATCAAACAGGGTGCACGGGAATATGCCGATGAGATTCTGGGTGGGCTGGAAGAGGAGCTGGACAAGATCATGACCCAGATTCGCAACGGACGCGCTGAATTAAGAGGAGTTAAGGTTAGTGACGTTGTTAATTCCCGGGCGACCCAGGGCTAATCCGCCAGGGCCTGAAGTATGGCGGGAAAATTGCAGTATTTTTCTATGTTTTCCCGGGCCAGGGCAATGCGTTTGCGGTCCCGGGGGCGGATACGCCGGCTAATCTCCGCCAGCTTTTCAATAGTGGTAAAGGTGTCGTAATGCACCAGAATAAGCGGCACGTTTTTTTCTGCTGCCCGGGCAATAACCTTTACGTCCGGATATAAACCACCGGTGAGGATTAACACTGACGTGCTGGTTTCCAGGGCCGCCAGGGCCAGGTCGGCCCGGTCACCCCCGGTAATTACCGCTTTATTTGGGGCCCGCCGCAAATAACCCAGGGCGCTTTCAATAGTCATGGCACCAACAATCACATCCTCTACCAACCGGTCCATATTTTCCTCACCGGCCAGGATTTCCCCGCCCAGTGTTTCGTAAAATTCCGTCACCGTGGGCGAAGATATTTCTGGACGCTGGGGAATGATACCCAGGGTACGGTATCCCCGTTCGGTAAGGATGGACTTATAAATCCCTTCTGTTTTGGCCAGCAACGGGCGGGGGACGTTGTTAAAAACATTCCCCAGCATCTTGATACCCTGATTTGCCAGGTAGCTGTTGATGAAAATGGCTTCATCCAGACTGAAATCATTTTCAATGCGGATCGTGAACAAAACCAGGGCTTCAAACTTTTTGGCCAGGGTGACGGCATCCAGGCCCCAGCATCCCATGATATGGGGGAAGGCGGCTCCCCCGATAAGCACCACGTCCGCCCCGGTACTGACCTGCCGGTAGCAGGACAGGATCCGTTCTAATGCCTCGCATTGCCGGTAGCCCGACAGATAGGACGGGCCGGCGATAAAGGGTGCGATTACATCCAGGGGTTGTTTTAAATCTAACACCTCCTGCATGAGCCGTGCGTCCTCGTCATTCTGTTCCCTTACACCGGTGGGATGGCCCACCGGCTTAAAATAGGCTACCTTGTATCCATGCTGGACCAGTTTTAGGGCCAGGCCCACCGCCATGGCTGTTTTTCCACTGCCCGCCGTACCCATGATATAAAGGTTTTTCACCGCTTACACCTCACGATATGGTGATTTTTACATCCAGGGCAAAGGCCCCGTCCGGATAGGCAAAAACCGGGTTGATATCCATTTCCCCAATTTCGGGAAAATCAAGCACCAACCTGGCAGTCCGGGCAATCATTTCCACGATTGCCCCGAGATCCTTTGGCTTTTCGCCGCGGTAACCCCGTAACAACGTGTAAGCCCTGGTTTCGGTAAGCATTTGCTGGATTTCCTGCCTGGTCAGACCGTGGGCCAGGCGGAAGGAGACATCTTTTAAAAGGTTGACGTAAATTCCTCCCAGTCCAAAGGCTATTAAAGGGCCGAACTGTACGTCCCGGGTCATGCCAATGATTAATTCCGTTCCCTGGAGCATCATTTTTTGAATCTCAATACCGTAGATAACCGCTTTGGGCAGGAAGCGCTGGACGTTTTCGGTAATCTCAATAAACGCTTTTTTTACTTCCTGGGGAGTTTCCACCCCTATTTTTACTCCCCCGATGTCGGTTTTGTGTAAAATTTGGGGGGAGGCCACCTTCATGACCACCGGGAAGCCAATTTCCTGTGCCCTGGCCGCTGCTTCATGGGGACTGGTGGCCAGGACAATGGGGGCCACGGCAATCCCGTAGCAACCGGCCACCCGGCTGGCTTCACTGCCGAGAAGAGTTAACCGGCCTTCCTGGCGTACTTTTTGTAAGATTTCCTTAACCGGCTCGGGCTGGATATCACCCAGCTCGAGCTCCTTTTCTTTTTCCGGCAATTCCCTGGCCCGGGCGTAGCGCACCATCCCGCTCAAGGCTCTGACCGCCGGTTCGGGAAAGGTGAAACAGGGTATGCCTTCTTCTGCCAGGAGCTTAGCTCCTCCCGCCAGGGTTTTTCCGCCCATATAGGCAGCAAGTACCGGCTTATCCGGGTAAATGCGGTGAGTTTCAATGATGGCCCGGGCGGTTTGTTCCGGTTCCGTGACTGCCGTGGGGCAGACCAGCACCACCGCGCTGTCCACACTTTGATCAGCGAGCACCTTTTCCAGGGCAAAGCGATAGCGGTTTTCGCCGGCGTCACCTAGGACGTCTACCGGATTGTAAATGGCCGCTTCCCGCGGCAGGTTGGCCCTTAACTCCTGGGTGGTTTCCTTGCTGAAGCGGGCCATGGTCAGTTCGCTCATTTCGATGCTGTCCGTGGTTACAATGCCAGGTCCGCCGGCATTGGTGACCACCGCCACCCGGTTTCCTTTGGGCACGGGCTGGTGGGCAAAGGCAACGGCCAAATCAAAAAGCTCGGCCATGCTCCGGGCGCGGATGACTCCACTTTGCCGGAAAGCCGTCTCATAGGCCAGGTCGCTGCCGGCAAGGGCTCCGGTATGGGAGGAGGCAGCCTGGGCCCCGGCCTGGCTGGCACCGCTTTTGAGGATGATCACCGGCTTTTTGCGGCTGGCCGCCCTGGCCACCTGTAAAAACTGCTGGCCCCGGGCCACGTCCTCGATGTAGCAGAGAATAACCCGGGTGTTGGGGTCGTTGGCCGCGTCGGCTATAAAATCCGCTTCATTAAGATCGGCCTTATTTCCCAGGCTGACAACCCGGGAAAAGCCCAGCCCGGTGGCCAGACTCCAGTCCAAAATGGCCACCAGCATGGCCCCACTCTGGGAAATGAAAGCGATGTTCCCCTGCTTCGGAAAAACGGCAGAAAAGGAGGCGTTTATGGGTACGTGGGTATCCATCATACCAACGCAGTTGGGCCCTAAAAGGCCCATGCCGTAACTGCGGCAAATGCGGGTGAGTTCCATTTCCAGAATTAGTCCTTCCTTGCCCACTTCCTTAAATCCCGCCGAGATTACCACCAGATTTTTGGCCCCCGTAAGGCCGCATTCCTGTGCTACGGCGATAACCCGGTTAGCCGGAACGGCGACCACCACCAGGTCCATCCTTTCCCCGATGGCGCTTAAATTGGGATAACAGCAAAGCCCTTCTATTTCTTCCTCTTTGGGATTGACGGGATAAATCCTGCCCGGGTAACCGCAGGCGATCATATTTTTCACCAACACGTTGCCAATTTTACCAGGTTTTTTGGAAGCACCGATAATGGCTACCGTTTGGGGGCGAAAAAAAGCATGCAGGTCCGCCAACTTTCTCACCTACTTTGAACCTGGTGTCGGTTGTGCTTATCATGTCCGGTAAGGGGATAAAGCATACCCTTGGCGGCCTGCATTTGTCTAATGTGCAGCAACTTATTGTAATGCTCAAGTTGTCTTTAGGGAGCTAAAAATAACCCTCCTCATAGAGCAAGCAGGAGCAGCATCTTATACACCTCCCGGGGTGAGGGCAGGCGGGCGGTTGCCGCACTGGGACGGGGCTGGGAACTAACCAGGATGCCGCAGCCCTCCCTGAGAGCCATAAATGCATCCTCATCGGTACGGTCATCTCCGATGTAAACCGGCAGCGCCCCGGCATATTTCCGGCAAAGGTACTGCACCGCTTTGCCTTTGCTTACTCCCCGGGGGCGTATCTCCAGCACCTTTTTCCCCGGCAAGAGCTCCAGCCGGTTTTTGCCCATGATGGGGGCTGCTCTTTCGATAAAACTATCCAGCACCTGCCGGGCCAGCTCAGGATCCGCCTGGCGATAATGTAAGGCCAGTGAGATGCCTTTATTTTCCACTAAAAAGCCCCTGCTGTTGGCCACACATTCCCTGGCTACCCTTTCCAGGCTTGAAATGTTTTCTTCCAGCTTGCGATTCTCGAACAGGCGGTATGTTTTGCCCCCGGTTTCCTGTATTTCCGCCCCGTGGGAACCAGCCAGGTGCAGGCCGGTCAGGGGGAGTAATTTTTGTAGTTCGGCCAGTTTACGACCGCTGATCACCGCTACCACTCGACCGGGGGAAAGGGATAATTTTTGCAGAATAGCCAGAAGTTCCGGGTCCGGCCGGGCCAGATCCGGGGTGGGGGCAATGGGCACCAGGGTGCCGTCGTAATCCAGCATGAGCAGCAACCGGGATGCCGCGGCCATCCATGCAGCCAGATTTTCCGGGGTTGCCAGGGGCGGTTCCTTGTACACCAGGGAACCTGGCCTCCCGGTTACAGGTTGGCCGCGTTGGTGGTTGCCGGGGTGAGGCCGGAACCCAGGCTTTTAACCAGTTTCAAGTTGCTCTGCCACCACCAGCGTACATCCCGGCTTTTCACAATGCGGCGTAAAGATTCCAGGCGGCTTTTTTGTTCCTGGAAAGGCATCTCCAGGGCCATTTTGATTTTGGCTGCCAGGTGGGCCGGTTCAAAGGGATTGGCCAGCAGTGCTCCGTGAAGTTCCTGGGCCGCCCCGGCAAAGGGGCTTAAAATTAGCACTCCCTTGCCGTCAATGCGCGAAGCCACGAATTCCTTGGCCACCAGATTAAGGCCGTCCCTTAAGGCCGTCACCAGTAGCACGTCGGCAGCCAGGTAATGGGCTACCAGCTCTGCCTGGTCCAGGGATTGATAACGGTAGCGCACCGGTACGGCTCCGTACATCTGGTCGTACCGTCCGTTGATTTCGCCTACAATCCGTTCCACTTCCCGCTTTAAGGATCCGTATTCGCCAATACCATTGCGGCTGGGTACGGCAATTTGTAGTAGGGTGACCCTTCCGCGGTATGCAGGGTACTTTTCCAAAAGGTAGGCCATGGCTCTTATCCGCTCGGGAATTCCTTTGGTATAGTCCATGCGATCTATGCCCAAAAGTACCTTTTCCGCAGCCAGGGACTTGCGTATTTCCTCCGCCCGGGCCCGCACGGCGGGATCGGCAGCCAGCTGTTCAAAGCGGTGGTAGTTGATACCTACCGGCAGAGCCTGTACCAAAATGCGGCGGTTACGCAGGCGAATCAGACCCTGTTCCGGGTAAATCCTGGCCGGATAATAGCACGCAACGGTGTCCAGGAAATTTTGCGCGTATCGGCTGGTATGGAAGGCGATCAGGTCACTGCCTAAAAGGCCATAGATAATCTGGCGCCCCCAGGGGAGGATCTGAAAAAGGTCCGCCGGGGGAAAGGGAATGTGCCAGAAGAAGGCAATGGCAGCCCCGGGTGATCTGTGCCGCAAAAGCTGTGGTACCAGGGCAAGATGAAAATCGTGTATCCAGTAGATCTCCTTTTTTGCTTCCAGGGTAATACGGGCGAACTTCTGGTTAACCCGGCGGTAGGCATCCCAGTAAGCCCTTTCAAAGGAACAACGTTCGGGCAGCTGGTGGCACAGGGGCCAGAGACAAGCGTTACAGAAACCGTGGTAGTAGTTTTCATGTTCTTCAGGGGAGAGAAAAACCTCCTGGATGTGATAGCGTGGCTCTGCCGGTGGGATGCCCAGCTTAACACCGCGGTCTTTACCCGTATGATCAATGCGCCCGCACCAGGAGATCCAGGTTCCCCCGTGGGCGGTCAGAACCGGTTCTACAGCCGAAGCTAATCCTCCAACGGTGCGTCTGGTAATCAATTGATCGTGATCCTTCTGGAAGGTATAGGCTCCACGGTTGGAAATTACAACCACCTGTGAGGGGGTACGTCCATAGCCGTACACAACTTCCACCTCCTTTTTAATTTTCAATGATCACGCGGGTGTTACCCGTAGCTCGTAGTACTCCGCAATAGGCTTTACCCTGTTTACGGGTAAATTCCAGATCTACCGTGCCGCAACCCGTGGTAAGGTTACAGATCTGGATTTCCTGGACCCAGGGAGGCAGCTGGGGAGCGCTCACCCGCACCTCGTTGCCCCAGCAGGAGATGCCCAGCATGGTGCGTATGAGCAGGGGCATGGTCCCTACGGCCCAGGCCTGGGGGTCACAGGCGGTGGGGTAATGTACGGGCCCGCCGTCCCTGCGCCTGGTAAAACCACAAAAGACTTCCGGCAACCGGTGATAGGGGAAGGACATGGCCGCCTCAAAAAGGCCGCTGACCACTTTTTCCAGCAGGTCAAACTGGCGGTAGCAACGCAATCCGTAGGCAATGATGGCGTTGTCATGGGGCCAGACCGAACCGTTATGATAACTCATGGGGTTATACGGTCCCATGGATTTGCTCATGGTGCGAATACCCCATCCGGAATACATGTCGCTGGCCAACAGCCGCCTAGCCACGGCTACGGCAAGCTCTTCGGGTAGAATGCCGGTAAACAGGCAGTGGCCCGGGTTAGAGACAATGGTTTTAACCTGTTTCTTGTCACCATCCAGGGCAAAGGCCAGGTACTCCTCATCTTCCATCCAGAAAGCTTCTAAAAACTTGCGTTGCAGGACCAGGGCTTCCTGTTCGAGCTCACAGGCCCAGTCGTTCTTTCCCAGTACCCGGCCCATTTCAGCGGCCCGCTTTAAAGCCAGGTAATAATAGGCCTGTACTTCTACCAGGGCAATGGGAGCCGTGGGCAGGCTGCCCCGGGGATCAATAACCCCGTCCCAGGAATCTTTCCAGCCCTGGTTTGTCAGCCCTGCGGGGGAACGGACGGCATATTCAATAAATCCGTCGCCGTCCCTATCCCCATATTTCCGGCACCATTCCACGGCTGCAAAAAGGTTCGGAGCAAGATCGAGGACCAGCTGTTTGTTTCCAGTCCAGCGGTAGGTTTCGGAAAGCAGGATGATGAACCAGGGAGTGGCGTCCACGCTGCCGTAATAGGGAGTATGGGGGATTTCCCCGCAGGCGGCCAATTCTCCCCGGCGAAGTTCGTGGGGTATTTTCCCGGGTTCTTCATCCCGCCAGGGGTTATCCTCTTTCCCCTGCAGGCGGGCCAGGAAGTACAGGCTATCCCGGGCAATGTCGGGGTTGACAATTAAAGCCTGCCAGGAAGTAATCAGGGCGTCCCGCCCAAAGGGGGCCGCATACCAGGGTATGCCGGCCTGCACAATGGTGCCCAGATCGGGATAGCGTGTGCACAGGGCGCACAGGTCGGTTACGTTGCGCCGGAGCATGTTGCTCAAAAAGACATTATCGCTTTTAAACTGGGTACATTGCTCTTTCCACTTTTCGTAGAGGGAAGAGGTTTTGCGTACTGCCCCGCTGAATCCCGCAGCAACCGTTCCACTTCCGCCGGTGCTGGCAGGATCGGGCTTGTTGCCGATAAAAGGTTTCACCTGCATATAGAGGTAAACCTTGCGTCCGGGGGGCAGGGTGAGGGAGAACCGGGCGGTGGCCAGGTTTTTTTCTTCGTTTACCTCCACGCTGTCGGGATAAGGGGAAAAGGAGACACTGGTATAGCGGCACAGATCATCCCTTCCCCGGTACCCAAAGAGAACTCCCTCCCGAGTAGACACCGGGGTGAAAATTTCCCCCTTTTGCTTGCGGATAAAGCCCCGGACCTCAAAAATATCCCGGAAATCGGCCCCCAGGGTGAACTGGAGGGTAATCATTACGGGCATGGGGTTGAAATTTATAAGCCGTAACCGTTGGAACAGGGCGTTATCCAGGACCCGCAGGGTGCGGATGTGAATGGTGCTTGCCGGAATCACATGATTACCCCGGTCCAGCGCCGGGTTGGTAAGTTCGAATTGGGCAAAGTGGCTGTCCTTAATGGAAGAGGAAAGGAATAGAAGATTTCCTTCCGTTAGCCCCATTTCCAGACAGCTCAGATAGCGGGTGTCCCGGTAATAGAGCCCAAAGCCTGCATTATGCTCATGGTACACTTCTCCCTCGGGTCCGCAGATGAAAAAAAGTTCTCCTTCTTTTAGCACTTCCTGGGAAAAGGACGTACGGATGGCTAACCCTGGTATGTGGGTGATGTCAAGCACTGCATTACCTCCTAGGCAATTTGTTTTTGCTTACGCAGGTAAGAGGCCAGTGCTTTACCGTAAACCTGGAGTGTACGGGCGGTCATGACTTCGCGGGTAAAGTTTTTTTCCACCATTTGCCGTCCTGTTTCACCCATTTGCCGGGCTTTCTGGGGGTTAGCCAGCAAATGGCAGCACCTTTCAGCTAAAGCCTCGTGATCGTGCATCGGTACCACGTAGCCGTTGATATCATCCTGGATTACCTCGGGCATACCACCGGCCCGGCTGACTATCATGGGGCGACCTGTGGCCAGGGATTCCAGCATGGCCAGGCCGAAGGGTTCCTCAAAGCAGGAGGGGTAGATACAAATTTCGGCGGCCTGGTACATCAACGGTATTTCATCCCAGGAGAAGAACTGGATAAAAACATCCCCTTCCAGCTCCAGTTCCGTAATCAGCCGTTTGATCCTGGATACGTGCTCGTGTTGCTTGCTGCCCCAGTCCACGGTTTTTTCCGTACCGGCCAGCACCAGCAGGGCATCCGGGAATTGTTCCTTGACAAGCTTGAAGGCCTTGATGCTTATATGGCAGCCCTTATCGTAACTCATGCGTGCCGGGTGGAAGATTACCCTTTTGCCTTTTAGTTCTGGATAAGTTTCCCACGCCTTTTGTAGATCCTCTTTGGTAGGCGGTCTAAATCTTTCCAGATCGATGCCGTGGTGTACCACGGTAATCCTGTCTTCCGGAAAACCGGCTTTAACCAGTTCTTTCTTGATGTAATGGCTCACCGCAATTACCGCATCCCATTCGGCGGCATGACAGCACATTTCTTCCCAGACGGAGTCGGACCAGACGTTATGGGCCGTTAGTACCAGGGGGATTCCCCCGCGCTTCTTTGCTTCCAGCAGAGCCTCAAGATGGGCCGGACTGAAGTAATGCATATTATGGGCGTGGATAATGTCAGGGTGAACTTGCTGGATAAAATCGCCAATCAACCGGCGAATATCGTTTTTTCTGTCCATGATTTGTTTTGCATCCAGGCTGTTCAGGTCCATTAGCCTGCGGCGTAAGATCCTTAATCCCCGCCAGGTGTAATCCACCTCTCCTTCCAGGGTGGACCCGGTGAGAAGGCTTACATGGCAACCGTAGCGGGCAAGCTCTGGACACAGCATGGCCAGATGGCTTTCCACCCCGCCGATAATCGGGGGAAAAGCCCAGTGTAACATAGCAATTCTCACGCTGACACCTCCCGAAGAAATAGTAGTCCCGGCTGGTTTCCTGCTGCCGGGTGTATTCAATGCAAAACTTCATCCGGCCAGGAGAATCCCACCCAAAACCATAATTTGCTATCTTATTGTAAGACTATTATAAGTAATTGCTAGAAAAACTGTCAAGATTACCTGGGACGGAGTATAATGACACGTACATGGGTTAGTATGACCAGCACCACGGCCAGCATAATCATGATACCCATGGACAAAAGGAGCAGGAACAGGGAAATAAGGCTTGCGCTCCAAAGGGAAACGGGTTGAGCCGTGGCAAGAAATGGTGCAAAAACGGGTTGGATCAGGGACCGGGTTAAAGCTTCGGCCGGGCCAAACATCAGACAGGTATAAAAGGCGGCAAGGATGGCATGGGCTGCCCTAACCAGTATAAAAGGGCCTATGCGGATATCGGTTCCGGCGATCATGCTGGCCGCCTGGGCCTGTATGGACAGGCCGCTCCAGGCCAGAATCATGGCGACGGCTATCAACTGGTGAAGCAAAGGAGCAGCTGCTTCCGAAGCGAGCTTGGTCCCTGTGGTCATTTCAAAAAGCCCGCTGGCTAGGGCCGGAAGTACTGCCGGCGAGAGGCCGAGAGGCACCAGTACCAGCCCTAATGCCCGGGCCAATAAGCCGATGAAACCAGCTTGAGTAAGCAGGCGAATAATCACGGCAAAAAGAATAATAAAACCGCCGATGTTTAAAAGATTATTGATGGCATTTTTTACGGCATCGCCAATAATCTGGCCTGGGGTACGTTTATCCTGGTGCTGTTGGGTGACCATTTCGGCCAGTGCCCGTTTTAAAATCCAGGTATTCCTGTCGGCCACGGGCCGGGGGAGCACCTCCGGGTCGCGGCGGCCATAAAAACGCAAAGCCAGGCCAAGGGTAAGATTGGCCAGGTAATGGGCACCGGCAATGAGGGGCCCCAGGGAGGCGTTGTGAAACATGCCTACTGCTACGGCCACCAGCATAAATAGGGGGCTGGAGTTGTTGGTAAAAGACATCAGCCGTTCGGCCTCAATTCTTGTGCATAGCTTTTGTGCCCGCAGGCGGGCGGTGACCATGGCTCCGATGGGGTAGCCACTGGTATAACCAATGGCTAGGACAAAGGACCCCGCACCGGGGACGTTAAAAAGGGGGCGCATTACCGGTTCCAGAAGAACACCCATAAAATGCACGACCCCAAAATTCATGAGCAGTTCGGAAACAATGAAAAAAGGCAGAAGGGAAGGGAATACTATATTCCACCAGGCACCAAGGCCGTAAACGGCTCCTTCATAGACGGTTTGGGGCTGCGTAATCATGCCTAGAACAAACAGGAGGGCGCAGGCCGTCCAGAACAGACGTATGGTTTCCTGGTGTTTTTGCATTTTTGGTCACCCGCTTTACACCGCATTAATTGCAGCCGTCCGGGGCAGCTGGGGTTTGGCGACCCTTTTATAATATTATGGGGCTTTTTAGACCGGTAGACCACTCCTTAGGCCATGTGAGAATAGTCACAGCCGCTCAGGGAAGAAGCGCACAGTGTTTGCGGACAGAATCGGTTATTTTAATGGCAGGAAGTGGTGTAATATAGCAAGAGGGGGGTTCTTTCATGCCTAAACGTCAGATCGTGCGCATAGACGAGGAAAAATGTACCGGTTGCGGTCTGTGTGTGACCCCTTGTGCCGAAGGGGCTATCCAGATTGTGGATGGTAAGGCCCGGGTGGTTCGGGAGGAATTATGCGATGGTGCTGGTTTTTGTATCGGCGTTTGTCCGGCGGGCGCCCTTTCCATTGAAGAGCGGGAAGCGCCGGCCTTTTCCGAAGAGGCCGTCCACGAGTACTTGAAGAATAAGGAAAAAACATACCTTACCCAAACCTGCTTCCGCTGTGGAAACACCGAGGACCGCATTCCCTTGCTCCCTTGCCGGTACCGGGGCGAAAGCCTCTGGGTGTGCACCCGCTGCCTGCCGCCGCTTATTCACGGTTAAACCTCTATCGACGTGTTATGAAAAAAAGATGCGACTTCTGCCGCAAGTCGCATCTTTTTTTCCCCGCGGGAGGAGCAGGAGTCCGGACAGATGTGTCGAAGAGGAATGCTAGGGCCGGGTTAACGGGAGTATTGACAGTAGCATTTGATGCATTTACCCCTGGAACCTTTGAACAGGTCGCGAAATAGCTGATCCAGTTCAGCATGTTTTAAGCGAATCAAGCCTTCGGGATTGGCAAGGACATTGTTGACAAACAGGCGAATGTAAACGTGTTCCTGGGTTTCGACCACCACCACGAGTTTGTACTCATTCACCGGGTTACACCCCTTTATTCTTAAAAGTTCCCCCCTTTTTCGGAGCACCCGGCTCCGGGCCAGGGCACGCTGGGTGGGAGAGTGAGACTAAAATGAAAATATATGCTATCAGCGACTTACATTTGTCTTTTTCCAGGGCACCGGATCCGTTAAACTGGGGGGACAGTCCGGAGTATAAGCCTATGGTCGAGGTAGATGAGTCGTGGGCCGCTCATGCATCCCGCATCTACGAAAACTGGACGCGGATCGTTACTGACGACGATGTGGTGCTGGTGGGCGGGGACATCTCCTGGGCTATGCGTTTGGAGGAAGCCCGGCCGGACTTGCATTTTCTCGGTTTGCTGCCGGGACTCATAGTAGCCGTCCAGGGCAACCATGATTACTGGTGGCAGAGTATCTCCCGGGTGCGGGCAATGGCTCCTCCTAATATGCGCTTGATCCAGAACGACCACATACGGCTGGGTGATCTGGTCATCTGCGGTACCCGGGGATGGCTGTGCCCCAACGGTGCCTTTTTCAAGGATGAAGATATGAAAATTTACAGGCGCGAACTCATCCGGTTACGGAACTCCCTGGAAAGCGTGCAAGGGTCTGCGGAGGAAATCATTGTCATGATGCATTATATGCCGACCAACGAAAAACACGAATACAGTGGATTTATCGAAATTTTTCAGGAGTACGGCGTAAAACACGTAGTTTACGGCCACCTGCATGCCCGGGCCTGCCGTTACCGTTTGCCCGATCAGGCCTGGGGGATTAACTTTTATCTCACCAGCGCCGACTATTTATCTTTCACACCGCGCTTGATTATGAATTGGCCCCCTTGTTAAAAAAACAGGTATTTTGCCTTAACAAGGGAAAAATTCCATTTTAAAAGGGGGGCAGGAGTTTAATCTTTTATATCTAATATAAACTGAAAAGAAAGGTTTTTAAAGACCTGAGTGAGGGGAAATAGGTAGTGTTTTTTTGGGGGTAAAATAAGGGAGGGGTTATATTTGGCTAAATTTATTTGTGACACCTGCGGCAAGGAAGTGCAGGTCATTGACGGGGTGGTTTCCTGGACCAGGGAAGAAAAGGAGTTGCGCAATTTCAAACTCACCCACAAGGAAAACCTTGGTACGGGCTGCCAGCCGGATAACAACCGTTACCGGGAATTGTACACGCTAACCCTGGCCAGCGGTTTTATGGAGTTTGTGCAGTACCTCCTGGAACGGTGGGCGGATGGACTGGTTTTAAGAGATCCTGAAACTCTGCGTAATGTCATGCGTCAGTTGAACCTGCACATGCATGAAAAATTGTTGATGCTGGTGGAGGAATAAAACGGGTTGAACAATTTGCCCTGAGAAGCTCTGCTTGTGCAGCAGGGCTTTTAATTTTTTGTCCGGGCGGCCGCCCCCGTCGCTCCGTGCTACGGGCCGGATGAAACAACGGTTCGCCAATCTCAACCCAGCGCTCACTGGTAAGGTACTCCTTCTGAGTAACGTTGTTTACATATGCTCAATGGCTATTCTAACGAAAGAGTTGTTTAGTGAGTGCGGGGTTGCTCCTTCAGGGACAGCCGCTACGAGACAGTGTTTGCTGGTTTACAAAAGGCCAAGTTCCCGGGCCAGTTGTGTCCAGGCGGGCAAAGAATTGAGGATTATTTGTTTGCTTATGCAATAGGAGATGCGGAAGTAACCCGGCAAACCAAAACCGCTCCCCGGTACCACCAGAATATTATGTTTTTGGGCAAGCCGGGCGAATTCCAGGTCGTCGGGCAGGGGAGAGCGAGGGAACAAGTAAAAGGCCCCCTGGGGTTTTACCATCTCGAAGCCCAGGGAAACCAGGTGATTATACAACAGGTCGCGTTTTTCCTGGTAGGCGGCAATGTCCACCTTTTCCCGCTGCAATTTGGCCACCAGCCGCTGCATCAGCGCGGGGGCGTTAACAAATCCCAGGGTGCGGTTGCAGAAAACCAGCCCTTCCAGCAGCAGGTCGCCTTCACTAATCTCCGGGTGAACGGCAGTATACCCAATGCGCTCACCGGGCAGGGCCAGGTCCTTGCTGTGGGAAGTAACCACGATACTGTTGCGGGTGAAATGGAAGACGCTGGGTAATTCTATCCCATCGTAAATTATTTTGGCATAGGGTTCATCGGAAATTAAATAAATGGTAGTGCCCAGCTCTTCCCCTTTTTTATCCAGAAGCTTTCCCAGTTCCGCCAGACAGGCAGCTCCGTATACCACCCCCGTGGGGTTATTGGGTGAATTAATGATCACTGCCTTGGTCCTGGAGGTAATGGCTTTTTCCAGGGCCGCCAGATCCGGTTGAAAGTCCGGGCCCGTGGGCACCTCTTTAATAACCCCGCCATGGTTATCCACGTAAAAACGGTACTCAACGAAATAGGGAACTAATACAATGACCTCGTCCCCCTGATCCAGCAGAGTTTTTAATACTACGTTTAACCCTCCCCCGGCACCCACGGTCATTACCACGTGCCGGGCGCGGAAAGGCAACCCCGTTTCTTCAGCCAGCACTTCAGCTACTGCCCGGCGGGTTTCCTCGTAGCCGGCGTTGCTCATGTAGCGATGCATCCCCGGGATGGGGTTTGCGGCCAGTTTACGTAGTTCCTCTTTAAAGGCCGCCGGAGGTTCCACGTCGGGATTACCCAGGGTAAAATCATACACCTTGTCGGCACCGTAAATGGCGCGCAACCGCTCTCCCTCTTCAAACATTTTGCGGATCCAGGAAGCCTGGGAAAGAAATCCGGCAATCTTTTTGCTTATTGTCACAATTAACCCTCCTTTGGGTTTTGGAATTCGCCGTAGAGCAAAAAATACCTGCTTGTCAACCGGCATTTATGCTATACTGTTGAAGGAAAGGCGGGTATGAACCATGTGCATACAGGTGGCTTTGTTTGATCTGGACGGCACCCTGGCCGACTCCCTACCTCTGATCATGCATACTTACCGGCGGGTATTCGATGAAATGGGCATCCCCTGGATCAATGACAATGTCATGCGCTGGATTGGCCGTCCCATCGTGGACATTGCGCGGCATTTTGCCGGGGGGGAAAGGGCGGAAGAGTTTATCCAGCGCTATCAGCACCACTACCACCGTGATCACGACCGTTATACGCGGCTTTTCCCGGGTACGCTGGAAATGCTCCAGGATCTGCGCGCCCAGGGCTTACATCTGGGCATCGTTACGTCCAAAGGGAAGACCGGTGCCTGGAACACGCTCAGATTTACCGGCCTGGATAGCCTGATGGATGTGGTGGTTACCGCCCATGACGTGGAAAAGCATAAGCCCCTACCCGATCCCATCCTCAAAGCCCTGGAAGCTCTTCGCATCCACCCTCGGGAAGCAGTCTATGTGGGAGACAGCCATTATGATATCCAGGCCGGCCAGGCGGCCGGAACGCTGACCCTGGGTGTCACCTGGGGTGCGACCCCCCGGGAGGAATTGGAACGTTATCAACCCGACGGGCTGCTGGAATCCTGGGCGGATTTAAAGTCGTTTCTAGAGAAAGCTAATAGAAACTGCCGCTGACCCCAGGAAATATTTGGTGCCAACTGGTGCAAAAAAAGGGATGGGGTCCGGTGTTGGCACCCCATCCCTTTCATACGGCATTTTCCTAAGTCATCCGCAAGGGTTCTTCCGCGAGGAGGTGATCCCATTTTTCCGGTAAGTAGCCCACCACGATATGACCGTCCACATCGATGGTGGGGCACTCGATGCGCCCGGTCTTGTAGCGCAATTCCCCCCTTGCTCCGGGATCTCGAATGCTTTTTTCTTCGTAGTTAATCCCTCTGTTTTCTAGAAACTGCCTTGCCTTTTGGCAATTGTCACAGTGGGGCGACACGTAAAGGATTACATGATAATCCCCCAACACGGGCACCTCCATCTCTGGATTTTACCCTATTTTGCCCCGGTATGGGGGAATTTTCTCCCCGTACGGGCCGGGCTGTTTTTAACGGGATCCCGGTGAGCCGCCGGCCAGCTGGGCAAAGTTGTAGCGCTTAAATTCCTGGACGAGGGTTTCCTGGATGGATCCCAGGACCCGGTGCACGGGACAGTGGGGAGGCCCCTGCTTGCTGCAAAATTCCGCGTCCACCAGGCAACGGTTTATTTGTACCGGTCCCTCCACGGCCACCAACACGTCCAACAGGGTGATTTCCGCGGGCGGCCGGGCCAGGGCGTAGCCTCCCCCCACGCCGCGGTAGGAATCTACGATGCCCGCCTTGGTGAGCAGGCGTAAAATTTTCAACAAGAAACGCATGGGTATACATTCCCGCCTGGCGATGACCTGCGCTTCGACCACCTCTCCAGGGGGTAACTGGGCCAGATAGAGCACGGCTCGAAAAGCGTAATCTGTAGCCTGATTAAGCCTCATCCATTGTCCCCCGTTCTCAAAGTATACTTAACTGGTTAACTTTGAGGTATATTCTAGCTGGCCCTCTTTGTGCCTGTCAAGGGGGGAAATTAGTTTTTCAGTTCTCATTGTTCACCGGTACGGCCACGTGCCGATCCCGGCCGCAGGCCGGGCAGGAAAAGAGATGCACGCAGACAGGCGCCTCAAAGGACAGGTTGAAGTAAGGGCTGTAGGGTCCGTAATAGTCGGTGACCGGGCCGGTATCCTCCAGGGGAGTTCCGCACGTGCAAATATGCCGACCGGTGTAAATGCCGTTGCAGAGCGGGCAGGCCATCTAAAGCAACCCCTTTCTTTTGAAGTTTTATTTTGGCTCGCTGGGTAAGGCATATTCCTTCTTTTGCTGGAAATAATGAGAGGGGAGGTGTCGGCAAAGTGGCTGAGCAGGGAAATTTTCCTGAAATTGACGCCCTGGTGGAAAGGGCCAACCAGGCGGCCCGGGAATTTGCCCGCCTGGATCAGGAGGCGGTGGACCGCATTGTGCTCAATATGGCCCTGGCCGGGCTGGACAAGCATATGGAACTGGCCCGCATGGCTGTGGAAGAAACGGGCCGGGGTGTTTATGAAGACAAGGCGACCAAAAACATTTTTGCCACGGAGGCGGTTTATCATAGCATTAAATACGCCAAAACCGTGGGTGTCATAGAAGACAATGAGGAAGAGGGGTACCTGGAAGTGGCCGAGCCCGTGGGAGTGGTGGCTGCCGTGGTGCCCGTAACCAATCCCACTTCCACCACCATGTTTAAGTCCCTGATCTGCGCCAAAACCCGGAACCCGGTGATCTTCAGCTTCCATCCGGGAGCCCAGCGTTGCAGCGCCGCGGCGGCCAAGATCATGCTGGAAGCGGCGGTTGCTGCCGGGGCCCCCGCAAACTGCATTTCCTGGCTGGAAAACCCCAACTACGACACCACGGGCTATTTAATGCGGCACCCCGGCGTGGCCTTGATTGTGGCCACCGGGGGGGCCGGGCTGGTGCGGGCGGCCTACAGTACCGGGAAGCCCGCCCTTGGCGTGGGGCCGGGAAACGTGCCCTGCTACATTGAAAAGACCGCCAATTTGAGGCGGGCGGTAACAGACCTGATCATGAGCAAGACCTTTGACAACGGTTTAATCTGTGCTTCCGAACAAAGTGTGATCATTGACCGGGAAGTGGCCGACCAGGTTATGGACCTCATGAAGGAAAATGGCTGCTATTTCCTGAATGATGAGGAAACCCGCCTGCTGGAAGAATTGGCCGTGGAACAGGGGAATTGTACATTAAATCCCCGGGTGGCCGGGCAATCGGCCCGGAGGATTGCGGAGATGGCCGGTTTTGCTGTGCCGCCGGACACAAGGGTCCTGGTAGTTCGCCTGGCCGGGGTGGGGCCGGAATACCCCCTGTCCATGGAAAAGTTAAGCCCCATCCTCTCCTGCTATATCGTGGAAAGTTTTGCCGAAGGGTTGGAGTTATGTGAAAAAGTGGTGGAATTTGGCGGGCTGGGCCACACGGCGGTCATTCATTCCGAAGATCAAAAAGTCATTGAAGAGTTCTCCCGCCGCATTCGCACCGGGAGGATTATCGTCAATTCGCCGGCCACACACGGGGCCATCGGGGATATCTACAACGTGAACGTGCCTTCCTTTACCCTGGGCTGCGGCTCTATGGGCAGCAATTCCACCACTTCCAATGTCAGTGTGGAAAACCTGATCAACATTAAGCGGGTGGCCAAGCGCCGGGCTAAGCTGCAATGGTTCCGGGTTCCCGAACGGATCTATTTTGAACCCGGTTCCATACAGTATTTGCGCAAACTCCCCGGGGTGGAGAGGGCCTTTATCGTCACCGACCCGGATATTAAGCGTCTGGGTTTTGTAGACAAGGTGCTTTATCATCTAAACCACCGTAATAACCGGGTGGTTACCGAGGTCTTTTACGAGGTGGAACCGGACCCCTCGGTAGAAACGGTGCGCCGGGGATGTGCGGTGATGAACCGGTTTCGTCCCGACACCATTATTGCCGTGGGAGGCGGTTCGGCCATTGACGCTGCCAAGGCCATGTGGCTTTTTTATGAACACCCGGAAGTGGAGTTTGAGTTTCTCAAACTCAAGTTTATGGATATTCGCAAGCGCACTTACAAGTACCCCAAACTGGGGCGCAAGGCGCAGCTGGTGGCCATACCCACCACCAGTGGCACCGGTTCGGAAGTAACGGCCTTTGCCGTCATTACCAACAAGGGCGAGCAGGTGAAATATCCCCTGGCCGATTACGAACTCACACCCGACGTGGCCATTATTGACCCGGATTTTGCCCGCACCATGCCTGACAGGGTGGCGGCCGACACGGGTATGGACGTGCTTACCCACGCCCTGGAGGCCTACGTTTCGGTAATGGCCTCGGATTATACCGATGCCATGGCGGCCAAGGCCGTAGAACTGGTCTTTCACTACCTGCCCCGTTCTTACCGGAATGCCCGGGACCACAAAGCCCGGGAAAAAATGCACAATGCCTCCTGTATTGCGGGTATGGCTTTTACCAATGCGTTTCTAGGCATCAATCACGCCATGGCCCACCAGCTGGGGTCAGCCTTTCACATTCCCCACGGCCGTGCCAATGCCGTCCTGCTACCCTACGTGGTGGCTTACAATGCCAGCCGGCCGACCAAATTTGTTTCCTTTCCCCAGTACGAATACTTCCACGCCCCGGAGAAATACTGGCAGCTGGCCCGGTTGCTGGATTTGCCTGCAGGTACGGTGGAAGAGGGGGTGAGGAGCCTCATTGGAGCCATCTTCCGGCTGTTAAGGGAACTGGACATGCCCCTTACCGTGGCGGATCTGGGTATTGAACGGGCAGTATATGAGCGCAGAATCTCCGAAATGGCCGACCGGGCCTTTGCCGATCAGACCGCCACCACCAACCCCCGTTTCCCCCTGGTGGCCGAACTGGCCGACCTTTACCGTCTGGCCTACGGTCCCCCGTTGTCCCGGGAAGTGGGTGAGGGGCTTTTAGATTTTTCCCTCCTTCAGGGGTACAGGGATGGTATGGCCGTCCCGTGGCCTTTCCGGGACGGGGATGCTCCGGAAATCAGGCCGGAAAATCCGTTACAGTGATTGCCACTGGCACTCATTGAAAAAAGCCCTTGCTATGTGCCGGGGGCAGCCATGCCAGACCAGAAACCGGTGATTGCCGGACTCTTTTTTATCCACCGGCAGGGAAACCCGTCGGCCTGTCGAATTCTCTCTGAATCTGCCGGAAAGTCTATTCAGAGGAAAGGCAGCCGCCCGGGGATTTGGCGTTGCCTTGATCAGTTAACAGGGGGGCAATCAATTGGCGTTTCCAAACCTGCAGGTTATGCTGGCCACCGGTGTTTTCCTGCTCAGTTACGTCTTGATTATCGCGGAAAAAATTCACCGCACCGTAGTGGCCCTGTCGGGCGGGGCCATTCTGATCCTGGCCGGAATCATTTCCCAGGAAGAGGCAGTGAAGGCCATTGATTTTAATACCATCGGCCTTCTGGTGGGCATGATGCTTATTGTGAGCATTACCCGCCGTTCCGGAGTTTTTGAATACCTGGCCATCAAAGCAGCCAGGCTGGCCCGGGGGGAACCGGCGGCCATTATGGTTTACCTGGCCACTGTCACCGCCATTCTTTCAGCCTTCCTGGATAACGTGACCACGGTACTGCTGATCGTGCCGGTAACCTTTGCCATTGCCGGGCAGCTAAAAATCAATCCCTGGCCCTTTCTTATTGCCGAAGTGCTGGCATCCAATATCGGCGGGACGGCCACTTTAATTGGAGACCCGCCCAACATTATGATCGGCAGTGCGGCGCGCCTGGGGTTTGTTGATTTTCTGGTCAATCTTACGCCGGTGGTGGTGGTGATTCACCTCTTTACTGTGGCGGGCCTGTGGCTAATTTACCGACGACAACTGGTGGTATCCCCGGAATTGAAAGCTGAAATCATGCAGCTGGATGAAAATGAGCAGATTAAAGACGGGGTGCTTTTGAGAAAATCCCTGGCGGTACTGGCCCTGACCATCCTGGGCTTTCTTGTGCACCAGTATCTGCACCTGGAAAGCGCTACCATCGCCCTGGCCGGAGCCAGTTTGCTGCTGCTAATCACCAGGGAAGATCCAGCCTATGTGTTGCAGGCAGTGGAGTGGCCGGTCATCTTTTTCTTTGTCGGCCTGTTTATCCTGGTGGGGGGACTGGTAGAGACAGGGGTAATCGAAACCCTGGCCAGGGAATCCCTGCAGTTTACCGGCGGCAGGTTGACTGCCACGGCCATGCTCATCCTCTGGCTTTCGGCTATTGCTTCCGCTTTTATAGATAACATTCCCTTTGTGGCCACCATGATCCCTTTAATCCAGGACATGGGCCGCCTGGGTCACCTGCCGTCCCTACTGCCCCTCTGGTGGGCCCTTTCCCTGGGGGCCTGCCTGGGGGGAAACGGGACACTCATCGGGGCTTCGGCCAATGTGGTGGTGGCCGGTATGGCCGAAAAAAGGGGGGTCTTCATAAGTTTTGTGGACTTTATGAAAGTAGCCTTTCCTTTGATGATTATATCTATTATCATCTCCACCCTTTACCTGTGGCTGTTTTACCTGCAGTAAAAAAAGCCGGTGATTGACCGGCTAATTGCATTCAAGGCGAGAAGAGGGGGATATATTAAAACGCTAACTACCGGTCGTTCGGCTGGGTTTCCCGGGTGTAGGGCAGGGGGATATACTGTACCGACGGGCGGCGCTGGGCCGGCTGGGGATAAAGGTCCATCAGGGCATAGATTTCCGGCGGTAGTTCGGCACAAACCGGGAAGCCCAGTTCCCGTAATTGTTCACAGGTCAGGGGGTAATCGTGGGTCCACTGGCCGCTGGTAAGTAAACGGCTAATTTGGCGGGCTTTTTCCGGGGACATTTTTTCCACCAGCAAACGGTAAACAAAGTCCTCCACCTGATTCAGGGCCTTGGAAGCAATGTCGGCCAGCATCAGGGTACGGTCATCCACCCGTTCCCGGCCTTTGATTTGTACAGCTTCCAGAATAGATGCTGCCGGGAGTTCACCCAGTTGTGGATCTACTGGACCCAGAACGGCGTTTTCATCCATCAGAATCTCGTCCGCGGCCAGGGCAATCATGGTCCCCCCGCTCATGGCATAGTGGGGGACAAAAACCGTTACTTTGGCTTTATGCTTTTGCAGCGCCCGGGCAATTTGTTCCGCCGCCAGCACCAATCCTCCCGGCGTATGCAGGACCAGGTCGATGGGCATGTCGTCGGGTGTCAGGCGAATGGCACGTAAGACAGCTTCCGAGTCCTCCACATTTATGTAGCGGGATATGGGAATGCCCAATAAACTCAGTGACTCCTGGCGGTGGATCAAGGTGATCACCCGGCTACCCCTCTTTTTCTCCAGGCTCCGGATCAAGCGCAGCCGCACGGTTTCCAGGCGGTATTGCCGGGAGGCGGGTAGTAAAGCCAAAAGAATAAAAAAAATCCATAACAGATCGCCAAAGGAAAATGTCATAATTTTTTTCACCTCTTTTTATTTTGGACCAAAGAGCTGTTTCTTATAGCTGGAAGTAGTAAACTACTCAACAGTTGCCGCTGTAATTTGCCGCTGGGAGTGCGGGGTATGAGAGGCACTAGAAGATAGCACTCGGGCTGCTCGTTCCAGGGGATTTCCGGACGGCGGCAGATAAAATTTCTCAGCCCTGGCCGTTCCATGAGGAAGCCCCTTTTCCCGTTCTGGAAGGCTGCACCGGGAGTCCTTAATGTCAGGTGTCGTTGCCGGCTACACTCTGGCGGTTGACCTTGCTGCCCTGGGAGTTGGTGTTTGCATTAATGGAAATAAGGCTGGGTTTTGCTCCCCAACCCATTTTCATGGTATTATATGCTGGGGTGCAGGGGGGAAGTGCCTGGCCGAGCGGGTTAAGGCCCTGTGATTAAATGTTTTAAAAGGCCCGACACGGGCCATGGATTGTAAAGGGGGAGAAATGTTGCCTTTCTGGTTAACCGCCCTGGTTACTCTTGTGTTGGATCAGGCTTCCAAGGAACTGGTTCAGCGCCTGATGTGGGAGGGGCAATCCGTTCCGGTTATTCCGTACATTTTTCATCTCACTTATATACGCAATCCGGGGGCGGCCTTTGGTCTATTTGCCTACCGCACCGGCTTTTTTATCGCGGTTACCCTGCTTGTCGTAGCCGGGGCGCTGGTTGCTGCACTGCGCCTTTCCCCCGGGCGGCATATGCTTCGTTTATCCCTGGGATTGGTCATGGGGGGTGCCCTGGGCAACCTCATAGACCGGGTCCGTTTTGGGCTGGTGGTGGATTTTCTTGACTTTCGGGTATGGCCGGTTTTTAATCTGGCGGACATGGCCATAGTGATTGGGGCCTTTTTACTGGTTTTTGCGGTCTGGCGGGAGGACCGGGAAAGGGAACGTGAAAGGATGGGGCCCGGTGCAGAAAATTAGTTACCATCGGGTCGAGGAGGAAAACGCCGGGGAACGCCTGGATGTTTTTTTAGTTAAAGAAAACCCGGATCTCTCCCGGTCCCATATCCAGAGATTAATAGCCGAGCAGCAGGTAACGGTAAACGGTGAGCCCGCGCGCTCCAGTTACCGGGTGAAGCCGGGGGACGAGGTGGTGCTGAAGATACCCTTGCCCCGGGAACTGGAAGTGGTTCCGGAAAACATCCCCCTGGACATCTATTATGAAGACGGGGATGTGGTGGTGGTAAATAAACCCCGTGGTATGGTCGTACACCCGGCGGAAGGGAACTACAGTGGAACCCTGGTAAACGCCCTTTTATACCATTGCCGGGACCTGTCCGGAGTGAACGGAGTAATGCGGCCCGGTATCGTACACCGGTTGGATAAAGATACGTCGGGTCTGATTATGGTGGCTAAAAACGACTTTACTCACCTGGAGCTGGCCCGGCAGCTAAAAGACCGCCGGGTTACCAGACGTTACACTGCCCTGGCCCATGGAAACTTCAAGGAGGACCGGGGTACGGTAGACGCTCCTATTGGCCGTCACCCCCGGGACCGGCAGCGCATGGCCGTGGTAAGTCGGGGAGGGCGCCATGCCGTAACCCATTATATGGTAAAGGAACGTTTTGGCCAGTACACCCTGCTGGAGCTAAAGCTGGAAACCGGCCGGACTCACCAGATCCGGGTCCATATGGCCTACCTGGGACATCCCCTGGTGGGTGATTTAAAATACGGGCCGGCCCGGCCCCACTTCGGCCTGCAGGGCCAGTTTTTGCACGCGGCAACGCTGGGCTTTCACCACCCCAGGCGGGGAGAATATTTGGAGTTCACCGCTCCGTTGCCCGGGGAACTGGCGGATATTCTTGTCCGGTTGCGTCAGGGCTAGTGCTTTAACCAGGCAGCCAGCTCCATAAAAAGGGCGGTAATACCGGCAGCCATAAGGGGACCCACAGGCACCCCGCCTAAAAAGACAATACCAAAAATCGAGCCAATCATCAGGCCAAAGATAATTTCCGGATGCAATTGCAGGAGCTTCAATCCCTCCCCATTGAGATGGGTGGCCAGCGCCCCGCCAAATAGAGCGAGCAACCCGGGCAGGGAGGTAAGGTTATAAAGCATTTCCCGCTCGCTGATCTTGCCCGTGGCTACGGGTACCAGGATGGAGAGTAAAAGGAACAACAGGCCCAGCTCCAAACCGCGCTTTTCCAGCAGGGGGAAGATAAAATTCAGGTTGGCGAGTTTGATGATGAGTAAAACACAGGCTGCCATAGCAATGAGATTGGAGCGAGCGACAATGCCGATCAACAACAGCGCGACCAATAGGGTGACTCCGGGCATGGCCTTCCCCTCTCTAAGTTTCTTTGGTTTAAAATATGTACGAGCCATGGGCAATATTACCAGTAAGAAGCAAAGCCGCCCAAGGCGGCGTAAATGTTCAGTGAACCCGCTTTGGTGCCGCATTGTCCACGCTCACTCCAGTGCTCTGCGTTGACAGCACCGCGGTTCGCTTCGGACCGGACTAGCGGCGCTGCAAAGGCGGCATGGCAGTTGCACCTTACTGTCATTTTTTTGCCGTTTCAGTAAGTTACCTTACATCGCTCCGCAAGTCGTTCGCTTTGGGCAACGCGGCACTTTGCCTATATGGTAGTGGTTTTACTGAACATTTCCAAGGCGGCTTTACTTTTCCGGAACAGCGTCGGGGATACCTTTTGGGAACCTTTGTAAATTAGCTGGTTACCTAAAAGTTATAAAGTAGATTTGAGGGTATCGGCCCGGAGACCAACCCGCAGGGCTTCCAGGGCCAGGACTTCGTGGGGAGGGATGTTACCCAGGTTGACGTTAGGACCAAAGCGCAGGATCAATTCTTCCTGCTGGTTCTTGCGTGGCGCTTCCCAGATCAGTACGCGGGGATCGCCGATGCCGCAAAGCAGTTCCTCCAGTTCCTCATAGATGAACCGCCCCTGACCATCATAAAGGCCCACGTTGATACCCGACTCCCGGCCTTCCAGGATGACCCTGTAAGCCCCGTGCTGGAGATCCCGGCGGATCTGCTCTACTAAATGCTGGACTGCGCGGTGTTCCCCATTTTTTTTGCCCACTTCCGTTAACACCTTGAGGCCCAGATCGGCGGCCCGGGCAATGGCTTTTTCCCTGATCTCGGGTGAAAGGGTGATCGTTCCGTCGGATACTTCGACGGCTGTAAAGCCAATGCTCTTGGCCAGGTACAGGTACTCCTCAATTTTTTCCTGTAGTATGGCCACCTCAAAGAACGTTCCCCCGGGGTAGATGTCTATACCGAAGGACTTGACGAGATGAACTTTTTCCTCTAACACCTCCGGAGCATATAAAGCGGGAGTACCGAATCCCAGCTTAAAAAAATCGATGTATTGGCCGCATACATGTAAGATATCCTTTGTTTCTACCAGGCCCAGGCCCTTGTCAATGATCATGGTCAAGCCCTGCTGCCGCGGTTTTTCCAATCTCTTGCCCAGGGGGAAGCTAAGGAATGCCTGCCATGTCCGGGTACCCTCCTGTTCACTCATGCTCTCAAGCTCCTTTCGGGGATGGCAATGCACCTGTTTTTGCAGGTGCCTTGTCGGACACCTCCTTCCGAGCCTCCCGAAAAGTTAGCCATTCATAGAAATATTACCGCGGGAAGGGAAAGGTTACCCTGGTAAAAATGGCAATGGAATCCACCGGGGTCATCGTCCCTGTTCATCCGGGGGATTCCAGGGCTTACGCGCGGCCAGGCCGAAGGCCGGTTGAAGGGTATAAGGAGTGGGGCGATTTTTTTCTTCCGGTGCGGTGGGAGCTTTCATGTCTTTTACCCGGATTAAAAAGGCCGCCAGTAGGGCAGCAACCCCCGCCAGGGTGGCCGTGCTCCAGAACATGAGGGGCAGGCCGTAACCCATTAAAAGGCCAAAAAGGGGAGGGCCCAGGGCTACACCCACAAACCGCACGCCGCCATACAGGGAGGTGACCAGACCCCGCCTTTCCGTGGCCGTAGAGCTGGTAATAATGGTGTTGAGACAGGGGAGGGTCAGTCCAGTACCGATGCCGGCCAGGGAAATGGCAATAAAAAAGAGATAGGTGGTGCGATAAAAACCCATCATGGTTAAAGCCCCGCCAATCAGGGCTAGACCTACCACCACCAGCCACTTCATCAAGGCCAGGCGCTTTTTGATGATCCGGCCGGTGAGGTAAGAAGTTGAACTCATAAATAATACCGGTATGGCCAGGGCCCCGCCCTTGCGTACCCCGTTTAGCCGGAAAACCGTTTCCAGGTGTTCGGAGAGAAAAAATAATACTCCGAAAAGAATGAGTAACGCTACGGCCCCGCCCAGAAAAGAAGTAAGCAGCATGGCGGATTTTTTTTCAAAAATCCGGGCGATGGATTTCAGGTACTGGTTTACACTTTGTGCCTGCCGGTTGCTTTCCGGTTCCCTGACCAGGAACCATACCCCCAGTACCACTGGGATAACCACCAGAGGAAAAAAAAGAAATGTGGTATACCAGGTGATGAGGCCCAGCAGGGCACCCAAAATGGGGCTTACCACCTTGCCCAGACCGTTGGCCGCCTCGATAATGCCCAGGGCAGTGCCCCGCTGCTTGCCGGTGAAGAGATCCCCGGTAAGGGCCATGGCAATGGGTGCAGTCCCGGCCGCGCCAATGCCCTGCAAAATGCGCCCTCCGAGAATGGCGGGGTAAGCCAGGCCTTTCATGAAAATTGCCGCCAGGCCGGCCACTATGCCTCCCAGGCCGTAAAGGATCAGTGCCGGCGCAATTACTTTTTTGCGGCCAAAGCGGTCGGACAGAAAACCGGCCAGCGGAATGACAATCCCGGCAGGGATGGAAAAGAGGGTGATCAACAGGCTGACCTTAAACTGGGTGAGGTGTAGTGCTGCCTTGATGTCGGGCAGCACCGGGATGAGCATGGAATTACCCAGAACCATAATAAAGGGCACCCCGCTTAAGGCAGCCAGCACCAGGGTGCTTTTTTGCGGCTTCATCGGCTATCCCATCCTTTCGCCAAAAGTTTTCCCTGCCTTTGACCTCGCCTATGCATTTATCCATGCCGCGGGGCATATGAAATTTTAGTAAAAACCGGCAGGAGGGATTTTATGTTTCTGTTCCTGGATCGCATCGTTTTAGGCATGGCTCTTTTGCGGCTGCTCTCTTCATCCATTGAATTTAGCGCGGCCATGTTAATGTTGTATTTTAACCGGGTGGAAACAGCTTTTAAAATAAATAGTCTTTTGGCCATGGTGGGTCCCACGGTTCTGCTTACTACTACCAGTCTGGGATTGGTAGGCCTGGCGGGTAAAGTTTCCCCTTCCAGCATGGCCATTATCTTGCTGGGAGTTGCCCTGATTTTCATTGGCGTTAACCGGATGTAGCAGTGGCCAAACTAGTTCTTGACATTTGGCTTGGATTTTTGTATTCTGTTTAAGAGTGACAATAAAACCCTTTAAGTCGGTCCCGTGAGGCCGGCAAGGAACGTAGGACATAGAAGTAAAGCGTTAACTATGCCTGCTTGCCGGTGGCAAGCAGGCATTTTTATGGGCAGGAGGGGGAAGGGTAATGAAACATAAGGCCCAGATCCTGGATAAAGAAGGTATCCGGCGGGCACTGACCCGGATAGCCCACGAGATTATTGAGCGCAATAAAGGAACGGACGGTCTGGCCCTGATCGGTATCCGCCGGAGAGGGGTGCCCCTGGCGGAAAGGCTGGCGGCGAAGATCCGGGAAATTGAGGGCAGCAACGTCCCGGTGGGTACCCTGGACATCACCCTGTACCGGGACGACCTGACCACCATGGACCAGCAGCCGCTGGTGCACCGTACCGAAGTATCGTTTCCCGTTTCGGATAAAAAAATCGTGCTGGTGGATGATGTAATATATACCGGGCGCACCATCCGGGCGGCCCTGGATGCCATTATGGATCTGGGCCGGCCCCGGGTGATTCAACTGGCGGTCCTTATTGACCGGGGCCACCGGGAACTGCCTATCCGGGCCGATTACGTTGGTAAAAACGTTCCCACTTCCCGGCGGGAAGTGGTTGCGGTACGGTTGCAGGAAACCGACGGTGAGGAAAGGGTGCTTATTTTAGAAAAAGATTAAATGCTCCGGTGCCGTCTTTTAAGCAACGGTCCAGAGAGGCCGGCAAGGAGGGCACGCCCAGCAGCGCTTGCCGTCCTCGTTCCGGGACTGATACCGGGCGGGGCTTTATTTTTGGGAATCGGAGGCTTGGCATGATGAACTGGAAGCGCAAGGACATTCTTGGCCTGCAAAACCTGTCGGCGGAAGAAATCAGGCTGATCCTGGACACAGCCGTCCCCATGAAAGAGATTCTGGGGCGCGCCATTAAAAAGGTACCCACCTTAAGGGGGCGGACGGTGGTGACGTTGTTTTACGAACCCAGCACCCGCACCCGTACCTCCTTTGAGCTGGCCGCCAAGTATTTAAGCGCCGATAGCGTGAACCTTTCCACTTCTACCAGCAGTGTGGTCAAGGGGGAAACCCTGAAGGATACCGCCCGTACGCTGGCGGCTATGGGCGCCGACGTGGTCGTCCTGCGCCACCCCATGGCCGGGGCCCCCAACCTGCTGGCCCGCACCATCCCGGCTGCGGTCATAAACGCCGGGGATGGTGCCCACGAGCATCCTACCCAGGCTCTCCTGGACATGTTTACCGTACGGGAGAAAATGGGAGAATTAGCAGGGCTTAACGTAGCCATTATCGGGGACATTTTACACAGCCGTGTGGCCCGCTCCAACATCTGGGGTTTTACCAAAATGGGTGCCCGGGTGCGCATTTGTGGTCCCGCCACCATGATCCCTCCGGAAATAGAAGCTATGGGTGTACAGGTGTGTACGCGTATGGAGGAGGCTCTGGACGGCGCCGATGTGGTGATGATGCTGCGCATCCAGCTGGAAAGGCAGCAACAGGGACTTTTCCCCAGCATCAGAGAATACGCCCGTTTATTTGGCCTCAACCGGAAAAGGTTGGCCCTGGCCCGTCCCGGTGCCCTGGTCATGCACCCCGGGCCAATGAACCGGGGAGTGGAAATATCCCCGGAGGTGGCCGACGGGGTTAACTCGGTGATCAATGAACAGGTTACCAATGGTGTGGCCGTGCGCATGGCTTTACTTTACCTGCTGGGTGGAGGGGGGATGCCGGATGCATAAACTGCTGCTCAAAGGCGGCCGGGTGGTTGATCCCCAGGCCGGGGAAATTTTTGCCGCGGACATTTTAATTGTAGAAGGGAGAATTGCCGCCATCGGCCCAGGCCTGGAAGCTGGGGAAGGTGCCGTAATGGATGTTGCCGGCAAGCTGGTTGCGCCGGGGTTAATCGACATGCATGTCCATTTCCGGGAACCGGGCTTTGAGGCCAAGGAGACCATTGCTTCGGGCAGCCGGGCGGCTGCCCGGGGGGGTTTTACCGCCGTGGCTTGTATGCCTAACACCGATCCGGTAGCTGACAACCGGGCAGTTATTACCTACATCAAGACTAGGGCAGAAGAAGCAGGCCTGGTAAAAGTGTACCCCATTGCAGCCCTCACCCGCGGCAGCCGGGGTGAAGAGTTGACGGAAATGGCCGATTTGAAAGAGGCCGGCGCGGTGGCCCTCTCCGATGACGGCCACCCGGTGGCCAGTGCGGCGGTAATGCGCCGCGCGATGCAGTATGCCCGGATGGTGGGGCTGCCCGTTATTTCCCACTGCGAGGAACCAACCCTGTCTGCTGGCGGTGTGATGCATGAAGGTTACATGTCTACCGTTTTGGGACTGCCGGGCATACCGGCTGCGGCCGAGGAAATTATGGTCGCCCGGGATATCATTCTATCCGAGTACACCGGTTGCCCCCTGCACATCGCCCATGTCAGCACCTCCGGTTCAGTACGCCTGATCCGGGAGGCCAAGGCCCGGGGAGTGCCGGTGACGGCCGAGGTTACTCCCCATCATTTCACTCTTACCGACCGGGCGGTGGCTGATTATAATACCAACACCAAGGTCAACCCTCCCCTGCGTACGGAGGAGGATGTGGCGGCGTTGAAAGAAGCCCTGGCTGACGGCACCATTGACGTCATTGCTACCGACCACGCCCCCCATACGCTGGAGGAAAAGGATGTGGAATACCAGCTGGCCCCCTTTGGCCTGGTGGGCCTGGAAACCGCCCTCGGACTGGTCTGGACGGAACTGGTGATACCGGGGGTCTTAAGCCCGGTGGAAGCCATCCGCAAGCTGACGGTAAACCCCGCTCGCATCCTGGGCCTCCAGGAAGGGGTGCTCAAAGTGGGGGCGGATGCCGATATAACCATTATCGATCCCGAGCTCACGGAAGTGGTGGATCCCGCTACCTTTGCCAGCAAGGGGCGGAACACCCCCTTTAGCGGCAGGCGCTTGCAGGGACTCCCCGTAGCCACCATCGTCAAAGGCCGGGTGGTTTACAACCGCGATCTGGCGGTGATAGCCTGAACGGGGCGCGACCGGTTAGTGGAACAATGTCCATATAACCACCAGAATGCGAGGTGTTACAATGATGCAGGCCATATTAGCTCTGGAAGACGGAACTGTGTTTGCCGGCCGGGCCTTTGGGGCCAGGGGGGAAAGATGGGGAGAAGTGGTCTTCAATACCGCCATGACGGGCTACCAGGAAATACTCACCGACCCTTCTTACTGCGGCCAGATTGTGGTGATGACCTACCCGTTGATTGGCAACTACGGCATCAACCGGGAGGATTTTGAAGCGAAAAAGTCCTATGTACGGGGCTTTGTGGTGCGGGAGGAGTGCGACCGTCCCAGTAACTGGCGGGCCAGCTACCGCCTGTCCGACTTCCTGGCCCGGGAAGGGGTGGTAGGCATTTCCGGCATCGACACCCGCGCCTTAACCCGCCACCTGCGCAACCAGGGGACCATGCGGGGAGTCCTAAGTACCGAATGCCACGATCCCGCCCTCCTGGTGGAAAAGGCCAAACAATGCCCCCACCTGACCGGTCAGGAGCTGGTGCCCGAGGTGGCCACAAAGGAAATCTATACCCTGGAGGGTAAAGGGTACCGGGTAGTCTTGATAGACCTGGGTTCCAAACTGAATATAATCCGGCATTTACGGGAGCGGGACTGTGAGGTGGTGGTGGTACCTCCCACCACTACGGCGTCGGAAATTCTGGCCCTGAATCCCGACGGCATCCTGCTATCCAACGGCCCCGGCGACCCGGTGGATGTTCCCTACGCTATCCGGACCACCAGGGAACTGATCGGAAAGCGCCCCATGTTTGGCATTTGCCTGGGCCACCAGGTGATTGCCCTGGCCCTGGGGGCCAAAACTTATAAGATGAAATTCGGTCACCGGGGGGCCAACCACCCGGTAAAGGACCTGGCTACGGGCAAGGTGTACATCACCTCCCAGAACCACGGGTTTGCGGTGGATGCCGGTTCCCTGGCCGGTTTGCCCGTGGAAGTCTGCCACCGGAACCTGAACGACGGTACGGTGGAGGGCATCCGGCACAAGCACCTGCCGCTTTTCTCTGTGCAGTACCACCCCGAGGCCTCCCCGGGACCGCGGGAATCAGCCTATCTGTTCGACCAGTTTATTGACTTAATGCAGCGGAGGAAGTGAGAACATGCCGTTGAAAAAGGGACTGCGCAAGGTAATGGTCATTGGCTCCGGGCCCATTGTCATCGGCCAGGCGGCGGAATTTGACTACGCCGGTACCCAGGCCTGCCGCGCTTTGCGGGAAGAAGGGCTGGAAGTGGTGCTGGTAAACAGCAACCCGGCTACCATCATGACCGATGCCAACATGGCCGACCGGGTATATATCGAACCTTTAACTCCTGAGTTTATTGCCCGGGTCATCCGCAAGGAAAAACCGGACGGCCTTTTGCCCAGCCTGGGCGGCCAGGTGGGTCTCAACATGGCCCTGCAACTGGCGAACACCGGGGTGCTGGAGGCCGAGGGGGTACAGCTTTTGGGTACGCCCCTGGAAGCCATCCGCCGGGCCGAAGACCGGGAAGAATTTAAGCTTACCATGGAACGCATTGGCGAGCCCATTCCTGAGAGCACCATTGTCAGCAGTGTTGATGAAGCGGTGGCCTTCGCCCGGGAAATCGGCTTTCCCCTGGTGGTTCGCCCTGCCTACACCCTGGGGGGTACCGGCGGGGGCATGGTCTATGACATGGATGAACTGAAGGCTACCGTCACCCGTGGTTTAAAGGCCAGCATTATTCACCAGGTGCTCGTGGAAAAGGGCCTGGTGGGTTGGAAGGAAATCGAGTTTGAGGTGATGCGGGACAGCGCCGACAACTGCATCATCATCTGCAGCATGGAAAATATCGACCCCATGGGCATTCATACCGGGGACAGCATTGTGGTTGCTCCCGTGCAAACTTTGAGTGACAAGGAATTCCAGATGCTGCGTACCGCTTCCCTGAACATCATTCGGGCTTTGGGGGTGGAGGGGGGCTGCAATGTGCAGTTTGCCCTGGATCCCAACAGCTACAAATATTATGTAATTGAGGTCAACCCCCGGGTATCCCGTTCTTCGGCCCTGGCCTCCAAGGCTACCGGTTACCCCATCGCCAAGGTGTCCAGCAAGGTTGCCGTGGGGTTGACCCTGGACGAGATTAAAAACGCGGTTACAGGTAAAACCTATGCCTGCTTTGAACCTTCCATAGACTACGTGGTGTTGAAATTCCCCCGCTGGCCCTTTGACAAATTTGCCCTGGCCGACCGCACCCTGGGCACCCAGATGAAGGCCACCGGGGAAGTTATGGCCATAGACCGGACCCTGGAAGGTGCCCTGTTAAAGGCGGTACGCTCCCTGGAAATCGGCCTGGTGGGTCTTTTGGTCCCGGAGATGGAACAGTTGAGCGATGAAGAGATTGAAACCAAGCTGTCCCGGGCCGAAGATATGCGCCTGTTTGTGGTGGCCGAAGCTTTACGCCGGGGGATGCTTGTGGACAGGGTCCGGGCCTTAACGGGCATTGACCGCTTTTTCCTGGACAAGATCCAAAACATTGTGCAGCTGGAGCGGAAGATCCGCCGCCAGGGACCGGCGGCCTTAACGCCGGACCTTTTGCGCCGGGCCAAGGAAATGGGCTTTGCCGACGCCTATCTGGCCCAAATTACCGGCCAGGACGAGGCCAAAATACGGGCCCTGCGGGAAGATTGCGGAATCAAGCCCGTTTATAAAATGGTGGATACCTGTGCGGCAGAATTTGAGGCCGTTACCCCTTACTACTATTCCTGTTACGATCATGAGGACGAAGCGCATAACACCGCTGTACGCAAAGTGGTGGTCCTGGGCTCGGGGCCCATTCGTATCGGGCAGGGTATCGAGTTCGACTACTGCTCAGTGCACTCGGTGTGGGCCCTGCGGGAAGAAGGTGTTAAAGCAATTATCATAAACAATAACCCGGAGACGGTCAGTACAGACTTTGATACTGCCGACCGGCTTTACTTTGAGCCCCTTGTTTTGGAAGACGTCTTGAACATTCTGAGGAAGGAACGCCCCGAGGGGGTAATTGTTCAGTTTGGTGGTCAGACGGCCATTAACCTGGCCGTTCCCCTGGCCAGAGCCGGCATCCCCATTTTAGGTACGGCAGTGGAGGATATCGACCGGGCGGAAGACCGGGAGCGTTTCGATCAACTGCTCGTGGAACTGGGTATTCCAAAACCGCCGGGAAGGACGGCTTTTTCCGTGGGCGAAGCAGTGAACATCGCCCGGGAAATTGGGTTTCCCGTGCTGGTCAGGCCCTCCTATGTACTAGGTGGTCGGGCCATGGAGATTGTCTATAATCATGAAGAACTGCTCAACTACATGGCCAATGCGGTCAGGGTCACCCCCGAGCACCCGGTGCTGGTGGATAAGTACTTGCAGGGCGAGGAGCTGGAAGTAGATGCCATAGCCGACGGGGAGACGGTGTTGATTCCTGGAATCATGAAGCATATCGAGCGGGCCGGCGTTCACTCCGGGGATAGTATAGCCGTTTACCCGGCTAACAGGATCACCCCGGAGGTAAAGGCCCAGCTGGTGGACTACACCACCCGGTTGGCCCGGGCTTTAAATGTGCGGGGAATGATCAACATCCAGTACGTGCTTTACAACGGGCAGGTCTACGTGCTGGAAGTAAACCCGCGGGCCAGCCGCACGGTGCCCTACATGAGCAAAATCACCGGCATTCCCATGGTCAGCCTGGCCACGAAGGTTATTCTGGGCCGCAAATTAAAGGACCTGGGTTACGAGGGCGGCCTTTACCCGGAGGGCCGTTATTTCGGGGTCAAGGCTCCCGTCTTCAGCTTTGCCAAACTGCTCCAGGTGGATATCTCCCTGGGGCCGGAAATGAAATCCACCGGCGAGGTCATGGGAGTGGACAGCAGCTACCCGGCAGCGTTATACAAGGCCCTGGTGGCGGCCGGCTACAGCATCCCCCGGAACGGCACCATCCTGGCCACCATTGCGGACAAGGATAAAAAAGAGGCCCTGCCCCTTTTAAAGGGGTTGGTCCGTCTGGGATACAATATTTGCGCCACTGCCGGGACAGCGACCTTTTTGCAGGAAAATGGCCTGGAGGTGGAACGGGTGAACAAGGTGCGGGAAGGTTCCCCCCATATCGTGGATCTCATCCGGGCGGGGAAGATCCACCTGGTCATCAACACCCTCACCCGGGGCAGGGCTCCGGAGCGGGACGGTTTCCGCATCCGCCGGGCGGCGGTGGAACACGGTGTCCCCTGCCTGACCTCCCTGGATACCGCCCGGGCCATCCTGGAAGTCCTTATTTCCATCCAGGATGGCGCGGATATGGATCTTACTCCCATCCAGGAGCTGGCCAGTGGAGAAAACTAGCCCCGGGCGCACCAACCCCGGGTTTTTCCCCGCTACTTTTTTAAAGGGGTTTAAGGTTCTAAATTGATTCAAGGGCGACAAAGGTTGGCTTGAGCAGTGCCGGGTAAAGGGGGGAAAGGGCCAGGCACCACTGACGGGCGGAGGTAAGCAAGGAATACTTTTCGATTTTGCGAATCAAAATTTCCGGAGTGACGTCCGGGCTACCCGCATTGATCCGCCGGATGAAACCGTCGGTGATGTGGGGGTCGTTTAAGCCTTTGCGTATATAGTAAAGGTACTTGTAGCCAAGGGAGCGGGCAATTCTGGCTGCGGTGGGGCTATCGGCCCCGTAAGGCCAGCAAAAATGGTCCATAGGCCGACCCAGCTCCATTTCCATGACTTCTTTTGCCTTGAGCAGATCCGCCCTCACCCGAGCCTCATATTCTTCCTGTGTTTCCCGCCGGTTCAGCTTGCCCAGCCAGATTGGGCCTGCCAGGGCGGGCCTTATATACCGGGCGGCGGGTACGCCCGGGGCGAACCTGGCCTGGTAGTGGCTGTCATAAGAGTGAGGATAAAAACTCATGCCACTGGCCTGCATTTCCCGCATTTGTTCCCAGGTCAGCTTGGGTATTCTCTCCTTTGGGTCACCTACCGACTTCACAATGACAAAGCAGGTGGCCGTCATATTTCTTTTTTTTAGTTCCGGGTAGGCGTAGGTATAGAAAGATTCATACCCGTCGTCAAAGGTAATTACCACTGCTTTGGGAGGTATGGTATCCTTTCCGGACAAAAACCGGGCCAGCCTTTCCGCGGAAATAACATTGTAGCCTTCCTTTTTCAAGGTGTCCAGGTGTGCCTGAAACAGCCGGGGAGTAATTACCGCTGGGCCCCGGCTGGTATCGCTGATATGGTGGTACATAAGCACCGCCACCCGGTTTCCATAACCTGCATGGAAATTAGCAGATGAGGCAGAATGGGCCGGCGGGGAAAAGGAGATAGACCATGGTAAAAAGAATAGAAGTAACAACCTGGCCATCCCCAAAAGGTTCATGAGGTCGTCTCTCCTGTTCTGCTTTTTTCTCCGCTACAGTTCAATAACCCAAAGGACCTGTCAGCTTAGGGCAAAACCAGAGGGAAATATTCGCTGCCAAGCATCAAATTCCCTGTTGAACTGTGGCCCCCCATAAAAAATTTCATTAATTAAACTACAGGAGGCAGCCTTGTATGGTAGCTGATATGCCCGCCAATATCGTACAGCAGGAGCGAGTGGGGCCGGGGCAATACCGGTTGACCCTTTATGCCCCCGTGATCGCTTCTTGTGCCGTTCCGGGCCAGTTTGTTTACATACGTTGTACCGATAGCCTGGATCCCCTGTTGCGCCGCCCGTTAAGCATCCACGGGGTAAACCGGAGGAAGGGAGAGTTGCTTTTTCTTTATCAGGTGGTGGGAAGGGGCACTGCTTTGCTGGCTGCGAAGAGAAAGGGAGAGCAACTTGCGGTAATGGGACCCCTGGGCCGCGGTTTCACCCTGCCGGAGCCGGGGCAGCGGGTGGTTCTGGTAGGAGGCGGCATCGGTGTGGCTCCCCTTGTTTTTTTAGGGCACGAATTGGTACAAAGAAAAAACCAGGTTTGTTTACTGGTGGGCGCCCGCAGTGCCCACCAGTTGCCGGTGGGAAAGGAGGGATATACCGCCCCCTTTGAGCTGGATGTGGCCACTGATGACGGTTCTTGCGGCTATCATGGTCCGGTGACGGACTTGCTGGAAAAAATACTGGCCGGCGAAGGGGCGGACATGGTTTACGCCTGCGGTCCCCGGCGTATGCTGCGCCAAACGGCTTCGCTTTTAGCCAGGTTTGATGTACCCGGGGAATTTTCCCTGGAGGAGCGCATGGGCTGCGGGGTGGGAGCCTGCCTTTCCTGCGTTTGTAAAACCGCCGGCAAAGGCGGCGAACCCTTTCAGTACCGGCGGGTATGCGTGGAGGGGCCGGTTTTCCCGGCGGAGCAGCTGGTCTGGGACTAGAAAGAGGGGATGTTTTATATGGCCAAACCCAACCTTGCCGTAAACGTTGCCGGTATACGGATGAAAAATCCCGTGACCACCGCCTCGGGTACTTTTGGCTTCGGCTCCGAGTATGCCCCATTTGTTGATTTAAACCGCCTGGGGGCCATTGTGGTCAAAGGCATCACCCTTTTGCCCCGCCAGGGAAACCCTCCACCGCGCATTGTGGAAACACCGGCGGGTATCTTGAACGCCATTGGTTTGCAAAATCCCGGTGTGGATCACTTCATCGAAGTAGCCCTGCCTTATCTAAGGCAGTTTGACCTGCCGGTAATCGTGAACATTGCCGGGGATACGGTTGAGGATTACGCCGCCCTGGCGGCCAGGTTAGACGAGGTGCCGGGCGTGGCGGGACTGGAGGTAAATATTTCTTGCCCAAATGTCAAAAAGGGGGGTCTGGCCTTTGGTGCCGATCCCGATTCGGCTGCCGCCGTGGTGCGGGCAGTAAAGGGGGCTACCCGACTTCCGGTGGTGGTCAAGCTTTCTCCCAATGTGACCAGTATTGTCCGGCTGGCGGAAGCGGTGGTGGAGGCGGGGGCCGATGCCCTGTCCATGATCAACACCCTCCTGGGAATGGCCATAGACATTCGCCGTCGCTGCCCGGCCCTGGCCAACGTCATGGGCGGTCTATCCGGCCCGGCCATCAGGCCGGTGGCGGTAAGGGCGGTGTGGCAGGTTTACCAGGCCTTAAAGGTTCCCATTGTGGGCATGGGGGGCATCGTTACGGCCGAGGATGCCCTGGAATTCATCATGGCCGGGGCCACCGCCGTAGCCGTGGGGACGGCCAACTTCATTAACCCCCGGGCCACCATGGACATTATTGATGGGATTGAAAGATTTCTAGTGGAAGAAGGGGTACCGGATATTCAAGAGTTAATCGGGGCGGCCCACATGTAGTCTCTAGTAGATACTGTCGCATAACTACCTGGGGCGGCGGTCGTCCCCCGTCGCTCCGTGCTACGGGCCGGACAAAACCCAGCACTCACTGGTAAGGTACTCCTTCTGGGTAACGTTATTTACATATGCTCAATGGCTATTCTAACGAAAGAGTTGTTCTAGTGAGTGCTGGGTCGCTCCTTAAGGACGACCGTCGCTCGTACCGTCTTTGGTTTTGCGACAGTACCTGGTACAGGTTATGTCATAGCTTGCAGCTATTATCGCCGAAACAAGGTCGTAGGGGACGGTCCGGTTCCTGGCGAGCGGTCTGCCAAGCATACCGGGGTTGGCGGGGATCAGCGCACCGTCCCGTTTAAGGAGGGTTTTTGTGAACATCGATGAGGCCAGGAAAAAATTAATTATTGCTCTGGATGTGGAGTCTACGGAACAGGCCCTTGATCTTGTGGAACAGCTCAAGCCATGGGCGGGCATGTTCAAGATCGGCATGCAGCTGTTTTACAGCCAGGGGCCGGCGGTGGTGGAGGGATTGTGCTGGCGGGGAGTGAAAGTGTTTTTAGACTTAAAACTTCACGATATCCCCAATACCGTGGCCCAGGCAGCCCGGGTTCTCACCAGGCTGGGGGTGGCCATGTTCAACGTCCATGCCGCCGGCGGGCGCGCCATGATGCGGGCGGCGTTAGAGTCCTGCAGGGAGGAATCGACAGCCCTGGGCATTCCCCGCCCGCTGGTTATTGCCGTTACCGTGCTTACCAGCATCGATCAGCCTGCTTTTAACCGGGAACTGGGTCTCTCCGGGCCTATTTTGGACCGGGTGGTGGCCTGGGCCTTGCTGGCCAAAGAGTGCGGTCTGGACGGCGTGGTGGCTTCGGCCCAGGAAGCGGCGGCCATCCGGCAGTCCTGCGGACCGGACTTTTTAATCATTACCCCCGGTATCCGCCCGGCCGGGGCCGCCTGCGGCGACCAGAAACGAGTTGTGACCCCTGCCGGTGCTCTGGCAGCCGGGGCCAGCCACCTGGTGGTGGGCCGTCCAGTTATTGCCGCCCCGGACCCGGTAGAAGCCGCCAGGGCGGTACTGGATGAAATGGGGGCGAGTGTATAAAAGAGGGTGCGCTTCTATTTAAAAGCGCACCCCCCGCCGCTATTGTCCCTGCATCATTGCCCGCTCAGCCCTTTCAATGGCCAGTCGGACCAGGTTACCGCAGTTCCGCGAGGAAACGCTGCCCCAGCCCTCCCTGCGCACCAGATCGGCTACTCCCAGCTCTTCGGCTAACTCGTATTTCAGCCTGTCGGACATCAATCCTCCACGCCGTCTACCCATTAGCCTGCCTCCTTTTTGGCGGGCAGGACAACGCGGCATTTTTATTGTGTGATTTATGCCCGTAGGGCATTCCTTAAGCAAACGAACTGGTATAATATTCTTCAAATTGACATTTGAGGTGAATTAGCTTTGCTCAACCGTGAAGAAATTCTTTCTATCTTTGAAAAAACCGGTGCCATGCTTACCGGTCACTTTGTGCTTACGTCCGGTCGCCACAGCGACCGTTACTTCCAGTGTGCCCGGGTGCTGGAACACCCCCGGTATTGCGAGTTGTTGTGCCGGGAACTGGCCCGGGGATGGATAAACGAAGGGCTTAAAGACGTGGATACTGTTATTGGCCCGGCCCTGGGCGGCATACTGGTGTCCTATGAAGTAGCCCGGGCACTGGGAGCCAGGAGTCTTTTCACCGAAAGGGAAAACGGGGTAATGACCCTGCGGCGGGGCTTTGTGCTGTCTCCCGGGGAGCGGGTGCTGGTGGTGGAGGATGTGATTACCACCGGCGGGTCGGTGCGGGAAGTGATTGCGGTGGTCCGGGAGGCCGGGGCACAGGTTGTGGGAGCCGCCGCACTGGTCGACCGCAGCAATGGAACGGTTGATCTGGGTGTGCCCCTCCGGGCACTGTTAACCGTTCCGGCGGTTAGCTACAGCCCGGAAGAATGCCCCCTGTGCCGGCAGGGTATCCCCGCAGTCAAACCCGGGAGCCGTCACCTCTCCGGCGCTGGCGGAACTCCGAGGGGGTAACCCCCTCCCGTTTTTTAAATACGGCAGTAAAATAGCTGTTGTTGTTAAATCCCACTGCGCTGGCAATCTGGTCGATGGTTTTTTCCCCGGCCAGCAGGAGGGCCTTGGCTTCGTTAAGCCGGACCTGGGTAAGGTAATCGATAAAACTCTGGCCGTGCGCTGTTTGAACAGGCGGCTTAAATAGGCCGGGCTTAGGTGAACCTGACGGGCCACCTGGGTGAGGGTCATAGCAGGAATACATTGGACATCACACCTGGTGTAGAAGGTCCGGACCTGGGGAAATCCAGTTGTCACAATGTGCACTACTTTTTGGCTCCTTCTTTTCTTGTTCGGGGGGAAATGATTGGTCAAAAGAATAGTAACCGGTAGCGCTGTATATGTACGCTGTTAATAGAGAAGTAGGAAAAGGAGGTACGGAAAATGATCGTTGGTGTGCCCAGGGAGATAAAGGATAATGAGAACCGGGTCGGTATCACACCCTCCGGTGTAGAAGCCCTGGTTAAAGCGGGACACCAGGTGGTTATTGAAGCCGGGGCCGGTCTGGGCAGCGGCATCACCGATGAGGAGTATGTGGCCGCCGGCGCCCGCATGTTGCCTGCCAAGGCGGATGTTTACGAGCAGGCCGACATGATCATGAAGGTTAAAGAACCCCTGCCGGACGAATACGATTTATTTAAAGAGGGTCAGTTACTCTTCACCTATCTGCACCTGGCTCCTGAACCGGAACTTACGAGGGCATTGCTGGCAAAAAAGGTTACGGGCATTGCCTACGAAACCATTCAGACCAACCGGGGTATCCTGCCGCTGCTCATGCCCATGAGCGAAGTGGCCGGCCGTATGTCCGTCCAGATTGGCGCCCAGTTCCTGGAAAAGCCCTACGGTGGTCGGGGGGTGCTCCTGGGCGGGGTTCCCGGGGTACCCCCGGCTAAAGTGGTTATCATTGGCGGGGGTACCGTGGGTACCAATGCGGCCAAAATTGCCGTGGGCATGGGGGCAGATGTAACCATTATCGACAAGAATGCCGAACGTTTGCGCTATCTGGACGATATTTTCGGTCCCCGCATCAAAACCCTCATTTCCACGAGTTATAACATCAAGGAAGCCGTTAAGGAAGCTGACCTGGTCATTGGGGCGGTACTCATCCCTGGGGCCAGGGCTCCCAAGCTGGTCACGGAAGAGATGGTTAAAGCCATGCAACCCGGGTCCGTTATTGTGGATGTGGCTATTGACCAGGGTGGTTGTGTGGAAACTGCCGACCGGGTGACCACCCACTCCAATCCAACCTATGTCAAGCATGGAGTCATTCACTATGCTGTGGCCAACATACCCGGTGCTGTTGCCCGGACTTCCACCTATGCCCTGACCAACGTTACCCTGCCCTACGCCCTGGAGTTGGCCAATAAAGGCCTGGCCCAGGCGGTCAAGGATGACATTGCCCTGGCCCGGGGCGTGAACGTAATGGACGGTAAGGTAACGTACAAGGCCGTGGCCGAAGCCCTGAATCTGGAGTACACACCGCTGCATGAATTGATGGATGTGCCGGTGGATTTAATGCGCATTTCCTAACACGTACTTGCCCGGTGGTTTGCGGAGCAGTAAAATAAGTAAAGGGCCTCTCCCCTGAGAGGCCTCCTGCCTTTATAGCAGATAATTTTGAGAAAGAACCTGCCACGTATGTTCGGATAGGTGTGGAAGGGATGATTACCGCTTCAGGTTTTTATCAATGGTACCAAAAGGGGTTCTGGTATGATCACCGAAAGTTGCAGTAACGGCCGTCCAGTTTGGGTAGAGGTAAATCTGGGGGCCGTTGCCCATAACGTGCGGGAGATCCGCAAATTGCTTCAACCGGGTACAAAGCTGATGGCCGTGGTCAAGGCCGATGCTTACGGTCACGGGGCGCTGCCCGTGGCCCGGGCAGCCCTGGCCAATGGCGCCGAGTGCCTGGCCGTAGCTATTTTGGATGAAGCCCTGGCCCTGCGCCGGGGAGGTATAACCGCCCCCATCCTGATCCTGGGTTATACCCCCCCGGAACAGGCGTCCTTTTTGGTGGAGCATGATCTGACCCAGACCGTTTTTTCCCTGGATGCAGTCCAGGCCATTTCTGCTGCTGCCGCAGCCGCGGGGAAAACCGCCCGGGTACACATAAAGGTGGACACGGGTATGGGCCGTATCGGTGTCTTTCCTTCTGAGGCACCGGATTTTGCTGAGGCCGTATCCCGGCTGCCGAATATCTTTATCGAAGGGGTCTATACCCACATGGCCTGCGCCGACGAACAGGACAAAGCTTACACCCGCTGGCAGTTCGACCGCTTTAAAGAAGCAGTGGCCGGCATTGAAGCCCGGGGCGTAGCCATACCGCTTAAACACGTGGCCAACAGTGCCACCACCCTGGATTTACCGGAAATGCATCTGGATATGGTACGGACGGGTATTATTTTGTACGGCCTGTGGCCTTCTCCCGATGTGCGGCGGGTGATTGATTTAAAACCGGCTATGCAGCTAAAAACCCGGGTAGCTTATGTTAAACAGGTGCCGGCTGGTACTTCCATCAGCTACGGCCGCAAATTTACCACCACCGGCCCCTCGGTTATTGCTACTCTCCCCCTTGGCTATGCCGACGGCTGGTCCCGGCTGTTGTCCAATAAGGCCGAAGTGTTAATTCACGGGCAGCGGGCCCCGCTGGTGGGCCGGGTGTGCATGGACCAGTGCATGGTGGACGTAACCCGGATTCCGGGGGTGCGGCCGGGGGACGAGGTCGTTCTCTTTGGAGTGCAGGGGGGGCAGTTTTTACCCGTTGAGGAAGTGGCCTCCCATATGGGCACAATTAATTATGAGATGGTTTGCTTGATCAGTAAGCGGGTACCGCGTATTTATCTTAATGATTGAACAGGATGACTGAACGGGCCGGGTTAAACCCGGCCCAATTTGCAGTTTTGAGGCGACGGTTGTCTGGGCCAAACAGTGCCCCCAGGAGAACGGCCTCCCAGGAATAAGGCAATTTTGGTTGACTTGAGGAAAGGGTTTTTGTATATTATTTGTTAACCAAACATTTATTAATAGTTAACGATAGGAGGGATAGGATTTTGCGGCTGTCGGTAAAAGAAATGGTTCTGGTGTCCATGTTTGCCGCCCTGACGGCAGTGGGAGCTTTCATTAAGATTCCCATTCCTTATGTGCCCTTTACCCTGCAGTTTCTCTTTGTCCTCTTTGCCGGGCTTTTGTTGGGCAAGCGGCTTGCTTTTTTGAGCCAGATAATCTATCTTGCCCTGGGATTGGCCGGACTGCCCATTTTTGCCCAGGGTGGCGGCCCGGCCTACGTGCTGCAGCCCACCTTTGGTTACCTGGTGGGATTTGCCCTGGGCGCTTACGTTATCGGGGCGGTTGTAGAAAGGGTAAGGGAGAAGGGAGTACCCGGTTATTTTTTGGCCAGTATGGCCGGGCTCGTGGTGGTTTACGTCCTGGGAGTGGTCCACCTGTACATAATTTTAAATTACGTGGTGCAAAAACCCTTCACCCTGGCCCAGGCGGTATGGTTTGGAGCCATTGTCTGTGCACCGGGGGATCTGTTTTTATCCCTGGTAGCCTCCCTGGTTGGCGGCAGGGTATATAAGACACTACAATCCGTCAATCCGGTCCACCGGGAGGTGTTTTAATGGGCAGGGGATACCTGGTTACCAGTACTGATACCGGTGTGGGCAAGACAGTGATCACCGCCGCCCTGGTGGGGGTCTGGCGTCGCCGTGGAATTGATGCCGTAGCCATAAAACCGGTACAGAGCGGGGCAATTGAGGCCAAGGGGCGGTTAGTCCCCGAGGATGTAGTTTTTTACCGTCATGTGGCCGGCCTGCCCCAGTCCATAGATGAGCTGAACCTTTATCGTTTTACCCCTGCTGTTTCCCCTCACCTGGCCGCAAAGCTTTCGGGGGAAAGAGTTGAACCGTCACGGGTGGTGGATTTTTGCCGGGAAGTGCTTCAACGCCACGAGCTGGTCCTGGTAGAGGGGGCCGGGGTGTTGTGTGTGCCCCTTTCCGGTCCCGACTTTACCGTGGCCGACCTGGCCCGTGAGCTTTCCCTGCCCCTGCTGGTGGTGGCCCGCCCGGGGCTGGGCAGCATCAACCATACCGTGCTGACCGTAGCCTATGCTCAAAACAGAGGTCTTCCCGTAGCCGGAATAATTATTAACGGCCTAAAAGCAGGGGAGGCGGGTACTGCGGAAAAGGACAACCCGGGGATTATTGCAACTATGACCGGCGTGCCCGTGCTGGGGATAGTACCCTACCTCCCGGGGGTCAGTGTGGAAAAAGGGAGCGCTGACGGGCTGGTGGAGACAGTGGAAAACACTGTAGTCTGGGAGGATTTGGTTCCCCGGATTTGAGGGTGCACTAATATAGGATAAACGTACTTGCTCCCAGGATGAAATGAAAACGTTGCCGCTTAAAATGGGCGAGTGAACCCAGCACTCACCATGATTACTGGCTCTTTTCGAAACCCCATGTGCCATTTAAACCTGGAACGCCGGTAGTATACTCATATTTTTGGGTGAGTGCTGGGCGGCAGCCAACCGGGCATTTATCCAGTCTATTTCTTCCGGAGGTGCTCGATTTGATTAAATACGATCCCGCCCTTTTGGAACAGTGGGACAAGGAGTACGTCTGGCATCCTTTTACCCAGATGCAGCAGTATGCCAGGGAAAAACCTTTGATCATTGCCCGGGGCGAGGGAAGCTACCTTATTGATGTAGAGGGAAACCGCTACCTGGATGGAGTTTCGTCCCTCTGGGTGACCGTGCACGGCCACTGTCATCCCGCATTAAACCGGGCCATCAAAGAACAGCTGGATGAAATAGCCCATTCTACCCTGTTGGGTTTGGCCAACGTTCCCTCGATCCTCCTGGCCAAAAAGCTGGTGGAGATTACTCCCCCGGGACTCAGTAAAGTTTTTTACTCCGACGCCGGGGCCACCGCCGTGGAGATTGCCTTAAAAATGGCCTTTCAATACTGGCAGCAAAAGGAAGGGGGGTGCTTCCGCAGCAAGACGAAGTTCATCTCCCTGGTGGAAGCCTACCATGGGGACACCATTGGTTCGGTCAGCGTGGGCGGCATATCCCTTTTTCACGGTATTTTTAGACCTCTGCTTTTTGAATGCCTGCATGCTCCCGCTCCCTATTGCTACCGCTGCCCGCTGGAAAGAGAAAGGGAAAGCTGCGGGATGGCCTGTGCGGACCGGCTGGAGGAATTGTTAAAGGAGCACCATCAGGAGGTTGCCGCCGTGATCATCGAACCCCTGGTTCAGGGGGCCGCCGGGATGATCACCGCACCGGACGGTTTCCTTCGCCGGGTGCGGGAACTATGCACCAGGTATAACGTTCTGCTGATTGCCGATGAGGTGGCGGTGGGTTTCGGCCGGACAGGTCGACTCTTTGCCTGTGAACACGAAGGGGTTTCTCCCGATTTAATGTGCCTGGCCAAGGGTATTACCGGGGGCTATCTTCCCCTTGCTGCCACCCTGACTACCGATGAAGTTTACAGCGCCTTTCTGGGTAAACCGGAGGAAGGCAAGACCTTTTATCATGGCCATACCTACACGGGCAACCCCCTGGCCTGTGCTGCCGCCCTGGCCAGCATTGAGTTATTTGAAAAGGAAAATTTGCTGGCCGCCCTGCAACCTAAAATAGAACTGCTGCACCGCAAGCTGGAAGGTTTCTGGGAGTTGCCCCATGTGGGGGACATCCGCCAGCGGGGTATGATGGTGGGTATTGAGCTGGTAGCGGATAAAAAGACCAAACAACCTTACCCTAGGGAGGAGCAAGTGGGCCACCGGGTGATCCTGGAGGCCCGCCGGCGGGGGCTGGTTATCCGTCCCCTTGATAATGTGATCGTACTCATGCCCGTACTGGCCATGTCGGAAGAGGAACTGAACCAGGTCCTGGAGATCACTTATGAATCCATAGCCGTGGTCACGGGTAAGTAAAAAGTCACCTAATCCCGTATTTCGTAGTAAAAACCGCCCCTTGCTGAAGGTGACGTGGTGCCGCTCGATGAACAAGGGAAAAGTTCGTCCCAACACCCCATGCCTGGATAATTAGTTGAAAGATAATGTCGCAAAACCAGACACTAGATGGGCGGCGGTCGTCCCTCAAGGAGCGACATTGCGGAGGGCCGGATACGAAACACGGCGCTGCCGAGGTTAGCATACCGGCAGCGCGAATCGCGCTGGTACCAGTATCGATATAATGATTGGGTTACTTAGGCTGTAACTTTTCATAAGGAAAGTATACTTCCGGCGCATATGCAGCGCTGCCAGGTTTGCTCCGAGGCAAGTATGGCAGCGGCATCGATGGGCTTCAACAAAGCAAACTATTTCGGTTGCCGCTGCGGAGCAGCACATGTATTTTTCGGGGAACTTCTTTTTCGTCCGGCCCGTAGCACGGAGCGACGGGGGACGACCGCCGCTCCGATAGTTATGCGACAGTATCTGAAAATCTTTTGGGGGGTTTTAGCTTATGTGGCAGGAGATAAAAAGTAAGGTTCTGGAAGGGAAGGGCTTAACCCGGGAAGAAGCCCTTGCCCTGGCCGGCTGGCCGCCGGAGAAGTTGGGAGAGTTGCTAGACCTGTCCCGGCAGGTACGCCAGCGCTTCGGGGGCCGGGAGGTGGAGCTCTGTTCCATCATTAATGCCCGGTCTGGTCTTTGCAGTGAAGACTGCCGTTTTTGCGCCCAGTCCTCCCGCTACCGGACCGGGGCGAAAACCTATCCTTTGCTTGGGCCGGAAGAGGCCCTGGAAAAGGCCCGGCGCATGGAAGCCGCCGGGGCGCGGCGTTTTGCCCTGGTGACCAGCGGCCGGGGCATTGGAGAGCAGGATTTTCGGCGGGTGCTGGACACTTACCGGGTGCTGCGGGCCGAAACCCGCCTGGAACTCTGTGCCTCCCTGGGTATCATTGATGGGGATAAGGCCCGGCGTTTAAGGGAAGCCGGGGTAACCACCTATCATCATAATCTGGAAACCAGCCGGAGTTATTTCCCCCATATTTGCACCACCCATACCTTTGAGGAGAGGGTGGCCACCATCCGGGCCGCCCAGGCGGCCGGATTAAAGGTTTGTTCCGGCGGGATCATCGGCATGGGGGAATCCATGGCCGACCGGCTGGAAATGGTCCTGGAGCTGCGGGAACTGGGGGTAACATCAGTTCCGGTAAACATTTTAAACCCCATTCCCGGCACGCCCCTGGCCGGACAGAAGTCCCTGCCGGTAGAGGAGATCTTCAAAACCCTGGCCCTTTTCCGCCTGATCATGCCCCGGGCCGTTTTACGCCTGTGCGGGGGAAGGGAACCCGGTTTGGGGGAAAAGCAGCAAAAAGCCCTGGAGGTGGCCGTTAACGGGCTGATGATCGGCAGCTATCTCACCACCCGGGGCAATGAAGTACAGGAAGACCTGGACATGATAGCCGCCGCGGGGTTAAGGCTGGCTGCCGGGGGCTGAGCCTAAAAAAAGGTGCGATTCCGGCGGTTACGCCTTGAGCCTTTCTACCAGTTCCTGATCGGGATTAACGGTGAGGGTGCGCTGTCCGGTATATATAACGTAGCCGGGACGGGCTCCCCGGGGTTTGTGTACGTTTCTGCGCAGGGTATAGTCCACCGGCACGTTTTGCGATTCCCTGGCCCGGCTGAAGTAAGCGGCCAGGGAGGCAGCTTCGGTCAGGGTGGTTTCCGGTACTGTCCGTCCGCCGGTGCGAATGAGCACGTGGGAACCGGGGATATCCTTGGTGTGCAGCCAGACGTCTTCACCTTTGGCCAGGCGCAGGGTGAGGTAGTCGTTTTGCTTGTTGTTCCGTCCCACTAAAATGGTAAAACCATCGCTGGAAGTAAAAACAAGGGGCCGGGGTTTTTCCGGTTCCCTTTTCTTTTCCCTGTTTGCCGGCTTCAAGTAGCCCTGTTCCTCCAGTTCTTCCCTGATTTCCACCAGCTCCGGTACGGTTGTGGCCTGGATAATGGCCGTTTCTACGCCTTTTAAATATTCCAGCTCCCTTTGGGTTTGTTCGATCCGGTTTCCGGTTTCCTCCCTGGTTTGTTTGGCCTTGGTATATTTTTTAAAGTAGGCCTGGGCATTTTGCACCGGTTTCAAGCGGGGATCGAGAGAGATGATTACCATCTTTTTTTCCGGATCGTAGAAATTTTCCAGGGTAACCTCACTAAGACCTTTTTCCAGGCGGTACAGGTTGGCCATGATTAGTTCTCCAAAGATTCTATATTCATCCGCCCGTTCGGCTTTGGCCAGGCTTTCTTCCTGCAGGGAAAGCTTTTGGGAGAGGCGGCCCATCTCCCGCCGCACAACGGTAAGCAGGGATTGTTTTTTACTTTGATAATCCTGCTCTTCTTCCCTGGCCGTATAAAAGAGATCGACCAAAGTATTCATGGTACCCTGCCGGCGGGTTAAAGGGTGAAAATGGGTTAGATCAAAGGCGGCAAATTCCCTGGGCCTGCCCTGTTCGTCCAGCACCAGGGAAGGTTGGAATTCTCCCCGGGCAATGGCGCCGGCCATTTGTTGAATTGCCTGCCACAAAACCACTAGTTCATGTTCCCCGCAATGATCCAGAATAAGGTCTTGCGCCAGTCCGGCCCGGTAAAGGATCTCCCGCGCCATCACCTGGCTAATCCCATCCAGGATACGCTGCAAGATAGCAGCTACGGGGGTTTCCAGGGGAGCTTCGAGCAACGCCTGGCGGAATTCCTCTTCTTTCAGTTCCAGGGGATTTAGTTTATGCTGTTCCGGCGGGGGTATATATTCCCGGCCGGGCAAAACCTCCCGGTGGCGGCTGACGGCGTAGGTATAGCGTTTGATGGCGTCAATAATTTGCTTTGTACCGGGGTTAACCAGAATAATGTTGCTGTGCCGCCCCATGATTTCACATACCAGTTCCTTCAAACTGGGTTCTCCCAGGTCGTTGTAGCTCTGAACCTGGAAAACCAGTACCCGGTCCAACCCCCGCTGTTGGATTCCCCGGATGCGGCCTCCCTCCAGGTGCTTGCGCAGGACCATGCAAAATACCGGTGGGGATGGGGGGTTTTCCCTTACCCGCCCGGTTAAGTGTACCCGGGCGTTTTCCGGATGAGCGGAAAGCAACAGGCGGGCCCGGGTGCCCGGGCGGTGGATGAGCAGATGTATTTCCAGAGGAGAAGGTTGGTAGATTCTCTCAATGCGTCTATCGAGCAGTTCGTTTTCCAACTCTTTGCGTACCGCTGCCATTACCAGTCCATCAAAAGGCATAGAAGACTTCCTTTCCTCCACTGACATGTTACCAAACAGTTGAAAATATTTAGTAAAACCGTTATGAGGAGGATGCGGCGCTGTCCGGAGCGAACGACTTGCGAAGCGCCGGTAACAGCACCCGGTGAAGCGAGGCTGCCGGCTCGGCTCTCGAGGACGCATGATGAACTACCCGGAAGAGGACCTTTTAAGACATATTGTTTCAAAAGGTAACAACGAAGAATGATTAGTGGCGGGCAATCCGCAGAGAGCCAGAGCCGGTCCGAAGCGAGCCGCGGTGCTGTCGGCGCGGAGCACTGGAGTGAGCGGGGACAGCGCCGCATCCAACCGGGCTTACTGAATATTTACAAACAGTTTATCACTTCCGGCTGGCGGCCCGCAAGGTACGGGCAAGGATTCTGCTACCGTTTTTCCTTACCGCACCAATATCGACAGGATTACGCAGGATACGCGGTTTGTTTACCACCGCGCCACGTTTCGTAAATGGTTTTTGTGCTGCCCCGCTCCCTTTGCCAGCTTTAGCAAAGGGATAGTTTGGATCATGCCCCTCGGAGGTTATTTTTGCCAGGTGATGCGCATATGTTTAAGTGGGACAAACCGCAATGGTAGGGGTGATGGCCAATGCCGGAACAATGGTATTCCTTAACTGGCGAAGAAGTGGCAGCGGTGCTCAAGACCGATCCGCACCGGGGCCTGGACGAGCGGGAGGTCAGGGGGAGGACCGCCAGCTTTGGTCCCAATGAACTGGCCAGGGCACCCCGGGTGCCCTTATGGCGGATGTTCTTGGAACAGTTTAAAGATTTCATGGTGTTGATTTTGCTGGCAGCTACCATCATTTCTGGATTTTTGGGAGAATTTGTGGACGCCGCCACCATTATGGTCATTGTGATCATCAATGCCATTCTGGGTTGCGTCCAGGAGTACCGGGCCGAGCGCTCCATGGAAGCTTTAAAAGAGCTCACCGCTCCCGAGGCCCGGGTAATCCGGGGGGGGATGGACCAAAAGATCCCCGCCGCAGGACTGGTGCCCGGGGATGTGGTCTTACTGGAGGCGGGAGATCGGGTGCCGGCAGATCTGCGGCTGTTGCAGGCGGTAAACCTGGAGATAGAGGAGTCTGCTCTTACCGGTGAGTCCGCCCCCGTTAAAAAGAGGGTAGAGCCCATTCCGGGAAGGGTTACCCCCGGTGATGCCCGTAACATGGCCTACCTGGGGACAGTGGTAACCCGCGGCCGGGGTAAGGGGATAGTGGTGGCTACGGGAATGGCCACCGAGATGGGCCGCATTGCCGGGTTAATTCAAGAGGCTGGGAGTGAAGAGACCCCCTTGCAGCGCCGCCTGGCCCAGTTGGGACGGGGATTGGTGGTTTTTTGCCTGCTGGTTTGTGCCCTGGTGGTGGCGGTGGGCATTTACCGCGGTGAGCCGGCCGGCCAGATGTTCCTGGCCGGAGTCAGTCTGGCTGTGGCGGCCATTCCCGAGGGACTGCCCGCCATTGTTACCGTCGCTCTGGCCATCGGGGTACAGCGCATGATCCGGCGCCGGGCCATTATCCGCAAGCTGCCGGCGGTGGAGACCCTGGGCTGCGCCACGGTGATCTGTTCCGACAAAACCGGCACCCTGACTCAAAATGAAATGACGGTGCGCCGGGCTGTGGTGGGCCAGGTTCCCGTGGAGTTTACGGGAGAAGGGTATGATCCCAAGGGGGAAGTAATCACCTCGCTCACCCCCCGTGCTGAAGAGTTCCAGTTATTTTTCAAGATTGCCGCCCTGTGCAATAACGCTATGCTCATCCGCAGCGGGGTTTCCATAGGAGGATTGTTTCGCAGCCTGGCCCGCCGGGAATCCCCCGTCTGGACCATCAACGGCGATCCCACCGAAGGGGCGCTGCTGGTCATGGCGGCCAAGGCAGGCTTCTGGCGGGAAGAACTTGAACGCCACGAGCAGAGGGTGATGGAGTTCCCCTTTGATTCCGAGCGCAAGCGCATGTCCGTGGTGTACAAGCAAGCCGACGGTACCCTGGTTGCCTACGTCAAGGGGGCCCCTGATGTGGTGCTCGAGCTGTGCACCCACTCCTACCGCCACGGCCGGATAGTTCCTTTAACGCCCCGCCAGCGGGAAGAAATTTTACGTCAGAATGCCGCCATGGCTTCCGACGCCCTGCGGGTCCTGGCCCTGGCCTGGTGCAGGCTGGGACCCGCACCTCCGGGAGAGTTGACGGAGGCGGAGGTCGAACGAAACCTGGTTTTTGTAGGTCTGGCGGGGATGATCGACCCGCCCCGGCCGGCGGCAGTGACCGCCGTGCAGCGTTGCCGCCGGGCAGGAATCAAGGTGGTGATGATTACCGGGGATCACCGCCTTACTGCTGCAACCGTGGCCAGGGAACTGGGTCTTTTGGGAAGCCAGGGGCGCATTTTAACCGGAAGAGAACTGGACCAGCTGGACGATGATCAGTTGAGGCGGATGGTGGGAGAAGTGGCGGTATACGCCCGGGTGTCACCGCGCCATAAATTGCGCATTGTCCGGGCACTGAAGCAGGCCGGCCATGTGGTGGCCATGACCGGAGACGGGATCAATGATGCTCCGGCAATTAAGGAGGCGGATATCGGTATCGCCATGGGCATAACCGGTACGGACGTAACCAAAGAGGCCTCCTCCATGGTTTTGGCCGACGATAATTTTGCCACCATTGTGGCCGCCGTGGAGGAGGGGCGGGGTATTTACGATAATATCCGCAAGTTTATACGTTACCTCCTTTCCTGCAATGTGGGGGAGGTGCTGGTCATGTTTTTTGCCGTGCTGGCCGGACTGCCTTTGCCCCTTTTGCCCATTCAGATATTATGGATGAACCTGGTTACCGACGGGTTGCCGGCCATGGCCCTGGGGGTGGACCCGCCTGATACCGATATCATGTACCGGCTGCCCCGGCACCCCCGGGAGAGCATTTTTGCCCACGGCCTGGCCTGGCGTATCCTGGGCAGCGGCCTGGCCATCGGTCTGTGCACATTGCTGGTCTTTGCCGGAGTTCATGTCCTTGGTCACGGCCACCTGGATCTGGCCCGGACCATGGCCTTTAATACCCTGGTATTTTCCCAGCTGTTTTTTGTCTTTGCCTGTCGTTCGGAACGTCATACCATCTGGGAAGTGGGGTTGTTCTCCAATCCCCACCTGCTGGGGGCAGTACTCTGTTCCATTTTTTTGCAACTAGCGGTTACCTATGTGCCCTATTTGCAGCCGGTATTTCATACCGTGCCCCTGGATGCTTCCCAGTGGCTGGTGATTATTCTAATCTCACTGGCCCCGCCCCTGTTTAGTACTGCCTTCAGGCACCTGCAGTTGCGGGCCAGGGAAAAAATAATGTATATTAAAGTCTAAGGCCAAATTTTTGGATCTTTTGCAGGAAAACTACCGGACAGGGCGAAGTATTAATTTTGTCCCTTCCGGCTAAAAGAAATAATACGGTTTAGGAGTACTGTCTCCAAGCGCGGGAGGGTTAGGAGACAGTATCTCTTTAAGGAGGGCTTACCTGATTGCAGTTCTTCAAAGTACATGGTTTGGGAAACGATTTTATCCTGGTCGATCTGGTAAAACAGGAATGGCCGGGTGGGGAGGATTTGTCCGAATCTGCCCGGCGGCTCTGTCACCGCCAGTTTGGTATCGGGGCCGACGGTCTGGTGCTCCTCCACTCAAGCCCCAGGGCCGATGTTTTCATGCAAATCATTAACCCCGATGGCAGCGAGGCAGAAATGTGCGGCAACGCCATCCGCTGCGTGGCCAAATATCTCTACGAGCGGGGCGGGATTAAAAAAGAAGTAATGCATATCGAAACCAGGGCCGGCGTGATGGTGCCCCGGTTGGTGCTGGAGAACGGGCGGGTGGCCGCGGTGCGGGTGGATATGGGCATCCCCCGTTTGGAACGGCAGGACATTCCCATGATCGGCCCTCCGGGGCAGGTAATCAATGAACCCCTAGTTCTTGAGGGGCAAGCCTTCCATGTAACTGCTGTCTCCATGGGCAATCCCCACTGTGTGCTTTTTGTTCCCGATGTGGAGCGGGTAGACCTGCACGGGTTGGGGCCGAAACTGGAAAAGCATCCCCTTTTCCCCCGTAAAACCAATGTGGAGTTTGTGCAGGTTTTAAACAGGGGCGAGGTAAGGGTGCGGGTTTGGGAGCGGGGGGCGGGGCCTACCCTGGCCTGCGGTACCGGGGCGTGTGCCACGGTGGTGGCCGGTGTGCTGAACAATTACACGGACCGTGAGGTCAAGGTTCACCTGCCGGGGGGAACCCTCCTCATTGAATGGAAGGAAGACGATCATCTATATATGACCGGGCCGGCAGAGGAAGTCTTTTGCGGCCAGATTCCCTGTCCGTAGTAGTGTACGTAAGGAGGTATTGATTTTGCGGTTCGAACAGGCGCAACGCATAAAAAACTTACCCCCCTATCTCTTTGCCCGCATTGAGCGGTTGATCGAGGAAAAAAAGGCTGCCGGGATAGACATCATAAGCCTGGGGATAGGCGATCCGGATCAACCCACCCCGGACCACATTATCGAGGAACTGATTAAGGAAGCCCGCAACCCGGCCAACCACCAGTATCCCTCTTCTGTAGGCATGCTCAGCTATCGCCAGACAGTGGCCAACTGGTATGCCGGACGTTTCGGAATACAGCTGGATCCCAAAACCGAAGTGGTCACCCTTATTGGTTCCAAGGAAGGCATCGCCCATATTTCCTGGTGCTACCTCAACCCCGGGGATACGGTGCTGGTACCAGACCCGGGTTATCCTGTTTATGCAGGGGGGGCCATCCTGGCCGGGGCGGAGCCCTACTATATGCCCTTAAAGGCCGAACGGGGATACCTTCCCGATCTGGCCGCCATCCCCACAGAAGTGGCCCGGCGGGCTAAAATGATGTTTATCAATTATCCCAACAACCCCACGGGGGCGGTGGCCAGTGAGTCTTTCTTTGCGGAAGTGGTTGCTTTTGCCCGGGAGTTTAACGTCCTGGTCTGCCACGATGCGGCCTACTCGGAAGTGGCCTTTGATGGTTACCGGCCGCCAAGCTTTTTGCAAGTCCCCGGCGCCAGGGAGGTAGGTATTGAGTTTGGCTCCGTTTCCAAGCCCTTTAATATGACCGGCTGGCGGATTGGCTGGGCCGCAGGGTGCGCGGAAGTTATCGAAGCCCTGGGCCGCCTGAAGTCAAATCTGGATTCCGGACAATTTCAGGCCATCCAGTATGCCGCCATGGCGGGGTTAAACGGCCCGCGGGAGGTTATTGACCGGGTTAACGCCCTTTACCGGGAGCGCCGGGACATCCTGGTGGACGGCTTGAACTCCCTGGGCTGGAAGCTGGAAAAACCAAAGGCAACCTTTTATGTCTGGGCTCCCGTTCCGGCGGGGCACACCAGCGAATCCTTTACCGAGCTGGTTCTGGAAAAGGCTGGCGTTGTGATAACGCCGGGTACCGGTTACGGTGCCAATGGAGCGGGTTATTTCCGGATGTCCCTCACTGTGGATACCGCCCGTCTAAAAGAAGCAGTGGAACGCATTAAGAAAAACCTCGGGCCAGTAAGATTCTAAAAACGCGTTGCAGGAGTGATCAGCCGTGAAACTTGCCGACAGGGTCAAAAACATTAGTCCTTCACCCACCCTGGCCATCGATGCCCGGGCCAAGAAAATGATTGCTGCCGGAGAAAAGGTAATTAATTTTGGTGCAGGGGAACCGGACTTCGATACTCCGGAGCATATAAAAGAAGCGGCCATGGCCGCCATCCATAAAGGCATGACCAAATATACCCCGGTGGGCGGTACCATGGAGTTAAAAAAAGCCATTATACAAAAATTGAAGGCCGATAACGGACTGGAGTATACACCGGAGCAGATTGTGGTTTCCGTGGGAGCGAAGCATTCCCTCTACAACGCCATGATGGTGCTCCTCCAACCGGGGGATGAGGTTATTCTGCCAGCACCCTACTGGGTCACCTACCTGGAACAGATCAAGCTGGCCGGTGCGGTGCCGGTAATCGTCCAGACGCGCCAGGAAAACGGGTTCAAATTGACGGCCGAGGAACTGCTTTCGGTCGTCAGCCCGCGCACTAAGATGGTGATTATAAACTCTCCCGGCAACCCCACCGGCGCAGTATACGCTAAGGAAGAATTGGTGGAGCTGGGAAAGGTGATTGAAGACCGCGGGCTGGTGGTTATTTCCGATGAGATTTACGAAAAACTGATCTATGACGGTTGCGAACATGTAAGCATAGCCTCCTTGAGTCCGGCCTTGAAGGAGCAAACGGTGGTCATCAACGGAATGTCCAAGGCCTATGCCATGACGGGCTGGCGCATTGGCTATGCTGCCGCCCCTACGGAGGTGGCCAGGGCCATGATTGATTTGCAAAGTCACTCCACCTCCAATCCCACCTCCATTGCCCAGGCGGCCAGTGTGGCGGCCTTAACCGGCACCCAGGAGCCCTTGATGGAGATGGTGGCGGAATTCCGGCGGCGCCGGGATTACATGCTCCAGCGGTTGAACGCCATACCGGGAATTTCCTGTAACACTCCGAGCGGCGCCTTTTATGTTTTTCCTTCTATGGCCAGGTATATTGGCCGCCAGTATAAAGGGAGGCAAATTAACGGAGCCAGCGATCTGGCCAGCCTTCTTCTGGATGAGGTCAAGGTGGCGGTGGTTCCCGGGGTGGCTTTTGGCGATGACCGCTGTTTCCGCCTTTCCTACGCCACCTCCATGGAAAACATTGTGGAAGGACTCAACCGCATTGAACAGTTTTTCCTACAAATTGATTAAAATTAATTAAGGGGAACGAGGGCTGATCGTTCCCCTTGCGTAAACAATCTAATATACTTTCGGAAAGGAGCAGGATTTTTGCTAAAGAGCATGACAGGTTTTGGCCGGGGAGAATCATACGGGCAGGGCAAAAAATTTACGGTGGAACTTAAATCTGTGAATCACCGCTTTTGTGAAGTTGTCCTGCGCCTGCCCCGGAATATGGTTTCTCTGGAGGATCGAGCCAGAAGGCTGATTCAGTCCCGCATCTCCCGCGGGCGGATTGACGGTTACTTTTCCGTGGAGGAATGCGGTGAGCAAAGTCCAGTTGTAAAAGTTGACAAAGCCCTGGCTACATCGTATTATAAGGCAATGGAGGAATTAAAGGTCACCCTGGGATTAACAGATCCCGTCACCATACAGCATCTGATTAATCTACCGGGACTGCTGGTGGTGGACGAGCCTGTTGAAGATGATGATGCATGGTGGCCTCTGGTTTCCGAGGCCCTGGAACAGGCGCTGGATGGTTTGGTGCAAATGCGCCTTTCCGAGGGCAGCCAGCTTAAGGTGGATTTGACCCGCCGCCTGGAACGGATTGCGGAACTGAACGAGCAAATCAAAGCCAGGGCACCGCAGGTGGTAACGGAATACCACAACCGCCTGACCCAGAGACTGCAGGAGTGGTTGCGCGATACACCGCTGGATCAGGCCCGGCTGGCTACGGAGGTAGCAATTTTTGCCGAGCGTTCCAGTATTGCCGAGGAAGTGGTGCGCCTGGCCAGCCATATAACCCAGTTCCGGGACTTTCTAAACGAGGGTGGCCCCGTGGGCCGCAAGCTGGACTTCCTGATTCAGGAGATGAACCGGGAGATCAACACCATTGCCTCTAAAGCACCTGACCTTGAGATCAGCCGGGTGGTGGTGGAGGTAAAAAGCGAACTGGAGAAGATGCGGGAACAGGTGCAGAATATCGAATAATCCCGTGGCAGGGGGGAGAATGATGGAGATTAGATTGATTAATATCGGCTTTGGCAATATTGTTTCGGCAAACCGCATTGTGGCTATTGTCAGTCCCGAATCGGCACCCATCAAGCGCATTATTAGCGAGGCCCGTGATCAGGGCAAGCTGGTGGATGCCACCTACGGGCGGCGTACCCGGGCAGTGATTATTACCGATAGTGATCACGTAATTCTCTCCGCCGTGCAGCCGGAAACGGTAGCCCATCGTCTGGTAAACAAGGAGAGCACTCCTGCCCAGCCGGAAGAGCGCCCGGATGAATAATCATGAAATCAGAGGGCATATTGATGGTACTGTCCGGTCCTTCGGGGGCCGGTAAGGGTACCGTTTGCCGCGCTTTGCTGGAAAAACAACCGGGGATTCACCTTTCCATTTCCGCTACGACCAGAAAACCCCGGGCCGGGGAAGTGGACGGGGTTAATTACTTTTTTGTCTCCCGGGAGAAATTCCAGCAAATGATCGATGCCGGGGAATTGCTGGAGTGGGCGGAGGTCTATGGCAATTATTACGGTACGCCGCTAAAAACGGTAGAGGATGCCCTGGCCAGGGGTGAGGATGTGCTCCTGGAGATTGATGTTCAGGGGGGCTTGCAGGTAAAAAAGAAGTTTCCCTCAGCAGTACTGGTTTTTCTCCTACCCCCTTCCCGGGCTGTGTTGGCCGAGCGCCTTGCCGGTCGCGGTACGGACTCCATCGAAGAGATTCAAAGACGGTTGCACTGGGCTAACACGGAACTAAGGTTCCTTTTCCGTTACGATTATGTGGTGATTAACCGGCATGTTGAGGAAGCAGTTGCTGTCCTGCAATCGATTCTTGTAGCCGAAAAATGCCGTCCTCAGCGCATAAAAATGGATGAAAGCTGGGGTAATTTAACGGATCTTAAAGAAAATTCCTGGTGAGTACGGGGGATCGCCATGAATCAACCGTCTTTAGACGAACTAATGAAAAAAGTTGATAGCCGCTACACGCTGGTCGTGGTGGTGGCGAAAAGAGCAAGAATGCTGACGGAAACAGGCGAAGAAGAAGGAGATAATCCGGCGGTAAAGCCGGTTACCAGGGCATTACACGAGGTTGTCCGGGGTCAGATCCGTTACCGCCGGACCAAACATGGCTTTAAGTAGTGCACGGGGGGCGAAAAGCATGCTTGCGGACAGGTCCGTCATCCTGGGCGTAACCGGGGGAATTGCCGCCTATAAAGCCGCGGAGCTAGCCAGTGCCCTCGTCAAGGCCGGTGCCCTGGTGGACGTGGTCATGACACAGGCGGCACAGGAATTTGTGCGACCCCTAACCTTTGCCGCCCTTACCGGGCGACCGGTGCATACTGACCTGTTCAACCCCCCTGCCGGTGGGGCTATTCCCCACATTGAGCTGGCCACCAGAGCCGATTTAGTTGTAATTGCCCCGGCCACGGCGAACATCCTGGCCAAGCTGGCCCACGGCCTCGCCGATGATCTTTTAAGCTCCCTGGTTTTAGCGGTTACCTGCCCCGTGCTCCTCTGCCCGGCCATGAACGCCTGCATGTATGCGCACCCGGCGGTACAGGCCAACCTTAAACGGCTTGTTGAGATGGGTTACCATATTTTAGAACCGGAGGCAGGCCGCCTGGCCTGTGGTGTGGAAGGCCGTGGACGTTTGCCTGCCCCTGAGGTTATCCTGGAACATATTAAAGGCCTGATCTCTTCACCGGGTGATTTCGGTGGAATAAAGGTCCTGGTTACCGCCGGAGGGACCAGGGAGCCCCTGGATCCGGTGCGTTATATCTCCAACCGCAGTTCAGGCAAAATGGGCTACGCCCTGGCCGCGGCAGCTATACAGCGCGGGGCCGCGGTTACCCTGGTATCCGCTCCCACCAGTTTGGATCCGCCCGCTGGGGCGGAGCTGGTTTCCGTGGAAACCGCCCGGCAGATGTACCAGGCTGTAATGGAACGCTTTTCCACCCAGGATGTGGTTATTAAAGCGGCAGCAGTAGCCGACTACCGCCCCAAAATAGTGGCGGACCAGAAAATAAAAAAGAGCGAGGGAACTCTGATCCTGGAGCTGGAAAAAAATCCCGATATATTATATGAACTGGGGCAACGCAAAGAACCACACCAGACACTGGTAGGTTTTGCTGCTGAAACCGAAGATTTGGAGGCCAATGCCCAGCAAAAGCTGCGCAAGAAAAATCTGGATCTGCTGGTGGCCAATGATGTTACCCAACCGGGGGCGGGCTTTGGCGCCGACACCAACATTGTCAAGCTGTTCTATCGCGACGGGCGTACCCAATCCCTGCCGGTGATGGATAAAAAAACACTGGCACACCGTATCCTCGATGCGGTTATAGAGCTGCGTTACCCGGGGAACAGCTAAAAGCTATGTATCCTTACCACAAAGTGAAGTATATTTGTTGTCCTTCTTTGGTGGCTCTGACCAGTTCACAATGGCGTAAAACTGCAAACTGTTTTTCCAGTTCCCACTGGGGCAGATTAAAGGTACTGGCCAGTTCTTCCTTGGTTGCCTTCCCCTTTTCCTTGATGTATTCATAAATTCTCTTCTGGAGCGGGGTCAGACCTGCGGTGCCTGTCTGTCCCAGCTGTGTTCTGGTGGCTTTAGCGCTGGCCACGGCCGTCGGGTCGCAGGGTTTCGGAGGTTGCAGTGCGGCAATGTAACAGTCCTCGCATAAAGTTTGCCCGTAATAGTCATAGCTGTCTTGCGGCGGTACTTCCTCCTGACATCTGACGCACTTCACAGCGATCAACCCCCTTACAAAAATGTTAAATTTCCCCCGTTTGCGACCGGGGGTTGAAAGGCTTTTTACAATTTATCCAGGCCCTGTTGCAGTTTAACTAAAAGACGGATAAGGGTTTCCTTTTCTTCGATGTTTAAGCTGGATGTGGCTCGTTTAAGCAGGTCCATGTGCAGGGGTAAGACCCCGTGGATAAGCTGTACGGCCCGGGGAGTGATTTGGGCGCGGATCACACGCCGGTCTTTAGGATCAACAACACGGACTACCAGCCCGTCCCTTTCCAACCGGTCCACCAGGCCGGTAATATTGGCCCGGCTAACCAGCATGCGCTGCCCCAGTTCGGAAAGGGGAAGGCCCTCTTCCCCGGCATAATACAGTTCCATCAGGGCATTAAATTTGGGCTGGGAAAGGTTGAAATGGGCAAAGTGCCTGGCCAGCAAGTCTTCCAGCAAATCCATCGTTCGGGTAAGCTCAATTACGGTACGTACGGCCAGGTAACCTTCTCCCTGGGGCAAGCACATTCCTCCTAAAAGTATTCTGTACTTTAATTGTAAATATATTAAATACTTTCGTCAACGGTTTATAACCGTATCATATGCTTCCTGCGGACACGGGATTGCTTTAATTTTTGACCCTTGAGAGTGTAAATGTATCCTTTTAGCGCCAAGGGCAGTAAAATATACCAGGGAGTGAGCGCCATGTTTTTCCATCCCTGGTTTTCCGCACCTCATTGTCCGGAACGGCGTAAGTGGTGCCAGGTCGACAAGGTCGACATCCGGCTCGGCGAATTAACCATGCGCATGAGCCGTCGCAACAAGATGAATGTGCCGGCGGAATTTTCGGCCTTTATTCCACGGGCTGAATTGCGCCGGCGTTATTACAGCGGTGGAGAGCTGACCCGGGAAGACGAATTCATTTTAAGCAGCATTACCATTACCCACGCACCCCGTTTTCCCTCGGAGGAAGAACGGTTACCGGTACCGGTGTCGCCGCCCGGGATGCTGGAGGCGGCAGATAAGGGTGCGGAAACAGAAAAACCGGTATTTAACATAAATTGGCAGTTTGAGAGACCGAAAAAAGAGTCCCTACCGGCGGTTTCTGCCCCGCCCCCCCGGGCCTGTGTACCCCGCCTGAAGTTTGGTAGCAGGGAGAGATAAGGTTGCACGCGGAAGTGCTGGTGTCTTTAGCTCTCCGTCAGGTGGACAAGGTCTTTCATTATAACGTGCCCTCTTCCCTGGCGGGCAAGGTGCAGGTTGGCAGCCGGGTGCTGGTACCCTTCGGCCGCCGTAAAGTAGAGGGCTATGTGGTTGGTTTTAGTCCGGCACCGAACCCTGCCGATTTAAAGGATGTGGCTGCCCTTTTAGACGAGGGGCCCCTATTCACTCCCCACCAGCTGGCCCTGGCCCGCTGGATGGCGGCCTATTACCTCTGCCCTACGGTTAAAGCACTGCGAGCCATGATCTGGCCCCTTTTGCAGGTGAAGGGGCCGAAAAAGGTACGGGGATTGTGGCCGGCAGCCTGCTGCGAGGCTCCCGATTTCCGGCGAGCACCAAAGAGTGCTGCGGTGTGGCAGGTTATTCAGGCCCGCCCCGGCCTGTCCAGGAAGGAACTGGCAGAAGCGGCCGGCGTTTCCCCCCGGGTGGTGGATGTCATGGTTGCCAGAGGGCTTTTACGCAGTGAGGAACGCGTTGAGTCCCGGGATCCGTGCCAGGATTTGCCTGAAAAAAGGATAAAACCACCTGTTCTCCATGGGGAACAGATCCGGGCGGTAAGCAAGATTATCGAGGCCCTGGATCAAAAAGGCGGACGGCAGGTTTTTTTGCTCCACGGGGTAACGGGCAGCGGGAAAACTGAGGTTTACCTCCACGCCATCGCTGCGGCCCTGGCCCGGGGAAAACAGGCCATGATGCTGGTTCCGGAGATTGCCCTTACCCCCCAGATGATTGATATTTTCAGGGGGCGTTTTGGCCGCCAGGTGGCTGTGCTACATAGCCGCCTTTCCGACGGGGAAAGATATGATGAATATCAGCGCCTTCGTACCGGGGAGGCCGGGGTGGTGCTGGGTGCCCGCTCGGCCATTTTTGCCCCCCTGGAGCAACCCGGTTTGATCATTTTAGATGAGGAACACGAACCCTCCTACAAACAGGAGGAAAGCCCTCGCTATCATGCCCGGACGGTGGCCCTGCGTTTGGCCGGGTATGCCGGGGCGGTGGTAGTTCTGGGTAGCGCGACCCCCTCCCTGGAATCGTATTGCCAGGCCGTTGGTGGGGGGGCGTACCATTTGCTGGAACTGACCCGGCGGGTGGGCGAACTCCCCTTGCCGTCCGTGCGCCTTGTCGACCTGCGCCGGGAGTTGCAGGAAGGAAACAAGGGCATCTTTTCCCGTGATCTCCAGGAAGCCATCGCCCGGCGATTGTCCCGACGGGAACAGGTTATCCTTTTTTTAAACCGGCGGGGTTATTCCACGCTGGTGGTTTGCCGGGAATGCGGTCTGGTGCTGAAATGCCCTCACTGCGATATTTCCCTCACCTATCATGTCAGCGGGCGGCTACGCTGTCATTATTGCAACTACAGTGTGCTGGCTCCTTCCCTGTGTCCCGGTTGCGGCAGCCGACATGTAGCCTATCTGGGTATGGGCACCCAAAAGGTAGAACAGGAAATCCGGCGATTATTTCCCACGGCCCGCGTCCTGCGGTTGGACAGCGATACCGTAGGCCGGCGGGGTGCCCACAGGGAGATCGTAGATAGTTTTCGTGAGGGTGAAGCGGACATCCTCATTGGTACCCAGATGGTGGCCAAGGGGCTGGATATTCCCGGCGTAACCCTCGTTGGAGTGATCAATGCTGATATTTCCCTTTATATGCCCGATTTTCGAGCCAGCGAACGTACTTTTCAGCTGCTCACCCAGGTGGCCGGTCGCTCCGGCCGGGGAGAGCAGGGGGGAGAGGTGCTGATCCAGACCTATTCCCCGGATCACTATGCCGTGACCTGTGCCCAAAACCATGATTACCAGGGGTTTTACCGCCGGGAAATGGCTTTAAGGCGGACCCTGGGCTACCCTCCTTATACCCACCTCGCCCGGTTGCTGGTCACCGGGAGGATGGAAAAGGAGGTCCAGGAGGCGGCAGATTTCCTGGCCCAAGCAGTCCATGCTGCTGGCGTGCCTGTTGAACTGCTGGGGCCGGCCCCTGCTCCTCTCACCCGCATTAAGGATCGCTACCGCTGGCACCTGGTATTGAAAGCTTCGGCGCAGGGCGTTCTGCGGGAAGCGGCAACGGCCGCCCTGGACGGTTTTTCCGGGACGGGCCGGTACCGCCGGGTTCAGGTTTCCGTGGACATTGCCCCGCAAAGTATGATGTAATTGAGGAGGTTTAAGGGGTGGCAGTTTTTAAGATCGTCCTTTATGGAGATGAGGTATTGCGTGAGAAGGCCAGGCCGGTTGCCAAAATTACCCCCAATATTCATAAGCTCTTGGATAACCTGCGGGATACCATGTATCACGCCCGGGGGGTAGGGCTGGCCGCGCCCCAGATCGGGGTCTCAAAGCGGGTAATTGTGGTGGATACCGGAGAAGGCTTAATTGAGTTAATCAATCCTGAAGTTGTAGAGGCCCGGGGAGAAGAAACTGATACCGAGGGATGTTTGAGCCTGCCCAATGTGGTAGGGGAAGTGACCAGGGCCGCTGAAGTGCGGGTCAAAGGGCTGGATAGGTACGGTAACCCGGTAGAACACCATGCCCGGGGTTTCCAGGCCAGGGCATTGCAGCATGAAATTGATCACCTGGATGGCATACTATTTATCGATCGGGCTGTGCGCATCCGGCGTGTCAAACCAGGGGCCTGATTAGGGAGCGAAGGATTTATGCGTGTTGTGTTTATGGGTACTCCCGACTTTGCCGTCCCCGCCCTGAAGGCGCTGGTGGATGCCGGCTACCCGGTGGTGGGAGTGGTTACCCAGCCCGATCGTCCCAAAGGAAGGGGCAAAAAAATTCAACCCTCTCCGGTGAAACAGGCTGCCCTGCACATGGGGCTGCCGATCCTGCAGCCCGTCCGGGTACGGGACGCTGCCTTTGTTGAGCAGCTTAAACAGCTGGAGCCGGAAGTAATTGTGGTGGCGGCCTTTGGACAGATCCTGCCGCCCTCCATTTTGCACCTTCCTCCCCGGGGGTGTATCAATATTCATGCTTCTTTATTGCCCCGTTACCGGGGAGCTGCTCCCATTCACCGGGCGATCATGAATGGGGAGAGGGAAACGGGTGTAACCATCATGCTCATGGACGAGGGTCTGGATACGGGTGACATCCTGTTGCAGCAAGCCATATCCATTGGCGAAGAGGACAATGCCGGAACGGTTCACGATCGGCTGGCCAGGATTGGGGCAGACCTTTTGCTGAAAACACTGTACCTTTTAAAAGAGGGGCGTGTTCAAGGGCGTCCCCAGCAAGATAGCCTGGCCACCTATGCACCCCCATTAACCCGGGAGGATGAAATAATTGACTGGGGGAGACCCGCCCGGGATTTATACAACCAGATCCGGGGGCTGGACCCCTGGCCCGGTGCCCGGACCTGGTGGGGAGAACAGGTGCTCAAGGTCTGGCGGGCGGGGGTGAAGGAGGAAGCTGCTCCAAGAGGAGCCTTGCCCGGCCAGGTTATAGCCGGCGGTGAAGAAGTGGTGGTGGCCACAGGCAGGGGTTGCCTTTCTTTGCGGGAAGTGCAGCTGCAGGGAGGACGGCGTTTACCCGTGGCGGAGTTTTTGCGCGGTCACCCCCTGGCTCCGGGGACGGTTCTGGGCGGTCAAAGGGCGGTTGCCATTCATGAACACTCATAAGCGGCTATTCTTAGGGCTTTTAGGGGCCAGCCTGTTATTGGTAGCTTTACTGGCGGCGGGTACCTGGTACTTGATTTTTAACCCTGCCCGTTCCATTGCCTACCAGGTGATCCTTTTTACCATGGTTTCCCTGCTGGTAGGGGTCGTCTTTTTGGCTTTTGGCGGCCTGGCGGGAATAGTGATTACCCTTCTGGCAGCCCGTACCTTTGAACCGCTGCAGGGGCCCATGCGGGTGGCCGTAAATTTGTTTTTCCCGGTGGCCCTTGCCCTTGGCCGCCTGCTGCGCATAGACCCCAACCGGATTAAAAGATCCTTTATTGAGGTCAACAACCAGCTGGTACGGGCCAGGCACCTGAAGGTGCAGCCAAAAGAATTGCTTTTGCTTGTACCCCACTGCCTGCAGTACAGCGAATGTCCCCATAAAATCACGGTTTATGTTGACAACTGCCGCCGCTGTGGGAGATGCTGTATAAGCAAGTTACTGGACCTGAAGGATAAGTACGGGTTTAATATGGGCCTGGCTACGGGGGGTACCCTGGCCCGTAAATACGTGCGAGAATACCACCCCCGGGCGATTGTTGCCGTTGCCTGCGAACGGGATTTGGCCAGCGGCATTCTGGACAGCAATCCCATTCCCGTTCTGGGGGTGACCAACGAGCGACCCTGCGGGCCCTGTTTTAATACCTGCGTGTCCATACCCATGGTGGAGAGAGCCATTCGCTACTTTTGCGGGTTGGATAAGGAGTGATTGGTTTTGGCCCGGATCAATGCCCGGGAAGTGGCCTTAAAGGTTTTATATGCCGTGGATCAGGAGGAGGCATATGCCAACCTGGCCCTGGACCGCATTCTGGAACATTACCGTCCTGGTAAGCTGGACCGGGCCTTTGCGACCGAACTGGCTTACGGCGTACTGCGCCGTTTAAATACTCTGGACTGGCTCCTGAGCCATTTCTTACGCCAACCCCTGGCTTCCCAAAATCCGTGGGTCCGGAACATCCTCCGTCTCGGGGCATATCAGATCATGTACATGGACCGGGTTCCCGATGCGGCGGCATGCAACGAGTCCAGCGAGCTGGCCCGCCGTTACGGTCACCCCGGGGCGGTGGGTTTCGTGAACGGTGTGCTGCGCAACCTGGCCCGGCGGGGCAGGCAGATACCTCTCCCCGATCTAAAGGACGACCCGGTTGCCTACATTTCCCTTTATTACTCCCATCCGGCCTGGTTGGTCCGGCGGTGGCTTAAGGAATATGGTTTGGAGGAAACAATAGCCCTCTGCCAGGCCAACAACGGCCCGGCCCCCAACACGGTGCGTACCAACACCCTGAAGATCAGCCGGCAGGAGTTGATGGAACGGTTAAGGGAAGAGGGTGTGACGGCGGAACCCACATCCTTTGCTCCGGAAGGATTGAAGATAGCCGGTTTTCCTTCCCTGCACAGCTTTGCTCCTTTTGAAGAAGGCCTGTTCCTGGTCCAGGATGAAAGTTCCATCCTGGTGGGACATGCCCTGTCGCCTTTACCGGGGGCGCGGGTACTGGATGCGGCAGCTGCTCCAGGTACCAAGACCACACACCTGGCCCAGTTGATGGGGGATCGGGGGGAAATAACCGCCCTGGACATCCATCCCCATAAAATAAAATTGATTGCCGCCAACTGTCGCCGCCTGGGCATTACCTGTGTCCGGCCCGTGGAGGCGGATGCCCGTCATCTTGACCAGAGTACGCATCATCAATGGGATTTTATCCTGCTGGATGCCCCCTGCTCCGGGCTGGGAGTCTTGCGCCGGCGTCCCGATGCCCGCTGGCGCAAGACCGAAGCTTCCATTGCGGAAATGGCAGGCCTGCAGAAAGAGATGCTTGAGGGGGTGGCCCGTTGCCTGAAACCGGGCGGGGTGCTGGTATACAGTACCTGTACCGTAACCAGGGAAGAAAACCTCGGCCAGGTGGAAGACTTTCTAAACCACCACCCAGAGTTTCAACTGGAAGATCTTTCAACACTTTTGCCTGCCGGTCTGGATGAACAGGGAACCCTGTCCCGCGGTTATATCCAGCTTTTACCCCACCGGCACGGGATGGACGGATTTTTCATGGCCCGCCTGCGCAAGAGGGTCCCTGTGTGAGTGGCAGTCCGCCCCGAAGAAGCGGCTTTCCCAACCAGGGACATTGTCGCCTCATAGTAAAGGCTCCAGGATTCTGAAAATTTTTAGTTGCGGGTATGGTATAATATAATGATAGGTGATGTCGACGAAACGGGGAACACGCCCATGGTTAATTTAAAGGACCTCACCCTCGACCAGATAAAGGACCTTTTAGGCCGGTTGGGGGAACCGCCTTACAGGGCCCTGCAACTGGCCCGCTGGCTTTTTCAGCGGAATTGCCTGTCCTGGGATGAGATGACCGACCTGCCCAAGGACTTGCGGGCCAGGCTAAAAGACATAGCCCTTTTGCGCGGTTTGACATTGGTGCAGAAACAGGTTTCCCGCCGGGGGGATGCCATAAAGTACTTATACGGCCTGGCTGACGGCCAGGCCGTAGAAAGCGTGTTTATGCGCTACATTTACGGTTGTTCCGCTTGCATTTCCACCCAGGTGGGGTGCCGTATGGGCTGCCGTTTTTGTGCTTCCACCATTGGCGGCTTTATTCGAAACCTTTCACCAGGGGAAATGTACGATCAGGTTTTAGCCATGCAATCCGACGTTGGTGAGAGGATCAGCCACGTGGTGCTCATGGGGTCCGGGGAACCCCTGGACAACTTCGACCACGTCATGATTTTTCTAGAACACCTTACCGCACCCTACGGTTTGCAGATTGGATACCGGCATATTACCTTATCTACCTGCGGGGTAGTACCGGGAATTTTAAAGTTGTCCCGGCGGCGCCTGCCTTTAACCCTGGCCGTATCCCTGCACGCCCCCAACGATGAACTACGTAACCGTCTTATGCCCATCAACCGGCGCTATCCCCTGGGTGAGCTCATACCCGCCTGCCGGGAATACATAAAACTTACCGGCCGGCGTATCACTTTTGAGTATGTCCTTTTGGCCGGGGTGAACGATAGCCCACGCTTTGCCCTCGAACTGGCCCGGCTGGTGGGGGGATTGCTTTGCCATATCAACCTTATCCCGGCGAATCCTGTGAGCGCAAGGGAGTTTTCCCGTACTCCCGCGGCGCGGGTACAGCGCTTTAAAAATTTGCTGGAGAAGGCCGGTCTTTCAGTGACGGTGCGGCGGGAACTGGGCAGCGACATTGATGCCGCTTGCGGGCAACTGCGTCGCCGCGTTCTGGGATTGAATAGATAGGGAGGGGGACCCCCATGGGACTCTTTTCCGGTTTGGAAGGTAGTTTGGAAAGATACATTGAGGGCTTCTTCCGGGATAAATTTAAAGGCCGGGTACAGCCGTTAGAAATGGCCAAGAGATTGGCCCGGGAAATGCGCGACCGGAAACGGATAAGTATCAGCCGGATTTATGTACCCAATGAGTTTACCATTTATTTACACCCTGAGGATTACCGGGCGGTTTCTTCCATTGCTCCCCTTATGGCCCGGGAGTTACAGGATTACCTGGCCCAGAAAGCGCAGGAAAAAAATTTTACCCTGGTTGCCCCTCCCCGGGTGGAAATCCAGGAGGACGCGGCAGTGCCGGAGGGGCAGATGCGCATTGAGGGACGCTTTGGGGAAGCAGTTTACATGCCTGGCGAAGAGGAAACAGGTACGGCTGGAAACAGGGAAGGGGAGTTTGAGGATACCCTGGAATATCAACCGGCCAGGTACACCGCCCCGGTACCGGTAGTTTCCGCGGGGCCCAGGGCGCGCCTGGTGGTCAAGGCCGGCCCCCAGGTAGGGAAGGTTTTTCCCCTACAACCTTCCACCATGGTTATTGGCCGGCGCGATACCTGTGATGTGGTTTTCAGCGATAGCAGTGTTTCCCGACGCCACGCCCAGCTGGAATACCGGGGCGGAGAGTATGTGATTACGGATTTGGGCAGCACTAACGGTGTCTATGTTAATGGGGTACGGGTGAATACCAAGGTCTTAGCTCCGGGGGATGCCATTAAAATGGGCGCCACCCTTTGTATTTTCGAGGTGGAATGATGTGCTGGGTCTCTTGCTAACGCTATTGCGGTATCTTTTCCTTTTTCTTCTTTACGCCTTTTTATTTGTGGTAGTCCGCCAGATGTTTTTTGGTCTCCGGGAATACCCGGCCATGGCCACCCCGGCTGCTGCCGGGAGAAGCCCCGGCAATGAAACCAAACCCCTTCACGGTTCCCGGGAAGCTGCCGTTCCGAAACCGGGTGGGCGGCTGGTGGTTCTGGCCAGTCCCGATCCCCGGCTGGAAAAGGGAATGACCTTTTACCTGGGGGAAAGGATTACCCTGGGCCGGGGTGAACATAACGGCCTGGTTATCCCCGATCCTTTTTCCTCCCAGGAGCATGCGGTCATTTTTTCCCGGGGTGACCAGTACTGGGTGCAGGATCTGGGCAGTTTAAACGGTACCTATCTTAATGAGATGCGCCTGGACCGGCCCACCGTTCTGGCCGACGGCGACCGTCTACGTATCGGCGGCGTTACCTTTCAATTTGTGAGGTGGGCTTATGAAGTGGAGTCAAGCCAGTGATGCGGGGCTGGTACGGCGGGTAAATGAAGACAGCCTGTGTATAGAACCCGGGTTGGGTTTGTTTGTTGTGGCCGATGGCATGGGCGGTCATCAGGCCGGCGAAATTGCCAGCCGGACGGCCATCGCTGAACTGGTGCGCTTCCTTAAGGCACGCCATCCTTTCCCGGACGATCCGGGAACAATACTGGTGCAGGGTGTGCAAGAAGCCAACCGGCTGGTTTATCAGTTATCTTCCAGCAACCTCAGCTACCGGGGTATGGGTACCACCTTAACCGCGGCCCTGGTTACAAAGGATTATCTTTACCTGGCCCATGTGGGAGATAGCCGTATATACCTGTTGCGCAAGGGAAAAATGCACCAGCTTACGGAAGATCATTCCCTGGTCCAGGAACTGGTTCGGCTGGGGGGCCTCAGTGAAGAGCAGGCCCGTTGCCATCCCCAGCGCAATGTGCTCACCCGTGCTCTAGGTATTGAACCCAGGGTAGAGGTGGATGGAGCTCGGGTAAAAATCCAGCCTGGTGACAAAGTCCTCCTGTGTACCGATGGCTTGACGGTGCATTTATCACCCCAGGAGATAGTCATGCTGGTGGAAAAAAACCCGGATTTGAACCGGGCCGTGAACAAGCTGGTGCAGGTCGCCCTTGAGCGGGGTGGCAGTGATAACATTACCGTGATCTTAATGGCGGTGGAATGAAGATGTTTTCTCCGAGGGCATACCATTTGCGGGCCGTCGAAGGAAAGTTGCTTTTTTGGGCCTGCGCTTACCTGCTGGTAGGGGCGGGAGCACTTTATTTCCTTAAACCAGCGCCGTCCACAGCAGTGGTGCTGATAGGTGCGCTGGCCACCATGGCGGCCTTCTGGGGCCTTCACTTCTTCTGGTCATGGACCGGTTTTGCCGGGGATCCCTTTTTGCTGCCCCTGGTGGCCTTTTTTTCCTCTACCAGCCTGGTTTTTCTTTATCGTTTAAATCCGGCTTACGCAGTACGTCAGTTTGTGTGGTTAATGATCGGCCTGTTTACCCTTTGGGTGATTACCCGCTTCTTGCTTCGTTACCGGGTGCTGGCCGATTATAAGTATGTTTATGCCCTGGCGGGAATAATCGGCCTTTTGCTGCCCATATTTTTTGGGGTGGAGCAGGGAGGGGCAAAAAGTTGGCTGGATTTAGGATTGTTTCAGGTGCAGCCCTCGGAGTTTGTGAAGATCCTGCTGGTGCTTTTCCTGGCCTCCTTTCTGGCCGAAAACCGCCTGGCCCTGGCTGAAGGTACCCGGACGGTAATGGGTATTGCCCTGCCTGCACCGCAGGAATGGGGACCCTTGCTGGTCATGTGGGGTGTTTCCCTTTTGCTCTTAATCTTTCAAAAGGACCTGGGTGCTGCGCTTATTTATTTTACTACCTTTTTGGCCATGGTTTACGCCAGCACAGCCCGGGTAGCCTATGTTTGCCTGGGAGGAGCGCTTTTTTTAGCCGGGGCGGCAGGCAGTTACGCCCTTTTTGAACACGTCCGGCTGCGGGTGGAAATCTGGCTCAATCCCTGGCAGTACGTGGAAACCGCCGGTTACCAGGTGGTTCAATCCCTTTTCGCCCTGGCAGCGGGTGGACTCACCGGATCCGGGCTAGGTGCTGGCCTGCCCCAGTTCGTTCCGGCGGTGCATACTGATTTTATTTTTGCGGCTATAACTGAGGAATTGGGTCTGGCCGGCGGCCTTGGCCTGTTAATCATTTATATGCTCTTTGTCTACCGGGGGTTCGTTATTGCTCTGGCGGCCCGGGATGATTTTGCCTGCCTTCTGGCGGCAGGATTTACCGCTTTAATGGGATTGCAAACCTTTATCATTATTGCCGGAGTAATCAAGCTGTTGCCCTTGACTGGAGTTACTCTACCTTTTGTCAGTTACGGTGGCAGTTCCCTGGTGGCCAATTTCATCATTTTGGGCCTTTTATTGAATATATCCCACGAGACACAGCTGTTGGAGTCGTTGAAAAACGGTTAGCGCGTTGGAAGCATTGGCGGGGGTGAAAATGAAAAATAATATCCGTCGGTTAAGCTGTTTGATCCTGGGTTCCTTTGTCGTCTTAAGCCTTTATATCGGTTATGTGAATGTGTTCCTGGGGCCGGCTCTGGTCACGGACCCCCATAACCGGCGCCTGGCTGCTTACGAGGCTAAAGTGCACCGGGGCACCATTTACGACCGCCGGGGAGCAGCGCTGGCGAAAAGCGAAGGAGACAGGCGCAGCTACCCCTTGGGAAAAGATGCCGCCCACGTAGTAGGTTTTATCTCCCAGCGTTACGGGCGCACCGGGCTGGAATCGGCCTATGACCGTTATCTTTTAGCCATGACCGACGAAGAAAAAATTGAGGTGATTATTGACCGCCTGCTGGGGCGTCCCCGGGTGGGCAACGATGTGGTGGTCACTCTGGATGCCCGCCTGCAGCAGTTGGCCATGCGGCTTATGGGTAAACGGCGGGGAGCAGTGGTGGCGCTGGATCCAAGGAACGGGGAGATCTTAGCCCTGGCCAGCAGCCCCAGCTACGATCCCAATGCCATCGGGCAACCGGCTGGCCGTTCTCCTGATGGCAAGGTTCTTACCGTATACGACTTGTTGCAGCGGGATAAAGGGGCTCCGCTTTTAAACCGGGCTACCCAGGGGGCCTATCCGCCCGGCTCAACCTTTAAATTAATCACCGCAGCCGGTGCCCTGACTACAAATCCCGAGGTGATCAAACGTATTTTTAATTGTCAGGGTAGTCTAATAATCGATGGTTTTCGACTTGCCGATACTGCTGCTCACGGGGCGGTGGATTTCTACCGGGCCCTGGCGGTGTCCTGCAATACCACTTTTGCCCGACTGGGCCTGGAGATGGGAGCAGAAAGGTTTTACCAGACTGCCCGCGCTTTTGGCTTGACTTTAAACCCCTGGGCGGGTGGCCTTCCGGAGGTTGCTTACCGGCCCGGGACCCTCGCCCCCCCGGAAAAGATGAATAAACCCCATCTGGGCTCCAGTGCCATCGGCCAGGGGGAGGTGCTGGTCAACCCGTTGCAAATGGCCCTGGTGGCGGCAGCCATTGCCAACGACGGGGTAATTATGCGCCCCCACCTTTTAGCCCGGGTGCAGGACCCGTACGGAGGGGTGCTTTTACAGTCTGTCCCACGGCCATGGCTTACCGCGGTCAGTCCGGAGGTTGCCGGTGTCATCAAGGAGGCTATGGTGGATGTGGTAAGGGAGGGAACCGGCAGGGGGGCGGCCCTTTCCGGGATAACCGTGGCCGGTAAAACAGGCTCGGCCCAGAACCCCAAAGGGGACACCCATGCCTGGTTTGTTGGCTTTGCCCCGGCCGAAAGACCCCGGGTGGTAGTGGCGGTGATTGTGGAAAACGGTGGTGCCGGCGGGGTGGTGGCCGCCCCCATTGCCCGGGAGATAATCCGGGCGGTACTGACTGCCGGCCCGTAGTTTAGAATAAAATGGAATTGGAAAAGCTAAACTACCCAACCAAGACTTGAGGTGACAAGTAATGATTGGGAGGCAGTTGGGAAACCGGTACGAAATCCTGGAACAACTGGGCGGCGGGGGAATGGCCGTTGTTTATAAAGGCCGGGATACTTTCTTAAACCGCCTGGTTACCATCAAGATTTTGCGCCCCGAATTCTCCTCGGATAAAGATTTTACCCGCCGTTTTCGCCGGGAAGCCCAGGCGGTGGCCAGCCTTTCCCACCCCAACATCGTGTCCATTTACGATGTGGGGCAGGAAGATGACATCCAGTACTTGGTGATGGAGTATGTGGACGGGGAGGACTTGAAAACCGTCATCCGCCGGGAAGGTGCCCTGCCTCCGGAAAAGGCGGTGCAGATTGCTTTCCAGGTCCTGGAGGCCCTGGAACACGCCCACGAGAACAACATCGTGCACCGGGATATTAAACCCCATAATATCCTGATTACAAAGAGTGGGCGGGCAAAACTAACTGATTTCGGCATTGCCCGGGAGGCCACGGCGGCAACCGTCACCCAGACCGATACCATTGTAGGGTCGGTACACTACCTCTCGCCGGAGCAGGCCCGCGGGGAACTGGCCGGCCCCCAGTCGGACCTTTATTCCCTGGGCGTGGTTCTTTATGAAATGCTTACCGGTAGCGTTCCCTTTGCCGGGGACAGTCCCATTGCCGTAGCCATTAAACACATCCAGGAAGAACCGGAGCCCCCCTCCCGGCGCAATCCTGCTGTTTCCCCCGGGCTTGAGCAGGTAATCCTGCGGGCCATGCAGAAAAATCCCCAGTCGCGTTTTGCTTCCGCCCGGGAGATGGCCCGGCACCTGGAAAATCTTTTTGCCCGGGACGGGGAAGAGGTCACCCGTTTCATTCCCCTGGATGAAATGGCCACCCGGGTGCTCAAGCCGGTAGAGAAGCCCCGTCGCAGGTTGCGTCCGGCGGGATGGGTGGCCCTGACCCTTCTCCTGCTTGCCCTTTTGGCAGGGGGCGCCTATGCCCTGAATAGTTATCTTATAGGACCGCCCCCGGTTACAGTGCCATCAGTAATAAACAAGGAGTTGTCCGAGGCCCAGAAGATACTGGCTGATTTGGGATTGCAGGTGAAAGTGCGCAAGGAACATCATCCCAAGATCCCCGAGGGATTTGTTATTGACCAGGATATTGGCCCGGCGGATGCGCCGGTAAAGCCTCCCCGGGATATCACCCTCACGGTCAGCCTGGGTCCCGACCTGCGGGAAGTACCCGACCTGTACCGGCTGAGTCTGGAAGACGCGCGCATACGCCTGACTGAAAGGGGTTTGGTCCTGGCCGAACAGGTGCAGAAGGGTTACGACGATAACGTTCCCCCGGATCTGATCTTTCAACAATCTCCTGCTGCCGGGGAACGGGTAGCTCCCAACACCCCGGTGACGGTTTATCTTTCCCTGGGACCAAAGCCCAGGCAGTCCAAGGTGCCCAACCTCATCGGGCTGACCCTGGACCAGGCCCGGGCCAAGCTGGCCGAAAACAACCTGAGCCTGGATGAAAATGTCGAGTGGGTTGAGAGTACCGATTACTTCCAGAATCAGGTGGTCAGCCAGGATCCTGCTCCCAACGGCATGGTTGAGCAGGGCACGTCCGTAAAGGTAACCTTGAGCAAAGGGCCGGGACCCGTACCCAGGGAGGCCCGGGTGAAGGTGCCCCTTGACAACGACGGGCAGGCCCACCAGGTTAAAATAGTGATTAACGATGTCCGGGGAACCACTTTAGCCTACGTAAATACCCATCAACCGGGGGAGACGGTATTAACGACCGTACGCTATTACGGCCAGGCTACTATCCAGGTGTACGTTGACAATAAACTGGTAAAACAAAAATCTCTTCAAGAGGGAAAAAATGATGACGATAGTTGAAAAGGGGGGAGTGCAACCGGTTAAAAGATGCTGCGGGAAGGAACAGTGGTCAAGGCTTACGGCGGACATTATTATGTAGCGGGCGGCGAGGAAATACACGATTGCGCCTTGAGGGGGCGCTTTCGCCGGGAAAAAAAACAGGTGCTGGTGGGAGACCGGGTTACCTTTCGCCTCCAACCCCACGGTCAGGGGGTAATTGAAGAGGTACACCCCCGCCGGACTATCCTTGTGCGTCCGCCGGTAGCCAATGTAGACCGGGCGCTGATTGTGTTTGCGATGAAGGATCCCGACCCCAATACCTTTTTACTGGATCGGTTTCTCATCCAGGCCGAACATGCTGGGGTAGGGCCGGCCATTTGTTTTAACAAGGTGGACCTGGGAGAAGATCTAAGCCGGGATATGATCGGGGCCTACCGCCGGGCAGGTTATCCGGTTGTTTGTACCAGCACCCTGGATGGCAGCGGCCTTGATGAATTGCGTGCCCTGCTACAGGGGCATATTACCGTACTGGCCGGACCTTCCGGGGTGGGCAAGTCCAGTCTGTTAAATGCCCTGGTCCCCGGTTTAAATCTGAAAACCGGGGAGATCAGCCGCAAATTGGGCCGTGGCCGGCATACCACCAGGCATGTGGAACTCCTGCGCTTGCCCGGGGGAGGTCTGGTAGCAGATACCCCGGGATTTTCCAGCCTTTACTTACCCGAAATGAAACGGGAAGAACTGGGGGAGTTCTATCCGGAATTTGTGTCCCGTCGCGACGGTTGTCGTTTCACCGGTTGCCTGCATTTCCAGGAGCCCGGTTGTGCGGTAAAAAGGGCCGTCGAGGAAGGGGAAATTTCCGCCTTTCGCTACGAAAACTATTTACAACTGCTGCAGGAAGTAATGGAACTGGAGAGGAGATACTGAGTGATCAAAATAGCACCGTCGATTCTCTCGGCCAACTTTGCCCGCCTTAGGGAAGACGTGCAGCGGGTGGAGAGGGCCGGGGCAGACTACCTCCACCTTGACGTCATGGACGGCCACTTCGTGCCCAACATTACCATCGGGCCACTGGTGGTGGCGGCTCTGCGGCCCCACAGCCGGTTGTTTTTTGACGTTCACTTAATGATCGAAGAGCCCGACCGTTATATAGATTCCTTTGTTGAGGCGGGGGCAGACCTGATCACGGTACATGTGGAAGCCTGCCGGCACCTGCACCGCACGCTCACGCATATCCGGGAAAAGGGAGTCAGGGCCGGGGTGGCCCTGAATCCGGCCACTCCTCCTGAAGTGCTGGAATACCTGCCCGGACTTTTTGATCTGGTACTGGTGATGACCGTTAACCCGGGCTTTGGTGGACAGGCCTTTATTCCCCAGGTCCTCCCTAAAATCCGCAAGATCCGGGAGATGCTGGATGGTGCCGGGTTGGAGGTGGAAATTCAGGTGGACGGTGGTATCAATCCCTCCACCGCCCCACTGGTGGTACAGGCCGGGGCTACGGTACTGGTGGCTGGTTCGGCTGTTTTTGGTGCTCCGGATCCGGCAGCGGCTATCCAGGTAATCCGGCAGGCGGCAAAAGGGGGTGAGTAGATGGCTGTCTGGAAGTGCCAGGAGTGCGGGAATGTGGTGGAGGCCCGCTGCAAGCCCGGCAAGTGTAAGTCTTGCGGCGCACCCAAAGATAAGCTGGTCAAGGAAGCCCAGCCCAAGAAGTAGTTCCCTGGAGCAACAATGCCCCATACATAACCTGGCGGCGATAAACCCGAAAGGAGCGACTTTTATTTAGAAATTTGTCGCAGGCACAGGCAGGAATTTCTTCCCTTTTCGTCAAAACCTTCCTTAGCCTGTAGTGCGAAAACGGCGTGGGGCCATGCCGTTCTAAGGCTAATTTGTTTGATAGCAATTTAGGAAGGGGAGTCAATTATGGGCGATGAGCAACAAGTGGTAATCTTCCAGTTAAACGATCAACAATATGCCCTGCCCATCCAGGAAACCCAGGAGATTATTCGCATGACCGATATTACCCGGGTGCCCAACACTAAAAGTTACGTTGAGGGTATCATCAACCTCAGGGGTAGTATCGTGCCGGTAATAAACCTGAACAGGCGCCTGGACCTGCCTGTGCGGGATTACACCGATGCCACCCGGATCATTGTGGTGGAGTATGAAGGACAAAAAGTGGGTATGATTGTTGATAACGTTCTGGAGGTAGGTCGATACAACGCCGATGAAATGGAACCGCCGGCGGTGGCGGGAGACAACATGGAGTTCCTCCGGGGGGTAATAAAAAAAGGCGACCGCCTGTGGTTATTGCTCAACCTGGGCCGGGTTTTATAGGCCGCGGGTTTTGCCTTGTTTCAGGGCCACACCGGTGGCCCTTTGTTGTGGATTTTGCTTCCTTTCAGGGGGCGTTCCTCGGCGTTTCCCCTTAGTATTTTGTATTTTACACAAAGAGGTGTTTTGCTTGTCCAACCAGGAAACACTGCGTTCCCGCCTGCTGGGCATAGATGGCCGTGGTTACGGTGCCTATAAGTCCATTGGCGGCAGCTATTCCTTTGGCCGTTACACTCTCTTTATTGATCACGTACAAAGCGATCCCTTCGCACCCCCCAGCCGCCTGCGGGTGCGGGTGGACCAGCGTTTGGCCAGTTTTCCTTCCGAACTGTATGCCACCACCCCCCGGAGAATTGCCCTGGAGGACTACCTGATGCGACAGTTTGGCCGGGCAATCAGCCGCCATGCCCGGGGGCACCGGGGTACCGGTAAAAGCGGCCTGATCACTATAGGCCACTGCGGCCAGGAAATTCTCGAGCGTACCGGGGCAGTTGTTAATAAAGAGTATGTAGAGATCCGTTTTAACGTTGGTCTGCCTGCCCGGGGGCGTACCATTACCGGCCGGGAAGCAGTGCGCATCTTCTTTGAAGAGATTCCGGCCATCGTCAACGAATCCCTGTTTTATAAAAGTCTTGACGCAGCGGCCTTAAAACAACAGGTGGAACTGGTGGAAGACCAGGAATTTTTAAGGGCCCAGCTGGATGAACGGGGCCTGGTGGCCTTTGTGGCCAACGGGGCCATCCTGCCCAGGGAAAGCGGTGTAAGCGACCTTCCTTTAACCCCGGGGCGGGTAATTCCCTTTCAATCCCCGCCGGAACTGGAGGTTTCCTTTGAGCTGCCCAATCGCGGTACGGTGACTGGCATGGGCGTTCCCCGGGGGGTCACCCTCATTGTGGGAGGAGGCTACCACGGCAAATCCACCCTTTTGCGGGCCCTGGAACGAGGAGTTTACAACCATATCCCCGGAGACGGGCGGGAACTGGTGATTACCGTGGATGACGCGGTGAAAATCCGGGCCGAGGACGGCCGCAGCGTGGAAAAGGTGGATATCAGCGCTTTTATAAACAATTTACCCCATGGCCAGGATACCCGGGCTTTTTCCACGGAAAACGCCAGTGGCAGCACTTCGCAGGCGGCCAACATCGTGGAGGCCCTGGAAGTGGGGACCCGTTTGTTGCTTCTTGACGAGGATACCAGTGCCACCAACTTTATGATCCGGGATGGCCGCATGCAGGAACTGGTGGCCAAGGAATTCGAACCCATCACCCCCTTTATCGACAGGGTGCGCCAGCTTTACGAGCACCTGGGGGTTTCCACCGTCCTGGTGGTGGGCGGATCGGGGGATTACTTTGCGGTGGCCGACCGGGTCATTATGATGCAAAACTACATCCCCCTGGATGTAACCCGGCAGGCCAGGGAGATTGCTTTGCGCCACCGTGATGAGCGCCGGGTAGAGGCTGTTGGTACTTTTAACCGGATTACCCCCCGTATCCCTTTGCCTGCCTCATTTATCCTCGAGGGACGGGCCAAGGTAAAAGCGCGGGGTACAGATGAAATTGTCTACGGCCACATGGATATTGACCTGCAGGATGTGGAGCAACTGGTGGACCCCGCTCAATTGCGGGCCATAGCTGAGATCATCAAGTATGCGGCTAAACACTACGTTAACGGAGAACGAACCTTGAGGGAAGTAGTCCTGGCGGTGCTGGCGGATATAGATAGAGAGGGCCTGGATGTTGTATCTCCCTTTAAAGGCCTGCACCCGGGGGATTATGCCCGCCCCCGGGTGCAGGAAATTGCTGCCGCTATTAACCGCTACCGCCGCTTGCAGGTGCGCCAGCAGTTATAACTAGACCTCACAGCCGCAGCAGCAACTGCAGCTTTCATCGGAACAGGAATGCTGGCCGCCGGAAATGGCATCGCTAATGATCTGGTTGATTTCTTCCAGTAACTGTTCGAAGTTGTGTTGAGCACGGAAAAATTCCGTAATCAACGGGTTATCCATCATGCGCTTTTCCAGATCTTCCACATCGGCCTTCTGGCTTTCCGTAAGTTCCAGGCCCTGGGTCTGGATCATTTGCAGGAACCGCTGCTTTTGATGAAATTCATCGATGATTTGCTTGGCGGCAGGGTCCTGCAGCATAGCCTGCTGGGCCTGGATCATGGCCGCCAACTCCTGGGAGCGGGCAATTTCTTCTCCCAGTTCCCGGGCCTTTGCGATTACAGACACATCAATCACCTCCCATCCAGGGAAATATTGATCATACCGTCGCCGCCAATTTGCCTTCCAGGTGGGTGAGGCGGGCTCCGGTAACAGTCACATTCACTAGTTGCCCGGCGAGGTCCCTGGAGCCGGGGAAAATCACCAGTCGGTTGGTCCTGGTGCGGCCGCTCATCATTTCGGGGTTGGTTTTGCTTTCGCCTTCCACCAGAATCTGCTCCACCCGGCCAACGAGGGCCTGGTTATGGGCCAGGGTGATTTCGTTTTGTCTTTCAATGAGCTTTTGGATCCTTTCGCTTTTTATTCCGTCGGGTACCTGTTCGGGGAGGCGCGCCGCCGGGGTGCCCGGCCGGGGGTTATATACAAAGGTAAAGGCGCCGTCAAAGCGCACCCTTTCCACCAGATCCATGGTCTGAGCAAAATCCTCTTCCGTTTCCCCCGGGAACCCTACCATGATATCAGTGGTTATGGCCACGCCGGGTATAGCCCGGCGAATGCGCTCCACCAGGTCCAGGTAATAGTCCCGGTCGTAACCCCGGTTCATCAGCTTCAAGATACGGTTGCTGCCTGCCTGCACGGGCAGATGGATATGTTCGCATACGTGGGGACAGCGGGCAATGGTATCAATCAGTTCCTGGGTAAAATCCCGGGGATGGGAGGTGGTAAAACGAATACGCCAAAGACCCGGAATTTGATCCACTTCTGCTAGCAGGCGGGCAAAACTGGTCGGCCCGGGCAAATCCTTACCGTAAGAATTCACATTCTGCCCTAAAAGGGTGACTTCCCGGTAGCCTTCCTGTACCAGCTGGCGAATCTCGTTAAGAATGTCTTCCGGCCGGCGGCTGCGCTCCCGCCCGCGCACGTAGGGTACAATACAGTAGGTGCAAAAGTTATTGCAGCCGTAGGTAATGTTTACCCAGGCCTTCACCCTGGAGGCCCGGCGGATAGGCAGGTTTTCCACGATCTCTCCGGCCTGATCCCATACCTCCATCACCCTTTCCCGGCATTCCCGGGCCTGTAAAAGGAGTTCGGGCAGGCGGTGTAAGTTGTGGGTACCCAGGATGAGATCCACCTGGGGAAAACGGTTTTTGATTTTGCGGGCTACTCCCGGCTGCTGGGTCATGCATCCAGCTATGCCAATGATCAGGTCGCCCTTTTTATCCTTTAAGTGAGCCAGGCGCCCCAAAAGGCCGTAGATCTTGTTTTCGGCCGTTTCCCGCACGCAGCAGGTGTTTACCAGTATTACATCGGCCTCACCGGTGCTGGCGGCTGGTTCGTAACCCAGGGATTCCAGCATGCCGGCTATTACCTCAGAGTCATGGTCATTCATCTGGCACCCAAAGGTTATTACTTCATAGGTGGGTATTCTTTCCTTCATACCTGATCCCTTCCCGTTACTCCTCGTATTATATCTTATTTGGGGCCCGGGCGCAAACTTATTTTCATCATGGCTTCGGAGCCTGGACATCGGAACCGGGTTTTCCTTTTGCCTGGCAGTTCTTTGTGTTATAATGGTGCCCAGGAGGGGATTATTGGTGTCTTACACCCCCATGCTGAAACAGTATTTGCAGATTAAACAGAATTATCAAGACGCTATACTCTTTTTTCGTCTCGGGGATTTTTACGAAATGTTTTTTGATGATGCCCTGGTAGCCTCGCGGGAACTGGAAATTACCCTTACCGGGAGGGACGCCGGGGCAGCCGGCCGGGTGCCCATGTGCGGGGTGCCCTATCATGCGGCGGACACCTATATTGCCCGTTTAATTGAACGGGGGTACAAGGTGGCCATTTGCGACCAGGTCGAGGACCCGGCCGATGCCAGGGGGATCGTGCGGCGGGAAGTGACCCGGGTGGTTACCCCCGGCACGATCATGGAATGCCTGGAGGAAAGAAAACATAATTTCCTGGCCGCTGTAGTTGAAAAAGGCAATGCTTACGGTCTGGCCGTGGTGGACGTAACCACGGGCCTGTTCATGGTTACCCAGATAGACGGCCGGGATGCCCTGCTGGATGAACTAATCCGCCTGGAACCGGCCGAGGTTCTCCTGCCCAATATACCCCTTTACCGGGAGTTGGCCGGGGCTGTCAAGTCCCGGCTGCCCAAAGCGGTTACTTCCTTCTGGAGTCCCGCCGCCTTCGAGCGGGGGGAGGCGGTCCGGAGCTTACAGGAACAGTTGGGAACGGGTTGGACCCGCTCCGGTTTAAGCGGCCTGCCCCTGGCCATCCTTTGTGCCGGGGGAATGCTGAATTACCTTAAGGCCACCCAGAAGCGGGAACTGGGCCAGATCAACCGGGTAGAAATATACAGTGGGAGCCAGTACATGCACCTGGACGGGGTCACCCGGCGCAATCTGGAGTTAACCAGTTCCTTAAGGGATGGCTCCCGTTGGGGTACCCTTCTCTGGGTGCTGGACCACACGGTCACGGCCATGGGCGGGCGTTTATTGAAGTCCTGGCTGGAGCGCCCCCTGCTGGATGTCCAGGCCATTCGTGCCCGGCAGGATGCGGTGGAGGAACTGGTCAGTGATAGTCTTGCCCGCCAGGAACTGCAACACCTTTTAAAGACCATCTACGATTTGGAAAGGTTATCCTCCCGGGTAGTCTACGGCACCGCCGGCCCCCGGGATTTGCTTGCCTTGAAAAACTCCCTGGCCGTTTTGCCAAAGGTAAAAAAGGTGCTATGCAATAAAAAAGCTCCCCTCTGGCAGGAGATTGCCGGAGATCTGGACTGCCTGGAAGATGTTGTCCAGCTCTTAGATGAAGCTATTGACGCCGATCCCCCTGCCGGTTCCAGGGAAGGTGGTATCATCCGGGAGGGATATCATCCCGAGGTGGACCGCCTGCGCCAGGCCAGCCGGGAGGGTAAAAACTGGCTGGCCCAGCTGGAAGCCCGGGAAAAGGAGCGTACCGGTATCCGCTCCTTGAAGGTAGGCTTTAATAAGGTGTTTGGTTATTACCTGGAAGTAACCCGCCCCAACCTTGATCTTGTGCCCGCCGACTACATACGCAAGCAGACCCTGGCCGGGGCGGAGCGTTTTATTACCCCGGAGCTAAAGGAACTGGAAGAACAAATCCTGGGAGCAGAAGAAAGGCTTGTTCAGCTGGAATACCGCTTATTTACCGAAATAAGGGAAAAAGTGGCTGCCCAGGTGAGGCGCATTCAACAGGCAGCGGGGGCGGTAGCCCGCACCGATGCCCTTCTTTCCCTGGCCGAGGCAGCGGTGAAGGGAAATTATGTCCGTCCCGAGGTAAACGACGGTTCCCGCATTACCATCCGGGAAGGGCGTCACCCGGTAGTGGAGCAGGTGCTTGAGCCGGGGGAATTTGTGCCCAACGACGTGGATCTGGGGGGCGATACCCGCCTGATCCTGCTTACCGGACCCAATATGGCGGGGAAGAGCACCTATATGCGCCAGGTGGCCCTGCTGGTATTAATGGCTCAGGTGGGTAGCTTTATTCCCGCTGCTTCCGGGGAAATAGGCATTGTGGACCGCATTTTTACCCGGGTGGGGGCCAGCGACGACCTGGCTGCGGGGCAAAGCACCTTCATGGTGGAGATGAGCGAATGCCAGGTAATTGTCAGTGCGGCCACGCCCCGGAGCTTGATCATCATGGATGAGGTGGGGCGGGGTACCAGCACCTACGACGGCATCAGCATTGCCCGGGCACTGGTGGAATACATCGTGCGCCGCATCGGTGCCCGAACCCTCTTTTCCACTCATTATCACGAATTGACTGAACTGGATGTCTTGCCCGGGGTAAAAAACTTTACCGTTGCCGTGGAGGAAAGGGGAGAAGACGTGGTTTTCCTGCGCCGGGTACGTCCCGGGCGGGCAGACCGCAGTTACGGCATCCAGGTGGCCCGCCTGGCGGGCTTGCCCGGGGAAATCCTGCAAAGGGCCGAAGAAATACTCCACGAGCTGGAGTACCGCCGGGACAGGGGAGCTGTAAGTTCGGCGCCAAGGGACCTGCCGGCTCACAGGGAGGAGAAAACTGCGGTTCCCAAACATCCTATCCTGGATGAACTGGTGAAACTGGATCTGTGGCAAATGACCCCCCTGGAGGCCCTGAATACCCTTGCCGCCTGGCAGCGGAGTTTAAAACAGGGTGTAAGGCGGGTCGCCGGCCACGGTAGTTAGAGTGGTCATTCCTTGGAAAAGAGATTTCGGTAGGGGGTGAAACCTTCCCGTGTATATAGGCATAGATGTCGGAGGCACCTGTACTGATGCGGTTCTCCTGGATCGAGGGCTGGTCCGGGCCATGGCCAAGGTACCTACCCGGGAGGACCTGTTATCCTCCCTTCTGGAAGCCCTGGACGAGATTATGAAAGGAGTAGAGGGGGAACTGGTGGAGCGGGTGGTCTTCAGCACCACCGTGATCACAAATTTGATTGCGGAAAAGAAATACGATCCCGTGGGCTTGATCCTTATGCCCGGGCCCGGCTTAAGCCCCAGCCTGTACCGTTTCCCTACCGACACGCATATCATCCAGGGAGCCATTGACTACCGGGGGCGGGAGATTATTCCGCTGCGCTTGACCGAGGTGGACCAGGCTGCCGCAGAACTGGCAGCCAGGGGTTATCGTAAGGTGGCTGTAGTGGGTAAATTTTCGTGCCGCAACCACCGTCATGAAAAGGAAGTGGCCGCCCGCGTACTATGGAACTACCCCGACTGGCATGTGGAACTGGGTCACCAGGTAGCCGGACAATTGAACTTTCCCCGCCGGGTGGTTTCCACTTATCTCACCTGTGCCACCCGGGAAAAGTACCAGTTTTTTGTTCGTTCCGTCCAGGAGGCCATCTCGCAGCGGGGAATAAAGGGTGCCATTTTTATTCTCAAGGCCGACGGCGGTACCCTGCCCCTGGAAAGTTCCCTGGAGGTGCCCGTGGAAACCATTTTTAGCGGGCCGGCGGCCAGTACGTTGGGAGTGCAGGCGTTGACGCCGCCGGGGGAAACGGCGGTGGTGGTGGATATCGGTGGTACCACCACCGACCTGGCCCTGATCTTGAGCGGCCAACCCCTTTTAGCCTCCCGGGGAGCCCGGGTGGATGACATGCTCACTCACGTACGGGCGCTGGCGGTGAAATCGGTGCCCGTGGGAGGCGACAGCGTTGTCGAACGGGTAGGGAAGGACATTATCATTTATTCCGAGCGCCTGGGAGCTCCCTACTGCCTGGGTGGTCCTTTGCCCACACCCACCGATGCCTTGAGGGTGCTGGGGTTAACCAGGCTTGGGGATGTCGACCGGGCCCGGGAAGCCATGCAGATGCTGGGCGCACCTTTAGGGCTTTCCGTTGCCGAAGTGGCCAGCCGGGTGACCACCCGGGTAATTGAAACCATTACCCGGGAAATTGAAGCCATGTTTAGCCGCTGGGAGCAGGAACCGGCTTACCGGGTTTGGGAAGTGCTGCAGAAGAAGAAAGTACGCCCCAGTACCGTGGTGGGTGTGGGCGGTGGGGCGGCCGGTTTTGTTTCCCAGATTGCTGCCCGTTTGGGGTGTTACCCGGTGATCCCGCCCTACGCCCCGGTGGCCAACGCCATCGGAGCGGCAGTGGCCCGGCCTACCCTGCAGGTAACCTTAAGGGCCGACACGGAGCAGGGTATATATATCATCCAGGAGGAGGGCTACCAGGGAAAGATCACCGAACGTTCCTTCAATGAGGAAAAGGCTTTAGAACTGGCCAAAGAATGGCTGTGCAAGCGGGCCGCCCGTCACGGGCTGGAAGACTGCGTGGAAGGGTTGGAGGTTACCAGGCGGGAAGTCTTCAACATGGTGCGGGACTGGGTGACGGTTGGTCGCTTAATTGATGTCACCGTACAGACCCGGCGGGGGATTTTGTACCACGTGGGAGCGGGGGGGACCAGTGAATGAAAAATAATAAAACCGGCCTGGTATTTTTCCCGGCCTTTGACTGGGCCATTTCGCCCACCCACCCGGAACGGGAAGAACGTCTTTTATACACCCGGGATCAGATCTTTGAAGAAGGGGTTCTGGATCTGCCCGAAATAGAGGAGTACGCCCCCCGCCTGGCCACCATCCACGACATTGCCCGGGTACACTTCTGTGTTCCCCGGGTGCAAAGCCAGGTTACCGAGGCCCATCTTATTGCCGCCGGTTCGGCCACCCTGCTGGCCGATGCCATTGTGCATGGAGAATTAAAAAACGGTTTTGCCCTGGTGCGTCCCCCGGGGCACCATGCCATGCGGGTGGTCCACGGCAACCGGGGTTTTTGTAATATCAATAATGAGGCCATTCTAGTGGAATACCTGCGCCGCCACCATGGTATTAAGCGCATTGCCATTGTCGACTCGGACGTACATCACGGGGATGGCACCCAGGACATCTTCTATCACGATCCCGATGTCCTGTTTATCTCTTTTCACCAGGACGGGCGTACCATTTACCCCGGAACGGGATTTCCCAATGAACTGGGCGGTCCCGGGGCCTATGCCCGCACCATTAATATTCCCCTGCCCCCGGGACTGGGCGATGAGACCTTTCATTATGTGGTAGATAATTTGATTTTACCGATCTTAGAAGACTTTAAACCGGAATTTATTATCAACTCCGCGGGGCAGGACAACCATTTTACCGATCCCCTGGGCAGCATGCGTTTTACGGCCAGGGGCTACGCCGAGTTCACCCGCAAGCTTAACCCCCACCTGGCGGTGCTGGAGGGGGGGTATGCCATTGAAACGGCTCTGCCCTATGTCAACCTGGCCATCCTGCTGGCCCTGGCCGGCCATGACTATTTTTACGTGCGGGAGCCCGAATGGCCCGGAACGATGCCGGAAAACCCGGAACGGGTAGCCAGGGTACAACGGGTGGTAGAACAGCTCCGGAACGTATGGGAAAACAGGGACCGGGTTGATCTGGATAAAATTTTTGGCACCGGAACTTTTTTCCAGCGCCGAAAGCATATCTACTACGACACCGACTACATTGAAGAGGAACAGCTTGAAAGGGTACGCCGCTGTCCCAACTGCCCCGGCTATATTACCATTGACTCCCGGGCCGATCATGGCTACGGCCACCCCAACCGGGTGTTTTGCGTGTCCATACCTTTTACGGCCTGTGGGGCCTGTCAGACAGAGGCTTACGATGCCTACGAACAGGCCAGGGGGCTTGCGCAGTACCAGTTTGTCTACCTGCAGGATAAATCCACCGATACATTCCTGGCCTTTGACCGGGATAAGGGCCAGGAATGGGTTTCCGAGGGTCCAAAGGTGGGGGAATAATTGCCGAAGATTGTTATTCTGGATGAAACTACGGCCAACCAGATTGCCGCCGGTGAGGTGGTGGAAAGACCGGCCTCGGTGGTCAAGGAACTGGTGGAGAACTCCCTGGATGCCGGGGCTTCGACCATCTCGGTGGAGATTGAACAGGGGGGCCTGACCCGCATTGTGGTCCGGGACAACGGCTGTGGCATGGACGAGGAGGACGCGCAGCTTGCCCTTTTACGCCATGCTACCAGCAAAATCCGCGGGCCGGCGGATCTTTCCCGGATCACCACCCTGGGCTTCAGGGGAGAGGCGCTGCCCAGTATAGCCGCGGTAAGCAAATTGACCCTGAAGACCCGCACCGCCACTGCCGACCGGGGAACTTTTCTGGAGGTGGAAGGGGGCAAGGTGATCAATAGCGGCCCCGCCGCCCTGGCTCCGGGGACCATTGTCACCGTGGAAAACCTTTTCTATAACACTCCGGCCAGGAAAAAATATATGAAGTCCCCCGGCACCGAGGGGGGTGTGGTGGGAGACTATATTTTCCGCCTCGCCCTGGCCCGTCCGGAGGTGGCCATACGGTTTACCCATAACCGGCGGCAGGTTTTTGCCTCGCCGGGGACCGGCAAGCTGCTGGACGTCATTGCATCCTTCTATGGTTCCGAGCTGGCCCGGGAAATGCTTCCGGTAGAGGAGAGCTCCGGGGATTGGCTGCTGATAAGGGGGTATACCGGACGGCCCACCCTGCACCGCAGCAACCGCCGCCAAGTCACCGTGTTGATCAACGGCCGGTACGTGTACAGCCCCCTGGTTACCATGGCGGTGTGCGAGGCATACCACACCCTTTTACCGGCCGGTCGTTACCCGGTGGCGGTGATTTCCCTTTCCGTCGCTCCGGAACTGCTGGATGTCAATGTTCACCCGGCCAAACTGGAGGTCCGGCTGGCCCGGGAAAGGGAAGTGTCTGAGGCCGTTACCCGCGCCGTCCGGAAGGCCCTGATGGGCAACCGGCTGGTCATTCCAGGAGCGGTGCTGCGGGAGCACGGGCCTGATTTGCGGGAGGAGCCCCTGCCACGGGTACCCCGTTTCTTCCCGCGGGAGGCCGGCAGACAACAGGTTTTGTTTCCAGACCATCCGCCGCACAGCCTCCCCCCGGCCGGTAGGAAGGGTTACGTGGCCGAAGCGGCGCCGGTGTATGAACATACCGGGCACTCCTTCCCTGCGGTAGAGTATGTGGGCCAGCTCATGCCCACCTATCTTTTAGCCGCGGGACCGGATGGACTGTATATCGTTGACCAGCACGCCGCCCACGAGCGGGTTCTCTATGAAAAATACCTGGCCGCACTGGCCGGCCCGGGAGCAGCTTCCCAGATGCTTGCGCTGCCGGTGAATGTCTTTCTCACCCACCGGGAAGCCCGTCTGTTGGAAGCACACCGGGAATTCCTTGCTTCCCTGGGATTTATACTGGATTTCTTCAGCCAGGATACGGTGGTGGTACGGGGACTACCACCGGATTTCCCCCCGGGAGAAGGTGAATCCTACTTGCGGGACATAATTGGTTACCTGGATGAACCCGGCCGCTCCCCATCCCGGGAGGACCTGGTGCATCACCTGGCGGCTCAGGCTGCCTGCCGGGCGGCAGTAAAGGCCGGGGAAGGACTATCCGGGGCGGAGGCCAGGTCCCTTTTGGAGCAGCTGGCGGCGGCCGGGAATCCTTTTACCTGTCCCCACGGCAGGCCCACCATTATCCATATTTCTCACCATGAACTGGCTCAGCGCTTTAAACGCTGCTAAAGCGGAGGTGGTGTTCTTGTCGGCCGTGTGCGTGGTCACCACGGGCCACCGGGCCGGTACCCCGGAGTTGGAACTGGCTACCAGGTTTAGTTTGCGGCTGGGGGTGCCCCTGGTACCCCGTGCCGGCCTTTCCATTTCTGCTCTGGCTAAGAAATATGGAGTTTCCGGTGTTCTGGTGGTCTCGGCCCGCCGGGTTTCCTATTTCTATAATGGTGAAGAGCTTTTTCTGCACCCCAGCATGGCCAAGTTGCGTATAAGCGAAATAAAAGCTGGAAAAACTGATTGGATGATTAAAGCCATGGGCTTACAACCGGGGGATTGGGTTTTAGACTGCACCCTGGGCCTGGGGGTGGACGCCACCGTGGCTTCCTTTGTGGTGGGTAACCAGGGCCGGGTGGTAGGGGTGGAGTCGTCCCCTGTGCTCGCGGTTCTTGTGGAGCACGGCCTTAAAACCTATCGCGACCACGCCCCCCGGGAATTGATTGAAGCCATGGCCCGCATTGAGGTGGTTTGCGCCAATCATTTATCCTATTTAAAAGGGCTGGCCGCAGAAAGCTTTGATGTGGTTTACTTTGATCCCATGTTTCGCAAACCTCTTGAAAAATCCGCGGCCATCAACCCCGTGCGCCTGGTAGGTAATCCCGCCCCCCTTTCAGTTCAGGCTGTAGAGGAAGCCGTAAGGGTGGCCCGGCGACGGGTGGTGATGAAGGAAACCCGGGACAGCGGTGAGTTTGCCCGGTTGGGTTTTACCCGGGTCCAGGGTGGCAAATCCTCCCCCGTGGCTTACGGGATCATCGAAAAAAGAGGGGGAACGGGTTGATGGAAACACCTATACCCCTGTTGGTCCTGGTTGGCCCTACGGCCGTGGGTAAAACCGCCGTTTCGGTAGAGGTAGCCCTAAGATTGGGGGGAGAGATTGTTTCCGCCGATTCCATGCTGGTCTACCGCTATATGGATATCGGCACGGCCAAACCAACAATGGAAGAACGGCGGGGCATTCCCCACTATATGATTGACATCATTGAACCCGATGAGCCCTACAGCGTGGCCCTTTACCAGGCGCAGGCCCGGCAACATATCCGTGAAATATGGGAGCGGGGCAAGCTACCCCTTTTAGTCGGGGGTACCGGGCTTTATGTCCGCTCGGTAATTGAACCCTACCATTTCACCAGTGCCGGCGTAGATGAAGATTTTCGCCGTAAGCTCATGAGGGAGGCAGAGGAAAAGGGGCCGCAAGCCCTTTACCGGCGCCTGGTCGAGGTGGACCCGGAGACGGCGGCCCGGGTTCATCCCAACAACTTAAAGCGAGTGATCCGGGCCCTGGAAGTTTATCACCTCACGGGGCGCCCCATGTCAAGCGCCTTGCGGGAAGAAGGGGAAAAGCCTCCTTATAATTTTTTCATCCTTGGACTGACCATGGATCGGCAGCGGCTGTACCAGCGCATCGAAGCCCGGGTGGATCAGATGATGGAGATGGGTCTGGTAGAAGAGGTGCAGGGCCTTTTAGACCGGGGGTACAGTCCCCGCTTAACCTCCATGCAGGGTCTCGGATACAAGGAAATTATCGCCTACCTGCGGGGGCTGTCCACGATGGATGAAGCGGTTCATTTGCTCAAAAGGAACACGAGGCGTTTTGCCAAAAGGCAGTTTACCTGGTTCAATCGGGACCCGCGGATTAACTGGGTAAATGTAGGGCAGTATACCAGTTTAACGGAAGTCGCCCGAGAAATTACGAGGCGGGCAGAAGGAGTATTGTTAAATACGTCGAAGAGCAAATTAGAAAAAAATACTACCGACGGAGGGACCTTCCAATGAGCAAGCCACAAATAAATTTGCAGGACGCCTTTTTAAATCAGGTGCGCAAGGAAAATGTTCCCGTGACCATCTTTCTGGTCAACGGTTTCCAGCTAAAGGGAGTGGTCAGGGGCTTTGACAATTTTACCGTCATTTTGGAAAGTGACGGCAAGCAAATGATGGTTTATAAACACGCCATTTCCACCGTCAGCCCTATGCGTCCCATGAGTACCTCCTTTTCCGAACAAAAAACACAATAAATTCAAGGAGCCGGTCTCTCCGTTGGAGGGGCCTTTTTGCTTAATTCATTTTGTTTACCTGCCTGTCCTTCCTGTCTGATAAAGTCCCAGAAGGCTCCGGCGGCGAAACTCCCCGGCCATTCCGGCGCATGGATCAAGTAAAGGTAGCGGGTCAGGTCCATATTCTGCAGGGCCACCTGGCACACCCTTCCCAGGGCCAGGGGTTCGGCGGCGGCCAGGGCGGAAACCAGGCTGACCCCCAGGCCAGCCTGTACAGCCGTAATTACGGCCCGGGTGCTACCCAGTTCCATCACCACCCGCGCCCCTTCCAGAGAGTAGCCTGCCTGGGCCAACTTTGCCTCCAGGGAGCGGCGAGTGCCCGAGCCCGGTTCCCTCAGGATCAGGGGTTGGTCCAGCAATTCACCTGGACTTACCGTTTTCCGGTTCGCCCAGGGGTGTTCCGGTCCCACAATAAGCACCAGCCGGTCCCGATACCAGGGCAAACATTCCAGCCCTTCTTCTTTGACAGGTGCCCCGGTGACTCCCAGATCGATTTCCCTTTCCCGTACCCAGCGGATAACCTGGCCGCTTCCGGCTATGCGCAGGGTAACCTCCACTCCCGGGTAATGCCGACGAAAGCGGCCGATCAGCAGGGGCAGCAGGTATTCACCGGGAATGGTGCTGGCTCCCAGGCAAAGATGTCCCCTTTTAAGCCCCTTCAGTTCATCCAGTCCGGCTTTGATTTTTTGAAAATGGCGCAATATTTGCCGGGCTTCGGGGTAGAGAAGGCGTCCGGCTTCGGTAAGTTCCACCTTTTTATCGCCCCGGTAAAAAAGGGTGGCACCCAGGCTTTCCTCCAGCGACTTTATTTGAAAGCTCACTGCCGGCTGGCTCATGTAAAGATGCTTGGCCGCCCGGGTGAAGCTCTGCAGTTCCGCTACCCATAAAAAGGCTTCCAGCTGTTTTAAGTTCATTCCTGTTCCCCCGCCAGTACCGCCCTGGCTGCCGCGAGCACGGCCAACCGGACATATTCCTTGGACAAGCCTCCCTGCATATACACCGCGTAAGGTTCACGCATGGGCGCGTCGGCGCTCAACTCGATGGAGGAACCCTGCACAAAGGTGCCGGCTGCCATGACCACCGCGTCACCATAGCCGGGCATGTCCACCGGTTGAGGCCGCACATGGGAATCCACGGGAGAAGACTGCTGCAATCCCCGGCAGAAAGCGAGAACCCTTTCGGGTGAGCCCAAAAGAATAGCCTGGACAATGTCGGTGCGTTCTTCCTCGGGTGCGGGGTCTACTTTAAAACCCAGCCGTTCAAAGAGGCGGGCGGCAAAGATGGCCCCTTTTAAAGCTTCGGCTACCACATGGGGAGCCAGGAAGAGCCCCTGGAAGAGCAGGCGCTGGTAGTCGGGACTGGGTCCAACTTCACTGCCCAGGCCCGGCGCCGTCAGGCGGCTAGCAGCCATTTCCACGTAAGGCTGCCTCCCCACCACGTAACCGCCGCCGGGAGCCAGGCCCCCGCCGGGGTTTTTAATTAACGATCCGGCTACGAGGTCCGCTCCTACCGCCGGGGGTTCCAGGGGTTCGACAAATTCACCGTAGCAGTTGTCCACAAAGATTACCACGTGGGGGTGTTTTTTCTTAATCCATGCGATGGCCCGGCCCATCTCGTCCAGGTTCAGGGAAGGGCGCAAACTGTAGCCCCGGGAACGTTGAAACATTACCATGCGGGTGCGTTGATTCAGTGCCCGGGCAATTTCAACCATGTCAAGGCTGCCATCGGGCAATAGCTCCACCTGCCGGTAGGCAACGCCCATTTCCTTTAAAGATCCCGGAGCATGGCCCCTAATGCCGATCATTTCCTGGAGGGTATCATAGGGTGCTCCCGTTACTGCCAGCAATTCGTCTCCGGGACGTAAAATCCCAAACAAGCACAGGGCAATGGCATGGGTGCCGCTGACAATTTGCCCCCGCACCAGGGCCGCCTCGGCTTGAAATGCCCGGGCGTACACCTTTTCCAGGGTTTCCCGTCCCTGGTCACCGTAGCCGTAGCCGGTAGAACCCTTTAAATGATAATCGCTTACCCGGGCGTAGTGAAAGGCGTCCAGTACCCGGGCGTGGTTTTGGCGTGCCACCGCTTCTACTTTCTGGTAATAAGGCTTTACTTCTTCTTCTACTTCTGCCGCCAACGTGGTTAAGTCTGTTGCAATCAAGCTAAGACTCCCCTTTGTGTAGTATAGATGGCATTCTTTCAACGCTTTATCACGCAATTCACAGCCCGCGGTGCATTGACCCCGGCTACACGTGTTTGGTGTTCGTTTCCAGTGCTCCCGGGCGACGGCTCTGATCCATTTGACTGTGTTATGTCAAATTCCCGGGCTGCTTTCGTGTGCCTGGAGTATATCTTCCCGGGTGATGGTCATTAATTCCTCTCGGCTAACCTGCCCCTTCCGTACCAAACGTACCGCCTGCTGGCGTATGGCCCGTTCAATGAGATTGCGCACCAGGCGGGCATTGCCGCTGTGCACGTGAAGGGAACGGGTTTCCTCCAGAATGAGGCGCAGTTCGTCCCGGGCTCCCGGGGACAAATGGTACTGGCGCTTTTTCAACATCAGGTCCGCTATGGCCAAAAGCTCCGTGGTGGTGTAATCGGGAAAGGTGATGTGGATGGGAAACCGGGAGCGCAGGCCGGGATTGCTTTCCATAAACCATTCCATCTCCTGGCGGTAACCGGCCAGGATAAGAATCAAATTGTCCTTGTGATCTTCCATTCCTTTGACCAGGGCGTCAATGGCTTCCCGTCCAAAATCCTTTTCACCGCCCCGGGCCAGGGAATAGGCTTCATCGATAAAGAGAATACCTCCCAGGGCCTTTTTAATCTGATCCCTGGTTTTTTGCGCCGTGTGGCCGATGTATTCCCCCACCAGGTCTGCCCTTTCCACTTCTACCAGGTGGCCCTTGGGTAACACCCCTACCTCTTTGAAGAGACGGCCGATGATGCGGGCCACGGTGGTTTTGCCCGTCCCCGGATTGCCCTTAAAGACCATGTGCAAAACCTGGGGTTCGGTGGCCAGCTTTTCCCTTTGCCGCCGGCGCTGGATTTCCACAAAGGCGTGGATTTCCCCCACCAGCTTTTTTACCCCCGCAAGACCCACCAAAGAGTCCAGTTCTTTCATAATTTCCCGGACGTTTTTCTGGCGCTGGTCTTCACCTCCACCATGGTTTTTTTCCGGTTGTCCCCCCGGTGAAAAAACAGGAAGGTTTCGGCGTTCATTTTCTAAAGTTCCGTTCTGTTCGCTGTGGTTTTGCCAGAGCCTGATTTTCACCAAAGGTGATCACCTCGCGGGCCAGGGGTTTACTTTAAAATTATACGCCTGCCCGGGAGGATCATTGACCTTCTTTGGGATTGTTTAGCCTCTTTAGGTTATTATTCCCATTGGCTTTCTTTCCTAAAGTTTTGGAGCCGCCCAGAGCTATTTTTCTATCCCTCGCTGGTTTCTCCTGCTGTCACCCAGCATTTTCCCTGGCATTGAGGAGGGTTTGGTTTCCGGGTATCGAATTATGTTAATAATCGCAATGGCCTTAATATTCTGAAGGAGAGGCGGCTGCTTTGGACATTTACCGGCGTTTTTTGCCCCTGCGCATAAGGTTGGCCATTTTATCCTTTGTTTCGGTGGTGCTGTCCATTTTAGTGGCCGTAATACTCATGGGGGTTAAGGTTTCTCGCCTGCTGGAAGAGGAAATGGGCATGCGTGCTTTGGCCATTGCCCGGACCCTGGCCCAGATGGAGGCCATCCAGAATAATGTGGGACATCCCGGCGGTGCCAGCATCATTCAGCCCGTGGCTGAAAAAATCAGGCTGGCCACCGGGGTGGAGTACATTGTCGTGGTGGATATGAACCGGGTGCGTTACTCCCATCCGGTGGCGGAACGCATCGGAGGCAAATTTTCCGATCGGGATCTGGACCCGGCCCTGTCCGGCCGGGAATATATTACCCGTACCGCCGGGGTGATGGGTCCGGCCGTCCGTGCCTTTTCTCCCATCAAGGTAGATGAAGGCACGCGGCAGGTGGGAGTGGTGGTGGTAGGTATTATTACCCCTACCTTTGCCGAGCTCTTCCGGGCCATCCAGGCCCAGCTCTACCCATCCCTGGCCATCGGTTTGCTGGCCGGTTTGCTGGGTTCCCTCTACCTGGCCAGCAGGATTAAGGGGGCTATGTTTACCCTGGAACCCGAGGAGATTGCCCGCATCCTGGAAGAGCGTACGGCTATGCTCCAGGCCATGGGCGAGGGTATTATTGCCATCGACCGGGATATGCGCATTACGGTGATCAACGAAGAAGCCAAACGTTTGTTGGGTACGGATGACGAGGTGGTGGGCCGGTCCATTACCGAAGTGCTCCCGGATAGTTTTTTACCCCGGGTGTTGCAAACGGGCCAACCGGAGTTTAACCAGGAGCGGGTTTTAAAAAACACGGTCGTTATTGTTAACCGGGTGCCGGTGCGGGTGAAGGGGGAGGTTGTGGGTGCCCTGGCTTCCTTTCGGGATCGCACCGAGGTGCATCACCTGGCCGAGGAATTGACCGGGGTCAAATCCTTTGTGGAGGCCCTGCGAGTGCAAAACCACGAATATCTCAACCGTTTGCACACCATTGCCGGTCTGCTCCAGTTGAACCGGGTGCAGGAGGCGGTGGATTACATCTTTGCGGTTACTGAGGAACAACAGGAACTTACCCGCCTGCTGACCAAGAACATCTGTGATTACAGCATAGCCGGGTTGTTGCTGGGCAAATATAGCCGGGCCCGGGAGCTAAAGGTGGACCTCCATATCAACCGCTCCTCCCGGCTGTCCCGGTTGCCGCCCCATATGGATGCTGCTGCCCTGGGGGTGGTGCTGGGTAATCTTCTAGAAAACGCCCTTGATGCGGTGCGGGAGATGGAGCCCTCCCGCAGGCGGGTGGCATTTGAGATGCGGGATGATTCGGGGGGTCTGGTGGTGATTGTGCGGGACTGGGGAGTGGGCATACCGTCCCATCTCCAGGAGCGGATCTTTGAACAGGGGTTTTCTACCAAAGGAACCGGGCGGGGGATTGGCCTGTATCTGGTGAAAAAGCATGTCGATACAGCCGGCGGAGAGATTACCGTACACTCCCGGGAAGGGGAGGGAACCACTATTACAGTGCGTATTCCGGGGGAAAGTCCTTGCAGTACACCCTCGAGCAAGGCAATCCAGGGGGTGACATCGTGAGCGTCATTGAGGTGCTGATTGTCGAGGATGATCCCATGGTGGTGGAGGTAAACCGGGGTTTCGTCAATGCCGTACCCGGTTTTAAGGTGGTGGGCGTAGCCCGTACGGGAAAGGAAGCGGTGCAGCTGGCGGCCCGGTTAAAACCCGCCCTGACCCTTTTGGATGTTTACCTGCCGGATATGAGCGGCTTGGCCGCCCTGCAGGAGATTCGCCGCCTGGGGTTGCCCACCGATGTATTGCTGGTAACGGCGGCCCAGGATGCGGAGACGATTCAAAACGCCTTCCGCTACGGGGCGGTGGATTACATCATCAAACCCTTCAAGTTCAGCCGTTTGAAGAGTGCTCTGGAGGGTTTCGCCCTTTTGTACAGCCGCTTAAACAAAGAAGGCCGGCTGGAGCAGGATGATATCGACCAGCTGGCCCGGGGAAGGGTGCCAATGGTTATTGATGAAGAGGCAGAAGAGATGCCCAAGGGTTTAAACGGGGTAACCTTAAAGCAGGTTTTACTTTTGCTCATTAAAGACGGCGGGGCCCTGTCGGCCGAGGAGGTGGCCGTCGCCCTGGGACTGGCCAGGGTGACAGCCCGCCGGTATTTAGAATATTTGAGCCAGCTGGGCAAGGTGACGGTGGAATTGCAATACGGTTCAGTGGGACGTCCCATCAAAAGATATAAGATAGTTTAACTGCTGAACATAAAGACCAAAATTAACTTTATGGCCGCAATATTGCGGATTGATGGTAAAAGGGGGTAGAATTAAGGCAAGATGTCAGAAAACTGGAGCAATTAACATATTACTGAATTGGGATTTGCTTCCCGGGGTCACTCCGTAAAGGAGGTTGCAGTGGTCGGCCATGCTTGATTGGGCAAAGAAATGGTTGTTGTTCTTTATGGCGGTGGTCTTGATCACCACGGGATGCGACCGGCGGGGGCCCGACGGGGAACAGGTAGATCCCCGGGAAAAGATTGTAATCAAGTTTTCCCACGTGGTGGCCGAGGATACCCCTAAAGGGCAGGCGGCCCGGCGGTTTGCCCGGTTGGTGCAGGAGCGGACCGGGGGGCGGGTGGAAGTACAGGTTTTTCCCAATTCCGTACTCTATAAGGATGGAGAGGAATTGGACGCCCTGCAGAAAGGTGCGGTCCAGATCATTGCCCCTACCACATCCAAGTTAAGCAGCCTGGCTCCCCAGTGGCAGTTGCTGGATTTACCATATCTTTTTGAGAACGAAGAACAGGTGCACAGGGCGCTCGATGGGGAAATAGGCAAAAAGCTTTTTGCCACCCTGGAACCCCATAATATTCATCCCCTGGCCTTCTGGGATAACGGATTTAAACAGATAACCAACAGCAAAAGACCCCTGGTGCATCCCCGGGATTTTGCCGGTTTAACTTTCCGGGTGATGATTAACAGCCAGGTGCTGGAAGAGCAGTTCCGTAGCCTGGGAGCAAATGCTACCCAGATGCCTTTTAGCGATGTTTACGGTGCCCTGTCCGGAAATCAGGTGGACGGCCAGGAAAACACCATGTCCAATATTTATTCCCAGCGTTTTTACCAGGTACAGCCCTATATGACGGTTAGCAATCACGGTTATATGGGTTACGTGGTGCTGATCAACGCCACCTTCTGGCACTCATTGCCCCCGGACATCCGTGAAATTATCGAGGAGACCATGGCCGAGGTGACCCGGTGGGAACGGGAGCAGGCGGCACACATAAATGACAAAAACTTCAGGCAAATTAAGGAGTCGGGAAAGGTCCAGGTACACATCCTGACCGCGGAAGAAAGGGCAGAGTGGCAGGCGGCTCTGGAACCCCTTTACGAGCAATTCAGGCCGGTTATCGGTGCTGAGCTTCTGGAGGAAGCGTTCCGTTTAAAGGGCTCCCGTGCCGCCGGTTCCTGAAGGGCCGTGGTTATTGGCCTTTAAATGACCTGAAGGGGGGTATGTGCTGTTTACATAATAGGGAAACCGGCATACTGAGTATTCAGAAGTTTTTAAGTTGACTGACTGATAAAATCATAAGGGGGTCGAATGACATGAAAAAGGTATGGCAAATCCTTCTGGTGGGTCTTTTAGCCCTGGGCCTGGCGCTTACCGCTTCCGGTTGTGGCGGAGAAAAGAAGAGCTCCCAGGGGACCGGGGAGAAGGAACCCATTGTGGTCAAATTTTCCCACGTCGTGGCTGAAAGCACACCCAAGGGACAGGCGGCCTTAAAATTCAAAGAATTGTTGGAGAGCAAGTCCAACGGCCAGTTCAAGGTAGAGGTTTACCCCTCCTCCCAGCTTTACGGCGATAAGGAAGAGCTGGAGGCCTTGAGGGCCAACAATGTGCAGCTCATTGCTCCCTCGGCGACCAAGCTGGTGGGATTCAACCCGGCCTTCCAGCTGGTGGATATGCCCTTCTTGTTTGAGAGCGATGAAGCTGCCTACAAGTTCTACGACGGGGAATACGGCCAGAAGCTGCTGCGTTCCCTGGAGCCCCAGGGCATGCTGGGCCTGGCCTGGTGGCCCAACGGTTCCAAGCACTTTACCAACAGCAAGCGGCCTTTAAAGAGGCCGGAAGACTTCAAGGGTTTAAAGTTCCGGACCCAGAGCGGCGGCGTGCTGGATGAGCAGTTTAAGGCTTTAGGTGCCGGTTCCCAGACCCTGGCCTTTGGTGAAGTGTATGTGGCCCTGCAAAATGGGACTGTGGACGGCCAGGAAAACACCTTCAACAACATAGAGACCCAGAAGTATGCCGAGGTACAGAAATACATGACCGTCTCCGGCCATGGTCGTATTGACTACGTGGTTTTGACCAACACCACCTTCTGGAACAGCCTGACCGATGAACAGAAGAAGCTCTTTGTGGAATGCATGAAAGAGGCTACCGACTTTGAGCGCCAGCTGGCCGATGAACTGAACCAGAAAAGCTTTGAGAACCTGAAGAACAGCGGCAAGCTTCAAATCTATACCCTGACCGAGGAAGACCGCAAGGCTTTTGTCGAAGCCATGAAGCCGGTGTATGACAAGTATACCGATAAGATCGGTAAGGAGTACATTGAAGCGGCCCGGAACACTAAATAAATAGCTTTTCACCGGGGGCGGGCCCCGGTATGATTCACCAGCCCGTCCCCCTTTTTACCCCTTGCTTCGCCAAATTGCGAAAAAATATGACATTCACCTGCCTTTTTGAGGGGGGTTTAGTGTGGAGCGATTCAAGAAAGCTTATGCGGCCTTTGAGGACTACTTTACTGGAGGTCTTTTGTTTACCGGGCTGACACTGGTCTTTGTCAACGTCCTGTTGCGTTATATTTGGGGGCGTCCCCAGTCCCTCCTGGATGAGTTTTCCGTTTATTTTGTGGTATGGGGGACGTTATGCGGCATTGCCGTAGCTTTGAGGAATGACCACCACATTAAGGTGGATATGGTCTTCAGGTTGCTGCCCCTGGGCATTCGCTACCGGGTGAGTATTCTGGCCCATTTGATTGGGGTGGGTTTTGCCCTGTTTTACACCTTTTACGGGTACCAGCTGGTACATACTTACATCATTTCCGGGCAACGTTCAACCGACAGCCAGTTTCCCTTATGGATTGTCAACCTGGTTATGCCCGTCAGTGGGGTAATGTTTACCGTCCGTTTTATAGAGAAACTTTTATTTCATTTTAAAAATGGCGGAAAAGACTGGTTAGCTGCCCAGAGTAGACGCCCAGACTAAAAAGAATGAATATGGAAAGGAGTGCCGCCGATGGAGACGGCGTTGCTGTTTTGTATATTCGTGCTACTCTTCCTGATCAACGTGCCCGTTGCCATCAGCCTGGCGGTGGCTGCCCTAATCGTTTTAGCTACCACCACCGACTTTACCATGTACATGATCGTCCAGCGCATGTTTGCCTCCCTCTTATCCCCGCCTCTCATGGCCATTCCGGCCTTTGTCTTTGCCGGAGTGCTCATGTCCCACGGGGGTATTGCCAGGTACCTCATTGCCGCCCTGCGCAGCTGGTTCGGCCACCTGCCTGGAGGTCTGTCGGTGGTTACCATTCTGGCCTGTGCCATCTTTGCCGCTATTTCCGGTTCCAGCCCGGCTACGGCTGCGGCCATCGGTGCCATCATGCTTCCGGCAATGATTGAAGGGGGTTACGATAAGCGCTACGCCATGGGCCTTATTGCCGCCTCGGGTACCCTGGGTATTCTCATCCCGCCCAGTGTGACCATGGTGGTTTACGGCATCGTGTCGGAAGAATCCATAGGCAAGCTGTTTATGGGCGGGCTGCTGCCCGGTCTTTTCCTGGCCGGCATGCTGGTTGTCTTTGCCATCATTTATGCCCGAGTTAAAGGTTACGGTGCTGGTGAACCGGCCTCATGGCGGGAGCGCTGGACGGCCACCATCAAGGCCCTGCCCGGTGCCTTTTTGCCCTTCTTTATTTTGGGCAGCATCTACATGGGCATCGTTACCCCCACTGAGGCAGCAGTGCTTTCCGTATTTTATACCATCATCGTTTCCGCTTTTATTTACCGGGAGTTAAAGCTGCCGGACATTCGTAAAGTATTCCGGGAGGCCATCAATATCTCTTCAATGATCTACCTGATTATTGCCGCTGCCATGGTTTTCGGCCTGTTCCTGACCTCAGAACAGGTGCCCAATAAGATAGCCGAATGGATTGCCGACAGCCACCTGAACCGTTATGCCTTCTTTTTTGCCACCAACCTGATGTTCTTCATCATGGGCACTTTCCTGGAGGCCGTTTCCATTACCCTGATTACCCTGCCCCTGCTGCTGCCCATCATCAAGGCGCTGAACATAGATCTGATCCAGTTTGCCGTGGTCATGACGGTGAATATGGAGCTGGCCATGATTACCCCGCCGGTGGGCCTGAACCTCTTTGTGGTTTCAGCCATGGCTAAACAGCGGGTTGAAGAGGTAGTCAGGGGTGTGCTGCCCTTTATCTTAATTCTCATTGCCGGACTGGTTATCTTTATCTTCTGGCCTGATATTTCCCTGTACATTCCCCGGGTGCTGATGGAACGTTAACCGGCTGGGGGGAGAAAGCATGGACGGCTTGTTTGAAACCCTTTGTACCGCTCTTGGTATGATTGCCCGGCTGGCCGGTGGCTATGCCACGGTTATTGATTTGTGCAGTGGCAACACCAAAACCGTGGATGCCTCGGGCCAGGAGGTTCCCCATTACCCCCTGGAAAACTATGAGGGTCTGGAAGAGGCCCGGCAAAGCAGTGGTCCCCTGCTGTTTCCTTCCCGCAGGGAAGAAGGGGTACTGCATTTCTTCCTGCCCCTGGAGGGTTGCCTTCTGGCAGTAAACAATTTGCTGCGTGCCCGCCGGGAGGCCGGTTTAAAGGCAACCTTTCGGGAGGCCCTCCCTTTGATTGCCCGGGTGGCCGGGGGCGAGGCGGTGCTCTTTGATCGCCAGGGGATGCGCTTTTTCAGCGTGGGGTCGGATGGAAAGGAATCGGTCAGGGGGATGGGGGAATTTACCTACCTGGGCAGGCAGGCCATGGAACTGGGGCGGCCGGTAATCGGGCCGTCCCTGCTGGAGGAAGGGGCCATGGCCGTGCGCATTCCGGTCACCGCGGAGTTTGGCATGGGTTTTAACAATGTCCTGGCGGTAAAACAAAAGAAAATGCTGGCTGCTTCCCACCGGCAGGGCTACCCCCGCTATACCTTTGCCCATATTATTGGTACCAGCCGGGCCATCCAGCAATGTATCCGGCAGGCCCGCCAGGTGGCTGTAACCAACTCCACGGTATTGCTCTACGGCGAAACGGGTACCGGAAAGGAACTCTTTGCCCAGTCCATTCACAATGCCAGCCAGCGGTCCGGCGGCCCCTTTGTGGCCATAAACTGTGGGGCCATTCCGGCCAGCCTGGTGGAGAGCCAGCTTTTTGGTTATGAAGCCGGGGCTTTTACCGGTGCCCGCAGAGAAGGCCAGCAGGGTCTTTTTGAACAGGCCAGCGGGGGCACCCTGTTCCTGGATGAGATCAGTGAAATGGAGCTGGAACTGCAGTCCCGTTTATTGAGGGTACTGCAGGAACGGGAAGTGGTGCGCATTGGGGGTAAGAAACCGGTTCCCGTGGATGTACGGGTAATTGCTTCCACCAATAAGGACCTGTGGCAAATGGTAGTCAGCGGTAAATTCCGGCAGGACCTGTTTTACCGCCTCAATGTGGTGGATCTGCGCATTCCCCCTCTGCGGGAAAGGGTGGAAGATATTCCCCTGCTGGTGCGGCACTTTATCAAACAGTTCCGTGATACCTTCGGTACCTTTGTCCGGGACATCTCTGATGAGGCCCTGGCATGCCTCATGGGTTACGGCTGGCCGGGTAATGTAAGGGAATTGCAGAACTGCATTGAAAGAACCATGAACCTGGCCACCCATGAAGTGATCCAGCCGGCGGATCTTCCCGCCTTTATTCGCAACTGCTCCTGTCGGCTGCCGGAAAACACAGCAACAGCTGCCCAATCCGGACAAATCGTACCGGTATATTCCTTTGCAAAATTGAATTCCCAAGGGCATCTGCCAAAGACCGATCACGATGGATCTTTTTTTAAAACACCAAGTTTTTGCGTGTTGAAAGGAACTACCCAGGCCGTGGAACGGTCAACCATCCTGCGGGCACTGGAAGAAACGGGTTACAACCGCCGGCGAACTGCTGAGAAGCTGGGTATCAGCACCACCACTTTGTGGCGCAAGATGAAGAGACTCGGGCTGCTGTCAGGGTCGACAACGGGTTCTTAAAAAAACCTTTTCCCCTTTGTGGCCATGGCCTGTGGAGCCGTGGCTTTTCATATTTGCAATGTTTGTCATTGCATAATCTCAAACGCCATTGCAAAAGTGAAACATTTAAAATAACCACCGGTACGTCTTCTGCCTTCAGACCTGCGCATATTGCTGCACTTCCGAGTCCTTTATGGTCGTCTTCTTGCTTGGCAAGGAATTTGCTTCTCACTGGAAGCAGGAGGTGAGGTTGAATGGAAAAGCCGTTACGCAGTTTTCTCTTTGCTCCCGCCAGCGACTTGCGCAAGGTAGACAAGGCCTTGTCCCTTGATGCCGATGCGGTGATCCTGGACCTGGAAGATGCCGTGGCGGTGTCCGAAAAGGTACGGGCACGGAGCCTGGTGCTGGATGTTCTTGGACGTATGAACCGCGAGGGTATTTACGTGCGGGTGAACGGGGTCAACACCCGCTGGATTGTGGGTGACCTGATGGCGGTGGTGGGGGGCCGGCCGGCGGGCATCATGCTGCCCAAGGCTGAAGATGCCGAAGAAGTCAGGCGGGTGGACTGGCTCATTGGCCAGCTGGAAAGGGAATACGGCTTGCCGGCCGGCGAGATGGAACTCATTCCCCTGGTGGAAACGGCCCGGGGGGTGATGAATGCGTATGAGGTAGCCACCAGCTGCCCGCGGGTAAAGCGGCTGGCTTTCGGGGCCGTGGATTACACCCTGGACATCGGCATATCGCTGACCGGTCAGGGTACGGAGATCTTTTATGCCCGCTCCCATCTGGTGGTGGCCAGCCGGGCGGCCGGCATTGAAGGGCCCATCGATACAGTTTACCCCAACATTAAAGATGAGGAAGGGCTGGCAGAGGAATGCCGCCTGGTACGCAGTCTGGGCTTTGCCGGTAAGCTGGTGATCCACCCGGCGCAACTGGGACCCGTGAACGAAATCTTTTCTCCCACGCCCAGGGAAATTGATTATGCGGCTAAAGTGGCACAGGCCTTTGCACAGGCCGAAGCTGAAGGCATTGCGGCAGTGCAGCTGGAGGGTAAGTTTATTGATTACCCCGTGGCAGCCTGGGCCAGGCGGACGCTGGCCATTGCCCGGGCTTTAGGTCTGGCGGGGGAAAAAGGGTCGGAAGAACAAAGAGTTTGAGGGGGGAAAACAGTGGGTCGTCTGCTGGAACATCACAGCAAGCAGTTGTTCAAAGAGATGGGCATAACGGTGCCCAGTTACGAGGTGGCCACCAGCGAAGACGAAGCTCAGGAGGCCGCCCGGCGTATAGGTAAACCCGTGGTCATTAAGGCGCTGGTGCCCGTGGGCAAACGGGGTAAGGCCGGAGCTATTAAATTTGCCGACACGCCACAGGAAGCAGCTTTAAGGGCCGGGGAGTTGCTGGGCATCACGGTGCGGCATTTCCCCGTGGAAAAGGTCCTGGTGGAAGAAAAACTGGACGTGGCCCAGGAATGGTACCTTTCCATTACCTACGATAAGAACAAACAGTTGCCGGTGATCATCGCCAGCACCAGGGGCGGGGTGGATGTGGAGGAATTGAGCCGTTCCTACCCGGCCGAGATGGTTATTCACCAGGTGGATCCCTTTGAAGGCCTGCCCGGCTTTCGGGCCAGAGAGATCTGGGCGGACCTTGGGGTAGGGGGCAAACTGCTGGGTGCCGCAGGGGCGCTGTTAAGCAAACTCTATGCCACCTTTGACCGTTATGATGCCTATCTTTTGGAGGTCAACCCGCTGGTGGTAACCACCGGGGGAGAACTGGTAGCCGCGGCGGCGGTGATGAGCGTGGATGATAGCGCCATGTATCGCCAGCCCCGTCTTGCGGACATGGTCCAGCTGGGCAGTGAACGTGCCTGGCGTCCCCTTACGGAACTGGAAAAGAAAATGGTGGAAGTAAATGAATCCGACCCCTACCGGGGTACGGCCCGCTATACCGAGATGCCCGGCGGTGATATTGGATTCATGTGCGGGGGTGGTGGCGGCAGCCTCCTGTGCTTTGATACCCTGGTGTCCCTGGGGGGGCGACCGGCCAATTATTCAGAAGTAGGTGGTAACCCGCCCGAAGCAAAGGTATACGGCCTGACTAAAGGAATTCTTTCCAAACCTGGAGTGAAAGGGTTATTTGTCGCCCATAACATTACCAATAATACCCAGGTGGATGTGCTGGCCCGGGGGATAATCCGGGCGTTAAAAGATCTAAACATTGATCCGGTTACCTTCCCGGTGGTGGTGCGGGAAGCCGGAGTCAATGATGCCGTAGCCCGGGAGCTCTTTACGGCAGCCGGGGTGGAGTATTACGGTGATGAGGTAACTCTCACCGAGGCATGTGCCCGGATGGTGGCCCGGATGAAGGAAGTTTACGGGGAAGGGGGACGGCCATAAATGGGCATTCTTATTGATCGCCATTCCCGCATTGTGATTCAGGGGATCACCGGCCGGGAGGCCAGTATGGTCACCAGGCACACCCTGGCCTACGGTACCCGTATCGTGGCCGGGGTGACACCGGGGAAGGGTGGGCAGGAGGTCCACGGCGTACCGGTGTACGATACCTTAAAGGCGGCTTGCCGGGAACATCAACCGGATACGTCCTTGATCTACGTCCCTCCTGCCTTTGTTTACGATGCCGTGGCTGAAGCGGTGGCCAACGGGATCAAGCTGATTCTTATTCCCACCGAAAACGTCCCGCAAAAGGACGCGGTGAAATTCTTAAATCTGGCCCGTCGGGCCGGGGTGCGGGTGATAGGCCCCAATTCCGTGGGCATGATCAATCCCGGGGAACGGGTGAAACTGGGGGCCATTGGGGGAGATAATGTGGAGCGCTGCTTTGTGCCCGGCCCGGTGGGAGTGATTTCCAGAAGCGGTGGGATGACTGCCGAAACCTCCTGGATGATCAAGCGTGCCGGTTACGGGGTGAGCACCAGTGTTAGCATTGGCGGGGATGCCCTTATTGGTAGTACCATTAAAGACCTGCTGGCTCTTTTTGAAGCCGACCCACAGACTCGCGCCGTGGTCGTTTTTTCCGAACCGGGTACTTCCCAGGAGGAGGAAGCGGCAGCCTTCATCCAGGAAAGAGGATTTACCAAGCCGCTAATTGCTTACATTGCCGGCCGCTTTACGGAGGACATGCCCGAAGGGACTGTTTTTGGACACGCGGCAGCCCTGATTTCCGGCAATTACGGTCGTCCTTCCATCAAGGCTGCCAGGTTGAGGGAAGCCGGTGCCCATGTCCTGGAAAATTTCGATGACCTGATTCCCACTTTAAAACAGATCCTGGGGTAAGGACAAGGGAATCTCAATGAAGAAAGTAAGGTGATTTTCCATGTTATCCCACCGGCTGGCCGACTTTATTGGCCAGATCCAATATGATATGCTTCCCGCGGCCACAGTGCATATGGCCAGGCTGGCTTTTCTGGACTGGCTGGGTTCGGCTGCGGCCGGCGGTCAGCAGGCGCCTGCTCAAAAGGTCCAGGCGGTTGTAAAGCAGCAGGGGGGCTCTCCCCAGGCCACCCTGCTGGCGACCGGGGAGAAGATCTCCTGCCTCAATGCGGCCCTGGCCAACGGCATTGCTTCCCATATCATGGAACTGGATGATGTGCACCGGGCCGCCATCATCCATGCCGGGGCGGCAGTGATACCGGCTGCCCTGGCCGTGGCGGAGATGATCAGGGCGAGCGGCCGCCAGTTGTTGGAGGCCATTGTGGTGGGTTATGAAGTGGCCATCCGGGTTGGCGAGGCCGTTACCCCGTCACACTATTACTTCTGGCACACCACCGGTACCTGCGGTACCTTTGGTGCGGCGGCTGCGGCCGGAAAGCTTTTGGGTTTAAATAAAGAACAGCTGGTCTGGGCACTGGGCAATGCCGGTACCCAGGCTGCCGGATTGTGGGAATTTCTGGTCGACGGGGCCATGTCCAAACACCTCCACCCGGGTAAGGCCGCCCAGAATGGCGTGCTGGCCGCTTTGCTGGCCAGAGAAGGTTTTACTGGAGCCATGCGTATTCTAGAAGGGGAAAGGGGGTTCTGCCGGGCTACGGCTCCCCAGTTTGACCTGAGTAAGATTACCGCCGGCCTGGGCAAGCCTCCCTACAAAGTGGAAGAAAACTCCTTTAAAATCCACGCCTCCTGCCGTCATACCCATCCGGCGGTGGATGTAGCTCTGGAGCTGGCCACTCGCTATGGTCTTAAACCAGCTAATATAGCAACTATCACCGTCCGTACATACCGCACGGCCCTGGACATTACCGCCAATCACCAGCCGACCACGGTTTATGCGGCCAAGTTCAGCCTGCCCTTCTGTGTGGCCCTGGCCCTGAAAACCGGACATTGTGGTCCAGAGGACTTTACCCCGGCCAATCTTTTTGATCCGGAAATCCGGGAACTGATGTCCCGGGTAACCCTGGTGATGGACGAGGAGCTTGACGCCCTCCATCCTGCCCGCTGGCCGGCAGTGGTGGAGATAAGCACTCCGTCCGGCCAGGCATACCGGGGACGGATGGATTTTCCCCGGGGCGACCCGGAAAATCCGGTTACTGCCGAAGAACTGGTGACCAAGTTCCATGCTCTGGCTGCCGGACCCTGGGGAGAACAGAGGTCGCGGGTTCTGGCGCAGGCGGTTCTGGATCTGGAGAACGTGGTAGATGTGGCCGATTTGTTCCAGGTACTTTCGCCAAACCACTATGGGAGGGTATGGCACTCCTCCTGCGGAATAACACAGCACGAAAGGTGAACACGAAACACGGTGTAGCCGGGGAGGCCAGTATTAATGAAAGGTTCCTTTACCGAATTGCAAAACCGGGTTATCCAGCGGGGGCTGTGTACTGCCTGTGGAACTTGCGCCGGGGTGTGCCCGGCAGGGGCCATCGGCTGGGCTTATGTGGATGAGGAACCACTGCCTGAATTAACCGGGGAATGTGCCGGCTGCAATATCTGTACCACCGTCTGCCCCGGGGAAGAGGTGAACTTACCTGCCCTGGAACAGTTTGTTTTTGGCCGGGTTAGGGAAGAACAGATTCCCGACCTGGGTTTTTACCGGGAAGCCCGGGCTGGTTGGGCCACTGACCGGGTCACCAGGCAACTGGGTGCCAGCGGGGGATTGGTTACGGCCCTGCTGATTTATGCCCTGGAAAAGGGCATTATCGATGGCGCGCTGGTAGCCGGTTTCCGGCAGGATCTGCCCTGGCGTACCGAGGCCAGGCTGGCGGTTAATCGTGAGCAACTCCTGGCCGCTGCCAGGAGCAAGTATGCCTGTGTACCGGTAAACACCCTTTTAAACCGGGCTCTGGAACAGGGTTACCGGCGCCTGGCGGTGGTGGGCTTGCCCTGTCATATCCACGGCTTGCGCAAGATGCAGTTTTACGGTCAGCCCGCTTCCCTGACCCGGGGTGTGGTGCTGATGGTGGGGCTTTTCTGCGCTTCCCAGTTTTATTTTGAGGGTACCCGCCACCTGCTGGTAGAACGTCTGGGGGTGGACAGGCTGGAAGATATTGCCTCGCTGAGCTACCGGGGCGGCGATTGGCCGGGCCACCTGGTGGTGGAACTGAAGGACGGGCGGAGGCTGCTCCTGGACCGCCACGAGTATATGTACCACCATCTCATGCCTGCTTTCAAACGGGATCGCTGCGAGATGTGCGTGGATTGGGCTGCGGAACTGGCTGACCTGTCGGTAGGTGACTACTGGGACCCGCAGGTGCGGGCCGGGCATGCTTTAGGAACATCTTCCTGTCTGGTGCGCAGTCCAGCTGGTGAAGAGCTGCTGGATGGGGCCGTGAAAAACGGCTATGTGGAAACAATTCCCCTGGAAGCTGCCCGCCTGGCCGCCGGGATAGGGTACGAGCTAAAAAAGCACGCGGCAGCCTTCCGGTTAAGGCAGCGGCGTCGTTTTGGCTGGCCGGTACCTGAGTATCATCGCCAGACCAATTATACCCCATTCGCCCGGGAACTGCATCTGGCTCCGGAAACAAAAAGCGACGTTGAAAAGTAAGGGTGCAAAAGGATTTAAGGAGGTGCTTTGGAAGAATGCTCATGCACGAAGTGCTGGTGGTGGGGGGCGGGCTGGCCGGCCTGATGGCTGCGCTGGTGGCCTCGCAAAAGGCCGATGTGGCCGTTTTGAGCAAGATCTATCCCACCCGTTCCCACAGCGGAGCGGCACAGGGAGGGTTTAACGCCGCCCTGGGGGAAGACGATAGTATCGAGTCCCACATCTTTGACACGGTCAAGGGGAGCGATTACCTGGGGGATCAGGATGCCATCGAGGTACTTTGCAGCGAGGGACCGGAAGTGATTTTAGAGCTGGAGAGGATGGGTGTGCCCTGGACCCGTACCCCCGAAGGCAGGGTGGCCCAGCGCTCCCTGGGTGGTGCCGGCTTTCCCCGGGCCTGCTTTGCCGCCGATTTCTCCGGCCATGTAGTCCTGCATACCCTTTTTGAACAGGTTCTCAGACGGGGAATTAAGATTTATCCGGAATGGCATCTGGTGGAATTACTGGTGGAAGACGGGCAGGTGGCCGGGGTGCTGGCCTATGACCTGGCCCGGGCCAGGTTGGAAGTAATCCGCAGCAAGGCGGTCATCCTGGCCACGGGTGGATACGGCCGGGCCTTTGCCAAAACCACCAATGCCCACGCCAACACGGGAGACGGCATGGCCATTGCTTACCGGGCGGGAGCAGTTCTTTCGGATATGGAGTTCGTCCAGTTCCATCCCACCACCTTGTACGGTACCAACATTCTTATTTCCGAAGCGGCCCGGGGAGAGGGCGGTTACCTGCGCAATTATGACGGTGAACGGTTTATGGTTCATTACGCACCTCAGAAGATGGAACTGGCTCCCCGGGATGTGGTTTCCCGGGCCATTTTCAAGGAGATTAAGGAGGGGCGCGGATTTGAGGGACAGTACGTGCATCTGGATCTAACCCACCTGGGAGAGGCCCTGGTGGCGGAACGCCTGCCCCAGGTGCGGGATCTGGCCATCCGGTATGCCGGGGTGGATCCCGCCAGGGCACCCATGCCCATCGAACCGGCCCAGCACTACAGTATGGGCGGAGTACGCACCGATGTTTGGGGTATGACCAGTTTGCCCGGCCTTCTGGCCGCAGGCGAGGTGGCCAATGTGAGCGTGCACGGGGCCAATCGGCTGGGGGGCAATTCCCTGCTGGAGACGGTGGTTTTTGGCCGGCGGGCTGGTCACCGGGCTGCCCAACTGGCCCGCCAGGAGCCCTGGCCAACCCTTTCTGCAGCAACCATAACCCGTGCTTATGAATCCTGGTCATCCCTGTTAGCCGGTCGGGGACAAGGGGTTCAGGAGGACAGCACTTTTGCCATCCGGCAGGAGATGACCAACCTGATGACCAACCAGGTTGGGGTATTCAGGGTGGGCAGTGAGCTGGAAGATGCGGTTAACCGGCTGGCTGTACTAAAAGAACGTTACCAAAGGCTTAAGGCCCCCGGCGGAATGCAACCCTTTAACTACGCCCTGATGGATTATCTTGAGGTAGGGTACCTTTTAGATTTGTGTGAAGTCATTGCCCGGGGGGCGTTGCGCCGCACCGAGAGCCGGGGAGCCCATTACCGGCTTGACTATCCGCAGCGGGATGATCAGAACTGGCTGTGCCATACTTTTGTGCGCCGCGGGAAAGACGGACCGGAGTTCAGTAACGGTCCGGTGAAGATCACCCGTTATGCACCGCAGGAGAGGGGGTACTAGGAATGAACGTGGTGTTAAACATCTGCCGCTTTAACCCCGGAGTGGATGTAAAACCCTACTTTCAAGAATTTACCGTGTTGGTGGAAGAGCATAACACGGTGCTGGATGCCCTGCTGCAGGCCTGGCAGCAGGATCCCGGGTTATCCTTTCGCCGCTCCTGCCGCAGCGCCATTTGTGGTTCCTGTGCCCTTTGTATCAACGGGCGCCCCGGCCTGGCCTGCCAGACCCTGATTCGTAACGCCATAACTGAGGGCGGACGCATTACCCTGGAGCCGCTACCCCATTTCAGGCAGCTGAAAGACCTGGTGGTGGATCTGGACCCCTTCTTTGAATCTCTTAAAGCAGTAGTTCCCTGGGTGGTTATCCGGGACAATCACGACGGTCGCATGGCGCCGGAGGTGGCACGGAAACTGGAAAGCCCGGCTACCTGCATTCTCTGTGGGGTTTGTCACGCAGCCATGGACGATCCCGGAGAAGTAAAACCGGCGGCCGTGGTGAAGGGTTTGCGGCTGGCCCTGGATCCCCGGGATGCCCTGGGTGCCGCCCGCCTGCAGTTGATGAAGGTACCTCGTGACATTTTAAGGCTATTTATTAAAAATTTACCTGAGAAATGTCCCAAAGGAATCACGGTGCCTGAGGACGTATGCCACTTATAAATCAGACAAAGGAATGGCCATTAACGTGCCATTCCTTTGCGCTTGAGAAAGGAAGTGAACCATGATGAGCAGGTGTGCAGAATGTGGAATTTATGCTTGCTACACGGGTCAGGCGGGGAAGATTCCGGAGCACTGTCCCATGAAATCCGAAGGCAGCGTTTATGAGGAAGCCAGAAAGGAATACCAGGAACCGGGCGTATTTAATCTAGCCCTTAACTCGGCCTTAACTGAATCTGCCGGTTACCGCAGATGGACCAGGCTGGAGGAAATCATCCAGTTCAGCCGCATGGCTGGCTTTACCAGATTGGGCCTGGCCTTCTGCGTTGGGTTGCGCAGGGAAGCAGCCGAGGTAGCAAAGATTTTCAAGCAGGCAGGATTTGTTGTCGAATCGGTAATGTGCAAGACCGGTTCTACGCCCAAAGAGTTTTTAGGTATACGGGACGAACAAAAGGTCCGCCCCGGTCAATTTGAACCCATGTGCAATCCTATCGCGCAGGCGCACATATTGAACCGGGCCGGGACGGAATTGAACGTTTTATTGGGCCTTTGTGTCGGTCACGATAGTTTATTCATCAAATATTCGGCAGCTCCGGTTACCGTTCTGGCAGTCAAGGACCGGGTGCTGGCCCATAATCCCCTGGGAGCCGTTTACGCTGCCCATTATTATACCCCGAAGCTGGCAGCTTACAAAAAGTCAGATTAAGGGACAGGGGGGAGGGGTTTTAAATTTAAAGTTTACGCAGCAAGCCCACTACCTTGCCCAGGATTAGCGGGTTTTTTACCCTGATGGGAGACATGGCCTTGTTTTCCGGTTGCAGGCGAATATGGTCGTTCTCCCGGAAGAATCTTTTTACCGTGGCTTCGTCTTCCAGAAGGGCTACCACAATGTCCCCGTTGTCGGCGCTGGGCTGGCGCCGGACCACCACCAGGTCTCCATCCAGGATGCCGGCTTCAATCATGCTGTCGCCCCGGACGGTAAGCATGAAGAATTCTCCTTCTCCGGTGAAACTAGCCGGCAGGGGAAAAACATCTTCCTGGTTTTCTACGGCCAGGATGGGTTCACCTGCAGCCACCCGTCCCAAAAGGGGGACCATCCGCACGGGCTGGCTTAAGGGCAAAGTATGCTCCCGTAGTTCTAATGCTCGGGGTTTGGTGGGATCCCGGCGTAATAGGCCTTTGTTTTCTAAACGCTTTAAATAGTGATGTACTGTAGAACTGGATTTCAGCCCGACTACCTGACCGATCTCCCGAACCGAAGGGGGATAGCCTTTGGTACGGATGTTTTCTTTAATTACTTCTAAAATAATCTTCTCCCGGGGAGTGAGTGCGGTGTTCATAACCCGTCAACCTCCCTTTTTTTTTGAATTATACCATAAAGGTCTTGGTGAAAAAACAGTTGTTCGAAATTAATGTTTTTTATTTTTTAGAAGGGATTAGAAAAAAAGCGTCGAAATAATCCCGTAAATTTGGACCACGTAGAAGGTGAAGCGGCATGCCCAGGTTGACCGTAGCCATTATCGGAGGCAATGAAGACGGTTATTCCATTTACCGCATGTTAAAGGCTGTGGGAGATGTGGAAATTTTGGGGGTGGCCGATCCCGATCCTTCATCACCGGGAATTAAAGCTGCGGCTGCGGACGGGGTTTTTACCACTGCCGATTATATGGAAATGGTGCGCCTGCCTGGCGTGGATGTTTTGATCGAAGCTACCGGAGATCCGGAGACCCAGATGAACCTGCACCGGATAAAGCCGCGGGGAACGTCCATCATGGAGGCCCGGGCGCTGGATCTTATGCTGGCCGTATTAAGGGAAAAGGAGAAGTTGCTTGAAGCACGGCGGGTGCAGGGAGAACTGGCCGCCATCCTGGATTCGGTCCAGGAGGCCATCGAAGTGGCGGACTCCCGCGGGGTGATCAAGTACGTCAATCCGGCCTTTACCCGGATTACCGGCATCAGCGAAAAGGAAAGGATTGGACAGAATATTTTTGAAGCTTCCCCCGATGGAGCTCTGGCCACGGTGTTGCGCACCGGCCGCAGCGTGGTGGGGCACCGTACAAAGGTAGGGGGGAGCAATGCGGAAGTCATTTCCAACGCCGCCCCCATCTTTGTGGATGGCAAGATGGAAGGAGCGGTGGTGGTTTTTCAGCACTTTACCGACGTCATGAATTTAATGGAACAATTGCGCCAGAGCACCAGCATTATCGAGAATCTCTCCGATAAATTCGGCCAGGTTACCACCAGTAAATACACTTTTGCCGATATCCTGGGCAACAGTGCCGAATTGCGTCGCTGTATCCAGGTGGCTGAGAGGGCAGCCCGTACAAACTCCACCGTTCTGTTGCTGGGAGAGAGCGGTACGGGTAAAGAGTTGTTTGCCCATGCCATCCATCATGCCAGCCCCCGCAGGGATAAGCCGTTTATTAAGGTTAACTGTGCCGCCATCCCGGACAGCCTTTTGGAGAGCGAGTTTTTCGGGTACGCTAAGGGAGCCTTTACCGGAGCCGTTAAATCCAAGATCGGCAAGTTTGAACTGGCCCATGGTGGAACCATTTTTCTCGATGAAATTGGTGATATGAACCTGAACTTGCAGGGAAAACTGCTCCGGGTTTTGCAGGAAATGGAGTTTGAGCGGGTGGGAGGCACCCAGACCATTAAAGTGGATGTACGGGTTATTGCGGCCACCAACCGCAACCTGCGGGAATTAATCCGCCAGGGCAGGTTCCGGGAAGACCTCTACTACCGGCTAAACGTAGTCGAAATTACCATTCCGCCCTTGCGGGTGCGCAAGGAAGATTTACCTATTTTGATCAACAACTTGATTATCAAACTTAACCGCAAACTGGGCAAAAAGTGAAGGGTTTGTCCAAGGATGCCGAGGAAATTCTCTACAGCTACGATTGGCCTGGAAATGTGCGGGAACTGGAAAATGTCTTTGAACGGGTGATGGTGACCGTAGACGAAGAGATTTTTACCAAGAAACATTTTATCCAACATGTCAGCCAGTTTAAGGCATCCCCGGAACGGGATATTGAGCTTATCCCCATTGATCAGATGGAACAATTGCTGATCAGAAAAGCTATCGCCAAATTTGGCACCAGTGTGGAAGGCAAGCGGCGGGCCGCCCAGGCGCTGAATATTTCCCTGGCCACACTGTATAACAAGCTAAAGAAAAGTCGAACTGAAGATTTCACCAATTAACAAGATTATAATTATTAGACTAATTCTAAAGGTTAGAACAAAGTGTCTATCCTTTTTACCCTAGAAGTAATCTATATCTCCAGTCTCTCTTTATAAAGTTTAGAAAAAGAGGGTGACACCCCTTTTATTTTTTATTTTAGAATTGCCCTGGAGTAGGCGGTAAAAACACTTTTTGATTTATTGGCCGGTTTGTCCTGCATTTGGTATAAAAATTGCACTTGTGAAATAGTTGCTCAGTAAAGGTGGAAGGAGGGAAAGGCTTTTTGCGCCTTGTAGACGCTGCTACCATTACAGCCACGGTAGCCGAATTATGCCAGAAAGCAAACTACGAGCTGGGTGAAGATGTACTGGAGGCATTCAAAGAGGCCCTGGATCAGGAAATTTCCCTCACGGGGAGGGATGTCCTGCAACAGTTGCTGGAAAATGCCCGTATTGCCCGGGAGGAGCAGGTCCCCATGTGCCAGGACACCGGTTTTGCCGTTGTTTTTCTGGAAGTGGGGCAGGAAGTGGTCATTACCGGGGGGGACCTGTACGAGGCAGTAAACGAAGGGGTGCGCCGGGGTTACCAGGAGGGTTACCTGCGTAAATCCATCGTTGATCACCCCCTGCGCCGCAAAAATACGGGGGATAATACGCCGGCGGTGATTCACACCCGCATTGTCCCCGGTGATAAACTAAAGATCATTGTTGCTCCCAAGGGGGGCGGCAGTGAGAACATGAGCGGCCTGCGCATGCTTAAGCCGGCTGAAGGGGTGGAGGGGGTTAAAAAGTTTGTCATCGAGCAGGTAAGAGCAGCCGGCCCCAATCCCTGTCCGCCCGTGGTGGTGGGTGTGGGTATTGGGGGCACCTTTGAAAAGGCCGCCTTGCTGGCCAAGGAAGCTCTCCTGCGCCCGTTGGGACAACCCCATCCTGATACCGAGATTGCCTGCCTGGAAAGGGAGCTTTTGGAGGCCATTAATAATCTGGGCATCGGGCCCCAGGGCCTGGGCGGTCGCACCACTGCTCTGGCGGTGCACGTGGAAGTCTTCCCGTGCCATATAGCGAGCTTGCCGGTGGCAGTAAACATTAACTGCCATGCCAGCCGGCACAAAGAAGCAATACTCTAACGCGGGTATTGTGTAGGAGGTAGAAAAATTTGCTCCAGATCAGGTTGACAACTCCGCTTACCGATGAGGTGGTAGAGAAGCTGCGCATTGGTCAGCGGGTTTTGTTAAACGGTATACTCTATACGGCCCGGGATGCGGCCCATAAAAAAATGGTGGAGTTGCTGGACCGGGGGGAAGAGCTGCCCATTCCCATCAAGGGACAGGTTATTTACTACGTGGGACCTTCGCCGGCTAAACCCGGGCGAGTAATAGGTTCGGCTGGTCCTACCACCAGTGGCCGGATGGACCCCTATGCGCCGCGCTTAATTGCCCTGGGTTTGAAGGGTATGATTGGCAAGGGGAAACGCTCTCCGGAAGTAATTAAAGCCATGAAGCAATACAAGGCTGTTTATTTTGCTGCCGTGGGAGGTGCAGCAGCATTGCTGGCCCGGGCCATCAAATCATGCCGGGTAGTGGCTTATCCGGAACTGGGTCCGGAGGCTATCCACGAGCTGGTGGTGGAGGACTTTCCGGTAATTGTGGTTAATGATATTCTGGGCGGCGATTTGTACGAAGAAGGAGTCAAAATTTATGCCGGCCGGTAACGGCTGGTAGTTTCCTTAATTTAGTAAAAATTTTTTCGTGGGACTAAATAAAAGGGTCAGGCCAAAGGGGGAAAAATTGTGAAACTCTATGAATATATGGGCAAGGAGCTTTTTGCCCGCTACGGTTTGACCGTACCCCGGGGTAAGATGGTCACCTCCCCGGATGAAGCGGCGGCAGTAGCGGCGGAAATCGGGGCACCGGTGGTAATCAAGTCCCAGGTGCTTTCGGGTAAGCGGGGTAAGGGGGGCGGGATTAAGTTTGCCGATACCCCGGAAGAGGCCCGCGAGGCAGCTGCCCAGGTTCTGGGCATGACGGTCCAGGGCCTGAAAGTGGAGATGGTCCTGGTGGAAGAAAAGCTGGCCATCGATCATGAGTTTTATGTGGCCATTACCGTAGACGGGGCTGCCAAAGCACCGGTTTTAATTGCCTCCGCCCAGGGCGGCATGGATATTGAAGAGGTCCCCGATGAATTTATCATCAAGGAACACCTGGATGTCTGCCTGGGTATCCAGCCCTATTTGTGCCGGGAAGTTTGCCGCCGGTTGGGTCTGACGGGCGCGGTGGCCAAGGAATTTGGCCGTTTGTTGCCTACCCTTTACCGTATTTTCCGGGAGAAGGACGCCGAGCTGGTAGAGATCAACCCGCTGGTGTTGAGCGGCGAAAAATTAATTGCCGCCGATGCCAAGGTGACTATCGATGACGAGGCCCTGTACCGGCAAAAGGATCTGCCCGTAGTGGATGACCGTACCGAGGCCGAACGGCAGGCCCACGCCCTGGGGCTCTCTTACGTTCAGCTGGATGGGAATATTGCTGTTATGGCAAATGGTGCTGGCATTACCATGGGTACCCTGGATATCATCCAGCATTACGGCGGTGCGCCAGCCAATTTCCTGGATGCCGGCGGCGGCACCGGGATGGAGGCCACAGCCAAAGCATTAGAGATCCTTCTTTCCACCAACCCACGGGTGATCTTCATTAACATCTTTGGGGGCATTACCCGGTGTGATGATGTGGCCAGGGCACTGGTCAAGGTGAAGCAGGAGAAGGGAATCAATGTTCCGGTAGTCATTCGTCTAGTTGGTACCAATGAAGAAGAGGGTGTACGCATCCTCAGGGAAAATGGCATTGAAGCCTACAGAATTATGCATGAGGCTGCGGCCAAGGCTGTAGAACTGGCCAGAGCCCAGGGTTAAAGACACCCTCGATAAGGAAGGAGCGGTCAGGAGTGGCCATTATAGTTGATGAAAAAACCAATGTTCTGGTTCAGGGGATAACGGGTAACCAGGGCACGTTTCATACCAAGCAGATGCTGGCCTATGGAACACGGATTGTTGCCGGGGTTTCCCCGGGTAAGGGCGGCCAGAAGGTGGAAGGGGTTCCCGTGTATGATACCGTGGCTGCGGCCATGGAAAACCATCAAATTGATGCCTCCGTGCTTTTCATTCCGGCTCCCTTTGCCAAAGATGCCGCTTTTGAAGCCATTGCCGCCGGCGTGCGGGTTGTAGTCATTATTACCGAGCATATTCCCGTCCATGATGAGCTGGAGATCATTGCTTTTGCCCGGCGACGGGGCACAATAGTGATTGGCCCTAATACCTTTGGGATTGTTTCCTCGGGACGGTGCAAAATTGGCATTCCACCCAATCAGTTCTTCGTGCCGGGCCACATTGGTGTGGTGGCACGCAGCGGCACCCTGACCTACGAGATCGTGGCCAATCTAACAGCCAACGGTTTAGGACAGTCGACGGTGGTCGGACTGGGTGGTGACCGGGTGGTTGGTTTGTCCTTTGTGGATGTTTTGGAGAAATTCGAAAAGGATCCGGAAACCAGGGCCGTGGTGCTGGTAGGTGAAATTGGGGGGAATGCGGAGGAAGAGGCTTCCCTGTTCATCAAGAAAATGACCAAGCCCGTGGTGGCTTATATTGCCGGGAAGAGCGCTCCTCCCGGAAAACGCATGGGCCATGCCGGGGCAATCATTGAGCGGGGGAAGGGTACCTTTGAGGGCAAGGTACAGGCACTGACGGCTGCCGGTGCTCGGGTGGCTACCCTGCCTTTCGAGGTACCCGGGTTGATTAAGGAAGCTCTAGGTTGAGTCTTTAAGGGGGGAGATGGATGTTCGAAAAGGAAAAGCTGGAAAGCATTCGGGTGTCGGCCAAGGAATACCGGGAGCGGCTGGAAGCCCAGGTGAAAAAAAGACCGGAGAGGCAGGCCGAGTTTGCTACCGATTCGGGTATTGAAATCAAGACCCTGTATACTCCGGAGGATATAGCTGATCTTGATTACGAACGGGACCTCGGATTTCCGGGTTCCTACCCCTTTACCCGGGGAGTGCAGCCCAACATGTACCGGGGTCGGTTGTGGACCATGCGCCAGTATGCCGGCTTCGGTACAGCCGAAGAAACCAACGCCCGTTTCCGCTACCTGCTGGAACAGGGACAGACTGGTTTGAGCGTGGCCTTTGACCTGCCCACCCAAATTGGTTATGATTCGGATCATCCCCTGGCCCGGGGCGAGGTGGGCAAGGTAGGGGTAGCCATTGATTCCTTAGAGGATATGGAAACCCTGTTCGAGGGCATTCCCCTGGACAAGGTGAGCACCTCCATGACCATTAATTCCCCGGCCGCCATCCTGCTGGCCATGTATATTGCCGTGGCGGAAAAGCAGGGAGTTACTCCCGACAAGCTCAACGGGACCATCCAAAATGATATCTTAAAAGAATACATTGCCAGGGGAACCTATATTTTTCCGCCCGGTCCATCCATGCGCCTGATTACCGATGTCTTTGCCTATTGTTCCAAGAATGTTCCCAACTGGAACACCATCAGCATCAGCGGCTACCATATCCGGGAGGCCGGTTCCACGGCGGTGCAGGAAGTGGCCTTTACCCTGGCCGACGGGATTGCCTATGTCCAGGCGGCCATTGATGCCGGCTTAAATGTGGACGATTTTGCTCCCCGCCTATCCTTCTTCTTTAACGCCCACCTGAACTTCTTCGAGGAAATTGCCAAGTTCCGGGCGGCCAGGCGGCTTTGGGCCAAGATCATGAGGGAGCGGTTTGGTGCCAAGAATCCCCGCTCCTGGATGCTGCGCTTCCATACCCAAACGGCAGGTTGCAGCCTGACGGCCCAGCAGCCTATGGTAAACATCATGCGTACCGCCTTTGAGGCCCTGAGTGCAGTGCTGGGCGGCACCCAGTCCCTGCACACCAACTCTTACGACGAAGCCCTGGCCCTGCCCAGCGACGAGTCGGTGCTCATAGCCCTGCGCACCCAGCAGGTAATCGGTTATGAAATTGGCGTTACCGATACGGTGGATCCCCTGGGCGGTTCGTACTATATTGAAAGCCTGACCAATGAAATTGAAGAAAAGGCCATGGCTTATATTAAGAAAATTGACGAGCTGGGCGGTGCTCCCGAGGCGATTGAATTTATGCAGAAAGAAATTAAGGACAGCGCCTACCGCTATCAGATGGACATTGAAAGCGGCAAAAAGGTGGTTATTGGTATTAACAAATTCCAGATGGAGTATGAGAAGCCCAAGAATTTGTTAAAGGTGGACCCGGCAGTAGCGGAACGCCAGACGGCCAAGCTGCAGGCATTGAAGGCCCGCCGGGATAACCAGAAAGTGAAGCAGGTATTAAACAACCTGCGGGAAGCGGCATCCACCAAGGAAAACTTGATGCCCCTGTTCATTGACGCCGTAAAAGCTTATGCCACCCTGGGAGAAATTTGCGATACCCTGCGGGAAGTCTTTGGCGAGTATCGCCAGCAAATTGTCTTTTAAGGCAAGGAGGGGAGATAGATGAGTGAACGGCCCATTCGGGTCCTGGTGGCCAAACCGGGCCTGGACGGTCATGACCGGGGGGCCAAGGTTATTGCCCAGGCCCTGCGGGATGCCGGAATGGAAGTTATTTATACCGGCTTGCGGCAGACTCCCGAGCAAATTGTGGAAGCAGCCCTCCAGGAGGATGTGCAGGTGGTGGGCTTGAGCATTCTCTCCGGCGCGCACATGTACCTCTTCCCGGCGGTGGTGGAGGGATTGCGGGCCCAGGGAGCTGATGACATACTGGTGGTGGGTGGGGGGATCATCCCCGACGAGGATATTCCCCTCTTGAAGGAAGCGGGGATCGCGGAAATTTTTGGCCCCGGCACCCCCACAACGGAGATTATCCGCTTTATCCGGGAGGAAGTGGCGAAAAGGACCCAGAAGGAGGAGGAAAAACAGTGATCGGGATCAAAAAAATCGATCACATCGGCATTGCCGTTAAGGATCTGGCTAAAGCCATTGAGTTTTACGAGGGCCTTTTAGGGTTGAAGGTGACAGGCACCGAAGTGGTTGAGGAGCAAAAGGTAAAGGTTGCCTTCTTGCCTACCGGCGACAGTGAAGTGGAGCTTCTGGAGTCCACTACCCCTGACGGGCCCATTGCCCGGTTTATTGAGAAAAATGGCGAGGGTATCCAGCACATCGCCTTCCGGGTGGAAAATCTGGAGCAGGCGCTGGAGGAATTAAAAGCAAAAGGTGTGCGGCTCATTGATGAAAAGCCTCGCCGGGGTGCCGGGGGGGCCAGGATTGCTTTTCTTCATCCCAAGTCCACATTTGGCACGCTGGTGGAATTGTGCGAGCGTGACAATTAATTAAGGGAGGGAACGCCATTGGGTATGCAGGAAAGGCTGGAACAATTAAAACAGCTGCGCGAGCAAATCCATGCGGGCGGCGGGCCAAAACGCATCGAGAAGCAGCACGAAGCCGGAAAGAGAACCGCCCGGGAACGGATTGAAATGTTCTTTGATCCCGGTACCTTCGTTGAAATAAATACTTTTGCCGGTGATCCCGACATTTCCAATCTCAAAAACCCCGGCGAAGGTGTTGTTACCGGTTACGGTAAAGTTGACGGGCGTAAGGTGTACATCTTTGCCCAGGACTTTACAGTGGCGGGAGGTTCCCTGGGGCGCATTCATGCCGCCAAGATCTGCCACGTGCTGGATCTGGCCATGAAGACGGGTGCTCCGGTGGTCGGCCTAAATGATTCTGGGGGAGCGCGCATTCAGGAGGGCGTGGATGCCCTTAACGGTTACGGTGAAATTTTCTTCCGGAACACCATTGCCTCCGGAGTAATCCCCCAGATTTCCGTGATCATGGGACCATGTGCGGGGGGAGCGGTATATTCCCCGGCGTTGACTGACTTCATTTTTATGGTTCAGGGTACCAGCCAGATGTTTATTACGGGACCCCAGGTAATTAAGGCTGTAACCGGTGAAGAGGTGACCATGGAAGCCCTGGGCGGGGCAGCCACCCACAACCAGACCAGCGGCGTAGCTCACTTTATGGCCCCCGATGAAGAAACATGCCTGCAGATGGTTCGCCTTTTGTTGAGTTACCTGCCTTCCAACAACCTGGAGGACCCCCCCCTGTATGCTCCCCAGGAGCCGGCAGGCAATCCGGAAGAACTGTTGCAGATCATCCCCGATAACCCGAATATGTCCTACGACGTACGCAAAATAATCAATCTCGTTGTGGATGGCGGGCAGTTCTTTGAAGTGCAGCCCCTCTATGCCCGCAATGCGGTAATTGGCTTTGCCCGGATAAATGGCCAGGCGGTGGGGATAGTAGCAAACCAGCCCGACTATCTGGCCGGCTGCCTGGATATCAACGCTTCCGACAAGATCAGCCGTTTCGTCCGTTTCTGTGACTGCTTTAATCTTCCCTTAATCACCTTTATGGATGTACCCGGTTTCCTGCCCGGAACAGCCCAGGAATATGGCGGAATTATCCGGCACGGGGCCAAGATGCTCTATGCTTACTCCGAGGCCACCGTACCCAAGATCACCATTATCTTGAGAAAAGCTTACGGTGGAGCCTACCTGGCCATGTGCAGCAGCTCCCTGCGGGCCGATGCCGTCTTTGCCTGGCCTACCGCCGAAATTGCCGTGATGGGGCCAGAGGGAGCTGTCAATATCATCTACCGGAAAGAAATTGCCGAGGCGGAAAACCCCATGGAAATGCGGGCCAAGCTGACTGCCGAGTACCGGGAGAAGTTTGCCAATCCATATGTAGCCAGCGCCAGGGGTTATATAGAGGATGTTATTGATCCCCGTGACACCCGGTCGCGGATTATTGTCACCCTGGAGTCGCTGGCCGGCAAGCGGGAAACGAGACCCCGCAAGAAGCACGGCAACATGCCGGTATAGGTTCGAAAAGGGAGGCGGTTTTGATGGCATTGAACAAACCAGTAACATCCTTGGGTGTGCGTCCCCAGGTTGTGGCGGCGATTACTGCCGCCCTGGCGGCCGCCGGCTATTTGAACGCCGGTAGCCAGATTACTTCCATTCGCCCCGTCAAGCGGACTAACGCCTGGAAAATGGCCGGTTTGCGTGAACTTATGCTCGGACGGGATCTAAGCAGTTAGTTTTTGGTTAGGTAAACAGGAGGGAAGGCAATGAGAAAATTTAAAGTGCTGGTTAACGGAGAACCCTTTGAAGTTCAGGTACAGGAAATCCAGGAGGCAGCCGCCCCGCCAAGCGTGAAGCTGGTACAAAGTCGCCCGGCTGCTCCCCCGGCCCCGCCGGCCCAGGCCGCACCTCCGCCGGCAGCCACCACCCCCCCGGTACAGGCGCCCGCACCGGCTGCCGCTTCTGCCGCCTCTGAACCGGCAGCTCCGGCCGGGGCAGGAACGGTTACCGCTCCCATGCCCGGGAATATCAATGCGGTCAAGGTTAAAGTGGGGGACCAGGTCAAGGCGGGGGATCCCCTGGTGATCCTGGAGGCCATGAAGATGGAAAACGAAATTACTGCCCCGGTAGCTGGAACGGTGAAAGAAGTACGGGTGAAACCGGGACAGACGGTAAACAACGGCGATGTGCTGGTAATCATAGGTTAATCTTTGAGAAGAGTTCTTTAGGGAGGGACCAGTTTTGAAAAGAAAAAAGATAACCATTATTGGGGCTGGAAACGTAGGAGCTACCTGCGCCCACTGGGCTGCGGCCAAGGAACTGGGCGATATCGTGCTCATTGACGTGGTAGAAGGAATTCCCCAGGGTAAGGCCCTGGACCTGATGGAAGCGGCGCCGGTGGAAGGCTTTGATGCCATAATTACCGGTACCAACAACTATGAAGATACAAAGGACTCGGACGTGGTGGTAATCACCGCCGGCATTGCCCGCAAGCCGGGGATGAGCCGGGATGACCTGCTGGCTACCAACTGCAAAATCGTCCAGTCAGTTACCGAACAGGTGGTCAAGTATTCACCCAACGCCTATATCATTGTGGTAACTAACCCCCTGGATGTAATGACCTACGTGGCCTTAAAAACCAGCGGCTTCCCGCCCAACCGGGTGTTCGGTATGTCCGGCGTCCTGGACTCCGCCCGCTTCCGCACCTTTGTGGCCCTGGAACTGGGTATTTCCTTTGAGGATGTGACCGCCTTTGTCATGGGCGGCCACGGGGATGACATGGTGCCCCTGGTGCGGTACACTTACGCCGGTGGGATTCCCATTGAAAAGCTGATTCCCGCCGAGCGCATTGCAGCCATGGTGGAACGGACCCGTAAGGGCGGCGCTGAAATTGTTAACTATTTGAAGACCGGCAGTGCCTTTTATGCTCCCGGTGCCTCCGTGGTGCAAATGGTGGAGGCCGTGTTAAAGGATAAGAAACGGATATTGCCGGTAGCCGCCTATCTGCAGGGGGAATACGGTTACCATGATATTTACCTGGGTGTACCGGCCATTATCGGCGGGGGTGGCGTGGAAAAGGTCCTGGAAATCGAGCTTACGCCCGAAGAAAAGGCTGCCCTAGATAAGTCCGCAAACTCCGTGCGCAAGTTGATGGAGGTACTGCCGCAGCTTTAAAAAGTATGCCAGTCGAGGGGAGGATAGAAATGACCGAAGCACGCAAGGTAAAAATCACCGACACCACCCTGCGGGACGGCCACCAGTCCCTGCTGGCCACCCGCATGCGCATAGAACACATGTTGCCCATTTGCGAAAAAATAGATCAGGTGGGTTTTCATTCCCTGGAAGTCTGGGGCGGAGCCACCTTTGACGCGTGCATGCGCTTTCTCAATGAAGACCCCTGGGAGCGGTTGCGCATCCTGCGCCGCCACCTAAAGACCCCCTTGCAAATGCTCCTGCGCGGGCAAAACGTGGTGGGCTACAAGCATTATCCCGATGACGTGCTCACCGAGTTTATTAAAAAGACGGTCTATAATGGGCTGGATATCTTCCGCATCTTTGATGCCTTAAACGACGTGCGCAATATGCAAAAGGCTATCGAGGTGGTCAAGCAGGAGGGGGCCCATGCCCAGGCTACGGTGGTTTATACCATCAGCCCGGTGCATGACCTCGAGTATTACGTGAAGACCGCCAAAATTCTGGAGGAGATGGGGGCTGATTCCATTTGCCTGAAGGATATGGCGGGTATTCTGGCCCCACAACCAGCCTACGAGATCATTAAAGAATGGAAGTCCGTGCTGAAGATACCGGTGCAGCTCCACTGCCATTACACCAGCGGTATGGCCTCCATGGCCTACCTGCGGGCCATTGACGCGGGTGTGGATGTCATCGACTGTGCCATTTCCACCATGGCACTGCAAACCTCCCAGCCGGCCACTGAAACCATGGTGGCCGCCCTGCAGGGTACGCCCTATGATACGGGGCTCGATCTCAAGCTGCTTTCGGAAATTGCCGAATATTTCAAGGAGGTTCGCAAGCATTATAAGGAATTTGATGTGGCCTCACCGAGCGTGGATGTCAACGTCATGATTTATCAAATTCCCGGCGGCATGATGTCCAACTTTATTTCCCAGCTAAGCCAGCAAAACGCCCTCCACCGGCTGCCCGAGGTGCTGGAGGAACTGCCCCGGGTGCGGAAGGAATTTGGCTACCCGCCCCTGGTGACCCCTTCCAGCCAGATTGTAGGTACCCAGGCCGTGCTCAATGTGTTGCTGGGCCGCTATAAATTGCCTACCAATGAAGTTAAACAATATATGCGGGGATACTATGGTCAGCCACCGGCACCGGTAGATGAGGAAGTGCGCAAGATGATTATTGGCGACGAAAAGCCCATCACCTGCCGGCCGGCGGACTTGCTGGAACCCGGTTTGCCCGCGGCCAGGAAGGAAGCGGCTCCCTACATGCAAAAGGAAGAGGATGTCCTCTCGGTGGCCCTTTTCCCGCAGGTCGCGCCCCAGTTTCTGAAAGAACGCCTGGCCAAAAAGCTAAAAGTAGACCTGGAACTGGCTGCCCAGGGCAGCGAATTCTACCCTGCTTAAATGTATTAGACAAAACTCCTTGGGGTTATTTATGAGCGTCGGCAATATGCTGGCGCTTTTTGTTTTTGAATTCGGTCTAACACCGGAGAGAAAGTAAATTAATTCCCAATTAACATAAATTTAACCTGTCGCTAACCGGAGGATAACCCACCCATAACACTCCTAATCTAAAATATTCTTGGTGAAAATAATGCAGCCCCTGAACGGCTGCTTGAGATAGAAAAAAGATTTTTCATGGAAAAAGAAAAAAGGGGGAGCAAATGTTGGGAAATAGGGCAAAGAGGATGCTGGTGCTGGCTGCAGTGCTGGTGCTGGTAGTGGCCCTGGCCGGTTGCGGTGGTGGAGAGCAGCCTTCCGGTGGACAAGCAGAGATTGCAGGTAACCTTACCGCGGTTGGTTCTACTGCCATGCAACCTCTGGTTGAGCAGGCAGCAACCCAGTTTATGGCTAAACATCCCAAGGCCCAAATCGTGGTCCAGGGTGGGGGCAGCGGTACCGGCCTGACCCAGGTGGCCTCCGGTGCGGCGGATATCGGTAACTCCGATATTTTTGCTGAAGAAAAGAGCGGTATTGATGCCTCCCAGCTAGTGGACCACAAAGTTTGCGTGGTGGGGATGGCCACCGTGGTGAACCCCGGCGTGACGGTGGATAACCTGACCAAACAGCAACTGGTGGATATCTTTACTGGCAAGATAACCAACTGGAAGGAAGTCGGCGGACCGGATCAGAAAATTGTGGTCATCCACCGGCCCAAGGGTTCCGGCACCCGCGCCACCTTCAAGAAATTTGCCCTGGGCGGCGTTGAAGACACGGCCCCCGGGATGGAGCAGGATTCTTCCGGCACCGTGCGCAAAATGGTTGCTGAAACACCGGGCGCTATCTCTTACCTGGCACTGTCTTACATTGACGATAGTGTTAAAGCCCTCAAGCTCGACGGTGTGGAACCGACTGTAGAAAACATTGCCAATGGGAAGTATCCGGTATGGGCTTACCAGCACATGTACACCAAAGGTGAACCCACCGGCTTAAAGAAGGCCTTCCTGGATTACATGCTCGGTGACGAGGTACAGGGTCAACTGGTTGAGAAAATGGGTTATATCCCCATCACCAGGATGCAGGTAGAACGGGATGCCCAGGGTAATGTAACCAAGAAATAAGGTCTAGGATTCAGCTTTAGACGGTGGCGGGGCAGCCGGCGGTTATGGAACCGGCACTGCCTCGCTGCCTTTCGTGTTGTCAGAAGAGGAGGTAGTTATGCACAAGGAATTTTCCCCGGAGCCGGATGCAGAAAAAAGCTTCCGGGTCCCGGATAAAGGGAATATTCAAAAGCGCAAAAGATGCGGGGAATTTTTGGGGCGCTCGGCGGCCTTTCTGGCAGCAGCACTGGTAGTGTTACTCACTGTGTCTATTATTTATTTCATTGGGAGTAAAGGACTGGCCACCTTTACGGTACACGGAGTCAGGGTTACCGAGTTCCTTTTCAGCACCCAATGGTGGCCCGACCGGCCCCTTGAGGAAGGCGGCCCTGCTGTTGGCTCATTAACTTTCATTTTGGGTTCCCTCCTGGTTTCCCTGCTGGCGGTGGCCGTAAGCGCACCCTTGAGCGTCGTTGTTGCTGTTTTTATGGTGGAAATTGCGCCCGTATGGGGACAGAGAGTATTGCAACCGGCCATTGAGATTCTCGCCGGCATACCCTCGGTGGTTTACGGATATGTGGGTTTAAGCCTGCTGGTGCCTTTTATCCGCAATTATTTAGGTGGGGAAGGGTTTTCCGTTTTGGCCGGCTTTATTGTTCTTTCGATCATGATTTTACCAACCATAATCAGCGTATCTACCGACAGTTTGCGGGCCCTGCCGCCCCAGTGGAAGGAAGCGGCGCTGGCCCTGGGTTCCACCCGCTGGCAGACCATCCGTCTGGTGCTGGTGCCGGCGGCCCGCTCGGGTTTAATTACGGCCGTTGTCCTGGGCCTGGCCCGGGCCTTTGGTGAGGCCCTGGCCGTACAAATGGTGATCGGCAACACCCGGACCATTCCCCATTCCCTGCTGGATCCAACGATCACTTTGACTAGTGCCATCACCATGGATATGGGGTATACCATCATGGGCTCTCAGTGGAATAGCGCCCTGTGGTCCATGGGTTTGATTCTCCTGCTCATGTCTTTCCTGTTTATTATGGTTATTCGGGTGGTCGTGCGGGGAGGGATGGTTAGATGAATGCCCGGTTGGCGGATCGTCTGGCTACCATCATGTTCTGGATGGGTGCCGCTGCGGTTCTGGCTATTTTAGCTTTGCTTTTGGGCTATATTCTCTGGCACGGCATCCGGGTCATTGATTGGCGTTTTCTGACCATGCCCCCCCAGACCATTGCTGCAGGCGGTGGGGTGGGACCGCAGATTTTCAACTCCTTTTATTTGCTCCTGTTAACCATGTTCATTACCGCCCCCCTCGGTTTGCTGGCAGGTATTTACCTGGCCGAATACGCCGGTAAGGGGCGTGTTACTGAATACATCCGCCTGTCCATCGAAACCCTTACCTCCTTGCCTTCCATTGTGGTGGGCTTGTTTGGTCTGCTTATCTTTGTCAACATGACCGGATGGGGGTATAGCTTAATGTCCGGGGCGCTGGCCCTGGCGGTGATTAACTTGCCGCTAATGGTGCGGATTTCCGAAGAATCCATTCGCAGCGTTCCCTCTGAACTAAGGGAGGCCAGCCTGGCCCTGGGGGCCACTCGCTGGGAAACCATGTGGCGGGTGATATTGCCTTCCGCCTTTCCCGGTCTGGTTACTGGGGCCATTATTGCTGCCGGTAGGGTTTTTGGTGAGGCGGCGGCCTTGCTGTATACTGCCGGCATGAGCAGCCCTATTTTAAATTTCTCCGATCTCAATCCCTTGAGTTCCACTTCGCCCCTAAATCCCTTCCGTCCAGCCGAAACCCTGGCGGTGCACATCTGGAAAATCAATTCCGAAGCCCTGATCCCCGATGTGCGCCGGGTGGCCGACGGTTCGTCTGCCGTGCTTATTCTGGTTGTACTGCTTTTTAATATCTGTGCCCGCTGGCTGGGCCGGCGCATCTACCGCCGGTTGACCGCTACGTAATTTTGTCACACATTAAAACATGCTAAAAGTTCATAAACAATTAACCATGGTTTAATTAAAACTTACCAGCAGGTTAATAAAAGGACGTTATAATAAAGGCCAGGAGGTGAGGCTTGTTGGTTAAGATTTGGCGAGATGGCAATTCCCTTCGCGTGAGCGGTATTGTGGTGAACCACCATTTTAAGAAATTGCAAAGGGTACTGGCAGATGTGGCCCGGGAAGAAGGGCACATTGTCCTGGATTTGCGTGAACTGGAGTTTATTGATGAGCCGGGAGTATACCAGCTTTTTAGTTTCATTGATCAACTCTCTCAACGAGGTATCCGGGTGGAACCGATCAATGCTCAGGACAAGGTGCTTTCCAAGTTTCTTGTAGTGGGACTCCGACTCTGGTTGGACGAGCAAATCTTTACTAAGGTGGGGTAATAATTCCCACCCTTTGATAAAAAGGTGGGGTCGAGTTTTCCCCCGTATGCGTTGATTAATTCCTGCAAAATCAGGTTATGATAATAGAGCGCTTACGGGGGAGGACTTGCCATTGGCGATTAACCCTTCGACGTGGGCCATAGCCAAGCGGTTCTTAGCCGTGGCCGATCCTTTGCAAAACCTGGTGGACCGCGGGGGAGTTACCCACACTTTTTGTAACCAGCAGGCTTTAACCATTTTAGAACAGGATGGCTTAAAAGAACTGGTCCGATTGTTGCGCAAGCACCTGGTAGCATTTAACCGGGGCACCCTCTGGGCAGACCGGGGGTGGAAATGTTTCGCCCACTACCTGGACCCCCATTCCGGTAGGGGCCTCGGATCATGGCCCGATGCGGCCGGTGAGTGCGAGGAATATTTTCAAAAAGCGCTGTCCTGCTGGTATCAAGGGAAAAAGGATCTGGCCTTTTTTTACCTGGGAGCCGCCGTTCACCTGGTGCAGGATTTATGTGTTCCCCATCATGCGCGCGGCGTAGCTTTTAACGGGCATCAACGATATGAAGCCTGGGTGCGGGAACATTGTGGCCTCTTCAGGGTTGACCGCGGTGGCTATTACCAGGTTGCTTCCCGGGCCGGTGATTGGGTTTATGCCAATGCCCGCCTGGCCAGGGAATATTACTCCCTGGTTAGCGCCGGGCAGGAATATCACGAAGTCACCGGTGTGCTGCTGGGCCTGGCCCAGCGCACCACTGCCGGCTTTTTAGCTTACTTTTTAAGTCGGGTTACGTGACCTTTATCCTAAAGCCCACTACCTCCTTCTTCAATATAAAGGGACTGCGGTACAATACCGTCAGTCCCGTTTTTTTACAGTAGCTCCATCCGCACATCCAGCAATTCCACCGTTCCCAAGCCTTCAACAAAACGCACCACTGCAGTTAGGGTCTGGTGAACATGGGCGCTATCGTTACTGATAAAAGACACCCCTATGGTAGAGAAGTGCCAGGTATCCTGTTTACCTACTTCAGCTACCGAAACGTTGTAGCGGGCCTTTATCTTGTCCAGTAAACTTTTTAACACCCGCCGCTTGCCTTTTAGAGAATTAGCTTCGCTCATGCGTAACTCCATTACCAGTATGCCTACAACCAATATGCGTTCCTCCTGATCCCACGAATTTGTATCCTACATGGTGCTGATCTGCATTTCTGATGTTTTATTTGGCGTGGGGAACCGTTTTTCCTTCAATTCAGCAAGCAGCATCCCACTTCCGCCAACTTAGCAAGTATAGACGGGTTGACTGGTATATTTGTTCATTGATAAAATATGAAAGCAAAAAGTTTTTATTGGGAAAGGAGGTTCACGGATACGGATAAAATCAAGGTTCAGGGACTGGTGAAGATTTTTGGGTCTAATCCCGAAAGTGCCCTGTCTCTGCTCGATCAGGGATGGGGTAAAGAACAAATATTAGCCAAGACCCGGCAGACCGTTGCCGTTAATAACGTCAATTTTGCGGTGCGTGAAGGGGAAGTCTTTGTCATCATGGGACTTTCCGGAAGTGGAAAATCTACCGTCTTGCGCTGTATTAACCGCCTCGTAGAGCCTACCAGGGGTAAAGTGTTTATCGACGATGAAGATGTTACAGCCGCCAACGATGTTCGCCTGCGGGAAATCAGGCGCAAGAAGGTGGGCATGGTTTTTCAGCGTTTTGCCCTTTTCCCCCACCGCACGGTGCTGGACAATGTGGCCTACGGGCTGGAAATTCAAGGGGTAGAAAGGGACGAGCGCTATGCCCGGGCACGGGAAATGCTGGCACTGGTGGGGTTAAACGAATGGGAGATAGCCCTGCCGGACCAGTTGAGTGGAGGAATGCAGCAGCGGGTGGGGTTGGCCCGCGCTCTGGCGAGCAATCCCGATATCCTTTTAATGGACGAGGCTTTCAGTGCCCTGGATCCCTTGATCCGCCGGGAGATGCAAAATGAGCTGCTGTCCTTGCAGAGCAAGGTGAATAAAACCATCATTTTTGTTACCCATGACCTGGACGAGGCCTTAAAGATTGGCGACCGCATTGCCCTGATGAAGGACGGCAGCATTGTCCAGGTAGGTACCCCTGAGGAAATCCTGACCCGGCCGGCCGATGAGTATGTGGCTAAATTTGTCGAAGACGTGGATGTAACCAGGGTGCTGACAGCTGAAGATGTGATGCGGCCGGCGGGAACCGTATCCTTAAAAGACGGCCCGCGGGTAGCCCTGCGCCGCATGCGTAAGGAAGGCTTTTCCAGTATCTTTGTGGTAACCCGTGATTATAAATTAGCAGGGCTGATCACGGCGGAGGAAGCTTTGGAAGCAAGCGAAAGTAACAAGGAGGATCTCTCGAAAATTTTGTGCCATGATTTTCCTACTGCGACCCCTGAGACTCCATTAAATGATCTAATCCCGCTCCTGGCCCATTCCAAATTTCCCCTGGCCGTAATCGACGATCAGAACCGCCTATTAGGTGTTATTGTGCGCGGGGCATTGCTGGCAGCCCTGGTACGGAAAGGGGGAATGAAGTGATTTTCAGTATTCCTTTGGGCCACTGGGTGGAGTTGCTCATCAATTTCCTAAAGGAACATTTTGGGGGTTCATTTGATTTTATTAATACCAACTTTGACCATCTGATGGGTCTCTTAACCGGCCTGTTGCTGGCGGTACACCCGTTTATTCTCATTGCGCTGCTGGTTGTCCTGGTCTGGTTCCTCAGTAAGAGGAATGTGGCTTTGTGGAGCGGTGTTGGCCTATTGCTCATTTACAACCTTAATCTATGGGAACCGGCTATGGAAACCCTGGCCCTGGTAATCTGTGCTACGTTTTTAGCCCTGATTGTCGGTTTGCCTGTGGGCATATTAACTGCGTGGAGTGACCTGGTGCACAGGATGACTATGCCCGTTCTTGACTTTATGCAAACCATGCCTCCCTTTGTTTATTTAGTACCGGCAGTAATTCTATTGGGCATTGGCCGGGTACCGGCCCTTCTAGCCACGGTAATCTTTGCCATGCCGCCGGTCATCAGGCTAACGGGTTTGGGTATCAGGCAGGTTCCAGTGGATTTTCTGGAGGCTGCGGAAGCCTTCGGTTCCACGCGTACCCAAAAACTGCTTAAAGTGCAACTACCGCTGGCTTTACCTACGATAATGGCCGGTGTTAACCAGTGTATCATGTTGTCTCTTTCCATGGTCGTAATAGCGGCCATGATTGGGGCAGGAGGTTTGGGTGGCGAGGTGTTGCGCGGCCTGCAAAGGCTGGACATTCCCAGGGGCTTTGAGGGCGGGTTGGCCATTGTTATCCTGGCCATCATTCTAGACCGGGTTACCCAAACCTTAGGGCAGAAAAACACACGAAAGGGGAATTAATTATGTTCAGGCAATACCGATCACTGACGTTGGCGACATTGCTGGTCTTCCTCATGGCTGCCGTTTTTGGCTGTACAACGGGTGAAAAGGAGGCCGGTCAGGGAACGGTTAAAGAGAAGTTTAACGGGGAGATCATAGGCATTGAGCCTGGAGCAGGGATTATGAAGGCTACTGAAAAGGCGATCAAGGAATACAGTCTGGACTACACCTTAAAGGATAGTTCCAGTGCTGCTATGGTGGCTGCGTTGAAGTCGGCCATCGAAAGCAAAAAGTGGATTGTGGTTACCGGCTGGACGCCCCACTGGATGTTTGCCAGGTGGGACCTCAAGTACCTGGAAGATCCCAAGGGAGTTTATGGAGGGGAAGAGCACATAGCCACCATTGCGCGCAAAGGTTTGCAGAAAGATGCTCCGGCTGCGTATCAAATGCTGGATGCATTTTATTGGCAACCGTCTGACATGGAAGCGGTAATGCTGGATATTAATGTGAACAAAATGGATCCCGATGAAGCGGCCCAAAAGTGGATCCGGGAAAATGAGGATAAAGTGAAAAAATGGATTCCCGAAGGGGTACCCAAGGGTAACCTGAAGAAAATCAAGCTGGGCTATGTGGAGTGGGATTCCGAGATTGCCAGTACCCACGTGGTGAAGCATGTGCTCATGAAATTAGGTTATGACGTTGAGCTCAAGGCAGTTGATGCGGGAGTAATGTGGACGGGTATAGGAGCCGGTCATTTTGATGCCATTGTGGCCGCCTGGTTGCCGCACACCCACGGGGACTATTATAAACAGGTGAAGGACAAGGTGGATAATCTCGGTCCCAACCTGGAGGGGGCTAAAATAGGACTGGTAGTACCGGATTACGTAACTATTAACTCCATAGAAGACCTGAACAAGTAAGCCGGGGGCCTTTTCCGGGTAAAAGCCGGCGGCGTGGAAGCAAGGGGAGTAGTATCATCTTACTACTCCTTTTTGTTGTCCGTGGCGTCGTGTCTACCCGTATCGGTGCTTTTGAATACCGGGTAGGGAAGCGGGGGGAGGAGGGGTCTAACTAACTGGCCTTGGAGGATTGTTTTGCAGGGCGCAGGCTTGACCAAATATTAGTCACGATGCTGTATCCGGCCCGACTTTTTAGCCAGCGATGGACTGACTAACGCGAGTGCCAGTACATAAAGGGCGGCAAAGGGCTGAAACACTGCCGTAAGTTGAGCGCTGGCTGCTATGCCGGCAACCAATATAGCCAGTTCCCCCCGGGGGATCATGATGCTGGCCACGTTGAGGGCCGGTCGTCCGCGATAGCCACAAATCCAGGCGCTGAACCATCCGGTGAAGAGGTTGCCAAAGACGGTAGCCAGTACCGCCACGGCAGTGATACCTGCTACGGCCGAAAACTCACGGTAGTCTATACCCATACCAAAGGCGAAGAAAAAAACGGCTCCAAAGAGGTCGCGCATGGGCGCAATCATCTGTACGAGACGTCTGGCATGGGAGGTTTCAGCCAGGATCAGGCCCAGGAGCAAAGCGCCTACTGCTTCAGCCACGTGTAGCTTTTCAGCCACCAGGACGGTAAAGAGGAGAAGGGTAAAGCCAATGGTAATAAAAGACTCTCCGCTGCGGATGTGCAGCCATCTTTCCAGGTAGGGGCTAAATCGCGGACCTGAGAATAGAACGGCGAGGATAAAAAGCAGAGTAACCAGGCCGCTAAGGAGCCCGCTTGTAAAGGAAGTTCCTCCCGTTAAAAAGTAGGTATAGAGTAAGGAAAGATAAACAGCCATGAAAGCGTCCTCGTAGACCATAAAACCCAGAACCAGTTCCGTCTCCGGGTTGGCGGTGCGTTTTAGTTCCATGAGCAGCTTGGTCACCATGGCGCTGCTGGAAATGGTGGTGATCCCGGCCACAATGAGCGTTTCAGGCAGGGAATGAAAAAACACCCAACCGAGGATTAGGCCGCGCAGAAAGTTCAGCCCCACATAAACAGTGCCACCTTTGAGGATGGTGGGGCCGTTTTGCACCACCCGGCTGGCCGAAAACTCCAGACCCAGGTAGAAAAGCAGCAGCAGGACCCCCAGATGAGACAGGAAAGACACCAGTTCACAGTTCTGCACCAGTCTTAAATCAAACCATTCGTTGTGGGGACCGTAGGGGCCAAAAAGGATGCCCAGAAGGATGAGCAAGGGGATGGATGAGAAATGAAGCTTGTTGGCTAGTAAAATGGCCAGGGTGATGAGGAAAAAAATAATGGTTAGATTGGTCGTGGTTTCAAACGGCACCGTTTTGGACCCCTCCCCCTGTAATCATTTCCTCGAAGGCCTCAATGTCCCCCGCTTTTCCCGCTGCCACAACCATCTGGCCGGGAAGGAAAACAAAACTGGGACCGGGGTTTATAGCCGTGCATTTCTTTTTGCCCCGGCCGGCGTCTTCAATAATGGCGATAACGGTAATCCCGTGGTTTTTACGCAGGTTTAACTCACCAATACTTTTTCCTACTGCCGGTGCCTGTGGTGCTACTTTCAGCCACTCAATGCGCAGGTCGGCAATAGCCATTTCCAATTTTTCCAGCATTTTAGGCTGATAAAAAACTCCACCCAGAATAGAGGCTATCTGGCGGGCTTCCTGGTCGGTAAGCGTTACTGTGTACGCAGGTTCGCTCTCCCCGGCTGGGAAATAAAACAGGTCCCGCAAACCTTCGTCATAGACAACCACCCCGATACGTTCTCCGCCTTCCAGTTCCAGCAGATATTTTTTCCCTAACCCGGGTAGCTCTGCTTCCTTAATTAGCCCCATGGTTGACTCCTCCTTCAATAATTCTTGTGCCCGATATTCTTATACGCGAGTTGAATTAATCCACTAACATTATACCATATACCATGGAGGTGACCCAGTGGGCGACTTAAATAAAAAGGTTAACATAAAATTCACTCTTCCATGTGGGTTCCGGGGAAGAAGTAAAATTGATATAGATCATTTAAGATTAATTATTTTCCCTTTTAAGTGGTGGATCAGCCCGTTAAGGGAAATAATGCTGATCTTTACAGTGGAATGCAGTAAAATAAAGTCGATGAGTAGCTGGTAACGGATCTGTCGCGGGGAGGAATGTTACAAAATAAAAATTAAAAATAACGTAAAAGATATGAAAGACAGGATGGTTCAGTATGGAAAAATTTATGAAATATAAAATAAAGCAAGTTGCCAAGATGTGTATATTAGAAGAAGGAAAAATTTGTGATAACTGTTGTGATTGTTTTGTTTGCGAGCTGAACCCGGATAAGATCTGTGATAATTGTGCAAATTGTTTAAAACGGGTTGATCATTTCATTAAAAAGCAACCTCATAAAGAAGAAATCCACACATTGGAAAAAGTATCAAAGGTATCGATAAAGCGCCACTCTGTGAAGAGCAATGGTCATTATCGGAATCGAAAAAGGTTAGATTAATTATTGAATCACAAACTAGTTCCTATAATAAGTATTATGTCAACCATAACCCGAAAACTCCTGCTGCCTCGTTGCGCTCCGGACCGGACGGCTGGGGCGGCCCTTCGGGCGGCACCGGCGGCCGGGGTACCGGGTGCCGTTATCCTCGGGCCGCCTTTACCGTTGCCCGGTTCTTCGCAATTCGCTCCGCGCCTTGCTGTGAGCCCTCCACGAAGCCCCGGGTAGCCGTGTCCGCAACCTGTTCCGGACGTACCCGTGATCCGGGTGCCCGTTCCCGTCGGCTCCCTGGCCGGGGAGTTTCTCTGTATCTCCTTTCCGGAAAACCTTTGAAATGTTAATCATGCTGAAATATAATAATCGTTGAAGGGTTATTTAGGTGGTTTTTAGCAGTTTTGAGTGAACAGTAGCTATCATTAAGCGGGAGGTTCAATTTTATGATGCGTACTGCTGTGCTAGGTTTTCTTATTTTCTTTACTATCATCCTGACCGGTTGTTCCCGGGATGCCGGTGAGGCCAACCGTGCCCAGTTCCCTGGTGTACCCGACGGGCAGGCCCAGCGCTTTAAGATTATTTATGAGCATTCCGAAACTAGAAATTTGGGTGGTTTTACCGTTCTGCGGGACAATGCCACTGGTTACGAGTATCTGATCATTACCGGATTGAACGGTGCCCCTACCGTGGTTCCCCTGCAAAAGCCGGGTGTAACATCTCAGCCCAGTGGGCAGACTACATCTCTAGAACCAGGTCTTTTAAGCACCGCCCGTTAGACCACATGAATACTTTAATAACAATTTACTTTCCCAATCTAGTTCCTTTAGATGGAAAAATCCCTCCATGGATCAGCCGGGCGTCAGACACATTAAAAAATGTATTGGGATCAAGCTTGTTCAGAATAGACAGTGCCCGCTGCAGGTCGCGCCGTTTAAGAAGTACGAACAATACTGTCCTCACCCCGCACTGACCCTGGCACTCCACACTGGTAACACCAAAGCCCTCCTGGCGCAACCTTTCGATAAACTGCGAGGCCAGTTGTGGTGCCGGGAATACCTGCAGTGACAGGTAGCCCAGGGCAAGTCTGCCTTCAATAAGGCTGCCGATGTAGTTTCCCGTTGCAAAACCGCCGGCGTATGCTATTACTTTAACGGGGTCGTTTAAACCTCCGGCCAGTACTTGATTAAGAGCCAGTATGAACACGGAAACCTCAAGAAAACCAACTACAGCCGCCAGCAACCGTTTGTCCCGCATCAGCATCAATACTCTGATTACGTCCAGGGACATGTCTACTACCCGGGCAAAGAAAATAAACAGGTAACCTCCTATCAGCGGCAACCATGTTTCCAATCCTCTTCCCCCCAAAAATAAAACCTGCGTGAGCATTTTCGATATTACTACATCGAGCTTTAGATCGAACTACGTATAAGTTGATTATGCTTTTTATCCAGGAGGGCATGGTACTCGGCAACTAAATTTAAGGCTGACTGGCGGGAAGAAAGCAGTTGGGCGTTGCTTTTTGCCCGGGCGGCCATTTTTTGCCGCAGATTATCATCTATGACGAGTTCTTTTATTTTTGCCACAAACAGGTCCTTATTTTCCGGAATCAGAAAACCATCTTCTCCGTCTCTGACCATTTCACTTGTACCAAAAGCTTTAACGGCCACCACCGGAAGTCCGGCTGCCTTTGCTTCAGCCAGCACCAGCCCCTGGGTTTCGGTTTTTGAGGCAAAAGCAAAGAGATCGGCCCCCTGATAACAGTTAATTACTTCCGTTCTATTTAACGTGCCGGTAAATATTACTTGCTGGTTTATGCCAAGGTGGACGGCCTGTCTTTTTAAATTGACCTCTTCCGGACCCCCACCTACCAGAACCAGTTTTAAATTGGGGATTTCCCTGCAAAGTTCCGCAAAAGCGGATAACAAAAAGCCGATGTTCTTTTCCTGCCCCAGCCGTCCCACAAAAAGCAGGATCTTTTCTTCCGGTTTAATACCATGTTCCCGGCGCAACCAGTTTTTGTCCCCTTGAGTAAATTCCTCCATATTAATACCTGTGGGTATGACTTTAATTTTTGTACGCACCCCCATTTTTTTTAAATGTTCCTCGATAATGGCGGTTGGTGTAATCACCAGATCGCACCTGTTGCAGAAGTCCCGGCAAAAGCGTTTGGTCAATTCCCGGGTAACACCCTGGGCGAAGGGTACGTAGTGGACATATTGATCATAAAGAGTGTGAAAGGTAAAAACCAGAGGGATGCCCAGTTTACGGGCATAACGGGCACCAACTCGCCCGAGCAAAAAGGGTGAATGAACATGGATAATATCCGGTTTCCATTGGTTGATTGTGGGTTTCAGACGAAAAGAAAAGGGTACCGCCAGGGCAAAATCCCGGTTTGTCGGGGCCGGGAGGGAAGGAAAGCGAAAAACCCGCTTTTCTCTGGAGCAATTAGGGTAATTAGGGGCAAAGATATAGACATCATGTCCCAGTTTGGTGAGCTCAGCAGTAAAAGTATCTATGGACCGCACCACACCGCTGGTGTATGGACGGTAGCTATCGGTAAAAACACCGATTTTCAAGAACCCCACGCCCCTTTTTGACAGTTTTCCTGCTGCCATTATATTACCATTATATCGCTATCGCCTTTGGGCTCCAAGTCTTTCGTTGATAACTTAATGGGCGTTGATTTCTTTCTCCCAGCGGTAATTGGCAGAAACTATACGCCATCCCGATGAAGTTTTATGTAAACTAAAATATCCCGTTCCCTTTTGGATTTGGCCGGTGACGAGATCGGTGTTCACTAGGCTTGCACTTAAGAGTGCATTTTCCGATGTCAGGTACTTAAGGGAAACATCGGCAACAGTGGCCCGGCAATACCAGTCGGTGGGCCGGGCGATAAAATCCCACGCCCGCTCACTTACCTCAGATAACATGGGCTCGGCGTAATATCTTCCCAGCTTTTCCTTAACTTCATTCCGGTTTCGTGCCTGCCACCAGGAATCGTCCTCTACCGCCCCTTTAATGATCGCATATATCTCATGTTGAGTTTTTATGGTGGTGTTGGCGGCCGGGTGGCTCCCTTTTGCCAGCAGCAAAAAAAACAGGGCCGTAATGATAACATGCCAGAATTTCATTTCTTTTCCCCTCCCCCACGTCCTCATTGGAATAGTATACGACTTGAAGGTAAATACATCCTTGTTAAATAATGGCATTATGTGGGAGAAGGGAAAAATTTTTAGAGTCATAAAAAAGTTGCCCCAAGGCAACTTCTATAACGGAAAAATTTTAAATTATAAACCCCGGGCATAATCCGGACGCAGGGAAACGCTGCCGGGTTCCCTTAAAGCCTCTTCCAGTATCCCGATGAGCTTCTCCCGGTCCCTCTTGAGGGTGCCCCTCAAAGGCAGGTAGTTGGACGCATGATTGCAGCGGAAGATACAGTTATCCACTTCCAGCCCTGCCAGCAACCACTTTAGCTCCTGCAAGGATTCCTGTGGGTTGAGCAGGGAAAACTTGCCTTCCTGCACTTGTCTGTAAAGGGGGGTATTCGGGACAACGATTAAGGTAAGAGCAGCCAGGTAGGTAGGGTTGATGGCGTTGATTACACTGGCGGTGGCCCGGGCATGTTCCCGGGAAAGTTCCTTCCCACCCAGGCCCGTAATCACCGTTACTGATAGCTCGAAGCCGGCATCCAGGGCGCGCCGGCAGGCACGCACCATCTCCGCGGCATTAACCCCTTTGTGCATTTTTTTCAATACCAGGTCGCTGCCGCTTTCTACCCCCAGGTAGAGCAATTTCAGGCCCGCTTTCCGCAGTTCCCGCAGCTCTTCCGGTTCTTTCTTAAGGAGATCCAGGGGCCCGGCATAACAGGACACCCGTTCCAGCTCGGGAAAGGTTTGATGAAGGTGCTGCAACAGCCTTAAGAGCTCTTGGGTATCCATGGTCAGGGCATTACCGTCCGCCAGGAAAATCCGCCGCACCTCAGGGCAAAAACGGGCCGCTTCCTCGACGTCGGCCATGACTTCCGCCAGGGTTCGGGGACGAAATTTCTTGCCCTTGTACATGCCGCAAAAGGCACAGGCATTGTGGGAACAACCGAGGGTAACCTGTAAAATTAAACTGCTGGCTTCACTGGGTGGCCGGAAAAGGGGTGGTTCGTATTGCATCCTTTTCCCCTCCTGCTCATGGCCGGGATTTGTCGTGCCTGGGGTTGGCTGCCACTTGCTTGATAGCGTTGGTAATGGCCGCGATTACCTGTGCCTTCCCGCCTATCTGGTCAAAATTTACTTTAGTATAAATGGTACCTTCATCGGATACCACGTAGTGAGGGGGTAATTGATTTAAAGCAAGAGCCATAATATCCTCCTGGCAGCGGGTGCAGGTACAGGTTCTGGGGTTGTTTTTGACGTATTCTTTCAATACCTCTGGCAAAAAGCGCTGCACGGCCACTTCAGTGTAATTGTGGATCACTTAAAGGTCACTCCTTTCTCCTGCCCCCTATAAGCGCAGGGTAGCGATTAGCCGCTTGGGATGCAGCAACAGGTCCAGGCCCTGGCAGATGTCCGTGACCACCACGTCTGCTGCCAGAAGGGCCTGTACTGAGGCGCCTTCCGGTCCCAGAACAACGATGCCCAGGGCGGCGTTTTTTAGCATCAGGGTGTCGTTGGTCCCGTTGCCAACGGCTGCCGTATTTTGTGGGCCCAATTTTTCAATAAATTTTAGCTTTTGACTGCCCCCTTTTCCCGGCTTCAGGACGTGTACGTAGCCTTTGATATTGCGGCAGGCCTTTTCCCCCGTCCCAAAGGTGTCGGCCGTAAGCACGTGGATCACTAGTTTTTCGGCAAGGGTATTTAACCTTTCCTCTACTCCTGGAAGCAGGCTGCCGTCTCTGGCCATGGTGCCGTTAAAATCCAGAACCAGGTGTTGCAGCTGCAGTAACCCCCGCTCCGGTATATCCACGGTGAGCAATACTATCCCTCCCTGCCAAATAGTTTTCTCAGTACAACTTAATCTCCCAGGCAAATCCCCAGTTGCCTTGCCGAGAGCAGCAGATCGCTTTCTAGGGGTACGGCGCGGATCTGCCCTGTAGCTTCCGTGAGGGGTACGGCGTCAATGCTAGTGCCCCGGAGGCAGACCATGTGTCCGAAACGCCCTTCCACAACCAGCCGGACTGCCCCCGTGCCGTAGCGTGTAGCCAGAATGCGGTCAAAGGCTGTAGGGGAACCCCCCCTTTGCAGGTGTCCCAGTATAGTAACCCTGGTTTCTTTTCCGGTGGCTTCCTCCACCTGTTGAGCCACCACATGGCCTATGCCACCCAAACGGATGGGATCGAAGCTATCCTCCACCCTTTTTTGAACCACTAATTCTCCGTCTACTGGTTTAGCCCCTTCGGCCACCACGATGATGCTGAACTTTTTACCCTGTACTTCCCGCTGGTTGATCATATCGATGACCTTCTCAATGCGATAGGGAATTTCAGGAATCAAGATCACGTCAGCCCCACCGGCCACACCGGCGGCCAGGGCTATCCAACCGGCGTAACGCCCCATTACCTCCAGAACCATAACCCGGTGGTGGGATTCCGCCGTAGTGTGTAGCTTGTCCAGAGCTTCGGTGGCGGTGGTGAGGGCAGTGTCAAAACCGAAAGTTTGATCCGTGGCCAGTAAATCATTGTCAATGGTCTTAGGAACTCCAACCACAGCCAATCCTTTGGCGTGCAGCTCTTTAGCAATGGCCAGGCTGCCATCTCCACCGATAACGATCAGGGCATCAACCCCGTGGATACTGATATTTTCAAAAATACGATCGCTTACGTCTACAAAAACCTTTTTCCCGCCCTTAACCACTGGATAATGAAAGGGATTATCACGGTTGGTGGTACCGAGAATAGTTCCGCCCCGGGGCAGGATACCCACTACATCCTTTTCCGTAAGCTCCCGGGCCTGGTTCTTAATCAATCCCCCAAAACCGTTTAAAAAGCCAATTACCGAAAGTCCATATTCCCTGATAGCTACTTTTACCACCGCCCTGATGACGGCGTTTAGTCCGGGAGCGTCGCCTCCGCCGGTTAATACACCAATGCGTTTAATTTTAGTCGGAGCAGCCATGCTCAAACCCCCTTGTGAGTTTAACCTAATTTTACGCAAAAAACATTAATAGTTTTTCCCATGCCTTTTGATCCTGTTTACTCTCAAATGGCGCTGTATTTTTCTAAGAATCGTTTTATTGCCGCGTTTAGCTCCCCTGGTTGTTCCAGCATCATCATATGACCGGCTCCGTGAATAATCTCCAAATGGGCCCGGGGCAGTTTCTGTTGCAGATACTGGCCGTACTTGACCGGCGTGAGCAGGTCCTGATCGGCGGCAATAACCAGGGCGGGAACTTCGATAAAAGGCAGGACATCCATCAAGTCAAAGCCGTTACAGGCTGTAAAGTCGGCCAGGTATACCGAAGGTGAAACGGATTCCATTTCCCTGCGGGCAACTTCCAGCAGGGCCGGGGGCGCGTTTTTGCCGTAAGCCAGTTGGATCAGCTCAGCATAGTGTTCCCCCCTTTGGAAGGTCTCCAGCAAAGCCGGTAGCACTCGCAGGCGGGCACCAGTTCCAATCAAGACCATCCCGGCCAGTTTCTCTGGATAACAGCGGGCAAAATCCAGGGTGATTGCCCCTCCCATAGAATGTCCGGCCAGGAAAAATGGATGACCAATTAGTCTTTCCGCAAAAGCATAAACAAATTGGCGGTAAGCGGCAATAGCATCGGATGCTTTTCCCTGCGACTGGCCGTGGCCGGGTAGATCCACGGCCAGCACCAGGTAGTCTTCTTTTAAACCGTTAAGTTGGTAAAGCCAGTGGTGGTAGCTTCCCCCTGCTCCGTGGATAAAAAGGATGGTTTGCCTTGGTTCCTTGTTTTTGGGCATCCCAGCGGAATAATGATAATTGAGCCCTTCCAGGGTTATAAAAGGCATCAGGAAACCCTCCATGAAAAAATTACCGGTGTTAGTACCGGTAAAAGATCAAACACTTTAAGGTACACTGCTACTGCTAAAATTCAGTGGTGCCCATGGGCGTCGCAGCTATGGGTTGGCTTCTCTTCCACATCCTCATACTTTTTCCACATGATGGTGAATGCAGAGCCAATTACCAGCATTACCAGCGTAGTAAAAAACCCGAAGACAACCCCCTGCCACCATTGTTCGAAAAACATTTTCCCCCTCCTCTTTGCCCCGGGTCCTTTTTGACGGTACGTTATTTCCGGGGTTTCTTATTATTCCTTTGTTCGTGCAGTTAGTTCGTTTAAAACACGTTTTAACTGTTGCAAAGATTCGCCATAACCTGCCCAGTCTCCACCTCTGAGCCTTTCCATGGCCTGATCGTAAAGCCTGCTGGCCTCCCGTGCCAATTCAGCCACTGACTGGTCACCGGTGGCTGGTTGCGCTCCCGGTGTGGTTTGGCCCGTTTCCCCTTTGCCATCGGAGAAGATGCGCTTTAGTGCCTCCTCTAAGGTTGGTTCCATGACCACCTGGTCGCCGTGGACTACAATTACCCGGCGCAGTTCGGGCATTTTGCTTTGTTCTGCCTGAAGGTACAACGGCTCCACATACAACAGGGAATCCTTGACCGGTATCACCAGCAGGTTACCCCGGAAGACCCGGGAACCCCGCTGGTCCCACAGGGAGAGTTGCTGCGAGATGGTAGTGTCCTGGTTAATGCGCGCTTCAATTTGCATGGGGCCGTACACCAGTTCCTGTTTGGGAAACTCGTATACCAGCAACCGGCCGTAATTGGGGCCGTCCGACCTGCCTGCCAGCCAGGCCACCATATTCTTTTTATTTTGGGGAATAAAGGGCAGGATCTGTATGTATTCGGGCTCTTTTTCCCCGGGCAGCCTGGTGATAATGTAATAGGCCTCCATAAGCTCTTCCTTGTCTTCAACTATCTCAGTGGGTCTATCCCATTTATCTTCTTTATTATAAAAGATCCGGTAGTCCTCCATGTGATAAATAGCATATTTTTGTGCCTGGATCATAAAGAGGTCCTCGGGATAACGGATGTGAGCCCTCAGGGCTTCAGGCATTTCGGCAAGGGGACGGAAGACACCCGGGAATATTTTGCTGTAGGTTTGGATTATGGGATCATCCTTGTCAGCAATATAAAAATCAACGCTTCCATCGTAGGCATCAACCACTACCTTCACTGCATTGCGGATGTAGTTCAGCCGGTGGTTATAGGGTTCTGCATAAGGGAACATGTTGGTGGTTGTATAGGCATCCCACATCCAGTACAGCTTGCCGTTGGCCAGTACAATATAGGGATCTCTGTCGTAGGTCAGGAAAGGTACCAGCTTAGGTACGCGTTCATAGATATTGCGGTAATAAAGCACCTGGCTTTCATTGGTGATATCTCCGGAAAGAAGCAACCGGTAGTCCCCGAAAGAGATAGCAAATAGCAGTCGCCGTACCAGGGAGCCAACTTTGACGCCTTTATTCCCCTGGTAGGTACTCCAGGCATTTTCATCTCCCTTGGGGTAGTCAAATTCGGGGCTCTTGGTATTGACGATTACATAATTATCCGTGACCTCACCAAAATAAATTTCCGGGCGTTCGATTTTCAGGTCCGTATGGGTGGCGGGAGGAATATCTTTGATGAGGAAGCGTGGTAAGCCTTCCCTGGTTACCTCATTGACCGGGCTCATGACAATACCGTACCCATGGGTATATTTTAGGTGCAGGTTTACCCAGGTTTGCGCCTGAGGGGGCAACTGGCTTTGATTTAATTCCCTTGCTGCCACCATCACCTGGCGGTAACGTCCATCGATGATATAGCGGTCAATATCAATATTTTTCAGCTGGTAATAGAGACGCATTTCCTGCAACTGGCTGTAAGTTTGCTGCAGGGGGCGGTAATCCCAAAGCCGGATGTTGTTAATGGTATCCTGGTTATTCTTCAGATCTTGCGCGGTTAACTCCCGGCCGGCAGGAAAGGACTTTCTTTCGATACTATCCAGTTTATAGGCTAGGCGGGTGAATTTAATCGCATTTTCAATATAAGGTTTTTCCCGGTTCATCTCGTTGGGAACGACAATAAATTTTTGGACCGCGGCAGGATAAATACTTCCCAGGACTATAGAGCCAACGACCAGAAAACCGATCGTATAAAGAACAAGCCGGAAGCGAGAAAGAAACATATTCAATAGTATAATTGCCGTACAGGCCAGGGCCAGGACAAACAGGACTTTATAAGCCAGCAGGTTAGCGTGAATATCGGTATAGCCGGGGCCATAGACTACTCCTCGCTCGGAATAAAGCAACATGTATTGATCCAGGTGATACCCCCAGGCACGCAGGAGAAAAAATGCCGCCGCCAGGCCCGACAGGTGATATTTGGCCTGTTCAAAACGAAAGATGCTTTTCCAGCCGTTTTGAACGGTGCCGCCAATCAGGGCATAGATGCCGCTTACGGCCAGCAAGCTGAGCACACTGGTCCACAATAAAAGCCGGTAGATAAAGTGGTAAAAGGGCAACTGAAAAACGTAAAAACCTACATCACGATGGAAAATGGGATCTTTCAGGTTAAAGGGGGTGCTGTGCAGAAACTGCTGGACTATATTCCAATTATCGGTTACAGCCAGGGTGGTCAGAAATGCCGGAATAAGACTTAAAAAGGCCATGACCGCGGTTAATTTCTTTGATTGAACATACCTGCTCCAGGGAGGCTGGTAAAGGGTGACTATGTCGCCATCGCTGATCGGCCTGGTCTCGGCTGCCTTACTCAGCGGGCCGCGGGTAAATAATAGGTTAATAAAAATGACCAGAAAGACCGTTAACCCAGCAACCAGACCTACTGCCCACTTTGAGAGCAAAATCGTTAGAAACAATTTTTCAAAATTTAAGGATTTAAACCACAACCAGTCAGTATAAAAACCCGCCCCCCAGTATATCAGGGCCAGGATGATCAAGAGACCTAAAATTAACAATGTTTTAGAAAATCTTAAAGCTATCTCCAACACATAACCCTCCCCTGTTGCGATGCCAGAAGCGTCCCTTGCTCCGAGGTGTCCTGGGTGCTATTTGAAAAATTACATGGGCTTGGGAATTTTTTGCGCCTCATCTGCTTCGTGGCGTAATTTTGCTTCACACAACTGACAAATCAAAATGGACTTTTTAGGTTGCAGATCCTCATCCTCGTAATCATCGTAGGAATCCGGGTTAAACTCTTCAACCTCTATCATACGACCACATATGATACACCGGGCCCCCACCGGCAACCCTCCCCCTACATGTTTCTTTTATATATGATCTATTCGCCGTCCTGTAGTGATTTCCTCCCTGGTTTTATTGGAGGTAATAATTAAAGCCTGCCGATTGATCGGCAGGCTTTGCCTCACAAAAGTAAAGTGTTGTTTTATTCAAAAGTATGTTTTTAATTCCCGGGCCATTTCTTCAGGTACATGTAATGTCCACGGTTCATCGTGGAGCACCTGAAGATGGCTGAAGTCACTTCCCACCAGGGGATAAATGGTGTAACGTCCCACGATCCGGGCGGTGATCCAGAACCCCCGGTCCTCTTGTCGGGCAGTATAGAGGGCTGCGTTGAAACTGGCGATATTAATATAATCGTAATAGCGAATAACCTTAAGTAAACCCTCTGCCAGGTCTTGCAAATCCTGGTTTTCCACCTCTGCGATGGTTGTTTTGTGGGGCAGAATGGCCGTAACGTCACACAGGGCCCGGGGGGCGAAGGTGGCCAACCAGTGGATGTTTCCCACCCGGCCCAGGTAACGTTCACCCTTTTCCTGTTCATACTCCAGGAGATCCGCCCAAAAGTTACGGCCGTTTTTCTCCAGATAAGCCTTCCCGTGATCAATCATTTCCGCATCGTAGCGGCAGGGCTGAGGTCCGCACAAAACCTGTAAGTGGGGGTGAATTATGGAACCACCGGAATAAGGCATGTAATTCCAGTTCACAGAACCGTACCGGGCCCGCTCCGCATCGTAAGTTTCCACTAACCTGAGAAAATCCAGCGAGGCCCGGAAACTGTCAACGATAATGCCGGTTGTTAGTTCGGTCATGGACAGATAATGTTCCGGTCCCATTACTGTCACTCCGGCATAAATCTCGTAAGGTGCCAGGTTTGGCACTACCACTGCCTGACCGTAATTCAAACGGCCCCCGGGTACCATATCCTCAGGAAAACGGGGCGTGGCCTTTTCAAGGTTTTCGGGGCAAAAGGGGCAAAACTTCTGCCGTGATTCCTCCACAAAGGGCGTCCAATCGTGGCGGGGTAATTTGCGGTTGCGCAAAGGCAGAATGCGCACCCTCTGGCCGGTTAAGGGATCAAACCGTATCTCGCTGGGGGTGCTGGTTAAGGCAAACCCCTGAAAGGGGTTGTGAAATTGTGTTTCGTTTACTATTTTCCGCAACTCAATACCCATACATAAGCCCGTGCGATTTATCCCCGGCGCTAATGAAAGTCATTTTTGCATTTACCTGTCCGGGATAATCTGGTCGCTCCGGGGCACTCCCCCCTTTCGCAAAAGTTTTCAGGTTTCTTTCATTTTAGCAACAACCACCAGTCTTGTCATCCCGTATTTCGCGGGTTGATATATTTAATGGTTCCCTGGGAAAATTGGTTGACGACACTCTGGCCAGGCAACAACACCTTTTGAAATGGATTTTGAAATGGTCCTTGACGGGCCGTTGAAAATATTTTATAATAACAATGCTAAGAATAGGTGGTTGTAGGGGAGTAGCTCAATTGGTAGAGCAACGGTCTCCAAAACCGTAGGTTGCGGGTTCGAGTCCTGTCTCCCCTGCCAGCCTTATTTTTGGGGCCTTTTCCGGAACGCCGGAAAGGGCCTTTTTGCATTGAATCTGCTGTTCCTGAAGCGCCCTTCCCGACAACAACGGACTTGAGTATGGCCAGACCTATGGCTGCTTTTCGTTTATGCCCAAATACTCTTTCAGGGCATTTTGCAGTAAGTGAGAAAAATTCACATTATGTTCCCGGGCTAAATCATCAAGCCATTTAGGTATGGTCAACGTCTTCTTGACGGCCCGATGCTTCATTTCGTCGCGGAAGGGGGGCATCCAGACTTCGACGAGAACGACAACTTGATTTGGTTCCACTTTTAGTTTGTTTACAGGGCTGGGTTCGGGAATGGGATAGCTGTCCTCCTCCAACCCGTATAAGTGAAGGGCTAATGCTTCTTTAGCCATGCGAAGGGCTTCCTCATCGTTGTCGCCGCAGGTATAGCATCCGGGTAAGTCGGGGAATTCTACCGAGATACCATCGTCCGCGTAATCAAAGATGGCAGGATAGATATATCTGTCTTTGGCCATAACTAGGGCCTCCTTTCAGGAAATTACGCTATTACTTATCTAAACCTGCTTGCTTAAGGATACTCGTGACTGTTTTAGTTGGCAGGCTTTTTCTCGGGTGAGGGATAGTGACTAATCCTGGCCTTGTTGGGTGTTTGAATTGGTGGTGACTGCCGCTGACTCTGACAAGCGCCCAGCCGGATTCCTGTACCATGCGGATTAGTTCCTTGGATGAATATGTTTTCACTCACCCTCACCTCACGAGCATTATAACACGTATAAAAATACGTGTCAACAGGTAATGTAAATGACTGAATGAGCTTCGGGGCTCTTTTCTTATTGCCGTTTCGGCGGGTTCGTCAAGGTAAATCAAGCCTTTGCAAACTTAGCTAAATTATATAAAGGCGTACTCCAAAACCGTAGGTTGCGGGTTCGAGTCCTGTCTCCCCTGCCAGCCAATAAAACAGCGGCCTTCCAAATGAGGAAGGCTTTTTTAGCGTAAACTTTTTTGAGAAAAAAGTAAGGCAGGAGGTTTGCTCCTGCCTATTTTTCTGCCTCCGCTGCCGCTTTGGCCTTTTTGATGATTTCCTCGGCTAAGCGGGCGGGCACTTCTTCGTAGCTGGAGAATTTCATGCGGAAGGAACCCCGGCCCTGGGTCATGGATTTCAGGTCGATGGCGTAGCGGTACATTTCCGCCAGGGGTACCAGAGCCTTTACCCGGGAATTCTTTCCGGCCGCTTCCATGCCCAAAATGCGTCCCCGCTTGGTGTTGAAGTCGCTGATGATGTCGCCCATGAAGTTTTCAGGCACAGTGACTTCCACTTCCATGATTGGTTCAAGCAGTACCGGCTTGGCCTGTTGCTGTCCCTTCTTAAAGGCCATGGAAGCGGCAATCTTGAAGGCCAGTTCCGAGGAGTCTACCGGGTGGAAGGAACCGTCGTATAGTACCACTTTCACGCCGGTTACCGGGTAACCGGCCAGCACGCCCTCCTGCATGGCCTCCCGTACGCCCTTTTCCACTGCCGGGATGTATTGCTTGGGTACCGCTCCGCCAAAAATCTCCTCGGTAAATTCGAAGGGTGCATCGGCCAGGGGCTCCAGCCGCAGCCAGACGTGACCGTATTGACCGCGACCGCCGGTTTGCTTCTTGTGCTTGCCCTCCACCTTTACTTCGGCGCGAATGGTTTCCCGGTAGGGCACTTTCGGGGAATCCATGGTTACATCCACGCCGTATTTGCGCTTTAACCTCTCAAGCAGGATATCCAGGTGCAACTCTCCCATACCGGTGAGCAGGGTCTGCTTTGTTTCCGTGTTTTTCTCCACCCGGACGGCGGGATCTTCCTCCAGCAACTTGGACAGGGCATCACCCAGTTTATCTTCGTCGCCTTTGCTCTTGGGCTGGATGGCTACCGTCAGGGTTGGTTCGGGGAAGTTGATCCCCTCCAGCTTGACGGGACGATCCTTATCACACAGAGTGTCGCCCGTACTGGTGTCCTGCAGTTTGACCAGCACGGCGATATCGCCCGTGGGTACCTCGGTGGTGGGAGTGGAGTTTTTGCCCCGTACGTAGAGGATCTGTCCGATCTTCTCTTGTTTTTCCTTGGTGCTGTTGAGCACGACGGTATCACTCTTCAGTGTTCCGGTAAAAACGCGGATAAAGTTCATTTTGCCCACGTAGGGGTCGGCCAGTGTCTTAAAGATCAGGCCGGAGAAGGGAGCTCCTTCCTCTACCGGCGGGGCTGGGCAGTTTTTTACCAGGAAGTCCATGAGGTTGGTCACACCCATGTTTTTCGTGGCTGAGCCGCATAAAATGGGGACTACCTTGCCCGCAATAACTCCCTTTTGCAGGCCCTGTTTAATTTCCTCACTGCTTAATTCTTCCCCTTCCAGGTACTTCATCATCAGTTCATCGTCAGCTTCCACCGCCGCCTCAATCAACTTTTCCCGGTAGGAGGGAATTTCTGAGGCCAGATTGTCGGGAACGGCCACTTCCTTGGGTTTGCCATTTTCAAAAGAGTAGGCCTTTTGTTCCACCAGGTCTACAATCCCGGTAAAATCATTGGCCTGGCCGATGGGCAGTTGAATGGGGGCGAAATTGGCATTAAACTTGGCCTGCAGATCATCCAGTACTTTGTAGAAATTGGCGTTTTCCCGGTCCATTTTGTTAATGAAGATTATCCGGGATTGATTGCCCTGTTCTACCAGATCCCAGATGACTTCTGTCTGCACTTCTACCCCGTCAACGGCAGACACCACAAACAGGGCAGTCTCTACTACCCGCAGTACACCACGTACTTCCCCGATAAAATCGGAGTAGCCCGGGGTATCTAAAATGTTCAACTTGCAATTTTGCCATTCGCAAGGTACCAGGCTGGTATGAATGGTTACCTGGCGATTGATTTCCTCGGGATGGTAATCGGCGGTGGTGGTGCCATCTTCTACCCGGCCCAGTCGGGTAATGGCCCCGGTATTAAAAAGCATTGCCTCTACTAAAGAGGTCTTGCCGGCGCCGCCGTGGGCTACCACGCCAATGTTACGGATTTGAGAAGTCTGGTAGTTTTTCAAAATCCCTTACCTCCTTTTTTTGTAAATAATGGTTTCCCCCAGGTCTGCATTATATACTCTATCGCAGCCAGAACTGGGCATATCTGGATTAGGCAACAAAAAACAGCCCCACCACGGGTGCCCTTTTATGCAACGCCTTTTTGCTCTTTATTACGTTGCTTAAGGTCCTGTTATTCTACGCCATACTCACAAAATCCTTTGGAAATAAGAAAATTTTTTCGACAGACATTCTGGCGGGCTTGACAAGGTTGGCCACATAGGTACCTGGGTACGAACATACATATAGCAAGAGGTGGCAGAACATGTCCCGGCAATCCTTTGTCTATGGTGCTTTTATTCTCCTGCTGGCCAGCCTGTGCAATCGTCTGATCGGGTTTGTCTATCAGATTTTGATGATCCGGCTGATCCGCCCCGAGGGGGTTGGCCTTTTTAACATGGTCTACCCCATATACGTCCTGGTGCTGGTTCTGGCTACCGCCGGTATTCCGGTGGCTATTGCTAAACTGATGGCCGAAGAGGTGGCCCGGGGCAACCTGGGGGGAGCCTACCGGGTTTTCTCCATTGCCTTTTGGTGGATTGTAGCCAGCAGTCTATTCTTCACTCTGGTACTCATTCTGGGTGCACCCCTGTTGCAACAGTACGTCTTCCCCAACCCGAAAGTGTACTATTGTTTTCTTAGTTTGGTTCCGGGAATTATCATCGTATCCCTTTGCTCGGCCTTTCGCGGATTTTTCCAGGGGCTCCAGCAAATGACCCCTACGGCCGTGACCCAGGTGGTGGAACAACTGGTCCGGGTGATTGCCGGCTTGGGAATTGCCTGGTTTATGCTCCCCCGGGGAATCGAGTATGCGGCCATGGGCATTTCCCTGGGGGTGGTACTGGGGGAATTTGTCGGTTTTCTGTCCATGCTGGCCATTTACTTCAAAAAACGCCCTTCCCTTTCGCCTTTTGCCGTTTATTGTTCGGCACCGGCACTTAAGGTTACAGGCCGGATCTTCGATCTGGCCGTACCCGTGACCCTAACCCGTTTTGTTTCGACCGCCTTTTTATCGGTGGACGCCATGCTGATTCCCCGGCGCCTCCAGGTGGCAGGAATGACCTTAAATGAGGCTACCGGGGTTTACGGTCAATTTGTTGGGATTGCTGAATCCCTCCTGTTTACTCCCAGTATTGTAACCATTTCTTTAGCCACAGCTCTGGTTCCGGCCATAAGTGATGCCCTGGCGCAAAACGACCTTTCCTTGGTACGTGGCCGGACGGAAGAGGCTTTACGCCTGACCATGCTAGCCGGATTACCCGCCACCGCGGTCTTTTTCCTTTTGCCAAAGGAATTATGTCAGGCCATTTTCGGCTATGCCGACGCCGGCGTGGCTCTGGGGACCCTGGCTCTGGGAGGGCCGTTTCTTTACCTGCAGCAGACCACCACGGGAATCCTACAGGGATTGGGCCGTGCCGAAAGGCCATTGCGCAACCTGATTATTGCCGCCGCTTTTAAAGTGGCCGGCATTTACTACCTTACAGCCGTTCCCGCCCTGGGGATCAGGGGTACTGCCCTCTCCCTGTGCGCCGCCTATATGATTATGTCCCTGTTGAATTACCGGGACTTAAAGAAAATCATCGCCCTTAAGGTGGATTTTGGTTATTGCCTGGGTAAGCCGCTGGTGGCTACCGTTGGCATGGCGGTGGTTATGTGGTATGCCCGTAACTTTATGCTGGGTTCCGATGATCTATCCCGTATGGGCCTTTTGATTGTGCTTTTCCTGGGGGGTGCGACCTATTTGCTTTTGTTGTTTCTTTCCGGTGGGGTGCACAGCCATGATTTGCGACGCCTGGCCTCCTTCCTGGGCTGGCGCCGTTAAAAATGAAAAGTTATCTCCTCCCACTGCTGGCGAAGAATTTGCAGTGACTGGTAGTCGGTCAGATCAAGCTGGATGGGTGTTATGGAGATAAAATTTTGTTTTATGGCCTGCACGTCCGTGTCATCGCCGTTTTCTTCCAGGTCCAGCGGTTCTCCGGCCATCCAGTAATAAATGCGCCCGCGGGGATCAGTACGTTTATGAAAGATATTCACATACCGCCGGTTGCCCAGGCGGGTAAAGCGTATGCCCCGTGGCTCAGCCGCCGGTACATTAATATTTAATAATGTCCCGCGGGGCAGACCCTTTTGCATGGTCAGGTTGACCACCTTCCGGGCTACTTCCGCAGCCGTGGTAAAATCATGGCTGCCATAGCTGGTTAAGGAAATGGCCAGGGCCGGAAAACCATTGATAGTTCCTTCGATGGCTGCGGAAACCGTTCCGGAATAAAGGACATCGGTGCCCAAATTAGGTCCCTGGTTAATGCCAGCGACCACCACGGCCGGGGGATTGGGCAACAGATCCTCCACGGCCAGCTTAACACAATCGGCCGGTGTTCCATCCACGGCCCAAGCCATGGCCTTAATGCCTGGAATACTAATCGTTTCCAGGCGCAGGGGGCGGTGAACGGTAATCCCGTGGCCGGTAGCGCTGCGTTCCCGGTCCGGGGCCACGATATAAAGATCGCCAAGTTCCTGCAGGCTTTCGGCCAGGGCTTTTAAACCGGGGGCGTGGATGCCGTCATCATTGCTGAGCAAAACAATCATAGTACCCTCCACTATATTTCATAAATTGAAATAATCATTTTGCCCTTCTCGGGATCTTTGGTTAAACCAAACATTATTTTCTTATGCTTCAGGTTTTTATTTAGGAAATCAATTACCTTGTACATTTCCGAATAGGGAGCAAAACTTTTAGTAGCTATTAACTCCAGCTTGCCTTCTTTTTCCTTCATCGGTTTTGACCTCCAAATGCATTGGTTAGCTAGTCCTTAATGAGGGCCAGGGCTTCTGCCCTTGTGGCCTCGCTTCTTTGAAAAGAACCACGAACTGCCGAGGTAATGGTTTTTGAGCCAGGCTTACGGATTCCCCGCAGAGTCATGCACATGTGCTCCGCCTCAATTACAACCAGCACACCTTGCGGATTTAGCCGGCGCATAATGCTGTCGGCGATCTGGGTGGTCAGGCGCTCTTGTAATTGGGGGCGTTTGGCAAATCCCTCCACCACCCGTGCCAGCTTGGAAAGCCCCGTTACTTTACCCCGCCTGGGTATATAGGCTACATGGGCCTTGCCAAAGAAGGGTAACAGGTGATGCTCGCACATAGAATATATGGGGATGTCCTTCACCAGGATCATTTCTTCATGTTCCTCGGTAAATATTTTTTCTAAGTGTAATTCCGGATCTTCCCATAAACCACAAAAAATTTCTTTGTACATTCTGGCTACCCGGGCCGGCGTTTCCCTTAGTCCCTCCCGGTCAGGGTCCTCGCCGATGGCTTCTAAAATCATGCGTACCGCTTTTTCAATCTTTTCGGTATCAATCATTACCTCTCCCTCCTAACATTACAAGTGACCCAAAAATTTATGCGTCTGGGGGATGACCCTGACGTCGGTTAGTCTTTCCAGAGCCCGGGATTGCCAGGTGATTACTTTTTCCGGGTTTACCCTGGTTTTACCTTCAGGGGTTGTCACCGGCTGGATCACCAGGGGGATATCCCCCACGCTGCAGATCAAGTCCAGGGCCCTTTCTATTTCTTCCGGTTTGCTGTCTTCATCCACTACCAGCTTCACGAATACATGTTTCCCGCGGGCCAGCTTTAGAAATGCCCTGTGTTCCTGCCAGCAGGGGTTTATGTTGGCAGTTCCCGGTAATTTGATATCCATGGCGATAATGTCCACCAGGGGAAGTATCCTTTCCAAACTATCCGGTAAAGTGCCGTTGGTTTCCAGATAAATACCCTGCCGGGTTCCCTTAAGGAGGGGAATGAGCTCCAAAAGAAAGGATGTGTGGAGTAGCGGTTCTCCCCCCGTCAGACTGATGGAGTGATGGGCGGCCGGCTCTAGTTTCCTGATCATCAAGGCTACCTCTTGGGCGGTGAGGGGGTTGGGCAACAGAAGAAATTCTCGGCTGCCCGGCCGGGCTTCCCAGCGGCAGTAGTGGGGTATACCCCGGGGCGTGTCGCAATAGCTACAGGCCAGGTTACAGCCGGCGAAGCGCAAAAAAATTTGCCGGCAACCCACCCAGATACCCTCGCCCTGGATGGAGGAGAAAATTTCCACCAGGGGGGCAACCGGGGGGGACACCCTAACCCACCCCCCTTACTTTACATCTGGAGCGTTGCACGCTCTGCATTTCGTCTGCGTAGGCCCGGCCAATTTCCCCGGCCAGATCCGGGATTTGTGCCACCGGCCAACCCAGTTCCACCAAGCCGGCTGCCGGTACCGGTGTATTTTCCGCCGTTATATTTAAGGCCGTATGGATCATGGTGGATACGGGTGTGGTAGTGGCAATGGAAATAGAAAGTTTACGGTCCTGGTAATATAAATCATCTCCGCATCGTTGTAACCCGTGCCCCTTTTGCTCCAGTATTTCCCTGATGATGGCTACCAGGAGGCGCTGTCGTAGGACTGTTCTTTCTAAATCGTGATCAAAGTGTTCCACGATGAAATGCAACATATCATCGCCGTAAATGGGTGACTGTGCCCGTACATCCTCCAGATCAACCATGTGCTCGAATTGAACGCGGCAGGGCCCCCTGAAGGCCACAATGCTGTCCCCTAACAGGCCAAAGGAACGGTAGGCCCAAAGGGATGAAAGTTGTGTACCGTCGTACAGGATGGTCTGGGGGGCAAAATAAACGTGCATGGATTTCACCTCCGGATCCAATCCTCAAGCCCTGCGGCGGCCATGGCCCGGCAGAGTCGCCGGCAACTTTCACAGCGCCCGCACATGGTCTGTCCACCATAGTAACAGCTCCAAATCAGGTGCCACGGTACTCCCAGGCGTTGCCCCAGGCGCACTATTTCCGCTTTATTTAGTCTGGCGGTGTAGCTGACCACGCGCACACCGCTGGCCGTGGAATAGGCCAGGGAGCTGTTGATGGCCTCTAAAAAATCAAAGCTGTTATCAGGAAAAGTAGCTGCTTCTTCGCGGTTAAAACCGGTTACTACCTGCTCACAGCCCAGAGCTTCCGCAAAGCACGCGGCAATATTAATGAACAGGCCGTTGCGATTGGGTACCCATACTGCGGCCGCCGTAGCTGTAGCCTGTTGGGGGTCGTCTAAAAATTCTTCCGCAGGTTCCGGTATGGTTTCCTTCCTGTTCACCAGGGAGGTAGTGGTAACCTCACCCAGGAAGGGCAACTGGATCACCCGGTGGGCTAGTTTATAATAGGCAGCCAGGGCGCTGGCAGCCGCAATTTCCCTTACGGCCGCCCGCTGGCCGTAATCCATGGTCAGGCAGAGCTCTACCTGGCCTTCGCGTAAGGCCTGGGCCATGGAAACGGTGGAATCCAGGCCACCGGAAAGCAAAACGATACTTTTCACGGTCTGATATCCTCCCGGTAGCTGGCACAGACATCGGGGGATTCCCAAACCCGTACCTCGCCCATGGTTAAATCGGAGGGCAGCAGCGACTTCAGTTTATAATAAATGTATCTGGCCAGGTTTTCCGCGGTGGGGTTAAAATTAGGCTCACTAAACGGGCGCAAATCATTTAAATAGCTATGATCCAGTTCTCCTACGATCTGGCCTACCAGTTCCTTTAAAGCTCGAAAGTCAATGAGCATACCGCAGGAGTCCAGTTTCTCTCCCCCCACCGAAACCTCTATGGTCCAGGTGTGTCCGTGCAGTCGGGCACATTGACCCTGGTAATTGACCAGGCGGTGGGCGGCTGCAAAGCGCTTAATTACAGTTAACCGGTACATATGTTTAATTCCTCCACCGAGTAGTATAACTCAACCACCTGGATTTTAACTATTTCGCCACCCTTCCCGAACGTCCTTCTAGTTCCGACGGGACGATGACAAAAAAGAAACGCAGCAGCGAAAACAAAGACGGCGGTCATCCCTGGACGATGCAGGAAAGCCGCCGTAACAGCAAAGGAAGTTATATTTAATTATATTCAACTGCCTGCAAATTTTTTGCTCGACAGGCTCAAAGCCCGGTTGTAACATTCCACGGCTTCCGAGGTGCGACCCATCTCGTTGAGCACGTTTCCCCGCATACCCCATGTTTCCAGACAGCCGGGTTTTCTGGCCAGTATCTGGTCACATATGGCTATGGCTTCGTCATAGCGTTTCAACTTTACCAGACATGCAGCCTTGTTCAGAAGGATCGTTTGGTTATCCGGATCCACGGCTAGAGCCCGGTCGTAGAACTGGAGGGCTTCCCCGTACCTGCCCATTTCATCCAGGCACAAGGCATAGTTGTTCAAGGTTGTGGTGTCATGGGAACTACAACGGAGGGCGTTTTCATAACAGGAAAGGGCTTTTTGATATAACTGGGCCCGGTGGTAGCAGGAGGCCAGATTTGACAGGATGGCCGCATCTCCAGGACACATTTCTTTGGCCAGTTCATAACAGGCAATAGCCTCCTCATATCGCCCTAAATGGGACAGGCTGTATCCCTTGTTGTTCATTACTTCTACGTTATTCAATCCCCCGGCTTGCGCCCGCTGGTAATATTCCAGGGCCTCTTCGTGCCGGCCCAGCTTGCTGGCCGCCAGCCCCATATTCAGGTATAGTTCAGGACTGGCTCCCTGACAAAGCTGAACCTGCCGGAACACGGCCAGAGCCTGTTCGGCCCTCCCTATTTCCAGTAGTTGCACGCCTATTTCATCCAGTGGCGGTGTGTCGGGTTGTCTCTGGAAAATACATCCAAATCGGCCTAAAAAACGGGGCAGGTAATTCTTTCTCTCTTTGACGGGAGGAACAGGATTTTTCTCCTTTTCTTCCAGGGAGTAAGTACCGGTCTTTTGTATCAACCGGGAAGCATTAAAAGCCCGTTGGTTGGTCCGTTTAAGCCAGTACAAGAGGCTGGTTTTACCCTGTTCGCCGGTCACTTTTTTCCAGTGAAGGATTGCCCGGTCCAGGCGGCCCCGTTTCAGGCACAGCCTGGTTGCATGCAGGTGGAGCGTTACTTGTCTGGGTTCAAGCCGCATGGCCCGATCAATCCAGCGCAGGGCCTGTTCGTTGGCCCCCAGGGCTTCCAGGATGCGGGCCCCTACTTGCCACAAAACGGCCAAGGTACTCTGGCGCTTCAGTGCAGGTAGCGGGTTCCACATCTGAATCGCTCCTTCTTCCGATATCTGTTAACTCCCATTTCTTTCTGGCCCCTGGTTTTTCCTGCTAATAATTGTAACTTTATTCCATCAAATATTCTCTTCTTACGACAGGATGTTCAAACAGAAAAACCGGAGGTAACAATGTGTTGCCTCCGGATACTGGCAAAATTAAAGCTATGGAAGTACCTGATAGCCCGCCCTTTCAACTGCCCTGGTCAGTTCCTCCATGGTTACCTTGGGATTGTGGGTAACTGTGGCCATTTTGTTGTTCAGATCAACTAAAACGTCCCTTACTCCGTCAATTTGCTTTAAAGCCCTTTCCACTGCAGCCTTGCAATGGTTGCAGGACATCCCTTCAATCTTTAGCCATGTCGTTTGTGTCGTCAAAGGATTTTGCACCCCCTTCCTTTACCAGATAGCCGTTTTTTTATTATCCCCCGGATTGTATTCGTATAAGAACAGGAACAGCCGGTGATATATAAAATCGGTACTATGCGTCGGGACTTAAGGATTGAGACGACGGGAAACGACCGCTTTTTTTAAAGGAGGAACAAGTGGTGACGGAAAAGGAAAAAAAGCAACCTTTTACTAAAGGCGATGCCTTTATCCCGGAGGCCACCGGTTCGGCCACTATGGTTAACCTCGATGGTCAGTGGGAACACAATTTTGTTGATGATCCCACTCCCCCGGTTCTTCTTCCGAAGGAAAGCCTGCAGAAAGGGCGGGTGGTGATACGCCAGGCAAAAAAAGACCCTCGTACGGGCGTCTGACCTAAAGCCAGGGGCGCTGGGATGCTTTGGCTCATGCCTGTTTGAGCGTACCGGAAAACCGCCGCAACCGGAATTCTGTTCCCAGCTTGCGGGCAATTTCCCGGCACTTTTCCACGTCCACGCCTGGCCATTCCACAACCGAAAGGACCACCCTGGGAATTTGTCCAACGCAACAGCGGGCAAAATCTAACACGGCCTGGTAGGCTTTCTCCCCATATATAGGCTGGCAAATTTCCAGGTAGCGGTCGGCTGACTGCGCGTTTAAGCTGATACAAATGGCATCTACCAGGTCTTTTAATTCCAGGACCACGTTTCTTTTATAGACTAGATTCGCCTGCCCGTTAGTGTTAATTCTGATTTGCGCCCCCCTTTTTTTTAGCTGCTCTGCCACTTCCCTGACCACTTCCAAACGCATTAGCGGTTCCCCATAACCACAAAAAACTATTTCCCGGTAGCAGGTGGGGTCTTGCACGGCGGCAAGCACCTCTTCCGGGGATGGTTCCTGTTTGAGCCAGAGATCATAGCCAATACCCTCGGAGGTGCGGCGGATGCAAAAGAGGCAGTTGTTTGTACACCGGTTGGTGATATTGAGATATAAATTTTGCCCCAGTGGATAAGCCACAACTTGTCCTGCCATTTTCCTCTCCCGACCAAAATTAGTCATATTATCCACGGTCACCTACTATAGATGGAAAATAAAAAACGGAGGTGATCAACCTTGCTCAACCAGGAAACTCCCGGTTCCTTTAGCCTCTGGGAAGTGTTGCGGGGGACTCTTTTAGGACTGGCAATATCCTTTCTTGGTAGCGCTTTAATAGGTGCGGGTTATTATTTTACCAGCCTCTCTGAAAGCAGCCTGCCCTGGTTTGCCGCAGGTCTATTTTTCTTCAGTGTGCTGGTGGGAGCCTGCTCCGCTGCGAGCCGGGCCGGGAACCGGGGTTTGTTTCACGGTTTAGGGGTGGCCGTATTATTTTTCCTCGTTTCCTGGCTGCTTGCCACCACCGTACTCCCCTCCCAGGTCATGCCCGTTTCCCTGCTCCAAAAATTGATCCTGGCCCTCGTGGCTGGTGCCCTGGGAGGCATACTGGGGGTAGGCTTCAGCGATCAAGGTTAACTCTTTTAACTTCTACGGGATTAGTACGAAATCCTTTTCTAGCGCAGCAACAGGGTTATGCCCAGCAATATCCCTCCCGCACTTAAAAGAAACAGCCCCACATAAATGCGCCAACGTGACGTCTTTGTCATCCTGATCACCCCGGGAAAAGGACCTGCAATATTATATGTGGTGAAAAAGACACCGGTCTTTGAAAGACGGTGTCTTTTCATTCTTCCGAAGACTGCCACTCAATACCTTGAGCGGCACTTCACCCCGTTCTTGCAGGGAGCCGGACGACCGCCCGCCCTTAGCCATAACGGGGTTTTTACAGTAAAGGGCCAATTTTCCCCGGTGTACCAGGCCATTGGCTGCCCGCTTTGAAGAGGCCATTTCGTTGGCTGTTCAGGGGCTGGGGCCTTGTTAGCGCATGTTAAAATTCCGGCGGTAACTGTTTTAGCTGGCTCAAGTAAAATACGGGCCCGTCCAGGCACACGTACTTGCTGCCGATGTTGCAACGGCCGCATTTACCAATGCCGCACTTCATCTTCAGTTCCAGGGTGGTGATCACCTGGTCGTCGGAAAAACCCATCTTTTCCAGGGCCTGCAGCACGAACTTGATCATGATGGGCGGGCCACAGGTAATGGCATACTTGTTTTCCGGGGAGGGATTGATTTCCTCAAGGTAGGCCGGGACAAACCCTACATGCCCCTCCCAGCCCGGCTCGGTCCGGTCAATGGTGGTGTAGACGGTAGTGCCCGGCATTTGGGGCCAGCGATCCAGGATGTCGTATTTAAAACAAAGGTCGTCCATAGACCGGGCACCGTAGATAATATCTACCTTTCCGTAGTCCCCCCTGTTTTCCTCGGCCAGCACGAAATCAATGAGTGCCCTCAGGGGAGCCAGGCCAATACCACCGCCAATGAACAAAAGATCCTTGCCCTTCATTACCTCGTACGGAAAGTGGTTGCCGTAAGGACCGCGGATACCCACCTTGTTGCCCGGTTCCAGGCGATGCAGGGCACTGGTCAGCATGCCCACCTTTTTCACGCTAAACTCCAGGATGCCCTTCCTGGTGGGTGAGGAAGTAATGGAAATGGTAGCCTCCCCCACACCAAACACTGAAAGCTGGGCCACCTGGCCCGGCTTTTGCCGGAAGCTTTCCATTACCTCCGGGTCATCGAACACCATCTGGAAGGTTTTCACGTCCGGGGTTTCATCGATAATTTTCACGATGGTGGCTGGATAAGGCTTTAAAGGGTTGCGACAGTGGCAGTTACTCATGCCGGGCCACCTCCTGCAGGTCGGCAATGATCTGGCGGACGTCAATATTTACCGGACACCTGGTGACGCAGCGGCCACAACCAACACATCCGTCCAGGTTGTAACGGTCCCGGTGGTATTTCAGTTTGTGCAGAAAACGGTTGCGTACCCGTTCCTTTTGGGTGGGCCGGGGGTTGTGTCCGCCGGCCATACGGGTAAAGTGGCTGAACATGCAGGAATCCCAGCAGCGCGACCGTACTCCCGACTCCCCATCCGTACTTTGGTCGAAGATATCGAAGCAGTGACAGGTCGGGCAGATATAGGTACAGATACCACAGCCCAGGCAGCGGCGGGCAAGCTCGCCCCAGTAAGGTAATTCAAAGTGTTGATCCAGGAATTCTTTTACGCCGGTAGTGTCCACATTACGGGTAAACTGCTGCGCTAATTTTTTGCCCAGTTCCTCGCGAGCCGGAATTACCCGGTTTTCCCGGTCAGCGTCAAAGTACTGTTGGTACCTATTGACCAGTTCCTCTCCCCGGGGGGTTAGCACCTCGATGCCGTAACCATCGTCCATGTCTGTTAATAAAAGGTCGGCTCCTTCCCCGTCGGTGGGACCTCCTCCCATGGAAGTACAAAAGCAGTGGCGTTCCACCCGGGTACAGGATAGGCCTACCAGAATGGTATCCTGGCGGCGCTTCTGGTAATAGCAGTCCTGGTAGGCACCATTAAAAACCGGATCTAGAGCCAGGATCCCTTTAATATCGCAGGGGCGAAGGCCAAACAGTACGGCCGGTCCGGGAGTTTGCGCGTCCGCGAGGGTAATCTGACCATCGCCGGTGGAAAAGAAAAACATTTCTTCCGTCTGGGGGAAAAGCCAGCCCTTTGGGGATACCGTGCTGTTGGTATAACCCAGGTTTATCTCGGCAAAGCCCCTTACGGGTTTAAATAAAGAAACGGTCTCTTCTTCCCTGACGGGAGCGATTAAGGTATAATCCCTGGCCAGGGTATCGAGCCAGGCCCTTAAATTATCCCTGCTAATGGTGTATGCTTCCATCGGGTGTCCCCCTCTACATAAATTCATCGGGATCGGAATTGGTAAATGCCCCTAAGGGCGGCAGTTCTTCCAGACTGGTACCCGGAGTGGGGACGTTGAACAGGTCCTTAATGTCTTTTAATATCTTCCGGTTGAGGAGCGAAAGGGGTATATTTACCGGGCATACCCGGTCGCACTCACCACAATCCACGCATCGTCCGGCCACGTGAAAGGCCCGGATGATGTGAAAAGCAGTATTCTCCGAGAGGTTATTGGCTTTAGCCACCCAGCAGGGTTCCGCCTGGTCAAAGACACATTCCCGGCAGGTGCAAGCCGGGCAAACATTGCGGCAGGCATAACACCGCAGGCACCGGCTGAACTGCTTATCCCAGTATGCGCTTCTTTCTTCTACCGGTAGTTCTTCCAGCGTTTTTACTGCGACAAAGGGATCCCCCGGATCGTTAGGCGGTATTTCTTCCCCGAGCATAAAATCGGCAATTACCGGGGTGTGTTGTTCGCAGTCCCGGCACTTCCCGAGCAGGGCCTCGTCCCGGGTAAAAGTGAAAGTTCCCTCCCCTGTCTGCAAAGAAAAGTCTTGCTCACTGACGGCTGCAGCCGTAATTTGTGCTCCCGGGTCAAGGCGGGCTGCCACCAGATCCGGGTTGATCAGACCCGGGCAGGGTATGCCCAGGATGATCACCTTTTCCCGGGTGATCTGGTTATCCTGCAGCAGGCGAATGATGGCCCTGGAATCACAGCCTTTGACTACCACCGCCACTTTCCCCGGTTCATGACGGTAATCCAGCAGGTATTTAGCCAGATTATTGATACAGAGGGGATTCCAGACCAGCCGGTCCACCTCATCTTCCCGGCTGATGAAGGCGGGAACTACCCGGCTTACTTCACTGCCCGGGGCATAACCGATCACCAGGTTGGCCTCCCCACCTGCTAACAATTTCCGGGCTGTCTCCCTCAAATTTTCTTGGATTTTCATTAGTTCACTCATTCCACCCTCACCCCGGTGGAAACATCAGCAGGTTTCGGCACTGTTTTCTGTCTCATCTTGGTATTCGGTCCCAGGGCTTTAATTTGTGCCGTAATATCCTCCACTGTTTGGGCAAACTTAGCCCCTTCGGAGCCGCTGATCCAGCGGGCCTGGAAGCGCCCCGGTTCAAAGCCAACGTATTCCAGCAGGCGCTTGAAAATAAGGTAGCGCCGTCGAGTATGGTAGTTGCCACTAACATAGTGGCAGTCCCCCGGGTGTCACCCGCTCACCAGCACACCGTCAGCCCCCCTCTGGAAGGCGCGCAAGATGAAAACAGGATTAACCCTTCCCGAACAGGGCACCCGGATCACCCGGATTGATGTGGGATAGTTCAAACGGCTAACGCCCGCCAGATCGGCGCCGGCATAACTGCACCAGTTACAACAAAAGCCGATGATTTTAGGTTCCCATTGTTCTGTTACAGACACAGTGCGTCCACCTCCGCCAGTACCTGTTCATTGGTAAAGCCTTTGACGTTGATTGCCCCGGCCCGGCAGGCTACGGTACAGGCGCCGCATCCCTGGCACAGTCCGGTGTTAACACTGGCCACCGTGCGTTCCACCGTTTTACCGCCCACCCGTTCGGTGACCGTTGCCGTTTCAATGGCCCGGTAGGGACAGACGTTTTTGCATTCCAGGCAACCGGAACAAAGGGCCTGGTTGACTTGGGCAATCATGGGGTCCACGGCCATCTCGCTGCGGGAGAACAATGCACATACCTTTGCCGCGGCCGCGCTGGCCTGGGCAACGGTATCTGGGATATCTTTAGGTCCCTGGCAGGCTCCGGCCAGGAAGACTCCCGCGGTATTGGTTTCCACCGGCCGCAGTTTGGGGTGGCTTTCCATAAAGAATCCGTCCTGGTCAGTGGAAAAGCCCACAATGCGGGCAATTTCGGCCGATCCTTTGCTGGGTACCATGGCCGTGGCCATCACCACCAGATCCGCGGCTATTTCTACCGGCCGGCCCAAAAGGGTATCCACACCCATGACCACCAGGTGGTCACCTTCGGGGTAAATTTTGGATACCCGGCCGCGGATATACCGGGCACCTTCATGGACCGTGCGCAGGTAAAATTCCTCGTAGGCCTTACCGGGGGTCCGGACATCCATGTAAAAGACGTAGACCTTTGAACCCGGGATTTTTTCCAGCACCTGGTGAGCGTGTTTGGCCGTGTACATGCAGCATGTCCGGGAGCAGTATTCCTTCCCTTTGGCTGCATCCCGGGAACCTACGCACTTGATGAAAACCACGTTTTTCGGTTCCTTCCCATCGGAGGGCCTTAAAATCTTGCCTCCCGTTGGCCCGGAAGCGTTGTTCAGCCTTTCAAATTGCAGCCCGCTGATTACATCGGGATAGCGCCCGTAACCGTATTCGCCGTAGGCCTGCTCCCATTCGAACAGGTCATAACCGGTGGCCACAACAATGGCCCCCACCTGTTCCTTAATTAACTGGTCTTCCTGCTGGTAATCGATTGCCTGTGCCGGGCAAACCTTCTGGCAAACGCCGCATTTACCCATGGTAAACTGCCTGCAGTGTTGCCGGTCGATAACGGGTTTGTTGGGTACAGCCTGGGGAAAGCTGATGTAAATGGCCTTGCGCATTCCCATTCCCAGATTGTATTCGCTTACCACCTTCGTGGGACATTTCTCCCAGCAGGTGCCGCATCCGGTGCATTTGCTATGGTCGACGGAGCGGGCTTTTTGCCTGATGGTCACTTCGAAATTGCCGATATAACCTTCTACCTTTTCTACTTCGGCGTAAGTAAACAGGGTTATATTAGGGTGCTGCGCCGCAGCAACCATCTTGGGCGTGATAATTCAGGCCGAACAATCCAGGGTGGGAAAAGTTTTATCCAGCATGGCCATTTTCCCGCCAATGGTAGGCTCCCTTTCCACCAGGATGACCTGGTAACCGGCGTCGGCAATGTCCAGGGCGGTCTGCATACCAGCAATGCCGCCGCCGATGACCAGCGCCCGCTTGGTGACGGGAATGGTGGATTCAAAAAGGGGTTCCAGCTTGCTTACCTTGGATACGGCTCGGCGGATTAATTCGATGGCTTTCTGGGTGGCTTTTTCTGGTTCCCGTTGATGTACCCAGGCGCACTGTTCCCGGATATTGGCCATTTCTAAAAGATAGGGGTTCAATCCAGCCCGGGCAAGGGTTTTGCGGAAGGTAGCTTCGTGGAGGCGGGGAGAGCAGGAGGCTACCACCACCCGGTCCAGGCGGTGTTCCCGCACTGCCTGGATAATGGTTTCCTGCCCGGGTTCAGAGCACATATACTTGTAGTCGGTGGCGTACACCACTCCCGGAAATTTGGAAACTGCTTCCACTACCCGGGACATGTCTACCACCGCGCCGATGTTTAAACCACACCAGCAGACAAAGATGCCGATACGCTGCATACTTCTATCGCTCCTTGTCGGTGATAGTCTAACCAACCAGTTTAAGTACCTGGCCGGTATCTACAAAATGGGTATGCAGGCTCAAGTCCTGCGGATTCAAACCCATGGCCACTCCCAAAAGCTGGGTAAAGTAAAATACCGGCAAGTGGTAATTGGTTCCCTGCAATCGATTAACTTTCAACTGGCGCATGTCAAGGTTGAAGTGGCACAGGGGGCAGGCGCACACCAGGCAATTGGCACCGGAGAGTGCCGCCGCCTTCAGGATACGGGAAACCATGGGAATGGCTACTTCTTCATTGCTTATCGCCAGGGAAGCCCCACAGCATTCGGTCTTATGCGGCCAGTCCACCGTATCCGCCCCGGCGGCCTGCATGATTTGCTCTATAATTTGCGGGTTTTCGGGATCATCGATCTGGATGGCCCGGGGCCGCACTAAAAGACAGCCGTAATAGGCGGCGATTTTCAGCCCTTTTAAGGGTTTCACTACCTGGGCCCGAATTTGCTCCAAACCAACGGAACTGATCACTTCCAGGATGGATAACACCTTAATCTTGCCGTGAAAAGGCCGCTCTGTAATTTCATTGACTTTTTCCCGCAACTGGGGGTTCTGGTTCAATTCGTGGCAGGCCAGGGCCAGGCGCTGGTAACAGGCAGCACAGGGTGCGGTTACGTCGAGACCTGTTTTTTCGGCCAGGGCCAGATTGCGGGCAGGCAAGGCCAGGGCCAGAAGGTGGCTCGTACTGTGTCCGGCCGTAGCCCCGCAGCAACTCCAGTCGGGGACCTCCTTAAGTTCAATACCCAGGTGTTTACTTACCGCCCGGGTGGAAAGATCGTATTCCTTCCCGCTGGTTTCCAAACTGCAACCGGGATAATAGGCAAACTTCACGCTTAAACCTCCTTTTCCGCCTGGCGTACTTTTTCAAAAATACGGTTAATTTCTTCCAGTCCCCGTGGTTTTGTTACCGATAACTTTAACTTGCCCCGCCTTAACATGGTTAGCCCCGTATTGGCTTCCCGGAAAGGCTGGCCGGTTTTAAGATTGAACATGACCATGGTGGCAAATTCAAACAACCGCCCGTACTTTTGAATGGACCCCAGGAAATTGTTGTTGAACAGGGCTACGTTGCGTCCCCTGCCCGGAGGTACCATGCCCTTGCGCCGGGCCATAATCCGCAAGGTATCCATTACCATCGCCACATCAATTTTCCGGGGGCAACGGACCGTACAGGTAACGCAGGAAGCGCAGAGCCAGATGCTCTGGCAACGGAGTACCTCTTCCTTTAATCCCATTTGTACCATGCGCATTACCTGGTGGGGCATTAAGTCGTAGGCAAAGGCCACCGGGCAACCGGCGGTACACTTCCCGCACTGGTAACAATTTTCCACTGCCTGTCCGCTTTCCCGGGATACACGTTCGATAAAATCCCTGTCTTCACTTTCGTTGAGTCTGATAGTTTTCATTTCAATCCCTCTTTTGTAAAGAACTTGCCCCTTTTCGAATATGATAGGGGTCAATTTCGCTAAAACAATAAATGCTATGTAATTTTTAAGATATACTTTCGACGCCTCAATGGTAAATCCTCTTTAAAGTATAAAAAAATCTCCGCTGGGAAAATGACGGAGATCACAATATTACAAGGGAACAAAAAAAAGGACAGGTTTCTGGCCTGTCCCCGATCCTATTTCCAAACCCTCAGCAAAAGGGCTCTTATGAAGGATGGCAGCCGCACGAAATACACGCGCAAGACAACTCACCCCTTTACTATGTTGGTCCTTAATATAGTATGTGCCGCTGGCCGAAATGTGACAGTTTTAGAGATTAAATTTCTTTTGTTGACTGGAAGAGGCAAATCGCTCTACCTCTTGGGGTTGGTTGATTGCAGGCCAGTTGGGCTGGCTGCCGGGGTGGGCAAACCAGTGAGCAATCCGCTTCATAATCAGGTGGCGGTTTCCCTGGATGTGGCTTTTTAAAGGAAGAGAATGCAAAAAATGGCGGCCGTATTTTTTGTCCAGCAGGCGTCCATCTAAAACCACCACAACACCCCGGTCCTGGGCTGTCCGGATTAGCCGGCCAAAGCCCTGTTTAAAGCGAATAATGGCCTGGGGGAGGCTGAAATGGCGGAAACCATCCTTCCCCTGGGAGGCCAGCTCTTCCAGGCGTGCTTCCACTACTGGAACCTGGGGAGCCCAAAAGGGGAGTTTGACCATGACCACACAGCTTAAAGCCGGTCCGGGAATGTCCACACCTTCCCAGAAGCTGGACGCTCCCATTAGGATAGCCCTTTGAGAAGTGCGAAATTCCTCCACGAGTTGCCAGTGGTTGCCGTCAAGATTATGGCCGAGGAGACAGATATCCCTTTCTTCACATACGGGCTTTAACCGGCGATAGGTTTCCTGCAGTGCCCGGTGGGAGGTATATAGGACCAGCATGCGACCGCCCGTAATTTCAGCCAGGTCCAGGAGCGTACTTGCCACGGTGGCGAAGTATATATCTTCGGACCCTTCTCCGGGAGTAGGCAGCCCTCTCACAATGCATAGCAGGGATTGGGATTCATACCGAAATGGTGAGTCCACCTGCATGGTTACTACACGTTCGGGAGGAATAAGGTCCAAACCGGTACGTTCCATAAAATGATCAAACGATTCTTCGACCGTTAAGGTTGCTGAGGTGAAAATGATTGATTTTTTACTTTGATACAAGTGCTCGTAAAGTATTTTATTTACCTGAATTGGCGCGGCCCGCAGGCTGCAGCTGGTCTTTTCCCCTCCTTCGTGTACTTCGACCCAGTAAACGTTTTTCTCCAGGGTACCCTGAAGAATGGATTCCAGGTCCGCCACCATCCTGGTACCCTCTGTGGTATGGAATGATAGCTCCCAGGTCGGGCCGGCCCAGCTCTCATCTTCTATCTGGCTGGATTCCAGGTGATCTATAAGCTTTTTCAAGCCGGTCAACAAGTCCTTGAGACAGAAAAGGAGGTTTGCCTGTTCCGATTGCAGCTCGGCAGTGATATCTCCCTCTAAGCCCGGTTGTAAGCGAAGGACGTGCCTGCGTGTATTTTCTTTTTGTTGAATGGAAGCTTGCTGGATTACCAGCTGCTGCAAGGCGTTAAAGAACGACTCCGCCCCCTGGAATGCCCTGTGGCTGGTATCCCGGACCTTTTGGAGGCTGGAAAGCCAGGAAGAATCGCCCCGGGGTGGTGCCAGTTCGCTCAAGCGGATCAGGAGCCGGTTGAGCTTGTTTAACCAGCGGAAGAGCACGGTGCGCGAAATTGCGCGCCCCAGTTGTTCAGTGGCCGCGTCTTCCAGATGATGCGCTTCGTCCACCACCAGAGCGGCATATTCTGGAAGTACGCGGTTTTCAGCCCGCACATCGGAAAAGAGGAGAGAATGATTGACAATGATCAGATTAGCCCTCTCAGCCTGGCCCCGGACCCGGGAAACATAACAGGCCCGGGCGAACCACCGGCAACGGGAGCCCAGGCAGGCTTCACTATCGGCACACAGTTCCTGCCAGAGTTCCTGCTCTAAACTGGAAAGATTGAGTTCGCTCCTGTCCCCGGTGGTGGTTTCTTGTGTCCAGACCAGTATGCGGGCATAGAAAGCTGCTTCCGCAGCAGTCCAGTCACGGGTCTGCAGGGTATTTAACCAGCGCCGCAGGCACAGGTAATTTTGCCTGCCTTTAACCAGTGCCGTGCGGCAGGACCAACCGAGGGCCGCTTTCACCAGGGGGATATCCCTTTGCCATAGCTGTTCCTGCAGGTTAATGGTTCGCGTAGCAATAAGGACACGCTGCCCCCGGGAGAGGGACCAGTAAAATGCCGGGATCAAGTAGGCCATGGATTTTCCCGTTCCCGTGCCGGCTTCCATAAGCAAAAATTTTTCTTCCTCCAGGGCCCGGGTTACCGCATCTACCATACGTGCCTGTTGCGGGCGGTATTCGTAACTCTCCAGGTGGAGAGCCAGGGGACCGCCGGGCTCCAGCAAAGCGGCCAGTTCCCGGGAGGATTGAGGAAGGTTTCGCGGGCAAACCGGTTCCTGTGTTTCTTCCGGTTCAGGGGGCAAAAAGAAGGCGGGACGGGTAATCTTCCTTGAGCGGGATTGCCAGGCCAGCTGGCCTATTTCGTCTGCCCAGGCCGATCCGGCCCGCTGCAAAAAGGCGGCCAGGTATAACAACACCTGCCCCTCCATTTCCGCGGCCTTATCGAGCAGCCGGCGATAAAGGGAGACCGTGGCCAGAGCGTCATCCAGTGCCCGGTGGACGCGCCTTTGTTCTATCCCCAAAAAACGGCAAAGGTCGGCCAGTCGAAAGCCAGGGGCGTTGGGTAAAAGGATGCGGGCCAGTTCCCGGGTATCAAAAAGCTGAGCTGCGATCGGGGTGCCCGCCGCGGCTTGCAGGAAATCCCGGTCAAAGGATACGTTATGACCCATTAAAGAGTTGTTTCCAAGGAAATCCATTACTGATGGCAAAACCTCGTCCAGTGGCGGGGCGGTGGCCAGAAGTTCATCACTTAAGCCGGTTAGACGGTGGATGGTCGCTGGGACCCGTTGCCGCGGGCGGACAAGGCTGTGGAATTGCCCGGTTATTTCTCCTTCTTCCAGCCGGAGGAGAGCTATTTCGATGATTTCATTATGTTGAGGATTTAAACCCGTAGTTTCCACGTCACAAACTACCACCGAATATGGCACCGCGCACACTCTCCCCTTTTCGAATTCTGGTAGTGGGGGCAAAAAAATAAGCACACACATATATATAGTATCAAATTAAAGGAGGGGAAGAGTAGATGGAAAAAACGCCTTTGGATTTGGGCATGTTGCCCGAACCCCTGCGTAATCTGCTCCAGAACATCGATCCGGCCACACTGGAACAGATAAAGGCCGGTGTTGATCCGGCAGCTTTGATGGGTTTTTTTAGTAGTGCCATAGAATTTATGCGCCAGTCCCTCAGTGAGCAGGATAATCAGGCATTGAACCAATTGCTGGCCAATGTGATGCAGTTAATGAACCAGCAGGGTAAAAGCTAAAATAAATTGGGGGTAGCTTTCGAAGCTACCCCCTCTTTTTATTCTTCCCTCACTGGTCCCCGAAACAAAGGGCCAAAGTGCAGGGGTGGAAAGCGGTGGCCTGGTTCATGTACCTGATCGGCACCAGTTGTTTCCATTGCTGAGGTTTCCAGTTCTTCTCCTTTCCTCCGGCTTAGTTTTTTGCTGGCCAGATCCGCCCGTACCAGCCCCGCTCCCTGTTGTTCACGGGACAGGTCGGGCAGCCTTTCCGCCGATGAATAAAGGTTACGCAGGATTTGACCGGCATTTAGCTGGGGTGCCATGGACCATATTAAGGCCACTGTCCCGCTGACGTGAGCAGTAGCCATGGAGGTACCGCTTAATCGCCAGAACAACCCTCCGTTTCCGGTGGAAAGTACGCGGGTTCCCGGGGCGACCAGATTAATTTCCGGCCCCTGGCTGCTAAAGGAGGCCAGGCGGTTCTTTTCATCCACTGCACCTACCGCCACTACTTCCGGATAAGCTGCGGGATAGTCCACCGAACGGGTTGTGCCGTCATTGCCGGCTGCAGCTACCACAATCATTCCCTTGCCGGTTACCTGGCGGATGATCTCATGGAGGGCCTGGCTGGGTGTGTTGGAGCCGAAGCTCAGGTTAACCACCTGGATGCCCTGTTCCAGGCACCACGCAAGAGACCGGATTACATCGGCGAAATACCCTTCGCCCTTGTGGTTGAGAACCTTTACGGCGTAAAGTTTGGCTTCGGGAGCGGCACCGACCACACCATAGTTGTTTTTTACGGCCGCAATTGTACCGCTCACGTGGCTGCCGTGGCCGTTATCATCCTGGGGGGGAAGGTGGGGTTCCACAAAATTTACGCCCCCGGCAATATTTTCCTGTAAGTCGGGGTGGTGCAGGTCAATTCCCGTATCCAAAACGGCTACTTTCATGCCTTCTCCCGTGGCCTGGGACCAGAGCTGGTCGGCTCCAATGCGGTGAATACCCCAGGGGATGATCTGGTAACTCTCCTGTTCCAAAAAGATGTTTTTTGATTGCACCTCGAACGGATGCAGTTTTACCTGAAGATTTTCTTCCAGGACAGCCACTTCTTCCTCTTCTCTCAAGGCCTGCAACTGAATCCCTAAGGAAAAATTGCAAACTACGCCGTTTACCAAAGGCAGAGGTTCAATGCGGGTGGCGCCGTGTTTTTGGAGAAGGTCCTGGTATTCCCTGCGCAACTCCTTCCCGTCAAAAGCGGGTTTTTTAAAGAGTACTATGCTGGAGAGTTTTTCATGGCGGGCAAAAAGCTTCATCGGCCCCATCTCCCTATGCCTGCTTGCTACCGCTAACACCCGGGGTATCTTCCGAACTTGCCGTTGATTCAGCGTTACTTTTTTTTTCTATGTTTGTGGCCAGGCTCCTTAAAAAGGTGTTCATAGGTTCTAGAACCCTGGCCAGATCCAGGGAATTGATCTTGCTGCTGCGGGTGTTTTGATTGGCGGTTACCTTAAAGTCATTGAAGGTTTTCAGTATGGAATCAAACATGATCTGTACGCTGTTGGCGATGATTTCAATTACCTGACCGACTGTTCTGGTGCCGGCGATAATCTTGCGCAGTGTGAGCTCCAGATCCTTTTTTTGGGCTTCGGAACGAAAAAGAGGTTCCTTGGTCAGACGCTCCAGTTGATTAATGACTACTTCCAGCTTCTGGGTCAGTTTATTTTCCCGTGAACGCTGTACTTCAAGATCGGCAATTAATTCCGCCAGGCGGTCCAGGCTGGCCGACACTTTTCCAGTGTCTTCAATCTGACCGCTTTTTTCTGCCTGCAGGCTTTCCAGTTTTTCCACCAGGTCATCGAGAGCTTCGTGGATGGGCTTTTCGTAGCTCACGCTCTGCACATCCTTTCATCTAAGATGCGGGTGGAGGGCTACACTGGTGTAGCCCTCCTGGTTAGGAAAAGGTTCCTCACGGGCACCGGTAGCATACCGGCTCTAAAAGGCCAGGACAACCAGTCCTACCACGGCAACCAGAGCACCGGCGAAGAAGAACCCGAACCTGATCAACAAAAGGCCGATTAGAATCAAGAAAATACCCGCAAAAACTTCAGTGACGCTAGTAGCCTTGGTCCCCACTTCCGGTTTTTCCACCACATCGGGCATCATAAATTCCTCCTTTTATATGGTATTAGATTTTTCGTTTTTGAACGACACCCGGGTGCATCGTTCTGGTTTATAATATGAGGGAAACTCGGGTGGTGTGACGCTGGTCAGGCAATTTTTAGAAGGGAAGGAAAAAAGAGAAACAAAAAGAGGAGGCTACCGTTCAGGTAAGCCTCCTCTTTAACCTTCCTCTTTAACCTTCACATTCACACCGGTGTTCGGTAAGAACGGGTCTTACCATTAAAGCGGCCTTTTCCCCCAGATTACCGGACCCCGGGAAGAGAAAATGTAAAGCAATGGCCAGGCCGTAAATCTGCCCGTGAAGGAAGGCTGCGTAATTGGCCAGTTGCGGGTCAGGTGGGAGCGCCTGCAGCTGGTTCAGGGCCTGGTTAAACAATGTTAGGAGCTTTTGTCCCTGTTCCCGCATCCAGACCGGGTCCGGTTGGTGATTAGACTTCATAGCTCTCTCCCGGGGCGAGAATGATTACCCGCGCCGGTGTTTGTGCTTCCACCGCCTGCTTGAATTCCTGGGGATCCTGTTCAATCAGGGGCCAGGTATTGTAGTGCATCGGAATGACCAGGTTTGGCTTAATCAGGTGTACTGCTTCCAGGGCGTCTTCGGGGCCCATGGTAAAGTTATCCCCGATGGGCAACAGGGCCAGGTCAATGGGATGCAGGCGTCCCACCATGGCCATGTCCCCAAATAGCCCGGTGTCTCCGGCATGATAAATGGTCTTTCCGTCCAGGGTAAAAACAAAACCGCAGGGAGTGCCGAGATATTCAGCCGGTCCGTTGGTAATCAGTCCGCTGCCGTGCCAGGCGGGCGTTAATTTTACTTTTACCGGACCAAATTGATGGCTCCCTCCGATGTGCATGCCGTGGGCCTGTGCACCTTGACGGCTGCAATAACTGGCCAGTTCAAAAACTGAAACTACCGTTGCGCCGGACCTTTTAGCAATTTCAATTGCATCCCCCAGGTGATCGCCATGGCCGTGGCTGACCAGGATCAGGTTCGGGTGCAGATCTTCAACCCGAACGGTGGCTACCGGGTTGCCGGTAATAAAGGGATCGATTAATACCTTGGCCTCTCCCTCCAGGAAAAAGGCTGCGTGGCCCAAAAAGGTAACCTTCATCTGGTAACACCCACTCCTTTCAGCTCAAGAATATTTTGATTATAAGTTATTATACCCAACCTTTCCTTCTTTGGTATCTATTTTAAACCCTGATCCCAGTTTTTGGTTATATTTCTCCAGCAGGTATCTGGTTATCTCCCGTGCCCCCCGGTAAGGATCTTTTTCCCTCCTGGCAACCGCATCCAGAATGGGACTGATATACTCAAGCTCCTGGGTGATAATGCGCTGCCAGAGGTATTGCGCCACTTCCAGGGTCTCGTTTCGCGCCCGGAACCAGCGTCTTTCCCCGAGGGCTTTATCCTGGAGCAGGTACTTCCGGTGGCTTTCAATGGCCGCAAGCAGTTCGGCTACTCCCCGTCCATCCAGGGTAGAAGTCTTTACCACCGGGGGTCGCCAGTTTAAACGGTCCCCCTGCATATCCAGCATCATTTCCACTTCGGCGGCAATTTTGTTTGCCCCCGGTAAATCGCACTTGTTGATGGCAAAGACATCGGCTATTTCCATAATACCGGCCTTAATGGTTTGAATGGCGTCCCCTGTCCCCGGGGTTAACACCACCACAGTGGTATCGGCCAGGTGCATAATATCCAGTTCGGCCTGACCCACCCCCACTGTTTCCACTATAATCCAGGAAAAGCCAAAAGCATCCATAGCTTTAACCACTTCCCCGGTGGTATGGGCCAGTCCACCGAGGCTCCCCCGGGTACCCATGCTCCGTATGAATACGCCCCGGTCAGTGGCGTGGTTTTGCATTCTTATACGGTCTCCCAGCAGTGCCCCTCCAGTAAAGGGACTGGTAGGATCCACTGCCACAATACCTACGGTTTCCCCTTTCTGGCGCAACAGGGTTGTGAGACGGTCCACCAGGGAGCTTTTGCCTGCACCCGGGGAACCGGTAATACCCACAATATACGCCTGGCCCGTTAGAGGATAAATCTGTTCCATAATATGTTCAACCACAGGCTCTTCATTTTCCAGGTAACTGATTACCCGGGCCAGTGCTCTGGGGTCGCCGCCCCGAAATCTTTCCATAAGGCTTGCTACATCCTTCAATTCGTACCCCTCCCCCTTTTTATTATAACTGAAAAAACCACCCCCACGGCATCTATTGTTATGTGAAGAAAAGAAATTATAAAAACTATTATAAAAACTTTTGCTAACCGGGGCAGCTGGAATGCTGCAGGTATCAGTCAGATGGTTTTTATAAACTGCCGAATGGTAACCGCGAGGAAAAAAAATATGGTCCACCATGAAACGAAGGGGTCGCTGAACTGTAAGAGCTGTTATTTTCCGCTAAGGAAGTAAATATAACCGTTTGGCCGGCAAAACTTTTCCGCTTCCGGGGTAATGGGTACAATAAGGGCAAAGGCTGACAACAACCTAATCTCCTCTCCCTTTCTCCGCTGTATCAACCGATACAGCTTCTTTTTTGGTCTTGTTACCGGTTTTGTTCCAGGTACTTTTCCGCACTGACTGCCGCAATGGCGCCATCGGCTACGGCGGTAACTACCTGGCGCAGGGACTTTTGCCGAACGTCGCCCGCGGCAAACAGGCCGGGACAGCTAGTCTGCATATTTGCGTCGGTGAGGATATAGCCCCGTTCATCCAGCTTAACAAGTTCTTTCACTATATAAGAATTGGGGTTGTATCCAATGTAAATGAACACCCCATCAACGGGCAATTCGCTGGTTTGGCCGGTGCGGACGTCTTTAATGCGTACACCGGTTACGGTTTCCTTGCCTGTGATTTCTTCCACTACGTTGTGCCAGATAAATTCTATGCGCGGGTTTTGCCGGGCCCGCTCTTGTACGATTTTGGTGGCTCTTAATTCACCGCGCCGGTGAATGATAAACACCCGGGTGGCAAATTTGGTTAAAAACATGGCCTCCTCTACTGCCGCGTCTCCACCGCCCACTACCGCCACGTGTTTGTCTTTAAAAAAGGCCCCGTCACAGGTGGCACAATAAGAGACACCCCGGCCATAAAAAGTTTCTTCACCTCTGACGTTTAACCTTTGGGGTTGCGCCCCGGTGGCTACAATGACCGTACGGGCCGCGATCTCAGTGTCCTCTGTCTTTACTATGAAGTTCAGGTTTTCTTTTTTGAGGGCCTCAACATTGGAATTAAGGAATTCCAGGCCAAAACGCCTGGCCTGGGCTTCCATCCGGCTCATCAGTTCCGGGCCCCCAATGCCTTCGCTAAAACCCGGATAATTTTCGATAAATTCCGTGGTGGCTGCCAGGCCACCAGTCATACCCCGTTCAATTAACAGGCTTTTGAGTTTTGCTCGTGCAGCATAAATCCCGGCCGTTAAGCCTGCCGGGCCACCTCCGATAATGGCTACATCGTACATTTTATGCCCCCTCCTCCACTTCGCCCAGATAGGCGCTGCGAATTTGTGGATTGGCCTGTATTTCTGCTGAGGTACCGCTTAAGACAATGCGGCCTGTTTCCAGCACGTACGCCCGGTGAGCTATCTGCAAGGCCATATAGGCATTTTGTTCCACCAGGAGTACAGTAGTTCCCTGCTGGTTGATATTCTTGATAATTTCAAAGATCTCTTCTACCAGCAGGGGCGACAGGCCCATGGACGGTTCGTCCAGAATAAGCAAAGTGGGTTTGCTCATCAATCCCCGGCCCATGGCCAGCATTTGTTGCTCCCCGCCGGACAGGGTGCCTGCCAGCTGTTTGGCCCGTTCCCGTAAACGGGGAAAACGGTTCAGTACTTCTTCCAGGCTTTCCTGTACCTCGGACCGGTTGCGGCGGGTGTAGGCTCCCATCAAGAGGTTTTCCATGACGGTGAGATTGGGGAATATTTGCCGCCCTTCCGGCACGTGGGAAATACCCATTCTCACTATCTGGTGGGCCGGGGTGCGATTTATTTTTTGGCCCTGGAAATATATTTCTCCCTGGCGGGGAATTAACAACCCCGAGATGGTACGCAGGGTGGTGGATTTCCCTGCGCCATTGGCTCCGATAAGGGTAACTATTTCCCCCTTCTCGACGTAAAAGGAAATCCCCTGTAATGCCCGGATGGAACCGTAATAAACTTCCAGATCTTTTACTTGCAGGATCAAGCCACCGTCGCCCCCTTGCCCAGGTAGGCCTCCAAAACCACCGGGTTGTTTCGGATTTCCAGGGGCGTACCTGTTGCAATAATTTGTCCAAAGTCCATGACCACAAGCCGCTCGCACAGGTTCATAACCATACCCATCTGGTGTTCAATTAGTAATACCGTCAGTTTGAATCTCTCCTTGATGTAGCGGACTAATTCCACCATGCGCTTCACTTCCGCCGGGTTCATTCCCGCCGCCGGTTCGTCCAGGAGCAGCAGTGTGGGGTGCGTGGCCAGCGCCCGGGCAATTTCCAACCGCCGTTGATCCCCGTAAGCCAGGTTGGCTGCTTTTTCATTTGCCCGGTGAGCCAGGTTCAATGCCTCCAGCAGTTCCATTGCTTCCCGGGTAACCCTTGCTTCTTCAGCGTTATACCGGGGCGTTCGTAAAAGGGCATCAAAAAAGTTATATTTAATGCGGGGATGAAACACTGCCCGCACATTGTCCAGCACCGTGTTTCCCTTGAAAAGGCGAATATTTTGAAATGTCCTAGCTATGCCCCGCTGGGAAATTTTAAAAGGTGGTAAGCCTGTAATATCTTCTCCACAAAAATGTATGGTACCAGCGGTTGGTTTGTAAAGGCCGGTGATCAAATTGAAAATTGTGGTTTTGCCCGCACCGTTGGGGCCAATGAGGCCGACAATCTCTCCCTCATCCAGACTTAAGCTAAAATTGTTCACTGCTTTGAGGCCGCCAAAGGCTTTGGACAGGTTACTAATTTCCAGAACCGGCATGGGTGTGCTCCTTTCCGGTCACCATTTTCAGATGATCAGGGACTAATAACCGCAATTCCTTGCCGCTGAAAAGACCCTGGGGTCTAACGATAATCGAAACGACTAGAATGAGGGCGTAAATAACTCCGCGCCAGTCAATAAAGTTTTGTCCCAGGACCACACGCAAAACTTCCAGCAAGAAGACCCAGCCCACTGCCGTGACAATAGTGCCCGTCATGCTTCCCAGCCCGCCCAGCACCACAATGAGGAGGAAGTCAAAGGATTTCAGGAAATCAAAACTGGCCGGGTGCAAAAAGGGATAACGGTGGGCGTAAATGCCTCCGGCCAGGCCCGCTAAGGCACAGCCCAGGACAAAGGCCATGACCTTGTAACGGGTGGTATCAATGCCCATTACATCGGCAGCAATTTCATCTTCCCGGATGGAGGTGCAGGCACGACCGTAAGTAGAAAAAATGAAATTACGCACCAGCAGAATTACAATCAGTGTCAAGATAAAGATCAGATCGAAGTGGGCTACCTGGGGTGTGCCGCTCATCCCCGTGGCTCCACCCAGCACCGGGAACAGCTTGTTGCCGTTTTCCATGCCTACTCTAACAATAATACCAAACCCGAGGGTGGCGATGCCCAGGTAGTCGGAACGCAACCTTAAAATGGGCAGGCCGATCAGCAATGCTACCAGACCTGCTACCGTAGCTCCGGCCAGAAGGGATAGAAAGAAAAACAGCATGTTGCCGTTTCCATAGACCTTGTCCAGGGCTCCGGCCGTATAAGCTCCCAGACCGTAAAAAGCTGCATGGCCTAGGGAAAACTGCCCGGTGAAGCCGTAAATGATGGAAAGCCCCAGGGCACCGATGACAATAATCAGCGCCTGGTCCAGCACCAGTTGCCAGTAGGGAGTAAGCATTCCACTAAATTGCATGGCTTTGACCAGGGCAAAGGAGACCGCTGCCCCTGCAAAGAAGAAAAACGTATTGCGTGATAATTTCATCTGCCCCTTCACCTGCTTTATGACGTTATACGTTATACTTTTTCTGTTTCCGTACGGCCCAACAGCCCCGTAGGCCGGAATAGGAGAACCAGAATCAAAATGGCAAAGGCAATGGCGTCTCGCATTTGGGAAGATATATAGGCGGAAGTCAGGGTTTCCACCTGACCCATTATAAGCGCGCCCAGTACTGCTCCCGGAATGATCCCGATTCCGCCCAGTACGGCGGCGGTAAAGGCCTTTAAACCGGGCATGATACCCATGAAGGGGTGAATTTGGGGATAGGCAATGGCGTATAAAACGCCTCCCAGGGCGGCAAAGGCCGACCCGATGGCAAAGGTAATGGATATGGTGGTATCCACATTTACGCCCATCAGCCGGGCGGCGTTATGATCCACGGCCACCGTGCGCATGGCCATACCAGTTTTCGTACGGTAAATTAGTATTTGGAGCAGGATAAGCATGAACAGAACAACCACAAAAACAATCACTTGAATATTGCTGACGGAGAGGCCTGCAATATTCCAGTGTACTTCAGGAAAAGGTCGCGGCACCACCCGGTAATTGGGGCCAAATACGAACTTAAGGCTGCTGAAGTACTCTAAAAAGAGCGATACACCGATGGCGCTAATCAGGGCGGCAATTTTCGGGGCGTAACGCAAGGGACGGTAAGCTACCCGTTCAATGATCACCCCAAGCAGGGCACAGGCCACCATGGCCGTAAGTATGGCCACGGGCAGGGGCAACCCCCATACGGCAAAGCCAAAGTAGCCGAGAAAAGCCCCCACCATAAAGACATCACCGTGGGCGAAGTTAATCAGCTGCACCACTCCGTAAACCATGGTGTAGCCCAGGGCAATCAGGGCGTACATGAGTCCCAGTTGTAAGCCGTTCAACACCTGTTCCAGGAAATGCTCCACTCCAATAAACCTCCTGCAGTCAACCAATCTGAATGCGGGGAGGGGTTTCCCGCCTCCCCGCTTCCTGTTGCCGTTTTAATTGGGCTTGATGGCCGTGACGAACTTCTGCTTGCCGCCCTCAATTTTGAGTATGGTTACCGGCTTAATCGGGTTGCCGTTCTCGTCAAAGGAAACTTTCTCGCCGCTTACGATGGAGAAGTCCTTGATGTTCTGCAAGGCTTCTTTGATCTTGGCCGGGTCATCGCTATTCGCGGTTTTAATGGCATTGAGCAGCAGGTTGGTGGCGTCGTAGGTCAGAGTAGCAAAGGCGTCGGGTTCCTGACCGTATTTTTCCTTAAACTGCTTGACCCAATTTTGTACCTCGGGCCTGGGATCTTGTGCGGAGTAGTGGTTGGTGAAATAACCGCCCTCCATGGTCTTGTAATCCAGGTCGCTGGAGTCCCAACCATCGCCGCCGATAAATACGGCCTTGATGCCTTTATCCCTGGCCTGTTTACCAATTAGACTGACCTTCTGGTAGTAGTCCGGCAGGTAGAGAATGTCGGGATTTTTCTTGGCAATGTTGGTCAGCACTGCGGAGAAATCGGTATCATTCTTGGCATAGGCTTCCATGGCCAGTACCTGTCCTCCGCCGGCAGTGAAGGCTTCCTTGAAGTTGTTGGCCAGGCCAATGGTATAGTCGTTACCCTGGTCATAAAGGATGGCGGCAGTTTTTAGCTTGAGTTCTTCCAGGGCAAACTTGGCTGCCACAGTACCCTGGGTGGGGTCAATGAAACAGGCCCGGAAGATATATTCTTTGCGCTTACCCTCGTCTACAGTAACCTTGGGGCTGGTGGCCGTGCCGGTAATCAAGACCACCTTGTTATCATTGGCAAACTTGGAAATGGGAATGGTGGTTAAGGAAGTAAGGGAACCTACAATGGCCTTGACGCCATCCTGGGTAATCAGTTTGGTGGCCACGTTGACAGCTTCTGTGGCGTCGTTACGATCATCAGCTTTTACGGGTTCAATTTTAAAATCCCCTGCCTTGTAACCGGCCTGTTCTAAAGCCAAGTCAAAACCTTTCTGGGCCGATTCGCCAAAGGTCTTTACATCGCCGGTCAAGGGGGCAATAAACCCGATCTTGATTACCTTTTCCCCCGAGGCGCCTTGGGTCCCCGTTTTACCCTGGCCGCCACAGCCCGTAACCACCAGGGCCAAACTGAGCACTACAACTAAAAGGATGGACCATAATTTCTTACGCACGGGTCGTACCTCCTTCTTTTAAACTGCGAGCTGCCAAATAAGCTTTTGCTTCTTCCCGGGCACCGTCACCTCCCCTTTGTTTTGGCTGGGTTAGTCACATTAAACGGTAAGTTAATTCCACAAAATCTTCTAAAATCCTTTTAAAACTCCTTGTGGGAGGATAAAATTTTGGAGCGCCTTCATCGGCGCTCCACATAGCTTTTTCCATGTTTTTTGGAGATTTCTGGACAATTTATCAATTGTGGTAGGGAATTCTTTTCTCTTGCCATCCACCTCCTTGTAGCCCGATTACACTAAAACTATATTAAATGCACCCGGCTATTTTGTCTGGTAATTTATTCCTTAAGCAGGGTGGGATGGCGTAAATCTGCACAACCACATTCCTGCCGGGCGTCGATTTGGCGCATAGCTTCCAGAAGAATGCCCCCCATTCGGTGCGCTTCATGATAAAAAATGTCGGCCAGTTCCCGGTGCTCCCATTCCCTGACCACACCCTCGGCGTAGTTGGTCACTATATCCACCCGGCCGTAGCAGGCACCAATTTCCCTGGCCAGATAAACCTCGGGGCACATGCTCTGCCCCACTATGTCGGCCCCTAAACGTCCCAACATGGCTATCTCGGCCGGGCTTTCAAAATGACGTCCGTCGGTAACGGCGTAAATCCCCCGGTCGAAAATACGCCCCTGCCCCGGGGTACTTTTTTCCGCCGCGTTGATCAGGGCGTCCCGGAGTACGGGGCAAACGGGCTGGCGCATGGTGAGCAGGAATTCGCCATCGAGGCCCACGTCTTTGCGCATGGAAAAATCCAGGTAATCCGAGGCAACCAGAATATCCCGGGGCTTAAGCAGGTGGTTGATGGATCCTACCCCGCCCTCGGCTAAAATTCTCTTTACTCCTGCTTCCCGCAGCACCCAGAACAGTTGTTGGGAGGCCCTGCCCCGGCTTATCCCCCGGCGCCAGCCGTGCATTTTTGCGGTTAACACTTTTTTCTCCCCGATGGTAAACAACTTTAAGGGAGGACTGTCCCCGTAGGGCGTGGGGAAAACCAGGTTTTCAGCCAGAACCTGGACATCGGGAGCACCCAGGTCTTGAGGGAAATTTAAGCTAAAGGTACTTGACCCGCCAATGATGGCAAACTCCACCCGTGGGATGTCTGGTTCGGACACGCAATCAACTCCTTTGGGCAACATAAAAATGACGCCGGCTTTTTGTATGAATGGGGTTAAAGGAAAAGGCATCGTAGGAAGCGAGGTGCTTAAGCTCCGCGGCTTGCAAGGCCTGCTGTATCTGCTCCGGTGTGTAGCCGTACTCCCGATGTTGTTCGGTAAATTTATAATAGTATTCCCCTTCCCGGACGAAGGCGGTGAGCTGAACTTCCCAACTGCAATTTGCGGGCCTGTAACAGCTCTGCCAGATTAGGGTTAGATCCGGTTCGTCCACTACGGTTACTTCAGGGGTGGTGCCGGCCAACCATTGAATGGCATTTAAATCAAAAATGAACATGCCGCCGGGCGTAAGGTTGTTTTTCACCTGTTGAAAGGTTCTTTCCAGATCCCTGTAGTCTGCTAGATAGTTTAATCCATCATGGAAGCAGGTAATTAAGTCTACCGGTTCCTTAAGCTGGAAAGAACGCATATCTGCGGTAAAGAAATTTACCGCCAAACCCTGTTTTGCAGCCTTTTCCCTGGCAATGGCCACCATGGCCGGGGAGAGATCCAACCCCATGACCCGGTAACCCCTTCGGGCCAGGGGCAGGGTGGTATTCCCTGTACCGCACGCTAGATCAAGGATCGTACGGGGGTGATGGTTAAATCGCCGTAGAATTTCTTCCAGGTAATCGGCCCAGCCCTCAAAGTCCACCCCGGCCACTAAAAAATCGTAAATCCGTGCCAGACCGGCATAACAATGCATGACCATTCCCTTTCACGGGTTAAGTTAAATGTGCCCCCGCTGAAATTCGGGGGCTTTGAGATCCTATTTACTTATTTATTTGAGACAGGCCAGGATGTCTTCCAGCACCTTTTTTATTTCCTGGTCACCGTTAATATTTTTAAGCAGTCCCTTGCCGGCGTAATAATCAATTAATGGTTGGGTCTGGGCTTCGTAAACATCCAGGCGGTTGGACACAGCTTCCTCGTTGTCATCGCTGCGCTGGTAGAGCTCCCCGCCGCAGCTATTGCATTTACCCTCCACCCGGGGTGGATTAAACAGAATGTGATAGCTGGCGCCGCAACCGCGGCAAACCCGGCGGCCGGTGAGGCGAGCCATAAGCTTGTCCCGGGGTACGGCAATGTTAATTACCGCATCAAGCTGGATACCCATGGTTTGGAGAGTGTCGTCCAGTGCCTGGGCCTGGGCCAGGGTCCGGGGGAACCCATCCAACAGGAAGCCCTTTGCACAATCGGGTTTTTGCAGGCGATCCCGCACCATGCCCACGACCACGTCATCGGGGACCAATTCGCCCTTATCCATATATTCTTTGGCTTTTTTTCCCATTTCTGTGCCTTCTTTAATTGCTGCCCGGAACATGTCTCCCGTGGAAATGTGGGTAATATTCAGTTCCTTCACCAGCATTTCGGCCTGGGTACCCTTACCGGCCCCTGGCGGCCCCATGATGAGCAGTTTCAAAATCATCCCCTCCTGAAAATAACCGTAATCAATTAATATAAATTATAGCATGGATTACCCACCAGGGAAACAGGTTTATCAAGCGACAAAAACAAAACCCGGGTCTGACCCGGGTCACCTTCGCTATAAAAAATACTGGTCGGGATGACAGGATTTGAACCTGCGACCTCACGGTCCCGAACCGTGCGCTCTAGCCAAACTGAGCTACATCCCGCCCGCAAAGAATATTATCCTATAAGGTTTAAGAAAAGTCAAGGGTTTTTCCCGAGCCAATCCACTGCCTGCCGCGCCGGCTGGATAAAGGCTATGAGCTTGTGGGCCAGTTCCACACCCAGTACCCAGAGGGCGGCGGTGGTTAAATGGGTGGGTGCTACGGCGTCAAAAAGAATATTGGCCCGGGGCGGGAATTCCTCGTCGCCGGCCCAGATGGTGACGGCCAGAGGCAGTTTGGGCAGGGCCGGGATTTTAGCACCCGCATCTCCCATGTTCAGGGGTTCGCCTCCCAGATGCCTGGTGGCGCGGCGAAAATCCTCCAACCTGGTACCAAAGGCTTCCGCCAGGGGGTTAAGGGCGTCGGTGTGGAAGGGCGCATTGTGGTGGGCGCCATCGGGTAATTCCAGGAAGGACAACCAGTGCCCCCGGGGCGGCAAACCGCTGGCCGAGCACAGGTATTGCAGAATCAGGGTGCGGTCGTTGTAGGGTACTACTCCGGGGGATCCCTGCCTTTGCACATTGCCAGCGAGATCAATTTCGTAAATCTGCCCAAAATAGGATAATAAGAAAATTTTTCTCTGGCCATCAAAGGAGGCACCGGTGCGTAAAACCACGGCTTCCGGTTCGCTGGCCAGGGATGCGAAGTTCCGCACTGCTTCACTTAAAGCGTTAAGCTGATTAACCATTTTCCCACCTCATCAGGATTTTTAGCGGCCCGCAAGGTACAGGACGATGGCCGTAATGATTACTACCAGGAAAAGAACCATGGAAAGCCCGCCGAAGTTTGTTAGAGCCTTTAAACGAATGCCTTCATTCTCTGCCCTTTCCCGCAAACTCTTGTAGACCTGTAACCGGCCGATCACATCCATAACCAGGCTGTCGGCCAGATCCGGGTCGCCTCCTTTTTCCAGGAGGCTTTGCACGGTGGTGTCCATCCATTTCTGCCGTCCTCCTTCATCCAGGAGGGCGTACTTTTCCTTCAGGAAGAGTTTGAACTCCCTTTCCCTTGGTTTTAGTTGCTCGAAATAGGTACGCCGTTCCAGGCGGGAGAGCTGCCGGATGTTCTTTCCCAACAGGGCAACCTCTTGCTCGTTGAGACGGAACTGTTTACCTATGACGGCGGCAAATTCCCGGGACAAGATTCCCACCCCTTGTGTTGTGCGGCGTTATTGCCTCAATGATTTTCTTTCTCCATACCAGGGTCCAGATCCTTTAAGGTTTTTCATAATTCTTCCGGTGAAAAGTTCACGTCCTGTTGCAGCAGATCCCGCAGTTTTAAACCCCAGGGGGTGGTGCTGCCCCAGAAACTGGGGAGGGCTGGTTCCGTGCCTTTCACAAAGGCTGCCTTAATCACCCGGGAACTGAAAGGGGTGGCCCGCAGTCCATCATCGGCGCAAATGTCGACAAAGACAATGTCTTCGGGTACAGGGAAATCATCCTTAGGTTCATCCCGTAGAGCCGTGGCCATGAACTTGGCCCAGAGCGGGGCAGCCAGCTGGCCTCCGGTGGCTCCCACCGATCTCGATTTATCATCGTAACCAATATACACGGCGGTTACCAGTTGCGGAGTGTAACCGACAAACCAGGCATCCCGGAAATGGGCGGTGGTTCCGGTTTTCCCCGCCGCCGGCCGGTCCAGGAGGGCGCCGGCCGCTGCCGCCGTGCCTCCCGGTTCAAGCACCCCTTTCAGCATGTCGGTAACAATATAGGCCGTCTTAGGGTCAAGCACCTGTTGTAGTTGAGGGCTGTTTTCTTCCAGCAACCTGCCCTTTTGGTCCAGGATTTTGGTAATCAACAAAGGTCTGGCCAGTACACCTCCATTGGCCAGGGGACCATAGGCGCGGACCATTTCCAGCGGAGTCACCTCCGAGGTGCCCAGGGCCAGGGAAAGGTAAGGTCTCAGGGGGCTCGTAATGCCCATGCGCCGGGCGTATGCCACCAGGGTCTGCGGCTTCAGGCGGTTGTTCAGTTCCACAGCCACCACATTATCCGATGTGTAGAGGGCCTCTTTAAGGGTAAAGGGCCGGTTATGATAGCCTCCGTTAAAATCCCGCGGCTGGTAAGGTGGTTGGCCCGGTATTTCGTAGCTGACCGGTTTGCACTCCACGGTGGTGGCTGCCGTGTAGCCCCGGTCGATGGCGGCGGCATAAAGAAAAGGTTTAAAGGCCGAGCCCGGCTGATTTCTGGCCAGGGCCCGGTTAAACTGGGACCGGCTGAAGTCTTTGCCTCCAATCATGGCTTTGACATGGCCGGTTCTGGGATCATAAGCCACCAGGGCTCCTTCCAGTGCCGGGTCCTGTTGCGCAAAGCCTTCCTGGAATGTTTTTTCTGCCGCCTCTTGCACATCTAAATCCAGTGTGGTGTGTATATGCAGCCCGCCCGTATAAGCCAGGTCCGGTTGGTCGGAAAATTTTTCCTGCAGGTATTTCACTATTTCAGCTACAAAGTAAGCGGCGCGGGTTTGCCCGGCCAGCCGGTTTTGGGGGTGCAGGGGCTTCTGCCTGGCTTCCCTGGCCTCTTCAGGAGTAATCATACCCAGTTCCACCATACGCTGGAGAACCAGTGATTGCCTTTCCCTGGCGCCATTCAAATTGATCGCCGGGTTATACAGGCTGGGTGCCCGCACAATTCCAGCCAGCATGGCGCTCTCACCCAGATCCAGTTCCCGGGCTGACTTATCAAAATATGTGCGGGCGGCCATTTCAATGCCGTAAGCCCCCTGGCCAAAATAAATCTGGTTCAGATACATCTGCAGTATTTCCTGCTTACTATAACGCCTTTCCAGCTGGATGGTTAACCACAATTCCTTTATTTTGCGCCTGGCGGTCCGTTCCGGGCTCAGGAACATGTTTTTGGCCAGTTGCTGGGTGATGGTGCTCCCCCCTTCCACTATTTTCCCCGCCCGAATATTATGATATAGTGCGCGCAAAAGGCCTACCAGGTCAATACCGTGGTGCTGGTAAAAGCGGGCATCTTCAATAGCCACTATGGCCTGCTGCATGTAGGGGGAGATGTCTTTTAAGGGTACCGGTATACGCTTTTGGGGAGAAAGGGTGGCAATCAGCCGCCCCTGGGCATCAAATACTTTCGAAGGGGTGGGTAATTCAGGCGGCAGGGCCAGGCTTGTACATCCGGCAAGCAGGCCCACTAGAATGAGGAGCAGCAGAAGCATTCTTTTCATTCTTAAGGCACTCCCAGGGAAGGCCTCATGGCCTTTTGTTTTTTAAAAATGGAGATACTTCCGGTTGGTATAGTATTTTATCCCATTTCAACCGGGCGCATCTACCACTAATTTGACTCTAAAAAAGGAAAGTGGTTTATGTACGTAGAAATGTCCTTTTTACGTTATTTTGGAGGGAACAACGTGGAAGTTTACGCCCTGGTAGGTCCCAGCGGCACCGGAAAGAGTTTCCGGGCCATTGCTACCGCTCATGAATGTGGCGCAGAATTGATTATTGACGACGGTCTTTTGATTAAAGGCAATCGAATCCTGGGGGGTATATCGGCAAAACGACAGTCAACCCGTATTGGAGCCATTAAGGCCGCCCTTTTCATGGACGAAGAGCACGCCCGGCAGGCCCGGGCGGTGCTGGAAAAGGTAAAACCGTCCCGGGTTCTAATTCTGGGCACTTCGGTGGGGATGGTGCAAAAAATTGCCGCCCGGTTGGGCCTGCCCCCGGTTTCCCGGGTCATTTCCATTGAAGAAATAGCTTCTCCCCGCGAAATCCGTCAGGCCCTGACCACGCGCGCCCGGTACAGCAAACATGTCATTCCCGCTCCTACGGTGGAGGTCAAAAAAGATTTCCAGATATATTTGCCGATTCCTTAAGGATTTTTCTGGGTCGTAAAGGTCCGCAGGGTAAGCGTAGCTGGCTGGAACAATCGGTGGTGCGCCCCACCTTTACCTATTACGGTAAACTAACCATCACCACCAGCGCTCTGGTGGCTATTGTATCCCGGGCGGCAGAAGAAGTGCCGGGAGTAAAAAGTGCCGGGCGGGTGATCGTACAGAGGGATGCGGACGGGGTAGTTATCGAGGTGCATCCGGTTTTGTACTACGGTTACGTATTAAACCAGGTGGGCCGGGGAATCCAGGTGGCGGTGAAAAGGCGGGTGGAGGAAATGACCGGCCTGGTGGTCAAGTCCGTAAACATCCTGGTGCGGGAGTTGTCTTTCCCCCGGGGGAAAGAGCCGGTCTAACGGCCGGCTCTTTTTTAGGTTTTGGTAGCGAATACATGGTTGCCTATGCGGGTGACCACCGGCAGGGTACGGATCCAGCGGTCCGTGGCAGTACGGGGGTTATAGAAGAACAAAGCTCCGTTGGTCGGATCCCGCCCCGCCAGAGCCTCCAGAGCAGCATTAATGGCCGTTTCATCCGGTTCCAGGTAGATGGAGCCGTCCTCCACCGGGGAAAACTGGAAGACGTTTTTATCTTTCTGAAAGATTACTTCCCGGATGGTTTTGGGAAAACCCGGACTGGCTACCCGGTTGAGTATTACTGCCCCCACGGCCACTTGACCGGTGAAGCTTTCCCCCCGGGCTTCGGCGTGGATCAGCCTGGCCAGGAGCATCAACTCCTCCCGGGAAATACCTCCGCGGGAAAGTACTGCCGGGACGTTGTTGCTGACCCGGTCCGGTACCAGCAATACATCGCCGGGCCTGATGATGGTGTCCTTTAGTTTATTGGTGTCCATCAGTTTTGCCAGAGGTACATCGTAAACTCTGGCTATATCGTACAGGGTATCTCCTGACCTGACGGTATAGCAAAGCAGATATTTGTAGTGGGTCAGGTTGCTGCCACTACCCCAAGATGTGCTGGCTTCTACCTGTTTTCCGGCTGCAACCCAGGTTAACACAACAAAAAAGGTAACCACGCCAGCATATCTGGTTAGTTTACTGCCCATTGTGTCCTCCTTTCCGGCCACATACTATTTTAAACAGGCCGGGGAGGAATTATACACGGGCATCATTTTTTGACTTTGAAAGTTTCCAAAACTTAAGCCATGAGCAAAAGGGCATTGATCACTGTCGCGGCAATGGTGCTGCCCCCTCTGGTGCCGGTCATGGTGATATAAGGAATATCAAGGGATATCAATTCTTCTTTGGATTCGGCCGCGCCCACGAAGCCCACGGGTGTTCCCACTACAAGGGCCGGTTTGGCCTGTCCGGTAGAGATCAACCGGCACAGGGTGAAAAGCGCCGTAGGAGCGTTGCCAATGGCAATGATACCCCCTTCTATTTTGGGGGCGCCCAGTTCCATGGCTACCATGGCCCGGGTAGTTCCCCTGGCCCGGGCGCGGGTAACTACCTCCGGATGGTTAATCAAACAATCTACTGCCACCCCCAGGGCTGCCAGACGATCTTTAATCAAGCCGCTGCGAACCATGTTGACATCGGTGAGGATGGGTTTTCCCGCCCTGAGGGCACTTAAACCACTTTCCACAGCCCGGGGGTGAAAACGCATGAGCTGGGCGCAAGAAAGATCGCCGGTGGTGTGCACCACCCGCTTGACAATAGCCCTTTCCCCTGCCGGCAGCCTGGCCAGGTCGGGCAAATGATCCTCGATAATGCGCATGCTCTGCTCCTCAATGGCCCTGGGGTTAGTAATTAATTGCATGCTGGTCACTTACCTCCCGGATCCGTTCCATGATTATTTCGGCCAGTTTGCGGTGGGCACCGATATTGCCGGTCATAACAATATCCATCTGGGGATAACGGGCCTTCTCCCTGGCCAGAATTTCCGGTATGTCCTCTTTCATATGCACCCCCTGCGACAGGAACAGGGGTACAACCACAACCCTTTTCATTCCCCGGGCCGCCATGGTAGCCAGAGCTGCGGGCAAGTCCGGTTGGTTGAATTGCAGGGAGGCCCCCTCCACCAGATCATAGGAGCTTTCCTGGGCCACCAGCTCCTTTAAAAGATGCAGGGTAGCCTGGGCTTCCGGGAGGCGACTGCCGTGGACCAAAAGAATGATACCCGTCTTCATGCCTCATGAACATCCTTTCTTTTACGGATTTTCTCCAGGAGTTCTTCACGAGTGGTTATTGCCCCTTCCTGCTCCCGGGGCCGGTTAATCACCACCACCGGCAGGGCCAGTTCCAGTGCCGCCGCTATCTTGGTATCTGTACCCCCCACGACCCCACTGTTTTTGGTGACTACCACCTCGGCCCCATATTGTTTGAACAGGGCACGATTCAGTTCCAGGCTAAAGGGGCCCTGCATGGCTACAATATCGGCGGGGCTCAGTCCCAGCTGGCGGCAGCGCTGGATTACCGCAGGTTCGGGGAGTACCCGTACCACCAGGCGGCATCCATGCCGGCGGGCGGCAGTTAAAAAGATATCCAGGGTTTTGCTGCCCGTGGTAAGAAAAATTACTTTTCCCAAACGCGTGGCTTGTTGAGCTGCTTCCTCATATCCGGCGGTACAATGGATCAAGGGGTGCCGGGGCAAATTGGTTTCCCCCCGCTGGTAGCGCAGGTAAGGGATTTGTGTTTGGGCACAGGCCTGGCGGGCAATTTCAGAGACCCGCTGGGCGTAGGGGTGGGTTGCATCAACTAAAAGCTCAATGCGGCGTTTTTTGATCAGGGCAACCATTTCGTCCAGGGCCAGGGGGCCGGTAATGATCTCGGCGCCGTGCCGGGCCAGCAGCTCTCCGCCGTACGGCGTGGCTGCCGAGGCCAGCACGGTGTAACCACTGGCTACCAGGTCCTGTACAATCAGGCGTCCGTCGGCGGTTCCGCTTAAGACCAGAATCATAAGGCATATCCCCTGGGTGTAACCAGAAAGTTGCCCATCCTTTGGGTCTGGTTGTTGCCAATGATCACAATGCTAAACATATCAAGGGGGTGGTCGATCATATGTTCCAGATCCGTAATTACCACCTCTTCCCCGTCCCGGTAAGCTTTGCGAACAATCCCCACCGGTGTGCTGGCCTTTTTATGCTGGAGCAAGAGTTCCCTGGCCCGGCGGATTTGGGATGTTCTTTTGTGGCTGGCCGGGTTGTACAAAACCACTACAAAGTCCCCCTGGGCGGCCAGGGCCAGCCTTTTTTCAATTACTTCCCAGGGGGTCAGGAGATCGCTTAAACTCATCACCACAAAGTCGTGCATCAATGGTGCGCCCAGAAGAGCTGCTGCAGCGGTAGCGGAGGTGATGCCGGGGATGATCTCAACCTCGACCTGGTCAAGCAGGTTTTCCCGGTGCAAGATTTCTAAAGCCAGTCCGGCCATACCGTAAACCCCAGGATCTCCGCTGGATACCAGGGCTACCTTCTGCCCTCCCCTGGCCCGCTGAATGGCCGCGCGGCAGCGCTCAACTTCCCGGGTCATACCCGTACTGATGATTTCTTTCCCTTCCACTATAGGGGCAATGAGTTCAATATAGGTTTTGTACCCGGCAATTACGTCGGCTTCCTGCAGGGCCTTCAATGCCCTTGGACTTAAATGTTCTATACTTCCCGGTCCCGTTCCCACCACCCATAGCTTTCCTCGGCTAAGGCTACCGTCACGCCCTCCCAGCTGGTTTTGGGGAGAATCAGTTTGGCCTGGGGGGCAGCTGCCAGCAGGGCAACCGGTTCGCATACACCACCAACTCCTATTTTTCCCTGGACAAAGGATGAATGATGAAGGTTGGGTTTTTGAGCAAAAATGGAACGAATTTGTTCTCTCGTGAAACTAAACAGGGGGATACCCATCTCCCGGGCAACCAACTGCAAACCCCGTTCCTGTACCCGCAAGTTCACCGTCGCCAGTGCCCGCAGGCTGGCGGGGCTGCGCCGGGCAAGATCCAGGGCATGCAAAATAGCTCGTCTGACCCTTTCCGGGGCTATTTCCTTGCGGCAGCCTATGCCGGCTACCAGGTTTCGTGGCCTCAGGAAAAGGGTCTTTTCATGGGGCAACGACATCACGCGGTTGGTGATTACCACCAGCCACCCTCGCGGCCGGGTGGCGGGCAAGTCTTCCCACGAGATTAACCGCAGACCCGGGGTTTGGGTGAGAGGGAGGGGCCGTTCGCTGCAAAGGGTGACCGTCTCACCGTTTACCAGGGCGGCATTCACCTGTTTTACGGCGGTGAATGGTTCCATGGTCAAGTTATATTTGCGGGCCAGGACGTCCACCGCGGGCAGGCCGTGTACATCGGTGGCGGTGGTGATCACCGGCACTGCCTGGAGAGCCCCGGCCAGCTGTTGGGCCAGCTCATTGGCTCCTCCCAGATGACCGCTTAGAGTGCTGATTACGAACTGTCCCTTTTCATCCAAGACCACTACAGCCGGATCGGAGCGCTTATCCCTGATCAGGGGAGCAAGCAATCTCACCACAATGCCCAGGGCCATGATAAAGACCAGTCCCTGGCACCGGTAGAATTCCTCCGCCACCACCCGGGACACCGGACCGGTAAAGGGTTCTCCCTCCCCCGGAAAACGGGCGGGCCTGAACATGCGCACCTGGTGCCCCGCTTGCTGTAAATGCCGGGATACCTTTGCCGCCAGTTCAATACCGTTTTTGGTAATGGCGAATACGGCAATGTTCATGTCCTGCTACTCCGGTAACCATGGCAGAATTGGGGGTCATAGAGCTGCGACAACTGGTAGGGGGAGTTGAAAACATCTCCCACCAGCACTAGGGCGGTGCGGGTGATGCCTGCTTCCTTGACTTGATCAGCGATATCGGCCAGCGTACCCCGCAACAACCGTTCCTCGGGCCAGGAGGCCTTTTCCACTACCAGCACCGGGGTTTGGGGGGTATAACCTCCGGCAAGCAGTTCTTCAACCACCTGATCCATCTGGTGTACGGAAAGAAAGATGCACATGGTGCTTTTGTGGCGGGCCAGTTCCCTTAGTTTTTCCCGCTCGGGTACCGGGGTACGCCCTTCCAGCCGGGTAAGGATCACGGTCTGGGTTACCCCCGGCAGGGTCAGTTCGTGGGGGATGGCGGCGGCAGCAGCTAGAAAGGAACTCACCCCCGGCACAACCTCAAAAGGTATGCCCAGGGCTGCCAGGGCATCCATTTGCTCCTGGATGGCCCCGTACAAAGCGGGGTCACCGGTATGTACCCGGGCTACAGTTAATTGCTCCTGGTGTGCCCGGCGTATCACGGCCAGTACCTCATCCCGGGTCATGGTGGCGCTGTTGTATATCTCTACTCCGGGGCGGCAATATTCCAGTATTTTCGGATTAACCAGGGAGCCGGCATAAATGACCACATCGGCCTGCTGCAGCAACTTTGCTCCCTTAACGGTAATCAATTCGGGATCTCCCGGTCCGGCACCAATAAAGTAAATCACTTCTACGTCCCCCTTGTTAACGGCCTCCCTTGTGGATGACCAGAATCGACATGTAATCAAGCTTCTGTCCGGCCAGATCGGTGACCTCCCGGCTTACCATTTGATCGGGATGACCGCAGCGGCTCACCAGGGCGGCCCGTTCGGTTAAACCCTTCTCCCGTAAGAGTTCCAACACCCGATCGAAATAACGGTTTACCTTCATGAGCACCACGTTGTCAAACCTGTCCAGCACCTCTTCCAGGCGCTTTAGGTTATAGGCCGCTGGTATTACGGCCAGGCTTTCTTCTCCTGTGGCCAGTGGTTCTTCCAGCGCGGCCGCACAGGCGCTCATGGCGGTGATCCCCGGAATGGTTTCCACGGGCAGGTCGGGATAATTTTTTTGCAGGTAAGCCCGTACGTAACCATAGGTGCTGTAAAACATCGGGTCACCGATGGTGACAAAGGCTACCTTCTGCCCCTCCCGTACCAGTTGGGCCACCCTTTCACCGGCCCTGGCCCAGTGCTCTTCGAGTATTTGGCGATCCCGGGACATGGGGAAAGATAGCTCCACGGTTGTAAACTGGCGCTTGATAACCCTGTTGATGATAGACAGGGCCAGGCTTTCCCGGTCGGCGGCCGATTTGGGTACACACACTACATCCACTTCCTGTAAAACACGGTAGGCCTTCAGGGTGAGCAACTCCGGATCCCCGGGACCAACGCCGATGCCGTAAAACTTACCCGCCACCCTCATCCCCCTCCTTTTGGGCAGTGATGATCCACACAGGGTTTAAAGCATGCATCAGGTGATAATGGCCCCGGGATACCGTGCGGGCTACGGAAACCTGCACCACCTCTTTTTCCCAGGGAGGGCCAAGCAAAGCGAGGGACCGGGTTAATGTTTCCAGGGTCAGGGCGTTGATGACCAGTCTTGCCCCCGGAGCAAGCCTTTCCGCCAGCAACCGGACTATCTCCCCTAACTGGCCGCCCGAGCCGCCGATGAAGACCCGGTGGGGGGGCGGGAGCGGGAGCAGTGCTTCGGGGGCACGGCCTTCCACCACCTGGATGTTCTTCTGGTCAAAGCGACGCATGTTTTCCCGGATCAGCTCTACTGCCGCAGGTTTTTGCTCTACGGCATAAACGATGCCGTCACCGATCAGCCGGGCTGCTTCGATGGCAATGGAGCCGGTGCCACTGCCAATATCCCACACCACCTGGCCCGGTCCCAGCCGGGCCTTGGCCAGGGTAACGGCACGAATTTCTTCCTTGGTCATGGGGATACTCCCCCGGATAAACAGGTCATCGGGAATCCCCGGAGTTACATAGGGCCAAGCTTTTTTCATCAATGATCACCATGACGCAATTATTTTGCCCGGAAAAGTCCCGGCGGGCCAGTTCACCGGGTGTGGTTTCCAGGATTTCCTCCTCTGGATAACCCAGGTTACAACAACAAAAAACTTTTCGATCAGCTATTTCCGCCTTTACGAGCAGGCTGGCGATGTGGTTGGGTGGAGCTCCCGGGCCGGTGAGGAGGGCTACCTTCCCCTGGTGGCGCACCAGATTTACCAGGTCCTCGACGGGCCTTCCGTGAGCACTCAAGATCAGCGCATCATGCCAGGGTATGGCCAGGCGGGCAAAGGCCAGTTGCACCGAACTGATTCCGGGGATAACCTCCAACTCCTCCGGGGTGAAATATTGACGCAGGTAATTCAAAATTCCGTACAGTCCGGGATCACCTGAAGCTAGAACGGCTACCCCTTCCTCCCGGTGTGAGCGGATGAAATCCACCATGGCCGCAAGATTATTTTTAATTACAAAAGTTTTCTGTTCCTCCCGGGCCAGATAGGACAGATGGCGCTGGCCGCCTACCAGTACCCGGGCGCTGGCCAAAGCCCTTTGGGCGGCAGGGGTGATATAATCCATGTTGCCCGGTCCTACGCCAATCACCTTAATTCGCGGCATCCCAGCGCCCTCCCGATTTCCCGTGCCTGACGGTCCCAACCAAGGAGTTTGCCATCCAGGGTCAAAAGGACTGTTCCCACCTTTAAACGGTGGTGGACGTACTCCATGGCCCTCCGGCTGGCCCGGCAGGCCAGCTGGTGGTAAACAGACAGGAAATTGTGTTCCGCCAGCAACTCTACCACACTTTCAATAGTGCTGGCTTCCATAATGCGTGCGACGAGCCCCCTGTCTGCACCCATCAGGGCGGCGTGGCTGGCCAGGGTTTCCCGCCGGGCGTCGGCAACGCGGCTGTGGGTATGAAAAATGCCGGCGGCCACCTTTAAAAGCTTTCCGTGGTGCCCCCAGAGCAAAACGCCGGAAAAGCCTTTTTCCACACAGCTTTCCAGCATAAAACCCACGAAATTGCTCATCTCCACTACGGCTTCGGCCGGGAATCCGTATCCATCCACCGCTGTCCGGGCGCCCAATCGTCCCGGGGTAAGAACCACCTGATCAAAGCCTGCTGCCCTGGCCATGTCCAGAAGGGGCAGCAGGGAATCCTTAAACGCTTCCTCGGACATGGGCCGGACTATGCCTGTGGTTCCCAGTATGGATATGCCCCCCACAATTCCCAGACGGGGGTTCAGGGTGCGCCTGGCTACCAATTCCCCCCCGGGTACGCTGATCATTAGTTCCACTCCCCGTTCGGGAGGGAGAACGCCGGCCACAGCATCCTTAATCATTTGCCGGGGAACGGGGTTAATGGCCGGTTCGCCTACGGCCACCGCCAGCCCCGGTTTGGTTACCCGCCCTACTCCAGGCCCCCCGTACAGGCGAATCCCGTTTGGGGCGGGGCGGGCCTCGACCACGACGGGCAGACCGTGAGTGACGTCGGGATCATCCCCTCCGTCTTTAATTACCACTGCCCTGGTGCCGCCGGGTATTGCCTCTACCTGGTGGATGGGCACTGTTAAGGGCTGGCCCATGGGGTTGACCAAAGTGACCTGATCAGGTTTTATACCGTGAAAAAGCAACTCCGTGGCAGCCCGGGCAGCCGCAGCGGCACAGGCTCCTGTCGTAATCCCGTTTCGTAAAGGCTTAGCCACCTTGTTTCCCCCTGAAAAAAACACGCCCGGCAAAAGTAGGGGCGTGTGGAGAGTCTTTACGCCTGCTATCTTTCGCGCGAAGATAGAAAGGCCTGTCACTGGCTTTTTGCCCTTTGGTAAAGGACATGTTCCAGTGAAAGGGGCAGGCAGGTCTCCTGGCTCCCGGATCTTTGGATGCCCGCGCCTTCCCGGTCCAGCACTCACCAGTGACATCGTTAAACCGTGTCGTTATGAACAAGCGTCCCATTGGATGTAGCAGCTCATCAGTGAGTGCAGGGCCAGTGGCACCTTGCGGGTTCCTCCCCGGTTACAGTGGCGGGACCGCGCCGGCTTAAGCAGGGTCCACCTGCTCCCCGGTCTTCCCTATTATCCCCCGTTGGGGACCTGCCCCGCACATATTTAGTTTTTAACCTTCCCGGAGCCTTTCCCTGCGCTGGACCATGCGAATGTCATCTTCAACCGGCAACCGGTAAGGCCAGCACATCTGGCAAATGCGGGAAGTGGTTCTTTCCCCTAAATACTCGCCTAAATCCTCCAGGCTGATGTTGGTGGTAATGATTACGGGGAGGCGGTGGTTGACGCGGTAATTTAAGATCGAATAAAGTTTATTTTTGGTCCATTCGGTGTAATTATGGGCTCCCAGATCGTCTAAAAACAAAAGGGGCACTTCCCTTGCCGCATCCAGGAGATCCTTTTCCGAATAATAATCTGTACCCTGGCGGTTCTGGTCATAAGTAGAACGCAGGCGATCCAGCAAGTCCGGTACAACCACAAACAATAACAGCACTTCGGTTTCCAACAGGGCGTTGGCTATACAGGCGGCCAGGAATGTTTTTCCACTGCCCACGGGGCCGGTAATCAACAGACCGTCGATATGCCGGTCGTTCTTAAAATTACGGACAAAATCTTGCGCCGCCTGAAAGGTGCGCCGGGCCGATTCGTAATAAGTGATTTTACGTTCCGGATCTACCCGCAATCGCGAATAATACTTGAAGTTAAATTTGTCAAAGGTGTGGTTACGCAACCCCTCCGGTAATCCTGCTTCTTTAAAACGGTTGACCAGAGCCCTCTGCTTGTTACACGGGCAGGGAACGGCCACGTTATTTTTAATCACCACACCCCGATCCTCACATACAGGACAGGCCTTCACTGGCCAGCATCCTTTCTAATTAACTGAGGTATAGTGTTTTTAAAAGTGCTTTCTTCCGTTCATCCACCTTTGAAGGGGGGTGTTTGCCTGAACGCCGTTTCTTAAATTGTGCGTCATAGGCGTTTATTTCCTCGACGGTACGCAGGTTGTTCTTTTTCCATTCTAGAATAATACTATCGATATACTTAAAATTATGCTTGCCCATCAGGACGGCCCGGCGTAAAGCTTCCAAAACCAGCGTGTGGTCCAGTTCCTCGGCCCACTGGCGGATTTGTTCGACCTCCATGGGGGAAACAGGTCGACCAAATTCCTGTTCAAAGGCCCGGATGATCAGGGCAAATTCTTGCGCTGTTGTCTCTAAAGGCCTTTTTTCCAGCAGGCTGCGGGTACGTTCAATTTCCTTGACCCTGATGCTGGCCCAGATCTCCGAGAGTTTTTCCAACAGCGGTTCAAAGTCATATCCACTGAGGATCTGATCTTTACTTTCGTCATAATACTGGGTTACGGCCAGAACTTCCTTTTCTATTAACCTGTTCAGGTTTTGTTGCACCCGGGTTACATCCTGGGCCGTGCACGCGGCCAGGGTGGAGGCGGAAGGAAACAGGTTCTTTTCCTCTACCTGCAACCGGAGAAGCTGAATGAGAAGGATCATTTCTTCGTCGGTTATATCAAGGTGACGGTACAAGCGGAGTAAAAGATTCGGGATGGTGGTAGTGCCCTGGAGCAACAGGTCGGCACCAAAGGCAGCGGTAATGTTCCCCTCCCGGTATCTTTTCACCGTTCTGCCATTCATCATGCTCTTCCTCCCCCGCTAGTGAATATTTTATGGTAAGGGAGGAAGTTTGTCCAGGCAAAAAAAACCGTTAAAGAGGGCAAGGTTGACGAGAAGTAAATGTATACACCGCAAACCCCATTTCTTCTAACATTAATACCGCCTGGTCTGTATACGCTCCCAGATCAGAAAGCCGGTGGGCATCGGAGCCCACGGTGAATATTTTGACGCCACATTCCCGGGCCTGTAAGAGGATTTCCCGGCTGGGATGAAATTCGGTCAGTCCCCGCCGCAGGCTGGAGGTATTTACTTCCAGACCCATATTTCGCCGTGCCATTTCCTTAAGAATCGGTTCGACCATTCCTTTATGGGCACTTCCCAGGGTTGTACCCAGGAGGCGTTCTCCGTGGCGTCGATAAAGATCCAGGTGACCGATACAGTCAAAAAGGTTGCTTTCCACGGCTTCCTTTAAGACATGAAAGTATTCGCCACATGCCTCTTCCGCAGTGTGGGAGGAGAAGTAGATCCGGCTTTCCTCCCAGGATGATATGGATTGGTGTTCAAGGCAATGGATGGAACCCAGCACGTAATCAAAGGGATAATTGTTTAAGATTTTTTCAATGGTTTTCTCGCAGCCCCGTTCATAGCCAACTTCTAGACCAGCCTTTATTTTCAGTTTCCGGTCATGCAGTTGGCTACGGGCTTCCTCAATGTCCCGGAAATAATGATCAAGCCACCCTAAATCCTCCATGGGGTGAAGTTTTCCGTTTACCCGCACGAACCAGTCCAACCGGCGCCGTACCGGGTCCACTTCCAGGTGGGGGGTGAAACAGATCTCCCTCAACCCCAGTTTCATGGCCTGCTGGCAGTAATCCAGAATGCTGTAATCTTCGGCGTCTATAGAATAGCCGGGGTGGATGTGGTAGTCCACAAGGAGTTTCATTAAATGATCTCCGCTCCCAGAACCGTTTCCATTTGTTTTAGCGCCCACCGGTGAGCTTCTTCATCGAAGCTGGCCACCCCTTTGGTATACACCACTGTCCGGTAGTCCCGGTTGCGCAGTTCTTCCACCGTATACAGGACGCAGATATTGGTACAAACCCCCACGACGTGGACTACAGCCGGATTGAGATCTTCCAGGATTTTGTTTAAATTAGTACGGAAAAAGCCACTGTAACGGGTTTTCGGCACCTTGATGGCAAAGGGGTATTCCTCCACCATTGAAGCAAGCTCATCGATGAGCCCTGCTCCCGGGGTGCCGTAAACGCAGTGGACGGGGAAACGGGAGAATTCCGGATCTTCGGGGTCATGGGCATCCATGACAAAGATTACCGGCTCCTTTTGGACCATAAACTCTTTTACCTTTTCCACTACAAAGGGTACAATCTCCCTGCCTTTTTCGCCACAATTCAGGGCGCCGTCGGTGTCGATGAAATCCTTGAGCATGTCTATGACTATTAAAACGTTGCGGGACATAGGATCACTCCTTTTTTCAAAAGACCATAGCGATCATTCTTTTTAGCCAAGCCGCAAAGCTAATAATATTTTAGCACATCTTACTAACCGCCGGTAACTTTTTTAAACAACTTGGACGGCTGTGCCACTGGCGGTGACCATGAGCATGCCTTCGCGGATTACTTCATAATCGAGGTCAATACCGACCACCGCGTTGGCCCCTAAACGGCGGGCCTGGGTGGCCATTTCCTCCAGGGCAATCTGGCGGGCCTGGGAGAGTTTGGCCTCATAAGCGCCGGAACGCCCACCCACAATATCGGTAATGGTAGCAAACAGATCCCGCACTATGTTGGCACCCATAATTGCCTCTCCGGTCACGATGCCCAAGTAAGCTAAAATTTTTTTCCCTTCCACGTTTGGAGTGGTGGTTAAAATCATATGGCAGACCTCCTCATTTAAGGGCATACAAATAAAGCAATGCCCGTGTCAAATTGCTTTTTTTATACATTAATATTCTCTGTAAGATACTCTTTATCCTTTCCCTAACTGGAAAGTGCACGCCATATATCAATTTTAAGGAAAATTGACGGGTAATTCTGGATTCTGGACTAACTATTGCCCGTAAAGGGCTGATTATGTTATTTTAATTTTTGCCAGGTATGTTTTTTACAGCATGCAATCTTGTGGAACTGGAAAAAATAGAACGTGTACATCCTGAAAAAGGAGTGATCAAAGTGGCGGTAAGATTGGGTATTAACGGTTTTGGGCGTATCGGGCGTAATGTTTTCCGGGCTGCTCTGAACCATCCGGAGCTGGAAGTAGTAGCGGTTAATGACCTTACCGACGCCGGTACACTGGCCCATTTGCTTAAATACGATTCCGTGCATGGGATCTGCCGGGGTGAGGTGGAAGCAGCTGATGATGGTTTTATGGTTAATGGCAAGAAAATAAAAGTGCTGGCGGAGAAGGATCCCGGTAAACTGCCCTGGGGAGAGCTGGGGGTGGATATTGTGGTGGAATCCACCGGTCGTTTTACCGCCCGGGAAGATGCCGCCAAGCACCTGGAAGGTGGAGCGAAAAAGGTGTTGATCAGCGCTCCAGCCAAAAATGAAGATATTACCATTGTCATGGGTGTAAACGAGGATAAATATGACCCCGCCCAGCACAAGGTGATTTCTTGTGCTTCCTGCACCACCAACTGCCTGGCTCCCGTGGTCAAGGTACTGCACAAGCGGTTTGGTATTGTCCGCGGTTTGATGACCACCGTTCATTCCTATACCAACGACCAGCAGATCCTGGATTTGCCCCATAAGGACCTGCGTCGTGCCCGGGCAGCGGCCCTGTCCATCATTCCTACCACCACTGGTGCCGCCAAAGCAGTGGCTCTGGTTTTGCCTGAATTAAAGGGCAAGCTTAACGGCATGGCCATGCGTGTGCCAACACCCAATGTCTCCGTGGTTGACCTGGTGGCCGAGCTTGCCCGGTCTACGAGCAAGGAAGAAATCAATGCCGTTTTAAAGGAAGCGGCCCAGGGTGAACTTAAAGGAATCATGGACTATTGCGAAGTGCCCCTGGTTTCCCGGGATTTCAATGGCAACCCCCATTCGTCAATTGTGGACGCCCTCTCCACCATGGTCATTGATGGTGTTCTGGTTAAAGTGGTGGCCTGGTATGATAACGAGTGGGGCTATTCCAACCGGGTGGTTGATACTGCTCTCTATTTATCCCGGCAGGGTTTATAAGTTGGTATTTTTCCCTGGAACGACAGGCTTTTCCGGTAAAACAATAAAAACCCCCGCTCATTACGCGGGGGTTTAGTTTTCTCTTATTCCACTTTGGGCCGCGGGAAAAGACCGGACCGTTCCACGATTTCCGGCACCACTTCTTCCCAGGCAATGGCCATAATGTGTACGCCGTGTACGCCGGGAATGTTGCGAATGTGCTTGATTTGCTCGATGCAGATCTCAATTCCTTCTCGCTTGGGATCCTCCGCTTTTTTCAGCCTTTCCACGATATCATCGGGTACAATCATACCCGAGACGCTGGTTTGCAGGTATTTTGCCGCCCGCCAGCTTTTCAGTGGGGTGACCCCGGCCAGGATGTGTACCCGTTCGTGGATGCCCCTCTCCCGGACCATTTCCATGAAGCGCTCAAAACGCTCCATATCAAAAATACATTGGGTCTGGATAAACTCCGCCCCGGCCTCCACTTTTTTCTCCAACCGGGCCACCCGGAACTCAAAGGGATCCGCAAAGGGGTTGGCCACCGCTCCAATGAAGAAGCGGGGTTCATGCTCTTTAATGGGTTCGCCGGAGAAGAACAGCTTTTCATCCCGCATGCGGCGCATCAAATAGATTAGTTGTATGGAGTCAATATCGTAAACGTTTTTAGCCGAGGGCTCGTTGCCAAACTTCTGATGGTCGCCCGACAGGCAGAGCAGGTTCCGGACCCCCAGGCTGTAGGCACCCAGCAGATCGCTTTGGATGGCAATGCGGTTTCTGTCCCGGCAGGTCATCTGTACAATTGGCTCCAGGCCGCAATCAAGGATATGCACGGCAGAAGCAATGCTGGAGAGCCGTACGATGGCCGTCTGGCAGTCGGTAATATTGGTTGCATCCACGTAGTCCTTCAACATGTGGGCATGGTGGCGGATACCATGGGCGGATGCATGCTTGGGCGGCCCGATTTCTGCAGTCACCGCAAAGTGGCCGCTGTCAAGGAGCTTTTGCAGTTTGCTTTCTGTTTTCACCCGATCATCACATCCTCCCTGATGGCTTTGCGCGGCCCTCCGTCACGGGACTTGGACCAATCCTTGGGCGGCTGAATTTCAAGCAATTTGTCCAGCTTGCCCAGAGCTTTCATGCGGTCGTAGATCAGTTGCCAGGCACAGTCCACATCCTTGCTGATCTCACACTTGCCGTACTGGGAACCGCCACAGGGACCGTTTAAGATGCTCTTGGAGCAGCGGATAATGGGGCAGATACCGCCGGTGCGGTGGAGGATGCAGTCGCCGCAAAGACCGCACCTCTCTTCCCACACGCCGTGGGCCGTGGAACCACCCACAAACATGGTGTTCTGGGCAGGTACCACCCACTTGTCATGAAACCGCTCGGCGATGTACTGTACGCCCACTCCACAGGCAAGGGAAACTACGGCATCGACGTCTTTAACCAGATTTTCCAGGGCCTCAATGTATTCCGGGTCGCACTGCCTGGTGGCGGTATAGGTAACTGTTTCCAGGGGGTTGCCCTGTAACCGGCGCATGATGCGCAGGGATGAAGCTAAAACTTCGGTTTCTTTCTCGCCCCCCGACAGGCAGACGGTAACACAACCGGCACAGCCAACCAGGAGGACCTTTTTGCAGTCAGCAATCATTGCGGCAATATCTTTAATTGGCTTTTGTTGTGCTATGATCATGCCACGTCACCTTCTTTCTCCGTGGTCCCCGCACTTTGTTTTTTAAGGGGATTGGGGCCCAGGCGGCGGATACGTTCGGTCATCTCGTTGGCTATTTCCGCAAAACGGGGCCCCATGGCCGCCGAAAGGTTGTACATTTCCAGGCGTTCGCCGCCCACTCCAATTTCATCGAGCAGTTTTTTAACCGCATTTACCCGCTTCTTGGCGCGATAGTTTCCTTTTTGGAAGTGACAGTCGCCTTCCATGCAGCCGGCAACGAACACGCCGTCGGCGCCATCTTCAAAGGCCTGCAGGAGCACCCGGTGATCGATAGTGCCCGAGCAGGGCATTTCGACAATGCGAATGTTTGGAGAATATTGCAGTCGCATCGAACCTGCCAGGTCCGCTGCGGAGTAGGCTCAGTAGTGGCAGCAAAATGCTACGATTTTAGGCTCAAATTCCCCCACTGGTTACACCTCCCTGAATAAAGCTTTGCTCATGGACATTTGCATATGGTCTTTATAACCCTGGAGGGTGATGGCCTTGTTGGGACATTCTCCGGCGCAGGTGCCGCAGCCCTGGCAGAGCAGTGGTTCAATCTCGGCGGCGTAATTTCTAATTTTAGGCGCATTGTAGGGGCAGAGCCTGACACATGTGAGGCAGGCGGCACATTTATCCTGCTGCACCACTGCTACCACACCGTGGGATTCCAGATGATCCTTGCTGAGAATGGTAGATGCCCTGCCCGCTGCCGCTTTGGCCTGGGCAATGTTTTCCTCCAGATTTTTCGGTCCATGGGCCAAACCGGCCATGAAAATACCCTCGGAAGTAAAGTCCACCGGGCGTAACTTCATGTGGGCCTCCAGGAAGAAGCCGTCTTCATTCAAAGGCACCTTAAAGAGCTGGCTCAGCTGGCGGTTGCTTTCAGGAGCCACGATAGCCGCCGCCAGTCCGATTACATCGGCCTCAATGACTACCGGTACACTCAGGACGTGGTCGGTCACGGTAACCTTTAGCGAGCCGTTTTTCTTTTCAACCAGCGGCTTGTTTTCAGGGTTATAACGGATGAATAACACGCCCTTGCGGCGGGCTTCCTGGTAATAGTCCTCCAGGAAACCATAGGTACGAATGTCCCGGTAGAGCACGAATACGTTGGCTGAGGGATTTTTTTCTTTGAGCTTTAAGGCCAGCTTGACGGACTTGCCGCAGCATACCCGGCTGCAGTAAGGGCGCTCGGGTTCCCGGGAACCGACGCACTGGATGAGCACAAATGTCTTGGCGTTCTCAATGCGCGGGTCTCCCGCTGCCAGGGCTTCTTCCAGCTCCAGCTGGGTAAATACCCGGTCACTTTCGCCATAAAGATATTCCGTGGGTTTGTATTCCTCACCGCCTGTGGCGATAACAGCCACGCCATGCTGCAGTTCCTTGCCGTCTGCCAAAGTGGTGACAAAATTACCCACATAACCGGCCACGGTTTGAACTTCTGTGCCTGTGTAAACCTCAATATTGGGGTGGGACATTACTTTGGCCACAAGATCATTTAGGAAGGGCTGTACTTCCTCACCCTTTAACCCGTGCCTGATGCGCCGGGCCATTCCGCCCAGTTGCTGCTCCTTTTCCACCAGGTGTACCCGGTAACCCAAGTCAGCCAGTGAAAGGGCACTGGTCATGCCCGATATGCCGCCGCCGATGACCAGGGCAGCTTTGGTTACACCGGCTGCGATTTGGGGAATCGGTTCCAGCAGGGCAGCTTTAGCCACCACCATTTTTACCAGATCCTTGGCTTTTTCCGTGGCCTTTACCGGTTCATGCATGTGTACCCAGGAGCACTGGTCGCGGATGTTGGCCATTTCAAACAGTGCCCGGTTTAATCCGGCTTCCCGGATGGTTTCCTGGAAGAGGGGTTTGTGGGTCCGCGGACTGCACGAGGCAACCACCACCCTGTTCAGGCCGTATTCTTCAATGATTTGTTTCATGGCCGCCTGGCTGTCCTGGGAGCACGCGTAGAGATATTCGCCGGCATAAACCACGTTGGGCAGATTCCTGGCCATTTCCACCACTTCGGGCACATTGACCACACTGCCAATGTTCACACCACAGTGACAGACAAACACGCCAATACGCGGTGGCTGGCCACTGACGTCTTTCTCCGGCGGGAATTCCTTTTCCTTCACCAGGGTACCCCGGGCTTCCGCCAGGAGGCTGGCCGAGGCGCCGGCGGCAGCACTGGCCTGCATGACCGTTTCCGGGATGTCTTTGGGTGCGCTGAAAGCGCCGGCTACGAAAATGCCCGGTTTATTTGTCCCGACACCGGTAAGGGGGGCGGGTTCCGCAAATCCGTACTTGTTCAGTGTAAGTCCCAGCTTCCGGCACAATTCCATTACGCCCGGGGAGGGTTCAAGGCCAACGGACAGAACGACTAGATCAAATTCCTCTTCACAGATGGTACCGTCTTCCTCGGCATAGCGAATGCGCAAATTTTTGCTTTCATCTTCCACTTCCGTAATTTCATAAACCCGTGAACGGATAAACCTGACCCCTTGTTCGTCCTTGGCCCGGTTGTAGTACTTCTCAAAACCCTTGCCGTAGGTGCGCATATCCATGTAAAAGATGGTGGTCTCCAGGGGCTCTTTGCTATGTTCCTTAGCAATAACCGCTTCCTTGATGGCATACATGCAGCACACCGAGGAGCAATAACCGTGGTCTATCCGGCAGTTACGGGACCCTACGCACTGAATCCAGGCAATGCGCCGGGGTTCTTTTTTATCGTAGGGTCTGACCAGGTGTCCCTGGAAGGGACCGGAAGCGCTTAGAATGCGTTCAAATTCCAAGCTGGTCAAAACATTGGGATATTTACCGTAACCATAATAGGTTAGCTGGGAGGGGTCAAACTTCTGAAATCCCGGGCAGAGAACCACGGCCCCCACATTCAGCTCAATGGTTTCCTCTTCCATGGAATGGTCGATGGCGCCGGCCTGGCAGGCTTCCTCGCAGGCACCGCACTCGATACAGTTTTCCTTATCAATGACATATGCATTGGGAAAGGCCTGGGCGTAAGGTTTATAAATGGCCTTGCGCTCCCCGATTCCCTGGTCGAACTCCGAAGGGACATCAATGGGGCAGGCTTCGGCGCATTCGCCACATCCCTTACATTTATCCACATCGACGTAGCGGGGGCGTTGACGGATGGTTACGGTAAAATTCCCCGGCTCGCCCTGCACGTCCACCACATCGGCGCAGGTGTAGGTTTTGATATTCAGGTGACGGCCGCATTCCACCAGCTTGGGGGAAAGGATGCACATGGAACAGTCGTTGGTGGGAAAGGTCTTATCCAGCATGGGCATGGTGCCGCCAATGGCCGGAGAACTTTCCACCAGGTAGACCAAGTAGCCCGATTCGGCAAGATCCAGGGAGGCCTGGATGCCGGCGATACCCGCTCCCACCACCAGTACCGACCCTGCTTTCTTAGCGCTCATCAAACATCACATCCGTCCTTTCGAAAATAAAGGTGGTAATACCCACCCCTGCAGGCCGTCCCAGGGGTTAACTTTGCTGGGAGCAGAAGTGGGTGTATTCGGCTGGCCTAAGCTTCGGGTTCTTTTTCGGGTATAATCAGGGCTCTTTCAACAATGCTGCAGATATGTTCCATCTTCATGCCCAGCTTGTAATGTTTGTTGAGGTCATTGAACTGGTCCATGCAGTTGTGGCAGGGAATAGCCACAATTTTAGCTCCTGTGGCCAGAAGCTGGTCCACTTTGCGCTTACCCTTGATTAAACGCTGTTCCGTATATTCAGGCATGGCCAGAGCACCGCCTCCGGCACCGCAGCAATAATTCCACCGCCCGTTGGGAAACATTTCCCGGAAGTCCATTACTGCAGCCTTTAATACCCGGCGCTGCGGTTCTACTACCCCTTCTTTGCGCACCAGGTTGCAGGGATCATGGAGAGTGACCGGTTCGGGGTTCTTGGTGGGGTCCAGCTTAATCCGCCCTTGCTGGATCCACTCGTCCAGGACCTCCAGAATGCTGCGGATGGGGAACTGCGGTCCCTTCCAGAAGGTGCGGTAACCCCAGCGTACGGAACGGAAGGCGTGGCCGCATTCGGTAACAACCAATTCCTTGGCCTTTAGCCGTACCACTTCCTGAAGCATTGGTTCAGTGATTTTCCAGAAATCTTCGTCCTTACCACTGAAAAGGGCCAGGTTAGTGGCATCCCACTTTTGGGAGCTCAGGGTATAATTGGCCCCGGCGGCATAGAAAATCTTCAGGATGTTCTGCAACTCGTTGGGGTAATACTTTACCTCCCGGGCGTTGAAGCCAAAGAGGAAGTCGGCTCCCTCCACATCAACAGGAATGCGATAATCAGGATCACCCAGTTCAGCCTGCAGTTCTTCCTGGAGCCACTCCAGTGTTTCCATGTATTCATCGGGCTGTACATCCATCTGGTTGCCGGACCTGATGGTGTCGTCAACCACCTTTTGGAGGAAACCGGGTGAATCGGTGCGGAAATTCCCGCGAATAGCCCTGGTAACGGCAGCAATGTTCACGCACATGGGACACTCCACCGTACACCGTTCACACATAGTGCAGTACCAGATGAAGGGATCTCTTAAAATTTCTTCCCGCATCCCCAGGATTACCTTGCGCAGCATTTTGCGGGGATCATTATCGGGGTGCAGGTCGGAGAAAGCGCACCCGGCCGTACACGCACCGCAGGCTAAACAGTTGGCAAAGTCCAAACTTTTCATCTTTTCCGCTAACTCATCCCGGAAAGTGGGGTCCAGTTCTGCGGCCACGATGGCTTTCATATTAGAAACCTCCCCTCTGGGGCTTTTTGATTGACCATCCCACACACACAACCCTGCGGCCTTGCGCCGGTCTTACCTTTAAGCCGGCGCAAGCCGGGGGTTGTTTTTATCTTTCTAGTATTCGTTAGGTAACTGGTTAAGTTGGGCCCGGGTAAAGACCGGACCATCTTTACAGACGTATTTATTGCCCACGTTACACCGGCCGCACATGCCGATGCCGCATTTCATCCGGTTTTCCAGGGACATGATGATCCGCTCGGGGGAAAAGCCCAGTTCCTCGAGCACCGGCATGGTGAACTTAATCATCACCGGTGGGCCGCAAATTACCGCGTACGCATTTTCCGCGCTGGGAGCTACTTCCTTGGTTACTGCCGGTACAAAACCCACCCGGCCATTCCATCCCTCTACCGGGCGGTCAATGGTGCAGATCAGATTGATGTCCGAACGCTTTTCCCATTCGGCCAGCTCGTCCTTGTAGAGCAAGAGGCCTGGATTGCGGGCGCCATAAATTACCGTCAGTTCTCCGTAGTCTCCCCTGTGGTCGGGATGGAGAATGTAGGTAATTAGCGATCTTAATGTGGTGAAGGCAAAGCCACCGCCAATTACTACCAGGTTCTTGCCCTTGAACTCCTCTATGGGATAGTTGTTGCCCAGTGGTCCCCGCACACCCAGGACGGTGCCTTCAGGGAGCTGGTGCAGGGTTGTGGTCACCACACCTACTTTGGCCACCGAAAACTTCAGGTGCCCGGGTTCTGTGGGTGAAGAGGCAATGCCGAAGGGAGCTTCACCTACACCAAATACGGATACCTCGGCAAATTGGCCGGGTAAATATTGGAATGACTTCTCGTCTTCTTCATTTAGGAACTCCAGGGTAAAGGTATGAATAAGCTTATCCTCGGTTTCCACAAAGTTTTTAACCAGCCGCATGGGAAGTGGAAGATAGGGGTTTTTCATTGCTTATCAGACCTCACTTCCGAACCCTGGATCTCCGCTAACACTTCCCGGATGTCCAGATTAACAGGGCAGTTTATAATACACCTGCCGCAGCCTACACAGGCTATGGCGTTGAAATTGTCCACGAAGTACTTGAATTTATGCATGACCCGTTGCCGGAACCGTTCCTTACCCGTCGGGCGGGGGTTGTGGCCGGAACCGTGGAGGGTAAAGAGCGGGAACATGCAGGCATCCCAATTGCGTATCCGGCAGCCTTCGTTTCCCTCAGCTTCGTCTACAATGTCAAAGCAGTGGCACGTGGGACAGGTGTAAGTGCAGGCGGCACACCCCAGGCACTTCTCATGGATCAGGTCCCAGATGGGGTCATAGAAAATAACATCCAGCTTGGACTTTAACCCTTCCAGATTTACTTGGGTAGAGAGCGCCGCACCTTCTTTCACTCTTCGGGCAGTTTCCTTCGCCTCCTGGTCGGCGGCGGGCAGCTCCATTCCGGCGAGCAATTCTCGACCTCTGTCCGTCAGCACCTCCACCACGTATCGGTCACCGATGTCCACCAGCAAGAGGTCCAGGCCTTCGGTGGCAAAAGGACCCCCGCCCAGCGAAGTGCAGAAGCAGGTGGATGCCGGTTGATTACACCCCAAGCCCACCAGTACGGTGTTGTTCCTTCTGGTCAGGTAGTAAGGATCATGATATTTATCACTCTTAAAGACGCCGTCCAGAAGGAGAAAGCTTTTGGCGTCGCAGGGCCTTAAGCCGACGATAATTTTTTTGCTTTCATCAATTTGCTCTGTTAATTGCACGCCATCGTTTTCACAGCGATAGCAGAAGAGTTTTTCCGAACGTGGAAAGAGAACCTCTTTGGGTGGGACCTTGGAGTTGGTATAATTCAAGGTTGCCTGGTCGCCGGAGTTAATTTGCTTGAAGCAGAAATAGTCACCCTCTTTTATCGGGGCAAATACCTGATAAGCCTGCATCAACTGATTGAGCCAATCGGTAAGCTGGCCTTTATTTAAAAGCAACACTCTCTCACCTCCCGTCTTGATTAAAAGTGGCCGGGCTTGTTGTATTAATTGGTGCAGCTAACGGAGGTTTTTGATCCAAGCTGACCCCGGCGGTATAACCAAACAGCTCCTGAACATCCTTCACCATTTTGCGGGTTAAGGTACGCAAATCAATGCCCATGGGGCAGGCACGGTCGCATGCTCCACAGTCCACGCAGCGCCCGGCCAGGTGAAGTGCCCTTACGGCCTGGAAAAAGACGTTATCCTGAACATTCAGGGATGACTTGCTAAGCCACTGGGGCATGGAGCAATCGACAAAGCATTCTTCACAGAAGCACATGGGGCAGGCCTGCCGGCAGGCATAACAGCGAATACAACGGGACAGTTCCTGGATAAGATAGGCCCGTTTTTCCGCCGGTGCCTTGACTTCAAAATTAGCCACGTCGACAAAACTGTCGGCTTCCTTCACCGGAACCGGCTCGCCCATCATGATGTCGAACAATACCGGGTTTGGGTGCTGGCAGGTTAAACAGGTATCGTGAAGCAGTTGTTCAAGGGGAACAGATTCGCTAAATTCTTTTCCTTTTAATACGACCTGGCCGTCCCTTATTTCTGCTTCCAGCAACTCCTTTCCTGCCAGCAGACGGGTTACTTTCTTGCGGTCAATCATCCCCCGGCAAGGTACACCAATAACCACCAGTTTGTTGCGGTCGATCTGGTTTTCTTTTATAAGCTCTACTATGGAGCGGCTGTCGCAACCCTTGGCCACCACGGCCACTTTTTCCGGCCTCTGGCGCAGGTAGTTAGCCAGGTTGTTTTCGCAGCCATAGCCCCAGACCAGCCTTTGTGCCTCCTCTGGTTGGCGAACAAAACAGGGGGTATTGCGCAAAGGGAGACTCCCCTCTGCAAAACCCACCACTAGCTCAACTTCCTTGTTTTGCAGGAGTTTTTGTGCCGTTTCTTGAATCGCCCTGGTTAATTCGCTCATTATTATAAACACCCCGCCTTCTTGACCCGACCTTTATTGGGACTCGGTTCCTTCACCGAGGTAAGTACTCCGTTTACCTCTAGATTTTTAACCTTCCCTCCTGCATTAAGGAGCTTTGGGCAAGACCGACAACTCGTTTGTAGGTGCCTTTCCTTAACCCTTACAAGGGGTCCCGTTAAACCGCGGTTCCCTCAATTCCTTTCTCCTGGCCATTCGTGATACGCAACGGGTTGGGACCCAGCTCCTGCAGCTGAGTAGTGAAATCTCTTACCGTCTCGGCAAACTTGGCCCCTTCCGAAGCGGAAATCCAGGCCAACCGGAGCCGCTCCCGCTCAATTCCCAGTGTATCTAAAAGCCGCTGGGTAATCTTGGTGCGCCGTTCAGCATTATAATTGCCACTACCATAGTGGCAGTCTCCGGGGTGTCACCCGCCTACCAGCACGCCGTCAGCGCCGGCAAAAAGGGCTTTCAGTATAAATAACGGGGAAACCCTTCCAGAGCAGGGCACCCTGATAATCGTCACATTCGGGGGGTACTGGAACCTGAGAGACCCGGCCAGGTCTGCACCTGCGTAACTGCACCAGTTACATAAAAAGGCAATAATTTTTGGTTCAAACTCTGTCCGCATTACCCTTTTTCACTCCTTTCACTGCCCAAAGAAAAGCCAGAAGCTGAGAAAAGCTTACAGTTAATTAAAGGCAGAGATGATCTTTTATCATCCTTCCAAAATCCTGTTTACAACGCGACTTACATCCGTTTTCGCCAGACCGGTAACCTTCTCCGGATCGGCTCCCAGGCATAACGCCAGAACCTGCATGATGTGGAGGACGGGAATCTCGAAATTAATCTTCTTGCCGCTACGCAGGAGTTCCTGGGCTGTGTCGAACTGGATTAAGCAGGAACTGCAACCGGTCACAATCAGGTCGGGATTAACCTCGTTTTTCATGGAGATAAGCTTTTTCTCCACAAGCTTTAAGGATTTTTCCATGTCGGTGCTCCGCATAGCACCCATACCGCAACAGTCGATCAAGCGGGTATAATGACCAACTGTAGCGCCCAAGGCCTCACACATTTCCTTGAGCACCCTGGGGTGGAAGGGATCTTCTTCCTTGTCATAGTAAACTTTGCTTGGCCAGAGGGTGTGACAACCGGGCTGAAGAGCCACTGTAAGGCCGTCGAGTTTATATTTAACGGCCTCTTTAATCCTGTCAGGTCCAAGCTCATGGTATAGATAATAGAAAGCGAGCCTGACATTGCTGGTTCCCTTATATTCCCTGCCAATATCCTTAAGAATCTCGTTGACCTGGGCCTTTATCTCCGGGTGGGTATCCATCTTGTACTTTGATTCAGCCAGGCTACCGTAACAGCTGCCGCACACGGTGACTATGTCCAGGCCCTTTTCCTCAGCTATGGTATGGTTTCTAGCTCCAACGGCGCACCAGCCCACCACGTCTACGGAGGGCATCGTCCCCCAACTGGGACAGCACGACTGTCCTTCAAGGTCGTCCAGTTCAATCCCCAGTGCCGGGAACGCATACCGTACCGCCTGCTCTAAATCCGGTCTATTAAACGCCGTGTTGCAGCCGACAAAAAAACCTACCTTCATTGGCTACACCTCACAAGTTTCCTTTACGCCGGACTCGTCCATGGGGATAATCCCCAGGTCGGCCAGGGCTGTTTTTCGTATGACCGCCTGCAGTTCTTTCAAAGCTTCCGGGTTCGCGACCGTGGAAGGCGGCTTTTCCGGCAGACCAACTTTTGCCCGCGTGTTTCCAGCTCCCGCCAGGTAAACGGCATGGCCGGTATCGTAAAGGGACTTAAGACCTTCAATGGAAAGGGTAGGCAGGGCAAACTCCCTTATCGCCACTCGCCGCATGGCTTGAATGATTTCAAAGGGGTTAACCTCCCGTGGACATACTTCGGTGCAGCGATTGCAGGACTGACAGGCCCAAATGGATGAATCGTCCAGCAATGCGTCGCGCAACCCCAGGAAGATCGCTTGAATAATCCGCTTGTTGAAAAAGGGAAAGCCAGCCAGCACCATAGGGCAGGCGGCGGCGCATTTGGCGCACTGGATGCATTCCATCAATTCCTCGCCGCCTAACTCTTTTATCTCATTAACTAGACTGGAATCGCCTTCCGAGAGGTTGATTACCCCCGTTGCTACTTGATCGCTAGACACTCGTACCACCCCCGAACTCAGCAGGCTAAAGCTTTAATTTGTGCGTGGATCTGGGCGTTGGTAAAGCCGTGCAGCGTGATGACTCCCGACGGGCAAGCCGCTGCACATACGCCGCAGCCGGCACACAGGGCTTCGTCAATTTTGGACCGCAGCCTTCCTTTATCCTCCACCAGGCTGATGGCCGAGTACGGACACAACTGCACGCAAGTACCGCAGCCGGAGCACTTCCTCTGGTTCACTTCAGAAATCAGCGGCTCCACAATTACCTTGCCTAAGGTGAGAGGTACTGCGGCCGCTGAAGAAGCAGCCCGTGCCTGGGATACCGATTCGGGAATGTCTTTGGGACCCTGCGCACAACCGGCGATGTAAATGCCCTTCACTGACGTTTCCACCGGATAGAGCTTGGTGTGCAACTCCTTCATGAACCCTTCGCTGCCGCACGTGATACCCAGCTTCCGGCCGAGTTCTTCGAGGCCCGGCGCAGGCTCGATAGCCGTGGCCAGGACCACCAGGTCGGCCTCCAATTCTACGGGCGCACCCAGGTCAACGTCGTAGGCGCGCACCCTTAACCTGTCGCCTGGCAACTCGTCTACCGCCCCGACACGGCCGCGAAGCATCTTGATACCGAGATCACGGCAGTAGTTGTAGTACTCCTCGAAGTCTTTACCGCCGGTTCGCACGTCAATGAAGAAAATGTAAATGTCAATATGGGGGTACTTCTCCTTGATCAACCGGGCTTCCTTGAGCATGTACATGCAGCAGACCTTGGAGCAATAGGTGTGGTATCTCTTATCCCGGCTGCCAACACAGGAGATAAAGGCGATGGTCTTGGGCTTTTCACCGTCCGACGGGCGTTTCAATTGGCCTTCCGTGGGACCGGTTGCCGATAGGATGCGCTCAAGTTGCATGGCCGTGATAACGTTGGGTGATTGCGGTGAATACTCTTTGAACGGCGTTTTGTCCATCACCTTGTAACCGGCAGCCACAATGATGGTACCCACGTTGAGCTCGACGATCTCGCCTTCGGGGTTATACGCCCTTGAACGGTCACACGCACCGGTTTTACATGCCTTCTCACACGGGGCAAGGATGGGTTCGCCAGTTTTGGAATGGGTCTTCGGCTGGGTACCGATAATGCGCTTCGCGCAGTTAAGGCAGTGCGCAATATCCACAACCGCCCGTTTCGGTACGGCCTGCGGAAACTCAATATAAATAGCCTTGCGGTTATTCATGCCCTCGTTGAAGTCGTTGGGCACCTTGGCCGGGCAGGCATTCACGCAGTCGCCGCATCCGGTACACTTATCCCAGTCAATATACGTCTGTTTCTTTCTTACTTTCACTTTGAAGTTGCCGACGGAACCCTCTACGGATTCCACTTCGGAGTAAGTTAGAAGTTCAATATTCGGATGGGTGCCCACCTGTACCATGATGGGGGTCAGGATACAGGCCGAACAGTCATTGGTGGGGAAGGTTTTATCGAGCTTGGCCATATTGCCACCAACGGAGGGGTTTTTTTCCACCAGGTAGACCTTATAGCCCATATTGGCCAGATCGAGCGCTGCGAACATACCGGCAACGCCACCGCCAACTACCAGCGACGCGCGCGTTACTTCCACAAATCTGTCCTCCAGGGGCTCCAGGAAAGCCGCCTTCGCTACGGCGCTGGCAACCAGTTTTTTCGCTTTTGCGGTGGCTCCCTCCTTGTCTTGCCAGTGCGGCCAGCTATCCTGGTCACGAATGTTCGCCATTTCGAGGAGATACTTGTTGAGCCCTCCGTCCTCCACCGCCTTACGGAAGATTGGCTCGTGGGTGCGGGGAGTACAGGCTGCCACCACCACCCGGTCAATGAGGCCGTTCCTAATATCCTGCTTGATTAATTCCTGTCCCGGATCCGAACACATGAAAAGATAGTTCCGTGCAAGGACTACCCCGGGGAGCTTCTCGGCGTATTTTCTCACCTCTTCTACATTCACAGCACCGGCGATATTCTCGCCGCAATGGCAGATGTAGACGCCAATCCTAGGCACTATATCCCCTCCCGAAAAGAACAAAAATAAGAGTGCGTTGCGACCTTTGTTTTTTAGGCTACCTTCAACTCGTGGCTTGAGGGATTAAAGCGTGCGGCTTTTGTGAATACAGGTATTATAATTCGTCCATGGATCCTGCAAATCCTGCAAATGTCCTTAAAATTTTTAAACAAACCAAGGGGAAAACGGCCTGCAACCGACCGCTTTCCCCTTTTGAGGCCGTGACCTTACCGCTGCCTGAAGGTCTTTAAGAAGGAGTCGCAGTAAATGTCCTTATTCAGGAGGATATTGGCGGCAGCCACGGCATCCAGCAATTCCTGGTCTTCCAGGTCGGCAATGGCTGAATCCAACCCCGCGGCCATGCACATAATAAGGAAAGTCCTGTTTATCAGATGACGGTTGGTGCAACGCTGGGAGGAATTGCTCAGGCCCAGTGTGGTCCGGGGCGGTGGAGCGGCCAGGGTTTTGATCTGGCGAATGGCTTCCAGCACTTCGGGTCCATGGTCCTGGGCTACGTTGCAGGGCAGCATCAGGGGATCAATGTACAGGTCTTCCATGGGGATGCCATGGGCGTCGGCATTAACCACAATTTCCATGGCCAGGGCAACCCGGTCGGCCGCACTCTTGGGTACGCCCTTCTCATTCATGGCCAGGCCAATGATGGCAGCATTGTATTTCTTGGCCATGGGGAAATAGATGTCCATTTTCCACTGGTCGGCACTGGTAGAGTTGATCATGGCCTTACCCTTGTGTACGGCCAAACCGGCCTCGATGGCTTCCGGGTTGGTCGAGTCAATGCAGCAGGGCAGGGGTACGGTTTCCTGGGCGACTTTTACCAGCCACTCCATTACCGCCGGCTGATCCTTGGGGTCCACGGTGGGGCCGGTGTTAATGTCCAGGTAAGCGGCACAGTTTTCATACTGGCGTTTGGCCCAGTAACGGACGGGTTCCGGGTCCTTGTTTAATATGGCTTCCCGGATATCCTTGAACATGCCATTGATCCGCTCACCAATGAGGATCATGTTTTAACACCTTCCTTTGCTTTTTTTAATTAATAGGCATTGGACTGCATCAATTTGTCGATGTGGGCCCGGAATTGTTTGAGTGATTCGGGATGCCGCATGACAAACAGGGATCCGCCCGCCTGGGCAAAAGCCACGGCAGTGGTTACTTCCCAGAGGATGGCCCGGCGCTCCTGGTTCCCCCATTCTGGCGCCTCCTCCGTGGTGCTCTTGGCCTCCTTGGTTTTCCAAACCTCCTGGCCCAGCAGGCAGATGACAGGCATGGCCATCATTTTGTCGCCCGTAAGGGCACCGATACGGGTCCGTTCCATGATGGAATAGGCATATTCGATGCCGTAACCCAGGGCGCCCACCGAGGGGTCAATGACAATGCGGTTGGCGGCCAGGTTCATTTCCGTAATTAAAATGTTCAACTGCTTTTCCAGGTTGATGTCCAGGGGGCTGGAAGCAATGATGTTGTGGCCGTGTACCATGCAGGCAGCAGTAATTGTCTTGTAGTTTTCCTGCGTGGCACAACCCAGGAGGAAGTTCCGGCCGGATAGGGCTTCGGCCACTTTTTCCAGCACCTGGGCGTCTTTTTCTTCTACACCGCAGCCAAGGATGATTAAGGGAACATTTACGGCGTCAGCCACCGCCTTGGCCACCTGGGCGCATTCCTCCGGACTGGTATTTTTATTGTCCGGATGAGCACTGACCATGGTCAGGCAGACCAGATCCGCCCCGTATTCCACACACTTTTTTGCCCAGGCTACGGGGTCGTTTAATACACCGGCGTAGGCGCTGGCCAGAACTTCCGGCCAGCCGGTGGGTTCCATGTCCCAGACTTCCAGGGCCACCGCGGGCCGGTTGGGCATTTCTCCTTCAAAGTGCAGGAAGGGCAGGGTGCTCTCGCCCCCGATTTTAACGATGTTCGGCTCGGTTCCCAAAACCACTTCTGCAACCTTGTTAGTCCACCTTTCTTTGGCTATGGTAACGGCCATGGTAGACGCTCCTTTCTCTTAGATAAGTAAATGCATGAAATTAGAGGATGGCTGTTTTACGCATTATCTCCGTAACGGCAGCAACTACGAGGGAATCATCGGGTAGCTCGACCAGTGGCTTGCCCTGCAGGTCATACTGGAAAACCTGCTCATCCCGCGGAACAGCGCCAATTAACTCCAGGCCTGTTTTCTGGATCTCGTCCTGCAGGGCTTCCACTGAGCCATCGTTAACTTTGGTTACCACCAGGTACATTTTTTTGATCTCCAGGGCCAGGGATTCCACCAGCTCCTTTACCCGGCCGGCCGAGCGGATACCCCGGGCGCTGGCGTCGCTGGTTACAAAGAGAATATCCACATTCTGCGTGGTACGCCGGCTCAAATGTTCCAGACCTGCTTCGTTATCCATAACTACAAACGGGTAATTGTTACTCAGTTCCTGCATGAAGCCCCGCACCAGATTATTGACGTAGCAATAACAACCCGGTCCTTCGGGGCCACCCATTACCAGGAGATCCACTTCATCTCCTTCGGCTAAAGACTGGTGTACCCGGAAAGCTACGTACTGGTCCTTGGTCATGCCCGCCGGTAGCGGTTCCAGGTTGTTATTGATCCGGGCCATAATGTTCGCGATGGTATCTTCCACCTCGATACCCAGGGCTTCGTGCAGGTTGGCGTTGGCGTCGGCATCCACAGCCAGGATGGGCCCCTTACCTGCCTGGATCAGCTGTCTGATTAAAAGGGCGGCCAGCGTGGTCTTACCCGTTCCACCTTTACCGGCAATGGCAATGGTAAAGGCCATGAGTACCACTTCCCTTCTGGTGATTATTGTTCCGTTATATTCAGGTCGGGTAGCAGGAACGGTAACTTTTTACCAGGCAGTGCCCATACAGTGAAAAGCGCCCGACCAGCCACGGTTTACCGCCAGAGCCCGCTAACCAGCCCTGGCTAGGCGTTCCAGCGTTGCTTCAGGAAGGAAGGAATACCTGCAGATTCCCGCGGTCCCACCAGTACTTCCCAGCCGGAGAGTTCCTGGAGCTTGCCGCTCAGCACGGCCACCCCCCCGGGGATGATTACCTTGCGATGGGATACCTTTTCAGCAATACCGGAGTTTTTGAGCATCTCGGCAATTTTCTCGGCGGTGAATTTTCCAGCTGCCCATCCGGTAAGGACGGAAATGCCGTCGGTGTCTACGGGGAGAATATAACCCGGTACGCGGCTGGCTTCCACGTCCCCGGCCACACAGAAATAGGTAAGGGAGAAGTTGGTGGTGATGTAAACCGGGGAATCGGGGCCGGGATTGCCAATCTCGTAAATCTTGGATTCCACGGCGATTGGTTTCTGAGGGTCGGTGTAAATATTCAGACGCAGGGTGATCAGCGATAAAATGTCCGCCGGATCGGCCGTTTGAAGCACCACAATCCCCGCATACTTACAAATGTACACTGTGGCATCGGCCACGGCCTGAATGGGGTCTTCGTTGGTAACAAAGGTAATGGTGGGATAGCCAAAGGGGCGGAAACGCTTCAATGCTTGGCGGCGGATCTGGGTCTGGTCGGCCAGGACCTTATGGACTTCCCGGGCGCCTGAATCCAAAATCAGTTGTTTGTAACCCAGGGCCACTACCTTTTCCACCAACTCGGCCAGTCCATTGAGGTCGGCTCCCTTGACCACCATGGGGGCCTCATACTTCTTGGCCAGCGCGGTCATACCTTCGTAGTTGGCCGCGGTAGCCCCGCACAGCAGCGGCTTCTTACTGCCCACAACTTCCAGAGCTTTTTCCATGGCCGCCGTGTCTTCGGTAATCAAGATCAGGGGATATGCGGTGTTTTCAGCCACCACCTTCACTGCCGCGGCAAACTTATCCGCATCACCGGAATCATTTGTGACGGCTACCAGGTTCACACTGTGGAGCTGGCCAACCCGGTCAAAGACAAGCTTATTGATCTGGCCTACACGGGCGGCAATTTCTTCTTCGCCGGCGGTGTCGCTCACAGTGATGGCAATTCCCGTGGGATGTTCAAAACGCTTGTCATGGCGGAAGAGCACGGTTTCATTACCCAGCGTCAGCTCTTTTTCGCCTGTGCCAATCTTTACCAGGGCCACTGGCGGAGCGGAAGCAGCGCCCAGGGCTTCCTTTGCTGCTTCACTTACGTGGGGGCACTGGTCGAGACCAGCTTTACCGGCCGCCATGGCCATAGCAAAGGCCAGACAGGTCGGGTGACCGCAGTCCTTGCAGTTGGTCTTGGGCAGTTGCTTAAAAATTTCCAAACCTGTTAAACCCATTCTCCTCTTCTCCTTTCTCGTAATTAATTAACACATATCCGGAGGACACCTGCTATACAGGTGTCCTCCAGGATATGCTCATTTCTAAATCCTACAAATTGATTTAGTTGCGCGATTTAGGTTATTTAAAGCAGCGGTGGGAGGCTCAGGGCCGGGTGCCCCTTCTCCTCCAGGAAGGGCAGGATCTCTTCGCCGCTGGTGCCCACAGTTTCATCAGCAATCTTATCCACAAAGTCCCTGCCCAGGCCGGCTGCTTCGGCGGCTTCTTCCAGTTGCGGTCGCAGCTGGTCTTTCAGCGCCTTGGGCATCCACACCACCCGGGCCAGGCCGCCGTCGGCCGGGACAAACTTGCGGGATGCCAGGTAGGACTTACTGATACCCATGAACCCGGGCATCTGGGCACCGCCGCCAATGGTGCCGGCCATGGTGGAGAAGGTCATCCCCGAGGGGGTCATGCCGCCGTGCTCCCGGTTGACCACCATAAAGCCGTTGCACTCCGGCACCATGGCCAGGATGCATTCGAAGCAGCCGCAGGAAGTCATGGGATATTCCATGATGGTGTAGAAGTTGACCGCCTCGATGGTCCGCTGGGAGTTGGCGTGAACAAATTCGTTGACCGACTTCCACTGTCCTTTGACCGGATCTATAAGCCCCTCCAGCTTGATGGGCTGGTTTGGCCCGTGGGGGTTGATTTCATAGGAAGCCTTGGCGTCCAGCCAGCTCACCGCACCGCACAGGCCCGTCCGTTCGGGAGGAACGATGCACACGTGGGTGGGGGCAAAGGACTGGCACAGGGTGCAGGAGTAGAAGGTGTCCACGGTTTCATCCTTCAACTCCTTCAACCGGTCATCCCGTTTCTTGTAGTACTGCCGGGCCAGTTCCCGCATCTCCAGTACCTTCTGCTCGTCGGTGTAAATGGTTACCTGCACCCGGTCCACCACCGCGGCAAATTCCGATTTGAACTTGGCGTAGAGGATATTGCCCAGGTGTTTTAAGCGGAAGCCTTTGGCAAAAGCGCCATTGCTTATGCGCACCCACATGATGTCCCGCTGGGCCACGTGCCACAGACCTTCCCCGTAGTTGGTGAAGTAGTGGATGCGCCGCTCCAGCACGGGCTCGAAGTCTTCCTGCATCTTACGCCCGTAAACATCCACGATGATACCCAGGGGCATGGCGCTTCCCGGTTGTACGGTGTCGATGTCGGGACCAATAACCTCCACCTTGCCGTCTTCCACTTCGTCCGGGCCGGCCATGCGCACCAGTTCGAAGCTGGGAGTCCTGGTGCCGCCGAATTCCACATACATGTCCTTCTTGCGGATGGACTCACCCTCGAAGGCCGGGACCGACGGTGATGGGTGCATCGATTTCTATGCTGGTAATCTTAATTTCGCGCAGCTCCATGCCCAGCTGGATGGCTTTTTCCAGATCCGGCTCGTAGATAAACCAGTCCTTTATTTGCTTGTCTTCAGGCAGGGGCTGGTCGGTGATAATGGGAATGCCGATGTTGATTGCCCCCATGCAGGCGGCCGTCTTGACCATGTCGTGCTCGCCCAGGTAGAGCACGAAAGCACGGATCCGCCGGCGCTGGTAGTCCCTCTGGGCATCCCTCAAGCCCGGCTTGATGCCGCCGAACATCATGCCGGCCCGCAGGGCGTAGTTGGCGCAGTGGACCACCTGGGTGAAGTTGCCCAGGGGGTAGGCAATCAGGTCCACACCCAGCTTGACCCCTTCTTCCAGCAGCTGTTCGATAACCTCGTCACAGAGGAAAAGCATGAAGCCCATGCCCATTAACTTATTGACCACCCGGGCCAGTTCCTTGGGGTCCCTGGCCCGGCCCAGGATCAGGACTTCGCCGGGGATGGTCCAGTCCACCATCTTGGTGCCGTACTGGCGCACCACCGGGTCGCCGATAAAGCCGGTCCAGGGTGGGACGTGCAGGGGGTTCTCCGGGCTATACTGAAGGTAGCGAATGGCCTCGATAATGTCCGCCGCGTACCAGGTGGCCTCGCCGGCCAGCCGGGCATTGGTGAAGTCACGGAAGTCTTCCCTCACCTGGGCCCTAACCCGGTTCAGGATGGGAACCATATCGCCGAGAGTCTTAACCTCTTCTCCGCTCAAGCAGCGAATCACCGGCAGGTAATATGCCGTATCGGGATAACCCACCGGGTGGTCCGCCCCGTAGGTGCGAATGGCCTGGTTGAGCAGTATCTCGGCATAGCTCAACGCGGTGATAGTTCCTTCATAGGTCTCTTTAAAGAGCCGTTTGGGTTCTTTCCCCGGCTCGATCGCTCCTTCAAAAATCTGGTCAAAGTTAATTTGCTCAGACATGCTGGTTCCTCCTTTCGTCCTGGCTAATTAATAGTTCTGGCACAGGGCGGTTTCAAAGTCCTCGGCCACTTTGCGGTGCACGCCCAGTTTCCAGGTACGATATTCTAAAGCGCTGAGCATCTTTTGAGCGGCCACGTTGGGATCCATTTCAAAAATGAAGTACCCACCGTAGACGTCGCTGGCTACCTGGGTAAGGATGCTGTAAATGAGATCGCTGCCTTCTACGGGCGGCATGGAGCCCACGTGTACCGGTGTGCCCATGGCTACAAACCAGGAACCGATGGCCACTGCCTTGCCGCTCATAGCCTCGGGGGCGGATGCAACGAAAGGCACCTTGGGTGTATCTACGCCCAGCGTGTTGGCCATATCCATGAGCAGGTCGGAGGCTCGGGTATTATCCACGCAGGAGCCCATGTGGAAAATGGGCGGCAGCGGAGTGCTCAAATTGGCCTTTTCACTGATCCGGGCCAGGAATTTTTTCAGACCTTCGCCGGCAAACTCCATGGCTTCGGGAGCCAGCAGCCCCAGCTTGGCGCAGGCCTGGGCGGCACAACCGGTGGCTACGGTAAAGACATCATTTTTAATCATTTCCTTAGCAATGGTGATATGGGTGTCATCCTGGAAGCGTTTCAGGTTATTGCAACCTGCCAGTAGGGCCACCCCTTTGAGCTCGCCATTTAAAATTGCATCGGTAAGGGCCTTCACAGGATTGTCTGGCTCCACGGTGCGGAAGAGTTCATAAAGGGCTTCCAAACTCCAGCCGGCCACCACCTTATTCTTGATATTGGGAATGTGTACTTTGTTGGGGTCTCTTTGCTTAAAGGCTTCAATGGCCAGCCGGATTGCCTGTTTGGCATTTTCGATCGCTTTGGTGGTTTGGAAGTCCAGGTAATAAGATCCAGGAATTTTGGCAATAGGTGAAGTGGTGATAATCACGGTATGGAAGCACTCAGCAACGGTGCGGATCGACGGCATGATGCACTGCACGTCCACCACCATGGCATCGATGGCTCCGGTAGTAATGGCCAGTTCCTGGGAAGCAAAGGAGGTAACCAGAGGTACACCATGACGCATGAGCACCTCGTTGCCGGTACAGCAGATACCCATCAGATTGATGCCCGCGGCTCCGGCAGCCCTGGCTTCATCTTCCATTTCCCTGGCGGCCTGGACAATAATGTCGGAGAGGATCGGGTTATGCCCGTGGAGGACGATGTTTACTTTAGCCGGGTCAATGACTCCCATATTGGCTTCGCTGACCACCGGTTTTGGGGTGCCAAAGAGAACGTCGGAAAGGTCGGTGCCCACGTGCATTCCCGTATAATCCGCCAGCGCTACCCGCAGGGCGCTAAAGATAATGTTTACCGGGTCGTTATCCATACCGATATGTGCCTGGCTGACCAGTTCAGAAATGGTATTGTAAACACCGCTGGGCATAATGTTATGGGTGCGGAATTTTTCCAACCTTCCAGGGGTAATGGTAGTTTTTACCCAGGTGGACTCACCAAAGCCTTTTAACCGGCTGTAGTCGGCCAGGGCTGCTTCGGCCACTTCCTTGGCCAGTGTTATATCATCCTTGCCTTCAGTTTCTATACCAATGCGCTTGGCAATGCGGCGTAACTTATCGGGATCCTTGACCGTATAGTCTGGAGCATGCCCCTCTGCGCACTCCAGGAGTGTATGGGCCATATGGCTGGCATGCTCGCTGTGGGAAGCTGCACCGGTAAGCAGCATCAGGCCGACGCTGCGGGCCACAACGGTCCATACGGAAGCGCCACAAATTCCTTTACTGGCGGGACCTTCATCGGCTTTAATCCGGCAGGGACCCATCATACAAAAACGGCAGCAAATTCCTTTGTAGCCAAACTGACATTGGGGTTGCTGTGCCACCACCCGGTCAAAGGTGGTAATTACTCCCCTTTCCTTGGCTACATCGATCATTTCTATCACTGCCGGATCTATGGACCTTTTTACAACCTTCGGATCAACAACCCGGGGGGCATCCGAGGGCCGGCAGGTATGGCTGGGATCTCTAAACCTTGGCATTGCTTTAACCTCCTTGGCTAAAAAATTAGCTGGTTAGCAATTTTGTCTTTAATTTAGCTTAAGCTCCTGGGATCTACCCTTTTGCAGCTGGAATTACCTCTTTTAAACCAGTGGCTGTCTTTGGCGGCGTTGTTTTTCCGGCATCCAGTGTGGTTGGTGCCGGGGTCACCGAACTGTACCCACCCTTTAGACAGGGATGAATAATAGTATAGTAAAAAACTGCATATCCTCTCCCAACCCCGGTGTTTACCGATCACCTGCCTCTCGCAGTATTTTTTCGCGAACCTCCCTCATGCCGGCTAACAGTTCTCCCGCTGCATCTGAGTTCGGTTCCATAGCTTTTTCCCATATTTCGTTGTTGAACTCGATGAAACCCAATATCTCTTCCGGTGAAAAATGATTTTCTATATATTCCTTTTCCCGTGCAGTGCGAATCTTATTGCCAATGATCCTTACTTTGCGAATCCCCAGGTCGGCCGCTAACCGCTTGACCAGGTGCGCGGTATTTATGCTGTTGCGGCTAGGCTCCACCACCACCAGCATCAGGTCTACGCCTCTAGCTGTCCCACGGGACAAGTGTTCGATGCCGGCCCCCATATCCATAATTACTACTTCATTGCTATCCAGAAGCAAGGAAGAAACCACGGCGTTAAGGAAGGTATTTTCGCGGCAATAGCATTCCGAACCGCCTTTTTTAATTCCACCCATGCGGATAAATTTGATGTTTTTATACTGGTAGCTGTAATCATCCAGCACATCGTTCACTTGCGGGTTGAGAGTATAAAAGGCACCCTCTCCGGTTTTGGCCCGGATGAGATCCCGCATTTCCACAATGGGTTTTAATTCGCTGGCAACCTCCTCGGGGATCCCTATGGCGGCAGCCAGGCAGGCATCGGGATCGGCGTCAATGGCATAGACGGTTTGGTGGGTTTCCGCAAAGGACTTGACCAGTGCAGCAGCGATGGTGGTTTTGCCGACACCGCCCTTTCCGGAGATGGCCAGCTTCATTAAGTTTCACCTCGGGCGTATTTCATAAATACTTTTTCCATCTGCTGGGCTATAGTTATAAGGTAACTAAATGTGTTTCTTCTACAAAGCCGGGGGTAATTCCTGCTTCATCTTTATATTTTTAAAATTTTGAAGTTACGATTTCGACGTGGCTATTATTTTTCCTGCTGGCGCAAAGAAAAATTTTGAACTCATGCAGGTTTATATTCTATCGTTACCGGTGTGTTGAGCTCAGGTCTCGTTTTGTTTCTGTGATAGTTGTTCTTCCAGGCGGGCGACCCTGTTTTTAAGTTCCTCTATTTCTGCTCTGGTAACCAGACCCAGATCTTCTCTTAATTGGGAGATCTCCCGGCGCAGGGTTTCCGCAAGGTTAGCCTTTTCCTGCTCCCCTTTTGCGATTAGTTCCTGCAGAAAATTGCGTGCTTCTTCTCTGCTCATTTGTCCCCTTTCCACCAGCTCGTTGATCATTTTTTCTGCCCTTTCGGTGGTTAAAGCCAGGGCACCAATGCCGGCCAGGATTAACCTTTCGGCTGTCTTAAACATGTGTTTCCGCCTCCTTAAAGGTTATTGGGTTATCATTACCAAGTATAACACGTGTCAGGTAGCTTTTTAGGGATAGATTTTTGTAATTTTTACTTGAATAGGTATATAAAAGACTTTGCCGGGAAATACTAAGAATACTCCGCTTTGGTGAGTTCTATCTCTCCCCGTCCAGCGCAAAGCTGGACTTTTTTTTGATCCTGGTACCCTTGACGCCGGCGGTAGGGGAGATTATAATTAAATTTGTATCATTAAAGTTTGGCTTGTATTACTAGCGGGATGTGGCGCAGTTTGGTTAGCGCGCTTGCCTTGGGAGCAAGAGGCCGGGGGTTCAAATCCCTCCATCCCGACCAGGGCCATTAGCTCAACTGGTAGAGCAGGCGACTCTTAATCGTCAGGTTGGGGGTTCGATTCCCTCATGGCCCACCAGATAAGGCTTTCAGGGCTCAGGGGCGGCCGGTTTACGACAATCTTACGACAATGCGGAAGCCCCTGGCGCGTCCTTACTTTTCCCTTCCTTTGCGGAAGGGTTTTTCTTTTGCCCGAATACGGCATCAGCTTTCTCCGCCGCCTGCTCCATCAGTTCCGGCACCAGATGGTTGTGTGTGTCAAGGGTTATGGCGATCTTTGAGTGTCCGAGCATTTAGATTGGAAACCCCCGGGAAGAGTTAACTTCCCTGCCGGCAGTTAGGTACTGGGCCTGTTAACGCCAGAAATACGTGTTCTTTTTTTATATTCCGCCGCGTACCCCATATCCCATACCGGCCGGTATCCGGTGCTGGTGGAACCTGGTATGCGGTACCGACGGATTACCCCCTGAATGCGCCTTCTGATCAAAATAAGCCCTCCTTCTAAGCTTTTTATTAGTATTTTGTCTTGCCGCAATGTATTTTATTTTAAAAACTTTGGGAGGAATTTTTCCCGGGCTGTAGAAAGGGTACATACTAATGTTTATTAAGGGGGGGTTTTCTTGACAAAACCAAAGAAGTTTAAGTTTAATTACCAGATTAACCAGGAGCTTTGCATGTCCTGTGCGGCCTGTGAGCTGGAATGTAAGGATGGGGGCATTTATATTGACGACACGGTACACTATAATATTAACCTGGACAATTGTACCCGCTGTGGTCGTTGTTACCGTGCCTGCCCGGCAGGGGCAATTAGTAGAGTACCCAATCCTTAACGCATGAATGGTTGATGAACGCGGGTGCCTAACCTTTGACTACTCCCAGGGGCTGCAACCTGATCTTGATCTCCACCAAATCCCTCTGGTCTTCCATTACCTGATCAATATCCTTGTAGGCCTGGCGGCACTCTTCCGCCAGGTCTCCCTTTTTGGCCTTAAATAGCTCAACTCCCAGAGCCTGCATTTCTTTAATAACTTTTTCCACCGGTATGCGCCGGCGGGCTTCATTGCGACCCATTACCCGTCCTGCCCCATGGGAACAGCTGGCAAAACTTTCCGGATTGGCCAGGCCGCGGCAGATGTAAGACGGGCTGCCCATGGACCCGGGTACGATTACGTCCCCTACCGCCCGCACGGCCCCCTTGCGGTGTACCATCACCTGCTGGCCAAAGTGTTTTTCTAAAAAGGCGTAATTATGGTGCACGTCCAGTTCTTCTCCCCAGGTAAAATCAGGCAACAGGGAATGACAGATTTCCAGGATTACTTTCATCATATGAGCCCGGTTTTCCCGGGCAAATTCCAGGCAATACTGCATGGCCGCCAGGTAATTTTGTCCTTCATGGGTATCTAAAGGCAAATAAGCCAGTTGCCATTCCCGGGGTACTGGGGGACCATACCTCTCGTTTAAGTTTATGGCCAGGCGGTTGTAATAATCGGCCACTTTTTTGCCAAAGTTCCGGGAACCGGAATGCAGCATGATCCATACATGATCCTGGTCGTCCCTCTGGATTTCGATAAAGTGATTTCCGCCGCCCAGCGTACCCAGCTGGTACCTGGCGTTTTCCAGTTCTTCCCGGATTACCGGTACATCTGGGGCGCGGTGAAAAAGGGAGCTGCTTTGAGGTTTTTTATGATGGTTAAAGCCGGTGGGAATAGCCCGCTGGATCTGGTTTAGGATATCCCTTAAACGGGGCCGTACAGCTTCCACCGTCTGATTTGTTCTCACTACCCGCACCCCGCACCCCACGTCCACCCCTACGGCGTTAGGGATGATTACCCCTTCCGTGGCCAGCACTCCTCCGATAGGCATGCCGTAACCCTGGTGGACGTCGGGCATCAGGGCAATATGATGGCGGGCATACGGGTGATTGGCCAGGTGGCGGGCCTGTTCCAGGGCGCCCTCTTCCACCTCCCGGGCCCAAATTTTAATGGGTAGCCTTTCAGTTGTAATAATCCTCATTGTCCTCACCTCGCCAGCGACAGAACCTATTATACCACGGCCTCCCATAAAAAGCCAGGAAGGTTTTTAGAGGATTTTTAGGATATAGTTTGTTTTCATTGTACATACTTTAAGGGGACAAATTATATTCCGCGCAGGTAAAAGGCATGAGTATTAAGGAGGTTTGTAGCTTCTCTCGCAAAACGGGAAAATTTCTCACAGCAAAATGAAACAAAATAATTTTTATATTTATGCAATCCTAGCGTAGGAAATTACGCTGGAGCCTATTTTGGTTACCCTAAATAAAAGCCGCCCTTGGCGGCTTTTTCTAGAAGTTTTCAATGTTCTTCATTTTGTCCCGCACAAAGGCAAGGGCTTCAAAGAGCTTCTGCCTAAAGCGGTAAGTATCCGCGTGTTTTGCATGGCCTAACCAGCTCTGTACTGTAGCATTAATCCGCTCAAAGCTAATCTTGCCCTGGCTATACAGCTTTTGGAAATGCTTTAAGGCTCGTTTGATCCGTTTTGTACTTCTTTTTCTCAACAACCTGTGGTCTGGCCAAATGCGGTATCCTAGAAAATCTACTCCCTGAGATATAGGAAAAATCCCCGACTTACCATTCAAGCGCAAACCCAGCTTATCAGCCAGAAAGGTTTCAATCTCCTTTTTTACCTGCCACAGCTCGGCCTTGTTGCCGCCAATAATTACGAAGTCGTCCATGTACCGGACGTAGAACTTGACCCGAAGGACTTCCTTGATAAAGTGGTCAAGCTGGTCCAGGTAGATGTTGGCCCACAACTGGCTTGTCAGGTTACCTATAGGCAGCCCCCTTGGGTCAGGGTCGGTGGTATCGACCCAACTAGAGAGGATTTCCTGGATCAGCCACATGGTATCTTCGCAGGTAATAGTCCTCCTGATAATCGCCAGCAGTGTGCTGTGCCGGATAGAAGGAAAATATTGGCTTATATCGCACTTTAGGCAGTAAGGCTTTGGCCATAACCTGGTAGCCCGCCTGAGAAATTCCGTTACCCGGTCCGCGCCGGCGTGAGTTCCCTTGCCTTTCCGGCAGGCATAGCTGTCATAGATAAACTTGCGCTCAAAAAGCGGCTCAATGATGTTGCATAAGGCGTGCTGCAGCACCCGGTCCCGAAAAGGAAGAGCGGCCACCAGCCTGGTTTTAGGGTCGTTGACGTAGAACCGCCGATAAGAGCCTGTCTTATAAGTCTTCCAGATTAGTTCATTCTGTAACTGGATCAGTTCGCTTTCCAGGTTGTTGGTGAAGATGAGGACTTCCGGCTGGTACCTGTGGCCCCGCCTCGCCTTGATATAGGCCTCATATAGGTTTTGAAAATCATAGACTTGCGGGTATAGGTTCTTATAAGTCCTCATCTTCATCCTCCTACCTGGCCTGGCTCCGGCTTTCGTTTCCTACTGGCCGGGACAGGCATTTTTTGTTTTTTGCCGGCCAGACAAGCTGGCGCGACAAGGAACCGGGTTCCTTTGCCTGCGCACTGGACGAAACCCCGTAGGGTTTCGACTTCTGGCTTGCCAGGCAGAGCGGCGCGGAAGCCGATGTTGATGTTCGCGTTCGACGGCGGATTGTTCAGGTTGAGGGCGAAGCCCGACCGAGCGTTCGAGCCATTGTTCCAGTTCCCACCACGGAGAGCCGCGCGTTACAACCCGGCCCCTGCAAAAAGCTCTAGCGCATGGATTTCATCCATCCGCCAAGCATTTTGCCTATCTCGTTAAGCATTGCAGCCCAGTTTTCGTATTTCTTGAACGGTAGAAAGCCGAGCTGCATGGCTAACCGTATAAGCGAGCGCAGGTAATCGAGCTCCACATCCATTTCCTGAAACGTGGTCTTTTTGTAATACTTCTTGTTGGCAGCGATAATGAGGTTGAGGAGCCTATACATCGACTTTTTAATGTCAGCCGCCAACGTGTAACGCTCACTTTTAGGGAACTGGCGAAGAGCGGTATAGCCGTAAGCAATCATGTCTTCGCACTTTTGTCTTATCTTTAACTCCTGCATTTCTCCTACCTCTAATTTCGGATTGGGGGCTTCGCTATCGCTCCGCCCCCAGATTACCAGAATTTCAGATTTCAGATTTCAGATTATAAACTTAAAGCGGCGCGGAAGCCGATGCCGATGTTCGCGTACGACGGCGGATTGTACAGGTTGAGGGCGAAGCCCGACCAAGCGCGCGAGCCATCGGGCCAGTACCCACCACGGAGAGCCGCGCGTTGTTTATAGTTGCGCAACCAGAAGCCGTCTTTCCACTCTTCACTTCCACCAGAGGACACAGCGGCTGGCAGCGCCAGGGCAGCAAGTTCAGCTTCGGCCCTCATGGTCACAAATTTGCCGAACTGCGAAGCTCCATAATCCCCAGTAGCCGCTGGGCTATCGTTACTCATCTGTGGAGAAATCCTCGCAACGCCGGTACCCTGAGCATGGGCTGCTATGGCGGAACCATTAGCTCCGCGGTTTACGGTGATACTCGTTCCGCTCACGGCGACGACCGTAAGCTGCTCGTTCTCGCACTGGAGGACGTCTCCGACCGCCGGGCCGGAACTTCCGGGCCCTAGGACGAGGTCCGAGATAGTAAAGGTGGCCGGGTTGGTGGTGTTATTGAGGCCGGAATCTGCTATTTTGGCCGTCCAACCGCCGGGGATTACGCAATAGTCAGTAATCTGCTGTACTACGGCGCCGTTTGAGTGGGTACTGGGGGCCGTCCCCTTCTGGCCGCGCTGGCAGCCGGTCAGGGTATATGTGCCGTTGCCGTTGTTTACCATGGAGCTGTAGATTACGTATTCATCGGTGTTGGTGCCCTCTGCCTTGATTAGAATTAGGCCATTGCTTGCCGGCCAGAGTTCGGGACTCTCCACGTTGCCGATTACTATAGCCGTATCAGTTGCCGTAATTCCATCCGAATCACTTATGACCGCGGACTTTATAGCCTGGTACCTCCCGCAGTCAATGAGGAAGTCTACCCACTCCCAGAGGTTGCCCACGATGTCGAAGACACCATTGGCCATGCCGTTATGGCTCCAGGAAATGGGGCCAGTGCCAGTGAGGCATCGCGAATAACTTTTACCCTGCTGCTGAGTATAGCTTGCCACTACCGGGTCTGCTATTCCATAGTACTCCCAGGAGTCCGGGTCCCTTATGTCGCGGCCCCAGTTGTTGTTGCCCCGGATGTCGTGCCCTAAAAGTTTAATTAAAAAGCATATAGTGGCCCATTCTTTCATCGTTACCAAATGACAAGAACGTCCGTTTATTTTGCGGTTCTCGCAGGCCTTTTTGGCATTATACCAATCGATGTCTGTCCAAGGCACCACACCTTGTTGAGATACGGCCGCTACCTGGCCGGGGTTATTGGGCGAAGTACTGCCTCTGCTGCTGTTTGTTGCATCGGGCTGGCTACAGGGATATTTATCTATCAGAAAGCCGCCGAGCTTGAGGTCTTGGGGCGGGAAGGTTCCGCTGTCCCATAGGCCAGCGGGAATGCGGAACTTAGGTATATAAATCATCTTGGATACCACCATTGTGCCAGTCCCGTCGGCTTTGGAGTTGTGGATTACGTCCACCTCACGGGTGCCGGCAGCTATACGGTCCCGCAGAGCTGCCAAGGATAGCTTGCTTACGTTTGCCATTTACTCCACCTCCGGTAAAGGGAATAAAATAATCTGGATATCGTTCAGGTTTAGCGGACGTTCTACCATCTCCATAATAGGCTGCCCATTTTCGTCGGCCCTTCCGGTAGGCTGGTTATCAAATTGCTTTTCCGGCAAAACGGCTTCCGCCAGGAGCCAGTAATGGTCCCCGTAAAGCTCGGTGTTTAGGCTGCCATCCTTTTCTAAATAAAGCCTGAACGGACCACCCTGAAACGGTGTTAGGTCTATAGTCCCGCCGGTACACTCACCGCCCGGAAAGCGGAAAGCCGCCACCACCAGGCGATGGGGGGAAGCCTGGTCAATAGATATAACTTCATTAGGCTTATTGGGGTCGTGTTGAATTATCATCTTATTCCTACCTCCTTACGTTATGAGCTGATACCGGAAACTCCCGGTAAAACCGCCCGTGTTGTATACAGTGAAGGCGTTGGCCGCCTTGGAAATGTACACGTCCCCAAGGTCGCCGCCGGTGTCCTGAAGCGGCACAATGTTAACGATATAGTTCGTATGTCCCAGGTTATGGGTAATGGTGCGACCAGCCGTACTATTGAAAGTGCTCTCGCCTTGCAGCGTTTGGGTTTCTAGGGCGTCCAGTCGCGCGTCCAGATTGGCGTAACCACCCCTGGCGGCCGCTACCTCGTTGTTAAGCGCATCGATTTGTCCCTTTAAGTAAACGTCGTTGTTGATCAAGTCTGTATGGATGGGATCCCACGTACTTGGCGCAACAGGGTCGCTCGCCTCATGTTTCCTTACCCTGTCCTTCCAGATGGGCTGCCCTACAATATCTGCCATCTTTATTCCTCCTTCTTAGAACTCTTCATCCCACTCGAAATCCATGCTTACATCTGGCTCCTTCACCTTCGCCCCGAAAGTTTTCCTGGCCACCAGGCGGCCGTTACTGTCTATCAGCCCCGCCTCTGTTAGAGGCATTCCGTTGGCCTGGTCACCTGCCAGAGATACTTTATACCGAACTGTGGTTTCATTTATCCTGGTTCTGCTGGCTATCGGTACCCGGATTACTTCCTGCTCCAGGGCGGTGTCGTTTTCCGATGGGGGAATTGGCTTGGTCACATCGCCAGGCTCATGTCCGCCGGTTCCGAATGCTATATGCGTCACCTGGGGCAGGACAATTTCCCCTGCTCTGGCCCTGGCCATGTCAATGCGTGCCTGCTTTGTCGTTACGGTGTTCACCTATACCACCACCTTTTCAACAAAACGGTTGTTCTTATAAACCGTTATTCTTAGCTCGTGTGACGTGGGGCTCGACCTCATCTGCAGTTGCCCGTCCAGCAAAAGACCGTCTCCACCCATTAGTCGGCGACCGCTCAGGAGATAGACGGTGTCTCCCAGGAAAGCCAGCCACTGCATGCGATTTAGGCCATTAAGGGTAACGCTTCCGTCCATCATGGCCGTTGCGGACATGCATATCCGGCCGTCTAACACATATCGCGGGCCCCCGCCGTCCAGACACCACAGCCCTGTGCCCATATCCGGGCCGTGGCCGAATGAATAAGGGAAGGAAAGCCTAGTAACCACGCGGTGGGCCACCTGGCCATCGAACAGCTGCTCGCGGCCGTCAAGCGTCCTGTCCGGCGCCAGCACCCAGCGTCCGTCCAGGCGCAGGATTCCGTCCAGTTCTCTGTAGTAGGCGCTCAGCCTGCCCGCGGTTCTAAGCGCTCCTGATTTTACCTTATGGCCTACCCGGCCGGAGTGGCCCGGAACGATCGATATGCCTGCTTTCGTTCTTACTGCCACCCTGGCTCCCGTCAGCCTCCGGGCGCCTTTCAAGTCCAGTTTACCGTTCAGCCAGTACCGGCCGTCCATGTTCACCGTCACCACAGGCCAGGAAAAGAACCTGTGGGCCAGGAGCATTCCCTGGCGGTTGCGGCTGTCTTCCATGAACCACGTATCCGGCGGCCGTTCCTTATAGCCGCAGAGTACATACCGGCCGTCCAGCCAACCAGTGCCGTCCAGCAGCAAAGGCAGGGGGTCAGAAGAAAGGGTACGCCGACCATTGAGGAACCGGACGTGGGGGCTGACTTCGCCGCCGAATCGGCCTGACACAACAAGGGAAACCCTGCTTACCAGGGCAAACCACGTCGCCGCAGCTGTCATCAGCTGCAGGGCGTAAAGCTTCCCTTCGCTGGGCTTTACCTTGTTGATCATACTCCTGACAATTTGATACTGGGTTTCCGTAAAGCTTGCGTCTCCAATGTTCAGTTTTACAATGAACTCCGCCCAGCGACCCAGGTATTCCAGCTTGGCATCGGGTTCCGTGGGTTCGAGGGTTATGCTGCCGTCAAGCGGCGTTGTTGTGTTGAGAAAGCGCCACTTGTACTTCTCCTTGTAGAGGGGATATATTTCACTGTTCCTATAGCCCAGCGTTGCCAGGACCATTTCCATCCCTGGCTCCGTGCCGGCCATTGCATATATGTCCATGGCGCTGAGCAACCTCAGCCGGTATTCGTCGTCGGTTTCCCCCCGGTAGCGGGGCATCTTGCGGTCTTTACCGCACATGTCCAGAGCTTTGCCGGTCGCCGTAGCCACCATGGAAATTTCGCGAAGCAAAAACATGGCTTCCTGGAGGTCGTCGAAATTCGGACCCAAAGCACGGGTAAGCTTATAGAGGTCGCTGTCATCGGGCTTGGCCGTACGCTTGAAAATCACGTGGGCCAGGTCATAAAGGTAGTCGGCAAAGCTCATGTGGCCACCCTCTCAACCGTTATGCTTACGGAACCCTTTACCAGCACCTGTCGTATTGTGGGCATCAGGTCGGCGGCCGGCTCGCGAATATCCACTTTTACGATGTGCTCAATGTTGCTTAGCAGGTTGTACTTCACCTGGTCGACCGGCAACCCGAACACTGGCGATACCTTTCTGATCTGCGGGTGCGTTGTATCGCCGTACATGAACATGATGTCGATAATACTTTCCGCCTCACTCCTGGCCGTTTCTTCATCGCCGTAGTCGGGATGCAGGTATAGCGTCAAATCGAAATTGACGTATACCGGCTCCGGCTTCATGACCAGCACGTCCGCAACCAGGGACTTCTTCTTGCGTATATGCTCCTGCACGGCGGAGACCAGGTCATCCGTAGGAATACCCGCCGTGCCGGTAATAATTATATCTACAGTACCCTGCCCCCGGGGATGCTGGCTGTCGACGTGCACCACTACCACACCGGGAATCTCCTGAGCCCAGGATCTATATGCATCATCGTTTCCTCCCTGGGAAAGTTGGTTCCACCTGTCTATCGCCCGCTGCCGCAGGGTTTCGTCGTCCTCGACATCCGCCCCCTCGCGAGTGATCCACCCCTCGTCGTTGCGAACATAATCTATGCCCCGCACAAGGGTGAGAAAGGTTTTTATCTGCCCGGCCCCCACGTTGTACCGGGCGCCTGGAAGTTCAGCCTCTACGGGGACCGCGACTTCCAGGGTGCCGTTTTCCAGTACAACCGGCCCGGTCGTAACGTACTTCAACCGGTCCCCGAACCGGTCAATGTCGGTGGCTACCACAGTCCCCTGGGGGATAATAACACTGTCCCCGGGCTCGAATCTTCCCATAAACACTACCCCCTGGGTCTTTTGCTCCAGCCTCCTGAAGACCCCGTATTCGGCGGCCTTGAGATCGAGCCACACGCCCGTAGCGGTAGCCAGGAACATTTGCGGAGCTATTTTCCGCAGAAGCCCATACAGGTCTTCCACGCCCTGATTACATTTTTCAAGTAAGGTTCTAAACACGCCGCCGGGCTTGAAGTTCGTAACCCTGAAAGACTGGTTGCGCAGTTCCGCGATGGCCGAATCAACCAGCTCTTGAAGTGTTTTCTGCGGTATAAGCTCTTCCGGTCTCATGGCGTGCCTCCGAAAGCTATGCCCTCCTGGGATATCTGAAGCAGGACGACTGCTTCTCCTTCCTGCGGCTCTTCTTCCTCCTCCTCAAAAAAGACGGGGGAGGGGCGAAAGGCCAGCTCCAGCGTTATACGCCGCAGATCCCAGTTCTTGATGTTTACTCGCACGGATTCGGCCTCGATCCGGTCGTCCATGCCCAATCTATCCTTGATAAGCTGTTCCAACTCCAGCCGGTTCAGTTCGTTGTCTTCAGCCTGTATAAATACCTGCAGGCCTACCCCGTATTCCGGATGCGCCCACAGATCTCCCGGGAAGGTCAGTAGCAGGTGCTTCACGTCCTGGAGCAAACATTCGAGGCCCGACACAGTTTCCACATCCCCGTCGGCGGCCACGACGAAATTCCCCTGCGCATCCAGCAATATATCTTCCAAAGGCAACCCTCCTACAGTTTGCCGACCACGATGAACCGTTCCCCTTCTTCGATGGGCAGCGCCACAACCTGATCGCCGTCCTCAAGGGTGGCCCGGTATTCGATGCGCGTAAGCGGGGAGGTGGAGGCCCCCGGCAGCGGGTTCCCCTGGTCGTCCACCGGCGCCGTCATGGTGACCAGCCGGGAGTGTTCCCGGAGGCATTCGACCACCAGCGCGTCCCTGGTACCGTACCCCGGGATTTCTATTTTCCCGCCGGCCCACGTCCCGATTGCGGCCGTGGAAAGCACGCCCACGAACGGTTCTGAGGGGTCGCCGTACATGAACCCCAGCCGCACGATGTTGCCAACCTTCAGGGTGTATGGCAATGTTTCGCACTTGACCGCCGGCGTCTCCGGATCGTCGCTGCCGTCCCTGGTGACAGGTTGCAGCACCAGCCCTCCGGTCAACCCGGTCACCCTGGCTCTGCCGGTCAGATGGTACCTGCCGGCTAGCTCAGGGAAAAGCCTGATAACGATTTTTCTCACGACCTCGATCAACCTGTCCATCCTGGCATCCATGCTAGCCGGCCTCCAGTTCGCGGAAAAATATTTCCGTCCTTAATGATTTTTTGTCGTTCATGAAATGGTGGACCGTTTCCACCAGGTAGCGACTGCCGGCCACTTCAGGCCAGATAATTTCGATTTCCCGGGAGTGCCCCACAAAGGGGGAAGCCACCGTCAGGAGTTTCCCGCTGCCGACTGTACTCCCGATTGAGCGCTGACCGGACGGCTCGCGGTCAGCGTAAAACTCCAGGTCGATGATGTTTTCACCAAAGCGGTAGCTGTACACCGGCCCAGGCTTCGGGGCAGGAGGGTCCCAGTAAAAGCGCCCGTCGCCGTCGAAGTAATGGTCGTAATCCAGGCCCCAGGTAGCATTTACCCGCTTGACCAGATCGGATACGTTCTCCCCCGCGGCTACAAACCGCGGCTTGGCCGGGAACGGCCCTGGCGCCAACACTCCCTCCTGAACCCCCGCCTTTCGCAGCCCGAAACGTATTATATCCTGTGGTGTTGCATTGAGAAAGGTCTGCACGATTCTTGTTTTGAACAGCCTTACCGCCCCGTCCTTGCATAAATAGCGCGGCGGCATGGGCTCCACCACGTATCCTGTGAAAACGCGCCAGGCGTTTTTTTCGTCGTACCCCATCCAGATTTCCACGGCGGTATCTCTAACCAGGCCCAGGTCCGGTATGCCGGGCTTCAAGGTAAACTCCGCCACGTCCGCTGGTTCCTTGCGGGATAGCCAGATGTCTAACTGATCGAAAAGGTTGCGCACCTCGTTGCCGCCAACTACAAGCTTGACGAACGGGGAAAACAGGTCAGACATCCTTAGCACCTCTCAGCCAGGCAAGGATCCGTTTACCCAGTCCCGGTTCGCGGGTATCCTTTGCCGGAGTTGACTCCGTTTTTTGTAAAGCCATTTTCTGGCGCAGGTCACCATATCCCAACCTGGTCTTGGCGACCTTTTCTGCAGGCGTCACCGGTTTTGGTTTTGGCTTTGGTTTTGGCTTTGATTTCGATGTGGACGGTGAAGTTTTCTGAGCAACTTTTACCTGTACCGGCACGTGTTCGATAAACTCCGCTATGACCAGCACCTTGTTGGTTCTATTGTCCTCGAATGTTTTGAGGTCCGAGAAAACTACTTCGCTTATACCCCTTGCGACCGCATGCTTGTTTATAAGCTTGTAGACACCCGGCTTGGCCTGCTGGGGGGACTTCCTGAATATTTTCTGGAACACGGCTATCTGTTGATAACAGTCCCCGCTTTCGTCAGTGGGCACCAGGTTTATGGTCAGCCTGACCCGAGCGTTGTCGTAACCCACGGCCTGGGTAACCTTATCCTGCTTGCCGCGTATCTCCACCATATCCAGCTTTACCGATCCGGTTATCTCCAGGCTTTCAAAAACCCCGGGCAAAACGGTGTCGCCCACTTTCACCTGGCCGATGTCGGTGGTTATAAGCAGCATGGTCAGTCACCGCTCATGGAAAGGTACCTGTAGGCAAGATCGATCAGGTCGCTGAAGTCGTCCCTGGCCCCGCTCCGGCCGCCATCGACCACAATGATCACCGGCCTGCCGGCCTCCCGGACGGTTTCCCGCTCCTTGACGCTCTCCCGGATGATCTCCCGAAGGTTTACGCGGTAACCGCCGTCAGGCATGAGGGAACGGGTGCTCAGTGCCGGCAGCTCCGGTACGGCGCCCAGCACCGGGTCGATTTGCACTGGCAGCGCAAGGGCGTTTGCGGGAGCGGCCAGCGTTATCCCGGCCAGGACGGCGGCCGCTGCTGTTTTCAGCAGGCCCGAGCGGGCCGTGATCCCGCCGGCAAAAGTTTCTACCAGCGCCATGCCGGAGCGGGTGAGGGTGGACAGGGGGCCTTCCTTCGCGTCGGAGAAGGGGAGCAGCCGGCGCAGCCTGGCCAGGCCCGATTTAACCACTTCCGCCGGCGCGTTGATCATGTTGCGGATGCCCTGGGTGAAAGCTTGAATCAGCGCCTGGCCGGAGGCAGTGAACTCCGCCGCCTTGGCGCGGATGGCCGCTATAATCTGGGTGAGCCATTGGGGCAGAAGCTGCACCAGTTGCCCGAAAACCCTGCCCGCCACGTCCTTGATGGTTCCCCAGTGCTGCGCGATTAGAAGGGGTACGCCGATTACCGGCGCCAGCGCCGCCAGAACCAGGGGACCGTACTGCCGGGCGGCGGCTATGATGCCCTGGAACACTCCCGAGAACCACTGGCCGGCGCCGGCGAACTTGTTTTTCAGCGCTTCCCAGGTGCGCCCGAGGAATGCCGTCACGGTGTCCCAGTTTCGCCATAAGGCGTATAGGGCCGCGCCCAGGCCCGCGACGGCCAGGACCACCCAGGTGATGGGGTTGGCTATGAGCACGGCAGTAAACCGCCAGACTGTGGCGATCAGCCGGGGCAGGGCGGACGTTGCCGCAACCATGGCGCTTTTGGCCAGGCCGGCGATGTGCCGGGCGGTCAGGTAGATCGCCCCCGCTGCGGTGAGGGCCGCCCGCTCGGCCAGGAGGATGAGTCGGGATGATAACGCTGAGATCGCTATTCGTAAAAGATGGAGGCCAGTTCTTATTGTTGCTATACTTCTAAAGGCAACGTCTCGCAATGAAATGAACGCCTTTCTGATCTGCGCCAATCCCCATATAAAATACCCGGCCATCATAACTATTCCGGCGCCCACGGTAAGGATGGGGGCGATGACCACCAGCGCGGCGGTGGCGATGGCGGCTATCAGCAGGGCCGTCCTCACCAGGGTGGGATGGCTTCTGGCCAGCCTCTGGAACCCCTCCACCCAGCCCTGCACCGTGGGGATGAAGGCCTTGATCAGCGGGGCCAGCTCGTCGCCGATGGAACCCTTGAGAATGTCGATGTTCTGCCTGAGCAGCTGGAACTGCGCCCCCAGGTCCTGGTTCATGGCCCTGGCCATCTTCTCCGTGAAGGCCGTTCCCTGGCGCATGCTCATCCCCAGCTGGTCTATGTTGCTCCTCAACTGGCCCACTTTTCCGTAGAGCAGGTCGATCAGGGCCACGGCCTCCTCGGTGCCGAAGGCCTTCTGGATCTCCTGCTTCTCGATTGCATCCAGGGTTTCACCGTATTTGCTCCGCAGCTTATCCAGGATGTCGGCCATCCCCAAAAGCTGGTTGTTGCTGTCCACGAAACTCAACCCCAGGCTCTTGCCGGCCTGGGCGGCGGCCTTGATGAACGCCCTGTAGCGTGTCCCCGCTTCGCCCCCGGGCATGGTGGCCTGGAGCATGCCCAGAACGGCCAGTTGCTCCTCGAAAGGCCGCCGGGCCATGGAGGCCGAAGCCCCCAGCGTGGTCAGGGCCTGGGCCATCTGAGAACCCGTCGTTTTAAAGGCCTGCACGCTTGCCGCTATGCCGGCGCTGAACATCTCGCCGAATTCAAAGTCCGAAAGGTTGGCGTACAGGTCCTTGAAAATGCCGTAGCCGGTGGCGAAAAGGCTGGTCATTTCGGCCGTGGTGGCCTTGGTGGCCTTCGCCGTCAGCGCCGCCATGATAGTGAACTGGGCCACGGCTTCATCGCTCAGGGAAGCGATGCCGGACTTGATGTCGTAGGCGGCACTGATGAATTGTGCCGTGGTCGTGCCCGCCCACCTGGAGCTGAACCTCCGGGCGGCTTCAGAGAGGGCGTCGAGGTTTTCTATCCCCAGGGAGGCCAGTTCGCCGAGCGCCCGCTGGTTTTCCACGGTAGGCGTCAGAATGTTGCCCAGGGCGCGCACCATTGTGTCGGCCGCCCCCTGGACCAGCGCCCCGGACACGGCCATCCGCTGGCCGAAGTCGATCATCCCCCTGGCCTTCTGGACCGTTTTCTCGAAGTTCTGGAAAGTCTCGGCCATCTTTTTGACCGGCCCGGTAAGTTTATCCACCACGCTCACGATCACGGACAGGTTGTACAGCGAATCCACCTTGACACCCGCTTTCAGACAGTGTTACCATTAACAAGAAAGGAAAGGGGGGGGTTCCCGCAATGTCCTGGCTTTTAATTTTCCTTTTGCTCTTTGGTTTTGGGTGCGCTATCGGGGCCGCTTACGCATTGATTCGGTACGGTATTCCTACTTTCGTTTGGTGCATCGGTCAAATATGTGCTGGCATTCGCGAAGGTTGGCGCGAAGGCGGCGAAAGAATCAAGCAGATCGAGGCCGCCCGCCAGGCGCGGCAGGCCCGCCGGCAGTGACCGCTGCCGGCTTTTCATTTTTTGAACATCTCCGCCACGGCCATTAAGACCCCGCGTTTTACTGCCAGCACCTGGCGGTCCTCCAGGAAGTAGGCCCGCGCCGCCAGCTCGCAGAATGTCTCGTCGTCAAGGGCCTGGACCTCTTGCGGCGCAAGCCCGAAATGCAGCGATATGAGCGCTTCCGCCTGGTGCAGTCCGTCCTCGCGAAGCTGCTCTACCCGCCTTATAATCTTTTCGACGTAAAATTTTGGTTGCTACCCGCTATTTTTTGCAGCTCTGCGCCCAGGGAAATGACCAGCCCGGGCTTATCGTTCACCAGGCCGGCCACCACCTCGGCGGACGGGTGGATCAGGCAGGCGAAGACCATGTTGTTCAAGGCGTTGTACATATTGCTCATCATTTCTTTCGAGAGCCTGGAGAGTTCTCCCCGCCCCGGCTTCTTAAAGTAAAAGACCGGTAGTTTTTCCTCGTCGTCGCTCACCCTGACCTCGTAAACGTCGCCGTATTTTTCCTTCCACTCCTGCAACTGCTGCTCGCTTACGCTTGCCATCCTAAGATTCCTCCCATAATTCAGTTAATTAATTCGGCGCCAGGCCGTCCCTGTGGATGCCTCCCAGGATCTTCAGCTCGTACTCCACTTTTAGTTCCTTGTCCCCCTGCCCCCCGGACTGGCTGACCTTGACGATCTTGCAGGCTTTGAGCACGTCGGTTTTGGTGGGCTGGTCCTCGTTCGCATACGAAACGGTGATCGTAAAGGGAGGCAGGCGGTACAGGGACTTGCCCTGCTTTTTGGCATACTCCACGAACCTGTCGTGCTCATCCTTGAGCAGGGTCACCTTTCCCTCGGCGGAATAGTTTCCCACCCCGTAACCCTGGGGGTTGGAGCCCTTGCCGTATACCGGGTCGATTTCGAGCCCGTCGGAATACTCGATGTTCTGGAAGCCGATTATCTCCCCGTAGGGCAGGATGACACTGATATCCTCCCAGCTGTACTTTTTGCCGTTAATCACCCTTCGGCACCCCCTTTAAGCCGCGGCCCGGAACGGGTTCTCGAAGCCGATTTCCAGCTCGATCCACCGCATGATGGCCATGGGCACAATGCGCACCTTCACGCGGATCTTGGACGTGGCCAGCACGTCCTGGTCCCGCGGGATGACCACGCGGCCCCGGGCAATCTCTCTGGCCCCCACCATATTGTCCAGGGGCGCGGTGAGCTGCGCCTCCGCAGCCGAGAGGCTCTTTTCCATGTTGGTGGGATCGATTTCTGCGTGTTCAAGGCGCAGTGCTGCGGCGCGCACCTGGGCGCATGCCTTATCCATCACCCTGCGCAGCTCCACGTACTGGAAATCGCTGGTCGGCTCCGCCGCCATCCGGCCGTTGGTGACGTAGAGGCCGGACAGGCCGATGTACTGCCGGAAGGTTACGAAACCCGCCTCGTCCAGGGCGAGTATGTGGCCGTCGTTGATCCCCGGAGGATTCAGGCGCACCACCGCCGGCAGCGGCCCCTCCATGACCTCGCCGGGCGACCGCTGTACCGGTATCGAACTCACCCTGCCCGCGTATATGCCCGCGCCGTTGCGGTCCACGATCCGGCCGGTGCCCATGTCCACCAGTTCGAACCGCCCGGCGCAAATACTTACCCGGGTGCTGGCGAAACCGCTTTTCTCGGCAAGCAGGGCGCTCACCCACTGGTCGACCGTCTCAGTGCTTTCCGGTCCGCGCGCTTCGGAAAGGAAATGGATGTAGCGGTACCTCGTTTCCGCCTCCGCTGCCTTTGCAGCCAGGGCCGCCCACATGGCTGCGTCTGAATCCCCCACTGCGTGGATGAACTCGTACAGGTATTTTGAATTTAAAAGCGTGTCGATGGCCGCGTTTACGCTGTTGACCGAAGGCCGCGGCGCCGTGGTCCTGCACGTGTACCTGTCGCCGGCCAGGAACGAATTGTTCGGGTCGGTTACATACTCTGAGAAATTCAGGGTCAGACCTGTTCCCGGAATCTCGTACGTCAGCGCGGTTGGCACGGTGATCTTGGCGGAGAACGTGTCGCCGCCGTCCAGGCTGTACCTGAACGTGGCCACGTTCTTGGCACCCGGGTCCACTATCTCGACCACCAGTTCGTAGGCGTCCAGGGGGGAGCCTGTAACGTTGAGATCGCCCTGGCCGGTCTTGGTTTTTGTCACCGTCCCGATTTGTCCCGGGATGTCGCCGTTCGCCCGCACCGCGTATACCAGGCGCGCTCCGGCCGCAAAGGAATCGTACAGAGCGTTTGCCAGCGGACCGGTGCCGAATAGATCGGCGATTTTGCCCGGGTCGGTCACGGACACGATCTCGCCGACCGTGCCGGCCGAACTTACGCCGACCTTGGCGTGCAAACCGGACGTACCCGGCGGCAACATACCTAGACCGCCATCCAGAATTTTTACAGTTACATCAGGCAGGGGCACTTACCTCACCTCCTCGACATCGGACCGGAAAGCCACTTGGTTAAGGCCTCCAGGAACTCTTGCTCGCTGACCCGTTTTCCCTGGCCCCAGGCCATCGCCACTTTCAAACCGGCCATGGTCCAGGCCGGCACGCTGTGGCGCGCTGCCAGTTCCTCGATGGTCAATAGCTCTCCTTGGGGAAACTCGACCGCCTGCGTCTCGTCCTTCTTCGGCAAGGTTTACACCTCCTGGCTTATCTCGCCTTCCACCTGCAAAGATGTCTCAAGATCATAGACCTTCACCACCCGGTCCGCATATATCCCGCCCTCGAAAACGACCAGGATGTGCGCCGTTTCCCTGGGCTTGAGCAGGCTCGCCTCTTCCTCGGGTTCCGCCCCCTGGGCGGCGACCAGGATCGCGTTGCCGCCCGTATCGAATATCCGCCGGGTCAGGCCGGAAAGGAACGCTTCGCCCGCGGCGTCGGCCGCCGCCCGGTCGCGGTGGACAATGGTGACCAGAACTTTGACCGTGCGCCTGTACAACCGGCGCCTGAGCGTGCGCTCGTCGGGACCCGGGCCGTCGGCCCTGGCCACAAGCGAGCCGTCCCGCTGCGCGGTCTGCCCGTCTATCATCACCACGGCGTAGGGGAGAGCCTGGTGTTTTGCAGCGTCTTCCGCCCGGGTATACACCCGCATGATACCGAGGCTTTTCAGGTGTTCCTCCAGGTATTCGCGGCAGCTCCCGATCACTTCAAACACTCCTCCAGCCGCTCCCGGATGATTTCGCTGATGGCCACCTGGTCATCATCGCTCAAGCCCAGGAAGGGTCGGGCGGGAATGCGGACCAGTTTTTTTACCGCCCAGCGCCCGCCGACCTGAAACTTCAGCGCTTTGGCGCGACTGGGCCGGATAGTGGCCCCGAACTGGTGCACTGGCGCACGCTTGTCGTTGGTGCCGACCTCCACCCTGTCCGGCCGTGCCGCATAGCTGATCGAGTTGCGCAACCGCCGGGTGTCGGAGAGGGTCTGGCCGCCTTCTTCCCGTGCCCGGATCGACTGCGGCCACTTCGTGCCGTCCGGCGCGGTTTCAGTTTTGAACCGCTCCTGGGTGCTGGAAACCAGGTGTTCGCCGATTTCCTTGTGCAGCCGGGTCCAGTTTACCCGTGCCAGGCGGTGCAGGTTTTCTTCGAGTTTTTTCCAGTCACCTTCCAACCTGACCCCGCTCATCAAAAGGCCTCCAGTTTTTGCCGGGAAAAAACTCGCGTTTGGCCCCGAACTTCCACCTCCGACGAGGAACGGGGCTCGGGGGCGCCCAGGGAAATGAGGCCGCGGGCGATGTTCTCCAGGGTACGCACGGCCGCCCTGTATCGGTCGATGACGGATTTGTCCGCGCTATCCTCGCTGTACCCCCGGCGGGAGAACAGGTTGTATGCCGCTATGTCCACCGCAAGCTTGCGGATGAATCCGGGAACGGGGTCGAAGGGCACCGGGTAGCGCGCCTGGCAGTAACCGTTTATCTCATTGGTGGCATCCGCAATGGCCTCGTTCAGCCGTGCGGTGATCTCCTCCCCGGCCTGGTCCAGGCCGGCTGGTCCGCTGCCCTCGTCGTCGGTTAGTTCGATGAGCACACTTTCCGGGAGCCGGCGTTTCAGGTCTTCGATGGTGCAGTACATTAACTGTCACCCGGTTCCGGCCCGGTCACGCCCTTGCTTTTCTGCTTCCCTGGCTCTTCCCCGGGTATTTCTTCGACAATAAGCATGGGTTCGGATTTCAGCCTTTCAACCTGTTCAGGCGCGAAGGTGCCGTCGGGGTAGATAACCGGCGCGGCGGGATGCGCCACGCCGCACCGCCGGAAACCGTCCTTTTTCGAGATGATTTTAAGCGGCAATGCAATCACTCCCCCCATCAAGCCGTTCCGGTACTACCGTAGGCGAGCTGCCAGAGCCCGTACCCGGCGTTGTCGATGCTGTCGATGCCGTAGAGGAACTTCTTTTTCATGAATACAACTTCGTCCGTAAGGCTTTCAAAGCCTACAAAGTCGACCTGCTTCACGATTTGCAGTATGAAGGGTTTGATCGGCTTGGACAGGTCGAGCAAGAACCACATCGTGGGGTGCGCCGCCAGCTGTGGCAGTAGCAGGGGTTCTGCTGAACCGCGGTTGATGTTTGTGGCGCCGTACTGGTCGCGTTCCGCGGTCAGGATCTCCAGCGCGGTAGCGCGCAGCGCCGGGCCGAACACCAGGTGCGTGGGCGTGATGTTGAGCGGCTTGCCGTTTTCGTCCGTCAGGCTCATCATGGCCGCGTAGGCGGCGTTGTAAGACGTCGCGCTGAGTGGCGCGCTGGTCCTGTTGGAGCCCCCTATGTGATCCTCGTCGAAGAAATACTGGCCGTCGTAACACGTCTGGTTGAACCCGTTCACCAGGAGGTCGATGATAAGGTCCATGTAATGCTCCGCAGCCGCCCGGGCAAGCATCTGTATCCGCGGCCGCACCAGGTTCAGCTTGTCGAAGATGATCTCGTTGCGGTCGACCTCGATGGTTGCTTCCCAGTCCTTATTTTTGATGGTGAACCCGTGGGCGGCCAGCGCATGGATCACCCGGTCGCCGACCCACTCGCGCATCCGGGGCAGGGAAGCCAGCCAGTTGTATGTCTCTTCCGGGGAGGTTGAATTGACCACCATGGCCAGGAGCTCGTACGGCGTCTTCACGCCTTCCAGGCTTTCGAAAAACAGCGCCCGGAACCCCCTGGCTGCGGCTTTCAGGTTTTGAGCGTTCAGAAGCAAGCGGGTTCTCCTCCTTTACCTGATTTCAACCCATACACCGTCCGCCTCTACTCCCAGGACCTTCCCGGCCCGGGAGCGGGTTCCGGTCCCGTCGGTGGCGGCCACCGTTTGATCGTCCACGATGTAGCAGTCCCCCAGCACATGGGCCTGGCCCACCGGGTCCGTACCGCTGTTGGCGAACTTGAACACGCCCCGGCGGACGGTTACCCACCTGGCCCCGTCGGCCCCACCCGTGTTGTCCGCCTGTTCCTCGGCCCGGCCGGCCGCCTTCAGGCCCGTGGTCGTAGATCCCGGAACCGCATAGCCGCCTGTGTTCAGGGCCACCAGCGCCCCCGCGTAGATTTTGGCGTTTGCGGCCACGGGGAGGTGCAACAGTTCCCCGGTGCGTACCGGTGTGTTGCGGTCACTGCCCAGCGGCATCAGGAATCACCCCCGTATTTTTTGTAGGTTTCGTGGGAAATACCCAGTTGCTTGCACACCAGAACGGCCGCATCGTCCAGCGCAGTCTTGTTGTCATCTTTGCCGCCGCCGGAAATGTCCCGGCCTACCGGTACCACCTGGGGGGCATGCTCGATGAAGGCCCGGAAGCCTGCCGGGTCCTTGAGCGCGTACTGCTCGGCCCATTCCTTTTGTGCCGGGGCAATCTTGCCGGCCTTCAGGGCCATTTCCACCAGTTCGTCCCGCTCTTTCAGGGCCAATTTTTCCTTGAGGGCGTTGAACTCTTCGATGCGCACGTAACCGCTCGGGTTTTTGAGCGCCAGGATTTTGCCTTTGACTGTGTTCAGGTCGGCGTTTTCCGGAACTTCGAGCAGTTCCAGGACTTCTTTGGCCGCAATGACTTTCCCGGCGGACTCAAGGCGCGCATTTACGTCCCTTACGCGAGAGAGAACCTCTTCCTGGGTCGCCGTATCCGGTAGGTTCAGCGCACTCCGCAATGCTTTGAGCAGTTCTTCCAAACCCGAACCCTCCTTGTTCACCTGGAAGCATGCGCTTCCTGATTTATTGACCAGCGGCACCATGCCGTCAATCGCCGGCGTATTTGTGAGCGCGAACGAGTGCAGCCGCACCGCACGCCGGTCGCTCCGCCGCACCAGGACCACTGGCGAGAGGTACCGGTATTCTTTGTTCCGCAGGTACTCCGCCGCGCGGGGAGTCCACTCCACCCGGGCCCAGATGCCGTCCGCCCCCCGGTCCTCCAGGCCCTTGACCCATCCGGCCGCAGGGGCCTCCTGGCCGCTCAGGGTCTGGTGTTCATAGTCAATGACCATGTCGTTCTGCCGCGCTTTCCAGTTGTGTAGTATCTCCCGGACGCTTTCCTCATCAACAACGAAATCACCTTTCTCGGAACGGACCTCCCCAAACGGCAGCACCTGGATAAACTCCGGCACCCGGCCCGGACCAGCATCAACGCTCAAAACGATCTGCCGCAGGTCCTTGTTTTCCTGGGCGTACTCGCCGATCTTGAATTTTTTCTTCTTCGCCTCCAGCCGGCGGGAGATAATCTCCCGCTCTTCCTGCGTGTACTGCCTGCGGTTGTCTTCCTGCGCCCAGTAGCGCGCCGCCACCCGTGTCTGCTCCGCATCAGGGCAGGGGTAACGGTAATTGACCGGGTCCAGATAATCCTCGTCGGCTATGTCCGGCCACCGTTCCCGGTGCTCGGAAGGAATGGTTACGTTTCCTCTTTCCTTAATGCCGATTCCGTAACGGCGCGCCCGCTCTTCCTGGCGCCGCCTGGCTTCCTTGTCCGCCACCCGTTACCACCACCTTCAGGGCCGTTACCTTACGTTACTGGCCGCCACACTTTCCTTGATTTTCGGGAGTTTGCGGCCTTTCCGCCGCCTGTTACCCTTCGTTACCCATCGTTACCGCCCGTTACTGTGTTGTTACCTTACCGTTACCTTTCGTTACTTGTTGCTTTACCTGATCGTTACCGGCCCGTTACCTGATCACTTTTTCCCCGTTGGTTTGTTACCGCCGCCCGTTACTTGCTAACTAAAATCATTCCGTTGCCCTGGCCTGGTACGCCTGGCGCAAGGCCGGCGGGTATTTGCTAAGGTCCGGCTCCCACTTCGTTTTCGCCGGGTTGTGAGCAAACCCCGGGTCGGGGAGCAGGGGGCGGGCCGGCTGGCCGGGCGGTTCTATCATCCCGGGCACTTCCGTCTCCACCGTCAACCCGCGCCGCCGGACCTGCTCCTCGCTGAGGCTGATCACCCCGCAGCGACACCGGTACCCGTTGGGGGGATACCAGGTATCCCAGAACGGGTGGTCGTAGCGGTACACCTTCCCGTCCAGCGCCCGGTGTGTTGGCCTGGTGCGCCTGTCGTTAACCGCATTGTACATCCAGTACGGCCGCCGCTCAACGATATCGGGATCCGTCATTCGCCGGTAATGGCCGACCATATAGGCAGTCTGGATGTTGGTACGGAAGATGTTGTCCAGACGGTAGGGGGTGAGACCCTGCCAGCCCCGGCTTTCAAGTATCTCGTTCACCTGCCGCGCGAAATCCTGTTGCGTCAGGCCCTCTTCGATGGCCCTGAGCAGGGCCTCGTAAATGTCCTTGAGCACGTCCAGTGCGGCAATACCGGCCACCGAGAAGGCCAGACTCCTGTACTCGCCCCAGAGCTTCTCGAAGTCGCCGGGCGGGAGCACAACCTTGTCCCGGAAGAACTCCACCGCCTCCTCGAAAGCAAGGGGCTCAAGCCTGATGTCCATCGGCCACCCACCTTCCGAACAGGTCCGCTACGAACATGGCCCGTGCGACCAGTTCTTCCAGCTCCGCCGTGTCCATTTCCGGGTAAACCTCCGGCAGCCGGTCCCGGATCTCCTCCAGGCTCGCCCCGGACTCAATGAGCTGTCGCAGCGGGGCCAGGAGCGTTTCCAATGCGGCCGCAGCCCGCTCGCGCGCCCTGTCGGCCAGGTCGTCGACCGCCGCCTGCGCTTCCTCCTGGGGAGGCGGGGGTACATCTTTCAGCGCCTTCAGCGCCAGCCCCGTGGGCGAGACTGCCGCACCCGGCGGAGTCAGGATCTCTTCTCCCGACTCCGGCTCCGGGATGCCGAACTTTTCGTAAACGTGCTTTTTGGCCACGGGCAGGCCGCAGTCTTTAATCAATATGCTGTAGACCCGGGCCGTTTTTTCCAGGTCCTCCGGCTCGGACAGGTCGAACTTCAACCAGGGTAGGTTCGGGCCGTCCCCAAGGTTGAACCGGACCAGCGGGCGGAAGAGATCCCGCCGCAGGGTTTCGGCCAGGGCCTTGGCATCCGCCCTGGTGAGGTCGCGCCGAACCTCGTTGTGCGTCTGGCTGGCGGCGTAGGAACCACGGTCGCCCACGTCCGCCGTCAGGGTCTGGCCGAGGATGGCCTTGCTCATCTCCTTGTTGCAGAACTCGGCAAGGGTTTCGTAGACGTTGTCCGTCGCCCCCTTGACCGCCTGCACGAACTCGATCTCAGTGCTTTTAGAAATGATGCCTGCGGCGTCGGTACCCAGCTGGACGATGGCCTGGATCAGCTTTTCTTTGTCCTCCGGGCTGGTGGAAGCATCGTACTTGCCGACCCTGAGCGGCATACCGTAGACCTCGGCAAAAGTAACCCAGTCCTTGACCGCATAATTCTTGAACAGGTACATCCAGGCGCAAACCCGGACGATGCCGGCCCGCGACGGGTGGCCGCTCCTGGCCCGGTAGCGGTGGACGACGAACTTGTTCTCCGGGAGCTCGATGCCGCGTACCGGCTCCTGCTCGGTCAACAGGCGGAACTCGTCCTTTCCACCGAAGGTGATCCGCTTGGGGTGGACCCACTTCAAGCGGTCCACCATGGCCATGCCGCCGGCAATTTTCCACATGATCTCGCAGACCGAGAACCCCTTGCCAATGGCGTCCAGGAGGTCGAGCAGTGCGTCCTCCAGGCCCTCGAACTCCAGGGCGTCCTGGACGAGTTGCGCGGCCTTCCTGTCCGCCCGGCTGCTGGAATAGGGGACTATTTCCCAGTCCAGGCCCAGGACGGCCTGCTTGCGCTTCTGCAGCTCGCTAAAAAGGTGGGAGTCCTTCTCCTCCATCTCTTCAAAGAGCTCCATCTGGCGGTAGACGTCACCGGCGTCGGCCTCTTTGAAGATACTGGCCAGCTTTTCTGGCGTTAGCCCCTGGGACGGGTAGGATGACCAGCGGTCGCGCACGGAAACCACCGCGATCTCGTCCAGGAGGGGTCCTTTGCTCTTCTTGATTGGCTTGCCGTCCGGACCGTAAATAACCATCAGTACGCTCCTTTACCGAACCTGGCCCGCCTTGGAACCACCGTAGTGTACTCCACCGGACCTATCTTCAATCCCTTTCCGGTGGCCAGCCACAGGGCAATCCGGGCCGAATTGATTGCCATCCCGTAGTGGTTGGCCACGTTCTTTTTGTAGCGGGCCGGGCTGTCCTCGGACTCTTTCTCTTTTTCCTTGACCAGCTTTTTCAGGTGACTCTCGACCGTACGCAGCACCTGCTCCTCAGCCGGTGTCCGCGGCTTCGGGAGCAGTGCAAGCGGGGGAACGGTGGCGAACAGGTCGGTAGTCTCATCCAGTGATTCGTCGCGGTCCACGGTCACCACGCGCACCGTGCGGTCGCCTTCGCCTTCTGACTTCTCCTTGAGGTCGGAACCTTTGAAGTATTGAATGTATCCCACGGCCCGGGTGAGGCTCCGGACCACCTGCTTGGATGTCGTCTTGTATGGCAATGCGTCTATGACCAGTGCACCGGCGTTGAATGCGTGTTCAAGGTGTTTGACCCGCTCCACCAGGTCCTCGACATCGATCTCCTCGAAGTGCAGGAAAGCGGATACCTTCCCCGGCGAAGGGGGCCGCCACCGCGATATGCGCCCGGTCGCCCATATCGATGCCGATACCGGTAATGGTGTCGCCCCAGCGGTCGTGCCAGTAATAATCGCCGGCCTGCCTGACCCTTTGCAGGACCTCGTCCGTTATGGGCTGCATGTCGCCGCCGTCGGGCCTGGCCAGTACGGAGCACCTGAACTTTGCCAGCTTGCTCGGCTTGTTCTGGGCCTTCTGCCACCTGTCCCAGATAAAGGCCAGGTTGAGCCCGGGCATGATCAGCTGCGGCACTCGATAGCTCACGTGGTCACGGGTGCGCTCCGGCTTCTCCGGGATCCAGCGCCCCTCGTTTACGTCCAGGGGGGTGCCGCACTTCACGCACACCAGCATGACCTCTCCCTTATGGCGGATGAAGTTCTGCGGGAATTCGTCCTCCACCACCTGCTCGCGGCGGCATCCCCGGCACCGCACGTGCCAGCGCCGCCGGTCGCCGTCCTGGTACCGCTCATCGATGCCTATGCCGGGGAACATCCCCACCGAGAAAAACCTGAGCAGTGCCAGGTCGGAGGCCGCTATTCGGTCCAGCGACCAGTCTAAGTTTTCCTGGTCGATCAGGTCCACCTCGTCGTACAGGTTGCAGTCGCTGGGAATCGAGATGGCCCCCAGGACCGACTGCAGCCCCACGAAATACAGAAAATGCGTGTCGATCTCCTTGAGCCCCGTCTGGTCGGTGCCCCGCAGCCGGCTGCGCAGGTATTCGCTCCGGTTGACGAAGGCATCCATGCGGGTGGTAGAAAACCGGTCGGACATTTTCTGCGTGGGGAGGAAGTAAATTACGTTCCGGCGGGCCTGGTCCAGAAGGTATATGGCAAACCCAAGGAACAGGGTGGAGAAGCCCGTCTGGGCGCCCTTTAGAATGGTCATCTGGCGGTGCTTCATGTTGCCGACGATTTCCACCAGCGCCCTGCGCCGGCTCATGTCCCAGGGTCTCCCGTCATCCAGGCGCACGTTTTTGTGCATCCACTCGGCGAAGTCCAGGCCCGCCTGGCGCTCGCCGATCAGATCCTTGATCAGCATGGCTACTTCCTCAGCGCCTCCGCCTGCCGGTCCACCATCTCCGCCAGCCTCGCCGCCAGTTCCGGGTCGGCGGCCACTTCCGCGCGCAGCGCCTCCTTGATCCTGGACACGGCTGCATCCACGCCCCGGTTGAAGTTGAACTTCAATTGCTCACGGCGCACACCGGAAGCCTCCAGCTTGGCCAGGGCCTTGAGAACTTCCGTTACCTTGGCCTGGGCCAGATCGTCCAGATCCACCTGCATCAGGAACTCCATGATCAGCTGGGTGGCCAGTTGGTTTGCCGCCTCAGCCATCTCCGTGGCGGGGGCGTCGGGGTTGACTTCCACTATCGCCCTGGCCTGTTCTTTTACCACCCGCAGCCGCTCCAGGCGGGAGAGGAAGTCCTTGCCGTACCGCGCCAGGGAACTTTTCCCCACCGGGTGGCCCATCTGGTCGAGCCAGTCGGCGAGCTGCTGGTACGTATAGCCCTCCACCAGCTTGCGGTTGATGGCTTCCACTATTTCCGGGGGGAGGGTCTCGACCTTGAAGTGCTTGCGCCGCTTGCCCACACTACAACACCACGCCGGGGTCAGCCGGGATATTCCCTTCCAGCAGGTCGACACCGGTGGCCGTCAATTTGACCAGGGTGCGGGTTACGCCCAGGATATCGTCCTTTTCCTCCCACCGGGTGATGTAGCCCTTTTCGGCCAGGTATGCCAGGTAGCCGTTCAGAACGGCAGGGGAGGTGGGGCAGGACCGATCGCTAAGGGTGACCTCCAGCAGCTCCACGCTGGCCGGCCCCGGATAGGCCACTTTGAGGATTTGCATTATGTGTCCCCGCACAATACGGGCTTCGTACTTTTCCAGCCCCATCACTTAACGCCCCCAATCAGGCGGTTTAATGCCTTGTTGATTTCGCTCACTTCCTTGCCGATGTTGTCCACCTTGTTGTCCAGCCCGGCAATCGCCCGGATGAAGTCGTCCCGCAAAGACGTAACGCTGGGGCAGGGTTTCCCTGATGACGTTGAGATCCTTCTGGATGCCGTCGATCTTCTGATCCTGCTCCTGCTGTTTTTCTTTCACGCTTTGCCTGATGTCGCGCAGGAAATAGGCTATAATTCCCATGGCCACGCACAGAAGGGTGTAGAGCAGCGTGGCCACCGGACGGTACAAATCGGACGGCAGGTCTAGCACGTGCTGCCCGCCTCCTTGCGCACCTCAAGCAGGTCCGCCCACTGGTTGCCGAGCTCGTCCTTGGTGGTTCGCAACGCCCACTCGATCAGGCCCTTGATCTCGTCGTCGGAAAGGGTGATACCCACCCGGGCCGCCTGGGAGGCCAGCCAGGCGGCGGCCGCATTGTACTTCTCCGGACCGCTGGCGCCCTTCCAGGCCTGTTCGACGTACTTCACTGCGATGAGGGCCATGTCTTTCTTTGTTTGCAGTTCCTCCTGGACCCTGCGCAGCTTTTCCACGCCCATCTTGCGCCGTAGCCACTCCAGGCCGGCCGCCACACCCACGGGAATGATGACCGCCAGGGCCGCCCTGCTAACTTCCAAAATCAGTTCGCCCCACAAGCTTTATCCCGCCTTTCGCAGTTCTTCCTGCACGACCTGGCGGACCAGGTCCTTGATCCCGGCCATGATGATGTCCTTGAGCCGCATGCACAGCGCCACACCCTCGGCCCGGGTGAGGCCGTCGTTCGGGCGGAACTTCTCATCCCTGGCAACCAGGCCGCATCCCAGGGCATCCTTGATTATACTTTCCGCCCAGTGTCCCGAGATGTCGGTGAACACTTTTTCCACCTTCCTTCCGATCAGTACCGCCTGCACGTCCTTTTTAAAGCCGCTCCAGGCGGATTCCGCACCGGCAAAACCGTACTGCCGCGCCGTGGCGTCGTTCACGAAAAACCGGGGGCAGTCTTTGCCGGTGACGTCATAATGCCGCCATATGCGGTCCACGCCCCAGCCATAGCGGCGCAGGATGTCGGCCACCAGATCCACCGCGTTCCTGTAAGTCACGGCAAAATCCGCATCGGCATTTACGCAGATCTCAACGCCGATAGTGCAGTCGTTGGGGTAGCGGGACAATTTTTGCAAAGCTTCCGGGCGGTAAACCCGTGCGCCCACGTGGTAGGCCATCTCATCTTCGGGGATGCACAGGATTGCCTCGCGGTCGTCCACAATCCAGTGGGCGGACACTTTATCCTGCGGGTGCGTCTCGAAATAGTCGCGGTTGGCCCGGGCGTTGGCGCCGCGATTGGTGTTGGCCGTCCAGTGCACGACCACCGCCTTGGGCTTGATCTTGCGCCCCGGGCGGTTCGCGGAAGTGAGCAGGAGGGTGCGCTTCTGCATGATTACACCTCCTATATTGTGGGGCGTTGCGGTCCGGGTTCCAGTTCCCCAACCGCCGGCTCGCCAGTTTCCTCCATGACCGGTGCGGGCCGCCGCGCCCCGCTTCTCCGGAGGACTCCCCCGAACCGGGAGGCAACCCGATCGCCGAAATACCCTGCCAGGATGGTGAGTACGGGCCACGAGCACACCGACAGGAAGTCCACGTGCAGGTCGGCCAGCCGGCCCCGCATCAGTGCCGCAAGCATTACGATCACCACCAAAACGTATACCCCTGAAAAAACCAGGGCCAGCGTTTCGGTAATGCTCAACCCGTCGTCGTCGTTGTAAAATCCCCTCATGTTATCGCCCCGGCCGGGTGTTAAAAAATTAACAGTCCCCCAAAAAAGCCGAATGGGGCTGCCGGACGTTCATTCGTCCGGCAACCCCGGTTCCATCGTTGTGATCTGGTTTGTTTGCTTAATTATACCTCACTTACCGGCTGTTGTACAGGGTTTTCTTGCGCCGTTCCACCATTTTCTTAAGGCCTTCGATCACCCGGTACGCACCGGCCGCGTCCAGCCAGCGCAGGTGGGCGACACCGGCCGTACGCCTGACAAAGCCGGCCAGCCGGCGGGGATTGTCGTTCCAGCCCAGCTCCACCGCCAGTTTTTCGATGAGATATATCTGCTGCCTGGATGCGGCGGTGGGGCGGTAGTCCTTGCGGCTGCGGTCCACCAGGTAGTCGATCAGCCTCATGGCGTCCCGCCTGGTGAGCTGCGACAGGCCGTCCACGCCGGCCATGTTGTGCGCCAGCCCGCGCAGGTCTTCGTGGTCCATGCCCAGCTCCCTGGCCAGGCAGAACAGCTTCCGCAGTTGCGGGGCGGTTGCTTTTGCATTGGCGGGCGCGGGCATGTTTTACACCACCTCTCCCGGGGGCTTCCTGCAGACGAGCATCCCGTTTCTCTCGTCCCACACCGCCGGCAGGCGGCAGGGTATGGGCCAGCCCTCGTCACGCAAGAGTTTCCCCAGCTTTGTTGAATTCAGGTAAATTGCCGTGTTCCCTTCCTTTCTCTCTCTCCTCGCCTTTATCCCGTCGGCCGCCTCCCGCAGGGCCAAAAAACCCCTGTTCAAACCCACGGCTATCCGGGCCTCCGGGGCGAACTTGCCTCCCGCCGCATGCGAAAGCCTGATTCCTTTATCCGTAATGGTTAGGCTCAGCTCATCCCTGAAACCGCGCGGCTGGATTTCCGCACCGTACCAGGTGAAGGCGCCGGGGTCCCAGTATGTGACCACCTCGCCGGCATCGTTTTGATCCTGATGATCCTCCGGCGGCGCTGGTTCCGCCTTCAGGCTCTTTAAAACCCTGGGCATTTTATTCCTCCTTCCGGCTAGCTTTTCAATTATTTCTTTGGCTTGTAGTCGACAATTTCTATCCCCACAATGGCATCCTCGAATTCATGCTGGTCGCCGCAATCATTAAGTGTATCTCCTTGCTTATTCGTTAACACTGCTGTATACCAAAAATCGTCGTCAATTTTGAAATTACAATCGGATTTAATTTCAGAGGGATCGCAAAGTGCCAATTCCCAAATAGTATCCGCTATGTCGCTCATCACACTGATCCCCCTGCAATTACCGCCGACCTTTACCCATATGTGGCCACGAAAGTCCCATCTTTGAATGGTTATTTTAATTGTGTGCTCTCCGAAACCATAGGGAGCGTAATTATACATCGTTTTGGTAGCATTGTCGCTCTTTACCGGGCTGGCGGTATCAGGTGCAATCTCTATTCGGTCCAATTTGAAACCCTCCTTGCCGCAACGTATTAAGCGTTTTTCCTCACCGTTTCCAGGCGGAAATCTAGTGAATACTTGAGCTTGCTGAATTCGGCCGCATACTGTTTCCGCAGGGCCTCCAATCCCTTTTCCACTTCCTCCCTGGCCAGCTCCAGCTTCCTTCTTTTAGAGCAGATCTCTTGGAGCCTGGCTTCGACCTCCGCCTTCTCGCTGTCCAGCACCGCCAGCCTGTCGTTAATCGCGCTTATGTGCTGTTGTGCCTGCTCCTGCGCCTCTTCCAGCTTTTTTTTCAGTTCCAGCAGGCGTTCGGTCTGCATCCGGCAGATCACCCGGTTAATGTCTTCGGAAAAACCGAAATCCAGGTTCACCACCGTTACCACGACCTCATCCTTGACGATGAACAATATATTGTCCTTTATGAAATATGCGTTGTCGAGCTCATCATATACCCGGATGGCTTGTTCCAATCCTTTTAGCATTTCGCTCTGTGCCCGCTCGGGGCCCGCATCCGGGTTTACCCTCTCCCGCCAGCGCTTCAGGGCGTGCTTTGATACCTCCACGTTTTCCCTCCTAACTCAGGTACAGGGATTTCAAAAGCGCCCGCCTTCGCTCCCGCTCCTCGTCATCCTGGCGGCGGTTTCTTGCTTGCAGCACGTACCTGGGCCACAGGTCCAGCACCCGGGCCAGGTGGTCCACTTTATCCCCCCAGTACGGGTGCCGGAAAAGCCAGTCGATGCAGGCCTTCCAATCTTCAACCGAAGGCGCGTTTTCCCCGGCGAGCATCGTCCGGGCCACCGCCATCTGCCGCAGGTGCCAGTCCCGGGGGAACTTGTGCACCCCCCGGGACTTGAGCTTCTCCTTCAGGTATTCCGCCAGGTCCTTCTCCTCCGGGGAGAAGGACCGGCCCGCGCGTTTCGCCATCCCTTCCATCACCCTTGCATCCAGTGCCTGGCCACCACCAGGGCCGCCAGGAGGTAGCCCCCCACGAACCCCAGGAAGACCAGCGCAGCTTTTTCCCTGGCATCCATTGTCAGGACACCTCCGCCAGTTTGTCTCTGTTTACTTCGTACCAGAAAACGTCCTCCACCTTCAGCCTGGCACCGACGGATTCTATAACGGTGGGGTCATATTTCTTCAGCTCATCTTTGCTCACCTCTTCCTTAACAATAATGCAATCGGTCATTCCCTTCGCTTTCAGTGCCGCCAGGATGGCTTTCACATTTCGTAAAACCACCTTCGTGGACTGCCTGAACCCCAGCCGGCCGAAGTTGAGCACCTTGGACTTCCGCCCGTCCATGTCCTCCCGGTGCCTTTCGGCAAAGTCTTTCACCAGCAGTTCCAGGTACTCCCGCCGCTCCATCAGCGGCCTGGCCAGCCCGGCCAGTTCCTCCTTCATCGCCATCATCTTTTCGTTGTACCTGGCCTCCAGCCCCTCGATTTCCAGGGTCAGCCGGCCGATTTCCTTGAGCGCATCGTCCACCTCGACCCAATCCTTTAAGCTCCTGATCTTCTCTTCCTCCAGCCGCTTCCTCACGCGCCGCACCTCCTCAGCTCAAATCCGGCCCACCGGTAGTTCTCCCGCCGGCCACGGCGGGCCTTTTCCAGCTCCCGCAGGGTCATCTGTTCAGGCGGATCATTATCCTCCAGCTCAATCAGCAGGTAACGGCCTTTCCCCGGGCATGCCGCCATTACCCGCCCGGCCATCATCGCCCGTCCCGCCACCATCACCCTGTCACCGACAGTAAAGATCTTTTCCACGGCTCATCCCCCCGTTTTTCCTGGCCACCCGCAACAGGTAATTCAACCGCTTCTCCGCCGCCCCCAGCTCCAGCACCGCCGCATCGACCAGGTCCGGGTGGTCGGCGTAATCCAGCCTCTGCCTGGCGGCCTCCACGGCTTCCAGCGCCGCCCGGACCTCATCCCAGGTCACTGCCACCGCCTGCATCTAGATCCCCCCGAATTTGTACATGCTTCTTTAGCGGGCATGTACTTCAACCTGATGCCCGCCACCCGCTTCAGCTTCATACCCAGTTCCCGCGCGATCTCGGCATCGTTCATGCCCCGGGCCGCCAGGACCAGCACCCTGATATGCTCTTCCAGCGTCCCCAGCTGCCTGGACAGCCCGGCCACGCTCCGGGCATCCCGGCCCAGCAGCCGGGCCGCCTGGCGGCAGTCCATCCCGGCGGCCAGCCAGGCCCGCACCCGGAGTTTGTCCTTGATCGTCCACCCGTCGCAGGCCATCATCTCAATCCGCCGGATCTCCTCCGCTGTGAGCAAGCTGTCAGCCGCTTCCACATCCTGCGGGATGGTGGCGGGGCGGGGAGGGGATGTGGCTCCGGCCTGCCCCTCCATCCGCTCAAATTCTTCCGGCGTTATTTCCCTGTATCCACCCGACATCCAGAACTCCTTCAACCGGCAAAAGCCCTCGCCGGTTCGTATGTCCACCCGGCATATGGGGCGGGTGAACCGGTCTACCACGCTTTTCTTGTTCAACATTATCCCTCCTTTCGCGGCCTGCCGCCGGGCACCGGTCCCGGCCCGCCATCGCGGTCGTCAGGTGGGGGAGGCCATCCCCTCCACGAACCCCGGTTTTACCCGGGGTTTTCGGCTATTCCTACAGCGTCATGGCGACGCAAGCTCCAACATATTCGCCATTTTCATATAACAGCTCGATTCCCGCTTTGCCATCGAAAGAACAGTTCCCGTCGCAAAGCGGGTTGTATTAGATGCACTCCCTAATTGTGCAGACTATCGCCATCCGTGCCTGCACCTCCCTCCCGGGGAAATTGGGTCAGGACCCACTCAAGAGTCCTGATTGAAATGTCGTAGCTCTCCCTGTACTGCGGTTTCGCCTTCTCCCTGCAGTCTTTCAGGATCCGGATCCTTTCCGTTATAACCCTCTTTAAATAGTCCTGCTGTTTCATACCCGGCACCTCAGAACTCCAGCCCCAATGTCTTTGGTGACACCAGCATGCCGTCGGCCTCCCTGACGATTTCCGTGGTGATGGTCTCGCCCGGTTCGCACAGGTCCAGGGCGTTCTGCAACAGCCTGGTGAACCGCCGCAAACCCCCGTGGGCCTTGCTGACGGCGGCCGCCACCAGGTAATTCCTGGCCCCTTCCGTCATTCTGTATCCGGAGAGAATTTGCATGGCTTCATCCCTGGTCACGCCTTTCATATAATAGGCCCTGCGCACCCGGCTGTAAAACTGGGCCAGGTTGCTCTGCCCCCCGGGTCCCTTGACCAGGTACTTCGCCAATACGGGCGGACCGGCTAGCACCAGTCCGCTGTGGGCTTCGTCCCATATGCCCCGCAGGACGTCCAGTTTTAAGACCGAGTCCCGGCTGACCAGCACGTCGGCCTCGTCCACGATGATCAGCACCGGGTCCAGGCGCAACTGGTTGACTATCTGACGGGCCATGGCCCGCCGGGAACCGCTCAGGCTCACACCCAGCTTCTGTCCAATTTCGAATAAAAGCTCCTTCGGCGACATGGTCACGTCGGCCTTGATGTACGCCGCCCGCTGCTCCCGCCGGCAGAATTCCTGCAGGGCCGTGGTCTTGCCGCTCCCCGCGGGGCCGATCACTACCCCGATCTCTCCGTCCTCCTGGCACATGGCACACAGGCCGAGCACCTGCCGCAGATCCTCGGTCATGAACAGCCCCGCCGGGAAAGCAGGGTGGGGGAGGATTGTTGTGCTCTCAGCCGCCCGCTCCTGTGTCTCGCCGGCGGCGGCCTGCTCCACCCTGGTCCTGAATTGCTGGAGCTTTGCTATGAGGTTGGCGCTTTTCTTTGTCCCGCTGAGAAACTGGCTGATTAGGGAGTGAGAAACTCCCATCTCACGGGCGATGGTGGTCACCGTCACCCCCCGGTTTTTGATCAGGTCATTCAGCCACGCCCGCAGCTTTTCCGCGTCCTCTTCGATTGCGGGTTGCATTCCGATTACCTCGGCCGGTTCCGCCATGCTCTATCAACCTCCGTAACGTTTTTTCTCATTTCGCCAGCACCCGGTCGCCCCAGGCCAGCAGCAGCCTTTTCGACCGGCTGCCCGCGCCGCTTTTGCCCTTGCCGGGAGCCCGGCTTGCACCTTCCCCGGTGCTCTCCAGCACCTCCCGAACCTGGCGGGCTGCGCTTTCCCCGCCCGTCAGGCGCTGCACGTTTTCATCCACAGCTTTTTCCACAGGTCCGTCCAGGTCGGTGCCCGCGTATGAACGCCTGATGCGCTTGGCCTTCCGCACGATTTCACCAGGTAGGACGTCTTCGATTCCCTCCACGTAGCTGGCCATCTTGAGTTTGAGGGCCTTTTTTACCCGCCGGTTGGCCCGCAGCCTCTCTGCCAGTTCTGCCCGGTCCAGGCCGTGGGCCAGGGCCTCTTCGTTTCTGGCGGTGCCGATGCACTTGCCCCGGTACCAGATCAGCACTTCGCCCACCCGGTGCGGGTCGTACCAGACCTGGACCCATTCGCCCACCAGCATGCCCAGGTCCACGTTGTGCGACCAGTAATCTCTTCCGAGGAGCCTGATATAGCCGGGCTGGACCTTTACGCGCTCCTTGCGCATCATGAGGATGTCCAGGTCACGCTCGTCGACCAGGCCCGGCCGCACGTGCTGCGCTGCCGCGAAGGCGTTTGCCGGCGTGTCTTTAATTTGACTGTGCACCTGGTTGTTGTAAACTTCTACGTACTGCGCCCACCGCCGCACGAAGTCCTCAAACTTCAAGAGCTTGCCCTGCTTGAGCAGCTTTTTCTCGTCGTACCCCGGCGGTCGGTTTTCCGGAGTGTTGCCACAGTAGCCGGGCAGGTAGAGCGTGAACTGGTCGTGCACCGTACGGAACAGGCGCTCGATGGCCTTGCTCCGTGGCGTCCTGGGGATGCAGTTTCTGATACCGATGTCCAGCCGTCGGCACACGTCTTTTATGTATTCGTTGATGTATTCTTTACCCCAGTCGGTGTATAAAGTCCCGGGCAGTCCGTGGGTGATTATGGCGTGCCGCAGGGCCACGGCGATGGTGTCGCTGTTGGCCGGGCCGGCGGTGACGCACCAGCCCACAATCTTCCGGCTGCGCAGGTCCATCCAGGCGCTTAGATTGGGGCGCACCGCCCGGCCGTTGAACTCTAAGAAGATGTCGAACGGGTGCCCGTCTCCTACTATTTCCTCCATGGCCATCAGGTGGCTGTACGTGCGCCGCACCTTGGGCATCATCTTTGACTCGTATTCCTTGTCCCCGCGTGTGGCCAGCACTTCCTCCGCCGGCTTGATGTCCGCGATCACCCGGTATACCGTCGCCCGGGATGGCAGCGGCCAGCCCTTCGCCGCCGCCGCTTTCTTCAGCTCTTCATATACCTTGCTCTTCTTCGGTGGTGGGTACTTCAGGTACATGGCGCGGATGAACTTCTCCACCTCCGGTGTTACCGAGCGCCGGTTCTTGCCTTTTGTGCCCTCGCCCGTCCTGCGGTACCGGTCGTGTACCAGCCCGATCACCCCCTCGTTAAGGTACCGGTCCGCCATCCGGTACAGTGTCGTCTTGCTTACTTTTCGCCGCCTGGCCAGTGCCTCCAGGCGTCTGGCTTTGTCTCCCCAGGGGCCGTTCATCACCTCCAATGCCTCCAGGACAACCGCCTCCCACTTTGCCCTGGCATCGTTGATGATCTTCCGGGCCTTCTCCTCGCCGTACTTGGCAATCAGTTCCGCCAGGGACCCGATTTTTTCCCCTTCATTCGGGTCGTTTTCCGGTTCCGGCGGCGGGGTAGGGGGAGAAGGAGGTGCGGCCGCAACCTCGGCCAGGTAACGCCGCCGGGCTTCCGGGGGGAGGGCATCCAGGGGCACGAGGTATACCTGTCCGCCCAAGCCGCCCCGGCCCGCTTGGACCCGGGCCTGCAGCTCGCCCGCCATGATCTTTTTTCTCACGGCCCGCTCGGTCACCCCCAGGGCGCGCGCCGCCTCGCTTGTGGACAGCCATACCGCCTGCAGCAGCCCAGCTCCCTCCTTTAGCCCATGCAGGGGAAATATGCCAGAAAATATGCCAGAAAAATATGCCACTTTACTTAATCCGCTTCCGGTACCTCTCACGACATTTGTCCTTATATCTTTTGCGTTTTCCAGGCTCGTTCCAACCCCCGGCGTGCCTGCTCTGTTGATAAGTTCCGAGATATCCTTTGAATGCGCTCTTCAGCTCCTCCAGGGTCAGTAATTTCGTCATTTTTAGACCCCCTTGTTTAGCCCGGTTCCGGGCTTAACTCTTCAGCATGACCACCGTATCCCTCACCAGTTCGCCCAGGCACGCGCTGCAGATCAGCTTTCCTCCCGCCGCCGGCCTTAAGTCGCTTATCCTTTCCCATTTGCCCCAGGGGTCCTTCCGCCGCACCCGGGGATGTTTGCCGCACACGCAGCACACTTTTTTCACCGCCCGTACCTCCTTTAGCCGGTAGCCCACATCTTTTCGATCATCTCTCTTACCACTTTTTCCCGCCGGGCCAGGTCCCGCTTTACCTGGTCTATCCGGCCCAGCTCCGCCAGTAGGGCTTCTTTGGATTCAAGGACATAACACTTCAGCATCCGGGCCATCATCCGCAGGGGCTCCAGGTGTCCCGTCACAAGGCAGAACGCCGGGAGGTATTCCGCCGGGAACCGGTGATACTCTTTCGACTCGGCCGTCCACGAATCAAGCTGGCTCTTGGTTATCTCCACCCCCACCAGCTCCGACATCCTGGCCGCCACCTCGTACCGGCTCAGGCTGGACCTTTTCAGCCCCTCGGAAATCGCGTTTCTCAGCCGGCTGGAAATATTGAAGCTGCCCGGCGCCGGTCTCTCCTCCTGCTGCCGCGCCTCGTCTTCCCTGATCACGTCGAAGATCGTGAGCTGCTCGAACCCTCCCCGCGAGGCGGCCACGTTTTTCTTCTTTCTGCCTGTGGCCACCGCGTAATCCCCCCTCAATTCAATAATCCCGCTTCCACAGATTACAAAAATTCTTATAATCCTTCCTTAAACTTGGGGCAGCATCCGGGGGCTGCCTCCGGCCGCCCCCTTTCAGCCGGTGAAGCAGGGCGCGTACCGCATCCAGACCCTGCCTCACCGGCGGTTATATTGTTGACCGGGAGAACCCCCCGGTGTAAAATGGAGTTGCCAGCATCCAAATTACGGAGGTTCTCCCGGTGAATATCACCCGGATTATTCATCCGGAAAGGAGATGAGCTACTATATCAACGATCGCCTCCGACCCCAAGTTTTTAGTCCTGATCCTGGACGCTTTCGTATCAAACTTTCTTCCACCCGCCACTTGCCGCAGATTGGATCTGGTCTACGACAATTGCAAGGATATCGGAGAAGATATCAACATTTATAACCGTTACGACAGCGAGGTAAATGAACATATTGAAAAGCTGGCCAGTATTTTTACCCTCCAGGAGAAGGCCGCCCAATATTTTAAAAAATTACCGCTTCACATACAGATTAACCTTAAAGGTCGTTATGACGCAGCAAGGGAACTGCTTGAAGAAATCAAAAGTGCCACCATCAAAGTCCCTGCCGGTATAGATACCCTCTTTAAATGGTTTTTCATTGAATTTTGGTATAACAGCGATGACTATATTTTTCCGCGGAACTATTAGATATCTTTAAGGAGTTCTTCTAGCTCTTCCTTAAGCTTTAGCACCTTGCAGGCAACTTTAAGCGCAACCTGTTTCGGCAACCTACCATTGCAGAATAGATTTAACATGACATGTGGGACCTCTGAGTACCGCGCAACGAACGCAAACCCTTGTTCTATTATCCACTTCCTGGCTTCACCAATCTTCTCCTCATCATGTGAAACGACCTTGCCCTGCATCTCCATGCCGCTCACTCCTTTCAGCCCGGCCCCTCGCGGGCCTTATCTTTTCACCGGTATACCCCGCCTGTTGGCCGCTCGGGCTAACGCCGCTATTGCCTGACCTCGCACAGGTGGTCCTCCAGCCAGTAGTAATCCATCTTCACGCTGCCGTAAATGCCGTCGACGAACTCCACGAACCGGTACACCCGTCGCCGGCCTGTTCCCGCCCGTATATGATGCCGGTGGGCGTGAACCCCAGGATTAACTTGCACACCTTGGCCGCATCTTCAAAAGGGATCTCAAAAGCGGTTCCCTTTTTCTCGCGCTCCGGCATTTCAAACCCCTCCTTATGGCTTCTCGGTTAAATCACCCCGGGGCCGAAGCCGTCCAGGATGCGGTTCTTGGCGAACCTGGCGATGGAGCTTTTGCCCACGCTGATCCCCTGGGCCTTCAAGACCTCCCCGATCTCCTGATAGCTATATCCCTTGCCCAAAAGCCTTGTCACCAGGTCTGCCACACCCAGCCTCTCTAGCTTGGATACTGACCGCCGACCGCTCTTGGCGCTCTTCTGCCGCTTCACCTGTAGAGTCACCCGCAGGTCCTCACCCGGTCCGGCCTCCGGCACCGGTATGGTGCACCGCGAGGCCGCCGCCCGCTGCAGGAGGGTGACCACCGCCTGCACCACCACCTCCATCTGACCATGCATGGCTGAAAGCAACTGTCCCTGGCCCCGGATCTCCTTCTGTACCGCCTGCATCAGCTGCAGGCTTTGGGCCACCACCTGCCCCTGCTGGACGATCAACTGGGAAAGCTGCTGCACCGGTACCAGGTTGCCCCGCTCCACCGCCTCGTACAGGTCGATTAGGATCTCCTGCACCATCACCGCCCTCGGCTGGTTGGATTTCATACAAACTTTCAAAGCGCCGCGTTTGGTGAAGTATAGAACCGGTTGCTCTCCAGAAGGGGTCGTCAATTTGACGATACCCGCATCCCTGTCAGTGAACGAAGCCTTATTGCGATAGTAAAGATTGTGAAGGTTACGCTCCTGGCTGTACCCCAGCGCCCTGGCCAGGTCCCGCGCCGTCACCACCGGCTGGCCGTCCACCTCCACGATCCGGACCTCGCTCCGCTCTGCCAGCACCGGCAGCACATTTTCCATGACCACACCCGCCTTTCGCCGGAAAATTGACCGTGCCCGGTCCAAAAATTACCGCCTCCTTTCCATTGCCACCCCCTCTTGGTTCTGATAAGATTAAATCGGTGTAAACAAGTTTCCAGTGGAAATGACCGGCGGCCCTTAGCGCGCCGCTCTGCGTTCGACCTCGGGCGGCCAGATCTCGTCTTCCGGCAGGCCCAGGGCCTCGGCGATAACAGGGCGCAGCCGCCGGCCCTTGTAATTGTCTTTGCCGCTAAGCATTCTGGTGACTGCAGGTGGCTTCACCCCGGCCCGGGCCGCTATGTCCACGAGCTTGATGCCCCGTCTCATCAGCTCGATCCTGATTTCCAGGCCGGTCAGGCCCTTTTTTGTGGCCAACACTGAAGCCTCCTTTCCGTAGACATGCCCTTGGAAAATTTTTAACACCCTCTGGACATAATGATAATGTAACTGTGGTGAGTAGTCAATAACAAAAGTTATCTGTGGTGCATTTTATGAGTCTTGCTGAACGGCTGCGAAAAGCCAGGAAAACCCTAAAACTTACGCAAGCTGAATTTGCCAAGCCTCTTGGTATTGATAGGGGTTACGTCTCTTCGCTTGAGCTTGGCTTAAGAGAACCATCTCAGACGTTACTAAGCCTCATTAAACATGAATATGGCATCTCAGATGAATGGCTAAAAACAGGAAAAGGGGAGATGTTTATCTCCCCGGAAGAAACCCTTAAAAACTTGCTTGCCCGCTTTGGAGAGCAGGACTTTCTGAAAGCCGTCAATAGTATAATGAAAGAACGCGGCCTGGCCGTGGCCGCCGGCCGGCCTGCCCACCGCGCCGACACCGGTGACCCCGACCTGGACCGGATGCTGAACGACCTTTACGACCTCTGGTCCGCTGCCGACGACGATATGAAGGGCTGGATTAAAGTTCAATTCCGCCGGGCCTTCCCTGATGATGTCATCGGGGAAGCCCAAAAAAAACAAAAAGAATCCCTGGGGCAGGCCTCCGCTGGCTAACCTTACACTTATTACCAGTTGCCGCCATCTAAATATCTAGTTTACCATAAATTGATGACGGCCCCCACATTTACTTTACCGGTCGGCCCTCCTCGTCCTGGAGATACATCGGCCAGAATTCTTTAATGATACTTTTGTTACCTTAAAGTATTTATGGAATCCGCCAGCAATTGATTTTCCTGCATTCTTACTGCGCCAGGCCTGCGGCAGTTTCAATTTCCCCAGTATTTACAGGACATTCCGCCTTTCGCTGAATATGCATAATTATACAATTCTAATGCATAATTATGCATATTTTGGGACCCTCCCCAGTTCCGCAATCACCCGCCCGCAACTGCACACCCATTGCCCTAAAACCTTGATTTTCAAGGCCTCAGCAGTGGTTCCGCAATCAAAACCGGTTCCGCAATCAAGTTCCGCAATCCAATCCCACGAATTGCCAGTTTTACCATCTGAATTAACCACAAAAATGACCCTCCGGAAGCCCAGCCACCGTATAACACCTTCTCCTCAAAACAATCGTTCACCGACATTGTTACCCTGTATCGATCCTTGTAACTCCCATCATTCCTGGATTCTTGAACACCGGTGCTCCGCAAATCTATGCCCGGTAACGATATAGTAACAGATTATAAATAGCCGGTAACGCACCCACCAGACCACGACTAAATTTCCAGGTAATAATCACCATATTGCCATAAGATTGCAAACACCGGGCCGATCATCTGAATTTTTCTCACACCAAAATGAAAAAAATAAAAGCGGTCCAAACCCGCATCACTCCTGGCTTAACCCGTCTTTTCCCTCCCAAACCCGCCTTATCCCATCTTTTTCATTTTATTTGAGAAATCAC